>NZ_CP072163.1:0-1709635 GCF_019355815.1 Rhizobium sp. B21/90 | reverse complement strand
CACCGAAACCTTGTCGATGGAGACGCGACGCAGCATCTCGTATTTGACCTGCACGGCGTCGTGCGGATCGAAGAACTCGCTGCCCCGAAATTTTGGATCGCGCACCTTCTCGGGGGTGGGATTGAACGTGCCCTCTTCGATGAGGACATCCGTCTTTGTGCGCTTGCTGTCGTACTTCGCAGACATCAATGGCTCCGAGGACACGAAGCGGCGTTAGAGTAATTCTAATTATGACGCATTTTACTACCTCGTCAAGCTGATGCGTATGGTCTATTTGACGAAATGACTCGTAATTGCAGGCATATCCTCTCATAAAAGCGACCTCTTGCGGCATAATCCACTTTACAAATGCGGCATATTTATCCTTACACTTCTGCACGTCAGCGCGGCCCCAATTTGCTCGAAAGGCGCTTCACCAGAGTGGCCAACTCCATTAAGTCGACCACCCGCAAGAGCGATCGTCCGTTGCTCATGACGACCTCAGGATCCAAGCTTACAAGATCAGTCCATTGCGGAGGAACCGACCAAACAGTGGCGTCCTCGGTCTGCAGCAAAAGGCGTTCACCATGCCGGTTGTAGCGCTTGCCGACGCACGGCAATTGTCGTGGGAATAAAGGATGAAACGGATGTGTAACCCGCACTAACTGCGTATCTGCGTTGGCAGTGGCTGCATTCTGTTGTGAGGTACAAGAGGCTGGAAGAGCAACCTTTACCTGGCCCGGCATCAAGGATGGCCTGATGACGATGACCCACGCCCAGTTCGAAGCCTTGTTTGATGGCCTCGATTGGCGGCGGGTTCATGCGGTCAAGGCGAGGACGCCCGAGACAATCGAATAGCTGCGACACGATGACTCAGGGCCGCAAATTCAAACGGCAATTCAGGTCGAGAGATATCCATCAATGGAACCACTATTACGCCGAAAGGTGATAAAATATGTCTAACCTACCTCATCAATTAAAGTCCTTATGCGCGGTATTAGGTCTATTGATACTAACAATATCGACCGACGCAAATGGGCAAAATTTAACGACCTCCGAGAATTTTGATGCGGCTAAGGCGTTCTGTGAACGTCAGACCTTTGCTCTGGAAGACATAAATGAAGTGAAGCCTTGGCTGGATTATTTCAGCGGGCTTAGAAATGGAAGATCGTCGAGCCCACCTGATTCCTGCCCCAGTTCGACTATGCGCGCCATCGTAGGCATCATCGGAAGTGGTAGCGTCGAGAAGGCGGAGGACGCTCGTGCAGCTTTCTTGAGTCTATATGTGTCACGAGGCACAGAGATGGAGCTCGCCGACAGACGCCGCGACAGTGATGGGTCATTTCGGTACCGAAATGACATCGTGCTTGCTGGCTTTGTTTGGTTATTGTGCCCCGGACACAGCGATCAGCGGCTGTCATGTGTGAAGGAAGTCATCCACAACTTTCCGGCTGAGTTCGTTAGCACCAGTCCCGTGTTCTGTGATTTCGCGGGACCGAAGCAGGGCAAGGTCGAGTGGTCCCCGCAACGCGCGCTGTATCCGTTAGTTTGCGCAGACAATGGACAAGAGAAATCAGAGAATTCGGACGCTTGGTTGAGGCAAGCCGGGATTACCCTCGGAGATTAAGGAGTGCAGCTCACGCCGTCGATGGAGAGACTTAACGTTTCGGGACAGCCAGCAATCGACCTGCCTGCCGATCTCGGAGATGGGCCGGTGTCTCTACTCGGAAAGAAATTGCTTTCATTATGCGATGCGGAACAGATGGTTAGATGAATGCGTGTCACCCTGCATGTGCGATACTCCCCCGAAAGGAGGGGGAAGGCGCGGGCCAAGCCGGCCCCGACACTGAACGCCCGGCCGATTCCGAGCAAGCGTCATGGGACGCTGCAGGGCAATCGGCCGGGCGGGTGATCAAAGGTCAGCGAAAGCCGCCGCTCGCGGTCAGTCGTTCGCCCGTCAGCCAGCGCGCGTCGTTCGAAGCGAGGAAGACCGCGACATCGGCGATATCGTCCGGCTGGCCGGTGCGGCCGAGCGGGGTCTGGGCGACGGCGGTGACCTCGAAATCGGATCCGACGAAGCCGGCCGTATGCGTGCCCTCGGTTTCGACGATGCCGGGCAGGATGGCGTTGACCCGGATCTTGCGCGGACCCAGCTCGTTGGCAAGGACGCTGGTGATGACATCGACGGCGCCCTTGGTGCCCGAATAGACGGCGGAGGTCGGCGGAGCAAGGCTCGTCACCGCAGACGAGATGTTGATGATGCTGCCGCCTTCGCCGATGTGCTTGACCGCTGCCTGCGTCGTCAGCAGGACGCCGAGAACGTTCACGTCGAACATGCGACGATAATTCGCCTCGGTGATGTCCTCGATCGCGCCGAACTCATAGACGCCCGAGTTATTGACCAGCACGTCGAGACGACCGAACGCCTCGATGGCGGCGTCGACGAGCCCCTTTGCCTGATCGGCTTTCGTCACGTCACCCTGTACCGCAATGGCCTTGCCGCCGGCAGCAGCGATGGCATTAACAACGTCGTCAGCGCCCTCCCGGCTCGAGGCGTAGTTGACGACGACCTGTGCGCCCTCGGCAGCGAATGCCTTGGCAATTGCCGCACCGATCCCCTTGGACGCACCGGTCACCAGAGCCACTTTTCCCGTAAGTTTAGACATGATCGTTCCTTTCGACACGGACGCCATCGCTCTCTCCGGCCTGTTCCGTAGTTCAGAATTTCGGAACTGTTGATCTGCTTTTCAAGTGCCCCTATATAAAGTTTATGAGACCGCTCGTGCACCCCGCGATAGACGACATCCGGCCTGAGGCCATCCTGTACGCGCTTTCCGATCCGGAACGGGCCGCGATCTTTGCGCAGATCGCCGGCGTCGGCTCCAGCGGAACGTGCACGGCGCTCGCCTGCCTTGGTGAGCGCGTCATTCCGAAGTCGTCGCTCTCCCAGCATTTCAAAGTCCTGCGCGAGGCCGGCCTGATCCGCTCCGAGCGCCGTGGCATCGAAATGAGCAATCATTCGCGCTGTCAGGAAGTGGACGGCCGTTTCCCGGGGCTCATCCTGGCCATTCTGCGCGCTTACGGCCAGCAGCCTGCCTTAGCTGCCGGCCCGGACACCTGATGTGTCGTCCCTGCCGGCAGCAGACCGAAATTCGAGCCGCGTTGCGGCGATGGTAAGAGACATGCCGCGATAGATGGCTGGCGAAGTGCGTCGGCCCATGGCTCGACCAAACCGGTCACGACAAGCCCATGGGATCTTTTAAAGTCCGCTACCGGCCCAAAGCCGCCATTGGATCATGCACTCGCGAGATGGTCGAACAGATTCCTCGCAACTGGTGAAACATCGCGGCTCGCGGCTATGCAGACAGAGAGATGCCGCCGCGCCCACGCATCCGCCAGCGGCACCACTGACAGGGTGTGTGTGCGCTTGCACCTTCTTGCGACCGTCTCAGGAACAATGGCGACACCAACGCCCGCTCCTGCCGCTGAGCATATGCTTTCAAACGTGCGAAGCCTGATCCGGTATCGGAGCTTTATCGCGAGCCTGTCCGCTTGAGCATCGATATGATCTTGTAATGCGCCGCGCTCCAAGCCTACGAAATACTCTCCGCCGATCTGCGGGAACCGGACTTCTTTTTCGACTGCGAGCCGATGTGACTTGGCAAAGACAACAGCGAGCCTGCTTATCGCGAAGGGCTTGAGAATAAGTTCATCGTTTGACGCCGCGTCCGACAACACCCCGATGTCCGAAAAACCAGCAGCGACACTTCGTGCGATCTCATGGCTCTGGCGTTCTCGTAGATCAACATCCACCTGCGGATGGGCCGCAAGCCATAGCGACAGTTGTGTTGGTAGAGCTTCAACCATAGCAGCTGTGTTGGCAACGATACGAACGGTTGCCCGTACACCCTTTGCGTAGAGGCTCAGTTCCCCACGCATCCGAGCTGCCTGATTAAGTATCTCACGGGCATGGTGGGAAAAAGCCTCGCCCGCTTCCGTCAGCGCCACCCCCCGGCGACCTCTTTCCATGAGCCGAACTTGTCCCGTAGCCTCTATCTCCCTCAAACGGTCACTGGCCGCAGCGAGAGAAAGACCGACATCCGCTGCACCATGGGTGATGCTACCAGCGTCAGCTACAGCGAGAAAGAGGCGAAGGTCGGTGAAATCGAAGCGCATTCTTAAATGCTACAACCAATCTAGCCTTCGGTCTAGACGAAGGCTCGCTACGGACATGCTGCATTGTGGATTGTGCTCCAAGGCGTATGAGAGAGGCTATGACTGATCTAACCATCCCAATGCTGCTCGCCCTCGTAGCTACATTCTTCGTGGCCGGAATCGTGAAGGGGGTGACCGGTATGGGCCTCCCGACGGTGGCGATGGCTATACTTGGCAGTTTGCTGTCACCGTTGGCTGCGGCTTTGTTACTCATCATTCCGTCATTCGTCACAAACGTCTGGCAGTTGCTCGCAGGCCCACGCGTCATGGGTGTCATACGTAGGCTCTGGACTATGATGGCGGGTGTGGTTGTTGGAACTCTAGGCAGTGCGCCTATGCTGACAGGCGGTGACACTCTTGTAAGCACGTTCCTATTGGGGCTCGCGCTCACGGTGTATGCCGTTTACACGCTGTTCACAAAGCCACGTCGTATTTCCCCAAGACATGAACGCTGGCTATCGCCAGTGGTCGGAATAGCAACGGGCCTCATTGCGGGTGCAACTGGTGTGTTTGTCATCCCGGCCGTGCCGTACGTGCAAGCGCTCGGTTTCGAGAAGGATGATCTCGTTCAGGCACTCGGTCTTTCGTTTACGGTATCAACGGTAGCCCTTGCGATTGGACTGGCGATACGAGGGGCGTTCCAGATCGATGGGACGGTGATTTCGGCTCTCGCCGTCGCTCCGGCTTTGCTCGGAATGTGGGCAGGGCAATATATCAGGCGGGCAGTCACGCCAGCCGTGTTCAAACGCTGCTTCCTGGCTGCACTAGCGGTTCTTGGGACGGAAATGATGCTGCGGGGGATCTGGTGATTTGCATTCTAAGTGACCGCTTGTCACGCAATCCGGCCGTGGCGGCATCCGGCCCGTTGCGGACATAGCACACTGGTCAGCTCCCTCCTCCCAATGCGAGCCGCGACGCCAGCCCTGCGAAAACGGCCGCAAGGAAATAGTTGGGTAAACGAGCAAACTTCAGGGGGAGCTTCACGCCCCTTCTTGCTCGCCCGACGACCAGGATCACACCTCCGTTCACAGCGAAACCAACCGCGTTCAGAATTGTTGCCAGGCCCAACATCTGTAATACGATGGACTCGCTCCCCGGTGTTGTGAATTGAGGAAACAGCGCAAGAACGAACAGTGCCATTTTCGGATTGAGGAGGTTAGTCGCCAAGCCTTCCGAGAAGATACGAAGCCTCGACATGCTCGCTACCGACTTTGTCGTGAGACCAGCCAATGAATCGCCGCGCAACGTCTTGATTGCGAGGTAGAGCAGATAGGCGCATCCCGCCCAGCGAACTAATTCATAGGCTGCGGGAACAGTCTTTAGGAGTTGAGCTAAACCTAGCGCTGCGGCAATGGCGTGGCAGTAAGTACCACACGCTATGCCGAAATAGGTAAGGAGCCTGGTCATGCGGCTTTGGCTCACGCTACGCGAGGCAATGAGTAGCATGTCCGGCCCCGGCGTGGCGGTTAGAACCAGAGCGGCGGAAGCAAATAGAATGAGGGTGGACGAATCCGGCATGGTGTTCTCCTGGAAATGGTGCCGGAATTCCGCTCTGTCACTGTCAGGTATGAAAAGCAAGCTCTCCGACAAGCCATTTTTCAGCAATGGCCGCTGTTGGCGAAGAGCTGCCAACGCGCTCGGTCTGCTATCGGCCCAAAGCGGACATCAGCCTCAATCGGGGGCAGATCTGAAAGAAGCACGTAGAGCTTTTCGCCTGGCTCAAGTAGGAGCACGGCATCGGGCAACGGTTATGCCAACGCCCTTGTCGCGGATACGCTCCGCGAGCCACGTTCTGACGACGCTTAGCTTGCCTCGGTAGACAGGTAGCCAAATCCGGATATCAGGCTTCCCACACAATCTGACGATGTGGATCAAAAACTATATTTTCGATTTACAGTTTGTAACTGGTGTATCGCTAGGGTGAGCGGATCGACCGGGCAATAGAGGGAACGCATGGTGACAATGGCCTTCCAGTTTTTGGGCTTGCCCTACCTGCTGGGCTTTGCCGCCCTAGCGTTCTGGCGCCGGTGGTGGCTCTTGGCTCCGGCAGTCGTGGCAGCGTTCATCTTCGCCAGAGTGCAGTTCGAGGATCTTTCTCATGGTGACGGTCCGGGCCTGGTCGGCGGGCTGGCCCTCATGTTGTTTCTGACCGTGGGCATGGCAAGCGGTGCCCTTGCCAGCGCTATTGTCATCGTTGGTTCCCGTTTCCGCGCAAGAAGGCTGCGATCCCCTGTAGTCCTGCCGCTCGTGGCGGTGCTGGGTTTTGGATCCCCATTTCTTTACTGGGCGTACGGCGCTCACGTTCGGGAGGCCCGCCGAGCGCCGCCGCCCTCCGCATGTATGACGGGCCTTCATCGGGTGAGCCTAGCAAGTCGCGCATTCGATATTCCTGTCAGCCCGGTCATCGGCCTTATGCAGGCTGGCGGCGCTCGGAAATATTTCAGCCTCGGCTATTTCCAGTCCGCGCGGGAATTCTGTGATGCGACCGCTGCTGGCCTGCTGGCGTTGGATAGCCTTAACGTCAACCTTGATGGCTACCCGGGCCGCCGTCCAGCACAGACCGACAACGCATTCTGTGAAGTCGAACACCCCACTTACCTTTGGGCGCAGACAGCGTGCCATCCTATCACCTCCGCCGACGTTCCCGAGATGCCGACTACGGTCACCCTTCAGCTCAGAAACCCGAAATACGACATATCGCAAAATATCGAGGCGCACAGGAAGAGCCGCCCGCTGACGATGCTCGCGGACGGCACGAAGAGATATGGCGACGACAAGACCTTCGACCTGGAGCGCGTCGATGGATTTTTCGCTTTCTGCACCCGTCCCGGAACGCCCAGCCAGCAATATATCGCATGCACGAGCTACAAGAACCTCGATACGCAGGTCCTCCTCTCATACAACTTCAGGACAACCGACGCCGATCTGCTGAACAGAGCAGACGCGGTCGAGAGAAACGCCTTGGCGGTCCTCGACTCCCTCAGCGCTGGCAGCCGGGAATAGTATGCAACAGTTTTCCCCTTCGGCACTTGGGGAGTGTCGCTTTCAAGTAAGGTAATCACCCAACGACCGCTTTCGGCCCGAAGCGGCCATCGATACTGGGCTCGCTATTTATGGTAAAAAGCCTATCGTTGAGGTCATGGACCGTTTTTGGGGGTGCCTTGAAGAAAATCACATTGCGATACAAACCAGACGACGATCATCATGGTGAATTAACCGCCGTCGTGCAAAGCGGAGACTTTGCCGGAAAAAGCGCTGCATGGTTTAGCCTTGCCGAACTTCGTAAATTCGAGATGTCCCTTGGGGCATATCCAATAGGCCAAGGCAACGCCGGACCGTTATTGATGGGTGGCTTCTTCGAGGATGACTCGATTGATCAGGCACATCTCAGCCTCCAAATCGTTCCGATTGGCCCGAGAGGATTGCTGAGTGTGAAGGTCCTCTTGGCTACACCAGTGCGGGAAACCATGCCGACTGAACAAGAGCGGAATACTGTTAGCGCAGATTTTTCTGTAACTTACGGGGACGTTTCGCGTTTTCAGTCGTCGCTTCAAACCCACCTCAGTGGAGAACGTGTGACCTGCCACTGAGAATTTCCTCCAGAATGGATTAGAGTCCGGCCTATTAAGGGACGGACGAATGAAGAAGCAGAGATTTACGGAAGAGCAGATTATCGGTGTGCTTAAGGAACAGGAGGCTGGCGCGAAGGCGGCCGATCTCTGCCGCAAGCACGGGATTTCAGAAGCAACGTTTTATAACTGGAAGGCCAAATACGGCGGCATGGAAGTCTCCGAAGCGAAGCGGCTGAAGGCGCTTGAGGACGAGAATGCCAGGCTAAAGAAGTTGCTGGCCGAGCAGATGCTGGATGCGGCCGCACTCCGCGAGCTTCTTGCAAAAAAATGGTAGGGCCCGCCGCCCAGCGTGACGCCGTCACGCATCTGAAGACCGTCATGGGTCTTTCGGAACGACGGGCCTGCCAAATCATATCCGCCGACCGCAGGACGATCCGCTATCAGTCGAACCGACCCCCGGAAACCGAGTTGCGAGCGAAGCTGCGCGACCTCGCCAATGAGCGTCGACGTTTCGGATACCGCCGACTGTTCGTCCTGCTTCGGCGGGAGGGAGAGCCCTCCGGGATCAACCGCATCTATCGCCTTTATCGCGAGGAAGGGCTTTCCGTTCGCAAGCGCAAAGCCCGGCGGCGTGCGGTCGGCACGCGTGCACCGATCCTGGTCGAAGCGAAGGCCAACGCCCGATGGTCGCTGGATTTCGTCCACGACCAATTCGCCTGCGGGAGGAGGTTCCGCGTGCTCAACATCGTCGATGACGCGACGCGCGAGTGCCTGGCGGCGATCCCGGACACCTCGATTTCCGGTCGTCGCGTCGCTCGCGAACTGACGACCCTCATCGAACGACGCGGCAAGCCAGGAATGATCGTCTCCGACAACGGCACCGAACTCACCTCGAATGCCATCCTTGCCTGGTCGAAAGATCACAAGGTCGAATGGCATTACATCGCGCCGGGAAGGCCAATGCAGAATGGATATGTCGAGAGCTTCAACGGACGCATGCGCGACGAGTTGCTCAACGAGAGCCTCTTCTTCGGCCTCGATCATGCCCGCAGCGCCATCGCTGAATGGGCGGAGGATTATAACCATTTCCGGCCGCACTCATCGCTCGGATATCAGACCCCGGCGGACTATGCCGGGCTCATCGCCGCAACCGGCTCCAACGCTACGCAAGATGAAAGCTTCGCGTTTCCGCCGGTTGCTCACACCGCGCCATTTGGCGTATTCAAAGCCGCCGAGGCTCTAACCGCCGCTGGATGAAAGTTCAGTGGCAGGTCACTTGCTCTAGAAAGCCGTGGTGGAGTTTTTTGATCAATTCTCCAACCGGCATGCGGTGAACTGTTAGACCGTCTTCACCAGCGTCGAGCAGTTGTGTTCCGACGGGTTCCACTTCAGTCGCGAGGAACGTGTGTAGGCGGTTGGTGTGAGAGGCTGGATTGGGGAAAAAGGTTGCTATGAGTTCAATCTTTCCTGCCCGATAGCCTGTTTCTTCCTCAAGTTCTCGACCGGCGGCGGCGCATGGGTCAGGGTCATTGGCGTCAATACCACCACCCGGAATTTCCCAAAACACCCTACCCGCCGCATGTCTATATTGCTTCGTCAGCAGTACGTGCTCATCGCTCGTTATGGCCACGACGTTTATCCAGTCTGAATAGGTCAACACGTAGTATGGGCTGATTTCCTGCCCGCTCGGCGTGCGACATTGATCGGCGCGAAGGTCAATCCATCGATCTTTCACCAACGTTTTTGACGCAAGAGTTGTCCAGACTTCTTCCATACGAGTTACCCCTGCGATGCCTCCCGCTACACGAAGTAAATTTGGCGCTCGGGCAATTGTGGAGACCGGCTACTACGTGACCGCTATCGGCCCAAAGCGGCCATTGCACGGCTTGGAAGCACAGCCCTCGAAAACGAAAGTAACTCAACGGGGCTGCGCCATCAGGCTGCGGCGACATCGAATTTTTCCAGCAACCACCTTCGGAAGACCTTAATCTTTGAAATGTTCCGTCGCCCCTCGGGATACGCGAGCCAATAGTCGCGTGCGTCGATGCAGGTCAACGCAAAGGGCTGGTAAAGTCGTCCCGCCGCGACGTCATCTTCGAAATGAGCAGGATTGAGCATAGCCACGCCTTCCCCGGTCATGGCGAGACCTGCTTCCAGAACCTGGGTTCCAAACTCGTTCTTGGGATAGCGTTCGAGCCCGGGATCGTGGACGCCAGCGGCTTCAAACCACTGTTTCCACCAAACATCTCCGGCGCTGATGATCGGCAGCTTCAGAAGATCGATTGGTGCATGAATTCCGCCGACGCGAGCGGCCGCGTCGCGGCTAAGCATCGGGGTGAACTCCATCGCCATTATCTTATGACACGTAAGTCCTGGCCAATCACCTGTTCCCCACCGGATCGCCACATCTGCGGAGTCTCGGTTGAAATCGGCAAGGATAGAGGTTGTGACAAGTCGAACAGCGATATGTGGATGGAGTAGCTGAAACGCCCCGATGTGCCTGGACAACCACTGTTGCCCAAAGGTCGCTGTCGAATGGATAGTCAGCGTCTCCGCCGCTGCCTGTCGGACACTGACCATGGCCTGTTGAAGTAACTCGAATGCCTCGGAAACTTTCGGGGCCAAGCGTTCGCCTGCCTCGGTCAGTGAGATCGCTCGCGGCTGACGCACAAACAACAGTTCACCGACATTCTCCTCAAGCAGTTTGATCTGATAGCTGACGGCTGTTTGCGTCATACCCAGTTCAACACCCGCTTTCGTGAAACTGTTCATCCGCGCCACGGCATCGAAGACGCGCAGGGCATTCAACGGGAATTGCTTAGACAGCTTCATGCATAAGTTCTCTTGATGCCCTGTTCCAATCGTTCGATTGGAATTCGAGCATTTCCAGCGCCAGAGTGCAAACGACTAAAGCTTGCATAGAGAGGTATTATGGAGAGCTGTCGTTTCAAGCGAGCGCTATTGATCAGGGCGATTGAGGGTTGGAAGTCATGCCGCGAAGCCGTATTCGAGCGATGGCGCCGGTTTGGGAGCTGGAGACCGCGCGACCTTGACACGATGCCCAATTACATGAAACGGGACTTAGGATTTCTCGACGGACGTGATCCCCGTCACGATGACGACTTACGGCGATAAACAGCAGTGGAGCTGTTCCGGTTCTATCATGATTGGAAGGCGCACATCCGATAGGTGCAGAAGGTCGATTTTAGTCGATGTGGCCGGTGAATGTCTCCTACTGGCGATCCGCCCATGACCGCTGTCGGCCCAGAGCGGACATGTTGAAACCAGCCCTACTGCCTAATATAGAATTTCATGCTTCTTTTGAGGGATACGGTTCTATGACGATCAGTTCGAAACTCACTCGACTTCGTGATATCGGCTGGAGCCTGTGGGACCCCATTGGTTTACTCCAGCCAGGTCAAACTTGGAGAGACGCCGAATGCCAACCGTTCTCTGACGAGTATGATCACTACCTATTTAAAACGGCGGACCTTCTGCGACAGGGTTTCTCTGACGCAGAGGTCATCGAATATCTAGTCGATATTGAGACAAATCATATGGCGTTTGGCGCTGAAATGGCGGACACCAGACAAAGATTACGTTTGGTCGTTAACGCGATCCGCGCCGACGAAACGCTCCGGGGCTAAACGTCTCCTCTCGGCCCGAAGTGGACCTCTGATCACTGCACAAATGCCTTCTTTATTCGGATAAATAAAGACTTCCGAGAAGGTATGATAATTTCTCCTGCATTTGTTGACCGCCAGGTCTATTCCCGAAAGATGCATATGCACAATATCGCAGCCGCGCTCGCAATCGCCATCTCCTACCTGGATCGACGTCCTTCGACCGCTAGTGAGGATGATGATATTGAGACTGTGGAAGCCATAGCCGCAGAGCTTCGGCAAGCATCACCCAACGAGAGGGATGAGTTGATGGCGGCTCTGGTTCATATCGGCAGAGCCGACCTGATTGACGGCTTGGGCTTCATGTCCTGAATCGACCCGAACCGGACATCACCACCCTCGGTCGGGGCGTGGGGGATCAGAACGCCTAAGGAACCGCATTTTTCACTAGAACTTGCGTATATTCACTTCGCCGCTTAGAGATTAATAACTACAAACAGGCGCGGACTTTGAGCAGATGATCCTGAATATTCTCGTGTTTGTGTTTATCGTAGGCCTGCTTGTTGCCTCGGTATTCGCCAGGCGCCGAGAGATAATCTTGTCTACGGGCTGGGTCGAGACTATTGCTACTCTTGTGTCGTCGCGAAGGATTGTGAATGGCGAGGATATCACTACCTTAGTAGAAGTCTCATATGTCTTTGATGGAAAAGCGTATTTCGCTGAAAACTTAAATGTATACGGTACTGAACGGATGAGCCTAGACAAAGGAATGTCCGTCGTTGTCCTTGTGGACCCAGCATATCCGCAGCGCTGCATGATTAAGAGAAGCTATGCGGTGGATAATGCGATCAAGGCAATACTGAAGGCCTAATTTGGAGGCACGCGCATCAAAGGCGATCCCCTCTCCATTTACCCTAGAAAACCAGAGGGAACCCAAGATCAATGAGGTTCATTTCTCTTTTTCTCGACCTTGATGATGTTGAAAAGCACGCGAAGTATTCCGCCGAGTATGAAAAACAACTCAAAGACACCCCAGCTAACCTCGTCTGGGCCGTGGGGCAGAACGGGCTATCGGCACGACCCCCCAATGGATGATGCCAAGAGTGCGCTCTGTCGCTCCTGCATGCAAACGAGATATGCTCATTTCCGGCCATTTAATGCCAGCGATTGGCGGGACGCACGATAGGTACCCAATCAATGCACACAGCGCCTATTGAACGCCAAGCGGCAAGCAATCGCTTTCACCCATCATATTTTATTGGTGCATTGCTTGTCGTGTTGTATTGCTACGTTGTCATAAGTCTCAGCCGAGCAATTGATGACGACGTCATCTTGATTGTTTTAGTTGTCTTTCCCGGTTTGCTCGCCGTAGTAGTGTGGCTAGCCCGCACTTGCTGGATTTTAATCAAATGGGATTGGAGGCGGGCGTTGTCGTTGTTCGCAGCCCCCTTCCTGGCATGGATGCCGTTCATAGTTTTAGTTCACTTCGGCTTTGATAGCGACTGGTTTCGATTCAAGGTAGAGAAACATAATTTCCTGCAAGACGTGGAAGAGAGCGCCGCGCTGGCTGGGCATCCTGTACTTATTCACTGGTTCTGGGCATCGGAGGGCGGGGGCTTCGGCAATTTTGGGCACGAATGGCTTTTGATCTATGATGAGATGGACCAACTATCCCAGCCGTCGAAAAGCTGGTCCGATGAATTCCGGAGAAAAATGTCGAAACCCAATGCCAGTGGTCGGTTGTACGGAACATATTCTGAGGGCACAGGCCTGAGTGTAGCGACTGACGATTATACGGAGCTTCACATTACAAACATGGGTGGTCACTTTTATCTTGCACAGTTCTTGCAGTAAGGGGACGGAGCGATCCTAATCATGATTTCTTGACGGTCGGGCCGGACGTATGCATGATCGCCTTGCTACTGCTTGAGATTGGGCGACCGGATGACGTCATGGCCAGCTATCGACAAGATGAGCAAAGCTCGTAGAGCATCTCTGATCATTCTGAGCAGCATTGGCCTTCTGCTCGCAGGAGTGCTGGGTTTTCATCTAGCGGGTGTAGTCGCAATGATCCTATTTGCCCCGCTTGGTGCATTAATAGGACTGATACTAGGAAGCGCTACGTTCCGAGGCGTTGCCGAACTCATTGGAGAACTTCTCAAGGTCGCCTTCTTGTAGCAGGCGTAATTTAACCCGTGAGTGAGTGTCCCCCTGTTGTCGTGCATCGAGGCCGCTCGCACAGCCCTGTGCTTAAAATGCAATTCTTGATATTCCCTAGATGATTTTTGGGAGGTTACGTCGCAATTTTTAAGGAATTTATTGCTAAGACCCAGTCGACGGCCGGAAGGAGAGAGGGATGAATTCTATCCGGTAGTATTCTATATTTTCGTGTTGCTATTTTTCGTTGTGAGCGTTGCAAACAGAATCCGCCAGCTGCGTCAAGTTATTGGCTGGCTCCCCATTAAAGGCACGATCATCAGCAGCGACCACAAACTGAGGGGTGAAGCTGCCGAACTTTACATCGACGTGAAGTACACCGTTGACGGTATAGATCGCTATGGTTTTCGTCTGGATACCCACTCCTCGCCGCTTTGCGGTACCACTGTCCTGATCGATCAACAGGCCTGCGCCGTGCCGCGAGCCGGATTTTCTTCCGCAACAATGTGCTCGTCATATTGCGGCAGATCATCGGTGATGGTGAACCACGGCGCTTTCGAACCAACGAAGATATGGGCTGTGGGCCGAATGGACGGATCGTCTACGAGGGTTCCCATGGCGATATGGGCAAATGTCCCATCGCGGACGACCGCGAACAGAAATGAGCCGCAGCGACCGCACCTCTGGTCGCGCCACGCCTCGGCGTCGATGACCTTGATATCATCCTGCCCGCTGGTGACGGACAGCTTTTCACGCTCTATCCCGGCTAGGGGTTTGAAAGCCGCGCCGGTTGCCCGGCGGCAGACTGAACAATGGCAATTGACGGCGAAAGTGAATTCGTCTGCCACCCGATAGGTCACCGAACCGCATTGGCATGATCCTGCAAGATGGTGACTTTTTGCCAATTCTAAATGCGTCACGTAGCGAAACCCCTGCGCAATGGTTGGCAACGACTAGCATATAATGAGCAATTCGCACAGTCGCATGGGGATCGCTAGTCTCGTGTTTGGCGTGTCCGGTCTCGGCCCAAAGCGGCCATCGACACTCACTGTATTTTTCATTTTTCCGAGTCTTGCAATATCCTCAACTCTCGATTTCATTGCCACACTAAAGTGATCTGGGAGACACTGATGACCGAAGCGGAACGCGTCGATCAACTGTTCGAGGCTTGGAACACTAAAGATTCTCCCGGCTGCGCGGTTGCAGTCATGCGGGATGGCGAGGTTATCTATAAGCGCGGCTTTGGCATGGCCAATCTGGGCCATGGTGTCGCGATCGGGCCGTCCACCGTCTTTCATTCAGCATCCGTCTCCAAGCAGTTCACGGCATTTGCCATACTGCTGCTGTCGGCCGAAAGGAAAATTGTCACTTGATGATGCGGTGCATTTATACGTGCCCAGCCTGCCTGATTTTGGCGTGCCGATCACTCTGCGGCACCTCATGCGGCATACGAGCGGCCAGCGCGATCACTGGGAATTGCTTAGCCTCGCCGGCTGGCGATACTCCAAGGATTTGATTACCGATGACGACATCCTTGCCGTCGTCTCCCGCCAGCAGGACCTGAATTTCCAGCCGGGCGACGAATACCTCTATTGCAACACCGGATATGCCCTGGTGGCGCAGGTCTTGAAGAGGGTAAGTGGCCAGTCGCTGCGGGTCTTTACCTCGGCACGGATTTTCGAACCGCTCGGCATGAGCAACACGTTCTTCCGAGACAATTACGCCGAGGTCATCAGGAATGTGGCCGAGGGCTATGTGGATACGGAGCGGGGTGTGGAGATTTCCGACACCAATTTGGACACCGTGGGCGCGACCAGCCTTTTGACGACGGTCGAAGATCTCGCGCTCTGGGACGAAGATTTCTACCATCACCGCGTCGGAGGGCCTGCCATCATTGCTCGAATGGTCGATCGTGGACGGCTGAACGACGGCAGTGACATCGACTATGCCTCGCGTCTCGGCCTCGGTACCCATCGCGGCCTGGCGATCGTCGAACAACCGGCGGCGACGCCGGCTTCCGCTCCGATATCATCCGCTTTCCCGAGCAGCATTTCTCGGTGGCGATCCTTGCCAATCTCGGGTCGATCGTGCCGAGCAACCTCGCACGGGGGATCGCCGATATCTATCTGGCACATCTGTTGCAGCCGGTGCCAGAGCAAGTGCCGAACACGTTCCCGCAACCCTACGCCCATGCATTGGAACTGCTTACCGGCTATTACACCGAACCCTAACTGGCCGGCCGCGTTGCCCGCCTTGTGGCGCATAAGGGGAAGCTACTGATAGGCTATTACAGCCAGCATGGCACCTATCGTCCGGTCGAAAACGACATGCCCTACAGCGTGAAAGTTCAGGAGGCGGGGCTGGTATTTAAATCCGTGAAATCCCGAGAAGTAGCACTGACAGCCGTCGCTCCGGACCATTTTCTTGGTAACGGCGACCGGTTCACCTTCACCCGCGATGGAGAAGGCCGGGTCACCGGCATGCTGATGAACGGCGGCCGTATTCGCAATTTCCGCTTCGAGCGGCTTTGAAGCGATCGCAGAGGCGAATTGGGGAAGACCGCTGTTGGCGCTATCCGGCGTGACAGCATTCCTCAGGGCATCATCTATATCGGAGTGGAGAGTGCAACTGACCGATTAATTTTTGGCCAGTCCCTTTGGCCGCAACAAATACAATGCATATAAAAAATTGGGTAGCAGGAAAAGCGGAGCTACAAAGGCGTATGCTGGCAGTGGCTGATTTGGGCTCCCGCCACCGGTATGGCACGCAACCAGCAGCAGCAAACAATCCCACACGGCATGCAGAAGTATGACCGGATAAAGCGAACCAGTTCTCAAACGAAGCGCCATCAACATGAAGCCAGTCTGAAACGCCGCCACTGCCTGAAGGGTTGCGACTGTCCATTGCGCAGTCGCTAAAGCATTCAGGACGTGAACGAACCCGAAAAGTCCACAACACACCCAGAGGGATGGCCATAGCCTGAGCTTCGAACGCAGCCCGCTGAACAATATTCCCCGGAACATCACTTCCTCAGACATACCGACAAAAACCGTGTTGATGCCTATGAAAATCGCGCTTCGCAGCGGCGGCAATCCGACTATTGCCATTAGGACCCCAAGTGCGGCCATGTAGACCATGGGTAGCCAACTCAGCTTGAGCGCCGTTCTCACCGAGAATGCAGAAAAACCCAGGTCCCACCACCGGAACGTGGAGATTACTATCGCCAGGAAAACCACTGCGAAGACCATTGGCCACGCGATGCCTTGGCCGACAAATTTGACCACCGAACGTTCGCTGCCCGCGCTTAAATGCCCAGCGACCCCCATTATCACGAGCCATCCCAGCAATGTCGCCAGAGATAGCTGGAGCCGGTAGCGAACCCCGATACGCTTGAAATATTCGATCCTGAAAATGGGGTTTCCGTTCTTTTCCAGATGCTGAAAGTTTCACGTTCGATGATGAATACGATTCGCGGAGAAGGAGCAAATGACGCACTATTGCGACTGCCGCTTTCTAAACATAAATCGGCCACCAGTGTACTGCAGACGCCATATCCAGTCTCCGCTGAGGAATACCCTTTGAAGTACAAACTGCCACTCGCCATTGCCGCGTCTGCCATCGTTTTTCTTGGCGTAGGTATCGGATACATCTGGGATCGAAACGGAGCCTACGGGTTCAATACCATCCTGAGACGAGGCGGAACCTACTGGATCACCATCGAAAAAGACGATCCTCGGCTTTCTCCGTCGATGCGTTTGGCTCTTCAGGAGAATCCCCCAATCGGTATCGCTGGCGCTTACGAGTGGCGGGAGGTAGAACCTGGGTACGAGGTCGCCGAGATGCCCGTGATTGCAGACGGGAAGGAAGCCGACCGCGTTCTTCTCAACCGGATCGATCCCACCCGGTTCAAGTTCATCGCCCGCAATGCTCCAGCTGGCGACAAGGGCATAGACGAATGGGAAAAAGCACTGCCGAATGCCGTGCTCATCGTCAACGGGAGCTACTTCGACCTCCACGCGCTTCCAGACACTCCGATCATCAGTGAAGGCGTCGCGATGGGGCCAACGACATACGATGCCAAGGCCGGAGCATTCGTGGCGAGCGACGGCACGGCGGATATTAAGGAACTTGCCGACCAGCCTTGGCAGACCGCCATTTCCGGGTCGACCAACGCAATGGTCTCGTATCCCCTGTTGATTGGAACTGACGGGCAGACGCATGTACCGACAACAAGCAAATGGCTCGCGAACCGAACCTTCGTTGGGAAGGACGGCGCTGGCAGGATTATAGTCGGCACCACAAAGGAAGCCTTTTTCCCGCTCGCGACCCTTGCCAAATTCCTGAAGTCTTCGCAGCTCGACCTGAAGGTCGCGCTGAACTTCGACGGGGGGCCTATCGCCTGTCAGAGCGTTAGACTGAATGGCTTCGCGCGAAAGTTCTATGCAAAGTGGGAATCGCAGTGGCATGAAGACAAAGTAACCCTGCTGCGCTGGCCATTTCCCAATGCCTCGTGGGCAATGCCAATGATCCTCGAAGTGGAGAGACGTTAGGCAAGTCTCGGAGACTTCCACATTGTCGGCGGACGGACCATTAAAGCTTATGCACCGCAATATAGATCAGATGCACGATACCGACGGAGCGATATAGTGATCTGCGCAGCGATGAGGAGCAAAACGACTACTGTCGGCCCGAAGCGGCCACTCGACCCAGGGCATCCGTTTGCTATACGGTCGGACAACAACCCACACCGGACGCAACGAATGCCCTATGGGATCAGTGTGAAATGCTGCAACGCTACAGCGGTTGAATCAGGAACCTATGGGAGGAAGCGAGCATCTTCGAGCCTTCCGCCTCCATGCAGGAATTAGGGTATCCGCCCCATCTGACGCTTGCAGTTCTAACTGAACGGCCAGTCGACATCAGCATGATCATGACGGCGGTGTTTTCAACGCAAGAGAAGCTGTCAATTACTTTTGACGCTGTGAATTATTTCGATAATGACCTTATGGTTCTATGGGCAAAACCCGTTCGTGGAAGAGTGATCTTCCTGATCTAACCGCATCAGGACCTCACCGGCAGAGATGTCGCCGCCTGCCTCTGGAGGACCCGCTTTCCATTCGCGAAACCCTGCGGCTAAGTAGAGCAGCCTAGCTCGCCGGTTCGAGAACGTGACCGCCAGCACGATGGTTGGAGATCGCTCAAATGCATGAAAGATCGCAGCCTGAAGAAGCTGTCTGGATCGTCCAGATCGGCGAGCGTGAGTCCTCAGGTACATGCCCGAGAGGACGGCGACTTCGTTGCCGGCTGTGGTCTGGCGCAAATCTAATGCCACCGTTCCCGAGAGCCAGCCGCCGTGATCGAAACCTCCGAGAACCAAGCTGGTAGACAGACGATTGAGATACCATTGGTCGGATCGAGCGAATTCTTGTTCCGCGGCGATCCCGAACTCCTCCGGACATTCCATAACAGCTTCCTGTCGGATGTCTCGATAGGACGGCAAGTGGCGGTAGCCCAGCCGGCGGATTTCGAACAGAGTTTCCGTCGCTTGCATTCGACGCCCTCCCATTGGCGTTAACGAGCAGCGTACCACAGATATTCGTGCGGATCGGAAGAACGCAATACGTTCCGGTCGCGCCATCGTGACCAATGCGATCTGGTGGAACACTTAGAATGGTGGTTGGTTGCCCGCATGACCCTCAAGCGAACAGGACCAAGCCGTGCCTTAAGCGCCATTACGTTTGCCAACTTGCGACCGAACGTAAGTCGTATGGATGGCGAACGTCCGGAACAGCCAACCTCGATCCTAAGGCTGGCATAATATTCTACATGCTTAGCATTTAATGGCATGGGCTTCCTCGTACTCCCGCGACTTGCGGCTATCGTTTGAACCGACGATCGGTAGGAGACGACCATGGCATCAACTTTTCAAAAACTGAACCTCACCGTGGCTGCCTCCTCGCTTGCTTTGATCGCCGCCGGACAGGTCTTTGCAGATGCGCTACCTACCGAAGTGCCCAATGGAACCGTCATTGTGATCGGCGACCAGAACGAGCAGCTCCAGACGCTGATGACGGCTTCCGGTGAACAGGACAGGCTCTCCTCAAAGGCCACATACGCGAACTTCCTCGGCGGCCCGGCTATTCTTGAAGCTTTCCGGGCGGATGCGCTCGACGTTGCGACGGTCGGCAACGTGCCGCCGATCCAGGCGCAGGCCGCGGGTCAGGAAGTCCCCATCGTCGCAGCCGTCAAGATCGCCGAGACTGACTACGAGTTTGCGGTGCGGCCCGGTCTGAAGATCGACACCCTCGAGCAGCTCAAGGGCAAGAAGATTGCCTATGCCGAAGGAAGCGGTCGTCAGGCATTCGTCCTTAACGCGCTCAAGGCCGCTGGACTGACCCGCGACGACGTCGAGCTTATCCCGCTCCGTGTGGCCGACTTCCCTGATGCGATCCGGACGGGACAGGTGGATGTGGCTTCGCTCAACGAACCGCATTATTCCCGCTACCTCTCAGATTACAAAGACCAGCAGGCCAGCGCCATTCCCCACTCCCAGCACGACCGCTTGCCCCGTGGCGTCTCATATCTCTACGCGGGCGGCGGCTCCTTGAAGAATCCGGCCAAGGCGGCCGCGATCCGCGATTTCGTGGCGCATTTCGTCCTCGCCACTCAATGGCAGAACACCCATCCGGCCGAGTGGGTCGATGCCTACTACGTCAAGGGCCAGCACCTGACGAAGACGCAGGGCGACGCCATCGTCGCCAGCCAGGGCAAGGCCACCCTTCCCTCGCTGACAAGCCTCATTCCTTATCAGCAGAGCCTGATCGACGTCATCTATGATGCAGGCGACCTGCCAAAAAGGCTCGACGCCAAGGCGGAGTTCGACATTCGTTTCGACGAGGTCATCGCTCAGGGCGAGAAGTCCAACTAGGAGATCTGGAATGGGTTCAGTACCGGCAATAGGTCCACTTCGCATCCAGCGCGGGTCGCCGTCGAAGAACGCCGCCAAGCGATCGACGCTGACGCCACGTGTCCTTGGACCGGGCGGTCTTCTGGTCGCGCCACTGGTCCTGTTGCTGGTATGGGAGCTCGCCTCACGGACGGGAATCCTTCCTGAGCGCCTCCTCGCAGCTCCCTCGACCGCATTGGCGTCTGGCTGGGACCTTGCTCTCAACGGCACTCTCTGGAAAGCATTCTATGCATCGGCATTACGGGCATATTCCGGCCTTGCCATTGGTGTCGCCGCTGGCGTCGTTCTCGCTCTTCTTTCCGGACTGACCCGCGCCGGAGAGGCGTCTATCGACGGCATTGTGCAGATCAAGCGCGCCATCCCCACGCTTGCACTCATTCCCTTGGCAATTCTTTGGCTCGGTATCGGCGAAACGATGAAGATTGCCATCATCAGCCTCAGCGTCATGATACCGGTCTATCTCAACACGCATGCGGGGCTGCGCGGGATCGATCTCCGCTTCGTCGAGCTGGCGCGCACGGTACGGCTCGACCGAAAGACTTTCGTTCGCAGGGTCGCCCTGCCAGGCGCGTTGCCGAGCTTCTTCACCGGGCTTCGTCTTGCCGTGACTACATGCTGGACGACTCTGATCGTCCTCGAGCAGATCAATACCACGAACGGCATCGGCTACATGATGAGCCGGGCACGCGACTACGGGCAGACCGACATCATCGTGCTCGGCCTCGTCATCTATGCCGTGCTGGGCCTCGCATCGGATGCGGTCGTCCGCGCAATCGAGCGCCGCGCTCTCAGATACAGGAAAGTCATCGGATCATGAGTGTCGTATCGATTTCTCATCCTGTCACCAGACGTTCCCCCGTCGAGCGGCCTGCCTTTCCAGTCGCCGTCAGGACAGACCGGCTTTGCAGGAGCTTTGCCGGTCGGACCGTCCTCAACGACGTCTCCCTCGAGGTCACAGCAGGCGAATTCGTCGCACTCATCGGTAGGAGTGGCTGCGGAAAGAGCACTCTGCTGAGGGCGCTTGCGAGCCTCGATGACGATGCCGACGGCGACGGCGAGCTAGCCGTCCCGGAAAACGTCTCGGTGCTCTTCCAGGATGCGCGTCTTCTTCCTTGGGAGTCTGTCGTGACAAACGTCGGCCTTGGGCTGGACGTCGTCCCCCGCAAAGAACTCGCCGAGCGCAGCCTCAAGGCACTTTCCGACGTCGGCCTGTCCGCCCGCGCTGATGCCTGGCCCGGAACGCTTTCGGGCGGCGAGGCGCAGCGTGTGGCTCTGGCGCGATCTCTGGCACGGCAGCCCGCTCTTCTGCTGGCCGACGAGCCGTTTGGAGCGCTCGACGCACTCACTCGTCTTCGAATGCAGGACCTCCTCCTCAAGCTGGTGTCCGAACAGCGGCCAACCGTGCTGCTGGTCACCCATGACGTTGAGGAGGCACTCGTGCTGGCCGACCGGGTGCTCGTGATGGACAGCGGGCAGATCATCAACGAGGTCAGGGTCTCGCTGCCGCGTCCGCGCCGGAGATCCGAAAAGGCTTTCGAAGAGATGCGCGAGCGGCTTCTGTCCGCTCTCGGCGTCGACCAGTTCCACTGAGCGGAGGAGACCTCCATGCCACGTCAACTGCATCTCAACCTGTTCGTCCATGGCCGCGGTCATCATGAGACCGCATGGCGTCATCCGAAATCCTCGCCGCTGGCGCTGACCGACGTCGACTATTATGACGAGCTTGCCCGCAAGGCTGAAGCAGCCGCCTTCGATGCTATCTTCTTTGCCGACGCGCTGGCCGCAGGCGACGGGCTCTCGCATGCGGCAGGCGGCGGCCTGGAGCCAATTACGCTGCTGGCTGCCCTCGCCCGTTCCACAAGCAGGATCGGGCTGATTGCGACGGCTTCCACCACCTACACGGAGCCCTTCAATCTGGCCCGGCAGTTCGCGTCTCTGGATCATATCAGTCATGGCCGGGTGGGCTGGAACATCGTAACAAGCTGGGTCACCGGGGCCGGCCCCAACTTCGGATACGACCAGCAGATTGAGCATGCCGATCGGTACGAGCGCGCCTTCGAGTTTGTAGATGTCGTATCGAAGCTCTGGGATAGCTGGGCTGACGATGCGGTTCTTGACGACCGCGACAGCGGCGTGTTTGCCGACGCGTCAAAGCTGAAGCGTATCGACCATAAGGGCAAGCATCACTCCGTCCGCGGCCCGCTTAACATCGCCCGCCCGCCCCAAGGCCGCCCAGTCTTCATCCAGGCCGGTTCTTCCGACACAGGACGACGCTTTGCCGCCGAGCATGCGGAAGCCGTGTTCACCGCGCACCTCGACAAGATGTCCGCCAGCGCTTTCTACAAGGATCTAAAGACCCGCGCCCTTGCCGTCGGACGATCGTCCGACCAGATCGTCATCCTTCCAGGGATCAGCGCCACGATCGGCTCGACCGAGACGGAAGCCTTACGGATCGCTCAGGATCTGAACGAGTTGTCAGAACCGTCGGTCGGACTGGCGAGGCTCTCCAACCGCTTTGGCGGCTTGGACTTGTCGCACCTGCCACTGGATGGTGTCCTGTCGCCAGATGACTTTCCCGATCCGAAGACCGTCCAAGCTGCCCAAAGCCGGGCCGTCTCGATCGTAGACATCGTGCGACGAGAGCATCCGACGCTTCGAGCCCTGCTTCATGGGCTTGCAGGAGCACGCGGGCATTTCGCGACCTCGGGGACGCCCGAGCAGATCGCCGACATCATCCAGGACTGGTTCACGACAGGTGCAGCCGACGGCTTCAACGTCATGCCGCCGATCCTGCCTGACCAATTCGACGTGTTTGTCGCCGAGGTTCTCCCGATCCTTCGCGCTCGCGGGCTGTTCCGAACGAAGTATGAGGGATCCACGCTACGCGAGCACCTCGGTCTCACGCGTCCCGAAAGTCAATACTTCGGTAAAGCGGAGCTGCGGGCGAAGGTGTCCTAGACAGTCGGAACTCTCGCTGACCCTCAACAGCTCGTCCGGAAGCTCTCGATGAGCGCCTCGAGTGCGTACATGCTCTCTGCCTGCGACCAGCCTGCCCCTTGAGCTTCGTCGAGACGGCGCAATCACAGAAGCTCCAAGGCTTCCTGGCAATCCATATCTGTGTTCTCCTACACGGCTGTGTGGCGGGCTGTCGGATAGGCATAATTGGACCCTATTGATGGAGCGGACCTGTCGCGCCCAATAACAGGCTTTATACTAATATTGATATGCCTCCACTATAATCGAAATCATAGCAGCGCGAGATACGATCTGCCCAGGCCTTCGATGTCTATCCCCTTAGGGTTGACAGGTGCTCCCTAAGCGGTCGTGAGCGGCCAACGGGGAGATGCTTGCACACGGCTTTGGCCTAACAACCGGCTTGCGCGGCTCGTCAACCACCCGACACCCGGATAGCGCCTGCGTCGCCGAACGTACGCTGACCCTTGGCGACCTGGCTTACAGATATGTCCGCAGAAACCCCGATTTCGCCACCTAATGCTCCATCCTCCCAGCTCTCAGACTCGTGCGACAGGTCGCCCCCCGATGGCCTTACACCGGCAGAGTTCCCTTCGGTGATCGATTGGACGAAGATGTCCGGCCGGGAGATATTGTGCCCTTAAACAAGATGCTCGATCGCCAGGTCGGCCGCCTCGCGGGTCCCGAATACGGCCTTGATTGTCGTGGTACGGTCTTCAGACATTGGAACCTCGAGTTTATTCTCAATTTGCAACGCCCACACGCACCGATGGTTCGGGCGGGCGCATGTTCGCCGAGACTCGCCGGTTGGCCAGGCAGACTGGGACGCGAGCGCGGTTTTACGTGAGCGGACGTCGGCAAATTGATTATTGAAACGAAAGTTGCCCGACCCACGGAACGGAAAGACCCCGAACACCGTTGCTTTGGCGAACAACAAACGGTGTCATCGATGTCCACAGTCGCTAAACTTGCTTCTATGTTCACCCTGAGTGCAGTTCTGGTAGGCACCGTTCTGACACCCGCCTATGCCTTGCGGATGCCGGTCAACGACGAAAATGAAGCGACGCGAGAGAAGTCCGTATCGGCATACGCGGGCGACGATAAATCAGAATCTAGCTCGGAAGCGTCGATCCTGACCCCAGATGAAATCAGACACATTAGATGGTGTGCCGGGCGATACACTATGGGGTACGACGCCGTGAGCGACACTTACTCGGCTGCTGGAGGCATCCGGCAACGGTGCCGCTCGCCGCGCTAGTCTGACGATCTCACTCTGAGATGTGCGATCGGACATCGCCGCCTGTTAGGTGGTCAGGTGGCGAATCTCGTTTTTCGAAACACTAGCGCCTTCTGTGCATAAAAGATCGAGATGGTGTGGCCGACGCCGGGCTCGATATCGAGCGTCTCGTCACACCCGGCGGCGTTCAGTTGTCCGGCCGCCGCTCCGGGTGCCCTTGACGGTATATTCTCGTCTTCCTTGCCGTGCAAAAGCAAAATTGCCATTCGCTCCGTTGCGGGCAAAGGCGGCAGCGGCTAGTCGCCCAGCAGACGATGCGAGGGTACCGATCTTCCAGCGTCCCGACGAGACCGCGTCGGGCGCCATGATGGATCCTTGAGACACGCCAACGAAGGTCACCCTCCCCAACCCATGAGCGAAGCCTTCCTGCTCGACCACATCCATGACCACTTTGTCTCAGGCTTCCCTCACCATTCCGATAATCTCCGGTCGCAACTCCTGGCCGTCGACCCCGAACCACTAAAGACCGCCCTGGCTACGCGGGAACGGAGCGTCGGGCGCTGCGAAACGCGCCGTTGAAAGCTTCCAACGCCAAGGCGAAACCATCGGCATCATCATCAGCGAACCGATCCCTCACATGCCGTGAAGGAGTGCGAATTTGTCGGGGTCCGTATCCACTTCGGACGCGAGCAACCTTCGCGCGTCGCATTGTCGGAGACTTTGTAGGAGGTCGCATCATGAACACACGGACCCTAAGAGCCATTTGATGGCCGGCATAATCTGGGGCATCTCGAGAGCGCTCCATGAAGGGACGAAATTTGATCGGGCCACCTACCGCTGCGTCAGCCGGAACCAAGTGACCAGAGGTCTGACGGGACGGTCGGGTCCATTTCAAACCGGCGCCGAGCGATCGCGCGGTGCACTTCAAGATAATATCGGCTGGCTGCCTGTTGCCTTCTTGCATCGCGCCAGCAGGAACCTATCGCACCACACTTTCCTAACTATTTTTTGCCAAGACGGACTTAACAATCGGTGATCTACGCTTCCAGCAGTGCGGACCTCGCAGCATGATTGACGTTCAGGTTCCCGAAGGAAAAGGCGATGAAAAAGCTTTCGCGAATTGGACTATGCATCACCGCCGCAATGCTCCTCGGCCTGCCTTCTGTCGCGAGCGCCCGGCTCGAGAACTCTCAGCCTGATGCGCATGAGCAAGCCAACGTCACCAGCTTCAACATGGTTCTGGCCTTCTCCCAACGCGTCCGCCTGAAGGAAACGATCGTGGAGATCAGGAACTCGCGCGGCAGTCGCGTGACGATCGGCGACCTCCGTACCGGCGAGAATGGCACCGATCTGGAAATCCCCCTTTCAACCCCTCTTCGCCCGGATACGTATTCGATCCGCTGGCGGGCGGTCTCGATCCAAGGCCTGGTGGACGTAGGCGGGTACGATTTCGTTATTGACCCCATGCCGACAGGAGTTCCGGGCGTCGCCCAGCAGTAGATCAGCCCCGCCCGGCCTTTCTCATCGGCATGCTGTCGATCAATTCGAATAGTTTGCCGCCCGTCACGACGTCGAGACTGCGCAGTTTGACGCCGCCGTCCTTGCCGATTAAAACAGCCTCGAACGTGTTGCCGTTGATATCGGCTTCCTGTCTCAGCTTGCGAGCATCCACGCCAGTGGCATCCCCACGCACCGGTCTTACCTCGTCCCCAATTACGGTCATCACCACGACGTCGCGCTCGGCGAGACCGCTCTCCTGGGTTTTCAAGACCTCGACCTGTTTCGCGAGCTTCTGGTCTCCTGATCCACCGAACAGAACGATGACGCGGTTCTGGGACCGGTATTTGGCGAGCTCGTCCAGAGCGAATACCTGGCTAACTGAAGCTGCCGCGATTGCGATGGCGGATGCGATAAGGAAGGTTCTCATGTTTGATCTCCGTTTCATCCGAAGAAAACGCCCGAAAACCCGCAGGGTTCGAGTTTGTCGGGGCACGAATGGTGTCGCTTTTCCGCTGGGTTGCAAATCAGGGCGAATTTTGCGAGAATGGTGAGGACGATGCGCAAGTGCCGCGTCAGCGAGCGATTTGCGAGCTGTCTTCCGCATGCATTTGCGGTCGCGCGTTTCCAACAATTTCTCAGAAAATGGCCTACATCAAGAGAACAATATGAAATCAGGAACCGTGAAATGGTTCGACGCCGCTAAAGGCTTCGGATTCATCATCCCGTCAGACGGCGGTGCCGACATCTACATCAACCTCAAGGTGCTGCAGAAGGCCGGCCTTGGGACACTCGAGCCTGGCGCAGCGGTCAATTTTTCGGTCGCAAACCGTGGAGGTAAGGAGTTTGTCGAAGAAGTCGCAGTTATTGCGGCACCGCTACCATTGATCGAGCGTAATGATCCACCGAAGGCTATGGCAAAGACGCAACTCCTAGATGAGGAGGAGCTCTTCGAGCGCGAGTGGGGTTTACGCCGGGCGTAGCCTGCCAGAAGCGATCCTTCACGGTTTATTTCCCAAGCCATTGGTATTCTGCAATCGAGGCTCGCCCCGACTTCCTCTCACAGAAGAGAGCTCTCCAAGCGGCCGTAGTGGATGCGCAACACGGAAGTGCGAAAGCCACGGTGAATTGCAGCCGCATTTAAGACTGTCTTCCTCATCGAGATGTCCCCTGATCCGGATCCATGGGCGGCCGGATAGCGGGGCATCGTGACCAGAAGACGGTGTCAAAAAAAGGCGTTCCCATATCGATGCCATCGAACGGATCTTCGCCGAAGACATTAATTGTAGACAGGAAATCGGGTCGTTAGCGCATATGTCGACGGCGTCACTGAGAAACCTGTCAGCTAAGATGCCGAGGCCAATGGCTATGCCCGCGACGAGAGCGACCACGACATTCATCACCAATGAAGACGTCGACAGCGTGGCCCTTCAGAGCACTCGCACGATCGATATCGAGATGTTCGCGCCAAAGGTCTCGGTCCAATGGGTCTATCGGGAACAGCCACGTTACCTGACCCCGAATGAACCAGTCGGCCAGGAGGCATACTCCGGTATCGCGATGCTATGGCCGCTTCCAACGTCGCTGGCGTCTCTTGGCTGGCGCTCGGATCCCATAGAAGGGCAGTCGTCCTTGAGCCGCGTGGCGAACACATCGTGCTCTCGACCCTGCAATACGACGATGAGGTCCGGGCTGAGTATAGCTACTTCGATAGCTTTGCTGGCGCGGCCGAACCGCAAATGATGCCGCTCGTGCAGCTTATCAAGCAACGGAAAAAGTCTGGTCGCCGGTTATGGTCGAGCACCCGGTCTACGAGGGCCTGCTGGCCATGATCGCCGAGAAAAAGAATGCCCCGAAGCCTGTTAAGAAGGGCAAACCGGCGCCCTGTCCGACCATTCAGCCGGGAAGCAATCTCATCAGCATTACGGAAACGCTGCGCCAGAGCATCGGGGCGAACGGTTGATCTTTGAGCCCCTCAGCGCGAGGACATCGACCATGTGACTTATGCCCGTTTCAAGCTGAAGCTTGTTCCCTCTGCAATCCTATCGGAACGGCCTGCTCAACGGCCGTCCAACGGAATGGTTGGCTGAGCATCCTCGCCTTTGACGTTTTTTCGGTAGAAGATGAATAGGCCAGCAAAGACGATGATCGCAGCGCCGGCTAGAAGTTGGGCGTCAGGAATGTCGCCGAAGAACACAAACCCAAACACGACCGCCCACAGCAAAAGTGTATATTGCAGTGGGGCGAGCAGTGAGGCCGGCGCGAGTTTCAGTGCGCGCGTCAGCAGAAGATGGGCGCAAGTACCGACGACACCGAGGAAAAGCATTGCGATCCAAATATCGAACCCGGCCTCCCGCCAGTCGCTGACCGACAGAATTATGCCCACTACCATAACCACGAGCGTCTGCGAGGTGACAAGAGCGGTGTCGCTTGTCGATCGAAGATAACGGCTCAAGATAAGTGTCAGGGCGAAACCGATGCTCCCGGCGACAGCAAATAACGAAGGCAGGGTAAACATCGCGGTCGATGGCCTCAGCGCGATCACCACACCCGCAAATCCAACCCCGACAGCAAGCCAACGCCTCCATCCGATCCTCTCGCCCAGAAGGAAATGCGACAGAGCAGCGACATAGATCGGTGCCGCCATGTAGAAGGTGATCACGTCGGCAAGTGGCAGATAGGCCACCGCCGCGTAGAAAAGGGACACATCCGCAGTCGCCATGACGGCGCGGCCGAACAGCAGGCCCGGTTGCCGAACATCCAGCAACGCCCTCGGCCCCTGCCGTGCAATCATTGGCATCAGGACGATGAATGAGCCTAACGACCTCATCACGAGTACTTGGCCCAGAGCAAAGCTCGCAACAAGCCACTTCCCAACGGCGTCGTTTACCGCAAAGAGAAGGTCGCCGAAAAGCATCAGGACCACGCCGAGCATCACGGCATTGCCGAGGTTCCCGGCGGTTACTGCAGGCTTCATACGAATTCCTCCCAAATAGCCGGCGGTCACCATCGCATCAGGCAACATTATCGACCAAGTGCGCCACTACCATCAAATAAGGTAGCCGCGCCAGCCCATCTGGCGATCTCAGCGAGCTGACAGAAGGAGGGCTCGAATCCCGGCTTCAATCAGCAACGGAAGCCACGACGCAACACGAGTATCTGTTTTAAAATCGTCAGCCTTTGCTGGACACATCGACGACAAGGGGAATGGCATCACATCCGTCGGCATCGACCTGTAAGGCCAACCGCTCGGGTCGGTGGTGCACTATCGACAGCGGCCAAGCTGGAGGCGGTTTGGCTAGCCATATACGATTCTGCCGAGAAGCATTGATTTGAACACACGTTAGACTCTCATCCTAAGCGTGCGGATATGGGCGTGGATCCGGTTGACCCTTTCGATCTCGCCGGTCGCCTGTTCCCTGGGTGCGAAGGTCGTCGCAGAGACGAACCGGGCAGTCCTCCGGAAGCGTCCAAGCATGTCGTCGCGGAAATTCGAGTGATCCAGCCCCGCACGAGAGCAAGTTAATGGAACATCTGAAGGGAGAAGCATTGAAATCCCGCCGACAAGCATCGAAGGAAAATCGCCAATGGACCCGCCAGCAGACAGAACCGGGCCCGAACAGTCCGGAATCGCCTTTTGGCTGGTCGTATTCGATGCGGCCTATCTTCTGACCAGTAAGGCTCAGGACCCGTCGTTCAACGGCAGTTCGGACAAAATCTCTCAAATCACAGCCTCGGCCTTCGAATTGTTGATGTCGGGCAATACGTCTTCCGCGATCTCCTGCAGCACTTCGTCCACCGACCTAGTGCCAGGAACGATATTCAGCATGACATGGTTTGCACCAAGGTTCCCGATCTCGTCGAGATACCGGATCAGCCCCTTTCGTCCGGTGCGAATACCGAGGCCGAGAGGTTCGGTGCTCGCGTCCGGATCGTCGACGAGTTCAAGCACCATGGACTGGCTGAAACTTCTAAAGTCAGTGGTTACCTTGCCGATTGCGGTCTTCCACAACGCGATGCGATCCGCCTGTGCTGCCAAGGGTCGGTAGTATGTGGCCCAACCTGCGGCAGTCCTGGCTATCCATTCCAGCGACTGCGAGGCGGATCCAACAGATAGAAACGGAATAGCGCTTTCTGCTCTCAACGGCCGAATTGAGAATTCAACTTGAACCCTACCGTCACCGTCCAGCACCTCACCGTCAGGCCCCAAGGCCGCAGCTAGACGTCTCCAGTTGCTTCGGAAGATCTCCTTTCGCCGATCGAACTCTTCTCCAAATACCGCGAATTCAGAAGGACGATCGCCAGAACCGAGACCGAGGACGAAACGTCCGCCCGACAGAGCGCCTACGGAGAGCGCGGCCTTCGCAATATGCAAGGGATTGCGAAGCGGCAGGACGATTGCTCCGGTAACAAGTTGGATGTTTGTGGTCGCCATTGCCAGAGCGCCTAGGAGCACCCAAGGATCGGAATGACCTACGGGATCAGGATAACTATCGCTGTTCAACGGCACATCGCGCACCCAAAGTGCATCAAATCCGAGTTCGTCGGCCTTGCGCGCGATCGCTATCTGACTGGGATAGTTAAAGTCATGGGTATGGCTGGTCTGAATCGGCAGGACTATGCCGAGAGTAAGGCGACCGGGCGTTAAAAGCATTTCTCACCGGAGCTGTGGTTCTAGGGCACATGATCTCAAAACGATCTGGTCACCACCAGAATGGCGTCGAGTATCGATACCTCACATATCGGCGCTACAAAGCGAAAAGCAATGCGAGCCCCACACGAACATGAGGATCTATTGTAGCGTCTCCGTGAATGAAGCCGGCGGGCTCATCGGCGGCGCTTGTCTTGAATGCGATAGGCGCTGAGGTCTCGATACATGCAACGCTTCAATTGCGAGGGGCATTCAGCTTGCATCGTGGACCAGCTTCGGTGCTTGAGCGTATGTTATGCCGGCAAACTGCCTGGTCCCGGAAGTTCTTTGTTGCGGACTGGATGTTGCCCAGGCCGCAATCAAAGGGGTCTCCTGCAGAAAATAAAGTGTGTTGTCTTCGATTGCAAATTTTGGTTGCCTTGTTAGAGGAGGAACTCATGACCATTAACCGCTTCGAAGGTTTAGCTGCAGAATTGAACCGCCTCGCGGCGGAGATCGCGGCGATCAACTCCCAGCCGTTCAACGTCGGGATCGATCTTGGCGCTGAGGCCCTGATTTCCGGCACGGTCTTCGAAGGTTCCACCGGCATTCGCCGCTGGTGTCTATGCGCGGACGGCGGATCCTTACCATACGCCGCAGTATCCTCCCGTCTCACCTAGGCTAGGAACATTTTGAGTGCGTCTTTCGTTGCGCTCTCAGCGGGGAGGGTATCATGGACGTCGAGCGAATTTTTCTTCAGCCCAGCGGTTGGGTCCCAAACAACACCAAGCTTCCGGTGTTACTATACAAATCGGCCATCGACCCAATGGACGCTGCCAGTGGGTTTGAACAGCTATTTGCCAAGAATGGCTGGGAAGGAATCTGGCGCAACGGTGTTTTCAATTATCATCATTATCATTCGATGGCGCATGAAGTGCTAGGGGTTGCCTCAGGGGAAGCCGATTTGTTGATTGGAGGTATGAGCGGGTTTGAGGTGACCGTAAGATCTGGCGACGCCTTGGCGCTCCCTGCAGGTACTGGGCACAAGAAGCTCAGTTCGACCAGCGACTTTGTCATGATTGGTGCATATCCGGCCGGTCAAGAAGCCGACATCCGGACCTCGGCCGCTTCTGAAGCGCAACTCAAGCAGATCGCGCGGGTAAGGATACCGGGAAAAGATCCTATCATGGGACGTTTAGGACCCATGATCAAAATATGGACAGAATAGCGGGACGCTCCCCCGACTAACGCGCCAAGCATTACAAACGAGTTCGGCCGACTATTCATCTGGTCCGAAGATCGCAATTACTTTTGAGGTCGAATATGGGCAATCAAGACACCCAATATACGCAGAAACTTCGTACTAACTCCATGTTGGCCTACGCACGGGAACGAGCTGCGCTTTACGGAGGTAAAGCACGTATGTGGCAGCGCCGGTACGGAGAGGCCAACCCGCGATCGGCAGCGGCGATCGCCTCGGTTTGGTTTTCCGCATACCCCAGCTCTATCATAACCGACGGCGACGGGTCGGTGCTCGCGGCCCTAGGCGATGCGAAGCTATGGTCCAGCCTTTCTAACGTCGGGATAAAAGCAATTCATATCGGGCCGACGAAGCAGGCGGGTGGTTGGAGGGGCGACGAACTGACGCCTTCTGTCGATGGTCATTTTGACAGGATCGGTGTCGGCACGGACCCGGCCTTCGGGACCCAAGAGGAATTCGTGAATCTCGGGCGCATGGCAGCGGCGTTTAACGCCGTAGTGCTCGACGACGTGATCCCCGGACACACTGGTAAAGGGCCAGATTTCCGATTGGCGGAGAGAGCCTATGAGGATTACCCCGGCCTTTATCACATGGTCGAGATCGCCGTTGAGGACTGGGGCCTCTTGCCTGAGGTCGAGGAAGGCAAGGACGCGGCAAATCTGGGCGGTCCGGCCGTCGACGCCCTCTGTGCAAAGGGCTACATCGTCGGTCATCTGCAACGGGTCATCTTCTTTGAACCCGGCGTCAAGGAAACCGACTGGAGCGCGACCCCGCCCGTTCTAGGTGTCGATGGCGTAGAGCGGCGATGGGTTTACCTCCATTATTTCAAGGAAGGCCAGCCGAGCCTCAATTGGCTCGACCCTTCGTTCGCAGCGCAGCAGATGATTGTCGGAGACGCCCTTCACTCTATCGATGTGCTCGGCGCACGAGGTCTGCGTTTGGATGCCAATGGCTTTCTTGGGGTCGAAGGTTTGGGCTCCGGAAAAGCATGGTCGGAAGGACATCCTCTGTCCGTCGTCGGCAATCAACTCTTGGCGGGTGTGATCCGAAAGGCAGGTGCATTCTCGTTTCAGGAATTGAACCTCGCGGTCGACGACATCGCCACGATGTCCAAAGGGGGGGCAGATCTCTCCTACGACTTCGTTACGCGACCCGCCTATCACCATGCCTTGCTTACTGGCGACACCGAATTCCTGAGAATGATGCTGCGTACTGTCCACGAGTTCGGGATAGACCCTGCGAGCCTCATCCACGCTCTTCAGAACCATGACGAGCTGACACTCGAGCTTGTCCACTTTTGGACGCTGCACGCCGACGACATCTACACGTTTCAGGGGCAAACCTGGCAAGGAAGAACGCTTCGAACCCACCTGCGCGAGACGATGTATGAGAGACTGAGCGGAGCCAAGGCAACTTACAATCAAAAGTTTGTGACGAATGGCGTTTCCTGCACGACAGCTAGCGTGATTGCAGCCGCTCTGAACATCGAGGATCTCACGCAGCTTTCGGACGATGACGTTGAGCTGATCAAGAAAGTCCACCTGCTTCTAGCTATGTACAACGCATTTCAGCCGGGAATCTTTGCGCTTTCCGGATGGGATATCGTGGGGGCGTTACCACTGCCCATCGAAAGCGTCGGGTCACTCGTGGCGGACGGGGACACACGGTGGATCCACCGTGGCGCCTATGACCTCATGGGCACCCTGCCCCATGTCGAGCGTTCCTCCCATGGCCTCCCTAGGGCAAAGTCGCTGTATGGTTCTCTTGCCGATCAGCTCGAAAAGCCGGGCTCTTTTGCATCTCAACTCAAGAAGCTGCTGTCGGTCAGGGAAGCATATGGCATTGCAATGTCGCGCCAGATCGCGATCCCCGATGTTCACTCACCGGGGCTTCTGATCATGGTTCATGAGCTTCCGGAAGATCGCGGGACGCAGATCACCGCGTTGAACTTTGGGAACACACCCATTTCGGAAATCGTCAAACTGGAAAATCAGGCTTCCGGCCCTGTAATCGACATGATCCACGAAACCATCGAAGGCGACCTGCCGGAGACTGGAGAGCTGACGATAAACCTCGAACCTTATGAAGGACTTTCACTTCGCGTGGTCGCTGCCTTGCCGACATTGGGCCAAGGATAGACGATGGACGAGCCGACAACGTCAGGGTCAGACCCATGGAACAATCACCAGTTCAAAAATGAAAGCCAAGGCACCACGGGCGGAGGCATGCCAACATCCAACCGCAGAGTCAGCCCAATTCCGCGGAACATGTGACACTTTCAGCAGCTATTCAGAGGCTGATTCGAGGAGATAATCACGGTATTTGTGAAAACAAAAGATGGCGTGCAACTACACGTGAAGGAATGGCAAGGGTCGCCCCGCGGTTCTCATTCATGGTTGGCCGCTGACCGGTGATATGTTCGAATTTCAGACCCTACCCCTGTTGGAGGCTGGATACCGTGTTATCACATATGACCGGTGTGGCTTTGGCCAATCTGGACATCCGGCGGATGGGTACAACTAGGACACGTATGCCGACGATCTTGCCGCCGTATTGGAAGCACTCGATCTCAATGAGGTTGCTCTCGTCGGCTTCTCGATGGGGGTGGCGAGATTGCCCGCTATCTGAGCCGCCATGGCGCATCTCGCATGCCCAAGTCCGTCCTTATAGCGTTCCTTGCGGGCTATCTTCTGAAGGACGACAGATGCGAGTGCGTTCGAGGGCATGAAGTCCCAGATCCGCAAGGACCGCGTTGTCTTCCTTCAGGAATTTGCGAAAACATTCTACGCCTTTGGATAGGTTACCAGCCCTGTGAGCGATGGTATCCTCCAATGGTCGTTCACTCTCGGAATCATGGCCAGTCCCAAGGCCACGCTCGACTGCGTCGACGCCTTCAGCCGAACGGACTTTCGTAGCGATTTCGCTTCCTTTACAATCCGAACCTTAGTCATCCATGGAACAAACGATAAAACCGTGCTAATCGGCCCCTCCAGCCGCACAGCGGCGGCCGGTATCGTGGTTGCCCGCCTGATCGAGTATGAGGGTGAGCCTCACGGGCTTCTTGCAACCGCTCCTGATCGCCTCAATCGACATCCGCTTGACTTTCTGGCTGAGGTTGTTCGGTCAAAGTTTTTATGACGCCGCCATTTGCCCGTCGAAGCGCGTTAAGCCGCATTCGACCACCACATACAGCCATCCCAGGACAAGAAGCAATTATTTCATGGAAATTTCCTTAAGCACCAATCTATTGATCTCGATGCTTTCAGCCGAGGGAGCGGCCATATTGGAACGGCAAGTGCAGCACGGCTAGCGAGCCTGATCCACCGCCGCTGCGACAAGAATCTCGGCCACGAATCGAAGAGCATCACTCAGCTTCCGCTCCTTCTGCCAGATAATAACATAGTGATATACTGCTCCTGGCTGGAACGGCCGGAACTCGATGCCGAAACTGGCATATTCCTTCGCAATAATCTCGTTCGAAATGGAGATGCCAATCCCTGCCTTTACGTAGCCGACATCGTGACCATTCGAGTCATATTCAACGACAATTTCCGGCTGAATTCCTATATGTCGCAGCGCATTGACGCTCATCTGGTGAGACGCAACTTGCGGGTCGATGTCGATAATGGCTTCACCGACAAGATCTTTGGCGGTGACCACATGCTGCAATGCGAACCGATGATTTGGTGGAAACAAACACACGTTGGTCGCCGCACCAATTGGCATCCAATCGAAGATGCGTTCGTCTAGCGGCAACCGTGAGATCCCGAGATCCACCCTACCGCTTTGAACATGGTCAGCGATCTGCTGATAGCTGCCCGATTTGACCTGCACTTTATAGGAACGGCTTGTCTCTCTGACGCTCTTGACAACCCTCGGTAAGGTCCCGAACGAGAACGCGCTCGGCGCTGCGATCCCAATCACTCGCGTATCGTTGTTGCGTAGAAATTCGATCGACGGTCCAATCCGGTCTAGCCCCGCGAACGCCGCATCGATTGTGTGCAGAAGTTCCCATGCCTTGTCGGTAGGACTTAATCTGTTTGTCTCGCGACGAAAGAGTGCAAAGCCGATCGCCTCCTCCAACTGCCTGACGTTCTGACTAACCGCCGGTTGCGATATTCCCAACGCTCGCGCTGCAAGCCTTTCCGATCCCGCGCGCAGGACCTCCCTCAGGACTTGAAGCTGACGGATCCTTACCGTTGATCCAACGATCTCCATAGGCGTCCATCCCCCAGCCCATATCGCGCAACGCAATGGGCCATAAGCCATACTTATCGATATTTCTCTCATCTTATAAATTGACGGCCGAAAGGCAAAGTATATTTTTAGATATAAGTCACATTAATCATGAGTTAACACAGACTTTTCTTTCGCCATATGGTTACATGTACGGCGCAAGTGAAGTAATGAGTAGTATATATACTTATTAATATCTACTATTCGCGATGAAAATAGGAGCTTAGGATTTGTTAGACTTTACGGACCAGTTCCTTCATGGCTTGACGAACACGCTCATCGTCTTTTTTTTGAGCTGCGCACTTGGAACCACATTAGGGTTGCTTATCGCAATTCTCAGAAACTCAAGCCGAAAAACTCTCGCAGGCGGTATGCAGGCCTATACGGGGATTGTTCGAGGTGTTCCCGAACTCCTCATTATTCTCCTTATGTATTTTGGTGGAACGGCTCTCCTCAGCGCGGTTGTTGGTCGCTACGTCGAGATCAATGCGTTCGCCGCCGGGGTAACGGCTTTGACCGTCGTGTTCAGCGCCTATGCTGCAGAGATATTCCGTGGGGCTATCAACGCAATAGCGGCGGGCCAAAGGGAAGCGGCCATGTCACTCGGGCTGTCCCGCTGGCAGGTATGGCTCCTGATTATCATTCCCCAGATGATCCCAATCGCCTTACCCGCCTTCTGTAATCTTTGTATCTCCCTGATAAAGGATACGTCGCTGATCTCAGTCGTGGGGCTGACGGATGTCATGCGTGTCGCCTATGTAGGCGCAGGTTCCTTGCGCGCGCCCCTTCCCTTCTATCTCGCCGCGTCCGCAATCTATCTTACGCTCACGAGCCTCTCCCTGCTCTCGTTCAAGCTGATCGAACGTCGGTACTCCGTTTCCTGCGCGAAAGGCTGACGTGATGAGTACCTCAGTAGCCCTCGAAGCACTTTTCACCCTTCCCAGAGGCCTCCTCTTGACGATGGCGCTCACATTTGCATCACTTGCTTCGGGCTTTGCGATCTCGATACCGTTGGCTTTCCTGCGCGCGTCATCCAACCTCTGGGCCTCTGCACCCGTGCTTGCCTACACCTATGCCTTTCGCGGCACACCACTGCTTGTGCAGCTTTTTCTGATGTACTACGGCGTCGCGCAGCTTCCGTTTATCCGGCAGAGTTTTCTCTGGCCCTTGATAAGAGAACCGTTCTGGTGCGCATTCATTGCCTTCACCTTGAATAGCGCTGCCCATACCACAGAAGTTCTTCGCGGCGGAATCCGTGCGATCCCGCAAGGCCAGGTAGAGGCGGCCAAAGCATTGGGCATGTCGCGCCTGCATATGGCTCGGTTGATCATCTTCCCGCTGACGATCCGCATTGTTCTTCCAGCCTACGCGAACGAAGTCATTGGCATGCTGAAGGCAAGTTCACTCGCAAGCACGATCACCTTGCTGGAGATAACCGGTCTCGCACGCCAGTTGGTCTCCGAGACGTTCGCCCCGTACGAAGTCTTCGTTGTCGCCGGCTGTCTTTACCTGTTCCTTACGCTCGTGATCACGAAGATTTTCGGGGTTCTCGAAATGCACTGGGCGCGCGCAACCAACCCCCCCTCGCCATCCCGGGCCGTTCAAAATAGCGCCCACCAAAGCCACCCTTCGCTACCGCTGGAACGCGAAGCTAAGCCCGGGGTCACCGCTGGCTTATCAGAACCGTAAGATTCAAACCCAATAATGAAAGGACTATCGTCATGAAACGAACCACCATGCTCGCTCTATTGTCCCTGCTGATTTGCGCCACCAACTCAGTCGCGATGGATAGAAAGGCAATCACCATCGCTTCCGAAGGTGCGTCGCCGCCCTGGAATGCCATCAATGCCGAAGGTAAGCTGTTCGGGTTTGACATCGAGGTCGGGCGTGAACTCTGCCGGCGGATGAATGTGGAATGCACTTTCGCAGCGCAGGACTGGGACGGCATTATACCGGCGCTGACCGTTGGCAAGTTCGACGCCATCATGTCAGGCATGGCGATTACGGAAAAGCGAAAGAAGTCCATCGCCTTCTCTCAGCCCTACGCCGGAGGTTTCAACCAACTCGTCGTGCGCAAGAACCTCAACCTGCCTACGACCGATACATCGAAGAAATTGAACCTGACGAGCATCGATGCCGAAGAGCAGACCATGCTTGATCAACTTCGCGTGGCGCTCGCCGGCAAAACCCTTGGCGTTCTGCGATCTTCGAATTCGGAGGCCGTGTTGAATGAGCTGTTCGGTAAGGTCGCGACGATCAGAAGCTACGATTCCCAAGACAATATGCATCTAGATCTCGTGGCCGAGCGGATCGACGGCGGCCTTGCCGATTACTTCACATGGAAAGCATTCCTGGATAGCAAGGATGGCGAAACCGCAACGTTATACGGTCCACAGCTCTCGGGCGGCCTGTGGGGACCGGGCGTCGGTGTCGGCCTGCGAAAGAATGATCAGGACCTGATCACCGCGTTTAATAGCGCCATTGAAGCTGCGACGCGAGACGGAACGTTGAAGCGGCTGAGCGAGGAATGGTTCAAAATTGACGTCTCACCGCAGGCTTCGAACTAGAGGCGCACTCCGCGCGCTTTTTCCTTGGCCAATTGGCTGAACGCATAGCTTATCGATTATCAAAAAATCAAGGGAGACTTCATGTCCTCGCCCTTTTCCATTGCCCTGACTGGTCAATCACTAATCCGTCACGATCTGAGAACGATAAGTGACCCCAGACTGCATGACATCGCACAGATTCTTAAGGCGAGCGACGTCGCTTTCACCAATCTTGAGACGACCATTTATGGCCGTTATGGCGGCTGGCCACTCAAGGGCTCATACTTCGGCGCCTCCGCACCTGAGGTTTTACCAGCTCTGAAGGAGTTAGGATTTAACAGCCTCGCCTTGGCAAACAACCATGCCTTTGATCTCGGCCCGTCCGGAATCCTTTCGACGCTGGAGGAGGTGGCGTTACAAGACTTTCTTCATGCCGGTATCGGTGCGGATAAGAGTCGTGCCGCCAAGCCTCAGAAAAAAACATTCGGATTAAGGAGCGTGGCACTGATTGCTATGGATGCCGGCCCAGGACCGTCGTTCATGTATGCTGAGGATGCAAGCCAGGGCCGGATGGCAAGGCCCGGCATCAACAGACTGAAGGTCTCAAGAGTATTCGATGTAGAGGTGGAAACATTCAACATACTTCGCTCCATACAAAGCCGATTTCTAAGTTCAAATCTGGAAAGAGCCAATTATGCCCAACCCGAGGATTCACCTGAGGTCGATGACAACATCGAAATAGACTTTTACGGAACGACATTTCGTAAAGCCGATCACAATGTCCGCCATATCGTGATCGACAGACATAGCGCCTGGGCCCAGCTTTCCGCGATCGTGGAAGAAGCAAGCACCGACACATTTGTCATCGTGTACCTGCATCACCACCATTGGGAGCCGAGCTGGCAGCAGGTACCCTCTTGGGTCCAGGAATTTGCCCATCAGTGCGTGAACGCAGGCGCAGGCCTTTTCGTCAGCCATGGCGCACCAGTTCTGCAAGCAATCGAGATATATCGAGACACACCGATTTTCTATGGGCTCGGAAATTTTCTGTTCCACACCCAGAAGGAGGAACGAGAATGGAGCCCGGCGGAAGTCTGGAAAAGTGTCGTAGCGACCTGCAACTACGGCCCCGGTGGGCGATTGCAAGACATCAACCTGCGTCCAATCGTGATCGGCGGAACCGACGCACTGGCCGACCAAGACCGCGATCGGCTCCCCTTTCCTGTTTTGGTCGACGGCAAAATGGCGGACGAGATTCTCAAAGATCTCGCCGACCGTAGTGCCGGCTTCGGCACTCTCCTGTCTCTAGAGAACGGTATCGGTCGGATCGTTCTGTAAAGCTCGAAGCGGAAATACGAAGATCTGACGTTGTGCGTCTCAATCTCAAGGAGCGGCGGCCCTACAGCCGCCAATTTCACACTCTTCTACACTAACGATCCGTCCCGAGTTGCTCTTCCATTTCTTCCTCAGCAATTGAGGTGACGAGAGCGACAACGCGGCTGCGGACACGCGCCGGAAGCAGCAAAACGTCCTCAATCAGACGACGCCCTTCCGCAGTGGAAATATAGGCAATCCTTTCATCGATCTCGGTTGTGATTTGGCTGCCCTCAGAGTCTACCGGATCCGGAAGGCCTTCGAAAAACTTTGAAACAGGGACGCCGAGGCGACTTGCAACCTCGTAGAGCATCGAGGCGCTGACACGGTTCCTGCCACTTTCGTATTTCTGTACCTGTTGCAGACTGACACCGATGCCGGCACCAAGATCTCCCAACGATACATTCGACTGTATCCGGCGGATCCGAATCTGCTGCCCGACATGGAGATCGACTGGATGAACCGTGTCGTGTTCAGTTCGCGATAGCGCGCCTTGCGCCTGCCTCGATGATCGGATCTGAATGGCTGCTATGTGGCTATTCATGGTCGACACCCCGACTGGAGAGTTTCATGCGGTGCGCCCCCGCTGAAAACTCGCTTAACCCACTGATCGGGGAGTTAGAACACCGTGCTAGACGGCCCAATGGCCTTTAGTTCCGAGGAACCTGGACATGCGCCACAGGCTCCCCGACCACAAAGGTTAAGAAGTGTGATGCCGTACCGGCCGGCACCAACCGCTAGCAGGGGGTTCTAATCCCCAAGGCAGCGCGTACCGCCCCGCCGAGAAAGATAGTTGAAATACGCTCGCTGCGCAACCGAATTCGTCACAAAATTCAAAGACTTCGGGTCAGGAGTGCGAGTTCGTTCATCGAGCCAAAGCTCACGACCTCGCAGATAAGGTGTCGCGGTGGATTGTTACAGCACGATCAGGAAAATGCCCATTGCTGGCAACCCTTGCTCACCTTTCCTGATGCGAAAGCTGCGGCCAGCTCCGCCCATAAAGGATCCTTTGTGAAGCTTGTCAGCGATCCGACAGCTTCGTCAATACGCATGTGGCCGAACCGGTCGAGAAGCGTCTCAACGCCGGCGTCGCCGACGGTGTTCAAGAGCGAAAATGGCTCGCATGGCGAGGAGATGATTCGGTGGGCCCACGCGCCCGGTCGCTCGTCCACGGCCAGCGCGGTGAGAAGTTGCGCATCATGATCCTGGCCTCTCAGCGCTTCACAAAATGCCCAGCGCATCAAAGGATAGTAGACGGTGTGTCGACTTCCGCCAAGTGCACGAACGCCGGGCAGAATCGATGTGACGATAAACATTAGGAGGAGGTTCGGTACGATCCGCCGCTTCGCCAAGGCCTCGATCAGACCTTCCGATAGAAAGTCAATTCTGATGTCATCTGCACCTCTCGAACGGAGAACGGAACCATCGAGCCAGAGCGGAATTAACCGCCCATTAGTAGAGCCCCAGAAAAAGTGCGTCGAGTTCTTAAGCCAACCCTGCCAAGTCGAACCGGCGAGTTGATCGATGCAATCGAGCAGCTTGACAGCAAAAGGTCTGTTCTCGATCAGCCCCGTCCGCAACCAGGACCGCTCATTGCAAAGATGATCTCTCACGAGATCGGCAACATCATCATCATCGAACTGAAGGAAGTCGATCCGGCGGTCGAAATAGCGATTCCAGAGTTCGATGTTAGCCGCCTTGATTGCCTCAGATGCTGAAGGGAACGCGTCGGCGGGCAAGCTCGCACGTAGGTAGGAAATTGCGTCTGAGTCGGGGCCGGGCTTGTCGGCATTTTGAAGTCGGAAGCTGTAGCGATTGTTTCTGCCTAAAATGCTGTAGGGGATCATCTTGCTGCGCGACAGGCCGAAGACATTGATCGCCTCGCCTTCAATTTGAAGCCAAGCAGGACCCTTACGGCCGCGTTCCACGAACTTTACGGTCGAACAACCATAGGAGATGTAGCACCTCCTGCCATGGGCGCGCAGTCCCATCAATGAGAAAAGATGGGTATAGAATGCATCGGGCTCAATCAAAAGGTGAAGGTGCGGACCGGTCTGCAGGACGGGCGCGAACTCAATCTCTCTTTCAAGTCGAGATGCTTGTTCTTCCGAAAAACCCCGGCGCCGCGCCACCGCACCAATCCGTGACTGCAACAGCGACATGGCTTGGCTGCGAGCAGCGCAGGCGGGATGATGGCGCGCAACAGAGAAGACCGACTTGGCATAAGCTTCCACCGGCGCCTGCTCGAACGGTCGAGCCCAGGGTAAAAGCTCAAATATCAGAGCCAAAACCTTGCCCTTGGATACGAGTTCTGCTTCGCTCGACATCTCTACTCCTCAAACAAGCCGGCTTTTCAGCGGCCCTCCCCGATCCATCCTAAAGTAAAGGACGAGAGCAACGGCGATCATAACCGCGCCGAAATACGCGAATATTTGTGAAGGCAGGACGGTGTTACCGAAAAAGCCGATGATTCCATAGGTTAAGAGCCCGACAGCCATGCAAAGTGTGTGGATCTGGCTGCGAGCACGTCCCAGCATACTAACTGGGACAACGGATTGAACCTGCACGTCGATCAGAACACGCGCGATATTATAGCTCATACCAAGAATCGTCATTTGAAAGACCGCCAAGACAACGCCTGGGACCATCCAAAAACCGAGAAGAAACAGGCCAGCAAGCCCCAAATGAACAAGAATGTTCTGCCACCAATGCCCACGGCCCAAAAAAAAGCTCGCACACCCAGAGATTGAACCAAAGGCCCATCCCGCCTCAAGATAGCCAAATTGCAGCGCCGTGCCGTCCAGTTCATGGATCACATATGCTGAGGCGAGCACGCTCACAAGCATGCCCATTGTGTAAATCAGAGCGTATATAGACGCGTTGACCTTCAGCGACTGAAGTGTGAACGTCGTTGGCAAGAGGTCGAGGTAACGAATGCCGCCGCTCATAGCGAGCTGTTTGGAAGAGTAGAGTTGCCTTCGGCTGCGCATAGCCCGCAACGCCAACAGAGAGAGAATAAAGCAAGCGCCAGGTAGGACAGGCACCAGATCCATGCCCATAGCGGTCAGAGCGGCTCCCATGACAATGGCTGCGAGCAAATTGCCTGCTTGCATTCCAACATACGAGGCAGAGTTGAATGACTCGAGCTTTTCGGCACCGACAATCGACGGAATCATGGCTTGTAATGCCGTCGAATAGGTTCTGTCGATGACAGCAAAGATGATCCATGAAATGTATAGGATGAGGAGGGGGTCCACAAACGAAAAACCTACTCCGGTCGATACCATCAGCGCCACCCGCAGCAGATCACAGATCATACAGACAATGCTGCGATCTAATCGATCGACCACCGCGCCGCCGACATTACTCGTCAACAATTCGGCGGCACTGCCGAGCGCGAGGAGAATGGCAAGAGCGCTCGCCCTGTGGCCAATATCGACGGCGATCCATGCCGTTAGCACAAAATAGGCATTGCGGCCGACAGACGATGCCACCACGCAGAACAAAAAGATGCGGCAAGCGGCCTTCCGCTTGATTGCGCCGCGTATCAATATCCCGACCCCATCAGCAAGCCCTCCTGGCAATAGAATGATTTCATTCTAGTCCCCTCAGGGGCCTGCGGCTTTCATGAAATTGATATTATTCTTGGCTCGGAACGAGCAGGTTCCCTCCAGACAGCACGGTATCCCTCAGGAGAAATCCCCGTATCGCGTCGAAATCTGGTCGAGAGATGGCTTCCACTCGCATAGCCACAGGCAAGCGCCACCTCCGTTACAGTCATCGCTGTCGTACGAAGAAGGTCGCTGGCGCGCTCAAGGCGACGCATATTGTAAAAGGCGTAGGGTGTTATGCCTTGCGAGTACTTGAATGCGCGGCAAAAGTGCTCGTAGGTCACGCCTGCTTCTTCAGCGAGCAAGCGCACGCTTGGAGGTCGCTCGATATACGCATCGATTTTTTCAATCACTCTCTTGAGCAGCGCCGGCGCCAGGCCTCCGCGGTGCGCCTTGCCCGATGTTCGAGAGCCACGTTGCAAAAGTCCAAAGATGGCCGTTAGATGTCCTTCGACGATCAGGTCGGTAATAGGATCGTCATTCAAGAGCTCGCGGGCAATCTGACGCACTAAGCATTGTATCGGCAGATCCCTGAAACCGAGCTTCGGACGCAAGCTTTCCGCACTCGGCAACCTTGCAGATAAGTCGGACAAGAACTCGCTCGCCACTATTATCATGAGATAACAGGCCTCGCAGTCGCCCTCGTCCCAACCACTCCAGCGGCAGCCAGGCGGAACGTAAACGAGTGAGCCGTCCTGACGCGGAGTAAAGCCGACATTTCGCCCGTCAATATAATTTTCGCCGGACTTCGCCGCACCGCGTATGTTGAGAAAAATCAGGTGGTGATCCGTTACCACGTCGATTTCCTGCCGAGCTAAGCCGATCCGACGAACGACATCGGCGCGCGCGTGGCTCCAACGACCTTGCTTGTGAAGGATGACCTGCGCTTGCGACTGCTTTATTTTTTCGGGTTGAACGGCCGGAACGATCCCCAAGTTGACTGGCTTCTCCTGTTTAAGATCGGTGTAGAGGCAAGCATATCTGACTAAAAGTTGCCGATCAAACCTCCTCTAACCTGAGGTCGAATTTCATATCAATTTCATGTAAGCCGATCAAAATCGTGGATGCAAGAAACCAGAGCGCGCGGTCATGCTTCGGCCGAGCATTGTCGCAAAAAGGGCGTTGGTGTCGTTGATAATTCAAGATCAGCGCCGGCGCTTCGAATTTCTGAAGTTCGTCTTTCAAATGAGCAGGCTGCGATAATGCGAGAGAAAGGCAGGTCTTTCGCATGCACGGATTTGAAGATTTCATAGTGGAGTGCGACCGCGCACCCCGTCTCAACGAGCTCTCGGAATTCTTTTCGACAACGGCAGCTGGTCAAACTGGCATGCCCATTCGGCCACCGAAGCTCGACTATCGGCTCTTCCCGCTCGACTCAACATTTAAGCGCTTTTCAGCTCTTCATCCGCTACGGCAAGGGCCATTCGATCAGCACTATCTCGGCAGCATACCCTATAGGTTCGAAGAGGAATGCCGCATGGGCTGTGCAATCCTCAAATATGCCCGAGCCAGAAAGGGACGGTTGAAGCTCTACACATTGGGAACAGCAGAGGGCACGATGGCGCGCGTGATTGCCGAACTCGGCAATGGCAGGATAGACACATTATCTTGCAGCCCAAATGTCGAGAATCTGCGAAGTTTCTACGCCTACGGTGTTCCTCCGCATGCCACATTTTTTCACGGACCATTTCATCATCTGACTGCGCGAAAAATCCAAGATGATGATGAGCTACGCGCATTCACTGGCGGCTTTGACATCATCGTCGAGGACACGACGTTTCAGATGTATTCGCCCAATCGCTTCGATCAAATTCGCTTTGTATCGCAGCATCTCAGAAAAGACGGGCTTTTCATCTTCATCGAAAAATTCAGGCACGACGACGCCGAGGAATACCATCGGCGCGAGCGGCAAAAGGACCACGGCTTCAAGGCTCGGTTTTTTACCCCTTCCGACATTCGAAAAAAAGAAGAAACTGTTTTAACACGAATGAATCGAAACGAAGTCAGCTTGGCGAACATTGCCGCGACACTGCGTCGCTTTTTCGAGCACACATTCGTCACATGGAACAGCGGCAATTTTTACTCGCTTGTGTCCAGCAACAGCGCAAAAAATCTCGACCTCTTTCTATCGAAGCTGTGCCCGGCCGCAATACCAGGAGAATATGTCTATACTGACCTTCCTCATCGGCTTTATCCGAATCCGAAGCAGCAAACACAAGGTGTTAGGCTTTAGGCAACCATGACCAGACATGGCGGCGAAACAGCCCCCCACTCGTTAGCCAGCGTCTGATTATATGTGCACACTTCAAAAAGGCGGGACCTTGTTGGCCCCGGTGGTCAAGGTATGATTTGCCAACTACGAAGAATTGCTTCTGCCGGCCTAGTTATTTTTGAGGAAGAAGGTCTCCTCCTGAGGCATAGAGGTGTATCCAGAGACATGACGCTGAAGGATATTAATCACGAATTCGTCGAAGTTCTAAAACAAATCCGAGAACTTAACGTTCACTTTGGCTTTATCTCGCGCCGAAGTGAAGGGGCCGGAACATCAGAAATTTCGACCGTGATGGCAGTCCTCTTTGAGTTGCTTTCCATTCGGGGAGCACGACCCGATTTCTGGATCACGGACACGGATTCGTCTCAACCAAACGGAACCGAACTTCAAGGTTCAAACAAATCGCGACCCAATACCGCCACGCGCATGATTTTCAGAGCCATCGAGTGCTATGGGGCCGATAAAGGTAGTGTCGTGATTGTCAGCAGTTTAGTGAAATCTATCCGTGCGGCAAAAGAAGCGGGCATCTTGGGAATTTTATGTTCTAGCGGGAGAGGCGATGAGAATATTCTCAACGAAATTAAGTCGCAACCTGATCGAATTGAAATTACCGACATGGACTCGCTTTCCAGCGCCATCGGACGAATCTTAGGCATCGGGGAGAAATTGGCGTTTGACGTCGACCATAGTGGGCGGTGGCGGTAGAATCGAGATTGAGATCGGGGGGTAGCAGTATGGCCGTTGATTGGGATCAGATCGGAACGCTGAGCAATACGGTCGGCGGCTATGACATTCGAACTGATCCTCTCTGGATTTTAGTGATCACGGCTAAGCAAGGTCATGAGGGACCGCTTGATGAAATGTATATTCGGATGGCGGACGGAAAGGCCTATGCACCAGATGGCATCGAAGTTTTGGCGCTCAGCCCGGATCGGAAACGTGGCTGATATTGCCGGAATGAGAGATGGTTGAATCGAGGCTGCTAGTTGGAGGCAGACTTCGGCTGGGGCGATCTCACTGAAGTGGAATGGCGGGTTCTGAAAGACTTGCTGCCGTTAGAGCCTGAAAGCCGTGGTCGGGGGCGGGCTCCTGAGCAAAATCGAACGATCATCAATGGTATCCTTTGGCGGCTTCGGTGCGGAGCGCCGTGGCCCGATGTTCCGCCCAAATATGTGAGTTGGAACTTGATCTATCGTCGTTTCCGGCGTTGTAGCAAGGCCGGGGTTTGGGAAACCGTGGCGGTCTAGGCTATCCCGAACAAGCACGGCTAAAACGATAGGGATGAGATGTGCTTTTCTGCAGCAATCGGTCAGTTTTTTAAGTGTGAGCCGATCGATCGTCGGTAGCCCCTAATAACGACATCAGCGGCCGCGGTCTCTGTCCTTTTCCTGAGGCGGGCGAAGCTTGATGGATTTCGGAATCTCCCTATCGCGCTGCTGCACTTTTGACCGCTCGCTATCCGAACGATCTTTTTCAGGTCGGTCGCGCTCGGTATTGGAGCGAGCGATGCGAGCTGCATCGATAGAGCGATTGTTCGAGCTCTTGTTCACTATTCTAAGCTCGTCGATGTGGTCACGACCGGCGGCCGATTTTGTTTCAAGGGGTTCCGACTTCCGCTTGACCTGGCTTGCATCGATACGATCCCGCTGCTTTGCAACCCTTGCATCCAACTGTAGTCCGACAACCTTTCCAATGATCTTCGTCGCCTGCTCAAAGATCTGCCGATCGGACGAATCCGTGATTTTTGCTGCCGCATTGCTGGCGGTTGTCGCTATCGTTTCCTTGGCTGCCTTTGCCTGGGTGGCGCTGATGGGTGTGGACCGCAGCATGTGTTCTTCACCTTTCTCCCGTGTGGGATCACGGCCCTCGCGGACCGCTGCTTCAAGCCTGCCATACTCGCGCCGAAGACCGATGCAGAGATCATGGCTCAGTTCTCGTGCCGTACTGGGTGCTGATCTGTCCCTGGCGACCCCTTCAAGCATCTGAATGACGCGCTCGACTGAACGTCGGCTCTGGTCGAGCCTCACCCGTGCGCCTTCATGCTTCGGTGCGGTCGGCGTGTCGCGAATCTTCGACCTAACCTTCTCAATTACATTTGACGGCGCGGTTGCTCCCATCCGCCGGAACATTTCCCATTCCCATCGTTTGACGGGCGGCGGGGCTGCACGGTCGACGCGCTTGTGAAGACCGATTGCGATGCCACGCTCCCACGCCCTCTCCGCAAAGCGCGAGCGCCATTCGGTGAAGTCGCGGATGTTGGGGTTAAGCATCTTTCCACTGGTGTTGCGCAGCGCAACGATGACATGCAGGTGTGGATGCTTTCCGTGATCGGTTCGGTTATGGATGGCGTAGGCATAGCGATGCCCAACAAATTGCTGCTTGAGGAAGTCACGCCCCGCGAGGACGAACTGGTCGCGATCGACATTGGCTGGTCCAGACAAGAGCAGGTGCATGAAATCCCTCGGCTGGCGGGTCTGCAGAAGGGCGCCGATAATCTTGCTCTCGGCCGTCAGCTGTTTGTGATCCTTTGTGCTAACTTCCCGCCGCGCCGTGCCCTGCTTGTAGCGCCCGCTCGCGCCAGGGCGTTCCTCGACATGCGTCTTCGTCGAGATCGTCACCTCCGCATCTATTCGCTGCATGGCGTGAAAGGTCGCAGTCAGGCCTTTCGGGCCAGATGAAAATTCAACCGGACAGCGCGAAACTGGTGTGATTCCTTCCTGCCTCAACACCCTGTTCAAACGAGCGTCGATCGCACCTACGTTGTCGATTTCGGCGGCGATGCGATTTCGGCTGCTGCGGTCCGATCGATCCTTTTTCTCATGGGCAATGACAAGAGCGAAATGCAGACGCGTACCACCCTTAACACTCGCGCCCACACTGAATGCATAGGTCCGGTCGATATCGCCGACCTCGCGAAACCCTTCGTCGGCGAGGGAGCCGAGGGCGCGGGCAACCCGCTCCCGGTCTGCGCTTTCGAGCTCGTAAGCCAAGCGAAGAATATCATCGCTGCCTTTCCGATTTCCAAACTCGCGCTCCCATGACCGCACCGTGGCATTGAGATCGGACACTTCACGGCCGTCCTGGTCGCGCGCCTTCTCCTCCTTGCTTTGGTAGGCAAGGACGTTGCGCATCGAACTAGCACCGGCACCATAAGACAGGACTTTGACCACAACGGCGTTGTTGCCGGCGGCTCGACTGAATGCCGTAGCCGCCCCGCCCTGTCTCGTCAACGGAGCGGCCAGTCTCGCCGGTATCGACCTTTTTACGCCCCCGCCCCCGCCGCGTCGACGCAGTTCGTCGTCGATCATCTCGAAATAGCTTGGGAGCCGACGACAGCCCGGTCTAGATCCGGAGCGACTTCTGGAAAGGTCGATCATCGTGTTTCCCGATCAGGTCGGCGATATAGGTTGACGGTCTGACAAAAGCTGCATCGCGAATGGCGTCGAGAGCGGCCATGACCTGCGCAAGCTTCTCCATAATCGGCTCGACTGCCGCAATCTCGGCTCCCTTGTCGGAGAGAAACGTCTCGTTTCGAAAGGCCAGTTCGCGCAGAAACTGGTGCATATTTGCCAATTGCCGGTCATGTTCTTCGAGCATTGCAGGAACATGCATGATTTCCCGCGTTACGATCAGCTTGGCGACAATGTTGGCAGACACATCGAGCCGTCTGGCAAGGGCCTCCACATTAACCAGGACGTGCGGTGGTAGACGGAACATGATAGCCGGTTGGCGCATCTCTCCTATAGCCCCCTCGCCTGCAGAGCCTCAAGTATCAACCGGTGCGTAGCCGATGACAGTTGCTCGTGACGCTCGAGCGAAACCCGAAAGATCTTTGTGAGCACGTCGTCGTCGAGATAAAGCGAAATACGTTTTCGTTTGGTGATGAGGCTGCCCGCAGGCGGATTCTTTCCCTCCTTTGAAGGGCTGGTCCGGACGTTTTTGCCAGACGTACGGCGCTGTTGCGGTGCGCCGCGGACGGTTGCCTGCTGTTCTTTTGTTCGAGGAGGTTCCTCGGGCATAAGCTTTCCAAGATCGACGTTGGTTGGCATATAGAAGGTCGCCGTCTCCTCCACGTCCTTCGCCCGATCTTCTCTAGATCGACCAAGAGCGAGAATGTTTCCAGCCGGTATTCTTTCCCTCGACATTGCGCTATGCGGCCTCCACCTGCAGTAGGTTGATGAATTCGTTGTTGATCCTTTTTACAAGATCGATCGCGTCGAGAACGCTCTCGGAGGCGCGACGCTTTGCCGACGGCGTCAGCACCGGATTATTCTCTATGCTGGCGAGCTTCGAATAGAGCGAGCCGAAGCCGGCTCCGACATCGCTGAAGTGGTTGCTCTTGCGAACAACAGTGTCCACCACCGGAATTCTGCCGCTTGTGAGGATGGCGTGAACCTCGGGCAGCGAGCGGTTGTGTTTGAGCGCGATCATGTCGACATAGTTCCAGATCGCAGCGTACGGAATTGGTCCCTCAGCCCGCTTTCTGGAAATCTCCTTCAGGATTGTCGCCACCTTGATGGCCGAGGTCGCGGCCGTCGGCTCCGGTATAACCGGGATAAGAACAGCATCACACTCATAATAAACGTCGATTGCGCGTTGATGGACATATCCGCCGACATCATAGATCCGGATATCGGCCTCCGGTGCGTCGGCCAGGCGATCCACAAACCTGTCCTCCGGAGCCACGCGTAGATGCAGCAGGGTCCCGTTGGTCGGAAGAAGTCCCCTTTTCGTGGAGACATTGTACCAGCGCGTCGATGACTCCTGTTCATCGCAATCGATCAGCAGCGTCCGGTGTCCTTGTTGGGCAAATTCGGCTGCGAGATTGATGTTCAAGGTCGATTTTCCGGCACCGCCCTTGAACGTCGAGATGGCTAGCGAGAGTGGTTTGACTGTCATCGCGTCGTCATTCCCGAAGCTTCGCTAATCGTTGCTGCCGCGCAGCGATCAGATCGTTATTCTGCCGTGTCGCTTTGCGCTCACGCGCTATTTTCGCTTGCGAGTCTCTGGCCGGCCAGAACTTCAGGATCGGCAGTAAAAGCAGCACGAAACAGAATGTGGTTGCGGCGCTGAACCAACCGGATTGGGCATAGAGCTCTGCCGCCCAATGCCAAAGCCCCCGGGTCCACTCCGTCGGAAGGAAGGCGTATGAAATCGTCAAAGCAAGACCGTATGAAACGAATGCCGCCAACGACACCCAGACAGCCGATACGACCAAAAGGTTCGCGAGCAAAATTAGGATCCACGCCGCCCGAAATGGGAAGGTTATTAGCCTGAGGGCCTTCCGGTATGCTGACATCGCCTTTCTCCATGCGCATGTTCCGTAGTCCCAAGAGACATAACCCAATCGCCGATGATTTTCCAGACTTGCACTGCAGTATAATTTTGTGCATGTTTTAGATTGCCAACAGACTACGGAATGCGAGCATGAATCCTGGCGCGTGGTGGTTTAACTGCTTATTCTTCTGCACATTTGCCAATGCGACGATGGCCATTGCGCTCGCAGCACAGGATGATACGGCTGCGAAGTTCGTCAGCGAATATCAAACGGCCTATGCCCAGGGGCGAGATCTTGTTCCTGCACCGCAGACGCCCCTCGATACGTCATCGCTTGCCACGCGACTTCATCTTCAAACAATCAGACCTCAGGGCGCGTTGGGCGGCAGCGCGTTTCTGGCCTCCGACGGGACGGTGGTTAAGTTGGCTGGCGCTCAGGGTTGCCTTTCAACCGAGCAGATTGCATTTGCAGGCCTACAGGCGACGTGCGCCATGATCTCGCTGGCCGGGTTGACCGCGGTACTCGCCGAGGCAAAGGCGGCGGCAGGCGACGCGTTTCCGTGCCACGTCCTCGGCCAAAATCGGGGCACGCCGCCGGTGCATTATGCCGAATGCTTCTTCAACAAGGATGAAGCAGTGCAATCGATATCCGAGACGCTCATCGGCAGGGGACTGGCTTTCGCCGCACGTGACCGCGCCGGCTGGCCGATATTTCCAGACTATGCCAAGGTTGAGGAAGATGCGCACAGGAAGCGGGTCGGAATCTGGGCAAATACCTATTTCGTCCACCCCTACGGTGAACGCCATCGCGCCAATCCTTCCATGAAGTGATCCGGATGAGGTTCCTGATGTTGATGTCCACGCTCCTAGCTTCTGGCTTCTACGCCGGGATCACCATCATGCCCATGCTTGGAGGCTCGACCCTTCCTGGAGCGGCACGCCCTGCTCCGATCACGCTCGTTCAGGCGCATGGAGGTGGAGGTCTAGTCGAGGACAGCAAGATAGAGGGTCAAACTGGATTTGCTCCCTTTCCAGCGCAGGCGCAATTCGAAACAGGCGATACCTGGGTTTCAGGCGGACGGCGATATCGTCTCTACGGCCTGCAGACGTGTCTTCGAGGCACGTCTATCACGATTTCCCCGGGCGCTGTGCGAGACTGTGGCCAGCTCAACCTCATTATGGCGCAGGCAATGATCAGAGACACCAGGCCGGTCTGCACGACGATCAGAAATATCGACCAGAACAACGCTGTGGTTGCCTGCCAGACGACGACAGGTGAACGGCGTTATGATCTGGCAACCTATATGATTGCCCAGGGATGGGGATTTGCGGCGATTGACGACACCGGTCAGTTGATCGTCCCCGGATATAGGGTGGCGGAGGAGAGTGCGCGATCAGCGCGCGCGGGCCTCTGGGCGTATTCGGATATGCCGCACCCGATCCCGGTCCTCACAAAAATTGCCGGAGCGCAGCGATGAGAACTGTACCGTTCTCAATTATATTATTCACACTGACGGCGACAGGATCGCTAGGGCAGAACCGTCCGGCCGACCTGCCCCGGCAGATCTATGGAAAAGTTCAGGTCGTCGATACCACGACGTTTGAATTCAAAAGGAGCGGACAGGTGGTGCGGCTTGCCGGATATGAAGCCCCTCGCATCGAACAGACGGCGTTGAGCGATGGTGTAACGTGGCCAGCGGGTCAGGTTGCGCGCGCATGGATGATCCTTCGTACACTCGGACACGACGTCAATTGTACTCCGATCGACCGCGACGGAAGGGGCATGATCCTCGCCCATTGTTTTGTCGGGGAGACGAACCTTGCCGCGACGGCGATTGCAGAAGGCATAGGCTACGCATTCAACTATCGCGGCGAGCCTCAGGTGCCGGCCTATTTCGATATTGAAAGGAAGGCCAGAGGGCTCGGTTACGGCGTCTGGTCCTCGCCAGATCTGCTTCCTCCATGGCTTTACACCGCATCGGTGGCCACTGGAGACACGGCTAAAGGCCCTTCGCCAGAACACGACAGCGGCTTACCTCTGCCGTTGCCTGTGAGCCCGAACAATTCCCTGTCGCTCAGTAACACGCACGGAGGCTGAATGAGCCACTTTCCAAAAACCGCCATGGCGATGGTGCTGCTGTCCGGCTGTGCTTCGATGGCGACCGGACAAGAAAGCACTAGCCGGACGCAGATCGAGCAGCGTAATCCAGACTTTTGCGGTGCCGCAGGCGCCGGCTGCGATCCAGCGGACGTGCAGAAGTGGAAGGCAGTCGGCAACACGCTCGCGGATCTCTCTTCAGCCGACCTCAGCCAATATGCCTACGCCTGCGCCCAGCATGTCGACTGGAAAAAGGATTGCGAAACCAACCCGGCCATCGTCCTGAGGCGGCTGGGCGTCGAGGGATACTGACTATGACGGCGAACAAGTCCGTCGGTAAGCTGTCGTGGTGGCTTACGTCTTGTTGTTGGAACAGCTGCCGGCTACGCGGTCAACGAGATGGCGCGAAGCCGCCAGGCGTCAGAGCTTGAGCATGAGATCTTACGGCTGACGGATGAGGGTAAGCAAAAGTCGCAAGTCGACGCTCCCAACGATGAGGAGGCATCAGCTGCGATTACCAGATCCGACCGCTCGATCCGGATTTCGAAGTGCAAAGCGCGTCAAGCCGAACCGGGCGTGACCTGCACCGACTTGATCACACCCGCCAGGGGCTCATTCGCCGGGGCGACACAACCTGGAATGCTGTCGTTCGCGATGATCGGCGAAACAGGGGCGCAGGTCCAATGACCATGGGAAAGGAGCCATAGAGTGAGACCGTTCGTACTTGCGACCATATTGATGGTGGGCTCGACCTCTGTTTCGGCTGTCACCGCCGCAAAGGCCGACGACGTGTCCTGGGGATGCCAGGTTCTGCTATGCGCGGCATCTAAAAACCCATCCTGGCATGGCGTTCCCTACTGCGTTGCGCCGATGACGCGCCTTATTGCCGCGATAAATGACCCGGCCTTTTCGTGGCCGGTCTGCCATGAAGCCAATGCCGGCAAGCCCGGCCATGTCATCTTTGAAGACTGCCCGGCCGGAACCACGGCCGGTTACAGTTCGCAAGGCGACGCCGGTTTGCGGGGTGAACCCAACCAATGCATCAAGACCGTCGATTTATGTCGGTCTCCAAGTCAGCGTGGATCCAACGCGGCGCTCAAGGTTACAACTGTACGACGCGTTTTCGGTAACCAGGGCGACAGCTGTATCGAACAAATTGCGACACCAAGGCCGCGACGGAATGAGCCCTACTTTTTCGATATCCCGAACGACAAAGGTGTGAAGCAGCGATTTTGGTTCGATTTGGACCATTAGTGGCTGGCGCGACATTGCGTCCACGGCAGCGATACTCAGGACAACGGCTTGGGGGGCTTCCTCTGGCTTCGGCGCGCCTTCTTCGCAGCAATGCGGGCGAGATCGTCGTCAGTAACCGTGAACAAATCCTCTATCGTGACATTCCACTCTCGGGTCATCTTGTCGAGCGTGGTCAGCTTCACGTCCCGCATTCCGCGGGTCACTTGCGACATATAGGCTTCCGACACGCCGAGTTGCTCGCCGAGCTCCTTGTTCGTCAATCCGCGCTCGGATTTCAAACGGTCCAGACCAATGGCAAGTCTTTCCTGAAAGGAAAGAGATGTCAGGCGCGAGACGTCTTGCCGGTCATTGGAGGCATCGCCCTTCAGCCGTGGCATCGACAGCCATCCTCCACCGTGGATCGCATTGGGCGACGGCCGTATAGTATGTCGCAGCCATGGAACGTGGCGTTGCGGCGACCGATGGGGAATGCTCTCGAGGTTTCGCTGCTCATCCAATTCCTGTCGTCGTTGCGAAACGATAGGCTTATGCCTAAACGCTATTTTGACTGTCTCTCAGTACCTGTGCACACGGTCCTCACGGGTCTTACACTGCTGCGCTCGGCCCGTGCAAGAGGACCGGCGGTAGCATGGCATTCCTTCCTCTGCCAAACGTGGATTTCGAGTGACGGCTTCGCGCTGTGCAGGCTTACGCGCAGCCGGTCTGCAAGTCCTCTAGCGATGGTCGACGAACAACAAATAGAGAGATGATCTCGTCAGTCCCGTCTTTTCACGACGGCCGCCCCCTGTTCGCATCGAGTTCTGCGTTCGCTGCCTGGAGCAACGCATCTTGAACAAGAACCCTCATCTCCGGCGGACAGCCTCCAGCGATGGACCACACAAGCTCGTCAACCAGCTCAGAGATCGTCGGTGTCAGGCGCCTTGGAAATAGCCTCTCCATTTCGCCGGGGTTTGCCCCCAGCCTTTCGAACTCGACCGTCAGCGCGCGTGTCTCCATTGCGCGCTCCTTGATCATCAACCAAAGGCCACCGTCGTTTCTGGCAGCGTCGACAATTCGATCGAGGCTTTCCTCTTTCGAAAGACCTCCACGCCTGAAGTATTTGATTTCCGCCACGGTATCTCCCCTTTTTGGCAACTATTGTGGACCCTGCACGAGGGCTTGGACAACAGAACGGTACTGACAAGCCAACCCTATCAGCTAGTCGACGCCACCATCGGTCTCGACCTGCATCCTCTCCTCACCCAGCGGATCTCGCGCAACGTCAGCGAACTCCTGCAGAATGGCTTTTGAACTCTCGCTCGCCAGGCGTTCGCAGAGACGTCCAATCAAAAGCTCGACATCGGCGTTCAGCGTCGCTGGCTCGAATGAGGCGCCATCAGCCCGTTGGAAAATCACGTCATTCAAGGCGTTGATATCCGCTCCGAATACCTCCCGGACCTCTTGACGTTGAAGAATGGCCGGGCCGATAGAGCGCTCGCCGCCTTGGTCCCGAGAATCCGGAATGCGACCTGGTGGATTTCGCGCTTTTCCTGGAGATCCTGAATAGACGCTACGGGCCAGCTTCTCCCGATCGATATCAATCTCGACATCGCTACCCTCCTCGGCAAGGAGAGGAGCACGGTTGCCTCCGGCGTCTTTCTCCTGCCGGCCGGCCGGCCCGTTCCTTCGGCTATCAGGTTCCCGCACGCCGTTCCCCTTGGGCAGGTCTTCCGGACTGACACCGGCCTCACGTTTCTCGTCGAGATCCAGGCGATGACGAAGTTCGTCGAGCGATGATATATAGACGTAGCGTACCCCGTCCTTGACGATGAAGCGCATATTCTGTGGTTGCGGCGGTCGCTGCACGGCGCCTAAGTCGATCTCGCTTTGAGTCCCGGGCGGCGGGCTTCTCGTTTTCGAAGGGATGGCCGCCTCAGGGTCCGCCACGATTGGCTTGACTGCGTCGCTATCAGCGATCGTCCATTCGACCGGCTCCATGCATGGCCGTGTCGCCGGCTTGAACTTTCGCGCCTTCGAAAACATGCGCTCGCCACCGGAGTCCAGTTTCATGATACGCATTAGCGGCATGCCGGTGACCTGGAGGATCGCCTCCTCGGGTTTCATCATCATCAGCGTATTAACCGGCAAAAGATCGACCGAAACCGGCACCTTTGCAATCGATCGATCGCGGCGACCATGGCGATGGGTATAGGATGACTGCTCGACCCACTCCGTCGTCCTGCCGGCTGCCATCGACACCGCCGTCGCGTCCTCCTGGTTCTGGAAGTTCATGAACAGCTTGATCGTCGATGCACCCATGAGGATCTTTTGGCCAGAGCGCTGGTAAAGCCGTTCGAGTTGGGCGCCATCCTGCAGGATGAACACGAAGCGAACGCCGTTCTTGCGGATCAGCGGAGCGAGTGTCAGGACAGTGTCGATGCGGCCACCATTGCCGAACTCGTCGAGCATCATCAGTACTTCGTGCTCGCCGTTGCGCAACCGTCCCATCTGCACGAGCTTGTCGGCCATTTGCTGGATAAACATCGAGATCAGCCGTTCGTAGATCTGAATGGCATTCCAGTCGGCCTGAACGTAAATCACCACTTTCCGTTTTCTGATGGCGTCTATCGGGATTGACGTAATCGATGTCAGTGCCTCGACCAGCGGGTTCTGCAGAAAATTGAGCTTGGCGACGATCTCCGCTGCAATGCCCTCCCCGAGCTTTTCGTGGCGCCCGGCGAATTTGGTCAGTTGCATACGGGTCTGGTCGGACAGGACGGCCTCGTAGTTTTCCAGAAGCTGAATGATCACCTTGCGCTCATCCGACATCGAGTTGAGGATACGGTAGAGCTCGCTGAGCGACTTGCGGGTATCAGGGCATTCGAGCACGAAACCCAGCATTGCCGTCAGCAGGATCCTGGCGCTTTCCTCCCAGAAATCGGAGGAATCGGATCGCAGACGTTCCGGGAGCAGCATCTGCGTGAGTTTCTGCAGATCTGTGATCCTCTGGTTGGGATCGGCACTGATCAGATCCAGCGGATTGTAGCCGTCGGTGAAATTGGACCCCGGTGCAAGCAGGAAAATCTCGTAGCCCCTGTCCTTAAGGTAGCCTGAGGTTTCCTCGAAAAGCTCACCGCTCATATCGAGAACGACCTGCGAGCCCTTAAAACTCATCATGGTCGGGATGACGAAGCCGCGCGATTTGCCCTGTCCCGGCGAGCCGATGACCATCACATGCTGGTCGCCGTCATTGCGCAGAAGCAGCCCCTGTTTCAAGCCGAGCACGATGCCATACTTGTCACGCAACTGAAAGTCGGCGGCATCTTTCAAGGTTGCCAGCCGCGCTTTGCCCATGATCATCCGTTGGCGTTTCTGGATCGCGGCGCCGATTGGAACCCCGACTAGCGCGCCTGCTGCCCCCAGGCCCGCCAGTGCGCCGATCACTGTCTGTCGCGAGGGCTTCCGATATGCGCCTGCCGCGTCGGTCGCACCGAAGGGTGCCTGATACATCGCTGCAAGGTGATTGCTATAGTAGTCGGCAATATCGACATGTCCGCCGGCCCTTGTCGCCACGAGGTAAAAAACGATCCCGTAGACGGCGACACCGCCATAGGCGGCGGCGAAAATGAGTGCCGAGTGTGCAATCAGGGTGAACATCGACCTGATGTGAAGGAGATAGAGGATCTTCCGCGATAGCGCCCTACCCCCTTTCAGCATCCAAAGGCACAGCAGAAAAAACAGGAACGGCGTGGCGAGGGCGAGGGCGAGCAGCGACAGCCCGACCGTGTTGCGGACCCGGACGATGGACCATGTATAAACAAGACTATCGAGGAGACGAGCCTGAGCGATGTAGTCGTAATAGGAGGTCGATCCGAATGACGTAACATAGGCGTCGTAGATCAGCGTGAAGAACAACAGCCACACCGCGAAAGCCCCGAGTACGGCGACCGGAAAAGTGAAGGTCGAAGCTCTCTGAAGCTCCGTCCACTTCGGGCGATCAGCCTGCGTGTCCGTGTCGACGCTTTCCATCTTCATCCACCTCGTCGGCAAAGTAAATCTCGCTGACACCGCGGCCACCGGCGGCATCGCTCTTCTTCAACTGGACCACGATCGGAATGATCGAGCGGATGTAGCGGATGATGTCGTCGCGCTCCATGCGGACGTTGCTGTTGAGCACCAGCGTCGACAGTCGGTTAAAGGCGTGATGCGGCGAGTTGGCGTGGATCGTCGACATCGAGCCCGGATGGCCGGTATTGATCGCGTTGATAAAGTCGAAGGCCTCGTCACCGCGCAGCTCGCCCATAAAAATGCGATCCGGCCGCAGGCGCAACGCCGACGCAAGGAGATCGGTCATCGTCACCCGGGCCTCACCCTGTCCTCCTTTGGAAACCAGCAGCGAAACGACGTTTTCCTGGCAAGGCTCCAGTTCTGCAGTATCCTGCATCAAGACGAACCGCTCGTTGTTCGGAATGGCGGTGAGCATGGTGTTGAGAAACGTTGTCTTGCCGGTCGACGTGCCACCAGAGATCAACATGCTGCGGTGATGGACAGCCGCAAGCTCCAAGAATCCGCGTGCCCTTCCGGCCCGCAGCAAACGTGACAACTCGATATCGACATCGTCGATATAGTCGTCGCCGGTGACCTTGGTGAATCGGAACGCACCGGCCTTTTCATAGTCGTCGAGATCGAACCGGCGTATGAATTGCTTGCGGATCGAAAAAGCGTGTCCTGTCGCCGAGGTCGGATTGAGGATGAACTGCACGCGCTCACCATCGACCAGGGTAGCGGACAGCAACGGGTTCTCGGCATTGACGGTCTGCTTGGTGAACGACGCCGCGCGGGACGCCATGTGACGAATCGCCTCCTGGTCGAGCCCATCGACCGCCTGCCTCACCATGCTGAGCTGACCGATGCGTTCCAGCCAGATCTCATTGCTGCGCTGACAGGAGATCTCGACCACACCGGGATCGTCGAGAAACGTCTTGATGGGCTCGAGCGCCTCGGACAGGAAGTGTTGTTCGGCGGAGATCGATAAACGAGCATTCATTTGCCGAGCTTCTTTCTGCGCAAGCGCTCAAACGCTTCGCGGACCGGGTCTGGATAGAGATCGGAGAAATCCAGATCTCGTGTGACGAACACGGTGATATCGGAGCCTTGGGCGATATGGATCGTCGGCTTGATGTTTTTAGTGTCCTGGAACGCCTCCGTCGCAAGCTGCTGAATGCCTGACGCGATGGTCTCTGCAGCGATCTCGCGTGCGCGATCCTGCGAGGTGGTTCCGTTGTCCTGGGGAATGCTGGTCACGGTTCCGTCCGTATTGACGATCGTGATACTGCGATCCTGTTTCTGACCGAGCTGAGCGATGTATTGAGTCACGCCGCCGATGATCGTCATCAGCGCCGGCGGCCCGAACCGCTCCCAATATTTCCGGTCGACGACGCCGGTCATGCCGGAGCGGCCGAGACGGTCGGTGCCGTAGGAGCCAAGTTGGACCGAAACACCATCGCCACGTATCATCCGGGTCCAGACGATGAAGAGGCGCTCCTGCCCGCGTTCGACACCGGACTTGTAGTCGCCGATCAACGAGGAGCCTGCGGGAATGAGGATGCGGCGGCCGTCGAAGGAATAGACATCCTCCCGGACGATCGCCTTCACCATGCCGGCGAGATCGGAATTCACAGCCGTTTCGAGCGTACCGCGGATCATCGTGCCCTGCGGGATCCAGGCATCGATGTGCCGGTTCTCAGTGGCCGTCGAGACCTCCACTCCCTGGCCACCCATCGCCTTCAGGAAGGCGCGGTCGCCATCTGTAGCGCCGCCGGCATCGGGGTTTCCACCGGAGGGCGCCCCAGACGAGCCGTTCGCGCCGACCAGGCCGGCTCCCGAAGCATCGGAGGAAGCCGATGCGGATCCGTTCCTCTGCTCGGATTGATCGAAGACGACAGCGGACGAGCGGACACGCTCGAGAAGCTTCGCCTTTCGGGCGAGCTCGATACATCTTGGATTGTCGGGATTGTTTCCCCTGGAGCAATCGACATCGACCGGCGGCGCGATCTGGACCGGGGCCGGCACGACTGGTTCCGGCAGCGGGGGTTGCGGGGGCGGAGGAGCCTCTGGTACCTGGACGGTCGGCAAGGGCGGCGGCGCCGGCGGATTGAAGCCCTCGTTCCTCGGCGCCTGAACCGGGCGGAATTCTTCCCGAGGCGTCGTGTCGACGGTCGGTTCCCGCTCACCGCCGGAAAACAGGAAGTAGAGAACAACGCCGATACCGGCGATCGCGACCACCACAGCCATCGGACGCATCAACCCGATCCCGGATCGCCGGACCTGGCCGCCAATTGCGGTATCGGTGTCGATCGAGTGATAGTTCGGATCCGACATCGTGCCTCCTATCGTGACTTGGGTTCGGACCGGAGCCCACCGGAGCCGAGCCGCTTTGGCGCCACGGCACCTTCGATCGGGGCCGGCACATCGGCAGGGGCTGTGCGAAGATTGAACAGGCAGATCTCGTTCTCAGTGCCGTAGCGCAGCGTCCATTGCCGCGAGACCGTGTCGATGACGATGTAATCCGCCTCCCGTCGATAATTGACGAGGCTTTCTCGACGTTTGGCGTCGACGATGAAGATGGCGGGCACATCGCCTGTGAACTTCATGAAGGTCTTCAGCCCGTCGTCGAAGACCCAGAGCGGCTTGGCTGCATCACTGCCCTTGAAGCCGTAGTCGTAATTGACCTTGTCGCGGCGAATATTCTTGATGTTCGGATTTCGCTCGGCGTCCTGGGCCTGCTTCCAGAGCTCTGCCGTTCCCTTCAGGCCGGTATCTTCCGGGTAAATGAATCGCAGGTTGTATGTTTGGTTCTGGATAGACTTGCTGTCGTTCACTTCGAGGTCGAAGGAATAGGTGCGTTTGGTCGTCACCACCGAGAGGTTGGTCGGGGCGTCCTTTTCCATCGGTTTCAGGGTCAGCGAACGGCGATCGGCCGATGTCAGGATCTGCCAGGACACTGTATCCCCTGCGACGACCTGCGTGATCTGTTCGTCCGCGCCGAACAGGATTGTCGTGACCATCCCGTAGGTGCCGGTCAGAACAAACACCTGCTCTGCCGAATACGGCAGTGTCCGCACCCGGGGGTCGAGCCTGCCGGGGCGGGCGAGAAGTTCAGCCTGGGCAGCCGAGCTCGCCAAGAACAGCGACAGGGCGGTTATCCACATCCTGCGCTTCATTGAACGAGCCCCGAAGGCATGGTCTCGGGGACCTTCACATATTCGGTGACCACGAAGCCGAGCGGATTGTAAAGCCGGACCCGATTGCTGGCGGGAAGGGTGATCTGTTTATAGCGAACCGTTGCGGACCACCGGTTGACGACCTCGCCGCCACGCTGGCGCTCTCTCGTTTCAAACCGGACCGACATCGTCGTCTGATTGAGTGGATTGACCGACAGGATTTCCGGTCTGATCTCACCGGTCGTTCCGAGCGTCTTCACCGGACCTCTGGGATTGGAGGGATTCATCCAGTCCGAATAATCCTTGAACGCCGGCGAACCCGGCTCCGACCACAGCGCAATCATGTCGAAGTTCTCGGACAGATAGCGTGGGTCGTAGGTTTCGCGGCGGATGACATAATTGCCGACGAACGAGGCGCGAACTGCCTGGATCTCGGAGACGTTCGTGCGGTCCTTGTCGAGTGTGGTGACGGTTTCCATGTAACCGGTGTTTTTATCGACGATCAGCGGCACGACCTCTGTGCGCACGAGCGGAAACAGTTGCGCCACCGAAAAAGAAAGCACGCCGGCGACGATCCAGCCGGCCACTGCGAAGACCAGCAGGATGAGACCGATCAAAGTGCGAAGGGAGCGGTTCTTCTCGCCCCAGGAAAGATGCTGGTCGTAGATATCCTGGGGACCGGGGACACGGTCGGCTGGCGCCGCTTTCAATTGCCGTCTGAACAATGCCAAGTCTCGAACCTCGAAGTCGCTATTTTTGAGAAATTTGAAGCCGTTCTTGCTCTCTTGGTCATTCGCTGCTGCGCCGACGATTGGTCAGCATCCGACCGAGGGCGCCGGCGCCGGCGATGCCGCCGCGACCAGCAAGAGCTGCTGCCGTAACGGCCCCTCTCGGTCCAGCCAGCATGCCGAGCCCGACTGCAGCTGCTTGGCCGGCGCGTGAATTGCTGGAGGCCAACTGTCTGCGGGTAGCACTGTATGCGGTATCAACCCCGCCGCCGCCCGGAACACCAGAGAATGCGGTGCCGTAGGAAAACGTGCGCGCAAAGTCGGGGACCTGGAAGATGAAATAAGAGATCAGAGCCAGATAAAGCACCATGGCAAGCACGATCGCTAGCGCGTTTTCCTTGGTGGCCATGTCGCCGTTGATCGTGTCCATCATGCCGATCAGGAACCCGAACGACAGCCCGGCCATGATGTAAGTGAAGAGCAGCATAAACATGCCATAGGCGACACCCCTCACCCATGCGTCGAAGACAAACCGCGTGATTCCGAAGAAATAGGAAAGGATGGCAATCGGGCCGATCGCCAGCATGACAGCGGTGATCATCTTGGCAAACAGCGTGACGCCGGTGAGGATCAGCAACATCGGCAACAGGCCGAACACAAGAACGATGAAAACGACGACGGCGCCGGTGACGTTCGGCAGCCATCCGGATTCATAGGAATTGAAGAGCTGCATGGCAAAGTCGTAGACCTTGCGCGCCATGCTGGCGACTTGGCTCGCGATATCCGAACCCGCCGACTGACCACCCATTGCCGAGGAAATGGCTGAGCCAAGATCCTGCGGTGCCGACAACACGAACTGGCCGATATTGTCGTAGAAATTCGCCCATGACATGATCAGGGCATAGGCGAGTGTAAGCTTGAAGGCGGTAAGGGCCATATCCTGCAGGGAAACGCTGGATAGTCCGAGCGCGCCCCAGAGGAAGTAGAGGATCAGGAAGATCGCCAGTATGCCGGAGACCAGATTGCTGTTCTCGGCAAACAAACCCCATGCTCTTTCGAGAGACGCCTCGTTGATCTTGTCGAAATATCGAAGCGCATCACCATAGAAATTTATCGCGTAACTGACGGGATCCATGTCTCATCCTGGAATTGATTGACAGGGCGCATTGGGCCGCAATCGTTTTTGGTTGCCGCCTCGACCGCCACCTCCGCAGCTGTCGGCTTCAGCTCTGTCCCGTAGCTGGGTGCCGGCACAGGGTTTTCGTCGGCCGAGCATTTCGCCATCTGCTCGTATTTCCCGGCGCAACCGGTAAGCGCGACAAAGCCGATCGCCAGCAAGTGGGTGACCCTCAATGGTTCTGCTCCTCGAAAGCCTTCAACTGATCACGAACCGAGCTGCCCTGTGGCGCGGTTCCGCCGTCACGCATCACGCTGTCGGGAAGCGGAGCGAAGGTCTTGAGGTTCTGCGATGAGGTGGCGAGCGCTGCCTTGTATTGTTGGTTCAGCAGCATGACCTGGTTGTTCAACGAGCCGACGGCTTCGTTGGCGGTCTGGTTCCCCTGAAGCACCATCTGGGTGTTTTGCTCCAGAGCCCCTTTCAGGTCTTTTGCCGTTCCGATCTGTTGCGTGGCCTGCATGAACGAGTTCTGCCGGTCTTTCGTCGCGCTGTTCATCGCGTCGGTGAGCGCGGTGAGCGTGGTGAGTGCATTGATTCCCTGCGAATAGACTTGGTTGGCGCCTGACAGCCCGCCGCCCTTGGCGCTATCGACCACCATCTTTACCAGGTTGAGGCCGTTGATCAGCTTGGCCGCGGTGTTCTGGAACTGGCCGCCGATCCCTCCGAACACAGCTTGGTTGCTCGATAGGATAGTGCTGAAATCCGGCGCCTGTCCCATGCTGAAGCCATTGCCGGTCGCAAGCTTGGCAAACTGGCTGGCATCCTGCGTCCGGTCGCCTGTGATCGCTGCCAGAGTTTTCGTGGTGTTGTCCTTGACGACGGATGTGTCCTGCTGGATCTCCGACGATAGTCGTTTGATCTCCTCGCTGAGCGAGATGTTTTCCGAATCCTTGACAGGGACCTGTGCCTGCGCCTGAGCAACAACCAACAAGCTCAAAGTCGCCGCTAAGAGTGATATCTTCATGTAACTTTCCTCTCCTGTCCGTTCACTTCGCGGTGGGTCTGGCATCGACGACTGTTACGAGGCCCAAGGCGGGATCTTGCATCACCGAGAAAGTCGCGACGTTGCCATCGGCGCGGGCCTGTTCCTGCAGGTCGAAGAGCCAGCGCTGGATCTGCTCGGTACTCGCGCTCGACGGCACCGCAAAGCAGCGCGTGCCGCCGGTATCAATGATATTGGTCGGGCATTGGATCTGCGCCATCGCAAGCGAGCCGTCGTAATCTTTGGCATTGCCGCCGCCAGTCCCGCGCAGGCTCGCTGATGACGACTGAAGGCCAGCCTTTAGGCGCTGAAGATATTGCTGGTTCGCTTCGGTCGATTTTCCGAGCAACTCGTTCCAGACCGAACCGCGCTCGACCTGCGCCTGCGTATTCCGGTCAACGGCTTTCTTGATTTGCTCGCCGCATCCGTTCCCGTAGCTGACGGTTTCCGGCTCGCCGGCACCTTGCGTCGGGGTGCGGTCACCATTCTGAGCCTTGTTGCGCGCATAATAGGCAGAGACCTTTTTGACGTAGTCCTGGGTTTCCGGAATGTTTGGGATCTGGCCATTCTGCAGCGACTGCCGATACGGGCCGGCATTGTAGCCGGCGGCAATCAGGTCGTAGCGGTCGCCAAACATCCCCTGGAGTTGCTTGATATATTTGACGCCGCCACGGATGTTATCACGCGTATCGTAGGGGTTGACGCCGAGCTGAGCGGCTGTCCCCGGCATCAGCTGCATGACGCCGGTGGCTCCGACCGCAGAGCGGGCGGATTGGCGAAAGCGGGATTCCTGCTCGGCGATCGCCAGTGCGAAATTCGGATCGACGCCCTGCCGGATTGCCTCATCCTCGACCATGCTGGCAACTTCCTGCTGGCTCGGCGTGCGCTGAGATGGCGCCGCCGGCGCGGTGCCGCCCGCCATGCCGTCCGCCGAGCAATCAGCGGGCGCGCCGGAACCCTGACCGGGTGCCACGCTGTCGGTCGTGCCGCCCGAGGCGCCTTTCAGCTTCCGGGAATCGGCCTGATAGCCCTGGTACCAGTTCAATGTCGCCTGCTGGATCTTCTGGCGCGCATTGTCGATGACCGGCACCTGCGCATGGCTCGTACTGCCAGCAAGAACCGCAGCGAGGGCCAAACCGCCGACTGCAACTCTCTCAAGACGCTTTGCGCTGCTCATCGACCGCTACCCCGTTCCAGTCGCAGAATTTCGACAGCCAGTTCTTCGGATCCTCTCCATGCTCGTCGAGCAGCATCTCGACCTCACGGACCGTCTCCTCTCGGCCTGACAGCACCTTGATGAACTCGGGCATGTGGGACATGTCCACGCGGGCAATCACGCTGTTCTTCGCCTGTTTGATCAGCATGAAGCGCGAATTCGGATCCCCGTTCTTGACCCATTCGAACTCGGCCCGGGATAGGCCGAAGTGCTCCATGTAAGAGCTTTCGTCAGCCTTCGGATTGGCGAAGAAGATGTTCGTCGACGTCTGCTCGATGATCGTGCGGCTGACGCTCGAGCGCACCACATCGTCGGCTGACTGCGTGCCGAAGATCACCAGACCGTTCCTTTTCCGGATGGTCTTGAAGTAATCCTTTAGCGTGCGCTTGAACTCATCGTCATCGAGCAGCTTCCAGGCCTCATCCATCAGATTGATGATCGGCGCCTTGCCGTCGTAGATTTCGTCGAGTCGATGGAACATGTAGAGAAGTGCTGCGGTGCGCACCGTAGGATCGTCGAGGATCGAAGTCATGTCGAAGCCGATCATCGGCCTCGAGATATCGAGAATATCCTCGGCATTGTCGAAGAGCCAGGCATAGGGCCCCTTGTCGACCCATTTGTCGAGCCGGGCGATCAGGCTGCCCTCCGTTCTCTCGCTGCCGGCAAGCAGTGCCCGCAACGACGAGAGACGGCGGTACGACCTGCCCTTCGTCTTGAGGACAGATTTGATCGCGCTGCGGATGATTGATTCTTCTTGCGGCGTCAGGCTCTCGCCTTCCTTCGACGGCTTAAGCATGAAGCTCAAAAGCCCGTACAGGAAAACCCGGTTTCCCTCTGTGTCATCGAGTAGCAATGGGTTCCAACCGGAGGGTTTGCCGGGCTCCAGCGTCATGTAAGTTCCGCCCGCCGCCCGCACCATGATGTCGAGGCCGCGATCCTTGTCGAAGACGATTGTCTTCAGGCGCGGGCTGACACGATAGGCCTGCAGAATGAGGAAGCCCATGATGACAGTCTTGCCGGATCCCGTCGGTCCGAACACTGTCGTGTGCCCGACATCCCCCTGGTGGAAGTTGAAGAAGAAGGGCGTGCCGGAGGTCGTCTCAAAGATGGTGATCGCCGGGCCCCAGTGGTTGCCGTCCGGCTTGCCATAGGGATAGGCATGGAAGCTGCTTAAGCCCGCGCAGTTGAGTGTCGAGATCAAAGCCCGGCGCGCGATATAGGCCTGATTCCCGGGAAGCTGCGCCCAGTAGGCCGGTTCTGCATTCAGATCCTCTCGGACATATGACGCTCCGAGCGCACCAAGTTCGTTTCCGATCAGTGCCACCGCGTCGTCGAGCTGCGTTGTCGATTTGGTAATCGGCATGATTGTCAGATGATGCTCGGTGAAGGCGACGCGTTTGCGTGCGAGCTCGTCGCGAGCGATGTCGAGATTGGCCTGCACGCTGGATCCACCTTCGTCGGCCTTCGACATCTGGCGGTCTAGTCGTTCTATCCGACTGCGCGCAGCCATATCATCGACGAAGGACATTGATTGGGTCAACACCAGCTCGAACGGCAGCTTGAGGACATAGTCGAGCATGCCTGCGCCGGTCTCGGGCGGATACTCCTTCAGGGAGACCATCGCCGCATAGCGGTCGTCATCGGGCGTGTCGCCCTGCAGATGGATGATGCGGTTGCCGATCGATGTCCTGCGCGCTGGCAGCAACTCGTCGGCCGGGATCGTCCCAAGCCTGATCGGCCGGACGCGTCCGCCATTCAGAAGTGTGTAGAAGAATTCGCACTGTTCGGAGAACCAGACTTTTTGCGCGGTCTCATCGATCACCATGTCTTCCGACACATCACGGAATATCGTCCTGCTATTCCCGAGGTCCGCGTGCACGCGCTGCACGTCGCGAAGGACCCTCGGACCGTAGATGCCAAGCGATTTCTCCAGTGCCCGCGTCGCCTCGACCAGCTTGTCGCGCATCGCACGGAATTGTTCCTTGCGCACGATGGTGCCGCCGGCGCCCATGATGCGGGAAAGAGCTGACCCTTTCTTGAACATCGGCCGCACAACCAGCGAGACATAGGTGTCGTTCACGAACATCTCGTTCTTGGAGATGCTCTTCTGATAGACATGGTCGAGACACTGCATGAAAGGATCGGCGAAAGCCGAGGGTAACGAGGGCGCCACCTTGCGCCGAACGACATGCGTATAGAGCGCAAAGCTGCCGATCGAAGAGATCGCGCGGAAGGCGGCGTTGCGCTGTCGCTGCAGCATGTTGATTGTCTCGATGTCGGCCGTCTCGAAGGAAAAGCCGGTCAGCTTTACGGTCGAGACGAGGCAGTCGTTCTTCAGGCGGATGATGCCGTTCTCGATCGGCACATAGAAAGGGACATGCGTCGCGACACGGCGATCCGCAAAGATCTCCCAGCCCCTCGACAGACTTCCTTTCAGCGATCTCGCCATCGTGTTCATCGCTTACACCCCGTAGGTTCTGACGCCACCGCCGAGCTTCCGGCCAAGAGGATTGACGCCGCACATGCTCAGCCGACCGACGATCTCAAAGAACCAGAGGTCGAGTTTTACGGTAAGCACGTAGAGGATGCCGTGCAGAATGGCGAAACATGCGGGGAACCATAGGATCGATCCCAAGATCAAGAACACCATCAGCGAGATGAAGCATTCCGCCAGGAAATATGTGTAGGGTATTCCCATTACTGTTGGCGGCCGCGTCAGCGCGAGAATAACCGGATGGGATTCGATGTAGTCGTCACGCCCGTCGGAATCATTACCCGCCATGCTCACGTCCCCCCGCCGGCGAGGAAGTCAACGAGTTCGGCTGCGGCAAACATACCGGCAAGGCATCCGCCGACACGCAGGAGCGCCCCCCACGACCAGTATCCGAAGGCCGCTGCGAGGAACATGCCAATGAAGGCGATCGCGCCGACCGAGCGGCCGAACGGGCCCGTGAAGAATTGCACCAGCCGATCAGCCGCCTGCTGGAGACGATCGAGGTTCTGTGCCGCCGCCGGCTCGTACTGGGCGGCGAGCAGAATCAGGCTTGCCGCAAGCACAATGGCGGCGTTGCCGAGCCATTTTCGGCGAGCCATGGAGGACCAGGCAACGCTGCTATAGAGAGCGGCCGTGTGGGCTGCGAACGCGATGGGATTCATTTAGACACCTCTTCCTTGACGATTTTGACTGGTCCGCCAACATCTCTACGCCCTTCCTCACGCTGAGGACGGGCGTCCGGCGGGATCGGCTGTGCAGCAGAGAAAACAAGCATTGGGGATCTAACTCGCTCGGCAGGCCCGGCGCGCGGCGAGATGGGTACGGGCGCTGAGGGCGGGATAGCTTGCGGATGCCTTTGCCTGACCACTGTGCCGGTATAGTATCCGACGACACGTGTGACAAAGTCGGCGGTCTCGCGGTTCAGCGGCAGGGAGTGGCGAAGGTCGACGTTGGGTTCACCGGCATTATAGGCCGCGGCGATCAGCACCGGATTTCGGTACTTATCGATAAGGAACCGGAGAAACCTCGTGCCTGCCTGGATGTTTTGTTCGGCATCGGTCAAATCCTTGGCACCGAAGGCTTTGCCTACGCGTGGCATCACCTGCATTAGTCCGATGGCGCCGGCAGAACTCACCAAGCCTGGATCGAAGCCGCCATTCTCGGCCCGCATGACCGAAAGCACCCAGTTCGGATCAACTCCATCCGTCGCGGCAATCGCCAGCGCGAGCCTCGCAAAGTCCGTGGGGATGCCGGATAAAAGATCGGGGCGAGCCTGTGCTGTTGACCCGCTGGCATCGACATTCAAGCTGGTGTCCAGGTCCGTGACCGGAGATGCTGGCGGGCTCTCAAGAGAATGAGCACCAATGGGCGACTGCACGGTGCGTTCGCACCGTGCAGTCGCGCTATCAGGCGCCTTTCCAGGTAAGCTCGAGGGATTATTATCCGACTCTCCGTCCACCTCAAACAGAAGAGCCCTATCCCACTTCCGATCTTCGTCGCGCGGCCCTTCAAAGCGCTGGTTGAAGTTCGTCGCTTCAAGTGCCGGGACGGCAGCCTGCTTGATCGCGACAGATCCAGACGCTGGGATTGCCACCGACAGCACCGCAGGCTTTCTTACAGTCGCGCCTACGCCACTAGACTTATTGACCTGTGTAGATAGTCCCGGAGCGATATGATGGTTGCTGTCAGAAGGGCCCGATGCAAAGCCGGTGAGCAGGGCAGCCGAAGCGCCGGCAACCCACAGTCTTCTTGGCGACCAAGATATCTGCGGTCTGTTCACAGGTGAAAGCGGAATACGATCCATGGCGAAACCAACGAAACTTATACTGCGGTATAAGTCTTTGAACCGCATTCCGCCACGGAAATCAACTGCAAATTTCACTGGAGTATAATTATCTGGAAGGAGCTACCCGGGAAGGAGCGCTTCCTGAGGCATGTCAATTGGGGCGACCAGTTATCCGGCGTCTAGGGATACTGAGGTTGTCAGAGCCCCCAAATGCGAGCAAAGCGGACAGCTGTCCCGTCCTTTACCAGCACCGAGCTTGCATGAGTGTCCGAGCGGCCAGCAGAGATCCGGCACACGAAATTGGGCAATTCCGTCTGTATCGTCGACATATATTGCTTATCGGAGGTGAGATGTACATGTTGATCGTACGCATGACAGTGTCGTGGTATGATCGTTTTCAACCTGAAAGCGGATGATACGATGGCCCAGACGCATTCGGATCACGTCCGGCCTCTTGTGACTGCCGCGGGAGGGGCCAATATTGTATCTGAAAGCCCCAGCCACGGGCGCTCGCCAAACTCCTCAACCTACGGGTGTACGCTCTCGGCATCCGCATGATGCGCAAAGCCTGGCGCAAGTTCTAACGATTAAGCCTGAGGCAGAGGCCTGAATGAGGCAACCGCATCAAATATCACAAATGGCAAATAGCGTTGGCGACAGAATGAAGGAGCCCGCAACAGCGGTTCAATTCGATTAGCAACGTCGAACCGGCGGGATCCTTCTTTGATAGTCATCCTAGACACCTGCCCATGAGTGCGCTTTTCTGCAGTTGAGTTCCGAGGCAAAAAGGAAAAGATATGGCGGACGTCATTATGGCAACGGGTTCGGCGTGCGCAGTCGGTGTGAATTCTCCAAAGAATGGAATTGGCGGCGACGGGAGGCAGAGTGATGACCCGCATGGCTTTAGGGACGCTCTCGACCGATCGGCAAGTGATCAGGATGGCAAAAACCTGACGACGCCGACAACGGGCGATGCAAAGGCCATCGCTGCAGGAAGCGCATCAGGCGATCAAAATCAGGCGAATGCAGCGTCGTTGGCAGTGCCGTCAGTTGCAGTGCAATGGCCCGGCAATGACAGCGTGAATGCTTCCGCGCAATTTCTCGCCGCGGCAGCCAACGCCGTCAACGACCAGACATCCAGAGCCTCGGTGAAACCGGGCGATCTTGAGGCAACTTCGCCACTTGGACTTGCCCAGCAATTGGCCGATGTCGTTGCCGGCGCGGCGACAGGCGAGCCAGCCACACCCGTCAAAGGTGACATTCCGGGCGTCAAGGGCAGCAAAAGCGGCGCTGCCTCCGACGATAACAAGGACGCCGATCCCAATGCATCAGACGCCAGTGTCGCCAGCGGCGCGGTGGCTGACGTGCTGTCGCTGCTCGGAGCCAGTTTGTCGGCCGCCGTCATCCCCGCACAGACCTCAGCCAGCGTTCTGGCCGCAGCCGGGCAGCTCCACACCGGCAATGGCAAGATCGATCCCGGCGCGGCCTCTGTTGCAAATGCGCTTCCGGCCGACGCCGCGGACGACAGCGGCGACGCCGTTGCCGTAGGCATGACCATGCTGGCGCCGTCAATGGGCAGCGCTGGTCAGGGCAATGCCGTTGCCGGCACATCTACCGACGGTGACGCCCCCGTAACGTTCAACGTCGATCGGGCGAGTGGCAAGGTACAGTCGCTGGATCTCTCAGCGAGCCGGAATGCGGACGATACGCCTCAGCTCGATATCAAATCGGCAAGCGGCGACACTGGGGCCACCGTCACTGTCCTCGACTCCCGACGCTTCGTCGGCCTCGCCGATGGCTCCAATTCGGCACTGGTCGCCAATTCGCTGACGGGCAACAAGGACTGGGCAGCGGCCATGCAGCCCAATGCGGCGCTGACCGGAGCATCGGCGACAACCAGTGCCAGCAAAGTCATGAACACTCTGAAAATTCAGATGAATCCGGATAACCTCGGGATCGTCACCGCGACCATGCGGCTTTCGGGCGAGCAGCTTTCCGTCGATCTCAAGGTCCATTCCGCCGAGGCCTACAGGCAGCTCAGCAACGACCAGAGCGCGATGATCGATTCACTGCGCCAGCAGGGCTACAGCGTCGATCGCATGACCGTGACCTACACAGCGCCGGACACATCGAGCAACAACCAGCAGAGCCCCCAGGGTCAGCAGCAGCAACAACCCGGCACAAGCCAGGGGCAGGGCAGCGATGGCCAGGCTCGCAGACAGAATTCAGGACGACAGGCCGGTGATCAAGATGGTATATCGCGCGCAGGCAACGTGGGTACGGACGATAGCGTTGCTGGCGGTGCTCAGCGGGCTCGTGCCGGGGGCGTCTATCTCTGACACTTTGACCACGCCTTGACCACATGTTGCCTGGCAGTCGAGTGGTCGGCTCATCTACACTTCGCAGGTAGCGAGCGTTACACAAGTTTGACCGCACATCAAGCCTGCGATCTTCAGCCGATGTCGTGTCGCCCGTCGCAACAAGATCGGAACGGTCGCGAATGACCATCGAGAGTGGAGCGCCGGTGATTGTTGCAGAGTTGCCGGCACTCCAGCCACTGGCGCAACTGCCCTCCAACAAAAGCCGCAAAATTTTCATGGCAGCATCTCCTTTCGATCCTAATGAAAATCGAGAAGGGCAACCGCCGCAAGCTATTTAAGCGGCTCTGAGTCCGGGCGACAAGCGTGGCCCTGGCAATTGGGCGCATAGAATGCGCCCAATTTTGGGACTACATCTTTGGCAGAAGTACCTTGTCGATGACGTGGATGACACCATTCGACTGCTTCACGTCAGCGATGGTGACAGTAGCGGCGGTCCCGTTTTCATCCGTCAGGGTGAGCTTGCCCATGTCTTCCTTTGCCGTGAGCACGCAGCCTCCGACGGTTTTGATGTTGTGGCTGCCGCCGTCGTCCTTGATCATCTTTTCGACGGTCGCCGCCATGGCGTCGGCAGCAACCACGTGGCAGGTCAGGATCTTGACCAGCTTGTCCTTATTCTCAGGCTTCAGGAGCGTGTCGACCGTACCTGCCGGCAGAGCCGCAAAGGCTTCGTTGGTTGGTGCGAAGACGGTGAAAGGCCCTCTACCTTCCAGGGTTTCGACGAGGCCCGCCGCTTTGACGGCTGCAACCAGTGTCGTATGGTCCTTTGAGTTGACAGCGTTTTCGACGATGTTTTTGTCAGCATACATTGCCGCGCCACCAACCATTGGGTTTTCGGCATGTGCCAGCATGGTGCCTGCTGCAAGCGTAGCCGCGACTGCGACTATGCGTAGTGTGGACTTGATCATGGAATTCTTCCCGGTTTTTCTGGCCCCTCGAATAAAGGCCTCTCCCTAACGCCGATGGCGCGTATCCGTCATGGATACAGCGATAGCTACGGCCCTTCGCTAACAATGGTTTCAAAGCAAATATGAAATTTTGACGACACACGAACGCAGCACTGAGAGCGAATTTTTTGTTGCTCGACAAGTCCACCCTCGTTACGGCACACGTGTGAAGGTCGCGCGATGGAGATTGCCTTAAGCCGGCGTCGCCGAATGGGAAGAGATAGGGATCAAGCACGACGTCTCCAAGTCAACGAGTCCGATCACCTAACGAAAACCGCACTGTTGCTCTCATCTTGGCATCTTTACCGTTGATCCCTGTTTCGCAGGTGTGCTTTTGCGATACCGCGGCTGCGCGGCAACCTGGCCCGCCCTGCATTTCTGTCGGCTATGAAGGCGTTTCTGCAAATGTTGCGATTATCGCTCTCGGAATGGTCATCGCATTCCTGGTGTGCTGCGGCTGACGTGTCAAAAGTGAGAGCGTCGGGGATGGGACGTGCGGACCCTGATGTTTCCGCTTCTGAAGTAAGCGTATAATGACGGCACAGAACGTCCTCGATGAAGCCACGAAACGATCGTCGTAAGGGCAAATGCCCGGCATATCTGTCAAGATAGACTGAGATAATAACCAAGGTATTTCTTAACAAACTCGGAGAATTTCGGCCGGGATATGCATGAACGGCATAAGAATCATTGCTCATTCCAAGGTTATTCAATAAATCGATAACGGTTGACCGTCGATCTGAAAAGGAAAAAGATCATTTGACCGCGAGTTCGAAACAACCAGATCCGGTCGATATTGAGGTCGGGAGGCGCATTAAGCTGCAGCGCAGGATCAAGGGAATGAGCCAGACTGTCTTGGCTGATGGTTTGTTCGTCACGTTCCAGCAAGTGCAGAAATATGAGAAGGGGTCCAACCGCGTCAGTGCCAGTCGTATGAGCAACATCGCTCGGACCTCGAAGTCCCCGTCTCTTATTTTTTTGAAGGAAATGAGCCGCAGCCTGATCACGACGATGGCGATGCGATATCCCCGCTAAGGGACTTGACGCAATTCGTTGCCACCATTGAAGGCAGCAATCTCAACCGTGCGTTCTCAAGCATCCGATCGTCAGAAATCAGAAAGCGCATCATAGGACTTGTCGCAGCGCTGGCAAAGGACCACGCTGAAGATTGATTGCTAAAGCACCCACCGAGTGTGTCGTCGATAATCATCGCCATTCGTCCGATACGGCAGGTTACTCCACAGCCTGTCGCCGACATTGGCGGCGTGACGGGGCTTTGTCTTACCAATGAATAAACTTTCGCGGAGAATACCGTAATTCGACATGTGAGGCCACTTACCTGCGGACAGTCCACGCTGACGGTACGAAAGAATGGTTTTATTGGGACCACAAAGGTTCTCGCATCCATTTAAGGATGACGATCTCGCCGACTTCGGTGAAACTCTGCCGCGCATTGGGCAAAGTTTAAAGGTTGGCAGCAGCGAGCGTAACAGGCCAAGGTCGCCCATCGACGCGCGAGGTGCAGGATTTACAGGATTTACAGGATTTACAGGGTAAAATTATCGGGCGGAAGCCTTCGCAGTACAACCCAATAAATTGTCTTCAAGAGTTAGAAATCTGCCAGCAATCGGCATGCTGGAACACTCAATATCATATCAAAACGTGTCATTTGATCTGAAAAAACTGGCAATACTATTCGGAAATATTCCGCCGAAAGGCAAACCAATATATAAGATGAATGCGCTTCCATCTTTATTGCATAATCCTTCGGGATAGTTAAATAAATTTCTCAGGTGCACAGATTTTATGTAGACGGTGCAATTTCATTTATATAGCTTCGAGAAAGTTTTTTCATTCGTCGCAATCGTAGCATCTGTATTTGGATAAAATATGGTATATATATATGATAGCTTCAAGACTTTCTATCCAGCCAAGGTAATACGCGCACGATCTATAGATGATGTCATTCGCGCTGTATCTTATGCGACATCTTCTGGTTTGAAAATTCGGCCTATGGGCCTTGGATACTCTTGGTCTGAACACTCTTTCACAAAAGGAATTTCTCTGCAATTGGATGGATTGCGAAGGCTCTGTGTCATCGATAGGGCTGCAAAGACCATAACGGTCGACGCCGGCGTGCGCATGGGCGATATTACACGCGCGCTCGGTCGGCGAAACCTGTGTCTACCATCACTCGCTTTTCTTCCAGAAATGACCGCGGGCGGTGCGGTGGCGACGGCGACGCACGGCACAAACCACCGGAGCGGTACAATGTCCGATTTCGTTGTGTCGATGGACGTCGTGCTTGCCTCCGGTGAGCTCAAGACTTTCGATAGAAAATTGGTGTCTGAGGCCGAGATGTGTGCGGCCAGGGTCTCAGTCGGCATGCTTGGGGTCATCACCAAAGTCGTTTTTCAAGCAATTGATATGCCGTGGGTCCGCTACACCAAACTTGAGATCGACCTCGACGAATTTATGGCGACCCGCACTGCCGTGTTGTCGCGATACTCGCACGTCTGGGTCCACTGGTCGCTCGGCACAAACAAGATAAAGGTCGATTGCCTGGAAGAGCGGCAAGATAGGCATGAGGGCTTCAATCCCTATGTCAGCCACCGAAATGCAGTTTGGGAGCCAAGACGGCAGTCGATGCTGAGATCGATAATCCGCCCGGCTGTGCATTTGGCTCAAGACATAATACGCTCAAACGTGCCGGCGACAAAAGCACGATCAAAAAGTGACGTTCGGATCAGTATGCAATATTCGGTCGACACGAAGGACTGGGAGCGTGTTGTGGATCGTATCGCAGCAAGTCAATTTGCTAGCAGAAACTTCGGCAAAATTATGGAAATGAAATTCGTCAAGGGCAATAACCTGTCCTACCTTGGCCCAAATGCGGGCCAGGATGCTGTCTGTTTCAATATTTATTGGATGATTAAACGAAGCGAACAAGATGAGATCCTGCGCCCTTTCGAGGATCTCATGCGCTCATTTTCAGCCCGACCACACTGGGGAAAAGATCACAAGATTCCGGACGAAGCCTATATGAGATCGGCGTTTCCTCAGTGGGAAGCATTCGATTGCGTCAGGCGCTCGCTGGACAAAAATGACCTCTTCACAACCATCCGTTAACGCGGCGCGCGTCACCTTGCCTTCTACCGGGTGCCACATGGTTGTGACGGTCAGACTGTGTGATTTGATCGGCCAATTGTCTTTCAAGACAATATCGGTGGGGCCAGTTGTCAATTCCCATCGCAACCAACAAGGGCTAAGGGTGGCTATTATCGAGCGCTTAACGGAGCACAGATGACATCCTCACCAGATTGGGAAGGAAAAAGATTTTGTCATGTGTCGTTGGAAATATTCGATCAGCACATTCAATCAGGGTAAGATCCGGACCGATTTTTTTGACTGGACGAGCGTCGTTCTTTGACCGCCGTTCTGATGTAGGTGAGATAAAAGATACAGTGTGTGCACACATACCCAAACTGCAGAAGCGCGCCGTAGATGAGGCACCAGACCAACAGTTGTCCGGCGGAAACATAAGACGACTGAAAAACGACTGCATAGACGCAAACGCCGGCAATCACGACAAGCGTGAAATGGAGTATTGGAACTCTGATGGCGCACACCATGCCCACCAAAATCCAGACTAAGAAACTCCAATGCATCAACAGTTAGCTCCGAGACCCGCCAACAATAGCAGTGCAATCTTGTCTATAGCAGTCGCCCGATTTATGCAAATCTCTGCCCGCGCGCAGCGATAAAAATGGATGAACTTAGAAGACCGGTTCTAAAAGCCGTCGCGTTTTTGGTCTGACGGGCCCGGCCTGCGAGAATTTGTCTGCGGCGCACCGAGATTTGTCTCGGGCAATTTTTCAACCCGGATGAGGTCGCCGGGTTCGACCGCGTCATTGTCGCCCACCGCGAGGGTCCTGGTATGACCGCTCACCAGTCGATCAATCGTCGTTTCAAATGACTGCAACCCGTCTTCCACGGCTGAGTTGGCGACCATAGGCGCTTGTAGCGCAATATTGTCTAAAAGCGCGCGCGTTGTCTGCACTTTCTCAGCATTGGCTCCAATCTTCGCCCTGACGTCCGCTGCTTCGGTCAACGCATCCACTCGGTAGCGATTGCGTAAATCGGTTATGTCCCGATCAACCTTCGCAACGTCTTGCTGGGCTTTCAAATTGGCCAGCGAAACATCAAGACTTCGACTTTCGAGGTCTGCCAGATTCTGGCTGGCGCCCAAGGATCGCGCCGACACGCTCAGTCCGGCAGATACCAGCTTATTGACGGTTCCAAGATCTTTACTGGCCAAGTCAATCTGCTTTGCCAGGGACGTGGCTTTCGACTGCAGCGCCTCGATCTGGTTCGAAGCAAGAACTCTTGCTTCATTGAGTGCGACGATCTCAGCGCTGATCGACCGCTGGCGGGTATCGAAGAGGTCTGCCTCTTCTTTCATGATGCGATCGACAATTGCCTGACCCGAATGGGTCGTTAGTTCTGGAGGAAAGACAACGGAAGGCTGATTGTTGATGATGGCATCGACCCGCGCTTGGCGGGCAAGGAGCCCAAAACGCTCGATATTCAAAGCACGAAGATCACCCCGCATTGTGAGCACATCACGTTGCAGACCCATCACGTTCACATCGACAGGACCTGTCATCCCCCCTGCCATGGAGAGCGCCTGAACCACCGTCAGGCCAGGACTATAAGCGTATTTTCCAGGCTTGGTCACCAGACCTGCGATGAAAAACGGCCGATATTCCGACACTTCAACCGAGGCGTTTGGTCGCTTTTGCATACCGACTTGGTTCTTCAAGCGCTCGCCAATCGAATCTGAGATCTGATCGACGGTAAGCCCACTCGCCGGTACCACTCCGACAATCGGCAGCGACAGGGTTCCTGCGGCAGAGATAACAAACTCGCCGTTCAACGGGACCCATTCAAATGCGGTGCCGGTTACCGGCCGCCATTCGAACACCCGGATCTTCAATTTATCTTGAGGACCGAGGATGTAATCTTCCGCGAGGGCAGAATACCCACTTAGGATCGCCAGGCCGAAAATCGATCCAAGCAGCAGGCGCCAGGTTGGGGTTATACGCAGCCGTCGCAATGGCTGGCACAACAACAAGACGTTAGACGTGGCTCTCTCCCAAACTGCTGAACGCATGGTTACACCCCAATTGAACTTTGATGTTTGGCAATCTTCGCAATCAGCATCTTTATGCCGTCCTCATCGCACGAGCGGGACTGATCGCCTCATCGACAAAAGCGCCAAACCTCTCCACGAAGGCATTGGTGGTGAAGTCTCCGGCACGCCTGACAGCAGCGGCGGGATTGAAATCAATCTTTTCGAGCCTCTCGATAGCGTCTATAAGCGCCTCCGTGGTCTGGACATCGAAAAAGACCCCGCTTTCATCCGCGATAACCGTTTCTGTCGCCCCTCCTCTCCCGTAGGCGATAACAGGACGACCGCTGGCCATGGCCTCCACAGGAACAATCCCAAAATCTTCCTCCCCTGGAAAGATGAGCGCGCGGCAATGGGCATAGTGGTGCCTCAATACGTCAAACGGTTGCGGCCCCAAGATCGTCACAGTCGGTCCAGCAAGTTTTCTTATTCGCTCGAGCATCTCTCCGCCGCCAATCACGACAAGCTTGGCTTTCAGGAGGTTGCAGGCAATCACGGCCAAATCCGGCCTCTTGTAACTGACCAGTTCTCCGACCATCAGATAATAATCGCCGACATCATGCATGGCGGCCGCCTTGAATGCATTGGTATCAACAGGAGGATGGATTACCTGGGCGTCGCGCCGGTAGTAAGTTTTGATACGCTGAGCAACGGTTGCGGAATTAGCAGAGAAGTGATCGACCCTGTTAGATGTCGCAACATCCCAGTTGCGCAAGTAGTGAGCAAGCGGAGGCATTAGCATTCGCGTGACCAATCCAGAGCTCTCATAATATTTATTATACATATTCCAGATGTATCTCATGGGGGAATGACAGTAACAGACGTGAACCGCGCCCGGCATAGGCAGAACTCCTTTTGCTGGCCCCGATTCACTGCTTATCACAAGGTCATACTCACTTAGATCAAGTTGCTCTAAGGCCATTGGCATCAATGGAAGGTATTTTTTATATAGCTTAGTAGAATATGGCAGTCGATTTATAAATGTAGTGATAATTTTATGACTCTTTATTACTTCTGATATGACCGTTGGGTCATATGCATGTGTGTAGATATCAGCAGATGGATACATCTTGCAGAGTGTTTCGAGGACCTTTTCGCCACCACGCATTCCAACAAGCCAGTAATGTATTATAGCTACACGCAAACGCAACCCCATTGATTATGTTATTGAATTGTGCTTCGCGAATATGAAGCAAAAGGACCATAAACCATACTTCATCCAAGAACATATTCAGTTTGCTTCACCTAAATATATCGGACGACTCCGAATTTTGATTAACTGCATACCTACGTTTAAATGTCGCGAGGAAATGATGCTGTTTAATTATGTTATTGTCAAACCCTTTACTACTTGTTAACCTATCTTCAGAGTGTAAAGCCGAGCCTCCGTAGGTGGTTAGCGTTGTCTCATTGAGGAGTATCGAATGAAAAGCGTCGATCTGATCACTGGCTTTGACGCATCGGAGGAGCCTACTGCGAATATTGCATCTATCCCGCCGCCGGTAACTGTAGATCACCGAAAAGCAGAGGATAGATTTGGAAGTTTCTTCAAATACCTGATAGATGCCTTTTTAGCCTTAATCGCTCTAGTGGCGTTGCTGCCATTGATCACAATGGTGTCCCTGATTTTACTGGCGACCCAGGGGGCGCCTATCCTGATAGCCCATCGCCGCATCGGAAAGCGCGGCGTGCCGTTTCACTGCTTCAAGTTCCGCACTATGGTGAAAAACAGCGATGAGGTCCTGGAGAAACACCTGAAGGATAATCCGGAGATACAAGCAGAATGGAATGCGAGTCGAAAGCTCAAGAAAGACCCTAGGGTAACGGCGTTTGGGCGCAGTTTGCGTCGCAGCAGCATCGACGAGCTTCCACAGCTATTGAATGTGCTTCGTGGGGATATGAGTTTGGTGGGTCCTCGCCCTATCACACAAAGCGAGACTTTATTCTACGGACCTCACATTGCTGACTACATAGCCGTTCGACCGGGATTGACGGGTCTCTGGCAGGTGAGCGGCAGAAGCGAGACAAGCTATTCCGAGCGTGTCGAAATTGACGTTCGCTACGTGGCAGAGCGAAGTTTAGTTGGCGATTTCGTCATTATGGCAAAAACTATTCCGGCCGTTCTCAGTACGCGTGGCAGCTATTGAGCATGGGAGATGACAACCATTTCCCGCCTCTTCGCTCTCAAGAACAAGTGCTGTCAAAGACCAACGCTGTCGTGCCATGCGGTCGGTACGACGACCAATAAATAAACGTTACGGCCGGCGCGTGGTCGCAGCCTAAAGACTACCGATAGAGGTGAACCGATGTCGACCTCTGACAGGCATGTCTCACCAGACATGGACGCGTCGACGTGAGGCTCACCGAACCCCTGAAATATCGTGTTTAATAGAGTACAGTTGATGGCGGTGGTTCGAAACCATTTCAGCAGATATTTCTGGCTTCGCCATCAGTGTGTGGCGACACCGTTGCGTGTGCTGGCATGAGTGTCGAGCCGATCGGCATTGCAACGATCTTGATAGGATTTTATTGCCTCCTTCGGGGAAGTAACACAACAATTATCGCGGCGGCCATCGCTTCAATTTTCGGCGCATCTGCGGCAATGCTCGTTGGCGCAGCGAATATCCAACCAGGCCACGTTATTCTTGGCTTTCTGGCATTGGGTGTCATGACCCGGCGCGAGGAGGCGCGCGCCCTTGTCCAGGCATTGCGCCCCTCCGAGCCTGGCTTTTGGCTTGCTGGTCTGGTCATCTACGGACTGATCAGCGCCTACTTTTTACCGCGCCTGTTGGAAGGCGCTACACAGATCGTGCCGCTTGGCAGCACAGTCTATGGCGAAACTCGATCCACCGTTCCCCTGACCACTGTGTCCAGCAATTTGACGCAAAGCGTTTACATGGTTGGTAATTTTATTTGTTTTACCATCACCGTTGCCGTTGCATCAACTCATCGAGGCTTCAATTCTCTTGTCGCGGGCTTGCTGGCTTGCTCGGTGCTCATTGTCGTATTCGCCTTTCTCGATATCGCAACCTTTAGCACGGGAACTCAAGCGGTTCTGAGCTTCATGAGAAACGCACGATACACGCTTCACACGGATGAACAGGTTGCAGGTGTCAAGCGCATCGTCGGATCATTTACCGAAACGTCATCGTTCGCACGCACGGCGCTTGGTACGTTTGCTTTCTGCACAACGCTTTGGCTGTGTGGCAGACGCCCTTTTTTGACCGGACTTACCGGTTTGATCTCGCTTATCCTTGTCGTTTTGTCCACGTCATCGACAGGCCTGGCCGGCGCTCCTGTGATCCTCGTTCTTCTTTATGTGACCGCCCTGTCGTTGAGCGGTCGTCAGAAGACTCGCAGTTTAACAACAGCGGCAATTATTTTCCTTCCCATCATCATGCTGGCGGTTTGCCTCTGGGTCGCTATCGACCCTGTTTTGTCGAAGGTCGTTTACAATTACGCCGACCTCGTTGTTCTTGGTAAAGCGTCAACCGATTCAGGGATTGAACGCAATTCTTGGAACGCGCTCGGCATTAAGAATTTTGTAGATAGCTATTACATGGGTGTTGGTCTGGGGACCGCGCGTACTTCGAGCCTGCTGCTCGCATTGCTGTCAAATGTCGGGCTACCGGGGTTATTTTTCTATTGCGCTTTTACCTATGGTGCTTTGCTGAAGCGCCGCGGCCTTCCTGGAAGTTTTACCGCAGATGTCCGGCTTTCGGCCCGTAATGGCTGTCTAGGATTGATGTTCGGAGATCTCTTGGTGTCTTCGGCAATTGACCAAGGCTTGTTCTTCTATCTGCTGGCAGCCTTAGCCACAGCAGAGCCAGAGCGCGCGACACGGACAGCCGCAATACCCTATCCTTTCCTAGGAGTTAAGTCATGAGTGAGACGGCATCCTTCACGATCAACGGTCGCTTCCTTGTCCAGAAGGCAACTGGCGTGCAGCGGTACGCGACAAATGTTGTCAAAGCGTTGGATGAGTTGTTGGCAACATCTGCGAAGCGCGTGCAGATTGTATCGCCACGGGGCGCTCGCGATCTCGGCTTGGCGAATCTGAGCCTCATTGAGGCTGGCCCACTCGCTGGCCACTCCTGGGAGCAAATCATACTGCCAGCGCGATGCCAGGGGCGTCTTTTGAACCTGTGCAACACGGCGCCGCTTTTAAAGACCGATCAAATCCTTTGTATTCACGACGCAAATGTCTTTGCGTCCCCTGAGAGCTACGGGCGCACGTTCCGCGCAGCCTATCAGACGCTGCAGCCGGTGCTGGCGCAACGATCAGCCCGCGTCACCGCCGTGTCTCACGCTGCAGCCCGCCAAATCGCACGGCATTTGCCCGTCTCCCTCAAAGATATTGCCGTTATTCCCAATGGACATGAACACGCCTTGAAATGGGATCCGGCAAAAGCCCAGATTGCACCTGACTTCATTCAAGTCCTGGAAGCAACGACAGGACGTCCGTTTGTACTGGTTCTGGGATCACGGGCGCGCCACAAAAATCTGTCGTTGCTCGTCAATGCGGCGCCAGATCTGGATGCGATTGGAATCAATCTTGTGGTTGCCGGTGGCGGAGATGGAATCTACGCGGCTGACATTCTTCAAAGTCGGCCCAACGTAAAATTTATCGGGCGCGTGACAGACGACGATCTAGCCTATCTACTCGACAATGCCCTCTGCTTAGCTTTTCCATCGTTTACGGAGGGCTTCGGCCTTCCGATTATCGAAGCTATGGCGCGCGGCTGCCCGGTTGTCGCGTCCGACTGTGCCAGCATGCCCGAAGTCTGTGGAGATGCAGCTCTAATGGCGTCGCCGAACGATGCTAAGGCTTGGGTCGACAGCATTCGGGCCCTGGTGCTTTCGCCCGAATTGCGTACCGATCTTGTCGGGCGCGGTCACGAGCAAGCGCACCGCTTTCGATGGTGCGACGCAGCTGCAGTTTATCTCGATTTGCTCGAGAGACCCTCGTCGCAGGCACAATCCTATAATCCACCGCAGCCACGCCTTCCCCGCACGGCCGTGGTTGTCGCGACAAGGGGACGGCCTGAGGTTGTGAAGGCGACTGTTCAATATCTGCTTGGTACGCAAACATTTGCGCCTGAGGCATTGATCGTCTCATGCGTCAATCTTGCAGATGCCGGCGATCTTGTTGACAACCCGGCGGTGACCGTGTTGACGGGCCCTCCGGGTCTTGCCGCACAGCGAAACACCGCGCTTGGCGCATTGCCGCCGACTGCCGAGATCGTGGCTTTTTTCGACGACGATTTCATCGCAGATAAAGAATGGCTTAGGAAGGCCGCCGCGACGTTTCGCGACGAAAGCCAGGTCATTGGCTTTACCGGTCGCGTCCTCAAAGATGGCATCACTGGAGATGCCGTCTCCTTCGACGAGGGCCTCCGTCTCATCGATTCCGCCCCGCCTTGCGATTGGACATGGATAGAGCCCTACAGTCCTTACGGCTGCAATATGGCGTTTCGCGTCAGCGCCATTGGCGACACGCGCTTCGATGAGCGGTTGGTACTGTATGGCTGGCTTGAGGACCGGGATTTTGCAGCAGCCATTGCAAAACCGGGCGGTCGGCTCGTCAAGGGCGCTGATGCTTTCGGCGTCCATATGGGAGTCAAAAGCGGCCGCGTCGCAGGAGACCGCCTCGGCTACTCTCAGATCGCCAATCCCATTTATCTCCTATTGAAGGGTACCATGTCGTCAAAGCGGGTCTTTACGCACATCGGTGCAAACATGCTGAGCAATTTCGTAAAAGCCCTGAAGCCGGAGCCGTTTATTGACCGACGCGGGCGAGCCAAGGGCAACTTGATTGCCATCGCAGATGTGGTGTGTGGGAAAATCACGCCTGAGAAGGCCGCAATGCTGTCCTCTGCAAGCCGTACGCTTAAAGTCAATGTAGGAGCGAAGTCGAGATGACGAATAACAGTCCGCAACCTTGGGAGCGCGCTTCGCGACTATGGCGCTTTGACACTACCCCCGCAGAAACTGTCAACGAAGGACCACTTGCACTTCTACGCTCAGCTGGGGTGCTTGCAACTCGTCATAAATATAAACTTGTCGTCTTTACCACAGTCGGTCTTGCGTTCGGAGTGGTCTATGCGCACTCGCTTCCGAAGGTTTACACAGCGACGGCGACCCTTCTCCTGGAACCTCGGCGCCAAGCTGCCGTGTCTGGTCAGGACGGCGGTGCACAGGGGCTCGATTTGAACCGCGCCGACAGTGAATTGCAAATCATTCGTTCCGAGCGTCTTTTGAGTACCGTGTTCGACACGCTCGAACTGCAGAAAAATCCGGAATTCGGTCCGCGCCCTCCATCCAAGGTGAGCGTAATGCTCTCCAGTTTAAGGGCTGTGGCGGAAAGCCGGTTGAGGTCCGCGTTTCCCTGGACTTCCACGGCACTCGACATGGCAGAGGCCACTCCCACCCCTGTCGGCCTGGGGGTAGAGGAAGAGCTTAGAAAGACAACCGATGCTCGCCAGGCGGCATTTTTGAACTTTACCAGACACATCGAGGCTCGCCGTCTTGGCCAATCCTATGTCATAGAAATAGACTTTTCATCCTCTGAGAGAGATTTGCCGGCAGTTGTAGCGAATGCGGCCGTCTCAGCCTACATCTTGCAATCCGTCGCCTTTAAATTGCAGATGGCAATCTCCGGTACCGAGGCCTTGCAATGGCGTCTCGATGCACTCAACGCGCAGGTTGACGCTGCCACAACAGCGATCAAAAACGGAGCGTTACCAGCGATCGGAACGCCGGACGCGGATGCCCGCGTCATTGGCGCAGCCTTGGCGCCGTTGAGCCCGTCCGGCCCCAGGACCTCACTCATCATCGCTTTGGGAGGAGTGCTGGGTCTATTGATCGGGTTGTTCAGCCTTGCACTTAACCTGGCCTTCAACCGCAAAATTCGCAGTGCCAAGGAGTTGGCACGAGAGACGGGTGTAGTCTGCCTCGGCATCCTTCCGGATGCAGGTAGCCGCAGCAATGCAACTTGGCGGTCAGATGGCTACAGAGCTGCCATGGTTGTTGGTCAACCCCGCAGTCCATACGCTGCTGCAGTCCGCAATCTTCGAACGTCCATCGAGATTGCTTGCTCGTCGGTCCGCAGCGAACGAAGCGTCGTCGTTGCCATAGCCAGCTGGGACGCACCGAGCGGAGCGTCCACACTTTGCTTGAGTTTGGCCCAATTAATCAGCCATAGCGGCCGCCATGTCACACTGTTCAAAGCTGATGTGAACGAATTGCCTGACAATGCCTCGCAAGAGACATCCATGGCGACGAATCTCGCGGACATCTTGATCGCAGACGTGAAGCCCGAGGAAGTCATATTTACACATGGCGACTGTGATGACATCGCCGTCCTCCCTATTCACTCGAAGAATGCGGAATCAAATCTATTCGCCGACTTCAGAGATCGTCGAGTCTCTCGTCTCATTGAAACAGCTCGCATCTCCAGCGATGTCTTGTTAGATCTGCCACCGCTGACAGGATCGACAGACGCGTTGGCGTTGGCCATACATGCTGATGCTGTTGTGGTGGTCGTTACTGAGGGACGCACGACAATCGATGAGGCCATTGACACAATTCAACAACTGCGCAGGGCCGGAGCAAATGTAATTGGCACCGTCCTTAACCGTGCCAAGGCGTAGTAAAGGCGAGCCACCGCCACCTGAGAACCAGCAAAATGATGCGGTGGTGGCGCTCGACCAGATGAATGACGAAACCTTGATCGAAGGAGTGCTGTCTCGCTCGACCGCTTCAAGACGCAGCCCGCGACGTCCCGCGTCCACTGCCCGTCAGATTATGCTTACAACCAACTACCAGCGCGGTGTGCTTGTTGATTCAGCGCCCTGAACAGTGCTGTTTCAAGTTGAGGAAATTCCGGGGCTTTCAAATCGACCCTAACTATTCCTTGTCCTATGCTTGTTAGCGCGTTACTTCACCATCAAAATTCGGGCAACGGAAAAGTGATGAAGCGTTTTGGCGGCTTCAACCCAATGAATCCCGGTCCCCGCTAGGGTGAAACGATCAGCGCCGACGGACGAACTGGCCGACCACACTAGCGGTCACGTCAACCGGTTTCGCGGTCAAGCAGGGCTTCATGCCTGGTCAATGATTTCGAACCTGCCGCGGCCGACGGAAAGTCTCATCCCCAGTGCCAGAAGGGAAAGCGTATAGGCGACTGCTCCAGCCGCAGACACCATCACCAACTCAACGGTATGGTTCAACGGATACCCGACAAGTTGGTAACGCAATGCTAGAACGATGACCGCCATGCACCCGTTGGCTGCCCCCACTTTCCAGAGATTTTTTAACTGAACACCTATGTTGAGCGACAGCAATCGGCGAGCCTCCAAAACGTAGAAGCCGAACATGATGACAGACAGGAGCACTCTCGCTACGCTCGCGCCTATGTAGGAGTAGAGCAAGATACCCGTCGAAATTAGAATAATCCGCAACATCAGGTCTATGGCATTTAGTTTGAAGAGAATATTTGGGCGATTCACCGCCAAACCCACCGAATAAAGGGTTTGGAAATACGGCGTCGTGATCACTGACAGGGCGAGGATACTCAGTGCCGGCGCAGCACCTTGCCATTTTGCACCAAGCAATATCTCCGTCAGCAGATCTGCCGTCAGGGAAATCCCCACGCAGATCGGCAACGATATCAACATCGCAAAACGGGCAGTCTTTAAAAATGCGAGCCTGAGACGCTCCACATCCCCGGAAATACGCGAAAATGCTGACATGACAGACTGCATGGCAGGTCCAATCACACTCTGCGATGGCAACCCAGCCAAATCGCTTGCAATCGCGTATCGGCCAAGTGTTGCATTATCTGTGGCCGCTCCGATGAAGACGCGGTCGAATTGCCAATTCAATGCGGAGACAAGCTGAGACCCACTGAACCAACCTATAAAACTCGAGAAGTCTGAGAAGCGTGCCAGTGAGAATGCCGGCCTGTAGGGTGCCAGTACATAGGATACGATTGCCGAAATGATGCAGTTTGACACAAAATTCGCAGCAATCGCCCAGTATCCACCGCCCAATAAGACGATCGAGATCGTCAAAAAGAATGAGAAAAATTTGCCGCTGAACTCCATCATGAAGGCCCGTCTAAAGTCCAAATCACGCGCGAAATGAACCATCGCGGGGCTGTTGAAACCTTTGACGAAGGGGCCAACCGTCAAAACTGCGACAAGGGGTACAAGCGCGCTGTTATCATTGAAGAATGAAAAGGGCCATGCAGCGCAAAAGATGATGATCGCAATCAGTACGCTTCTCAGGATGCTCAACGTAAAACCCGTATCGAGATGCGTCTTATCGATTACGTCTAAGCGCAATAGCGCTTGGGTCACGGGCATCTCGAGCACAGTGTCCACCACTGCAACAAGAGACATACCCAAGGCGGCTAGCCCGAAGTCCGACGGTGTTAAAATCCGTGCCAAAACTAGCAATGTAAAGAAGTCGACTATTTTTCCTGCGAACCGCGAGACGATTAGCCAGCTAGCACCCTGAACCGCTTTAAAGGCAAGCATTGTGGCTCACTTGGTTGGCTCGTGACAAAACGCAGCCACGCAACGTTACTTTCACAAAAGAGCGTCGGCCAATGCTGAGCGAAAAACAGCAAGCAGGGCGAATCTTCGAACGCGACCTTTCTAGAGAGTATCCTACCGGCAGAAAATCGGCCGTCACCCACAATCGAGCTTTGGACTTGGGGGCATCAAGGCGTTGGCGCTGCACTTATCCATCCTTTGATCGCGAAAATATCAGCCAAGTACGAACGGAGACGTCGAAGAACACTGGAAATGCATCACCAAGACGTACCACGTTTTCCTACATATAGGCTACCGGATATAAAATCGGTCCGCTCAGACATAGTCAAAGAAAATCTCGGATATTTGGACAAATAGTGCGCTACGATCAGAACCAAATTCAACAACGATGCAGATATCTCGCCTGTTCTGCCAATTAGACTTTAAAATTCTCTTTTTTTGAGATATCATAAATATAGCGGTGGAGCGGGGACGTTTTATGACCGACAACCTTATTCATCAGGACCGCGCATCCTATTTCCTTGAGGAAGAATTTGACGCAGTTGTACTTGGTGCTGGAATATCGGGGCTCGTATCGGCGGCCATTTTATCGCGTCAAGGACACCGTAACATTCTCATCATTGACGACTATGAGCACGTTGGTGGAAATCACCTGGACTGGTCTTCAAATGGTTATACTTTTGATATTGGCAGCTTAGTTTTCCAGGATGATTCACCGCTCCTGTTCTATTTCCCAGAATTGCTACCTCTGTATCTACCAATTGAGCCGGAGTGGGCGCGATTGAACCCACAGGGAATGGTGACGAGCTATCCAATCTCGATCCGCGATGACATCTTTGGTAGTGGCCCCGTGGGCACCGTCAGGATATTCGCATCGGTCATCTTTTCTCGTCTCTTCAGGCGGCGAATGGACAATGCGCACGACTTTGCGCGCTTCTGGATAGGGGAATACCTGCTGGGACGTTCTGGGCTGGAGTCGTACATGCAGCGCTTCTACGGCATCTCGACCACAGAGATCGATATCGATTTGGCCAAAAAGCGCATGATGTGGATCAGCGAGCACGCGTCGTTGCGAAAGCTACTATCGCGGTTGCTCCCGCGACGACCTTCGGGCAAACCAAATCGGCAATTGGCCAGGCCGAAAGCCGGCTTCAGCGCTTTGTATAAAGTGGCTGTTGACAAGCTTGAGACCGAGGGGGTCGCTGTCAGTTTGTCGGCGCAAATGAGAAGCATTGAGAAAGCCGGAAGTCAGTTTCGGTTGCGCACGAAAGATCGGATCGTCGTCACCAGCAGACTTATATCTACCATTCCGATCGAACGGACGGTCGCACTATGCGGCTTGGACCCCGGCCCTCCTCTCGAAACAATCACGCTGATCGGATTGTTTTTCAGTTTCAAAGGCGACCGCGGTTTCCGCCAGCCAATTATCTACAATTTCTCGTACAAAGGCGCTTGGAAGCGGCTGACTATGCATTCGGATTTTTACGGCCTGGTTGACGCTCGAGAGTATTTTGGTGCCGAGGTCATCGCCCATCACGCAGGCGGTACGATTGAGAGCGCTGAAGCAGATTTTCGTGAACACGTCTCTGAAAACGGCCTTTTCAAAGGCGAGCTTAGATTGGAAGGCGCCCGCGTGCTTAGCCATGCCTATCCTATCTACAGACGGGGAGCCGCCCAACATGCAGCAGAGGCAATAGAAAAACTGCGCGTATTCGGCATTGAATCTTTCGGTCGACAAGGCGGGTTCAATTATCAACCCACTGCACGATCTTCAACTGTGGAGGCCGAAGAAGCGCTCCGTCCATCAGCAGCTTAACCGTTTGCTTCAATTTACGCCCGGTTCTCTCACCTGACGTGGCGGCAGTCCGAACGTGGCTTGAAAGTCCAGCAATCACCACAAAATGCCCGGAGGCGTATTTGCGCATATTGCATATTCTCAATCACACAAATCGCTCCAACGGCCATGTCCATGCAGCAGTGGATCTTGCTTGCGCTCAGGCCAAGCTGGGACATAATGTCTGTTTGGCCAGCGGGGGCGGAGATTTCGATGAGCTGCTATCTAATAACTCGGTTTCTCAGACCACTCTCTCCCATCAGCGCTCGCCCCTGTCCGCACTCAGGTCAATTGCTGCCTTGCGCGCTTTTGTCCGAAATTGGCAACCTGATATCGTTCACGCCCATATGATGACGAGCGCAGTGCTCGCATGGCCGGTGTGCAAGATCGTGGGCGTTCCCCTCATCACAACTGTCCACAATGAGTTTGAGAAAAGTGCTATCTTGATGGGGTTGGGTTCACGCGTCATAGCGGTGAGCGACGCGGTTGGCGCTTCCATGATCAAGCGTGGCATCAGTGCTCGACGCCTGCGTGTGGTTTTGAACGGAACAATCGGTTGTGCCCGTTCCGGGAACCGAACACATGTTGAATTGGCATTGCAATCTCCCAGCGTCCTTTTCGTCGGCGGCCTGCACCCCAGGAAGGGGCTCCCAGATCTGCTCGAGGCGTTCCAAATAGCGCACCGGGATGTCCCGAACTCGAGGCTGTATGTGATTGGCGGCGGGCCGTTCGAGCACAAATATCGCGACATGGCTTCATGGATGGAGTGCGCCAGCGCCATCCTTTTTATGGGTCCACAAGATGATCCTTTCAGTTGGATGGCAAGTGCGGACATTTTCGCGTTGCCTTCGCATGCCGACCCCGCGCCCCTTGTGCTTTCGGAAGCGCGGGAGGCCGGGTGTGCAATCATCGGAGCGAACGTCGATGGCATACCGCAGTTGATTGAGTTCGGTGCGGCAGGATTGCTTGTCGAGCCGAGAGATATCGTCGGTTGGGCAAGAGTACTTAGATGTTTGTTTGAAAGCCCGTCGCTGGTTGAGGAATGGCAACGCAAGAGCCAGTTCAACATTGAGCGCATGACTATAAAGCGCGTGGCTGCCGAAACGCTCGACGTTTACAAGAGCGCCCTGCGTGACAAGTCGCCGATCGTAAGCGGCTCCACGCACCCGGCAACAAAATGAAACTGATAGACCTGGAGGATACGATGGCAGTTTTGAAATCCCGGCGCGACGTGTTGATTGGATCGGCAGCGCTTGCAGCGGCAGGCACCTTGATCATGATAGGCACTGATGTGCAAGCTGATGAAACCGAAGACCCCACCAAGGACATGTCGCTGACATTTGATGAGAACTTTGCCATGTTGGATCCCGCCATATGGTACGCCGGCGCAAAACCAAGCACATCTGATACAGGCTTTTATGGACGATCAGCGTTCAGTCGGATCAACGGCGAAGATGGCTACAATCCATATGCGATCATTGACGACCCCTCGACAGAAAATGGCAAGGCATTGCAAATGTCGGTCCGTCATCTGGGTCGCAAAATGAATGTGCCAAATTATTATGGCAACGATAATCCAGAATATCAGTGGGTATCTGGGAACATTCAGACAGCCAAGCCCGATGGGACAATCCTGCAGGGCTGGCGAGAGGGATATTTCGAAGCAAGAATGTGGTTTCCGGCACATTTCCTGACGTTCCCCGCATTCTGGCTGATGAACGGCAGGAGCATTCTTCACCCACAGACCACTGTCGAGCTCGACATCGTCGAGCAAAAGGGATCGGAAAGTGATCTATACGGGGCTTACCTGCACGAATGGGGACAACCGAACGAGCATCACCAAGGCGTTGGCGTTCCGACCGACGTCGACATCACCAAGGGATATTTCCGCTACGGACTTCTTGTGAAAGACGCAAAGTTCAGGCTCTATTTCGAGCGCAAGCCAGTTATCGACCCCAAAACCCTCGAACCTGTAAACTGGACGATTGGAAGAGCAGCTGAGATGCAGTCTAACAACGATGTGTACTGGCCGATACTAACATTGGCGCTGCGGGCCGACGTTCCCTATCCCACTCAGCTAGATCCAAACGATTATGAGGCCCACATGCGCGTCGACTATGTCCGGGTCTACACCTGAACTGAGACCGTTGTTGGTGTGGTGCCGCTCTTACTGATTTTGACTAGGGCCTGGGTAGAGCGAAGAGGTTCGACCAGTCATATAATAGCCAACCATGCCTATCCATTCCTTCGCAGCGACGCCAAGGAGTGATGCGTTTGCCTCCGGCTGAGATATGTCAAATCGCAAGCTCTCCGTTCCAATTGTGCGATAATCGGTAACCCATGGTATCACATCGATACCCAGTTTACGGAATATACCAACAGACCGCGGCATATGGAAGCCAGAGGTAACGAGAAGGCAGTGGGACAAACCATTGGCATCGAGGAGTTTCTTGGTATTGATGGCGTTCTCGAAGGTCGTGCGGGATGTGCTGTCTTGCAGTAGCCTGTCATGTTTGATTCCAAAGACAGTGAACATCCTCTCGGCGATAATTCCATCTCCCAGGTAACCGCCGGTAATAAAACCGTCCCCTCCTGATACGATAATGCGCATAGCAGAAAACTTGTTGGCCAGTCGGAGTGCTTCCACAAACCGGTCTCCCGCATCCGTCATTTCGTATCCCCCTCGGACTGTATCAACGTCGTTGGTAAAACCACCCCCCAATATGATGGCGCACTGAACATCGAGTGGATCAGCAGAAGGGCGCGGAAAGCGATCCTCCAAAGCTTCAACCATGACAACCCCGGTCGTTGTGAACAAAGCGACAAGAAGAATGGAAGCCGGCACCAGGACAAGCAACAAGCTGAGCCGCCGTCTGCGGAACCAGATGGCAACAAGTGCGAAGACGCAAAAAATGAGAGAAAGAGAAAAAGGTTGCAGAAGTATCCAAATGACTTTTGAAATAATGAACATTTTGTTCGCCTAAAAAGGATTAGATTTCCTGGAAGTCGGAGCGTTCGGACGACGTTCCCACCGTGAATTGACTTGCCAATGTCAAAGTCCCCGTCAACGATTGGACTACGGTCAGCCAACCGTCTTAGCTACCTCATTATCGGTTCTCACCGGTTTCATGTGATGGCCGGCTAGAGGGCTCGATAGCCTTGCTCTGCCGATTGGTTCGAGGGACGGCCAAACCTGCGCCACCGGCTTTCACACTTTCTAACCGATCACCGAGCCTCGAACGCCGGTACGTCTCCCATTTTCACTGGTGCCCTGCCCGCGGCTGTCAGTATCGCCGCTGCATGGACATCAACGATCTGATCGACGTCAAAGCGAGAAACATAAGCTTTCCGATAATCTGAATACGTTTTCTCATAGCGGAGATTGTCGACGTAATAAGCCATAGCGGCCACCAGTTGTTCAATCTTATCAGCCTGAACCAGGCGTCCCAGCTTTTCGTCGGTGAGGATGTCGCTAGGACCGAACTGACAATCAGTGGAGACCACCGGCATGCCAAATCGCAGAGCTTCGCAAATCGCCAACGACCATCCTTCCCAGCGCGATGTTGAAACAAAAACATCGCTCGCTGACAACGCGGGAGCTGGATTGTCTGGAAGATTGTCAAAAGTAATCACAGATTGCATGTTCAGTTGCAAAACTTGCTGGCGCAAGGCGGCCTCGTCTTCTCCGTATCCGACGATCCTCAGCCTTACGTTTTTTCGTATTCTTGCCAACTCCGAGAATGCAGATATCAGAATATCCTGCCCCTTCTGGTGGGTAAAGCGCCCCACATTGACGAAGGTCACAAAGTCCTGATCGATGGCACAATTCGATTGATCGTCGAACCGTCTGACGGGATTTGGCAGCCAGGTCTGGCGCACCTCACTGCCAAACATCTTTCTAAAGCTTTCCAGCTGCCGCGGCGAAGTTCCAAAAACGTCGGACACGTGCTGCAAAAAATAGAACTTCATGAGGAAGAATAACACCTTCGCCTTCCAGTGACTGCATTCCCTATGCGGATTTCCATGCAAATAGACGGCGATACGTTGAGGGATACCAAGACACGCGATCATCACTAGAACTGCAGGTTCTATCTGAGGCACGACGACGAGCTGGTAGTCCTTGCATGCCACGGTGCGCCGGCAAATTTTCATCATATGAAGAGTATTTCGACTGATGCGGGTGATCTCATTATAAGCGGGACGGGATTTCGGTCTATTCTTGTGCTTGGATGTGTAGAGGACATCCAATTCGATCGAAGCACCAAACTTGCGACTAATCTCAGAGCAAACTGTATCCACAACGTGTTCCACGCCGGCAAATGATTTAGTATTTTGTTGTATATATAATATTTTTATTTTCTTATCTGCGACGATTGACGACATTAGCGACATAAAACTCCGCCTAAAGATAAAATACCGTAATAGAATGTTCTTTCAGGCCATTTTTCACAAAATAACGTCTAACTCAGCACCTTGAGGAGGAGTGCCTCCGCAAGTTCCAGAGCTATTATCTTATCTACCCCTAGTGCAAATCAACGGGCAATTGAATTCTTATTTCATTCGAAACAGAATGACTGCGAAATATGACTGATCAAATTCCAAAGAGGCGGGGTGCGAATAATGGTGTCCGTGACCTGCTCATGACAGTTTAAGCGCCGTCTTCGGTCACACCACGAGAAATCATTGGCATAAAATATCGTCCAGCTTACCGTTTTGTAACGCGTGCACCATGGGTATATGCGAAACGCAGCTTGCAGCGCCTTCCGCTTTTATGCATGCCCGCAACACGATTTACAATATTCAAAATATCTCATGTTTAGAAATAGGGCTAGATTCCATCTTCTAGACTATCTGTACTCACCATATGCTATATACAGCTACGACTGTGTAATTCCGTCAAAGGTTTTTTTGAATTACAACTTTCATTCTGTGATTCCATACTTGAATGATACGTTTTATTAACCCATTAATGGCTTCATCGACGGAGCGAATGGTTTTGTGAATTTCGATTCGAGGCGCAGCAACACGATTCAGGTGGTGATAACCAGAACGGTGCGATCTCCTCGCTGAAACAAGCTTTTGGGGGATCTGGCGTGGTTTTTATTTCAAGGTGCGCTCCTGCCATCCTCCTGGTTCTTTCGGGCTGCGTCAGTGGCCCTGATTATAAGCCGCCAATCATGCCTTTGCCGGCCACTTTTTCAGAGCCGAGCGCCGGATCTTCTGATGGTATCGTCTCCAGGGAATGGTGGCGCGCCTATAGCGACGAGACACTGGAGGCGCTTGTCGCCAGGGGACTCTCTCAGAATATTACCATTCTATCTGCGATTGAGGCGATCAACGCAGCCCAAGGTGATGTCGTCGTCGCTGGATCTGGTGGGTTGCCAAACATCGCAGTTGGCGCGGACCAAACCATAAGCGGTGAAACGGGAAATCTCCGCACAGCGGCGAGCAGCACCAGTACGTCTCGCGGGGGAGCAACGTCTTCATGGCTACTCGATTTCTTTGGGCAGTACCGTCGAGCCCGTGAGGGGGCGTTGGACTCGCTCGATGCTGCCTTTGCGACTGTCGATGTCGCCCGCCTGGCTTACGTGCAGGACGTGGTCACCGGATACATAAATGCGCGCTACTATCAGATTCGTATTTCGATCGCCCGGGAAAACCTAAAATCTCGACGAGACACGCTTAACCTTACAAAGTTCCAGCTCACTGCCGGCGCTGCTTCGAGGTTGGATGTTGTTCAGGCGGAGGGACTGGTCAACTCGACACTTTCGGAAGTTCCCGGTTTGGAAGTAAACTATCGCCGCGAGGTTCACCACATCGCGGCCTTGCTTGACGCGCCAGCAGCCGAAATTCTTGAGCTGATGAAACGCGGCGAAACGCAGCCAGTATACAAAGGTGGCGTCTCTGCGGGTGTCCCAGCGGATTTGATCCGCAATCGTCCGGATGTACGTCGTGATGAAAGACAACTCGCCGCCGCTGTCGCACAGATAGGAATCGCTCAAGCCCAGCTGCTACCTAGCATCACACTCAATGGCAGTATCTCCCCCTCTTACATCCATACGGCCGGTCGCGGCGGAGGCTTGACCACCTGGTCTTTCGGCCCGGCCTTAAACCTGCCAATTCTCGATGGTGGCCTGCTGCGGGCAAACGTAAAAATCGCCGAATCCAACGCCAAGGTTGCCTACCTGACATGGAAAGGAACTGTGCTTACCGCCGTCGAAGAAGTCGAAAATGGTTTGGTGGCCGTCAACCGCGACCCGCAAACAATAGCAGCACTGCGTGCCCAGGTTAGGTCTTATCGCGACGCTGTATCGCTGTCGACGGCAAGCTATAAGGACGGAGCTTCCTCATTACTAGATGTTCTTGACGCACAACGCTCCGTTACCAATGCCCAGCAAAATCTGGCTGCTGCAGTCCAGCAACTTGCAACCGACTACGCAGCTTTAAATGTCGCCATTGGCGCCGGGTTTATCTTACAGACGGATAGCAAGGGTCAGTCGCGTCCCGCAGCCGAAAAGCATGTTGCAAAACTCGGCGTTTCTAACGAGTAGTCGAAGTTGCCTGTAAAAACAGGGATCATCGCCGAAACAGCCGTTTGATCATCGTGCGTAGCGGCGAATTTTTTTTAGGATTTATCCTGAACTCAACAATGGCTCGCGCAGCACTGTTGGGCAACAGAAATAACACTACGGCGACCAAATATCGAGACAGGGTCTCGACGCTCGAAAATGATTGCGCAATCTGCTGACAATACCGACGAATTAGGGGGAGATCGATACGTTGTCCCTTGAGGATTTGCGCAAAAACCTCATGCTCCACCAGATACAAATAATCAGGCTTCATCTCAAACATCGCGCCGTCCAAGAGTTTTCCGTCCCTGCTCAGCCTTTCAAGATGTGCAAGGCGCAATCGAAATACCCGCATCGTCTTCTCCATCCCGAGGTGAGAACTTGAACCAAACCCAGACATATTGTTATTGTGGATCCTGTATTTTCCCAGAGCTTGATCAATGTGCACCACCCGGCCCTTGAAAGGGGCTGCTAAATAAGCAATGCCATCAATTCCGAAATCGTAGTCGATGGCGCCAATCGTCAGGTACACATCGCGACGGTAAATATTGCCCGAGGTTGGCGGCGTAGGATAATATCCGTGACGATTGATACTCTCGATCATCTTTTGATTGTCGTAATCGGGAGTCAAACGCGGGAAGGCGTCCCCTATCTCTTGTCCCTGTGCATCTATGGGCTGCAGCATGTACTGAATTTTCGTGACATCGGGCTCCAGATAAGGGGACACAGTCAGAAGAGCTTTTTCGTCCAAGATATCGTCGGCATCAAGGAAGAGGACGTATTGACCTCGGGACGCCGCGAGACCGGTCAGGCACGCGGAAATAAAGCCGCGGTTTTCGGTATTAATTCCTATTATTCTGTCTGAATAGCGGCTGATGACACTCCACGATGTGTCGGTCGATCCGTCATTGACCACAATGAGCTCAAAATCAGCAATCGGCTGATTGAGGACACTCTCGATAGCAATGGCCACATAATCTTTATAGTTGTAGCAGGTAATAATGACACTAAAACGCGGCTTGCCGTCGACGATCATTGATCTCACTCCAGGCACACAAACTAACCACGATGGCCACGCTGTCGCTGAGCACCTATGCCATGATCGAGACGTCGCAGCGGACCACGATGTGAACAGAAACGAAATGCAACTCGAACGATGATGGACACGTGGCTTACTCCGGCAGAGATTTCAGTTGGCTTTTCTTCGATCGAAACGCGCAAAGCGATACGACATTGGTGGCGTCGACCTGTGGATGCGAATGCTGATAGTGTGCCCGAAGCAACACGCTTTTCAAATCCGTGCAAGGCAAACCACCTATCGGCTGGTCTGGAATACTTATATTCGGCTTTCCCGGCACATGAGAAAACAACGCGCTTTTCACAGTCGCTCTTCGCACAAGGATCGGGTCAGCCTCATCTTTAATGAGGATGTCGATCATGGAGGCCTGTGAGGCGACCCCTGCTGCGCGCAGCGTGACCTGCTTGATTGACGACCAATAAATAATCTGACCGGAGAAACGGTGGTAGACGATACCGTCGGTCCTCACTGTGAAGAGTGGCTTCCACGGATTTCGTTTGCCCACAGACCACCCCAGGATGCTGAGGAACACACAAAATAGACCTGTCACCCAATGGTTTAGCATATCGCTCTCGCGAAAAAAACCACGCTGCTGAGCCGAAATATTGGCTGTGTAAAAGGCGACGAGCACCGCGCACACAATCACAGATCGCCATAGTTCTCTATAGGAACCGCAATAAATGACGATCTCACCGGGGTGCGTGGCCCCTACCAAAACTGGATCATTTTGTTCAAAGACGGCAGTGCTCAGGGTTATCGATCTGCTAGGACGGATTATGGCCATTGCCTGTCCTTTTCAGTGAAGCCACGCCACGATAACCGCCGAAGGTGTCGAGGACTGTTACAGCGTCAGAAGCTCGGTCTTTCCTTGACCATTTGCGCATCATGACGGTTCAGATGCCATCGGCTGACCTGGCGCGGCGATCGGCAAGGTAAGCGACTTCAACGCGTGCCTGACGGCTGCCGTCAGATAGACGGGTTGGACCGCGTTGCGGTACCGTCCGATGAGATCGCCCGCAATTCGCATCGAAAGTCGTGGACCAGACAGATGAACTCCGCTGATATCCACACCAGATAAGACACGTATGCGAGGCACGGCGACGCCATTGATCAACGAGTCACGCTTCATGCGTGTCCGCCCGAGGGTGGAGACCAGATCATCGTTTGCGGTGTTGCCCCCGACCTTTTTGATGAGCTGGTGCAACTTTCCGCCAACAGGACGTGTATGGCAGACGGTCACGCTGTCAAGAATAGCAACAGATTCGAGCTTTCCGCTGAGTTCAACCGCCAGTTTTGGCCAAACGAAATCCATTCCGAAACCGCTCTTGGAATCCTTTAGACTTTCCAGGGTCTCTGCCAAAATCGCTCGACTGAGCACCGGCACCATAATCTCAACGAAGTTGCTATACCGCAGGTCAAAGCTCGGATGCTGAAGCGTGATCAGATGAGAATAATAGGAATTGCGATCCAAAGACGGCTGATACACCAAGAGGCCATGACTCCGACCCGCAGCGAACAGTCTATTTACATCACTGGTCGTGGCCCTGATATCGTCGTCTGGAAACCAGAAGTACTCATAATTTGTCAGCGTCTCAGGATGCTCTTTAAAAAAGCCATAGATCCCGTCCCACTTCCCGCCCTTGCCGCGATGCACGTAATTTGCTTCAGGAAATAGCTTTGTTTCGTCCGATCCGAAGTAACTTACCGCCACATCGAACTGCCGTCCTTCTCCGCACCAACTGCCATGAAGACTTTGGTCTCCGCAGCGCACTACCGCCAATGTGGGTGCCAATACAGGAGCCACGCAAACCTCCGACCGAATAATATTGGCACAACGTTGGAGATCACACTATCGCACAGTTTTAATATTTCAATCTTAATTTCCGATTAAAATAGACATAATTCACTCTCCCTCGTATATTAGTCTACACGATGGACAGGAATAATCGTAAAAGGAAGCTTACGTTGCGCTTTTGTTGTTCGGATAGAGCAGCGATAGCGGTCACAAACCCAACTATAAACGCTTATCTGATGAAATGGCGAACTCCACCAATTCATTTAGAAGCGTAAGTCCTGCAATTGCGGAAAGTTGAGCATTCAAGACAGAAATCCCAAGCAACGCAGAATAGACAGCCTTATGAAAATGCACAATTACTCAGAGATGCAGACTGACGACCTCATTAGCAGGTGTGGTGGAGACCCTGGCGCGATCATAATGAGAACGTGTATTGCATCCTGTACCTTCTTTTTCCTTTATTTCAGTTTGTATTTTTATGGCCTAGCTGGAAGCTTGCTTTTTTGGGGCCCCTGTACCTCAGGGGCGCTTACTTGTTTTATTCCATTGGCGGGAATGCAAAGTCGGTTTAAATCGCTATAGAGTAGACTTGGTAATGCACTTTTACAGAATTTAATTCCGTTGCCGGGTGCAGTTTGCGAGCGCGCTCCTTCACAACGCTCGGCAGTTCGACGGTTGTCGACGCAGCCCATCTTCAGGCGAGCTTTGCAGCCATCGGGCATTTTCCTGGGCTTGGCTCTCGACCGAGAAGTGCGTGTCTATTCAAGATTGGGCTGGGGCGCAGGAGGGTGCATCCGTCGCGATCATGAGCGGTAACGCAGAGATCCATCGCCATCCCGGCAGCATCGACCACCTCGGTGGAGGTTTGAGTGATCGGGACGATGGCTATGCTGCTTTCTCGAAGCCTCATATTGTTATCGCAAAGTGCCCAAAGAACCTGTTGAGCGCGTGCGGGCTCTGCCATAGACCGCGCTATAGTTTAAATATAGGTTGGTTATGGAAAACCGATCCAAATTCGATGAGGCGCGCCCTTTCATCTGCGACAGCAACTCAGGGTCTCTCAAAAGGATTTCCAATTTTTCCGTCAGATCTTTTGGATCGCCTGGCCGAACCAGAAACCCGGCCCGCCCTTCATCGAGAGCTTCGGGAATACCTCCGACCTCTGTCGCAACGATTGCGCATCCAGCGCTACGGGCTTCGATATTTACGAGCCCTAATGGTTCAGCAAGGGACGCCAGCACAAATATATCCGTTTTAGCTAGCACGGTGGTTGGATTGTTGATCTGACCCAAAAATCTAACGCGACCGCTTAGCCCAAGATTTTCAGCTTGCCTTTCTAACTCGTCTTTGTCGGGACCATCGCCCACAACGCAAAGTGTGATGTCATATTTCGCCGCCAACACAGCGAAAGCGCTGATTAGAAAGTTCACACCTTTTCGCGCATGAAGGCCGCATACCGTCGTTATCAGTATTCCTGGCGGTTTTTCGAATACGGCCTTATCCGGTAGAAGGCTTGTCCTGAAGCCGCCCAGTGTTGCGTTTAGTACCACATCAACCTTACTTTTCTTGAAGCCCATTTCACGAAGGCGGGCCGTATCTGAATTGCTGACCGCAACGATCCTATCGCCAAGTTTCATGATCGACGAATGTTTGTCGAAGGAATTGTGAACGGTCGTGACCAGCCTAGCGTTTGAAAATCTAGTCGCGAAATAACCAAAGATCGCGCCGGCCATCATGTGCGCATGGACAATGTCATACTTACTCCGCCTTACCAGAAGCGAAAGAGAAACAAGCGAAGCCGCCAATTTAAATGGATTTTTGCCGCGCTGCATAAGTTTAATATGATGCGCCCCCATCGCGCTTAGACCCTGTTCGTACTCGCCCCCATGGCTTGCGTAGCCCACAAAGTCACCACTCGCCGCCTGAATGCAGGCTAGATCAACAGCAAGGTGAACGTTTCCATGTCCATGATGACAATGATTGGCCAAATGAAGAATGCGCATTTTCCGATACCCCCCTAGTAATCCGGCACCATTCTGAGGGCAGCACCGTCGGCAATCTTTCAATTGCTACTCCCTTGCAAGATATAAGCTTAAGGTAGTGATTTTGTATACCTTCTTATAATCCACGAAGGAAAGCAGATAACCAGCAAGCCTTACCGCATGCGGCCTCTGTCATGATGACGCAGGGTGAAGGGTGTCCAGGCCAATTCAATATCTCCGTTTTTGTCGCAAAATACAAAGAATCTGATTGCCGCCCTTCACTCAACCCCGCATCCGTAACGCCATTCTTGAACAGACACTGAACGACCGAGATCGGATACGACTTGGCTTGCCATTGCAGCCTCGAACGCGCAAGTCCCTGCCACACGGGGTCCGCATCGTTTTCGTGATTGTCAGGTCCAAACACGAACATGCCGCGACCAGTCGTCTGCATGTAAGCTGTTTCTATCATGCACTTTAGAAGGTGCGACGCGGCACCACCGCCGTGATCCTCTGCCGCTGCGGCCTCCATGAAGAACATGATCGGTCCAAACGTAATGCCCATAAAGCGAGCCAGCGTCTTGTCACCGCTGACGTTCCGGGCGGTGAAGCTAAACTTTGAGGTGGTAAGGACCCGGCTCAACGACCGAATGACCAGGCTTGCTCGTGACGTCAAAATACGCTTTTTTTTAAAAAGGCGAAGCCTAGAAAGCTCAAGTGGAACGAGGTCCCAGAAAATCTGCCATTGGCGGCGGATTGCAAAATCAAGGCCTGGATAGGACCGTTCGGCTTTCTGGACATTTCGCCGGGCATTTTTGCTGACCTCCTTGTAAAAAGCATCAAAACTCTCCCACCGCTTGAAATCAATCGCAATCATATCGACTGCCGCTGTCGATATGACGGACACTCCAGGGAGCGCGTGGAGCTCCGCAGATCGGCATTTATCCAGACACCAGTCAGATCCATAGCGATAGTATCCATCTCCCAGATGGCTAAGCACCGCCCGCATCGACAACGACCAAAGATGCCGATAGTCCGGGAGCACCTGAATGGCATCGCAGAACACATGGTCGCTCTTACGAATTCCGACCGCACATTGACCGATTTTCACCTGATCATCGGCGGTACACAATATAATGTCCAGCCGCACCAGTCTCATCAACGGGTTGTAGTCAATCTGCCACATCCGGGATGCATGAAAGGCGCAACGGAAAGACGCTTCGCATCTTTGAGCGAATGCGTCCCAACTGGTGGCTCCCTGTGTAAACGCAAAAACCCGGATTGCCACTGGGCTTTCCTGCAATTTGCGCGACGCGATATACAACTCCTGCGTCAATTCATCCACAACACATTCCTGCATAAAAACAGATGGATAGCTTTTCAGACATTTTTAGCCGCGTTCACTGGGAACTAGTTTTGGCTACACATAAGCATGTCAGTGTCATTATTTTAATCGGGTAAGATTAATTACTCATGGAGTCAACCATACCGGAATAACTTTACTCCAAAAATATTGCGAAATGTCAAGTGATGCCTGTTTTCTGGCCGAGATATCTTCCAGCCACCCCATCGAAACCCAATACTCTCTTCTATCGGAAATATTTGCTTTTGCCAGATGATGCGAGCGGCGGGTGGTCGGCCAATCTCTGACAGGGACGGTGTCCGCGCGCCGCGCAGAACGACGCGATCTCTGTGGGCCGCAATAGGTGCTTACTCTCGCAGCTCTTGGAGGACGTAGCGAGATGGAGTTTCGTTCTGCACGAGGGGCATGCCAGATCTCATACTGTTGGCATTTTCAATGCCGTCGCCTTTTATGGGACGTCGATCGAGCAGACATCGCACAAGATGTCTCCTCGTGCGGCTTGGCGCAAGGTTCAAGACGTACGGTCTGCTCTTCCGTGTTGTAGAACACTTTTAGGGTTAGCGATGATCGCACTACTTTGTATTCCCGCCGCAGCGTCGTCGATGTTTGTTCTGCTAGCGGTTTTTGCGCCGAGACTGGCACCATTGGTTGACGACTTCGAGGAGAGCAATGTTCTGCCCTTCAGGAAGCCCCATAGAACCAGTCATCTATCAGACTGACAGGCGTCAAGCGCGAGTTCCGTTGTCCCATTTAGGGAAAGAAAAAGCTAGCGCGGTGAGAGCCTTCTAGACGCTTACGTCGTATTTTCCCTTTGCATTATTTCGCGAATGCGTCGACTGTGGCAGTGAGATAAGGCCTAGGTTTCAACCGCAGATCCACCTTCGAAAAGCGGTGCAAGGTTCGGGGAGCTTCCCTTGATAAGGTGCATCGCCCCAGCCGGTCTCGTAACCCTTACCATCTGCCTTTTCATTCAGTTATCTACAGTCGCTGCGTGGGGAGGTAGAGCTAGCCCGGCTTGTCTTTATTCGATGGTTGACGCCCCAGGTCGGGTACTTTGCATTCATGCCGGAAGCTTGAACCGCGACATTTGCAGCGCGATGGAAACCTTTGCGACGAGAAGCCAGCTACCGCCTGACTTCTTTGCACGTCTAATATGGCGCGAAAGCCGTTTTAGGGCGGAAGCAATCAGCCCAAAGGGTGCTCAGGGCATAGCGCAGTTCATGCCGGCTACCGCAGCGCTTCGTGGTCTGAAGGACAGCTTTGATGTGTTGGAGGCCCTCCGGGCTTCATCCCAATATTTGATGAAGCTTCGGACCCGCTTCGGTAATCTTGGACTCGCAGCTGCAGCCTATAATGCTGGAGAGCAGCGTGTTTCGACATTCCTGCTTGTCGGAGGCTTACCGTTGGAATCCAGGAACTATGTTTTTGGGATCACGGGGCACACCGCAGACGAGTGGAGGCGCTCGCCGAGCGACCTGATCCTTCCGCCACTTGACGAACACCGCGCGTTCATGGATGCCTGCGTCGCGCTTGCTGCCACACGACGTCTCGTGGAGCCAGCAGATCAATCTGAAGGTGTTTGGATGCCGTGGGGAGCACAATTGGCAGCAGCACCAAATAGTGTGACTGCGCGGGCGTTATTTACACGGATCTCTGCCAGGTTGCCGGCCCCTTTAAACACGGAGGCACCTTTGATTCTGCGCAAGATAGATCGGGATTTTGGATATAAACCGCGCTATTCTGCTCGAATAGGAAGGACGCAGCGTAGAGATGCGGAAGACGCCTGCAAAATTGTGGAGCGCGCCGGTTTTCCATGTTTGGTGTTCAAGAACTTTTAATGCATGAACGCGTAGAAATCCTGAGCTAGCGTGCGCAACGAACAGCATCTCGTGCGTTTGCACGGGATATGACCGGGCGACCAACGCTCTGGAATAGCCAAGGTTGGCATGCGCCACCTGCAGCTCTGTTCGCTCGCTTCCAATGATCGCCCAGTCCTCCGACAAAACGAACTGAAATGCTTCGCCAGGCGCGAACGTTCCAGCCAATCGCCTGCAGCTCGATCTGCAAAGCGGCGCTCCACTTGCAAGCGAACGCTGCACTGGATTGTACTGGCCTTCATAACCAAGGCTCGTCAGTTCGGCGTCGAACTGCTTCAGGGTCCGCAGCCTCTTAGGCGATGCGGCGAGCTTCGTTAATGTCGTCGTCGAAGACCTCGGCAAGTATGTCGAGAATTTTTAAGACCGGCTCAGAATTGCATGAGTAATAGACATTTCGCGCATCACGGCGCCTCTGGACGAGATTGGCGCTCCGAAGCTTTGCGAGATGTTGTGACAGAACAGACTGGCTGAGGCCGATGGTTTTGGCGAGATGCCCCACAGACATCTCGGTTCGGCAAAGTATATCGAGAATATGGAGTCTGTTGGCGTTCGCCATAGCATCGAGAAGCGCGGCGGCCTCCTGGATGTTCAAAACAGATTGGTATCGTCTCGTAGCCATAGACATCCTATCCTATCCTATCCAATCCTAATCTGCAGGCAGCCAATCTCATGATTGTTGCTTTCCCCGCGCGAAACGCGCAAGGATCACCAACCTGACGCGACGCAAACATTATAAATCTTACATTAAACTCCACTTTAAGAAGTGAGAGTTTTCACATGCCTCGCGTGAATTAATTTACGTCTATTCAATCGAATGAGACTTGCGCCGCCTCGATAATCCGTGCGGCGGCCTTGTGGTGAAGGAACTGCGTCCAGAGACTCATGCATTGCTAATCAAATGGTCTTCAGCGATCGGGATGTCAATCGAGCTGTCAGAGTTGGTGCTCTCCTGGAGCGCTTACCGAAACAGTCAACGCCAACGGCATTCTGGAACCGTCCCGATCGGCAAAGGTTGGTGCACAGGTCACGGGGTAATTATAGGCCGTCCACGCCTCGCTTGGAGAAGAAGTCAAGGAAGGAGATCTGATCGCCGAAGTCGAATCTCTACAGGAGCAGAACGACCTGCGGCAGGCAAAGGCGTCGCTGGCGGATACGATCGACACGACGCGCATCGACGTCAAACTCCACACCGTCAGCCGCACCCTCCGCCCGGATATCCCGAAACGTCGCAAGCATCAGCTCCGCGCTCGTCCTCAGGAATGCGCTGAGCGTTTTCGATCCGGCGATCTGCATCTGGCGGCGCTCGGCGGGCGTTGATCAGGACTGGACATCAAATAGTGAGCAGGTGTTTTTTGAAGTCTGATGCCGGAAAACTCACACGCCTTGTCTACCACTGGACTCTCGGCGGTCTTCTTACTTCGCCGCTGTTATCGGTTCCTTGATCTAACAATTTGGAATTTATTGCTCCTCTTGGAAGAAATGCGTAGACTGCTAAAAATTCTCATTGATTATCGCTCTGTCGATCTCGAGTATTTGCCGTCTTTTCATCTGACGTTAAAAGAACGAGGGAAGGAGGATCTCGGCCGGAATGACCGTTTCAGATCTTGAACCCGTCAACGCCATGCGCAAGCGGAGCCTTTACGAGGAACTTTACAACCAATTGAAAGATGACATCTTAGGCGGACGCGTCTCCACTGGTACCGTCTTGCTGGAAGGCCCTCTCGCCGAACTTCTGGGCAGCAGCCGAGCTCCTGTCCGCCAAGCTCTAAGGCTCCTTGCAGCAGATGGCCTGATTAACCGCTTCGAAGGCCGCGGTTTTGTCGTCGGCCCGGCTGGAACCAAGATAAAGCGCGTCAATATCTCGGAAAGCCTCGGACACCTCGTTGATGCGCAGGACAGGCCTTTGTTTGCGTGGCAGGCACTTTACGAGGATGTGGAGCGAATCGTTGTCCACCGATCTTTTTTCGGGCGTTTTCGTATCAACGAGTTGGAGCTGGCCCGTTGCTACGGGGTCGGTCGCACCGTCGCTCGAGATGTGCTTCTCAAACTGGAAACCCTGGGTATCACGGAAAAGGATGACAGCTTCCGTTGGTCTATTGTTCCCCTGGACAGCCGCCGCATCACCGATCTTTACGAAGTCCGCGAGCAAGTCGAGCCATTGGCGCTTGCACGCGCCATGGATGCGGTGCCGGACGATCATATCGACAGGATGCTAACGCGCCTTTCGCAGACGCTCGAGACCTATCCCAATGTTTCGTCCGCGATTATGTATGATCTTGAACTGGATTTGCATGTTCGCAGCATCCAGCCCTGCCCGAACAAGGAGCTTCTCAGTATCCTGCAGCGCACCCACTGCATTCTCACGCTGAGCAAGCACGTGCTCGGTATCCAGATGGAGATGCCAGAATACGAACCCTTTCTGGCCGAGCATATCACCGTTTTCCGCATGATGCGCCGTCGCGACAAGGATGGGCTGATGCTGGCCATGCGCAGCCATATCCACGGGTCCAAATCTAAGGTTGTCGAGCGAGCCGCGACCGTGCGGCAAACTTGTCAGCCGGACGATTGCAGCTTCATCGTTTGATCTATTCGCTGGTCAGGTCACCGCGCCGACCTGCCACGGAACAAATTCGTTGTCGCCGTAATCGTAGATTTCGCTCCGTGTCTTCTTGCCCGATGCGACGGCAATGATGTCTTCGAATATCCGCTCTCCCGCAGCCTCAATCGTATCCTCGCCGGTAACAATGCCACCGCAGTTGATATCCATATCCTCCTGCATATGTTCATACATTTCGCTGTTGGTGGCAATCTTGATGCAGGGAGCAGGCTTGAAGCCGGAGACGGAACCGCGGCCGGTCGTGAAACAAATGACATTGCAGCCGCCGGCCACCTGGCCCGTTACCGCGACGGGATCGTATCCGGGCGTATCCATGAAGACTAAGCCGGGTTCAGTGACGATTTCGGCATACTCGTAGACGGCCTTCAACGGCATGGTGCCGCCCTTAGCAACGGCGCCCAATGACTTTTCGAGGATTGTTGTCAATCCGCCCAGTTTGTTGCCGTGCGATGGATTATTGTTGAGTTCAGCGCCGTTTCGCTTTGTGTAATCACGCCACCAATCAATCCGCGACAGCAGCTTTTCTGCGACGGCCGGGGTTGCAGCACGACTGGTCAGCAGATGCTCGGCGCCATAGATTTCCGGCGTTTCAGCGAGGACCGAAGTGCCGCCATTGCGCACGATTAGGTCGGATGCGTACCCCAGCGCCGGGTTTGCGGAAATGCCGGAATAACCGTCAGAACCACCGCATTCCAGCGCCACTTTCAGGCCGGAAAGGGGTTGTTGCGTGCGTTTCGCAGCGTTCACCTCCGGCAGCATGTCGTGTATCATCTCGCTGGCCGCCGCGATCGTCTTGCGTGTGCCGCCGAGGTGCTGGATCGTCATGGTGCGCAAGCGCTTGCCTTCCTCCAGCTTGAAGTGTTCGAGGATCGGGCCGATCTGGTTGGTTTCGCAGCCAAGTCCGATCATCAGGATTCCGCCGAAATTGGGGTGCCGCGCATAACCTTGCAGAGTGCGGATCAGCATGAGGTAGCCTTCTGCCTTGGTATTGATCGCACAGCCGCCGCCATGGGTTAGCGCAACGACACCATCGACATTGTCGTAACCTTCAAGCCCACCAGTCCGGTTGAAGTGCTCTGCAATCGCCTTGGAAACCGTAGCAGAACAGTTCACCGTTGTGATGATGCCGATGAAGTTGCGTGTGCCGATGCCGCCTACGCCACGATCAAAGCCCGAGAACGTGCGGCGCGCCGTCTCGGGCAGCATGCCCCTTTCCTCGATATCGACGCTGAACTGGTGCTGATGCTCGGATTCGATGACGGCAAGATTGTGGAGGTGCACATGACCGCCGGCTGGAATGAATTGCGTCGCAATCCCTATCGACTGGCCGAACTTTCGGATTTCTTGACCGGCCGGGATGTCACGTACTGCGATCTTGTGACCACGCGGGATCTGATCTGCTGCGACAAGGCCGTCAATGCCAGTCGCTGCGCCAGCCCTCACCATGGCACGCGCCACGCCTACGTCGTCAAGGGCGTTGAGAAGGATCACCGGTGAGTTCGAAATGGGCATGGCTGCCTTCTAGAAACAGTTTCAAATAATGACTTTTGCAGGCAATAAGCAATCATGTTAGATCACTGTCGTCAAGAAAAATTGGGAGACGAGCTTGATGGGAGGGCATCTTGGGCTAGCAGTTCAATTTTGGCTTTCTCCCGACTACCGGCCCCTGCTCATCGATCGCGCATTGCGCACGCTCTGGTAATCACCATTAGGCATCCTTTGCAGATCATCTTCGGTGCTGGTTGCGGGCGGTGTCGGTGGCATCGGCGGAGCCGTTTCTGAGAGGTTCGCCAGAGAGGGAGCACAAGTCTACGCGACCAGCCGCAAGGGCGCGGAAAGCGAACCAGACCCAGGCGGAATAGCTAGCATCACCACGATCCAGGCAAACGCCAGCAACGACGCCGATCTTCAGCGCGTCTTTGAGCAAATCCGGTCTTTCCGAGGCCGGATCGACGTGCTCGTCGCCAATGCAGGCCTATCGGAATACGCACCCCTTGGAGACATTTCCGAAGATCATTTCGATAGAACCTTCGGCCTGAACGCCCGATCTCTCGTGTTCGCAGTGCAGTACCCCAGTTGCCTCGTCCACTACCATCTTGATTTTATGCGGTCCGATGAGTAAATAGGTCACTTGTGACCCGATTTAGAGGAAGCCATAGTGTCGACGGTTAGTTTAAAGGACGCGAAAGCGTCTTTCTCGCATCAAATTGACCAAGCTGCTGGCGGCGAGTTCGTGACAATTACGCGGCATGGGCGCGCCGCCGCGGTCCTCGTCAGCGTGAGAGCCGCTGAGGCGGCAAAAAAGGCGCTCCGGAAGGCGCGCCCTAGTCTCGTTCAATACCTGAAAACATTTCCGGTCGATCTCGACGAGGACGTGTTCGCTCGCAATCCAACCCCCTCGCGTGACGTTGACCTGTGAGGTTCCTCCTCGATACAAACGCCATCTCACTGTTTTCGCCATATAATGCCGACGCGTCCGAGAGCTTTTCAAAGTGGGCTGATGAGCAAGACCAGCTAGACGCTATTTATATGTCCGCAATGACAATTCACGAGATCGAAAAAGGCATTCGGCTGTTAGAGGCGAAAGGCGCGACAGCGAAGGCGGCGGGGATAAGAAGCTGGCTGCTGGGGCTAATCGCTGGAAACGGCGATCACATACTGCCTATCGACAATGATGTCGCACTTGAGTCCGGCAGGTTGGAAGCAAAAGCCATATCCGCAGGATATGGGCCTGGCGCTGCAGACGCAATCATTGCTGGCACTGCAAACGTTCATAATTTGACGATCATCACTAAGAACTTGAAACACTTCTTGTCGTTCGGAGTGGCGGTTAAATCCCCCGATCAGGTCGCGCCTTGATATTCACGACTGTTAACGCTTGTAATCTTGGTGGCCTTCTCTCGGCGCCCGCCGAGGCATTCCAGGCCAAGTACATCGGCGAGTGATCTGACTCGCGTGATTTCGAGCGTCAGGGGCGCGATGGACCCCGCCATTATGACATCCGAATTGATCTGGGTTCGCCCGGTTGCGGGTTTAAACCTTCTGAGCATGTCGAAGGGGCACGCAGTGCAATCTCACTTCTCCCGTTTCAACAGGCTTGGCTATTCAGCGGCGTCTCACACATCGACCTGTATCGCTCAAAATAAAGGGAGAGAGCATGTCTCCATGTCTCTCCCTTGGGGTCCCACTATCTAACCGATCGAATGATTACATCATTCCGCCCATATCTGGCATGCTGCCGCTGGCAGAATCCTTCTTCGGTGCTTCAGCAATCATGGCTTCGGTGGTGATCAGCAGCGAGGCAACCGAGGCTGCGTTCTGCAGAGCCGTACGGACAACCTTGACCGGGTCGACGATACCCATGGCGATCATGTCGCCATATTCGCCGGTCTGGGCGTTGTAGCCGTAGTTGTCGGTGTTGCTTTCGAGGATCTTGCCAACGATGATCGAGCCTTCGTCACCAGCATTTTCTGCGATCTGGCGAACCAGCGACTGCAGAGCCTTGCGGATGATGTTGATGCCGGCCGTCTGGTCGTCGTTGGCGCCCTTGATGTTGAGGACGACAGATGCGCGCAGAAGTGCGGTACCGCCGCCGGGGACGATGCCTTCCTGTACGGCAGCGCGCGTTGCGTTCAGCGCGTCGTCGATACGGTCCTTCTTTTCCTTGACTTCAACTTCGGTCGCACCGCCAACGCGGATGACGGCAACGCCGCCAGCGAGCTTGGCAAGACGTTCCTGCAGCTTTTCGCGGTCGTAATCAGACGTGGTTTCTTCGATCTGGGCCTTGATCTGCGCGACGCGGCCTTCGATGTCGGACTTCTGGCCCGAACCGTCGACGATCGTCGTGTTTTCCTTGGTGATCGAGATCTTCTTGGCGCGGCCGAGCATTTCGAGCGTAACCGACTCGAGCTTGATGCCGATGTCTTCGGAGATCACAGTGCCGCCCGTCAGGATGGCGATGTCTTCGAGCATTGCCTTGCGGCGATCGCCGAAGCCAGGAGCCTTGACAGCAGCAATCTTCAGGCCGCCGCGCAGCTTGTTGACGACGAGCGTTGCAAGAGCTTCGCCTTCGACGTCTTCAGAGATGATGAGGAGCGGCTTGCCGGTCTGAACGACAGCTTCGAGAACAGGCAGCATTGCCTGCAGGTTGGAGAGCTTCTTCTCGTGGAGGAGAATGTAAGCGTCTTCCAGTTCGGCAACCATCTTTTCAGGGTTGGTCACGAAGTAAGGCGAGAGGTAGCCGCGGTCGAACTGCATGCCTTCGACGACTTCGAGTTCAGTTTCGGCGGTCTTGGCTTCTTCAACCGTGATGACGCCTTCATTGCCGACCTTCTGCATCGCTTCAGCGATGTACTGGCCGATTTCCTTTTCGCCGTTGGCAGAGATCGTGCCGACCTGGGCCACTTCGTCCGAAGTGCTGATCTTCTTTGCCTTGGATACGATGTCCTTGACGACTTCGGCAACGGCGAGATCGATGCCGCGCTTCAGGTCCATCGGGTTCATGCCGGCAGCAACAGCCTTGCCGCCTTCGCGGACGATGGCCTGGGCCAGAACGGTTGCAGTCGTCGTGCCGTCGCCGGCGATGTCGTTGGTCTTCGAAGCAACTTCGCGGACCATCTGGGCGCCCATGTTTTCGAACTTGTCTTCGAGTTCGATTTCCTTGGCAACCGTTACGCCATCCTTAGTGATGCGCGGTGAACCATAGGATTTGTCGATGATGACGTTGCGGCCCTTAGGACCGAGCGTGACCTTTACTGTGTCAGCGAGGATGTCGACGCCGCGCAGCATTTTTTCGCGTGCGTCGCGACCGAATTTAATTTGTTTAGCAGCCATAGGAAGAAACTCCCGAGCGTATCGCTCAATGGTCTTTGAAAAGGAAATGAAAAAAGAAAGCGGCTCAGATCAGCCGATGACGCCCATGATGTCGGCTTCCTTCATGATGAGAAGGTCTTCGCCGTTGAGCTTAACTTCGGTGCCGGACCACTTGCCGAACAGAATGCGGTCGCCGGACTTGACGTCGAGCGCAATGAGCATGCCCTTATCGTCGCGCGTGCCGCTGCCGACAGCGACGATTTCGCCTTCCTGCGGCTTTTCCATGGCGGTGTCAGGAATGATGATGCCGCCCTTTGTCTTGGCTTCAGCCTCAACACGGCGCACAACGACGCGGTCGTGCAGCGGACGAAAATTCGTATCAGCCATTTTTGGATTCCTTCACCGGGATCGTCGCCAAATGGCTGCCCCTTGAAAAGGGCGTAGCACTCTCTGACTGGGAGTGCCAGCGATCATTCTCACTGCGCGGAAGGTTAGCTGCTGCACAGACGTCGACGTCGGGGTGAGACAGCATGACCAAATGTCTCGACCATAATCTGTCTCTAGCAGGATGCGGAAAAAGGCCCTTGCTGTGAACGGACTGCCATGATTCCATGCCTGAGTGATTGGTCGGCAGGAGCAGGACATGCGCGGTAATGATATCCAGACGGCGGGTTTGTTTTCTTATGTGAGCTGCGAAGCCCGGGTTCCGACAAGCCATCCGCTGCGGGCGATCCGCGCGATTGTAGACGAGGCGCTGGAAGTTTTGTCGCCGGATTTCGAGGCGATGTATTCAGCGATCGGCCGTCCGTCGATCCCGCCGGAGAAGCTGCTGCGCGCTCTGTTGTTGCAGGCCTTTTACACGATCCGCTCGGAGCGTCAGCTCATGGAGCAGATGGACTACAATCTGCTGTTCCGCTGGTTCGTCGGCTTGTCGATGGACGCGCCGATCTGGGACGTCACCGTGTTCACCAAGAACCGTGAGCGGCTCTTGGCTGGCGATATCGCCGCCAAGTTTCTGGCCGCGTTGCTGAGCCAGCCGCGGGTGAAAGCATTGCTGTCAGACGACCACTTCTCGGTGGACGGCACCTTGATCGAAGCCTGGGCCAGCATGAAGAGCTTCAAGCCCAAGGACGACACAGATGGTGGCGACACCGACGGCAGCGGCTCTGGCGCTGAAGAGAAACAGCCGCCAGAAGCCAAAGGCCGCAACTCTGAGCGCGATTTCCACGGCGAGAAGCGCAGCAACGCAACCCACGCATCGACCACCGACCCGGACGCCAGGCTTTATAAGAAGGCCCGTGGCCAGGCGGCCAGGCTTTGCCACATGGGCCACGTCACCATGGAAAACCGCAATGGTTTGGTTGTTGACGCCACGCTGACCCATGCGACCGGAACCGCCGAGCGCGAGGCGGCACTGGATATGGTGGGCCGCATGGATGGTCGTCATCGCATCACATTGGCTGCAGACAAAGCCTACGATACGGCCGATTTCGTTGCTGCCTTGCGGGACGCAAAGGTGACGCCACACGTCGCCCAAAACACGACGAACCGACGCTCGGCCATCGACGGTCGCACCACCCATCACCCTGGCTACGCTGTCAGTCAGCGCATTCGCAAGCGTATCGAGGAAGTGTTCGCTTGGGCCAAGACCAGCGGCGGAATGCGTAAGACCCGCCATCGTGGAAAGGATCGCGTCGGCTGGATGTTCACACTGACAGCCACCGCTTATAATCTGGTGAGGCTGCCAAAGCTGCTGGCGACAGCCTAATCGCGCCCGGAATCCGCCGAACCAGGCGGATGACGACAAAATGGGCCGACAACGGCCGCTGAAAAAGCCTCATCACGGCCTGTCTTCGAGCCGTCTAGCCAGGATCGGCGGAAAAATCGGCGCTATTTCCGCGACCTGCTAGGCGTGCTGGCCGATCAAGCAGCCATGAGCCTTCGGTCTTTTTCGCGGCGCTATCAAAAATGTACCGGCCGCACGCCGGCGCAGAGTATCGAGACGTTCCGCGTCAAGAACGCGCGCCGGCTTCTGGAGGGTGGTGCGAGCGTGATGCGAGCCGCGACGCGGTGCGGCTTCGGCACGACCGGGACCATGAGACGTGCCTTTCTGCGGCACGTCGGCGTTGGCCCTAACGCGTACCGAAACAGATTTCATGGGTAAACAAGCCCATTAAAGATGAAAGGGCTACCTTAGATCAGCGAAACGCCGAAGCGCACAACTGCCCTTTCGGAATGAGGGATCGTTGGAGGCTTGCTAAAAATACTGGAGCGAAGCGCTTTCACATATTGCGGCACCGAAGACTGGTAATCTGCGCGGAAGGTTTGTCCGCTGAAATATACCCTATTGAGTGGCCTTGACCAGATTCGGACAAGTGGCCTGAGAAGCCAGGAACATGTGCAACGGGAGTTGAATCGTCAGCTATGCAGCATTCTACGGAAAAACGATGGAAGGCTGCCCAGATGATAGATGCTAGCCTTCCTCTGGTTCTTGTTTGGCGTCAGACCGGTGCGATCGCTTGACGAGACTTGACTAAGCCTAACTACACAGTGACCGGTGCGCTGCATCTGTGCCAGAAATTCATCACTGACTTCGCCCCTTGTGATGGTCTTTAACTGCGTCCAGCTGCTCTCTTCTGTGCAGGGCATCGCGTATCCCTCACGAAGAAACATCGTAAGGTCGGGAGCTTCATCGGTCTTGTAGATACAAACCCTCATGCTCATGACCTTCGACACGGGAAGACAACATATTGCGCCGCACTGTTCGAAATGACAACGCCCTTTTACTGGCGGCTACATAGGTGCTTCTTCTAGGGACTGCCTTTCAATCCCGAGGTTGATAGAAGCTGCCCGACAGAGCATACAAGGTCTCGGCCCGAAATGCGTGGATAGCAAAAATCCAAATCCTTGACGAAATCTGAACTCATTTACCAGCGCTCGGTCCCAGGGGGGCCTTTAAACGGGCCGGCCACGGCTGAAGTGATCCATCCGCCGTAGAACATCCCGGCCTGTGGCACGACGGCCTCGCCATCTACCAGGCATAGGTCCATGGGTCGCGGATAAAAGGCAATAAAATCCTTGATCAAGGCAAAGGATGTCGTGGGATGCGGATAGGCCCAAGCCGCGTTCCGGCTTATTCTGTCGCCAGAAACGATATCAAAATAGCGTGCCTGTCCTTTCCACTCGCAGATCGACCTGCTGCTGCTTTCGCGAAGCAACGAGAGATCGACGTCCGCGGCCGGAAAATAATAGGTTGGCGGATGACTTGTTTCAATTGTGCGCACGGCGGCAGTGGTCTCTGCAAGAACGTGGCCGTTGTAAATGATTTTCAGGTGATTGCGCGCCGGCTGGGCGATGCTTGGCCTTGGGAAAGACCAGACACTCTCCTGCCCGGGCAGGCATGGGTCGGGAACGGGGTGCGCAAGCTGGGCCATGATTTCCTCCAGTCAGAGCGAACATGCAACAGCGCCGATTATTTGCAAGGCCTGAACGGTTGCGCGGGGCAACATGGGTGAATCTTGCAGCCGACAATATTGCGGCGAACACGCGTATATCGCTTCACACACAGTTGCGCGGACATATGGTGTAAGTGCGCAGATTTGCTGCACTTTGACTTGCGCGGCGGTTTCCGAACAGCCTCGCCCGCGCCCGCAAAAGATTGGCCATCTCGTAGGTGATGCTCGGCTCGTTCGTGATAAAATAGAGTAAATGCTAAGCGGCTGGCCGGGACTAGCCTTGCGTGGTCTTGAAGTCAAAGCTTCCGACCTCAACGGCTGCGGAGGTTTGGGGATCACTCTCAAATGGAAATTGAAGCCACCTCTGATATTAGCGGATCTCCCAATCGATGGAGTAAACGAAAACCTGCGATTTGCGAAAATCGGATCGCTATTGGCGGTGAGAAGATGCATATGGCGGCACCCCTATTGCGATTACCGCTGTCGCGCTGACGCAATTAGAGGCTGAGGGAAGTTTGTTCCCTGCGGAAGGTCCTCCATGTCCGATTTCGCCCAAGATGCAATGACAAACCGTCTCCTGAAGATGATGCCTGCCGAGGGCTTCGAGCGCATTCGGCCGCATCTCAAGACGGTCGGTCTCGCTTTTCGAGATATAATTGTGCGGCCAAACACGGAGACCACACATGTCCACTTTTTGGAAAGTGGCATCGCTTCCATTGTAACGACCGCAGATCTTGAACATGAGGGCATCGGGGTCGGGCATATTGGCTGGGAGGGCATGACGGCGGCGCACGTCATTCTGGGTTCATTTCATACGCCAAATGGCGCGCTCATGCTGGCGGGCGGAACAGCGCTTCAAATGGACGCAAGTAAATTCCTTCGATCATTGGAGGATGTGCCGAGCCTTCATTGGTTCCTCCTGCGGTATGTTCAGTAATGCAAAATTCAAATCGCCCAGTCGGCCTTGGCACACGGCTATTCCGTCAGAGAGCGTCTGGCCCGGTGGCCTCTGATGTGCCACGATCGCACCGATGGCGATAATCTCGTGCTGACACACGAATTTCTCGCGATGATGCTCGGGGTACGCCGCACCGGCGTAACCGAGGCAATTCAAATCCTGGAGGGTGATCGCTTGATAAAAGCGACACGAGGGCACCTACGTATTCTCGATCGGGAAAGAATCCTTAAAATCGCAGGTGGCTGCTACGGCGTGCCAGAGCGTGAGTATGAGCATTTGATGGTGACGAGCCGATACGTCTAGCCAACCCGAGGCGGTTCAACGCGCATTTTCCGCAGCTCCCAACACAACGACTAAATTTCCTTAGCCTTAAATGCTAATTACCTCGGGCGAGATTAGGTTCGCGAGAATGTCCCGGCTCGAAACCTCTCGAACCAAAACGCCGGCGGCGTCGCAGATACGGATACCCACAAGATCAAACTCTTTGCTCATTTTGAAGCTTTCGACGAAAAACTCCAGGATAGCTACCTCAGCCTCTATCACCGCATCATCAGGCTTTCCAAACTCTGTGCCTTCATCGTCGAAAAGCTCGCTGTCGACACGATGGAGGTCGAAAAAATATCTGGGCAATCTGCGGCCTCCTTCCGTTGTTTTTGAAGGAAACGAGTAAGGGGCAAAAGTGTTTCGCGTCCAACTCCGCCCGCTGCGCAGAGCTGGACAAATTGAACCCAGCTACTTGTGAAGAACGCTGCGGCTGAGACAGGCAGGTTCTCCGTCAGTCCATAAGGCCACGTTTGTTGCTATGGTCGCTCTAAGCCTTTACCACGGCGGTTATCTTTCGGAGGTCCTGCGTCCGGCATATCTGGCTGTCGACCGCGGCCAGCATGATGCAGCCGACAGTCTCGGCTACAGCTTCCTGCAAAAGCTCTCACGGGTCGTCGGGCCGCAGGCGATGCACATAGCCCTCCCCGGCTACGGCAACTCCATCATCTACCTCATCCACAACGTTGCGCTCGTTATGTACATCGGGGCAGCCGACGTGATGGCAACGGCGCATCTGGTCATGGAACGTGACTACAACCAGTACCAGTTCGAGACCTACCTTGTGCTGGCGGTAATCTATTCGACGCTCTGCCTGGCGGCCTGGCTGATCGTACGCTCCTTCGAGAAGCGAAACGCCAAGTTTACGCCCAATTCCGCGCCGCTCAAAGCCACACTGATGCCAAGCGTCTGATCGAAGAGAGGGTCCACATGTTCGATTCCGAAGTCCTGCTGCCTGATCTCTACGACATCCTTGGCGCCGTTCCCGTAACACTTGCCATGGCGCTTGTGATTTTCCTGTGCTCAACGATCATCGGCGGGCTGTTTGCGATGATCGAATATCGACGGATCCCGGTACTGCGCGAAATCGTCGTCGCCTATAAGATTGCCTTTAAAGGCGTCCCGATGGTGATCGTGATCTTCCTTGCATACTATGGCCTCCCACCAGCCTCCCGGATTTTGGCGTCTTTGGTAGGTCAGAATTACAATGGCCATGCTACGCCGAACTGGGTCACGCTGGTCGTCGCACTGACTGCTTGCGTTGCAGCGTTCCAGGCCGAGGTCGTGAAGGGTGCGTTGAATTCATTCGACACCGGCCAGGCTGATGCCGCTTATTCCTTGGGCTACAGCAAGACCCAGGTGTTTCGGCGGGTCATGTTTCCGCAGGTGATCGTTGCAGCAATTCCGGATCTTGCCAATTCGATCATGGTCATCATGAAGGCGCTGTCCCTCGGCTTCGCTATCGAGGTTGTCGATATCTTCGCGCAGTCCCAGCTGACGGCCGCTTTGAATTTCTACTACCTCGAAGCGTTCCTGATCGCCGTGGTCGTCTATATGGTCGTTGCGTACATCGTTACCTTTGCAGCAGACAGGATGGAACGGGCTCTTCGTCTTTGGGCGTGATCTGAGCCGGGTCTTACAACCCCTGAACGTGGGCCTCTGGGACCGGCGCACTGTTTGATTCGAGACGATGATCCCACGCGCCGCCATCAGGTCTTCAACCATGCCCAGACTGAGCGGAAGCCGGAGATACAGCCGGACTGCGCGGGCAACCGCCTTATCTGGAAATCGGTGGCGAAGGTCCGGCCCTGAAGGAGGAGACGCGCTGACGCCTTAGAGCCGCAGAGGTCATCACGAAGGATTTGGGGATGGAAGCTGCAAGGGCAGCTTCCAATTCTTCGATCCTTCTGCGGGCGCTCGGCGGCACGTGCGGGTATTCTACTTTCGGCCGGCATCAAATGTTCAAGACGCGCGAACCGTGCTCGCCATGCACGGGCTGGACCGGCAGCATAGGACTTCCGAGATAACCTGTGCCAGTTGGCTGTTGACCGGAATGCCGGTAAGTGTGAACCAGCATGAGCTTCCCGACTGGCGAAGACTGCACAAAATGGTCAGCGACACCGTAAAAATGCTGCCAATGATTAAGCCAACGTTGCACTGACGTGGATAGATATTTTCAAGCATGACAGAGAGCATGACATCATGAGCGAAACAACCGAATGGCCCGATCCAGCCGACAAAGCTTACGCGGTAGAGCAAGCAATGCGCCTTCGCGATCAAGCGGCAGCTGGAGGCTTGATATTTGAGGCTTACCTCCCGCCCGATCTCGCGGTGTGGCTCCTCGACCGGATAGAACGAGGAGCCTTCGTGGATCCTTCCGAGGCTACCTTCGTCCTTCTGGGCGAAGCGCGTGATCTGGAACCCCATGTCGATCTGCGCAACGAGCTGCTGAAACGTGTCATCCAGGCGGCGATCGACGATCCTCGACCAGGCATTCCAGTCGAAGACGTCATGGAAAGCCTTCGCAAGAAGTTCGAAAACCCTTTACCGGAACCGGCCAAATGGGAAAGGCGGTCCGGCACTGCGTGAAGATGCACACTTAAGCCAGGCTTGGCGCTCGTGGCCGTATTCAAGAGTGCGCCGCGTCCGCCACCAAGCGAGAAAAAGCTGAGGTGTCATTTGCGCGTATCCAAAATCCGCCATCATATGGTTGTTTCTTTTCAACGCTGAGAGAAATTATGCAGGACTTCACGATGAGCGCCATCTCCGCTCAAGACATTGTCGACACTCTACGAGATGGCCTACTGGTCCTCGACAGCGATCTCACGGTCGTTTCAGCCAATCGCGCGTTCTATGCGATGTTTAAGGTGAGCGAACCGGACACGGTTGGTCGCAAGCTTTACGATCTGGGAAATGGACAATGGAATATCGATGCATTGAAGCGTCTGCTTGAGGAAGTTCTCCCCACAGAAAACTCCGTCGAAGGGTTCGAGGTCGACCACGTATTTACCGGCATCGGACGCAAGGTGATGCTCCTGAATGCTCAGAAGCTGGTTCGTTCTGGAGATAGCTCCCATTTTCTGCTGCTGGCAATCGATGACGTGACAGAGGCGCGGGTCAGTCACATCGAGGCAGAGCGAAACTGGCGCATCGCCCAAAATATCGTTGATACGATCCGGGACCCATTGGTCATCCTCGAGCCCGATATGTCCGTGGTGACAGCAAGCCGCTCTTTCCTCGCTCTTTTCAATGCCACCGCAAGCCAAGTTGTCGGGAGAAAGCTCGAAGCTCTCGGTCAGGGACAGTGGGATACCTTTGCCCTGCGCAAATTATTGGAGCGAGTGGTTCCTCACCAAGAAGTAATGGACGGCTTCCTACTCGAGGACGATTTTCCCGGAATTGGTCGCCGTATCTTCAAAGTGAACGCCCGCAAGGTATATCGTCCAGGCAATCATATGACACGGTTGCTGGTCGTGTTCGAAGACGCGACGGACGAGGTCCTGCTTGACCGTCACAGAGATATGTTGGCAGCCGAGCTGGCGCACCGGATCAAAAATAGTCTTCAGATCATTTCCGCGTTCGTTGCCTTTGAACTGAAGCGGGCAGGCGAACCCTGTGTTCTAGGTTACCAGGCAATGCAGGCACGAATTTCAGCGGTCGCTCAGCTCTACGATGTAATCGCCCAATCGAGCAGTCTTGGGCCGGTGCCGATGCCTTCCTACCTTGAGGGTATAAGTGCAAGTGTCCAATCCAGCCTGTTGGGACAATCATCCGACATTACCGTAACATCGGCGGCAGAGCCCCTCAGCATTCTACCTGACCACGCTGTCGCCATTGGGTTGATTGCAAATGAACTCGCGACGAATGCAATAAAGCATGCTTTCCCCAAAGGTAGGGGCGAAATTAATCTCGGTTTTCACAGGAGAGACGGCGAAGTCACGCTCACCGTCAGCGATAATGGATCTGGCCTTGCGTCGAAGGTTGAAGGTTCTGGTCTCGGCTCCCGGTTCGTTGAAGCCTTTGTAAAACAGCTTGGCGGTACGTTGGCGACCGCCAGTAGCCCGAAGGGGACGACTTTCACTGTTCGGTTACCGACCTCAATATTGGCTGCTGCTTAACCCCACTTGTCGACGATCCTCGACCAGCAGTCGGACCTGAAAAGGTCTTGGAATACTTTGCAAGAAATTCGAAAACTCTTTACCAGAGCCCTCAAATTGCGAAGGGAGGTCCGGGCGCTACCGCCCCACGCATTGAAAGTGGCCGGCCCTCCGGCAGGCGGATCCTAAGAGACGACACGGCCAGGGAATGGACGAAAGTCGCCTTATCTTGTCGTTTTCATCCGGGTCATGCGGATCGGAATGGAAGGATTGATATCCAGTGACTCCGTGACTTCCTCAATGATGGGAAGAACCGTCTCGACCGTAACGACGGCCCCACCGCTGACACCGTCACATATGCTCTTCCACAGGACAATGTCCTTTTAATTTTATCGGCGGTCAGGATCTGGATCTTCCGACCACTCGACGCCGAGGATGTCTTGACCGCTCGACCCGGAACACCGGGTTCGGACTGCCCCGCGACCACAAAGAAGACATCCAGCCCTTTTGATGTGTTGATGAACACGACGCGTAGACATTCCGATTCACAGCTGATCCTCGCCGATATGTTTCAGCATTTCCTTCACCTTGGGATGAGCACAGCGCGCCACCCTTATAGAAAATGCGGGGCTGCTGCTTGGTGCGGGCGGACACCGCTGAGCAAACGAGATGCCCAGCGGCAGTGATCTCAGAACTCCTTCCAGGACTGTTCCGCAGACGCGCCGAACGCATTGGCAATCTTGCGTCCGAGCACTTTTGCGGGCGACGCTAACGGGCGTGGGTTGTTCGAAGCCAGCCGCACCGGTTGATGAATCAGCCCATGACCACCAAGATTGAACTGCGAGATCAGCTTGTTCAGAGCGTCGGCTTCGCTGGCCAGACTGTGACTGGCAGCCGTGGACTCCTCGACCATGGCGGCGTTCTGCTGCGTGCCCTGGTCAATCGTGTTGACGGCCGTGTTGATCTCCTGAATACCGACCGACTGCTCGCGCGCCGATTGCACGATGGCACTGACGTGACTGTTGATCTTCTGAACCTCGCCGACCATGATTTCCAAGGATTTCCCCGTTTCCCCAACGAGGGTGACACCGGTACGCACCTGCTCTCCGGATGTGATGATGAGCGCTTTGATCTCCTTGGCGGCAGCGGCAGAGCGCTGTGCAAGCTCCCGCACTTCCTGGGCGACGACCGCAAAGCCCTTGCCGGCATCTCCAGCGCGCGCGGCTTCCACGCCCGCATTCAGCGCGAGCAGATTGGTCTGGAAGGCGATTTCATCAATGACGCTAATGATGTTGCTGATCTCGCCGGAGGATTTCTCGATCTGATGCATGGCATGCACCGCGTTGCGCACGACTTCCCCGGCCTTCTCCGCACCAATTCTGGTGCGCGAGACAAGAACGCCTGCCTCTTCCGCCCTCTTCGTGGAATCACGCATCGTCGTCGTGATCTGTTCCAGGGCAGCCGCTGTTTCCTCGACGGAGGCCGCCTGTTGCTCGGTCCGCTTTGCCAGGTCATCTGCGGCGGATCGAATTTCATTCGCACCACCGTCGATGCCGCGAGCATTCTCCATGACTGCCTGTAGCGCCTCATGCAGTTTGGTCAGCGAGTTATTGAAGTCGAGACGCAACGTGTCGAGATGGGCGGCGAAGGGTGTCGAAATCCGATAGGCGACGTCGCCGTCAGCCAGCCGCTGGAGCCCGGCTGCCAAGGAATCGACGACGAACTGCGATTCCGCCGCTTCACGTGCCTTTTCCGCTTCACGTTCCAGGCGCTCCCGTTCGCTCATCGAGCGATTGGCCAGTGCTTCTTCTTCCATTGCTGTTTTTTGTATCGCGTTTTCTCGGAAGACAGAGACGGCGGCAGCCATTGCACCGATTTCGTCGACCCGGTCGAGGCCGGGGACTTCGATGGAGACATCGCTCTGCGCCAATCGGCCCATGGCGGTCGTCATTTGCTTGATGGGAGACGCGATGCTGCGGGCCACGAACCACATCGCCGCGATGCCGCCGGCTGCAATGATGAAGCCGACGATAATCTGGAACAGCGTGTCGGCATGGTTACGGTCTGCCAGCGATGATGTGAGGGCCTTGGCCTGCGCCATTGCTACCGATCTCGGGACTTGAATAATAATGGACCATGGCGTTTTCGTCCGGCCGATGACGATGGGTGACAGAGCCGTAAAGGTTTCGGCATTTCCCTCGACGGTATCGCGGCCGGCTTGTATCGATGGGAGTTGCGACGTCGCCGCTGGGCTTATCTGGTCAAACGGGCGGCCGATCGCATCCGGATGATCACTGGATGCGACGACAAGGCCCTTGTAGCTGACAATGTCGACAGCGGCTTTGCCGTCGTAGATCGATGCCTTTACATTTTCCGCAAGCTTCTGGACGAAGGTGAGATCGAAATCGGCTCCGGCAACACCGACGAACTTGCCGTCGATGGTCATGGGAACCGACATCGTCGCCAGATAGACGTTCTTGCCCTGAACGACATAGGGCAATGGGTCCAGGACGCTTTCGTCACCGCTGCCTTTCGGGCCAAGATACCATCCACCTTTCATGACGCCGTTGGGGTGAAGCGCTGTGCTGTCGTATTCGACAAGGGGTTGGACTGCCAATTTGCCATCGGCGCTCCGTGTCCAGTAAGGCAAAAACCGCCCGGTCGCATCCGATCCGGCATCCTGCTTGTTGCGAAAGAGTTGATCCTGCCCATCAAGTGCATTGGGCTCCCAGGCGCTGTACGTGCCGTTGAAGCGTGGATTGTCCTTCAGCACGTTGAGAAGGATGGCATTGAATTCAGCACGGCGTTTGCCATCCGGCGTCGCTGCTCCATTGTCGTTGCTCGCCGATATCTCGAACATCCGGGCCATGTTACGCGCCGAGTCGAATGCCATGTCGAGCGGCGACTTGATCAACGCGGCCTGCGCAAGAGCCAATGTCTTGAGATGGTTCTTGGTGCTGTCTTCCGTCAGAGTATCGACGTGTTCACCCACGAATGCCTTACTGTTGGCGGCCGATATGATGCTATACCCTACCAACGCGCCGCTTGCCGCAACGACGCAGACGCCCGCGAGCAGGGCAATTTTAAGCTGGATTGATCGTATGCGCACAGTCCGTCACTCCTCTGTCTTGGCGCATTGTGCGCCTGGGAGTTTGAGCGTGGCCCGCGAAGGTTAATTGTCTCAGTATTGAATAAAACTGTATTTGTCCGCTGTCGCAAATATGCGACGAAAATCTAGTTTTAAACTACAATGTCTGCTTTAAACTGTCTGTTTTTGAAAAGTCTGACGAATGTATTTGATTTAAATCAATATCGACCGGCATAGTATACTTGCCAACGGTCACGCAAGGGCTCCTTCGCCTGTGAGTTCCTTGTGCTTTCGCCCCAAAAAGGAGAGATTGATGAACATTGGCGCAGGCAGTTCCATTTCAAGACCGATTGCTGTCCTGCTTGTCGGAGCGAGATCTCGCACTCGTGATCGAATAGGCTGAACCGTCTAACTCATCTCAGACAAGCGCTTGGATATCGCCCGTCAGAAAAACGAACGTCTTTTTTAGGATCTGAATTGGGTTTCGTCGTGACAGGCATCCGTTGCAGTGTCGAGTTCTACACCATTTGGTGCTACGAGATAAGCGGCTGATGTTCAATCCGCCCAATCGCAAACCCTCCAAATAAGATCGCAGCCCGACCACTCACCCCACAATCGGCGCGGTACCGAGCGGTCGCTCGCTGGGCAGACGGATTACCAGCGACAGGCCCTCAGTCCTCCAGTCGCGGCTGATGCTTCCTCGAAGCTGCTTTTCCACCAAAGCATCAATTAAGGCTGTGCCAAATCCAGCAGCTCTGGTGGCGGCAGGAACGACGGGTCCTCTCTCCCGCCAATCAATTTCAAGACCACCTGGCTCAACCTTTCTCCAGTGAACTTCCACATTGCCAGCTTCGTTGGCTAGCGCGCCGTGGCTGGTCGCATTTGCAACCAGTTCGTGGAGAACAAGCGCAAGGGGCTGCGCATCAGTCGCTTCAACACCTATGCCGGGTCCCTCAAGCTGGACCGCATGCGGTCCGAATGCCGTGAACTGCTGACGAACAATTTCTTCAAGTGAAATGGAATCCCATCCCTTCTCGGCGAGCAGGGTGTGGACGTCCGCCAACGTTTGAATGCGATCACGGACCGCGCTTGCATAACGACTTGGGTCGGTCGCCTTGCTCAGGCGAACAATGCTATTGACGACAGCGAGAACGTTTTTCGCGCGGTGATCCACCTCTCTGAGCAGACGCCGCTCAGAGGCCTCCAGGCCAGCCACTCGACGCAACTCAGTGACATCCATCTGGGAAGCGAAGAAGTATGCGATCTCGCCTTCGTCATTGCGGATCGGGCTAATGTGAAGCTCGTTCCAAAATTCGCTGCCGTCTTTTCGGTAATTCAACAGATTCGCTGCAACCTCGACACCCGACCGGATGGACGCGCCTATAGTAGAGGTCACGCTTTTGGATGTCGCTGGACCCTGGAGAAAACGGCAGTCCCTGCCGACGACTTCAGACAAGGCGTAACCCGTGAGCTCGAGGAAAGCCTTATTGGCGAATAATATCGGGTTTTGCCCCTGGCCAGCATCGGCCATCACCATGGGTGTCCGCGAGCGCTCGAACGCGATCGTGTAGAGTTCTTTTTGGTCAGCGCTCGGCGACAATGCACTCAAGCTGGAGACGTTTATGTCGCCTGCGGGCTTCTCGTCGTTGGTCAATATGACACCATTTTTTTTGTGACTACCTCAGCTCAACGTGACAGCTGCCATTTGTTTCCTTCGCTCTGCCTTTCGCTGCGCCTCTCTCAGAAAGACCATGGGTCGCACAACTCGCCTCACCGTCCGAGGACCCACTCTGGATTCCAGAGAATAGACGGCGGTCCGGGTCATAGTCCGGCCGACCTCAGAAGCTCTGCATTGACGGCTGCATCAATTGGGGTCGAGCCGCCGGCTGGAGGCCGAGGCGTCGCGCTTGATCAATGGCCGTCCGGAGCTATCTCCGAAGGGAACGGGAGAATGGCGCGATGTGTAACCTCTACAACCTTACCACCAACCAGGCGGCCATCCGCGACCTCATCTCGATTACCCACTTCCGTGCGGGCAACCTCGAGCCGTCGCTAAACATACACCCCGACCGTCCTGGCCCAATCGTCCGCCTCGACGCCAGTGGCGAGCGCGAGCTGGCCATGAGCACATGGGGCATGCCGACGCCGGAGATCCATCGTGAGGACAAACCCGACAGAGGCGTGACCAATATTCGCAAGACATGGATACCGCATTGGCAGCAGTGGCTGGGCATAGGCAACCGCTGCCTGGTTCCGGCGACGGCGTTCTCAGAATATGAACAGGTTGCCGATCCGACCACGGGCAAGAAGTCGCTGCGCTGGTTCGTCGTCAACGAGGATCAACCCGTCTTTGCGTTAGCTGGCATTCACACGCGATGGAAGGGTGCCAGAGGGCCGATCAAGGCGCCCCGGCACGGCGAGCATGACATCTACGCATTCCTGACGACCAGACCGAATGCGCTCGTTAAGCCGATACATCCGAAGGCAATGCCAGTCATGCTGACGACGCGAGAAGAGTGCGAACTCTGGCTGACCGCGCCGTGGTGGGAGGCGAAGAAGCTCCAGCGGCCCCTCCCCGAGGAAAGCATGATGGTCTTGCCGCCGTACACAGCCGTGGGAGGCCTTGGAGGACGGCCACCTAAGACAGCAGACCTGTTCGCTTGAAAATGAAGACAGGAGATAAGACGAGCTGGGACGCGGTCGATGGTCCTAAGCGAACTGCTTCCTTAGGAAGGCAAGGGCTATCTCCGCACCCTCAGGGGTTATCGTGTGGCCAACCCCTGGCAGAACTTCAAGTTCCACGTCGAAGCCAGCAGTCCGCAACTGCCCGGCGGCCGCCTTCGAGGCCTGGACTGGTATGCTGGAATCGTCTTGTCCGTGGATCAGAAGGATAGGCATACGATTCGACATCACCGCCGGACGAAGTGGTAGTAACCCCGCAAAGGACACGAGCGCTCCGATCTGCCACCTGCCGGAGGCCACCGCGTCTAGGGCCATAAGGGACCCCTGCGAGACGCTCACGAAGGCGACGCGGTCAAGCGCGCGTTCGAAGCCTTCGCGTGTTACCACTTCCGAGATCAGCTCGTCGAAAGCCTCACGGACGAAATCGACATGATCGGGGCGCAACTCCTGTCCATCCACTCGAAACCACTGATGTCCACCCTGTGCCCCAGGAAAGGGAGCGTCGGGAGCGGCGAACCGCGTATTCGGCAATGTCCGTCGCCACGGGCCCGCAATGGGCATAATGGAGGAACCGCTTCCAGCCATCCCATGCAGGAGGATGACGAGCCGCTGCTGGGATGACGCTAATGAGACGCTCATCTTCTACGTCAGCCTATCGACGCCTTGGGGTCCTGCAGGCAAACGACATCGGGCGACGTCGTCTCCAGCCATCGAGGAGAACGTCGGGTCGACCGTTGACGCCGTTCAAGTTGTAAGTCGCGATTTTCACTTGCTGACTTTATGGTCACCTTAGTCTCCCTGTCCGAGTTGGGCGTCCCGCTTTGCCTTGTGCCACCCGTCTGCACACAATGACTGGCCGACGCCGAGGGCTTTCCTTGAACCGACGGCCTTTATCGCAGCAGACGTTTCGCTTGTCGGCTTCGGCTTTGATCAAATCGCGCTTTGAGCATGAGGGACTCCACTGTGGTTGTAGTCGAGGCAAACGCACGTCGAGCCGAAAAGATGCATTGGATTCATGGGTCTAAGTTGTGGACGTTAAATTCTTCGCTGGACATGCTGCAAATCGCTGAAATTGATTCGTTTTGACGCGGAACGAATCATCCCGGATTCGATTGACTCGCGGAAGTTGTGAGTTGGAGTATCGCGTCATGGCAGCACCTAGAGCCAACTGGAAGGGCTTTCTCAAATTCGGCGAAGTCGCTTGCGGGGTGGTGCTTTATACCGCCGCCTCTGCTTCCGACCGGATCGCCTTCAATACGTTGAACAGGAAGACGGGCAACCGCGTTCGGCGCGAGTTCATCGACAGCGAGACTGGCCAAACCGTAGAGCGCGACGACCAGGTCAAAGGCTACGAAATCGATAACGGTCAGTACATAGTGCTTGAGCCCGAGGAAGTGGCCGCTGCTGTCCCCGAGAGCGACAAGACGCTGAAGATTACCTCGTTCATCCCATGCCAGGAGATCGACGACGTCTATTTCGACAAGCCTTACTATCTCGCCCCCGACAAGATGGGAGCGGACGCGTTCGTCCTGCTGCGCGACGGCATGAAAGAGGCCAAGGTCGCCGCAATCGCGCAGACTGTCCTCTTCCGCCGGATGCGCACAGTCCTTATCCGCGCGCACGGCAAAGGACTGATCGCGACCACGCTGAACTTCGATTACGAAGTACGCTCATCAAAGGAAGCCTTCGAGGACATGCCTGAGCTGGAGATTAAGGGAGAGATGCTGGAGTTAGCCTCCCACATCATCGGCACCAAAAAGGGAACGTTTGACGTCAGCGAAGCTGACGATCGCTACGAGAGCGCGCTCGCCGAACTCGTAAAGGCCAAGATGGAGGGCCGCACGCTACCGAAACCGAAAGCGGTCAAGGTATCTGAGCCGACCGATCTCCTCCAAGCGCTGCGCGAGAGCGCTGGTATGCTGGCAGCCGCCGGGAACGCGCCGAAGCGGACCGCCGCGAACGGCAATGCCGGCATCAAGCGCCCAAAGACGGCTACCCGTGCCACCGCACCGAAAGCCAAAGCTGCTTCCGCCTCACAACGTCGCGCCGGCTGATAGGAGACCGCCATGGCATCGATACATCCTTACTGGAAAGGCTATCTCAAGCTCAGCCTGGTCACCTGCCCCGTGCAGATGATGCCCGCGACGACCGAGAGTGAGAAGGTTAAGTTCCATACCCTGTCGAGGACAACCCAGAACCGGGTCGTCAGCCACTATGTCGACGCAGTCACGGGCAAGGAAGTAGCCGATGGCGACGAGGTGAAGGGATACGAGCGCGGCGAGAACGAATACGTCATGCTCGAGGAAGACGAACTCGACGCCGTCGCCCTTGAGAGCACCAAGACAATCGACATCAAGGTTTTTGCGCAGCGAGACACGATCCAGTGGGTGTGGCTGGAGACGCCCTACTACCTTTCGGTGGAAGACCCGGTCGGCCAGGAAGCTTTCTCGGTGATTAGGGACGCCATGGCGGCGCAGAAGATGGTTGGAATTTCAAAGCTGGTGATCTCTCGCAGGGAGATGACGGTCATGCTCGAGCCCCGTGGCAAGGGCATCGTGCTTTGGACGCTACGCTACGGAGACGAAATCCGTGACGAAGACCTCTATTTCGTGAGCGTCGGGGAAGAGGTCGCCGATCCCGAGATGATGCCGCTCGTCCAGCAATTTATCAAGCAGCAGACCAGACCATGGGACCCGAAGATGGTCGTCGATCCTGTGCAGGGCAAACTTTTGGAGTTGATCGCGCTCAAGAAGAAGGCGTTGAAAAAGACCGTGAAGGCGAAGCCTGCTGTGGCGACCCCTGCCCCTTCCGGCAATGTCATCAACATCATGGACGCCCTGAGAAACAGCATCAAGGCCAACGCCGATAGCGGCCGCCGCGCCTAACGTAAAGGAGAAGCGAGATGACCCTGGAATTGAGCCACCAACCGATCGTCGTCGGCGAGAACGGTCATCTTCTCGCGACCGATGGCGAGCTTTTTTGGGTTGTCGTCGTAACACGTGAAGCTCTGGAGGCGGTAACCCACCTGTTCGATGCGACAGTCGAAAACCTGACAAGCCACGCCGGACTGTATCTCGCCATTGCTGAACAACACCTTGCTCGCAAAGACTTTTCACACAATCGGATTTGGGTGCAGGAAGAAGATGTCGATCTGTGGTTGGCTTCGGAACCCATTCGCCAGGCATCGGGACGTGTGGCTCGCAATCTCACTTCGGGATCGCGCCACCTTTTGCCCCAATTTACCGCCAATCCGGTTTGATCATCTCGGTACGAACTGGCTGGCATATGAGTGATGGCATCCGCCTTTCTTGTTCACGCCTGAGAAAAATGGTTCGAGGTTCCGCTCAGTGCGGAACATCCCACTCTCCCGCAAGTTCAAATATCACGGACCTGTGATTGCGATCACAACGTCCGGCATAGTCGCCACCAGATCATCGATAACAGTATCATATTCGCCCGATCCAATCGCACCTCTCAGCCGCCCGGCGACCCCGCAGTGGCGAAACAACCCCATGTATTAGGAGCCCGACCATGGCCAAAGCAGCAAAGACCCTAGACGTTCTCTTTCACGACACACTGAAGGACGTATATTTCGCCGAGAACAAGATCGTCGAGACCCTCCCCAAGATGCATGACGCCGCCAAAAGCAAACAGCTCAAGGACGCTTTCACCAAACACCTCGCTGAAACCAAAGTCCACGTCGAGCGCCTTGAGGAAGTCTTTAAGATTATCGGCAAGAAGCCGGAGCAAAAGACATGCGATGCGATGATGGGCATCACCGAGGAAGGTGCCGAGATCATGGAAGAATACGAAGGCTCTCCGGCACTGGATGCAGGCTTGCTCGCCGCGGCGCAGGCTGTGGAACATTATGAAATGTCGCGTTACGGCACGCTGCGCACCTGGGCGCTTGAACTCGGTATGAAGGACGCGGCGAAATTGCTCCAGACGACGCTCGATGAGGAGCAGGCGACAGACATCGCTCTGACCTCGATCGCGACTAAGGTCGTGAACCAGAAAGCCGAAGCCTGACTTTTGTAGGAAGGTGATCAACTGCCACTGCCAAGTTCGGCGGATTGGAACGAATGCGGATAGCTGCGTATCGGTCCGCCATCATACAGCCAGGCAAACATAGAACTATCTCGGGTCGCGGAATTCTCCGCGACCCGGGGCGCGTTCTGGGCGAAGCGTGCGAGCTGATCATCAAGAGCTTGTCGCAATTCGTTTCTGTGACGCTGTCAATTCATCCGACAGCGGTTGATGTACCTCACGACCTGTCGGCGTGACGTTCGACGACAGGAGACCGTTCTTGCAGGGTCGTTCGTCGTCCCACCCGGGGTGATCGACAATAGGGTAGAGACAAAGACCTTCCAGAGGAACGCCCAACTGGCGTGCGCGTTGGCCCTCGTCGGACACATACTGGAACCACGATGCGCGCCGGTCATCCTCGATCCCGGTTTCCGCTATCAGGATGGGTCGCCCGTAGCGGGCGTAGGTTTCCGCCAAAAGCTTGCTGAGGGGCTTGTAAAGAGGATGGCCGTGATCAATCGGCAGACCGCCGTGGATCCACTGGTTGTTGAAATAATAATTTACGCCGATGATATCGAGATAGCGTTCTGTTCCGCCGATCTGTGGCCACATGCGGCCCGAGATCAGGTCCCAGCCTTGGAATTGTGATTGGTGGTGACCGCCCGCCACACCGGCTTCCCAAGGGCGCGATGGGTCGGTGACGACGTTGATGATCGGATCACAGTGGACGAAGCGTGCTCGAGGATCTACTGAGAGGATGGCATCCATGGCCGCGATAGCGGCGCGCGCGAGCTGTACTTTCAACTCGAACCCTCGACCATTGCCAAATGGATTAAGGTATCCGGCGTCACCCCCGGCCCACGCAAAAAACGAGATTTCGTTGACTGGGCAGTAAAATGGTATTTCGTCGGTTTCCTCTCGAACGATGCGCGCGCATTCCCGAGAAAAACGTGCGAAGCGGTCTACGAATGCTGGTGACCAGATGTTGACGTCGTCCGGCAGGCCGTAATGGAGCAGGTCCCAGATCACCTGGGTCTTTGTTGTCGCCGCCGCCTTGAGCATCGGCCGAATGCTTGACCAATCGTAACGGCCGTGACGGTCGATGAGATGCCAGCGAAAGCCGTCTCGCACGGTACGGATCCCGAAGCCGGCCAGCTGCTGGTAATCCTGTTCCGCATATCGGTCGTGTCCGATTGACTGGATCACGTCTAGCCGCCGGCCTGAAACCTCGCCTCCGCGCGGCCGCAATCTGTGAGTGGAGCACTCAAACCCGCCCTGCAGGAAGGATTTAAAGAGGCTCGTGGGTTCCGCTGGCCTGCGCTCGGCACGCACTTCCGCAAAAAGTTGCTCCCACTGCGGGAGTACCTTTGCGACGGAGTAGGTGTCCTCGACTTTACGGCGAAGAGCCGAGCCGAGCTGGCGGCGGATTTGGGGATTGGCGATCAGCTCGGCGATCTTTCTGGCCACGGAGGCGGGATCGCCGTAGGGTACGAAAAGGCCGGATATACCATCATCGATCTGCTGCAGCGCGCCGTTGTCGGGTGTCGCAATGACAGGCAGCGAAGCAGCACCGGCTTCCGCGATCACATGCGGCATGCCCTCGCCCTTGGACAGCCAGACAAAGATATCGAATGCCGACAGTAGCTCGGCGATATCCTTGCGGTCGCCGAGAAAAACGAGCTTGCCGCCGAGACCGCGCTCAAGCGCCAGGTTGCGGAGATCATCGGCATAGTCCGGCATGAACGCATCGGGCCCGCCGACGATGACGAAGCGGGCGCTCAAATCTTCGGCCGAGACCAGTGCCGCGGCCTCGATGAAATCGGCGACATTTTTCTTTGGGTCCAGGCGCCCGACCCAGCCGGTCAGCGTCTGGCTGTCCGTAATCCCGAGGCCGGCGCGCAAGTGAGCGCGACGGGTCGTCTCGAACGCCGTCAGATCCACCATCGAAGGGATCTCGATGGCGTGCTGCTCACGCCCCGGCATGCTCGACGCTGCGGCGTCTCGGATCGACCGGCACACGCCGACATAGCGGCTCGTCAGGTGTTTCGGTCCGGCCAGCGCCTCCGATACCAGGCCGCCATGTTCGATCAGCAACGGTCGCAGGTGCATCCGCTCGAGCGCCGGATAGATGTCCGCGACATTCTGACAGGAGACGACGATGTCGTAGCCCGCTGCCTTGTCGGCGAGGTAGCCGACCGTATCATCGAACGACAATTGGTAAGGCGCGGTGTCGACGTCTACACCGAGGGCGCGCAGCTGGTCATGGGTCTGCTCTGGCATCCCCTCCTTGCGGAAGCAGGCGACCACGTCGATGCGATAGCGGCGCCGATCAAGGTGCTCGGCAAGGAGACGCACTTCCGTCTCCTCTCCGCCGACGACGAGCCAGGCGAAGACGAACAGGATCCTGGTTGGGGGGGCGCCCGCACTCATTGGGCCACCTGAAAGACGACCTGCAGGAAGTCTGGCCTGTTCTCGACAAGGTCGGTCAGAAAGCCCGGTGCGTCGTCCAGAGGGATGACATGGGTGATCATATGCTCACGGATGTCGCCGCCCCTCGCCTTCAGCAGGTCGATCGTTGCCAGAGCGAGCCGGCGTCTGTCCCACAAGGGGGCAAGGCCGCGCGGCACGCGGTTGATCTGCGCGCAGACGATGTTGAGGCCGTTGTGGTGGAACTCCTCGCCGAGCCGCAGAGCATCCGCACCGCCCTGGTAGAAGGCAAGGTCGATGACAGTACCCTGCGGACGCAGCGCCTTCAGGGCCGTGTGCAAACTGTCCGAGTGGGCACGCGTCTGAAAGACGATATCAGCACCGCGCCCCATGGTTCCATCATGCCAGCGGGCTTTCGCGTGGTTCCAGGCCTGGTCCTCGGTCATCGCCGTCAGGCCCATCGCCTCCGCTTTGCTTCGGCGAAAATCGGAGGGATCGGCGATAACGACGTCGGACGCCCCGAGCGCTTGCGCAAAGAGGGCCGTCATCAACCCGACGGTGCCGGCACCGATGACGAGAACCGGCCGGTCCTTAATGCCTGCCCCGAGCGCCGGGACATGGGCGCCATAGGCCAATGCGTCGGCGTGCAGAATGCCGTTGGCGGCGATCGGACCCATCTGGGCGACGAGAATGCCAAGGAGAGGATCGATGCCGTCAGGCATTGGGATCAGCACGTCGTGATAGGGGTTGGCCGTGTGGCCGGTCTTGTGGGCATAGGCGGAGGCGACGATGGCGCCCTTGGCAAAACCCGTCGCGCGTGATTCGGATACCCGCGCGACTTCCATGTAGCCGAGGAACGGTACCGGATAGTGGAGATCTGCTTCGTTGCCGACAAACACGCCACGATCGCTGTCGAAGCGCGACCGAAAATAGGGGTTGGTGTTCTTGAGGAAGGTAAGCTCCGTCCCTGCGGACAGGCCCGTGAAAAGTGTCTCCAGCCTCACCTGGCCATCGGACGGTGGCCCCTCCTCGTATTCGAAGAAATAGGGCCGCCCTGGTCCCTCGACGCCGAGCGAGCGGATCTTGCGGTGGCCGGGCGGCATTCCGTGATGCGCTTCCGGACGCGGCTGGAACTGCAGGGGCGCCGGCGCCGGCCGCGTGGTCTCCGGCATGTCGAGACGGACGGGTTCGCCGCTCTCGGCAGATGCCATGACGGCGAGTGCCAGACGGTGCGTCGCCACGGCATCGCCATAGGGGCAACGGATGCGGTTTTCACCGCCGCTGACAGCATCGATGAAATCGCGGTCCTCGCGCCAGACCGGGTCGCCGTCGGCGCCGCGGGTCGGCCGTCCTCGCCCGGTGTCGACCATGATGTCGCGGTCGGTCAATTCGATGGCGAGCCGGTCGGCAAAGATGTGCAGGCCGACACGGTGGTTCCAGCCGAGCAAGCACGTCGAGGCGATGTTGGCGATCACGCCGCTCTCGAAGGTCAGACTTGCCGTTGTCACCGTCGGCACGTCGAGGCCCGGAAATTCGGCCCTGTCGGTGTGTCCGACGCGGCCGTAGACCTCTCTGACGTCGCCGATCAGGAAGCGGATGAGGTCGAGGAGATGGGTTGTTTGCTCGACGATCTGTCCGCCGGACTTGTCCTGCTTCCACCACCATTGCGGCGGCGGCGTGGAATCGAGCCAGTAACCGGACAGCAGCTGCGCGGGGTTGTGTTCAAGCAACGTCCGCGCCTCGTCAACGGTGTCAAGATAGCGCCAGTGGTAGCCGACCGCTGTGATGATGCCCTTTGCCGCCACTGCTGCCGAAATCGCCTCTGCCGTCTCAAGGTCGAGCGACACAGGTTTTTCGACGAAGAAGGGAATGCCCCGCGCGATCAGGTCATGCTCGGGTTCGCCGTGCGCAAAAGGCGGTACGCAGACATAGACCGCGTCGGGGCGCTGCTCGTCGAGCATGTCCTTGTGGTGCCGGAAAGACCGTGTACCGAAGCGCATGGCGGCACGGTCGGCGCGTTCGAGGTCGGGATCGGCAAAGCCCACCAGTTCAACGTCTTCGAAAGTGGCGAGAATGTCCAGATGCCGTTGCGCAATGCCTCCGACGCCGATGAAGGCGAGACGCGTCTTTTTCATGGCTGTATCCTTTTGCTTAGCTATTGCAGGTTCCTGCAGAACGCGGTCGTAGATTGCGGCCGTTTCCGCTCCCATCCGGGCCGCGGAAAAGTTGGTCGCGAAGCGTGCGCGGCCCGCTCCGCCCGTGCGTGCTGCCCGGTCGGGGTCGGAAAGCGCCGCTTTAATGACCGCCGCGAGGGATATGGGGTCACCCGCCGTGGCGAAGAGTTCGTGATGCTCGCCGAGTGCTTCTACGGTGCCGCCGACGCGTGTGGCTGCGACGGGGATGCCGAGCGACATGGCTTCGAGAACCGCCAGCGGCAGGCCTTCGAAGCGCGATGGAAGGACGAAAAGATCGGCGATATTCACGATGTCGGCGACATCCTGTCTCTGGCCGAGGAAGCGTACATGGCCGGAAATCCCAAGCATCGAGACAAGCGCCTCACTGGCTTCCTGCTCATCGCCGGAGCCGACGAGAAGCAGCGTGGCCGACGGATGGGCGGCGATAACGTCCGGCAAGGCGCGCAACAGCGTCGCGTGATCCTTCTGGGTCGAAAACCGCGCCACCGTGAGGAGAACAGTGCGGCCATCCAGATCCATCTCTGATTTGACGTCGGTTGCCGATTCCCGCGGCTGAAGCGGGTATATGCCGTTCCTGACGACGCTCAGCCTGTCGCCAGCGATGTGACCGACAAAGCTCTCCCGGGAGGCGTCTGAGACGACGATGTGGTGGCCGATGGCTTCGATCTGTCGGCGGTATTCGTCGACTTGTTCAACATCGGTGAGGAGGTAAGGAAGATGCTCGGTACGGATGACGGGGATGCCGCGCTCTATTCCCGCAGCGGTAAGCCAATGCCCCTCCCAACCGATGCCAGCGTGCACATGCAGGAGATCAAAGGGCTTTCCGCCCAGCCAAGTTGCAAAATCATCTTTCGAGCTGAGGCGTTTTACGCTCAGACCGTGCCGCAGGGCGCGGGTGAGAAACGGGCTTCGTTCTCCCGACAAGAGCGCCAGGGTCACGTCCCATTGCTTGTCCAGGGCACGACCAAGGGCAAGCATGTGCTCTCCCATTCCCGACGGATCGAGACTGTCGGTTGCCAGCAGAATGCGGGGCATTACTTGCCCCCGACCGCGGCTGTCGCGCCGAGCTCATCTGCGAGGGGATGATGCGTCAACGGGTGGACCTGCCGCCTGGCGCTAGAGTAGATCGATTGAGCCACGATTTCCGACATGAGATCGAAGGTCTTGTCCCAGGAGGAGCGGACCAGCATCGCATCCACGTCGCCGAGCCAGTCGCTGCCCTCGCCGGCCAGCGCAATCGCCCTGTCGCAGGCGTCAGCGAACTCTTTCGCGCCCGTGGCGAGAAAAACTCCCTCGAGGTTGCCATAGGCACGTGCAACATCTGTTACCCAGGTGCTGACCACCGGTCGTCCTGCTGCGAGATATTCCGGCGTCTTTGTCGGACTGATGAAGCGTGTCGCCTCGTTCAGCGCGAACGGCATGAGAGCGACGTCCCAGCCGGAAAGATAGGCCGGCAGGTCGGCATAGGACTTGAGACCGAGATAGTGGATATTGGCCGCGCGCGGCAGTTCTTCATCAGAGATCTTGACGACAGGACCGAGAAAGATGAGCGAGAGATCCGGTCGTGCCCTGGAGACAGCAGCAATGAGGCTCAGATCAAGCCTTTCGTCAATCACCCCGTAATAGCCGAGCTTCGGCCCCGAGATTGCGGCCTGATCCGCCGGTTCCGTCATGCCGTCGCGCGTGGCGCGGAAATGCTCGATATCGACACTGGAGGGAAAGGCGTGGATGTTGTCATGCTTGTCTCGCTTTGCCTCATAAAGGCTCAAGCCGCCAGTGAACACGGCATCCGCACGCGCCATCAGCGCCCTCTCGGCGTCTTTCAACTGCATGGGTGCGAACTTGAAATTAGCAAGTTCGTCCATGCAATCGTAAACCACCGCCGCAGCGTCGATGTGCGCGGAAAAGGCGTACATCATCGGCGTGTAGTACCAGAGGATGGGTTTCACCCCACCATGCAGCTCGAGCAGTTCGTCCAGCAGGTTGCCAAGCGCTTCCTGCCGATCCGCCTCGGTCCACCAATGGGGGATCCTCGGACGGACCGCTTTGACGGTCGTGCCGGCAAACGGATGGATCTCGATATAGGCAAGGTGATGGTCGGTCGGGATGTATTCCTCGAAGAAGAAGACTTGGCGCTGCTGTGAAAATCGCTGCATCAGATGCTGCGGTCTCTGCAGCACGAAATCCCACCGGAGGTGAGAGAAACAGACAAGGGGGGCCTTGTCGAGAATGCGGGATTCCGAGGTGCGCGGTAGGGGATGCAGCAGGTTCATGGGGTTCCTCTTCAAGTAGTGAAACCTGCAACCAGCTAGTAATCCCTTAGTTCCAACGTTGGAAAGCCGCCCTGTCGAAATTCTGCAGCAATGGCGCGAGCCTCCTGATGGTGTGAGGCCATGTCCAGTTTGCCTGAACGATCTCGCGCGGAGTGAAGGTATCCAGGCGTGCCAGCATATCTGAAATGCCCTCGTGAAATCGGTCGCCGCTGGCTGTCGCCCCCGTCAGATCGGTGATGTATTGCAGTCCGCAGCTTAGCGCATCGTTGGCAAGCACCGGGATGCCGGCCAGCATATATTCCGTGAGGATGGCGGGCGCTCCGTCATCGATGCCGCACACGACACCTATGCGGGACTGGTTCATCAGCCGATTGACCTCCTCAAAGTCCACACCGGGTGGCCCGACGAAATCGACGTTCAGACCCGATGTGTCGGCTCGGTGGCGCAGGTCGTCCGCAAGCTCTCCGTAGCCGAAGACGCACAGCGTCCGGATGCTGCGCGGCATCTTCTCCAGCGCATCGAACAAGATGTCGTGACGCTTGTAAGCCTGTGCTGCCGCGACATAAATGACGTCGTAGACCTTTGGTAGGGGTAGCGGCCGAAACGTCAGATCGGATGCGAATTCGGGGCCGACCGGCATGATTGCTGTCTGCATTTCCGGATGGCGGGCCAGCACTGCCTCGGACTGCCATTCGGCGCCGGTCAGCACGAGATCGAAATGGCGACTGACCTCAAATGGGATGCGAAGCGCCGGCGCATCGATGGAATTGTAGATCTTGAAACTGTCGCGGCAGGCGAGAAGAATGTCTTCGCTAACCCCAAGCCCCCAGACGCAAAGGATGTCCGGCGGTCCAAAGGCTTTTATGTGGGCAAGCATGTCGTTCGAGGCGAAAGGCGCATCCGGCCCATCCAGCCGAAAGGACCGGCGGGTAAGCCAGGGGCTGTCGGCGTCCTCCCGATCAAGAGGCGGCGTCTCTCCGCGCCAGTGGGTCCAGATCTCCGCGCAGTCCACAAGGCCGCTGTGCAGGGCAGCGAGCGGCAACCTCTCGATATAGCCACCCTTTACCTCGACGTGATCCGGCCGACCGGTGCCTCTTGGGCTCTTCCCACGACTGCCCGAGATCCATTGCTGGTAGAACTCTGAAACCGGCACAACCGATTCATCGAGATATTCACCACTTTGAAAGTCACTTATAACAACCAGACGTCTTGGCCTCATATTTTGGCCGTTCCTTCATTGGATTGGAGAGGGCAACGCCGCAGCCACGCCAGCAATACGACCGAACGATCCTACAGTGCCGAGACATCAGCCGCGACCGAAGCACCCGGACGCATTCCACAATTGCTGGCCCTCATCGCTGTGTTGCTCTCAAAACAACTTTTAGAATGATTAGTTCCGGGACATTATCTGTTGAGCAATTATCTACTGAATAATGGAATTAAGGTTTATTACAGCCACCATATCTCCTACTCCCGACGATCGTCACGTAAGACACGAAGATAAGCGACCCCCTGCGTTGCAGTTCTCCACAAGCATAAAATCTGTCGATCTCGGAACCCCGCGTTCAGATCGTTGTTAACTCGAGATGGATCATTCATCGAGGTGGATAGGCATGTCAGTAATCTTTCCCAAAGTTTTCAACCGTGAAAAGACAAACAATCCGAGCGACCAAGCACCGGCGGATGTTGATGTCTGCGTTAAGCCGTCGCAAGCATCCGACAACGCGCTCCTGATCATTCGTCTTCGAGCGTTACAACGGATGGACTGGCCATCGACGACAACGCGGTCATAAAATTCTTCACCTACGGCAACAGGCCTACGAGCGCATTCCTGGCCGCAAGTACGAGCCCAAAGTCGCGGGCAAATTACCTGCCTACCTCTGGTTCAAGCGTATACTTTCATGAAGACAATTCTGGTGTTGATCAGTTTCCCGTTGGCGCCGGTAATCGGTATGGTTTGCTCGAATGTCTGGCCGTACGGGGTAGTTTTGGTGGCCACCGCCGTTGCAGTATCGAAACGCAGCTGGGAAGCCAAGTCTTGCCAATTGCTTTGATCAAACCCTAGGGTCTGACTGAACCAGTTTGCCTTGCTCTGGTTTTGCGGACGAGTCGAATCGAGCAGGTAGCTCTCAAGATTTAAGGTGTCGAAGCCAACATCGACGGCGATATTTTCTGCAGCAGCCTTCGTCAACGCTTGATCGACAGCTTCCTTATCAAGCGCGCTGATGCCGGCGAGTCCGACGCCAGTGCCGCCAAGCTCAGGAATTGAGGCGACGATGTCTTGGAAGATTACATTAGCCTGTGCGGCACAGGCCTGAACTCCCAAGCTGCACATGGCGGCGAGATCTTGCGCCACCGGAAGCGCTGCGGCGCCTCCGACCGCGATCATGTGTTCAACCTGGATGAGCTTGCCGACCGATTGCGTGAAGGCCGTATTTGCCATCAGTCCGTCGACGAGTGCGGCGTTTTGAATTGCAAACTGCCGGAGCGCAGACCCGTTGGTGCCCGCCGTCGTCGAGATGGCGTCGGTGAGACTTTGGAGAAGTTGGAGATAGGTCGGTTCCGAACCGGTCAGCGCGTTTTCGAGACCTGTGGCGTTCACCTGGCCCTGCTCGACCACGCCGATAGCGTCCTTCAGGCCGTTCAGAACCGCTGATGGCTTGGCTGGCGTGGCGTTCTTGAGATCGTCGGTGTCGTTTGCGGCCGAGACCAGTGCTCGGTGGGGCTGTCTCCCGTTGTGCCCTCGATCCGAAGGCCGTCAATGATATCGTCAAGCACCGGGCCGCGCTGGCTGGGCTGGAGGCTGGGGAGTTTTCGGCGCATTGCTTGCGATCGGGTTATCTGACCGAGGCGGCCAATCGTGGCGTTCCCCTTCCCGAGGCCATGGAGCAGTCGAGGTACCAATCCGTTCAGCAAGCGTCCAGCTATTGCGCTATCACAACAACCCTACGCGGCGAACATGTAAGGTGGCACGACTACTTTAACGATTAAGTGACTTTCGATCAGCCTAGAGGGCTTCATTGCTCCTCCAAGAGCCGCCGTGCGGCAATATCGGCCAAAACCGAGAGCGCCAGAGACTGTGAATCTCTGGCCTTATTAAAAAGGCCTATCGGAGATTTGATCCGGGCAATCTCGCCGCGGCTATACCCGAGTTCTTCCAGCCGTTGAACACGTCTGGCATGTGTGCGCGCACTCCCGAGCGCACCGACGTAGAACGACCTAGAACGCAGCACCGCCTCGAAGACCGGGATTTCAAACTCGATATCGTGATAGAGGAGCGATACAGCCGTGTCGGCATCGATAATTTCTGGTGAAAGCGCCGGCCCGCTACCGTCGTAGCAATAGACGTCATACCCTGCAGCCGTAGCGACTCTGGCGGTGACATCGGCCTCGACCGACCGGCCGGCGAGAACTACCCGGACACGCGGGCGATGGTGCGTGATGAACGTCTGTCCCCTCCAGCCTGTCGGCTCGAACGTCTCTGTCGCAATCAGCCGCTGGGTGTCAGGTTGATAGCAGAGGCTTGCCGTTAGCCGCTTTCCAAGCCTGGCGAGAATGGACCATAAGGCCACGCTCTCACGAAGGACATGGATTGCAACCGTAATGCCGCCACCGCAGGGAAGGACGATATCGAAAAACGGCGATCCTTCCCCCAGCAGAAGGTTGCGATCGCAACCTCTCGAAATCGCCTCCATCGCCTCCGATGCAACCGCCGCCTCCGTACATCCGCCGGACACGCAACCGCAATAAAAGCCGTCATCGCGGATCGCCATGTGGGATCCGAGCGGGTGCGCGGATCCTCCGCGAATATCAACAAGCGTTGCAAGGGCCACTTCGTGTCCAGCATCGAGGGATTGAGCAGCAAACTCCATTATTTTTATGGCGTCATCGGTCATAAGAGCCTTTTTAGGCACGATTGGCGCAGTGACGCTGCATGAGCTCAACATCTGCAGACCTTTCATCGAATTGAGCAACCGCTGGATTTGCGTCCGGCATCGCTTGGACTGACAATATGAAGCTAGAGCAACTTTTCCAAGGTGATGGGGAGATCACGAACTCGTTTTCCCGTCGCGTGGAAGACAGCATTTGCAATCGCGGGCGCCACGCCGACGATACCAACTTCACCGACCCCCTTTCCTCCCAACGCGGACGCATCCAGATCGGGGACACCGACAGAGATCACTTGGATATCCGGGACATCCGAATTGGTCGGCACGAGGTAATCGGCAACATTATTGTTGACGAGCCTGCCGTTGCGCCGATCGACAAGGCCCTCTTCGAGCAAAGCTTGGCCGATGCCCATGATGATCCCGCCGCGCCATTGGCTCTCCACAAGTCGTGGATTGTAGAGACGACCGCAATCGAAGGCCGATACGATGCGAGAAACGCGAACCGTGCCGAAATCCTCGTCGATTTTCACCTCGACAAAATGCGCGCACCAACTGTGCATGGAATGGTCGCCCATGGTCGGCCCTTGGACGCCGGCCATTGTCGTCCATGCTCGCTTGTGGTCGGCGGCCGATTGTGTGGCGTCATCGAGCGTGTTGCGGAGAACTTCCAAATGTTCTTTTCCAAGGGCCGACATTAATTCCGAAAGCGTGTATTCGCCGCCTCGCGCGGAGCCGAGCCGTCCGTTGATGAGCGTCAACGTGTTTGCGCCGGTATCGCGAAGGGGTGAATTGGCGTCATTGAGTGCAAGTTCGATGAGCTCGTCACGCGCAGCGATCGCTGCTTTGTGGACGGCACCAGTGATCGACCCAGCAAGCATCGATCCGCCGGCAATCGCCGATCCCGGCATCCGCGAATCGCCAAGCAGGACATCGATCTGGCTGACGGGAACGCCCAGCGCCTCGGACGCTGTCTGGGCAAGGATCGTATAGGTTCCCTGCCCCATATCGATGGCGCTACTGATCACCTCCACGCGGCCGTTGCCAAGGATCCGTATCATCGCCGAGCTTGGCGCCCGGATAACAGGAAACGTGCCGCACCCGATTCCCCAGCCGACCAATGTCCTGCCCTCCCGCATGGACCGAGGCTGATGGCTGCGTCCCGACCAGCCGAAAGCGTCCGCGCCCTCCGTCAGGGCCTCTCGCAGGCGACGCGTCGACCAGGGTTTTCCGGACTGGTAATCGTGGTCGGCATAGTTCTTAAGGCGCAGTTCGAGCGGATCCATACCGATCTCATAGGCAAGTTCCTCCATGGCGCATTCGATGCCGTATGCGCTGGGGTTCTTGCCTGGGCCGCGGAGCGCGCCGGGCGTCACAGTGTTGACGGGGACTACCCGATGTTCGGAGCTGAAGTTTTCCACCTTGTAAAGCACTGCCGTTGCTGCGCCCGTCTGCTCGGGATAGTCGACATAAACTGACGTTTCGCTCGCACCGCGATGGATGATCGCTTGCAGCAGCCCGTCGCTGGTCGCTCCTAGCGAAATCTGCTGGCGCGTCGCCGCCCGTCCACCGTAGCTTGTGAAGTTCTGCGGTCGGGTCACCGCGAGCTTTACCGGACGGCCGAGTTTTCTTGCTGCGACAGCCGCAACAGCACCGTAGGCAAGCGCTGCACCTTTCGAGCCGAACCCGCCGCCAATGAATGGGGATATGATCCGGACGTCTTCAAGCGGCAAGCCGAACCACTCGGCATAGCTGCGCGCCATTCCCTGGGCCCACTGGCTTGGCTCCCACACAGTCAGCGTATTGCCGTCCCATTTCGCCGTCAGCCCATGCGGCTCCATGGCAACGTGGAATTCCCGTGGCGTTCGGTACACGACGTCGATCTTGACCTGTGCGCTGGCGAACGCCGACTCTGCGTCTCCCCACTTGGACGTCAGATTATCCATGACTTTGCCCTGACCGGCATTGGGGTCGTCGAGGCCCATCACTGCGGGCGTTTCTTCGTAGGTAACCCGTATCAGCTTGACTGCCTCCGACGCTTGCTCCCGCGTCTCTGCCACAACAGCGCAGATGGTCTCGCCATTGAAGCGAACTTGGCGTGGCAGGGGATTGTAGTTCTGGTTTTCCGGGCGATTCCCGTACCAGTCGGAGGCGACCTTCAGTCCAAAATCATCCTCAGGCGTGAGAACCAGCAGAACGCCAGGCATCGCCTTCGCCTGTGCAGTGTCAACCGCAAGGACCCGACCCGCCGGAATTGTGCTCTGCAGTAGTACTGCATGCGCTAGATTTTCAAACGGATATTCAAGCGCGTAGGTGGCGGCTCCGGTAACCTTCACCGTGCCCTCGAAACGCGAATGCCGTCCGCCGATCATGCCGTCGGAAGCATCGCCATGCTTGCGGGGTTCCATTATCGTCATAGAAGACCTCCCACGGTCAGAATGGCGCGCGCGACCACACGCGGCGCGAGTTTGATCTTGTACTGATTGCCGCCGTGCGGAAGCGCATTCTCCATTGTAAGCCGGCTGGCGGCTTCCACGGATGCAACATCGAGAACCTTGCCGATGAGTGCGGCCTCTATCGCGCGTGCGCGCCAGGGCCTTGTTGCAACACCGCCGAGCGCGATACGAATATCGCGCACCGTCTTGCCGTCCGCTTCCAGTTCGATACCGACGGCCGCGCTCGATGCGGCAAACTCGTAAGATTGGCGATCGCGGACTTTCAGATAGGTCGAATTTCGTGCTGCCGGAGAGGCGGGGATCGTCACGGCCGTAATCATCTCGCCGGTTTCCAGCAAAGTCTCCCTTTGCGGCGTCGAGCCTGGCAGCAGAAAGAATTCGTCTATCGCCACGCTTCGCTCGCCGATCTTGATCTCGGCGTCGAAGGCAACGAGGGCGATTGCCAGATCGCCCGGATAGCTGGCAATGCAATTTGGGCTCGTGCCGAGCACCGCGTGGTTGCGGGTCACGCCGCCGATGGCCGAGCAGCCTGACCCGGGATTCCGCTTGTTGCACGCGGTAAAGGCGCCCGGCTCTCGGAAGTATGAACAGCGGGTCCGCTGAAGAAGATTGCCGCCGATCGTCGCCATGTTTCTGAGCTGTGCGGAGGCGGCAAGCGAGAGAGACTGTGCCACGGCCGGAAAATGGGAAAGGATATGGGGATGGTCTGCGACGGCCGCCATCCTGGCAAGAGCGCCGATGCTGACACCCGTGTCATCGGCGTCGATCCCGTCCAGCCCAGCAAGGTGCGTGATGTCGACCACGCGCGCCGGCTCGGCCACGCCGCACTTGGCGAGGTCCAGAAGCGTGGTGCCCCCTGCAAGGAAGACCGCACCGCTTTGGACTTCCTGTTGCGCCTCGTCGATGGAGGTCGCACGTACGTAGGAAAAGTCTCTCATGCGCCAGTCTCCGCTGCTTTGCGCACGGCGGCGACGATGCTATTGTAGGCACCGCATCGACAGAGATTGCCGGACATGTATTCTCGGATCTCGGCGTCGGATCTGGCGCGACCTTCGCGGATGCAGGCGACAGCCGACATGATCTGGCCGGGGGTACAGTATCCGCATTGAAACGCATCCTGATCCACGAAAGCTGCCTGAACTGGGTGAAGTTCACCATTTTTCCCAGCCAGCCCCTCGATCGTCGAAATCTGCCGACCTTCCACCTGGGCGGCGAGCGTCAGACAGGAGAGCACCCTTTGGCCGTCCACATGAACCGTGCAAGCACCGCACTGCCCCTGGTCGCAGCCCTTCTTGGTGCCTGTCAGGCAGAGATGGTCGCGAAGCGCGTCGAGCAAAGTGACGCGCGGCTCTATGGAGAGTTCGCGTGATTGTCCGTTGATGTCCAATGAAATTTGAAGCGTTCCGGCCATGATGGGTTCTCACTGTCGTCGTGGTGAAGCAATCGATAGAACTTTCGACCTGACAGACAGGCCGGCGTGCATTACAAGTGGAAGAGACGTTTAAAATGGAGGCGCCTCCGTTTAATCTAGGGACTTCCTGGTCATCGTCAAGTGCAAAATGATGGAGTAGCCTTTGGCCTCGGCCGAGCCAAAAAAAGAGCCGACCAGCGAACCTCCGTTGCGGGCAGACGCGCGCCGGAACAAGGAGCGGCTGATCGAGGTTGCAGCGGACGCGTTCGCCGAGAATGGTGTCGAGACCTCACTTGAGGACATCGCTCGCCGGGCCAGCGTCGGGATCGGTACATTGTATCGACATTTTCCGACCCGTGAGCACTTGGTGGAGGTTGTTTACCGACGCGAATTGGAAATGTTGGCTGCTGCTGCCGGCGGCTTGGCAAAAACCCATGCACCCGATGCGGCGCTTGAGGAATGGATGCGCAGGTTCGTGGGCTATATCGCTACAAAACGCGGCATGGCCAACAGCTTGCGGATATTGATGACCTCGAACTCGGCGCTGTTTGCCGAAGGCTCTGGTGTTCTGAGATCTGCATTAGACGATCTCTTGAAGAGTGCAGCCCAATCGCGGGCGGTGCGCAGTGATATTGACACGACGGACCTTTTGCATGCTCTCTCAAGCATTTACTCCATCCCCGACGCACCTGATTGGCGTGATCGGTCCCATCGACTAATCGGTCTGTTAATGGATGGCCTGCGGTGCAACAGGTAAAAAATCGTCCAGTGCCGCTGTTTCCCTATCCGCCTGTCACGCTCACATGCTGTAAATCGGCGAGGGATCCCGATGCCGATACCCATGATCGACGCTTCTATTCCCTCACGTTGATAGGGTCATCTCCTGTAAACGGCTTAATGTCTCGCTACAGCGTCGGTCAGCCGCGATGCAACACCTTTCCGATTTCCGCCGCGAGCTGTGCCTGAGTGTAAGGCTTGCCGAGGCGCGGAAGATCCATCCCGCTACCAGCTGGGAGGTCGGCGTATCCAGTTGCTATGAGAATTGGCATCCCCGGCACCTTTTCCCGTACCGCCTTGGCCAGCTCAGCACCGGTCATACCAGGCATGGAATAATCGGTGATCATTAGGTCGAACGTGTTGCCTGATTCCAGATACTTCAGGGCATCAGCACCAGAATTTGCTTCCACGACTTCGTGACCGAGATCTTCAAGCATGTCCACCGAGGCCATGGCGATAAGAGCATCATCGTCCACCATCAGGATCCGTATCGCCCGAGTGACGCCAATGCCACCCGGCTCGAGAGCGTCATCAATGGATATCGGCCGGAAAGTTTCGGGGAGCCACAGCTCCGCAAAAGTACCGTGACCGACAGCACTGGTGAGACGCAGGCTTCCCTTCAGCTGCAGAGCAAGCCCGTGGACCATCGACAAGCCAAGGCCTGTTCCCTTTCCAACTTCCTTTGTAGAAAAGAACGGATCGACTGCCTTCATCAGCGTCTGTTCGCTCATTCCGGTTCCGGTGTCTTCTACCGATAAAACGAGGTAGCGCCCTGACGTGAGATCCTTGGAAACTTCTCGTATTTCTTCGCCGCGAACGCGGACCTTGATTACTCCGCCGGAGGGCATCGCGTCCCGCGCGTTGACTACGAGATTGAGGAGTGCGAGTTCGACCTGGTTTGAATCAATCATTGCAGGCATCAGATTGTCTTCCAACAGGACCTCGATTGCTATCGTCGTCCCGACCGATCGCTTGAGCAGATCCTCCATTCCCGTTACCAGCTTGCCGAGGTCCGTCGGTTCAGCGCTCAGATCCTGACGCCGCGCAAAGGCAAGCAAGCGTTGCGTCAGCGCCGCGCCACGCTTTGCGCCCTGGACAGCACCGTCAATCAGCCGAGATGCCTTCGGATCGTGCTGGAAATGCTTGCGAAGGAGATCAAGGTTTCCAAGCACGGCCATCAAGAGGTTGTTGAAGTCGTGGGCGACACCGCCGGTGAGCTGGCCGATGACCTCCATCTTCTGGGCCTGCCTGAGTTGCTCTTCCGCCCTCTCCCGTTGGGCCACCTCTTCGATCAACCCCGCATTGGCTGCTTTCAACTCGGCTGTTCGCAGAGATACGCGCTCTTCCAGCAGATCGTTGACGCTCTTCAGCGTATCCTCTGCCGCGCGGCGTTTGGTAATATCGGACGCAATGCCTACGAGTTTCTGCGCGCCACCGTTCCGGTCCCGGTAAAGCTGCGCGCGCACATCGACCCAGTGCTGGGTGGCATCGGGCCAGATGCAGCGGAAGTCGATCTCGCAATCCCTGCCAGTCTCCACTGTCAGAGATATTGCACGTTTCAGTCGCGGCAGGTCGTCCCCGTGGATAGTCGCCAGCAATTGTTCGTAAGAAAGCGCGCCGTCTTTCGGCTGTCCAAAAATTGTGCGGAATAATGCAGAAGTCATGAGCCGGTTTGCCTTGAGTTCCAGTTCCCAAGAGCCCAACCGCCCTGCTTCGAGCGCGGCCTGCAAACGTCGTTCGCCATCTGCAAGGTCGTAGAGGCGCGCACGCGCTTCGTATTGCCTTTGCCGGCCCTTCATGGCAGTGCGCGCCACGCTGATAAAGGTGGTGGCGTGAAACGGCCTTTCCAGAAAGGTTACATTGCCGAGAATTTCCGAAAGCCGCGCCGCAGCCGGATTTTTTTCCGGACCGCCGCCTCTCTGCGTCAACACTATGAACGGCATGTCCGACCAGCTCGGCTGGCCTGCGATCCAGCTGGCGAGCGGCTTCAAGTCGCTTGATCGTACGGTCTCCTCTGTCAGCACTCCAAAGGCAACGTGGTCGCTAAGGGCTGCAACGAACGAATGAAGGTCTCCAGCGGACCGGCACACAATCTTTGCGGCAGAAAGGAGCGAAGAGGCCACATCTGCATCCCGCCCGCCAGGGGCAAGTATGATCGCGTCTGCAAAACGATCAGGAATTGCCCAGCCCTCCGGTGGTCATGACCATGAGAGGCTCGGAAACATCGGTGAGGACTGGCACGCCGCGCAACACACCCTGGAACCCGGAGAGCGGCGCACCGAGGCTCAGACCTGTATCGTCGATCCGATATTCACGGATCGTGTCCTCATGCCTACCGGCCCGTTTCTTGATCACGGAGACCGCGCGGCGGACGCGCCCGGCAGCCTCGAAATAACGCAACAGTATGACGGTATCGGCCAGATAGGTGACATCCACCGGAGATTTCATGTCGCCGAAAAGTCCGTGCTGGGCAACCGTGATGAACGTATTGGCTCCCTGTCTGTTCAAGTACTGCAGAAGCTCGTGCAAATGAAGGATGAGGGCATTTTCATCGGGCATCGCAGACTGGTAGCCGTTGATGCTGTCGATGATCACAGTCTTTGCATTGGCTTCTGTGACCCGGTCCATAACCCGACGAGTAAACTCCCCCGGCGACAGCTCAGCGGCGTCCAATTGCTCTATGTGAACAAAGCCTTGATCGCTCAGCGCCTCGAGATCCAAGCCCATCGCTTTCATGCGTGCGAACAGTAGGCCAAGCTCCTCGTCGAAGATGAAAACCGCAGCCTTTTCACCGCGGGCGACGGCGGCCTTGACGAACTCGAAGGTAAACGTGCTCTTGCCAGTGCCGGCAGGGCCAATGAGGAGCGTGCTCGATCCGCGTTCGATCCCACCACCAAGCAGGCTGTCGAACTCGGCATTGCCGGTCGGCAAAATATTACGAACGAAATTAGTCCGATGCTCGGCGGCACGCAATCGCGGAAACACCTCTACCCCACCTGTCTTGATGGCGAGGTCATGATATCCGCCGCGGAATGCCCGTCCGCGGTATTTGATGATCCGCAGCCGCCGGCGCTCGGAGCCATAATCTGGAGCTAGTTCCTCGAGGTGGATGACCCCGTGGACAACACTGTGGACAGTTTTATCCATCATCTCGGTCGTCATGTCATCGAGCAGCAGTACCGTTGCACCCTGCCGGGCAAAGAAGTGCTTGAGAGCCAGGATCTGACGACGATAGCGAAGCGAACTCTGCGCCAGAAGCCTGATTTCGGAAAGGCTATCAAGGACAACTCTGCTCGGCTTGATACGCTCGAAAGCGTCAAAGATCAGCTTAGTCGTTTCACCGAGTTCGAGATCCGAAGAATACAAAAGGCTCTGCTGCTGATCCGGATCGAGCAGGCTTTCCGGCGGGACGAGCTCGAAGAGCTCAATGGTATCATCTATAATCATCCCGTGCGAGGCGGCGCTCGCCCGCAGTTCTGAATCCGTTTCGGAGAGTGTGATGTAGAGACACTTTTCTCCAAGTTTGGCGCCTTCGAGAAGAAATTGCAGTGCGATTGTCGTCTTGCCTGTGCCGGGATTTCCTTCCAGCAGAAACACATGATCGCGTGAAAGTCCTCCTGAAAGTATATCGTCCAATCCGGCCACGCCTGTCAGGGCGTTGGTTTCAAGCCCTACGGCCATGTCAGCTCCTACGTTTGCGTGTATAAAATATGTCATCAAATAAAAATATCAATCAGGTCAACTTCAGATCGCTACTTGCCGCAAGAATTGACAACAAACAAAATTACCCGAGGTGGGCGCTAGTGGATGGAATCTAACGCTTGGTGCCCGCGTTTAACGGCGGCGATGATTTTGTCGGGATCGGCGGTCCAAGTGAAGGGCTTTGGCTTTTTGTTGTGCTCAACGAGGAAACGGTTGATGGCGGCCTGGAGATCGACGACGGAATGGAAAACGCCGCGTTTCAGACGCCGCTTCGACAGCCTGGCGAAGAAACCCTCCACCGCGTTGAGCCATGAGCTTGAAGTCGGAGTGAAGTGGAAGGTGAAACGCTCGTGACGGTCGAGCCAGGCTCTCACCTTGGGATGCTTGTGGGCAGCATAGTTGTCGAGGATGACGTGGACGGCCTTGTCGTCCGGCACCTGGGCGTTAATGGCGTTGAGGAAGCGGATGAACTCCTGATGACGATGACGCTGCATGTTGCGGCCGATGACGGTGCCGTCGAGCACGTTGAGGGCGGCAAACAGCGTGGTTGTGCCGTGCCGCTTGTAGTCGTGGGTCATGGTGCCGAGCCGACCCTTCTTCATCGGCAGGCCCGGCTGGGTGCGGTCGAGCGCCTGGATTTGGCTTTTCTCATCGACCGACAACACGACGGCGTGGGCTGGCGGATCAACATAGAGGCCGACAACGTCTCGCAGCTTGTCGACGAATTTCGGGTCGTTGGACAATTTGAACTGCCGCCACCGATGAGGTGCGAGGCCATGCGCTTTCCAGATACGCCTGACTGCGCTGGCGCTGATGCCGGCGGCCGTCGCCATCATGTCGGCCGTCCAGTGCGTCGTCTCGCCCGGCGGATCAGCCAGCGTCAGGGCCACCACACGCTCGGCGACATCGGGTCCGAGCCGCACAATACGCGACGGCCGCGTCTTGTCGCGCAGGAGACCCTCGACGCCTTCTGTGGCGAAGCGCTCTTGCCAGCGCCATACGCAGGTCTTCGATTTGCCGGTCTGGCGCATAATCTCGACAGTTCCGACGCCATCGGCACTCAGCAGGATGATCTCGGCCCGCCAGACGTGCTTTTGGGGCGCATTGCGATCCCTGGTCAAGGCCATCAGGCGTTGGTGATCTGTTGGCGAAACGGTGAACGATATTCCTGTGCGCATGCGCCAGACTCGCATGCCAACCCAGCAAATGGAATCCCATACAGGACTCTTATGTCAGGCGGTAACCACTAGGGCCGATGGGATGGTGTTCGACCACGAAGCCGAGCATATCCGGCTGGGCTGTCGTTTCATCTTTCGTTATTAAGATTGGCTGCTCGCCATCCACGCCACACGAATAGGTCAGAACCGCGATCGACATCGGTCAACGAGCAGAACTAGCGAGCGATATAGCCGAGAAGACGAAGGCTGCACCTGCCCTAGTTACCAACAGCGAGCGCGAAGTCTCCAGCTACCTGACTGCGGATATAAAACTGGGCACGCTCTCGTTAGTCGCCCTGATGAGGTTGGATCATGCGCCTTGAAATGACAGTGCCATGTGTTTAGGCGCTGCCAGCCACTTTGTGTGTGATGCAGCAAGCAGACATGACCCCGTCGAACTGTAAGCATTCGCCGAGGACCGCAGGTTCAGCTTTTCTTTCGCGATCGGCGTTTCCACTTTGCAGCTAAAGCCTCGACGTTTTTGCGGAGATTGCCGGCGTCGACATCGCCAGGATCGTAGTGCGCATCGCCCCACCATTCCACAAGTTCGTGGTGACGCTCATGGTTGGTGTCCGCAATGGCCTCGCGGAACTCTTCATAACCCCACGGACCGCCGACATCCTCCGGTGGACATCGTCCGACAACGTCAAGCAGGAAGGGATCGTCGAAGCCGGCGGTCGCCGGTAAAACCTTTTCGATTTTCACGGTGTGCGTCCAGCCGTCGCCGAAGTCATAGAGATACTTGAATGATTTCGCGCCGATATCTTCGATGGCAGCAAGAAGCGTTTCTTTGCGTGCATCGATGGGACCATCAAAGCCGCCATCAGGCACGCCGAACCCGATGTCACGGATCCTGAACTCATACAGATGGCTGTTGGTCCAGCCGAAAGCCTCTTGAAGAACCTCATGAAGCCGGTCAAGCCGAATGCGGAATGGGACGACAACGCGCCGCATCACCAAGGGATCAACGTCATCGAGCGTGATCTTTAAGCGAACGAGAGGACCTGCCATCAGGCCGCCTGCCTCAGTGGCGATGTTGTGGTTTCCCGCCAATTCCAGGGGAGAAGCTCATCAAGACGGCTGACTGGATGGTCGGCGATGCGGGCAAGGACATCGGCAAGCCAGGCCTGTGGGTCAATGCGATTCATTTTCGCGGTGACTATCAGGCTGTACATGGCCGCCGCCCGCTGGCCCCCTCGATCGGAACCGGCAAATAGCCAGGCTTTCCGTCCGAGTGCCACACCGCGCAGAGATCGCTCCGCACAATTGTTCGACAGGCAAATGCGCCCGTCGTCGAGGAAACGGGTGAACGATTCCCAGCGGTTCAGCATGTAGTCAAACGCCTTTGCCAAGTCATTGTCGCGCGGTAACCTAGCGCGATGTTCGCGTATCCATATCTCCACGTCGTCGATCAGCGGTTTTGACAACTGCTGGCGGATTGCTTTTCTCTCATCGGCCGTACGGCCATTGATATGGCGCTCGATTTCGAACAGTGCGTCGATCCGCTGCACCATGTTCAAGGCGACCGGCGAGATGACGGCGGCATTTTTACCCTGCGCTTTTCGGCGCGCGTTGGCCTCCAAATCGGCTTGCGCAAAGAATGGTCGCCTCGCATGCGCCCAACACGCCGCCTCATGAATCGGGCCCGGACTTCGATCAGGAAGATAGAGCTGGCCATAGCCCGTATAGGCATCCGCCTGAAGGATGCCGCTATAATTGGCCAGATGCGCCTGTGGATGTTCGCCGGCCCGGTCCCGGGAATAATAGAACATCGCCGACGGAGGCGCCGTTCCGCCAAACGGAGCATCGTCCTTGACGTAGCTCCATATCCGACCGGTGACGGTCTTGCCGAGAGCGAGAACCGGCACGGTCGTGTCATCACCGTGGATCCGTTCAGACGCGAACGTATGGCTTTCAATCCGCCTCACAAGCGGGTCAAGGACCTGGCAGCACGCGCCAATCGCGTCTGCTGCTGTCGACAGACTGACTGGCACACCTTCCAGGGCAAAACGTTCGACCTGGCGATTGAGGGGAATGTGCTGGCCGAACTTGTCGCAGAGCATCATCGCCAAAAGGCTCGGACCCGCCCATCCTCTCGGTATGACATGGAAGGGTGCAGGTGCCTGGCTGATCTTCTCGCAGTCACGGCAGGTGAACTTTTCCCGCACCGTCTGAATGACCTTCCAGCTACGCGGTACGCTCTCCATCGTTTCGGTGATGTCTTCGCCGAGCTTGCGAAGCCGTTCACCGCCACAGCAGCTGCAGGCAACCGGACCAGGCACCACGACACGCTCACGCGGAAGATATTCCGGGAAAGGCTTCTTGACGGGCCGCTTGCGCGTAAAGCCGGTGACCGCAATCGCAGCAGCTGCGGCAACGGCCATTTCGGCGGCAAGCTCATCTTCGGTCGCCGCCGCTTCGGCGTCCTCAAGCATCAGCTCCATCTGCGCGATCAGCCGCGCTGTCCGTTCCGACTTCTGACCGCGCAGTTCCCGTTGCAGCTTTTCGATATAGACTTTCTGGCGAAGAATGATGGCCTGATCGTCGGCCTCCTTGGCCTTGGCAACAGCCAATTCGGCCAAAGCAGTAGCCCGTTCCGACCGCGCAATCGCTAGCTCTGCTTCCAGGGCTGCAGCATGATCACGGTGATTTCCCGAGCCGGTTTCCATGCTCGAAGTGAATCACAAAACCACTGATTTGTATAGCTTTTCTTGGTGCTGCCGCACGCAATCCCGCCAAAAAAACGCTATCCCGCGCTCGTCGGGCGCCATGTCTGCTGCGGGTTTCGCCAGTCAATTCCCTCAAGCAGATAGGACATCTGGCCAGCCGTCAGCGCAATCGCTCCATCCTCCGTCGCCGGCCAGATAAAGCGGCCGCGCTCGAGCCGCTTTGCGTATAGCGAAAGTCCAATTCCGTCATGCCAAAGAGCCTTGATCAGCCGGCCACTTTTCCCCCGGAAGACAAAAACGTCCCCCTTGAACGGATCACGGCCCAGACCTTCCTGCACGATCAGAGCAAGACCCTGCATCCCTTTGCGCATATCGCAATGGCCGCTCGCAATCCAAACACGCACGCTCGAACTGATCGGGATCATTTGAGCGCTCGCATTACTGCTGCGGCAAGATCACAAGGTGCCCCGGACGCAATCCTCACCTTGGTACCGTTCGCAAAGTCCACAGCGATCGTCGCCGCAACGACATCGCCACCGCCCGCGGCACCCACGACCGTCGCGGGCACGAAGGCAGGACCATCCGTCACCTCAACCGACAGCGCCTGGCGGCGCCACGTGTAGAGCAGCCCCGTCGAAACATCAAAACGACGCGCTACCTCCGACACATTTGCACCGGGAGCGAATGCTGCCTCCAGAATTTCCTGTCGATCATCCGGTGACCAACGACGGCGCCGTTCTTGACCCGTCAGCAAAATGGCCTGTGCCATAGTTCCTCATTGCGCTCTTAAATCCACTCTCAAGAGCGCAAAATCACGATATCGCCCAAAACTCGCAAGGCGGTCCACGCCGGAGCGATACGTCGAACTGAGCAACGCAAAAGCATTTTCACGCGTATCGGCAGTGGGACCCCTCGCCCACGCACGAGATTTGCTCACCCATGTCAGGAAAAAGGGACGAGCCAGCTAGTCTTGTATCGAGTGGATCTGAAGTCCGATTATGACGCATCGCGGGCGAACCGCTGGAATTCTCCCAACACCCGCCACATATCGCAAGTCTTGTCGCACAATTCGCGCGGGCAACCTTGGAATCTCACCACCGATCACCGCTCGTCGCGCGACACTGCCTTCTTGCGCAGACGGCCGCACTACTCAGCTCGACTTTGTACATTATGCGGCGAAGCAAAGCGCCTGGGCCATGCGCTGAAGCCGTCCGGGCGGTATTTTATGCATTTCCGGGTTTGACGGTGAGTGTCGATAAAGATCGTCGCTCCACAAAACGAGGCGGACGGCCGCTATTGCATCTATAAATGTCAGAGTTGCCGGCGCTCATGCCTCCAGTAAAACCGTCTGAGCCGCCAGTTAGTCTAGGCGCCTTATAGAGGATATACAACCATTTCTGGTCGCGAGGACAAGCGATTGCAAAGTAGTGGACGCTTATCTTCTCCTCTTGGTCTAATTGCCATATCCGTTCTATAGATACAAGCATTGAGAGTGCTTCGCGCATGAAAGGATATGTGCCGTGCCTGAACCTATGGTTGTGTGGGCATTTCCAATTAGCCCCTCGAATACTACGCTCCTTGCGTACTGCGACACGCTGGACAAGGCGTTTCAAGAGGCAGGTCAACATCGGCGTGATTTGTGCGAAAGTGGCTCTTTAGAAGAGCCTTGGCCGGAGACATCAATTTTCAAATTGACGCTTGAACCGCTCGATCGTCATTTGGTTTTGAACTTGCTCAATGAGCGCGAACCCGACTGGAGCGCCACGATTGCACTGCAGGAAACGGTCGGAATTGTCACAGACGACGGGGCGCGCCTTTTCGGTGAGGCGGAACACTAAGCTGGGGGACCGAAAGCAAGTCTGACAATGGGCCCGCCGAACGCGCTGGTTGGAGCTGGTGTTTTGCGTCAATCGATGTTACTAACCCGTCCTCGCGAGGCAGGATGGGGGTCATTTTCCCCAAAGTTCTTTCAGGACTGCGCGTTGTGACGCTTCATGAGGCGCAAAGGAATGCAGCCTCGATCATCTCGTAACCTAGGCCGCCATTTCGGGCGTTATTGTCTGATCGGCGTCCGCGTCCTCGTGCATTGGCTTTGGTCGGCCAAGGAAGTAGCCCTGTGCTTCGTTGCATCCCTCCGACAAAAGAATGTCGAGCTGGACTCGCGTCTCCACGCCTTCCGCAAGGACAGGTACTTCGAGGCTCTGACCTAGGGCAAGAATGGCGCGAACAATTGCCTTGGCCTGCGGACTTGTCTCCACTTGGTCCATAAAGCTGCGATCAAGCTTGATCTTATCGAAAGGAAAGGCCCGAAGGGTTTCAAGCGACGAATAGCCTGTGCCGAAATCGTCGATGGCGATTGAGACACCGAGTTGCTTGATTTGTCGAAGCGCGTGTAGCGCGCGATCCTTGTCCGTTATAATCGATGTTTCGGTGATCTCAAGTTCGAGGCGTGCCGGGTTCAGACCCGTGTCGAGCAAAACAGTATGAACCAGTGCGGCGATATCGGTGTTCATCAGTTGCACCGGCGAGAGGTTGACAGCAATCTTGTGCGGCTGCTGCCAACGAGCCGCTTCACGGCAAGCTTCGCGCAGCACCCATTCGCCGATCGGAAGGATTGCACCGCACTCCTCAGCCAGAACAATGAAGTCCATCGGCGGCACGTTCCCTCGGTCCGGATGGTTCCAGCGCAACAGGGCCTCGTAACCGGTAACGGCGCCTGTCATGACCGATTTCTGCACTTGATAATGCAGGTGGAACTGTTTCTTCTCAACGGCCGCCCATAGATCATTTGCCAGTGCGCGGCGGCCGCGCGCCGCCTCATCCATTGCCGTTTCGTAGAAGCAGACCGACTGCCTCAAAGCGCCTTTCGCCCTGTACATCGCCAGATCGGCATTACCAAGCAACAACTCAGCGCTGTCAGCATCCTGTGGATAAAGCGCGATCCCCATGCTCGCACCGGGCTTGATCTCAAAACCTTCGACGTGGATCTCGGCGCACAGGCAGGCTTCCAGCCGAGCGAGAAAGTCATGCAGTTCGACCATCTCAGTAAAGCGCTTGACCGCTGCAAATTCGTCGCCTCCGAAACGAGCAACAAATTCGTCGTCGTCGAGCATTGCAGTCATGCGGTCGGCAAGCACGCTCAGAACCTGATCGCCTGTCGCATGTCCATGCTGGTCATTGATTTCTTTGAACTTGTCGAGATCGATGACGATGACCGCAAGCTGGGCCGCGGTTCGACGGGCAAGAACAAGCTCCTGCGCGAGAGATGCGTTGAATTCTGCACGATTGGCCAGACCGGTCAGGCCGTCATGGCTGGCCATGAAAGAGATCTTTTCTTCGGACAATAGCCGCGCAGTGATGTCCTCGAATGTGACGACCCAAGCGCCGCTCTCCATAGTATTGTAATTTGCCTGCACCGAGGTGCCGCTCGAAAGTCTATGGATTATGGCGCCGTGCTCGCCACCCCGTACGACGGCCATATGTCGGTCGTAATGGTGCGAGGCTTTCGGACCGTAGACGTCAGGCGAAGCATCGGTCAGGGAATAGCCACGCTCGACGATGTCGCGATAGCAAAGGCCCGGGACGATAAAACCGGGAGGGAAGCCGAATATCTCGCTATAGCGCTCATTGGCCAGTACCAGGCACTCATTCGCATCGAATAGGCAAATTCCCTGGGACATATTTTGCAGGGCGACATCAAGGTTTCTCATAACCGCGGCAAGGCGATCTGCGTCGGCCTTGTGGATAGTCTTGTCCCTGATAATCTTGGCATAACCAGCCAGTTCGCCATTGTCCGCAAAAATTGGATTGATGACAACATGTGCCCAGAAACACGTGCCGTCCTTGCGATAGTACCAATACTCTCCCTCGAATTTGTCTCTGGTTCTTGCGATGTCCAGCGCGGTCGCCGGGATCCCGTTGTGCCGATCCTTCTGTGAATAGAAAATTGCAAAATGCTTGCCGACGATCTCCGCGGCGGTATATCCGCTGGCGCGTTCGGCGCCAGCGTTCCAGCTGCTGACATGACCCTGAAGACCGAGCATGTAGATAGCGTAATCGGTAACGCCCTCAATCAGCATCTTGAAGTTTGCGTTGCTCGCAGATGCGGCGTTCTCCGCACGAACAGCAAAAAGAGCTGCTGCAAGGCCGGATGCCAAAAGTGAAAGTGAGACACTGGCGATCGTCACAATCATCACGATCGGCGACAGAAGATTGAAACGATCCAGCTGTACTGCGGCCGGGACGATATTGACCCCACCCATTGCAGTGAAATGCAGGCTAACGACGCCAAGCGTCAGCATGCTTGCCGAGAGCAGCTTGCTTCTAAGGCTATTTCCGCATTGGTAGGCGACGGAGAAGCCGGCCATCGAAAATAGGCACCCTAAGAGCAGCGAGGCGGCGATGAGGTCACGGTCCCACGTGATCTTGCCGGGGAATTCAATCGCCGACATCCCGAGGAAGTGCATTGCGCCGACACCGAGCGCAAAAAGGCTGCCTCCAGCCAGAAAACCGGCACGACTGCGCAAGTAGGTTGCTGTGGCGACGCTGGCTCCAGTCGTCGCGACGGCGATCAGTAGGGATAGGAAAGTGCGGTAGGCCTCGTAGCCGACGACGACGCCGGGATCATAGGCGAGCATGGCAATAAAATGCGTCGACCAGATGCCAAAACCACCGGCGACGCCAGCAGTCGCCAACCAGATTCCTCGGGCAATACCGCCGGTTTTCTGCGCTCTCTGGAGCAACATCATCGCGACATAGCTCGACAGGAAGCACAAAATCCCAGCCGACACCACCAGACGAAGATCGTGTTCACCCGAAAGACACGTCAATACCCTGAACATTCACAACACCCCCGAAACATACCAATCTCATATGTGGGATGTCGAATGTACGAAATGCTAATGGCGGGAGATACAACCGGACAATATCATCTGCTTCCACCGGCGTAGTTAATACAAACGTAAAGTCCATGGTTTGGCTACAGCGATGGCCGGCCTATGTGGCTTGGCCATCTTGCTTTTGTTCACTGATTTCAAACCTCAGGGTCATACTGGCGTGGACTATCGTCTGTTGAAAACAGGACGCAATGACCCTGCGAACCCCTTGGATCATAGGCATAGCCCTTGAGCGCCAGCGCATGCGTAATGTCGCGGATACCGGACAACCCGTATAGATGGTCATGAAGTTCCAAGAAGATGCGTTCGATCCCTGGCAGCTCGGCGTTCTGTAGGAGATCCCGTTCTGCTCCTTCTATGTCCATAACGAGGGCGTTGATACGATTGCGCATGATGAATGTGTCAATGTTGGCAGATGTAAGCTCTATTTCGTGCTCGTAGGCCCCTTGGTTTTCATCCATAGATGACATCCAAAGGTCCTTGCGTACGTAAAACCTGCAGGTTTTTGGTTCTCCGTTTGTGAGAAGCCCCTGCGAAAAGATGACATTGTCGAGACCATTAGCCCTTATGACTCGTTGTGCCAGCAGTGCAGTGGTTGGGTTGGCTTCAAACGCCCACACCGATACCCCTTCGATTTTCGCGATGATCGACGTGATGATGCCAATGCCTGACCCAAGTTCAAGTACCCGGTCTCCCGGTTTAACAGCCCTGAAAACCGCCCGTGCTTCTTTTGCTTCATAACTGCCGCTGGTAAGCGCCAACCATATGACAGGAGAAACCTCGCAGGGTGCCAGGGGCACGTCAATTCCATGTATGGTCAATAGCTCCATGCCGGCACACTCCCAATTCCACTATAAAGCCTTGCCTACCAATCTTTGCCCTTCTACGTGATCGGGGTGCAGGTACGCAAGTTCCGAAGCAGGCATGGGCCGTCCAGTCAGGTAGCCCTGGGCCTGTTCACATCCAAGCCGCCTCAGCAACTCGAATTGTTCCTCCGTTTCAATGCCTTCCACGATTGTGGTCATGCTCAGGCTGCGGCCTACCCCTATCGCTAGTTCAACGATCGTCAAAGCACTCGGCGATGTCGTAACGTCGCGGACGAAAGATCGATCGATTTTCATCTTGTCGAAGGGAAAGCTGCTGAGGCTACCAAGCGACGAATAACCGGTACCGAAATCGTCCATTGCGATGTGGATCCCGAGCGCCTTTATTTGCCGTAGCGTTTCAAGCGTCTGTTCATTTTTGTCAAGCATCACAGATTCTGTGATTTCCAATTCCAGCCGGTCGGGGGAAAGCCCAGTCTGGTCGAGGGTGGCCGCAAGCTTTTGGATGAGGTTCACCCCACGAAACTGAACCGGAGAAAGGTTGACGGAAATCTTGGAGAGGCGTCCCCACGCCGCAGCTTCAACACAAGCTGTCTCGAGAACCCACGCCCCCAGTTCGTGGATTAAACCGATCCTCTCAGCGACCGGAATGAATAGCGTGGGCGAGACGAAGCCGCGTGTCGGGTGTTTCCATCGCAGCAGCGCCTCATAGCCGCAAATGTCGCGGGTCGCCATTATGACCTGGGGCTGATAGTAGACCTCCATCTCGCCCTGTTCCAGAGCCCGTGACAAGTCGATCTCAAAGGATTTCGTCTCCTGCAAGCGTACTTGCATCTGAGGATCGAATAGGCATGCATGCCCCGCTCCGAGCGCCTTGGCTTCATAGAGGGCGAGATCTGCTTGCTTCAACAGCTCCTCTGTCGTCGACACATCATCCGAAAAAGCAATACCGATACATGTATTGATTTTGATTCGCAGTTGATCGATCTGATACGGTTCGGCGATCTTTGTGATTATGATGTTGGCGAGATCAAATGCCTTTTCCCGGGTCAAGCCTGTGGACAATACGGCAAACTCATCCCCACCCAGACGGCAAGCTGTATCGCCGCCATGGCTCAGACGGTTTAACCTCGCCGCGACAGCCTGGAGGAGCACGTCACCCATATCGTGCCCGAGCGTATCGTTGACATCCTTGAACCCATCGAGATCAAGAAGAAGAATAGAAGATACTTCGGTATGCGCTGTTGCCCGCCGTAGCTCCAGGTCTTGTCTGAGCAGGACGCGATTGGGAAGACCGGTGAGTGCATCGTGATGAGCATCGTGTTCAAGACGAAGGTTCTGATTTTGCAGTTCTTCCGTTGCCTGGCGAAGATCGGTTGCCAATCGCTCCGTGCGGGTGTGGGCGCGACCGAGCAGCCGGTTTTGACGAAGCAGAAAGATCACCAGCACGACGCCACATAGAATAAGTCCTGACGCAAGTCCGATATGAATGAAATAAAGATGACGCATTTGTGCCTGCGCGTCGTTAAGAAGGGTTGCGCCATACTCGGTTGCCGCAACGCCAAGGCCCATCAAAGGCGAATCGAGCCTGCCCATCGACTGAAGAGCAGCTTGCACACCTGCCCTGTCCAGATGCTCCAACCGTTCATCCAAGCTCAGAAGCGTTGCTCTGAACGCCTCGAACACGGCTCTGTTGTGCCGGTCGCCTTCAATGAGAACGCGTAGACTGCCCTGCTGCAGAAGCTGAACACGACCAATCGCAATCTCGAGGCGGAGGCGGGCGTCTGCTCTATTTGCCTCTGTCATATCTAAAGCATAAGCAGCCAGACTGCGTTCGAGCCTCAAATACTCGACAGACGCTTGATTGACGGTCCAAGAATCGTTGTACCGGGTAAATTTTTGCAAACCTGTTTGCTGCGCAGCGATAATGGTGGCGATGTAGCACGTTGCTACTATCAGGCCGCAGATGACGGCTCCCAGGATCCATCTCACGCTTAATCTCTATTCGACTCTAAGCTTGGCGACCTGCCAGGCCGACCGTGTGTAATAAAGCTGGTTTTGCAGCTGAGAATCACTGTCGTAGGGATACACGATAAACAATGGCCCCTTGTCTCGAATCGCCATGTATTTTCCATCTCGTTTCAGGGCGAGAATGACATGATATTTTTTAAAGTCTTCAAGCGGAATTACGCAGCTATAGTCATTAAGTGCGATTGCAGTTACAGTCGATCCTTTGGCGCCGACAAGGGTCATCAGCTTTTGGAGTGACACTCCTTCGAAGCGAACTTTGCCATCATACCAAGGCGTTGACGTTTCGACAGTTTCTAGGCCCAGCGTTTCAAGCATATCGCGGTCGAATTGAGCATCCAGCCCGGCATTTGTGTTTTCGATGTTTCCGGAGATGGTCAGGATCGTCTCGTTTTTTGCCTCTGGAAGGGATCCTGCGTTTGCGCTGGAAAACCAGATGAACGTTAAAGTCACACAGGCTATGACACGGGCGAGGTTCATTATTCTTCTCCAGACGCAACAATTTGACAAATACAAGACATTGCCTAATTTTCGGTGACGATAAGAACGCCTTTTCAGCATTTGTACCCGACGGCGGGTAACTATTTTTGGTATCAGATGAACGCCGTTGCCCTTGGCCGCTTTTTCGGCCAAACGAGGTTGTCTAGAAACACGGAGGCGCCTTTAATTCTGTGTCAGATAGATCGGAGTTTTGGATATAGAGCCCGCTCTTTCGCTCCAATAGGAAGGACACAGCGTAGAGATGCGGAAGACACCTGCAAAATTGGCGATGGCAGCGGCTTTCCATGTTTGATGTTCAAGAACTTTCAGCGCTTAAATGCACAGAATTCCTTGACCTAGCGTGCGTATCGAACGGCATTTCGTACTGTTGCACGATATAGGCCGGGACGACAAACGCGGTGGAATCGCTGAGCTTGGTATGTGCCACCTGCAACTTTGGTCGCTCATTGCGGCCACATACACACAAGCTGCATACCGCATGAATTGCTCTCCAAACCTGTTGTTCTTGTAATTATCATCAGTATATTAGGAATGATTTTACGCGAAGCTGCCATCTTCATCTAAAAATGAGGATGCCATGCTTAGCTATATGCGATTATTTCGTTGGCTCACCTTGCGCGAAGAGCAGCCCGAGCTGGCGATCGCCCAATGCCGCGAGCTCCAGGGCCAAATTCCCCTGCTTTATGCTTTGCTAAGCTTGAACGCAGTTGCGGTCGCCTACACTCATCTTGACGTTGCCCCTGCCTGGATGACCGTATGGATTCCGCTGGTTCTGGTATCCGCCAGCATTCTGCGCCTTATTGCTTGGCTGAAAAAGCCTGATGCGCCTATAAATGGGGCCGAAGCAATCCAGACGCTCAGAAGGACCACAGTCCTTGGCGGTGTGATGGCCTCGGTCTACATCTCCTGGTCTTTGGGATTGGGCAGCTACGGGGGTGACCACCAACAGGCACACGTTGCGATCTTTATCGCAATTACTGTCATTGGATGTATCTTTTGCCTGATCCACCTTCCCCAGGCAGCTCTGGCCGTGACTGCCATCGTGACTATTCCCTATCTCATTTATTATTTTTCGCTTGGCGATGCGGTGTACATCGCCATCGCCCTGAATATCCTACTTGTGACCATCGTGATGATCCGCGTCCTACTTAACAGTCATCGCGGCTTCGTTCGACTGGTCCGCTCGGAGGCCGAGACGCAACGGTTAAACCGTGAGGTGACGGTTCTCGCGCATACGGATCCTCTTACTCGACTTCCAAACCGTCGGCTGTTCTTCTCAGAGGTGTCGAGCCGTATCGGACTGGATGGTAAAAAGGGCGGCAGGATCTGCGTGGGAATTATTGATCTTGACCGCTTCAAAGCGGTCAATGACACCTATGGCCACATTGTCGGAGACCAATTGCTTGAGGCCGCCGGAGAGCGACTTCGCGTGGCTTTCGGATCTGAAGCAATGGTCGCACGTCTTGGAGGCGATGAATTCGCCTTCCTCCTTGAAATGGACGGCGAAGCAGCGACGGTATTTGCGAACCAGACGTGCGCAGCTCTGTTGAGGCCTTTCAAGCTTGGTGATATCGCAATCTCTATCGGAGCATCTTGTGGTCTTTCTACATCGACGTCCGAGGTCGTGAGCGCCATGACACTTTACGACCGCGCTGATTATGCACTCTACAGAGCGAAGAGCGAGCGACGCGGCTTTGCCGTGCTATATTCAAGCGAGCACGAGCGGCTCATTCGGTCGGAACGCGCCGTGGAAGCGGCACTGCAGGCCGCTGATCTCGAGACCGAAATGGAGATCAACCTTCAGCCAATCGTCAGTGGGCCGAATTTCGAGATGAGGGCAGTGGAGGCGCTTGCCAGGTGGACCAGTCCCACCCTTGGCCGTATCCCCCCTGATATCTTCATCCCACTTGCCGAGCGGGCGGGCATTATCCACCGGCTAACCTTGACACTCCTGCGCAAGGCGCTCGCGCATCTCACACGGCTACCCGCCGGAATAACGTTATCGTTCAACCTGTCTGCCCATGACCTCACTTCCTCGGAGACCGTGGTTGGCATCATCGCATTGATCCTCGAAGCTGGCGCTGAACCCTCCCGCATCACCATGGAACTGACGGAAACCGCCGTCATGCGTGACTTCGATGCTGCAGAGCAATCAATCCGCCTTCTTCGCGGCCTTGGCATCAAAATCGCGCTCGACGACTTCGGTACGGGTCAATCCAGCCTGAGCTATCTTCACAGGCTGCCGATCGATAAGGTGAAGATCGACCGAAGCTTCGTGATTGGGACTGCGAGCGAGTCGGGATGCGAAATACTGGCGGCGGTCGTTGCGCTATGCCGATCGATGAAGATGCAATGTATCGCGGAAGGTGTCGAAGACACTCGCCAGCTTGACATCCTGCGCGGCATCGGGTGCGATACATTTCAAGGCTATTTATTCGCCAGGCCGATGGCGATCGATAGCCTTACAGAATGGATGGCGTTGCGCGCTGCAGCTTAAATTTCCCGCGTGGGTCTCAGCAAAAAAAATTACGGCTGGAGGCGAGCTGTGTCGCTTGCCTACCCTTGGGCAATACTTAAAGTCATTGTTGTGACGAAGGTAAGTCAGGTTCCAAACCTTCATACCATTCCAGAAGTCCACTCGGGTTTTGATCTCCTTCGCCGCCGGTTTTTAGCTCAGCACAGAACCACCCTGCGTCCAGCGTATAGTGGCTTGCTTGGCCCTTTCAAAGACGGCCCACCTTGGTGTCGCTGGGCCTCGAAAGCCGAAAACGAGGATCTCGGAAGAGGCACACCGTTGTGGGAGAGCCGGTCAAGAGGCTCACCGCGCTACCGCAGATCGATCAACAGTTCACCGAAATTGACGATGACGACAGAGTCATCGATGGCCACATTTTTCTTGCGCGTGGGTGTCTTCATTGCCGGGGCCACGGTGATCCGCTGGTCAGAGGTTGTTTGGTGTTCGCGGTCTATCCGAGGCCGCAAATCCTATTGCTGGACCTCGATGACTGCTTTCGCTGCGAGCCTAAGCCTCTGCTTGTCGGCTTCCAGGTGGAGAACCAGCTCGGCGCGCGCAAGCGCCTCCTTCGAGTGGCGCAAAGCATTATCGCGATAGCAAGACTGGGGGAACCTTGCCAGGATAGCGAACACCTTCTGCAGCTTCAGGCCGATCTCGACGAGGGCAGCGCCGTCGCGCGCGATCGGTGTGAATAGATCGTTGAACAGGTCGTCCAGATCGATCGCCGGAACATAGATGTCGGGAAAAAGAACATCGCCCTGAACCTTTTCATCGACAGGCTCCGTCCAAACAGCCAGGACGCGCAGCGCCCGTGAAATGACGTCGATTGCTGTGCCCGGGTCGTTAACCGCTGGCGAAAGGGCGCGCGAGGCTATTTCCGAAAGAACTGATGCCCCGAAGCGAGGGTCCTGGTCGTAGGATCGGGTGTCCTCAATAGAAAAGCACTTCACACAGGCGGCCGTTACGCACTCCTGCTCTTCGTCCAGGCCATCAATCCATGCAGCCGGACTTGTCGGATCGACGAGCTTGCCGGGAATCATCCTCACGTAGATCCGCGCCTTCGAACCCTTGGCGATCGATGAGAGCGCACTCATGTCGAGATGCTGCACATAGCCGATACGGTTTATGAAAATCGGCTTCGCTGACCATGGGATCTCGTTGGCGTGCGTCAGACGGCTTCCTCCCAGATAAGGCCGTTGCCAAAAAGCCCGCATGGCTTCGACCGCGACCCTTTCGATCCGTTCCGTGGTTTCGGTCACGCGTCCCAGCCTTGACAAATGGTCTATCCAGCGAAGCAGCGTGACAACGATCAAGATGATCACGCCGATTGTCACAAGGAACAGGACGACCCGTCCGCTGTTTCCATAAGCCCCTGTGCTGAGCGCGATGATCCCCACCAGACTAAACAGGAACGATCCCATGAACGTCGCAAGGACATTTTGGGTGGTGCTGTCCTCCATGACCAATCTGGTGGCGCGCGGCGTCACATTGCTGGTCGCTGCCGAATAGGCCGAAACCATGGTGCTGAGCGAGAACGTTGTCACCGTCAGCATGCTGGACGCGATGATTTCCAGAATATTGTCGACGGCCCCAGCGCCGATCTGCGTGGAAAGATGATCTGGGATGAAGGGGCCAACGACAATGGCAAGGAGAGCGGTGGCGATCGCAAGAATGGAAAACAGCGTTGCTCTGAACCAGATGCGGCGGGCAATTTGGGACAGCAACCAAACCCAGCGGGAATTCATGAAGACGGATCCAGTTTGCACGGATGTCAATACATAGTGCAGGACTACCAGAATTCACCGCAGCGCGCGATGCTTGGCATACAGTCCGCTCCCATGACGAAGTTTGACCAGAAATCACACCAAACTGGGTATGGCGGACTACTGAAGCAGAGTTGGTGCGGCCATCTTGCGACCTTGGTTAGCCAGGTGCCCGTCCCCCGCCTTGTTCTCGTTCATTGTGGCCAAAACAACCAATACGCCACACTTGAACTTGACGAGGGCAAAGCTGTCGACAATCGCAAGCGCTCAAAGAACTGGGACAGATGCGCTGTAATGCAGAACCCGACAGAAAGGATTCTGCAACCGCCGAACCTCAGATCGAATTCGGTGCGATGATGGTCTTCGCACCCTGGTTGGATCTCACTGACTGGTAAAGGGGCTTGAAAAAGTAGTGTGCTACCGAATAGACTCGGATCGCGCGGGAGGAGACTGCGCGACAGGTCGCGCTACTAAAATCAGGCCGGGGCGAGCAGCGCCTGCTGGGAGGAGATGAAATGAAGATCAAGGACGCGGTTGACCGCATACCCGGCGGTTTGATGCTCGTACCCCTGCTGTCAGGCGCGGTATGCAAAACCTTTGCGCCAGACGCGGCAGGCTATTTCAATGGCTTTACGCAAGGGATCATGACCGGTGTCATCCCGATTCTGGCGGTCTGGTTTTTCTGCATGGGGGCATCGATCAAATTAAGCTCGACCGGAACGGTCTTGCGCAAGTCGGGCACGATCGTGCTGACGAAATTTGTAGCCGCGGCGATCACTACTTTCATCGCATCCTTGATCCTTCCCCCCGAGGGTATTCAGACCGGCATATTTGCGGGACTGTCCGTGCTTGCCATTGTTTGCGCCATGGATATGACCAATGGCGGTCTTTATGCCTCGTTGATGCAGACCTACGGCACCAAAGAGGAAGCGGGAGCCTTTGTTCTGACGTCTATCGAATCCGGCCCGCTTATGAGCATGGTCATTCTCGGTGCATCCGGCGTCGCACACTTTGAGCCGCAGATATTTATCGGTGCCATCTTGCCGTTCGTCGTCGGTTTCGCATTGGGCAATCTGGATTCAAAGCTCAGGGTGCTGTTTGCGCCCGGCAGTGTCTTGATGATTCCGTTTTTTGCCTTTGCTCTGGGCAACACCATTGATTTGCACACCCTGCTGTCGCCACTGGCCGGACTCGGTATCGCTCTCGCGCTTGCGGTCATTGTCCTGACCGGGATCCCGCTTATCATCGCAGATAAATATATAGGGGGTGGAAACGGCACTGCCGGCCTTGCTGCCTCTTCCACTGCCGGTGCTGCCGCAGCAAACCCGATTGCAATCGTCGCCGTCGCGCCGCAATTTGCGCCGGCCGCGCCAAGCGCGACTGCACTTGTTGCGATCTGCATTATCGTGACGTCCATCGTCGTGCCAATTCTAACCGGCTTCTGGTTTAAGAAGTTCGGCAACAATGCGGAAGCCGCTAACCGCGGCGTCGACGAAGTTGCAGCCAAACACCTTAACTCGCGGATTGATCCGGTCGGTAACCGAGACCAGCCTTGCGTCTTGCCGGCAGACTAGTGGATGGAATCTAACGCTTGGTGCCCGCGTTTAACGGCGGCGATGATTTTGTCGGGATCGGCGGTCCAAGTGAAGGGCTTTGGCTTTTTGTTGTGCTCAACGAGGAAACGGTTGATGGCGGCCTGGAGATCGACGACGGAATGGAAAACGCCGCGTTTCAGACGCCGCTTCGACAGCCTGGCGAAGAAACCCTCCACCGCGTTGAGCCATGAGCTTGAAGTCGGAGTGAAGTGGAAGGTGAAACGCTCGTGACGGTCGAGCCAGGCTCTCACCTTGGGATGCTTGTGGGCAGCATAGTTGTCGAGGATGACGTGGACGGCCTTGTCGTCCGGCACCTGGGCGTTAATGGCGTTGAGGAAGCGGATGAACTCCTGATGACGATGACGCTGCATGTTGCGGCCGATGACGGTGCCGTCGAGCACGTTGAGGGCGGCAAACAGCGTGGTTGTGCCGTGCCGCTTGTAGTCGTGGGTCATGGTGCCGAGCCGACCCTTCTTCATCGGCAGGCCCGGCTGGGTGCGGTCGAGCGCCTGGATTTGGCTTTTCTCATCGACCGACAACACGACGGCGTGGGCTGGCGGATCAACATAGAGGCCGACAACGTCTCGCAGCTTGTCGACGAATTTCGGGTCGTTGGACAATTTGAACTGCCGCCACCGATGAGGTGCGAGGCCATGCGCTTTCCAGATACGCCTGACTGCGCTGGCGCTGATGCCGGCGGCCGTCGCCATCATGTCGGCCGTCCAGTGCGTCGTCTCGCCCGGCGGATCAGCCAGCGTCAGGGCCACCACACGCTCGGCGACATCGGGTCCGAGCCGCACAATACGCGACGGCCGCGTCTTGTCGCGCAGGAGACCCTCGACGCCTTCTGTGGCGAAGCGCTCTTGCCAGCGCCATACGCAGGTCTTCGATTTGCCGGTCTGGCGCATAATCTCGACAGTTCCGACGCCATCGGCACTCAGCAGGATGATCTCGGCCCGCCAGACGTGCTTTTGGGGCGCATTGCGATCCCTGGTCAAGGCCATCAGGCGTTGGTGATCTGTTGGCGAAACGGTGAACGATATTCCTGTGCGCATGCGCCAGACTCGCATGCCAACCCAGCAAATGGAATCCCATACAGGACTCTTATGTCAGGCGGTAACCACTAGAGCATAAGCGTCAGATGTCGGCGCTTCATTTGTCTGTATGTCATTATAGACGGAAACTTGCTCGCGTAGTGTAACTTGGCCGCACCGATGATGCCCGGGACCACTCCTTGGCGGCCAAGACGCCAGTCCTTTGAAGAGTTTGACTATCCCGTCCTGCGACCGCTCCGGTCGAACGATATGTCTTCGCTGAGTGGTAGATAAGCCGGGCTGGCCTCAATTATCATGTCGATATCGACAAGCACTTTTACTTCGTGCCCTACCGTTTTGCCCGTGAGCAGGTTGGAGCATGGATCACTGCCTACAGACTCGAGATATTCTAAAAGGGCGAACGCATGGCAGCCCAAAGGCGCTCGAGTGGTAACGGCAAGCACATGACGACACCGGTGCACAGGCGCCATTGACCTCCCCAACGACGTGCCGTCTTCGAGGTTTGAGGCTGACATCTGCGAAGAGAGGGGTGACATTCTCCTAAGCTAGTGGATGGAATCTAACGCTTGGTGCCCGCGTTTAACGGCGGCGATGATTTTGTCGGGATCGGCGGTCCAAGTGAAGGGCTTTGGCTTTTTGTTGTGCTCAACGAGGAAACGGTTGATGGCGGCCTGGAGATCGACGACGGAATGGAAAACGCCGCGTTTCAGACGCCGCTTCGACAGCCTGGCGAAGAAACCCTCCACCGCGTTGAGCCATGAGCTTGAAGTCGGAGTGAAGTGGAAGGTGAAACGCTCGTGACGGTCGAGCCAGGCTCTCACCTTGGGATGCTTGTGGGCAGCATAGTTGTCGAGGATGACGTGGACGGCCTTGTCGTCCGGCACCTGGGCGTTAATGGCGTTGAGGAAGCGGATGAACTCCTGATGACGATGACGCTGCATGTTGCGGCCGATGACGGTGCCGTCGAGCACGTTGAGGGCGGCAAACAGCGTGGTTGTGCCGTGCCGCTTGTAGTCGTGGGTCATGGTGCCGAGCCGACCCTTCTTCATCGGCAGGCCCGGCTGGGTGCGGTCGAGCGCCTGGATTTGGCTTTTCTCATCGACCGACAACACGACGGCGTGGGCTGGCGGATCAACATAGAGGCCGACAACGTCTCGCAGCTTGTCGACGAATTTCGGGTCGTTGGACAATTTGAACTGCCGCCACCGATGAGGTGCGAGGCCATGCGCTTTCCAGATACGCCTGACTGCGCTGGCGCTGATGCCGGCGGCCGTCGCCATCATGTCGGCCGTCCAGTGCGTCGTCTCGCCCGGCGGATCAGCCAGCGTCAGGGCCACCACACGCTCGGCGACATCGGGTCCGAGCCGCACAATACGCGACGGCCGCGTCTTGTCGCGCAGGAGACCCTCGACGCCTTCTGTGGCGAAGCGCTCTTGCCAGCGCCATACGCAGGTCTTCGATTTGCCGGTCTGGCGCATAATCTCGACAGTTCCGACGCCATCGGCACTCAGCAGGATGATCTCGGCCCGCCAGACGTGCTTTTGGGGCGCATTGCGATCCCTGGTCAAGGCCATCAGGCGTTGGTGATCTGTTGGCGAAACGGTGAACGATATTCCTGTGCGCATGCGCCAGACTCGCATGCCAACCCAGCAAATGGAATCCCATACAGGACTCTTATGTCAGGCGGTAACCACTAGGACTACCTATCCGTATGAATAGATAGGTCGATATTTGCAAGGCAGAGGCAATTGGTTACGTCATTGGAAAAAAGTCATGGTGCCGTTTTTCAGTTCAGAGCACGCAGGATAGTTCGGAAGGCGCTCCGCTTGCCGAATTATGGAGCCACAGGCTTCTCAAGATTTAGAGACGCCGTAGACGGCGACCTACCCGACCCGACGATGGGTAAGGACGTGATCCTTGCAGCGTGCGACGGCAATTACTTCAATTTATTCTCAGTCGATTTAATTCTATCAATGGAAAGGTTGGGGGTGCGCCAGTCTCTTCATATCCACCTGCTCGAGCCCCCCCAAAGCGTTATTGCGGCTGCGGAAAAGCTGCGGGCAAGCCTCAAATGGGTGAGGCTGACAGTGACGATAGACCGGTGCGAATTGGCTGCAGGCCTGCGCCATCGCCAAGTCTACTACACGGCGGCTCGGTTTTTGCTTGCCCCCTTAATTCTGGATAGAGGCATCGAGAGGCTTCTGGTGATAGACGTTGATGCGGTTATGAACAAGTCTCCATGGGATATGTTCACCTCGGCCTCGAGACTATGCGACGGGGGCTTTATTTTCCGCCCTGAGAAGAAAAGGCCCTGGTACCGAGTGCTGGCATCTGCCGTTTTCTACAGCGCGGACGCGGGCTCTCGCCGGCTGGCTTCGGCCATTGCTCGCAGCCTCGCGTCCACACTGCGTCTGAAGCCTTCGTATCATGTCGACCAGCTCATTCCGTATTACGCCTGCTCGTTTGCGCCCGACTATAACGAGGCGTTCGAAGTCTTTGATATGCCCCCTGACGTCATGGGCTACAACTACGAGGCCGAGGCATCTTTTTGGACGGTTAAAGGCAAGTCTGACATCGAGAAGTTTGTTTCTGAAAAGAAAGCGCTCCTGGACATCTAACAGCACCTTTGCAGGCTATCCGGACATCGATCTCGGTGTCTGGATATGGCTGGTTGCTTTGCGTCCAGAATTCATGGCCACTGGTTGCTCATAATTGGGCTTCAGCCAAGTGCAGCACCAAGGCGTTCGAAGTCTCGCGAATAGAGATCCCCGACCCTCGGACGGGCTGTTCACCCCTTTTCGTTGGTTGAAAAAGCTGTATTTTCAGTCGCAACACAATGTCACGTACGGCTTCCCATGGTCATTCATGCCTATCTGCAAGCAAGCATCACGGATGAGGACGCGAAACGCGCCCGCAAACGTCTGACGGAATTTGCATCCCAAAGAAAATGGAAGATAGCGTCAACGTCCATCGAGAATGGAAGCGATGTGTCACATCAGCGGCCTGTGCTTTTCCGACTTTTGTCGGGTTGCAAGCCCGGCGACATTCTTCTCATCGGCGAAATCGATAGTCTGGCGCGCTTGAACACAGACTTATGGGATCGTTTGCGTGCCGAGATTACCGCCCGTGACGTGCGGATCGTGTCTGCCGACCTGCCGACGTCTTGGAGGATGGTGTCGACAGAGCCGGACGAGACGCACGGTGTGGTGATCCACGCGATCAACAGCACTGTTCTGGATGCTCTGGCCACGACCGCGCGCACGAGGCATCAACATAGGCGGTTGCGGCAGCAGCAAGGCATTGCGAATGCGAAGACAGCAGGTCGATACCCCGGCAGGCCCGAGAACACTCGCAGGAACGAGGAAATCATGGCGATGCTTCGGGACGGCAGGAGCTGGGAAAGCATCCGCCACAAGACCCACTGTTCGAGTTCGACCATCGCGCGCATGGCAAAACGCATCAGGGAAAAGCCAGACTAAGCCGCAGCGGCGGTCAAGGTCTGGTTGCCACTTAGACGCTCTATCGTGTCGTCGCCAGCGAGGCAGAGCATGGATGGCATCTCGCACACCTTTGTCCGAACAACTTTTGAGGACATGTGTCGAAGAAGAAATGAGGTCATAAACGATAAAACTAAGGCCCCATCAGCCTAGCCCTAAGCATTTAGAGACCAGCAGCCCCATGGGGCGGAGCAGATCAGAAACCAAACTGCATTCTTGTTGGTACTTTCTTCCTGCATTTTGCGTGGGCGTGCCAGCTCTATGGACTTCCGTGACTCCATAACGATCCCAACAGTCTGAATACGGTGCGGAACGAGAAGCACGCGTGCTGTGAGGGCCCGAGCCGCGTTGCCAGGCAGAGCAGAGAAACCGCTGTGCCACGATGGGCAAACGACCCGCGCAGTCCCTCGGTATTTCCAGCCAGCGCCGTAAAGCTTTTTGGATAGTGAAGGATCTCGCTGATGTCGGTGATCGGGCTTGCAATATCGGCGTCCGCAGTAGGTGAGATAGAGTTGGTAGTCTACCGCAATCGCCGCCTTCTGTTTCTCGGCAGGATCGTCTTCACCAGGTTGGCTGCATCTCAGGCCCGCCAGTGCGGAAAGATCCGCTTGTGCCTGCAGTCTCTCGGGATCAAACCTCGCCAGAGGGGCCACGCGCCGTGGCCACAGTAACCGATTTACGGGCGAGAGTGCACTGACTAATGACGACCAAAGACGCTCCTTACAGTTGCTTGAAAACATCCAGACAGAGGGTTCCGCAGAGAATGAACCACCTTTTTTAGAACTTAATCATATGAAACAAGAGGTCATCACTCGCCGTGTGCGTCAGGCGCGAGTGGCTGAGAGATCGCTTTATGCTCTTGCCTGTACAGGAGCATGAACATCAATGCCTCGATATTTCTTCAATGTTCACGACGGTGTTTCCATAGCGGACACGGTAGGCTCAGAACATCCAGACGTCGACAGCGCGCGAAACGAAGCGGTCGAAACAATCGCCGAGCGTCTTCGTGGAACCATGCTGGCAAAGGCTGATGTTTCTGCGTGGCTGATGAACGTTGTCGATGAAAGTGGCTTCACTGTCATCGTTCTGTCGTTCACAGCCGCGGTCAAAATCATCGATCGGCCTGATGTTACCTTGATGAGTTCGACCGCCAGATAGAAATGTCAAAACCGCACAAAGCGATCGCGGGTCTTGGCCAAAACCAGCAGATTGACGCATAAACTAACTATTGCGGACGCTTCGGTATGGGTCCGCATGAGTTCGGGCTCATTCCCGCCGGAGGCTGGGCGATGTCCGACTTTTCGCAATCAACCGTTTCGAACTTGCTGCTGCGCGCATTGCCGCTCGAGGCGTTCGACGTCTTGAAGCCTGCTATGCAGCGGATGGATCTTCCTTTGAAGTTTGAGTTGGTGACACCCGATGTGCCGAACGATCATGTAGTGTTTCTAGAGCGCGGTCTTGCGTCGCTTGTCGCCACGAGCAGCGACAGCGAAATCGTGGAAGTCGGACATATCGGATATGAAGGCCTGGCAGGCATGCATGTGCTCTTGAAGGTGTCGAAAACACCCAACAAGACATTCATGCAGGCGGAGGGTAGCGGCATCTCCGTGCCTACGTCGGTGTTCCTCGGCATGGTCAAACAGGTACCGGCTGCCAATGACCTGCTCTTGCGATACGTCCATTGTTGCGAGCTTCAACTTGCGCATTCTGCGCTTGCCAACGCCCGCTATAATATGCCGGAACGGTTGGCGCGCTGGCTGCTGATGTGTCACGATCGTTTGCAGACCGATGATTTGCCCCTCACGCACGAGTTCCTGTCGATCATGCTGGGTGTCCGCCGCTCTGGTGTCACCAACGAAATTCACATTCTTGAAGGTGTCCACGCAATCAAGGCGACCCGTGGAAACATCCGGATTGTCGACAGGCAGAAGCTGGAAGACATTGCCGGAGGATCCTACGGCATACCCGAAGACGAATACGCGCAATATATCGGCTTCTCGATCCGGCGCGCATGAGCGGCCGCATCTGTCAGGGCGACCGATGTCAGTCGCCTGGCTCGTAAGCATCCGAAAACGGCATCTTCAACAGGATGTCGCCATCGTCGTTGCAGATCTCGATGTGACGATGAGAGATATCGCGGCCCTGCAGGATTGCGGCGCTCATCAGGCCTCTGGCATCCATGATCGCCTCGCGACGAGCATCGTTCAAATCGGCAAGATCGGACCCTTCGCGATCTTCGATGATCTTCGTCTTGTCGCGATATTGCGGTGGTATATTGGCATTGACCGCCCTTCGCGGAAGAGCCAACATCAGTCACGACTGGCGCTGGCGAGGAACCTACAACAAGTCTACCCGGTCCTGGACGACCACGAAACTGTCAAAATCGTACAGTTCATGGTCCACTGCTAGAGTATTCAGGCATTGTGCGCCATAAGCCTATGATACCTCTCGCGTCATCTGATGGGTTCGAGTGCGGGCTCCCTCCCGCTGGAGCCCGATATGCGAGAAGTTCAACAAGTGGATACTCGAAACCGGCTCCTCAAAGCCTTGAGTGAGAAGGCGTTCGCCCTGCTCCAGCCCGGCATGGAACAGGTCGATCTCCCTATCCGAACGGTGCTGGTGGAAAGTGGTCAGCCAAGCAGCCATATCTTCTTCCTCGAAAACGGACTGGCATCGATCGTCGCAAGAACGGCTGATGAGGAAGCCATCGAGGTCGGCCATATCGGTTGGGAAGGACTGTGCGGGACGCATCTCCTTCTAAGGCTCGACACCACTCCCAATCGGACCTTCATGCAGATCGACGGCAGCGCTATCAAAGTCCCTGTGGAACTCGTTTATCGCCTGATCGAGGACGATAACGCCTCCCGAGATCTCTTCTTACACTACATTCATACCTGCGAGTTGCAGCTTGCCCATTCGGCACTTGCGAACGGCCGGTACAATATGGCGGAGCGGCTGTCGCGCTGGCTGCTGATGTGTCATGACCGTATTCGTGACGACGACATGGCGCTGACCCACGAATTTCTGTCCCTCATGCTGGGCGTGCGCCGCTCCGGCGTAACGGATCATCTGCATATTCTCGAAGGCATGCATGCCATCAAAGCAACCCGAGGCCGCATTCGTATTCGCAACCGGGCAAAGCTAGAGGAGATTGCCGGGGGATGTTACGGAGCGCCTGAGAGGGAATATGACCGACTGATCGGGAGCAAGTGACGAAGGGGGCGAAGCAGATCCGCCTCAAGCTGCTCCTCAATCATCTGCAAAAGGGCCGATGGCGCACATTGCCGCACCAGGTCGGCTTGAAGACAGCGCTGGTTGCCCAAGACCTGGGTCTGATCGAATTCAGAGGCGATGACCTCCGAACAAGAACCTATCGATTGACGTCAGGTGGTCGTGCCTACGTGCTGGGCCTGCTAGGTGGCTGACTGGTTAATAGCGCGGTCGGCAATGTTCAGTAACGCGCCGTCTTTGAAAGCATTCCGCTGCCTTTCTTGGTACTCAACTATCTAAGCATTTGAAGGAGACTCTGGCACGAAATACTTAGCCGCATTGTGTGCGTGAGAAACCGGACCGTCGCATCGATCGTCAGGTAGATCGCCAGGGTCGGGTTTCATCTTGTTTTCTATCCCGCTGCAGACGCGCCGCTTTGAGCCGTCCAGTTTCCTCCCGGCCAGCAAGGCGCTGGGCTTCAAGCACCCTCATTGCCTCCATTTTGCCTTTTCGCAACATCCTCGCGGACGGCTGCCTCTCGACCTGTTTTCGAGGCCCATCCTTGCCGGCAAGGCCGTTTGTCAGAAATCGTACCAACCGCGCGAGGCTCTGGAAAACAGAAGAAGCTTACAGCATAAGCCGTTGATAACAGATCATAACAACGAGCCCTGGCTCTTCCCTTGGAGCAGAAATGAACCCACCTCCGCAAGCTCAAGTGCGAAACCTCTTGCTGCGTGCCGCCAGTCCGGATGCGTACGCACTGATCGCGCCTCACATGCGTTTCGTTGAACTGCCTCTTAGGTTTACGCTCGTCGAGCGAGATGAACCATCTGCCACGATCTGTTTTCTGGAAAGCGGCCTTGCTTCGGTTGTTGCTGTTACCACCGAGGACGAAATGGTTGAAGTCGGGCATATAGGGTTTGAGGGAGCGGCCGGGGTGCACAGGGCCCTCCATACTGACCGGTCACCGACGAAGACCTTCATGCAAGGAGAAGGCGCGGGCTATCTGGTGCCGGCATCAGTTATGAGGTCCACGCTCGACACCCGGCCGGAGTTCCAAGCACTGGTTCTAAAGTATTTGCACTCGTTCACCATTCAGGTGTCATATACCGCCCTGGCCAATGCCAGATTCAGCATTTATGAGCGTCTCTCGCGCTGGCTGCTGATGTGTCAGGATCGCCTCGGCGATGACCTGGGTCTTACGCATCAATTCTTGTCCATTATGCTCGGCGTACGTCGATCAGGCATAACCGATCAATTGCATCTGCTCGAGGGCATCGGTGCGATCAAATCAACCCGCGGCAACATCCAGATATTAAACAGGGCAAAACTCAAGGACATCGCAGGTGGAAGCTACGGCGTTGCGGAACAGGAGTACCAGCGTCTGATCGGTGTGCCTCTCAGATATCGCTAGTAGTGTGAGCGCCTCTCACCCCAAGTGGCCTGCCCGAACCGTGGTAGCGACGAAGTCCATCCACGCCGAAGAACGTCAAGATAGTCCGCTCGAGATCACGTCCGCCTCGTTGATGTCAATCCAACAGGACCGGCCTGCGGCGACTATGTCGCTTTGACTCAGGTTCGCGCTCACGGGTATGTCACGGTGTGCACCATAGGACAGATCGACAGCGAAACGCCGCTCGCGCTCCAGAACATTTATTCCGCCACCAAGGCCGAGATCCTTCGCTTGAGCCGCTCATTGAACGAAGACCGCCGATTTGAAGGCAACAACACATCAAGGTTGGCAAGATCACGCCATGGGGCGTCGACACGGCCTCCTGGACCAATGCGCTGAATTATTCTGGGCCTGAAATGATCCCAGCTCGGATAACTCGTCAGGCAAGGTAAGACTGTCGTGGCTGCCAGGACAGGGGGCGACCCCGCATGGTCCCCGCAGGTTGAGAGGTTGACTTCATGGACATCCATGTCGTTCCGGCTGACCACTTAACGACATCTACCGCAAGTGCGTTTCAAAGCGACAAGTGATAACTTCTATCGAGATCGACCGTGATCGTGTGCATTTGCAACGTGGGGCTATCGAGGGAACCATCGGCGTCGAAGCGATCCGACCCAGCCGGACACAACGGGCGCAGCGAAATCAAATGGAACCCTGGCTGACGGTGGTAGTTCCGTGGGATCTTACCAGTTAAAACGGAGCGTGTTCCATGAAAAACCCCTTTCTTGTCTTCCTGTTACCGTTGGCATTGAGCGCTTGTCAGGTCGGTGCATACGATCCGATTCAACCCATTCCGGGAAGCATAACTTATGGCGGCCAGCCTAGAGGCCGACTGGTAAAATCTCCAGTCGGCAGTGTTTTGCCCCACCAATTTTATGACGAGACCGGACGCCGGACGGCGGAAACGTACATCGTCCAACCCGACCACTCGCTTAAACTCGTCGAGCGTCACTCTATCGAGCCGCCGATTTGACGATCCGAAAGCGAGGTCGCTGTGGCCCAGCCTGTCGATCCACAATCTGCCGAGGTCAATTGAGGTTGCTCGGCTCCGAAGCTTTGGCTTTCTCGAGCCGTGCTCGTTGAGTTCATTCATCATCAACTTCCATCCAGAAATTGTTCAGTGGTCATGATCGCTAGTTGCACCGAAAACCTGTCCCCTAGCAGCTTCAGTGATGCGTCATGTGTCTCGTCCGCTCCACTGCAGATCGCGTCCGACAGAAGGAGGATCTCGTAGCCCAAATCGATTGCGCCGAGGATTGCTGAGAGAACGCAAACGTCGGTATCTCCACCACTGACCACGAGCCTCGATACCCGCGAGCCCTGGAGGTGGGAATGAAGCCGACCGTCCACCCACGGCGAATATACCATCTTGTCGAACACACGGGCGGGCGGCGCAAACTGGTCAAATTCCGGCAAGAGTTGCAGTAATTCCGCATCGATGTGATCGCGAGTCATCATCGACCACTTCTCATAGTAATCTTTCCACATTCCAGGAGCTTCAGCGGCTGTTTGCGGAGGGATAAAACGTGTAAATACCGTCTGTTCCGGATATCGGCTAACGATCTTGAGGACCTGAGGCAGCACGCGGGGCATCCATGGCACGTTCTACGGCGTTTTCTCGTAAAAAACTCGCTGCATATCAACGCAAAGATGACGCCCACCAACCATGTCTTTTACGCCTCTTTTTGAACGGCATCATGGTCGGTATATTGAAGCGCGCTATTGATGCCTTTTTCGGTTTTCTCGACGCGGTCGATGGGACCGATTAGTGCGGGTCCGCCTTGGCGCAGGGTAGCGCCTGCGGTTCTTTGGCTGGCACCCGTAGCGATATTCGAAGATGGCCCGGGGCCTGGTACAGCTGTCGGGGATTTGTCGGGGTTGATGTGCCTGCCCCACATCTCGACGCCCGCCCAGACAACGGCTGAAAGAACAAGGCCGCCGAGAAGGACCAAAAGTACTGGTGTGCCGATTCTTCCCTGCCGAGCATCGACTGGAGACATGTCAGGTGCGCCGGGGTCCACCGACCGGCGAGTATCCTTTGCCATGCCAGCTCTCCTTTCCACTTGCTGTTGTCACAGATGCCAACCAGTACCGGTTGGCAATGTTCCATCGATACAGACGGCGGGCGACAAATGGCATGTGTATTACCTTCTTCTCAGCTGGTCACAGCTGAACTCTGTCGAATTGAAATAGTCGTCATCGGGCAAGCTAGACGGACCCGGTGCACATCAGACGTCGCGGAAAGACGGTGGTCAAAATTTCGAACACGGCTTCACTCAATCGACTCTGGAACTGCACGACTTGCGTAGACGCGACCAAAGTTGGAACCAAGGTTTTGAAAGTGAGTTCACCGTTTTCGAAAATCCAAAGTATGAGGAAAGCTATGAACCCTGAAAACACCAAGGGTGGCAGCCGACAAACCAGACGCTACCTCGGCGTAAGTTTACGACATGGGAGAAAATGCTTCGCCGTCGATCGGGCCGATAGGCCTCGCCAGACGCCCGGTTGGCCTGTTTTGAGATGAGCTGGTCTCAAATCCGGCCATTGGATGGACCTCGCCATCGAGTAGGCCTGTCAGCACGTATTCACCAGAAAAGACGAGGTGACGGTTACGCGCGATAGCTGAGGCCTACCGCTGCGACTCCGTGCGATCAGGAGCCGGGTTGCCCGGGCGCGCAATGGCCTGATGGTCTCGCGTGGAGAAGCGCCCTACCCCATGCTGTCACGACGGGGTGGCGCCCCATTTTGCCCTTGGGAATGCACGGTGGTCGGGCGACGCGGCACAAGGAGTTTTAAGGCCTTCGAGACGCGCACTCTGGCGGATTTCTGCCCCGCCGATCTCCAATTCACGGAACCGAGACAAACATCTACGGATGGGAAGCTTGGTGTCCAGCCTAAGGACACAAGAGCCGACGGTTTCGCGCATGCTCGGCCTCCGCCCCTCCACTGCAACTTCGGAATCCGTGGTGGAAGCTTTCCCTCTCGCCTATGCCCCCTGCTACCGTGGTCGGCGCAGGTGATGCAGAACGGCTTGCGTGAGCTCGGCTGGACGGACGGGTTTCGACAGCCAAGTGCCTCTTAGAAAGACGAGATGATGCGGGCTGCTCACGCGCCTTCGGGCACTGTGAACGACGAATGGCACACGACGCTGCGTCAGAATCTCGGCCGCTTTACAACATTCTCCGTCGCGAAGAAAAATGTCGATGACCGCGACGTCAGGTGTCCGTTCCGCAAGCCACTGTAATGCGTCAGAGCAGGACGTGAGGCAGACGACCTCTCCTGCCTGTGCATCGAGCAGGGTGCGCTCAACGTCCATCGCGATAATTTCCTCATCTTCCAGAAGCAAAATCAACGCGCACAATGCTATCTCCCCTGGTTCATCCCTGGACTCCCAAGCTAACTCAACAAGGCGACCTCGTCCCGCATTGTACGCTTTCAGACATCCTGGGAAAATCGCCCGTTCGTCCTCAGACGGATAGCCTCATCCGGGCGGAAAGTAAGCCGACCCATCTTCAGCTTTCAAAGGATTGCGAACATAGTTGCCCCCCGTCGGGAACGGCCACCTGATCGAATTCGTGGGCCAATATTTCCAGTGCCGCGCGCATGGCGGCGCCTTGCACGGCCAAGCCGTGGCCGGTCACAACAAGCTCGGTTGCCAGCGCGGCCAGACGCTGGACGGAGGACCGAGATGCGTGCCAGTCTATGGTGAAGTATTGAGGCGGCCCGTGGATCTCTGTGGTCTGGATCGCGACGGCATATACCGACTCCGCTTTCGTGGTAACGAAAGCATCACCGGCGAGCAGCGTACGATCCGACTTTCGCCAGAAAGAGACATGCCCAGGTGCATGGCCGGGGGTATGCAGCCATTCCCAGCCTGGCATGAAGGGAACGCTGCCGTCATCGGGAAGAGCCCTCAGCCGCGAGGATATGTCCACAGGCTTGGCGGGGTAGAACCCGGACAAAGTCGCCATAAGGCCACCACCGACTGACGGATCGCCAGGCGGATATGCCGCCCGGCCACTTAAGTAGGGATGTTCCAAGGGGTGGGCATAGACCGGGACGCTCCATTCGTCTGCAAGATCCTCCAAGCCTCCGACATGGTCGAAATGCCCATGGGTGAGAATGATGGCAGCAGGCCGCGCATCAACGCCGAAGCGCTTGGATGCAGCGCGCTTGATAGCATCCTTGGCCCCCGCGACGCCCGTATCAACGAGAACCCAATTGCGGTCGCCCGCGCCAGATGTGCCGACCAGGACGACATTCACCATTATGGTCCGGAAATACGCGATGTCGGTTGTGACTTCCCGGGTTCCGTCGTCCCGATCTTTTTCGCCTGCCCGCGCATCGCCACCAAGTTCTATCTGGGTCATCAGCTTCTCCCCGCCTTAAAAGACCTTGTCGACCGACATCCAACTGGCCGCCATTGTCAATTACAAGCAGCCGGATTGGTTCCGCTCCTGCAAAGGAAGGTTGGCAAATGGGAGTCGCGTGACATGCCTGAGCCAGTCGACACAATAGGCTTGCCTGCAGACAGGACGACCCGGTAGCCAAAGGATGGCTCGGAGGTGAAGCAGCTTCCGGTCAAGACGACATCGGCATCGCGAGGGCGCGAAGCTCCCCAAACCAAGTGACAATGAAGTTCACAGCCGTTGCGACGCAATCGGGATGGAGAGTGTAAATGACGCACCTGCGGCTGCTGTCTCGACCGAGATCTTTGCGTTGAGTTGCTTGGTCAGTCCCCTGACGATCCGCATTCCAAGGCTGCTGCAGGAATCCTGCAGCAGGTCAAAGCCACCGGGCAAGCCGACACCTTGGTCGGAGACTTTAAGAACGATCGTATCATCTGCGCTGTAGACTTCTACATCGACCCTTCCCCCGCCTGCGGGATAGGCATGCTTAAAGGCGTTTGTCACGAGTTCATTTACCAGCAGTGCAATCTGGATCGCCCTGTCCGTATCGATGCTGCAGGTGGTGGCCTCAAGCGCAACGGCGTGTCTTGATGATGTCTGCGCCAGCCGATGGCAAAGCCCGTTGAGGAAATCCGAAAGATCGACGGTCTCCAGCTTGGGCTGTCGCCAGAGATGGTCATGCAATGCAGCGATGGTCGCGACACGCGTTTCTGCATCCATTAGCGCGCGCTTCAGGTCAGCGATGTGCGTGGACCGGGCCTGCAGAGAAAGCATGCTGGTCACCAGCGTCAGGCTGTTCTTCACCCGGTGGCTCATCTCACGCATCATCACCTGCTGGTGCTGGTCAGCTTGATGCCGATCGGTCCCGTCCCGCAGGATGGTGAGATAGCCAGGATTGTGGCGGTCGGTACAAAGCGGCATGGTCAGGCCGCTGCCCCAGAACTGACTGCCGTCCTTTCGCAGATGCAAGCGCTCGTTTTCAGCCCGGCCAAGGCGGCGGACTGCCGCCATTTCCCCTTCGAGGGCGCCTTCGATCCCCTCGCACGGCAATAGAAGTCGCGCGTCGCGCCCCAGAACCTCAGCTCCGTCGTAGCCAAATATTCGGCCGGCGCCGGCGTTCCAGCTCAAAATGCGCCCGCTCTCGTCGAAGGTGAATATGGCGTAGTCGACAGCACTCGTCAGGATGAAACGCGCCCTTTCCTCGTCAGCCCTGATGGCCCTTTCCTCCTTTCGCGCTTCCGTGCGGTCCCGCATGATCTTGACGAAGCCATCGATCTGGCCGCTCTCGCCCCGCAAGGGTGTCAGCAGTCCGGATGTCCAGACTTGGACGCCATCCTTGCGAACGCACCAGTGGTCGCCCTCGGCCTTGCCATCGTAAAGCGCCACGCGCATTTCTGAGAGCTGCGCGCCGCGCAGTTGATCGTCGAAGGGGAAGATGACAGAGAGGTTCTGACCGATGATCTCATGACGGGAATAGCCAAGAATATTGGTGGCGCCGGTATTCCAGGCGGTGATACGGCCATCGAGCGTTGTGGCGATCATCGCGAAGTCGCCAACGCTTTCCACCATCTGCCGATAGACGTTTGCGCCAACATCAAGTGCACCGCCCGACGTTAGCTCCCGCTCGTCGATGTTCATCAGGACACCTCGACTGCACCACCTTGTGCGCTATCCTAGCAGGTCATGCGCCGGCGGTGATGATATGTCACAAACCGTACAGATAGTGAGCAGGCTGTACCATCACCTGGACAGTTTACCTGGCTCGACCGGCAAGCCACCCTCAGTTGAGGCGACTCAACGCCGCCCCGAAAGGGACGGCCCTCAGAATGGTCCCGTCTTCATTGCAGAATTCGATCGACCGGCTCGATGTGCCCTTTCCGTCGATGCCAGTGAGCTGCATGTCGAGCGCCGCCGGCCTACCAAAGACGGTTCGCTGCTGCGGGTCGAGGATGACGATGGAAGCACCAGCGCTTGTCGGCGACATGCTGGACGAACTGGGTTATCATCGATGTCTGCGTTAAACCGTTGCAAGCAGCGGATAATGCGGTCCTAATCAATGGTTTTCGAGCTTTGCAACGGATGGATGGGCCACCGACGCCAACGCATCAAAAATTACCGGAAGTTGAACTTCTGCGGGGAGCCGTTGGCTGACCTGCGAATGGTCTCCAAAATTGATCCAGGTTCGGCGTGACAAAGGCCGGACGGACTGGCTCTAAGACAGGCTTCGAGCCGCGTAAACCACGCCCGAAACCCCTTAATCGAACCGTTCGCCATGACCCAGCTGCCCGCCATCAGCGAGGACGTCGCTGATGTCAGGATCCTCGGCTGGATCGGGATCTTTGAGATTTACCTCTTTAAGCAGGCCCGCTGCTTGGCCAATGGCGGCAATCATTTCATCGCTTGCCCATCCAGCGGAGTTGGCATCGGCCAAAAGGCTCTCGAGGGCTTTCCTCGCGAGATCACTTGCTTGCTTGGCCCTCGGCAAAGGTTCCTCGGTACGCGGGGGTTCAAAACTCATGTCGGCGCTCCACCGTTCGTATAGCATGGAGGTCAACGCGCTTATGCGAAAATGGATGCATCCCGGGAAGCTCTTTCCTGTCAAACCGGAAGCCTGAATAGTCGCTCGCACAGGAACCATCTCTCCTGATCGACATTGATTTACCGAGCGCGGGCCGTGTCAACCGGACGCGGAAGGGATGGCGAACACAGCAGTTTTTCCGGTTTCTGGCTGTGGCCAACGAATTGGCAGTCGAGCGCCCAACCTGTCCGGTATCGCCTCACATGACTTGGGATGATCCAGTGAAGATAGCAACCTACAACGGCAACGGCATCATCGGTGGGCCACCTATCCCCCTCAGAAGGGTTGAGGAAGGCCAGGCGTATATCCTGTGCTTTCGGAAACTCAACTCGATCGACGCGAAGTTTTCCCGAATGGAGCTTGGACGGGCAGGCTGTGGAGCCATCAGCAACGCCCAGAAAAGATGGAATGGCGTGGTTATCCTCTTGAAGGGCAGCGAGCCCAGACGGACGCGAAGGGGAATTGCCGGCGATCCGGGCGGCAGTCAAAGGCGCTATATCGAAGCAATCGTCGACGGTGTTGCCGTCGGCGGCCTATATCATGCCAAGCACAATCCTGTGCCGGGACTTAAATTCGACGACAAGCTCAAATGGTTCAAGCGTTTTCAACCCTACGCCGACGACGTGCTGCAGCTGGGGGCCTTCGCCATTTTGGTCGGCGATTTCAATGCGATATCGACCGATCTTGATGTCGATAAGCCCGGAATTCGGCGGGATGATGGGCGTTTCCGGCGCGAGGTGCGGAAGGCTGACGCTGAGCATTTGTCGCAGGAATGGACCGATGCAATCAGGCGCCTCCATCCCGATCAGCGGATCGACACATTCTGGAGAGACTGGCGCAAGCCCTTCGAACGCGATGCCGCGCTTCGCATCGACCACGTCCCTTTCAGTGGGTGGGTGGCGCCTTGGCTCCCATCCGGCGGCGTAGGACGCAAATTACCACGCGGGGTACACATGACGGGACCGCGTGCCTGCCATGATCGAGTTGGAGCCTCCACACGAAGGGGTCCTTCATTGAAAAGAGCTGGCGGTCCTGGAAACGACGGATGCGCGATACATCGTGTGCGGGGCGGTTTTTGGCGGTCGTCGAATCTACACGTCCTTGACGAGATGTATGATTGCCTTGTGCACGCGCGGATCGATGCCAGAAGAGCCGTGAAAGACGCCGGAGCCGACAAAACGCGTTTCGAAAAGCGCGATCTTGAGTGGACCAGGCGACGGTCAGGCTCGGTGGGCGGAGCCCGGTCTGGTGGGCAGATGAGGTCCAGAATTCAACCTTCATAGGGCAAAGAGTTTGCCTTATGTGCAATGGTACGAGGAGATGACAATGACAGATGACCAGAATGCCCGCGACGCGGTTGAGGATTCCGGCCATGGCAAGGCGCGGGCTGCAGACAGCCCGGCTGCCGGCCCTCACGCCAAAAAAGAGCTTACAGACAACAGCAAGACCCCGGGCGCAGGCGCTCTCCCGACCGACGACGAGGAGAGCGTGGAGCCGGGCGCCGGTTAGAGATCACGCAGGGTCCGTTACAAACGTTAACCTTGCTTACGAAGTGGGAGATGGAATGATCGACGAAACTGCGAAGGAAGGCATCCACAAGGGCAATCGCGCATTAATCGACGTGCGATTTGGACGATCGTCTGCCCGGCTGGAGCTGAGAATGACTCCGATAGGTTTGCTTTCGGTTGGAATACTCGTCTCCAGCGTCCTCCTATCCGTCCCCCCGATAATCAGAGCCGCAACCCGCCGACGATCGATATAAAAGCGGCATCGCAAGGGAAAACCATGGAGCAATAGTAGAGATTGGGCAACAGGAACCGGAGCGTCTCACTTCGTGGGTCACTCGGGCGTCATGCTGCCTAACCCGCCATACGGCATAATTACGAGGACTTCCCTCGCTGACCTCGCCAATTGTTCGCAAGACTGCAGCCAGTCTATCATGCCTTGCCGGTTGGCCTGCCGGATGTCGTCTCTGTCGCGATCCATGGCATATTCATGATAAGTCGCCCGGTCGTTCGCCGCAAAAATCGCACTCGCTCATGTCAGGCGGGCCGTAGTGCAGGTCCCAGTCTTTCCTGGGCACTTCTGCAGGCGTGGTTTTCTTGTGAGTCGCGTCATCGGAACGGGTGATGACGCGAGGCTTCCCGCTCGCCACCTCGTTGTTGTCGCTGGACGCAATGCCCTTGCGGTATCGGCCGCATCCTTTTCGATGTCGGACGCCAACGCCTTGCCGGAATTGTCGCCATTTACCGTCCTCGATCGCCTCCGATCATGACTTTCCCTTGAAGGCAGGGCGACGGAGAAGGTCGCCCGCCCTGCCCGAGGTTTATTTGTTCAGGTCTTGAGCCATCATAAGATGATGCTCCAAGGCCGGGCGCGTTGTCGCCGCCCAGGTCTTAAGCTCAGCATTGTCGCCGCCGTCGCCGTAACGCTTGAAGAGATCGACGGCATCCTTGTGGGCCGAAACCTGGTCCGCATGGTACTGCTTGTTGAAGTCATCGCCCTGCAGGCTTTTGAGCTTATCGATCATGCTCTGCTGCGACGACGTCATGGCGGCAGGGATTGCGGCCTTCACTTTGCCGGAATCGACCATCGCCTTCATCTCGGCCGAAGTCTTGGTGTGATCGGTGATCATCTGCTGGGCAAACGTCTTGGTCGCCGGATCGGCTTTTTCGACCGCAAGCTTGCTTGACGCGATCTCGAACATGTCGCTGGTTGCGGCCTCAGTGACGAAATCCTCCGTCTTCGGGGCATTGCCCATCAGCGAATTGACGCCTGTGGATTCGGCGGCCGACTGGGCAAAGGCCGAGGTCGACATCATCAGCAGTGCGGCTGTTAGAGCAAACGTCTTCATCTTTAGTCCTCCGTTTCCATAAGCCAACGTGCGTTGACCTTAAGCGTTCCGGGGTGGCCAAATTTTCAGGCCCCCACAATCGATTTGAGCGCTACCGGACTGACGTGGAACTGTTGGGACGCGTCGAGGTTCCTGGGGCTTATCACCGGCCTCAGGAGAAACAACATGCGCTTCTTACCGACGATGATCCACGGCGCCCTCGACTACCTGGTCGGACTGCTGGTGATTGTGCTGCCGTTCGTCCTCGGTCTTCAAGGGTCGCAAAGATGGACCCTCGTCGTCATCGGATTGCTGGTGATCCTGTACAGCGCCATGACGGACTACGAGTGGGGGCTGATCCGCTTCCTTCGCATCCGCTTCCACTTGGCTCTGGATGTGGTCTTCGGCCTGGCCATGTTGCTGACGCCCTGGCTGCTCGATTTCCCAACGCAAGCCCGCTGGCCCAATTACGTGTTGGCCGGTCTTGCCCTCGTGCTTGTGGCCGTCACCGACGTGCGTGCGCTCGGCAGCGCCGCGACCAAATAGATTCACTCAAGGAGACTGAAATGAAGGCACTCTGCTGGCATGGCAAAGGGGACATCCGCTGCGATAGCGTTCCTGATCCAAGAATCGAGGATGGCCGCGATGTGATCATCAAAATGACCGCTTGCGCGATCTGTGGCTCCGACCTCCATCTGATGGACGGCTACATCCCCTTTATGGAAAAAGGCGATATTCTCGGCCACGAGTTCATGGGCGAGGTTGTCGAGGTCGGCCGCGACAACAAGAAGCTGAAGGTGGGCGACCGCGTCGTCGTTCCTTTCACGATCTGCTGCGGCGAGTGCTCACAATGCCTCAAGGGCAACTGGTCCGTCTGCGAGCGGAGCAACCGGACGGCCGATAACGCCACAAAGGCGTTTGGCTATCCGACCGCAGGCCTGTTCGGCTACTCCCATCTGACCGGAGCCTATGCTGGAGGTCAGGCCGAGTACGTGCGCGTCCCCTACGCCGATGTGTCGCCGATCATCATTCCGAACGGCATGACGGACGAGCAGGCCCTGTTTCTCGGTGACATCTTTCCGACAGGCTGGATGGCGGCTGCCAACTGCGAGATCGAGCCCACGGATATCGTGGCGATCTGGGGCTGCGGTCCCGTCGGGCAGTTTTGCATCAAGAGTGCATTGATGCAGGGGGCTCAGCGCGTCATCGCCATCGACAATGTCCCGGAGCGCCTTGCGCTGGCCCAGGTTGCCGGAGCCGAGATCATCAACTTCGACGAGGTCGACGTAACCATTCCGGACCGCATCAAGGAGATGACCGGCGGGTACGGAGCTGACAAGTGTATCGATGCGGTCGGGGCGGAATCCCATGCGACTGCGTCCTTCGACGCCGTCATCGACAAGGTGAAGGCGGCCACGCTGATGGGCACGGATCGGCCCCATACCCTACGCACTGCCATCATGGCGTGCCGTCCCGGTGGTATCGTATCCGTTCCCGGCGTCTACGGCGGCCTCCTCGACAAGATCCCTTTCGGAGCCGCGATGAACAAGGGGCTGACGATTCGGACGGGGCAGACACACGTCAACCGCTACTCGCTCGATCTCCTTCGCCGCATCGAGGAAGGCGAGATCGACCCGGCCTTCATCATCACCCATCGTGCGAAGCTCGAGGACGGCCCTGCCCTCTATGAGACCTTCAGGGACAAAAAGGACGGCTGCATCAAGGTGGTCCTGACTGCGTGATCGCTTCGGCGTGGGACCCGATGGTGCCACGCTCGGTACGCTACTTATTTTTTTAAAGAGAAGGTATTCCATCCATGTCGAATGAATCTCGCCCAACCCCTTCCTATGCTGCTCCGCAGCAAGAGCCGCCTGGCCTGACAAAGCTTATGGACCCTTTGCCAGACCATGGTGAAGAGACCTATCGGGGTGCCGGACACCTCACTGGTAAGGTTGCCCTGATCACCGGCGGGGACTCCGGTATTGGCAGGGCTGTCGCCATTGCTTTTGCTCGCGAAGGTGCCGACGTCGTCATTTCTTATCTCAGTGAAAACGAAGATGCCGAAGAGACGGCGGACTGGGTGCGCAAAGCTGGCCAGCGCGCAGTGGTCATTGCCGGAGATATCAAAAGCGAAGATCACTGCATCGGTCTGGTCGAGGCGGCGGTCGGCGAGTTCGGCAGGATAGACGTGCTCGTCAACAACGCTGCCTTTCAGCGTTCGCGTAAATCCATGTACGAGATCAGCACCGAGGAATGGCTGGAAACCTTCCAGACGAACATCCATGCGATGTTCTTCCTGTGCAAGGCAGTTGTTCCCCACATGGCGCAAGGCAGTGCCATCATCAACACAACGTCCATCCAGTCTCGGCAACCATCGCCTGAGTTATTGGCATATGCGGCCACCAAGGGCGCGATATCCAACTTCACGGCTGGCCTGGCCCAAATGCTCGCAGAAAAAGGCATTCGCGTGAATGCCGTTGCTCCCGGCCCGATCTGGACACCTCTGATCCCATCGACCCTGCCACAAGAGAAGGCGCAGGCGTGCGGCGAGAAGATGCCTCTCGCCCGTGCCGGTCAGCCCGCCGAGCTTGCCGGAGCCTATGTCCTGCTGGCCTCGGGCCTTGGAAGTTACATGACAGGCGCCGTTATTCCGGTCACCGGAGGATCAATAATGATATGATCGCCTCTGGTTGAAATAAGGAGATTAAAAAAGTTTGCCCGCCTAGTACCGTTGCTGGCCTCACTGGCCAGCACGACAACGCGAGGTCGATCAGTTTGCTGTCGTTGCCGCACCCGCAGGCTTTTGCGGGTCGCCGGGATGCACCTGGTAAGAGTACCAAGCGGCCAACGCAAACGCGACGACGAGAGCTGCGACGACGAAGGCTGTCATTCTGCGGTAAGGTTTAGGACGATCGTTTGGCAATTTATCCTCCGGCGGCTAGGTGGGCTCGCGGTGGGAGCTCGTTGACGAGGAAAACCCGGCGGTTGAAACAATGTTCCGTCAAGCCAGGAAATCCTGGAGCCGCTGTCTTGAAAGTCGGTCCGATCAGCATAGTTCGCCAATGAGGCCCAAGGCCCGACGATCGGCAGCTCAGGAAAAAAACGTGTTCACAAGCGGTATCATGGCCCCCGAAGGTCCTGTCGCTGCATCAGAGGCGAAGATCCTTTTCGATGCCACGGCGATCATGTTGGCGGTGATTGTTCCGGTTATTCTCGGAACTGTCGCCTTCGCCTGGTGGTTCCGCGAGAACAACATCAAGGCCCGTTACAGGGCCGAGTGGACCTATTCGGGCCACATTGAACTTGTCGTCTGGTCCGTCCCCACCTTGGTCGTTCTCTTCCTCGCGGGGATAACCTGGCTAGGCACACACAAGCTCGATCCTTTCAAGCCGATTGCTTCTGACCAGAAAACCTTGAACGTGCAGGCTGTCTCGCTCGATTGGAAATGGCTGTTCATCTACCCAGAGGAGGGCGTGGCGACAGTCGACCACCTCGTCGTCCCCGTCGGACGTCCGTTGCACTTGTCAATCACTTCGGCTTCGGTAATGAACAGCCTGCTGATCCCCCAGCTCGGGAGCCAGATCTATGCGATGGCCGGGATGGTGACTGAACTCAATCTCAAGACCGACCACGCGGGCACATTTCACGGGCAGTCGGCGCAATTCAGCGGCAAGGGGTTTTCCGACATGGTCTTCGACGTCCAATCCCTGCCGCCGGACCAGTACAACAGCTGGGCCGACGCGGCCCGAGCCGGTGGCAACACGCTGGACGAGCCCGCCTACACCCACCTGGCGGACGCCAACACGCCACGGCTCGTCCAGACTTTTGGAAAGGTTCAGCCGGGCTTGTTCAACACGATCGTCGCGAAATCAGGCGGGAGTATGCAACAGTCCACCAATCTGTCCCCACCGACCCCGACAGCGATGGAGATGCCTTGATGCTCGGCAGGCTCGACTGGAGCGCCATCCCCCTTAATCAGCCTATTCCGCTGATAGCCGCAGGCATCGTCTTGCTGATGGCCCTTTCGCTGCTAGGCCTCATCACCGTGAAGGGGTGGTGGCCGTACCTCTGGAACGAATGGATCACCAGCGTCGATCACAAGAGGATCGGCGTCATGTACGTCATGCTGGCTTTCGTGATGCTGATGCGGGGCTTCGTCGATGCCATCATGATGCGGACCCAGTTGGCCCTTGCAGCCAACGGGGCGCAAGGGTACCTGCCGCCTGAGCACTACAATCAGATATTTTCGGCCCACGGGACGATCATGATTTTCTTCGTGGCAATGACGTTCATGGTCGGCCTGATGAACTTTGCGGTTCCGTTGCAACTGGGCGTCAGGGATGTCGCCTTCCCCGTCCTGAATTCGGTCAGCTTCTGGTTGACGGCGGCGGGCGTGCTGCTCATCAACCTGTCGCTGGTCATCGGCGAGTTCGCCAAGACGGGTTGGCTGGTCTATCCACCGTTGTCGGAGCTGACCTACTCTCCGGGTGTGGGCGTCGACTACTATCTGTGGGCGCTACAGATTTCTGGGCTCGGCACGCTGCTGTCCGGGATCAATCTGACGGCGACGATCCTGAAGCTGCGGGCACCGGGCATGGGCTACATGCGCATGCCGATCTTCTGCTGGACGGCGCTTGCCTCGAACCTCCTGATCATCGCGGCGTTTCCGATCCTGACCGCAACGTTCGCGATGCTTTTATTGGACCGATATCTCGGTTTCCACTTTTTCACCAATGACCTTGGCGGTAACGCCATGATGTATGTGAACCTGGTTTGGGCGTGGGGACACCCCGAGGTCTACATCCTCATTCTCCCGGCCTTTGGGGTTTTCTCGGAGGTGATCGCCACGTTTTCGCGCAAGTCCCTGTTCGGGTACCGTTCGATGGTGGCGGCGACGATGGCTATCTGCGTCCTGTCGTTTCTCGTCTGGCTGCACCATTTCTTCACGATGGGAGCGGGTGCCGACGTCAATGCCTTCTTCGGCATCATGACGATGATCATCGCAATCCCAACAGGCGTCAAAATATTCAACTGGCTGTTCACGCTCTATGGCGGGCGCATCCATTTCGGGCTGCCGATCTACTGGGCACTGGGATTCATGGTGACCTTCGTCATCGGCGGCATGAGCGGCGTCCTCCTGGCGATCCCGCCTGTGGACTTCAACCTGCATAACAGCCTGTTCTTGGTCGCGCACTTTCACAACGTCATCATCGGCGGCGTCCTGTTTGGGGCCTTTTCCGGATATAACTACTGGTTTCCCAAGGCATTCGGTTTCAAGCTCAACGAGCCCCTTGGCAAGGCGGCATTCTGGTGCTGGTTCGTCGGCTTCTATCTGGCCTTCATGCCGCTCTATCTTCTTGGCCTGATGGGCGCGACCCGGCGCATGCAGCACTACGACGATCCGACGTGGCAGCCACTGATGATCATTGCTCTCGGTGGAGCGGTGCTGATCCTGCTCGGGATCGTCTTTACCGTGCTCCAGCTCATCGTCAGCATCCGCAACCGCGCTCAAAACCTCGACAAAACGGGCGATCCGTGGAATGGCCGCACGCTCGAATGGTCGACAGTCTCCCCGCCTCCGGCATGGAACTATGCCGTCCTTCCCAAGGTGACGAGCCTGGATGCCTTCTGGAAGACAAAGCAAAATGGCGATAGCCACGACCGCAGAGAACCGGTCGATGCCATCGAAGTCCCACAGAACACCATGATCGGCATCACCCTTTCCTTCTTCGCGGTCGTCCTGGGGTTTTCGATGATCTGGCACATCTGGTGGATGGCAATCCTGGGCGGTCTGGGTCTTGTGGTGGCCTGCCTCATCTATGCCTGGCGGACGTCCACGGAGACCACGATTTCCGCTCATGAGTTGACCGCGAGCGAGGGGCTTTCGGCATGAGTGACGCCAGCGCTAGCGGTGACGACACCAAAATCCCCCTTGCCGAGCGTGGGCCATCCTCCAAGGAGATGGTCGTCCGGTTCGGCTTCTGGCTATTCCTTCTCAGCGATATTGTCGTCTTTGCAGGATTGTTCGCCGCCTACGCGGTCCTGTCGAAGTCCACTGCGGGAGGACCGACCGGACCCGAGCTGTTCAGCCGGACCCATACGTTCATTGAGACGACCTGTCTCCTTCTGTCGAGCTTCACCTGCGGTCTGATGACCGTCGGGGTCGAGATCCGGCAGCGGATACTGATCTACCTGTCCGCACTCGGGACCTTTGTCCTTGGCATTGGTTTCGTCGGACTTGAGCTGAGCGAATTTATCGATCTCGTTGCGCGAGGAGCCGGGCCGACGCACAGTGCGTTCCTGTCGGCGTTCTTTGCCCTTGTCGCCACCCATGGACTGCATGTGACCGCAGGGCTGCTATGGCTCATCGTCATGATGGCGCAGGTTGCAACCCTTGGGCTGCGAGACATGGTGTTGAGGCGCCTGTTCTGCTTCAGCCTGTTCTGGCACGCGCTCGACATCGTCTGGGTCGGGGTTTTCACCATTGTTTATCTAGGGGCAAGCTGATGGCAGATGCGACCGGCAGCCAAAGCAACAAGGGGGCCAAAGCTCCAGGAGAGCACGGCAAAGGCAAGGCAGCGATCAAAAGCTATGTCGCGGGTCTGATCCTTGCCTTCCTGCTGACAGTGGCATCTTTCTGGGCCGCGCAAACAGATCTTGTCTACGCTCCCGCCGTCCCGGTCTTGTTGGCTGCGTTGGCCATCGGCCAGATGGGCGTCCACCTGGTGTTTTTCCTCCATATATCGAGCGGGCCAGAGGACACGAACAATGTTCTGGCACTGGCCTTCGGGGTTTTCGTGGTTGGACTGGTGGTACTCGGCTCGATGATGATCATCCACAATCTCAACGTCAACATGATGCCAACCGCACATCTTATGGATATGGGATAGCGAAGATCGTGGACTTGCGTCGCTGCAAATACGGTGATGTCGGGGAACGCTGCAATTTAAAATCGAATGTAGGACCGGGTCCCCTCTGAAATCGGTGTCCAGACGTGATGAATCTGGGATTTTGAATGGCAAAAGCCGATCGTCGTTTGGAAGGTGAGATTGCCAGACCGGTACCGGCCCGCGCGACGCAGCGCACGCTATGAACTGCGAGTGGCGGGTCGCCGGGCATCAGACTTTGACAACGCCCTGCGCGTCTGCGGGCTTTTCCTCACCTCTTGCTTGATGCGTGCTCCGCACGGCTTGTTTTTGTGCGCTCCCGATGATCCAAAGTTCACAGATGGCATACAGGTCGCGTTGAACTGCCAAAAGGCGACGTTGCGGTACAATCCCTGCTTAGAAAGATCCAGGTCGCACTAGGCATCATGAGACAGCGCATTCCACTCAATAGTTGCAACAGTCCCACCACAGGGCGGAGTGGCGTAGCTCATCTGCCCCGCCAGGTTCGCAGCCATCGCCCTGATCAGCTTCGAACCCAGTCCGGTGCCTCGCGGTTTCGAGGACGGATCAAACCCGATGCCGTGGTCCTCAACCGACAGACGACACACGCCGTCAACCGAGGCCATCTCGACGCGGATCTCGCCACCGTTCGAAGGATAGGCATATTTGAAGGCGTTGGTCAGAACCTCGGTGAGAATAACACCGAGTGCGACCGCCTTATCGGCCGAGACCAAGATACGTTCGAGCCTATGCGTAAGGGTAATAGGCTCTTGCGATCTCAGGGAGCCGTTCTCCATACTGGCGATCAATGAACCCAGGTAGCTTTTCAGGTCCACCTCGGCCACATCGTCGGAGGTGTATAAACTCCGGTGCAATTCAGCGACCGCCGAGATCCTGTTTTGGGTTTCAGCCAAAGCGTCCTTGGTTTCCTCGCCCGACACGGCCTGGATCTGCATCCTGATCATAGCGGAAACAAGCGACAGGCTGTTGGCGATGCGGTGGTTCATCTCCGCCAGCATCAGCTCCGCCCGTTCCTTTGCGACCAGCAAGAGATGCTCGGATCGCTCCTTGTCCTTCTTGAGCCGGGCGGTCTCGATTGCCTTGTTGAGGGCGGCTGTCAGCAACGGGAAGAAATCCTCGCCAACGGTCTTTACGACGTAGTCCGTCGCCCCGCCTGTCAGGGCTTCGATTGCGACCTTTGCCTCGTCCGATGCGGTCACGTACACAATAGGGACGTGACCGGCCAACGATCCGACGTCGTTCAGGAAGTCCATCCCGACGCCGTCTGGCAGGTAGTGGTCGAGGACAACCGCGTCGACGACCTCGCCCCGGAACCGGGCCAGACCTCCCGCCACCGTGCTGGCTGGGACGATTTCAAAGCCTTGCCGCGTCAACATGCGCCGCGCCAGAGCCGCGAGCCCCTCGTCGTCCTCAATATAGAGGACACGCGGTCCGGTATCCGGCTCGGTCATGGAACTTGGATTACCGAGAAAAACAGGCCAAGGTTGCGGATGGCGGTTGCAAAACCCTCATAATCGACTGGCTTGGTGATGTAGACGTTGGCACCGCGGTCGTAGCACCGCTGGATTTCGCCTTCATCGTCGGTCGTCGTCAAGACCACGACGGGGAGCCGTTTGGTGTGCTCGTTTCCCTTGATCTCGGCAAGGATATCGAGGCCTGACATGTCCGGTAGGTTCAGATCGAGCAGAATTAGCAGGAAGCGGTCTTTGCTCACCAGCCCGTCGCGGCTCTCACCCAAAATGAAGTCGAGTGCCGTCTTGCCAAGCGTGAACGGCACGATCTCGTTGTGGACGCCTGCCCTGCGGACGTTCTTCTCGATGAGGCGGGCATGCCCCTCGTCGTCCTCGATCATCACGATCGTTACTTCGCGGCCGGTGGCTTTCATAATTCGATACTCCGAATGATTTTGGTGAGATCGACTGGGAGATCGATCATGAATGTGCTGCCGGCGCCAAGTTCCGACGTGACGGTAATATCGCCGCCCAAATTTCTAACCAGCGATCTGACATGCGCAAGGCCTATGCCCTCGCCTTGTTGATCCTGCTCGCCGGCGCGGCGGAATAACTCGAAAACCCGTTCGTGGTCCTTCTCCGCGATCCCGCGACCATTATCCTTCACGTCGATCCGGATGCGACCCTTGCCAAAGGGATAGGCTGTCACCGCCAACGACAATGGTCGACCCGGCATGTGATACTTCACGGCGTTGTCCAGAAGATTGCCGAGGATCTGGTCGAGAGAAAACTTGTCGGTGACGATGTCGCCGACTTTGATAGTTGTTTCGATTTTGCCCTCGGAAGCGACGATCTGGTGCTGAACACTGGCGATGGTCGCATCGATTGTCGCCTTCAAGGCAACGCGCTCAGGCTGGATCTTCCGGCGACCATCGCGCGAAATTTTCAGGATGGCGTTGATGAGGGCATCCATCTTGCGGGTCGACGATCGAATAAAGCCCATCGCTTCCGGAAGATCTTCCTTAACCGCAAGGCGAGCATCGCGCACGTCATTCTCGCTCAGCGGCTTGCCTTCCGAAAGAACATACGCAGTGACGGCCTTTAGCGAAGTGTCGAATTCAGCGAGGAAGCCCATGATGTTCACAAGGGGAGCCCGCAAGTCATGGGTGACGATGTAGGCAAATTTTTGGATCTCTTGGTTGGCCCGGATGACATCATGGGTTCGCTCATCAACGCGCTCTTCGAGACCCGCATTGAGGGCCATGATCTCCTCGCGTGTCCGCGACAGTTCGGACACATGGCCGAAAATGACGAAGAGCGCACCACCGAGAACGAAGACGATTGCGATCGCGCCGCCTGTTGTCACCCACTGCAACGTGTTTGCCGCCGATAGCTGCTGGGCGACCAGCACGCGTAAGCGGTCATCGGTGATCGACATGTAGTCGTTCAGGATCGAGCGAACGCGATCCATCAGGTCACGGCCGTCATTGCTCTTCATTCGTGACCGGGCAGCCCCCAGGTCATCGCCCTTCGTGAGCGCGATCGTATCAGCCAGTTCGGCCATCTTGGCATCGATTGCCATGTCGAGATCAGGCAGTCGCATTGCATATTCGGGCCGCGACGAAACATTGTCTGCAAGAGCCTTGGTTTTGGCCGGAAGCTCCGCGAGCGCTTTGTCATAAGGAGCGAGATAAGATCGATCTTGCGTCAAAAGGAAACCGCGCTGCCCCGTTTCCGCGTCTTGGACAGACGTCAGCACGTTTACGATCGAAGTGCGGAGTCTGCGAAGCGAAGCAGTTTCATCGGCGACGTTGCTATTGAGGTTTGCCAACCAGAGTGAGAACCCGACGATGCCGAGCAACACGGCAACCCCTACCCCAAGCATGATCAGGGTCGAGCGAATGAAGGTGGTTGTGGATTTCATATCTGTCCCAGGCTTAAGGTTGCGTCCGGTCTTAGCGGCAACCATGGTCCTTGGAAAGCTGTAACACAGGGGCAGCCTTGCTCAATCGTCGGAATCGGAATTGCTGTGCACAAACGAGCATCTTGGTACCCGACATCCGACCGTTTATCCTGCCTGCGCTCAAATCTTGGAAAGCTGTGATGGCGACAGGAGTGGTGAAGTGGTTTGACCCGCCAAACGGCTTCGCGTCCATCAAACCCGACGACAGGGAAACCGCCGTTTTCGTCCATGCCCTTCCGCCCAACCCGGCGGCCTGAAAGGCCTGCAGGACAGTCACCCAACCTCCTGCGATCTTGTTCAGAGCCCGAAGACCGGCAAGTCCTCTGCCGGAAACCTTCGCGGTCTCCAGCGGTCGGGAACGACCTACCCGACTTGGTCCCGTAATCCTTGCCGCGCTATTTCGCAGAAACCCTGAGAGCCCCAGCTTCGCCCAAGATTCGTCGGACAGCCGAGCTTTGATCGTCACGGATGTCCACGGACACTGCAATTTCTCCTTGAAAGAGGCCGTCCTCGCGGTCTCCTCCGTCATGGGCGACGTCTTCTCCAGAGGGAGCTATGCCAGCGGCGTTTGCCCGACCCTGGCCTGTACGAATATGTCTGGCCGCTCCACACCTTGCTGCTGGACGAGATGTTCCATCGCTGCGTCGGCAGCTTCACGGGTATCGAAGGTTGCAAGGATAGTTTTTGTGTCGTTGGGCATTTTTGATCTTCTGTTGAGGAGGTCTGATGCCTCACCCTGACCAAACTTGCTCGGGCTAGCGCCGGCCCGGTCTTCCGCCAGACTCATTCTGTCCGTTCGCGGACAGGGCATTGGCGCGCTGCGAGATCGGCACCATTTAAATGAGGACATTCATTTTCACTAATGGTGACCATGGTAAGCCGGATCAAAAAGACCCTGACCGTGCAACAACGCAGGGCTGAATTCGAACATACAAATCGCGTGGCAATGGAGACAGCACAGGAGGAACGGCGCTGCTTAGATGAGAAATCGGAGCGACTTCGGCGTCTGCGACTTGCGGCTAGCTCCGATGTAAAACGTTAGGGATCCGCCGATTACGCTATCCGACTGTGCTTGGATCAGTGCTTGCTTCCTGAACGCGTGAAAGGAAAGCGCCGCCATCGGATGCGTCTCGTCCTGGATTGACATCATATATCCACAATCGCCCCGAAAGGCGTAGTCGGCGCATCGGGATCGAGAGAGTCGTCCCAGCCGTTGTCGCGACAGTGTTGCTCACCAGCGTCATATGCGGAGCGTGCGCTTTGGAAGGGGCCAAGAATGCTCAAGACGTCGCGAAAAATGACTACGGCGGATTTGGTCACCGCGTCATAGACGATCTGCATATCGTTTTCGTAAGCCATTGCTGCTCCCACGCGCTATGACGACGTAGCGGTACGGCGATTGATTTCAAGGGGGATCTGAAACTTGACCGCCACGGCGCCACGGCCGGCCACACAGTATCCCGACCGAGGCATCGCCTTCACGTCCGACCTCGCATGGCTACTGGCCGCGGGATTTGCGCCATTGACCGTGCTTGCGATCGAGACTTACCTCGGGGTATGGACAATCGGTGCGCCGGTCCTTTCGCCAGCAAGTCATCCTTATTCCGCTGTGCTCGCGATCCACCTCAGCAGGCACGGTTGCGGCCGGATTGTCGACCCCTTACGCCACCAATCGCACGAGGAGCCAACCAGATGTGGCGGCCGAGGCGATTCTCATGACTCTTAATACTGTGGGTCCCGAACGAACGGCTTTTTGCCTACGGTGGCACCCGTATTCTCAATTAAAGTGGACACATGATCTATTTCACCGCTGATACGCATTTCGCAGACCGGAGGGTCCTTAATATCGACCGGCGGCCTTTTTTGGACTTGGCCGCCCACGATGCCGCCTTGGTCGAAAACTGGAACGGCGTGGTCGGGAATGACGACGAAGTCTGGCATCTGGGAGACTTCATGTCGTCCAGAGGCGGAGATTGCGATCAGATTCTTGAAAAGTTAAATGGCCGCAAGCGCCTCATCATCGGCAACAACGATCCAGAGAGTGTTCTCTCGGCGTCTAGATGGACCGACACCCTTCACTACGCCGAGATTGAGGTCGACGGCCAGCTTCTAGTGCTTTGCCATTTTCCTTTCCGGACATGGAATAAGGTCGGGAAAAAATCTATTAACTTGCACGGTCACTCTCATGGCAGGCTCCAACCCCTGCCAAGGCAATACGATGTAGGCGTTGACGCTCAAGGGTTTCACCCACGTCTGTTGTCTGAATTGCTCGCCAAAACCGCCCGCTCGAATTCCGCCTCTTAAAGAAGTTCTTGGTTCTGGCCGTCGATATGCCAAGCCCTAGTGTTTTGACGACAAGGAGGGATGAAAAAGATGAGCACAATTTACGAAATCGCGGAGCTTGAGCGGTTGGCACACGAGATTGGCCAAGGCAGCTAGCAGCGGCGCCCCAGTGAAGCTGCCGGAGGCGTCAGGCTTGGATGCCTATCTGGGTCCTCCAGCGACAATCCAACTTTGATCGGATCGCGTGGTGTTTCGGGCAGTTATTTGCAGCACGCGTCCGGCGACGATCCGGGCTCGTCGCAGGTCCTGATGATGTTCATGTTGGGTTCCATTTCTGGCACGCTTGACAACGTGCCCGGGAGGGTCCCGGCAAGAGCGCCCTATCGCCTTCATTGCCGTCGGGTCGAATGGTCCTGCATCTATCAGCACGGCAGTGTCTCATCCGCTGACGGCAAAACGAGACGATCTCCTGTTCTTCCACGGTTGCCGGGCGCAACGCATGGACTATCTTCAGTATGACACCGGGGGGTAGCGTAATGTGCAATCTGTACAATCTGACGAGCAACCAGCAAGCCATCCGCGATTTCATCGATGTCACCCGATATCGCGAGGGCAATTTACCTCCATCCATCAACGTCCACCCAGACCGTCCAGGCCCGATCATCCGTGTCGATGCCGACGGTGAACGGGAGCTGGTCATGTCGGTCTGGGGCATGCCGACCCCGGATGTCCACCTTGGCGGCAAGCCGGACAAGGGCGTGACCAATGTGCGCAAGACATGGATCCCGCATTGGCAGCAGTGGCTTGGGGTCAAGAACCGCTGTCTTGTTCCTGCAACCGCGTTCAGCGAATATGAACAGCTGGCCGATCCGGAAACGGGCAGGAAGCCCTTGCGGTGGTTCGCCTTGAACGAAGGCCAGCCGGTGTTCGCCCTTGCAGGCATTCATACGCGATGGACCGGTGCCCGCGGTCCGATCAAAGCGCCGCGCGAAGGCGAGCACGACATCTACGCCTTCCTGACGACCGACCCCAACGATCTCGTCAAACCGATCCATCCCAAAGCCATGCCGGTGCTTTTGACGACACGAGAGGAATGCGAGATCTGGATGACGGCAGACTGGAAAGAGGCCAGGAAACTCCAGCGACCGCTGCCGGAAGAGAAAATGACGGTTCTGCCGCGATACACGGCGGTCGGCGGACTGGGCGGGCGTCCCGGCCAAGCCGCAGACCTGTTGTCGGCGCTCCTTTGAATGGCAAAAAGCGAGCGCGTCTATCCAGACACGCCGGATGGCCGGTATTTCGTGGTGCGGGGCAGGCTCTGGCGCAAAAGCAATCCTGGTCTGGATAAGCCGAGACGCGTCCAACTGGTCGGCGAGCTGATGGCGGCCCGTCGGGCCGTTCGGGATGCCAAAGGGGAAAAGGACGCAACGACTGCGGCGCGCAGTCGGGTCGAAGAGGCCAAAATCGCCCTTGGGGAGCGCGGGCCTGTCTGGTGGGAGGATGGCGCGCCGGATTACAATCGCAAGCTCGCCCAGAACACACCTTATGCAGACTGGTGGGCCGCTTGCTGCAACTGAAGAGGTCGCTCCCGGTCGAATGGCAGGTTTAGGGTGCGATCGGCTTTGAGACTGCAGCCGTCGATGCCGATGGTCCCGTGACAAAGCCGAGCACGAAGGTCACGACCTTGTCGGATGACATCTCGCACGGCTTCAGTGTCAGCCCTGCGTCATTCAGACGGTAGAGATTGAAACTGATTATGTCGGATCCGACCAGGTCTTCGGCATAGAGCCAGACGCGTTTGCGATCGGCGGAGCGGTTGACGGTCACCCCCCATCGTCGCCCTTCGAACAGGCCTTGCGTATAGCCATCGGCAGATCGCTCAAGTGCTTGCCAGAAGGCATCGTCTGGCGGATCGGTCATCATTGCGGCACGATAGGGTGAGACCCAACGACAGACAAGCGGGTAACGGTCACTGAAATCGCCGTTAGTACCGTCTCGCCAGGCGTATAAGAATACGCACCGCGCCTCGACGAACAGGTAAGGGAACGATTCACGCAACCCTCGGAAGTCGCCCATTCTCGGGGCGCGCCTTTTTGACGTAGCGACGGAAAGCATGTGCGTGTCGATAGCCGATGGCAATGTCCTGTTCCTTGAAAGCAATGATCGACAGGTATCGAACGAGCTGATGATCTCATAGGGAAGGCCATGGGTTTAAATGAGGAAGATGCACCTTCGCTGACGGAAAGACGTCGCGCTATCTATAGAAGGGAGCATCGAGATGTCTGACGTGGCAGCTCGGTCGTCGCCGAGAGGAAGGAACGTTTTCCCGAAACCCGAGATTTCCGCGTAAGCGGTGTTTTCCTGAAATGTTGACCAAGTGGGGCGGGGAGCTCCGAAAGCTATCGCTGCAACATTGACGGCAATAATGCGCCTATCGTCTCTCCACTTCGAGGATCATTGGCATTGCCCATGAGGCATGGGGAAATGGCCAGCGCAGCAGGGTGACTTTGTCCTCATGCCACTGCGATTCCCACTTTGCATAGAACTTTCGTGCGAAGCCATTAACAGGTCGCGGAAATAGCGCCGATTTTTCCGCCGATCCTGGCTAGACGGCTCGAAGACAGGCCGTGATGAGGCTTTTTCAGCGGCCGTTGTCGGCCCATTTTGTCGTCATCCGCCTGGTTCGGCGGATTCCGGGCGCGATTAGGCTGTCGCCAGCAGCTTTGGCAGCCTCACCAGATTATAAGCGGTGGCTGTTAGGGTGAACATCCAGCCGACGCGATCCTTTCCACGATGGCGGGTCTTACGCATTCCGCCGCTGGTCTTGGCCCAACCGAACACTTCCTCGATACGCTTGCGAATGCGCTGACTGACAGCGTAGCCAGGGTGATGGGTGGTGCGACCATCAATTGCCGAGCGTCGGTTCGTCGTGTTTTGGGCGACGTGTGGCGTCACCTTTGCGTCCCGCAAGGCAGCAACGAAATCGGCCGTATCGTAGGCTTTGTCTGCAGCCAATGTGATGCGATGACGACCATCCATGCGGCCCACCATATCCAGTGCCGCCTCGCGCTCGGCGGTTCCGGTCGCATGGGTCAGCGTGGCGTCAACAACCAAACCATTGCGGTTTTCCATGGTGACGTGGCCCATGTGGCAAAGCCTGGCCGCCTGGCCACGGGCCTTCTTATAAAGCCTGGCGTCCGGGTCGGTGGTCGATGCGTGGGTTGCGTTGCTGCGCTTCTCGCCGTGGAAATCGCGCTCAGAGTTGCGGCCTTTGGCTTCTGGCGGCTGTTTCTCTTCAGCGCCAGAGCCGCTGCCGTCGGTGTCGCCACCATCTGTGTCGTCCTTGGGCTTGAAGCTCTTCATGCTGGCCCAGGCTTCGATCAAGGTGCCGTCCACCGAGAAGTGGTCGTCTGACAGCAATGCTTTCACCCGCGGCTGGCTCAGCAACGCGGCCAGAAACTTGGCGGCGATATCGCCAGCCAAGAGCCGCTCACGGTTCTTGGTGAACACGGTGACGTCCCAGATCGGCGCGTCCATCGACAAGCCGACGAACCAGCGGAACAGCAGATTGTAGTCCATCTGCTCCATGAGCTGACGCTCCGAGCGGATCGTGTAAAAGGCCTGCAACAACAGAGCGCGCAGCAGCTTCTCCGGCGGGATCGACGGACGGCCGATCGCTGAATACATCGCCTCGAAATCCGGCGACAAAACTTCCAGCGCCTCGTCTACAATCGCGCGGATCGCCCGCAGCGGATGGCTTGTCGGAACCCGGGCTTCGCAGCTCACATAAGAAAACAAACCCGCCGTCTGGATATCATTACCGCGCATGTCCTGCTCCTGCCGACCAATCACTCAGGCATGGAATCATGGCAGTCCGTTCACAGCAAGGGCCTTTTTCCGCATCCTGTTAAGTCTAACGCTCTGACAGGCGATAGGTCCGCCGTCGAAGTTCAGCGCGACCTTTAGGTTGAGCGGCGAAGACTTCAGGAACTGGGCAAGGGTCGCGAGCGGGAAAAAGGCTTCCTTTGTGGTGCCGACAATAATCCTGCCAGCGCCGTCCTTCCCAACGAAGGTGCGGTTCGCGAGCCATTTGCTTGTTGTCGGGACATGCGTCAGCCCATCAGTACCAATCAGCAGGGGATACGAGACCATTGCGTTGGTCGACCCGGAAATGGCGGTCTGCCAAGGCTGGTCGGCCAGTGCCTTGATATCCGCCGCGCCGTCGCTCGCCACGAATGCCCCGGCCTTGGCATCGTATGTCGTTGGCCCCATCGCGACGCCTTCACTGATGATCGGAGTGTCTGGAAGGGCGTGGAGGTCGAAGTAGCTCCCGTTGACGATGAGCGCGGCATTCGGCAGTGCCTTTTCCCATTCGTCTATGCCCTTGTCGCCAGCTGGAGCATTGCGGGCGATGAACTTGAAGCGGGTGGGATCGATCCGGTTAAGAAGAATGCGGTCGGCTTCCTTCCCATCTGCAATCACGGGCATCTCGGCGACCTCGTACCCAGGTTCCACCTCCCGCCACTCGTAAGCGCCAGCGATACCGATGGGAGGATTGTCCTGAAGAGCCAAACGCATCGACGGAGAAAGCCGAGGATCGTCCTTGTTGATGGTGATCCAATAGGTTCCGCCTCGTCTCAGGATGGTATTGATCCCGTAGGCTCCATTTCGATCCCAAATGTATCCGATACCTACGCCAAGAAGAACGATCGCAGACGCGGCAATGGCGAGTGGCAGTTTGTACTTCAAAGGGTATTCCTCAGCGGAGACTGGATATGGCGTCTGCAGTACACTGGTGGCCGATTTATGTTTGAAAAGCGGCAGTCGCAATAGTGCGTCATTTGCTCCGTCTCCGCGAATCGGATTCATCATCGAACGTTAAACTTTCAGCATCTGGAAAAGAACGGAGACCCTATTTTTAGGATCGAATATTTCAAGCGTATCGGGGTTCGCTACCGGCTCCCGCTATCTCTGGCGACATTGCTGGGATGGCTCGTGATAATGGGCGTCGCTGGCCATTTAAGCGCGGGCAGCGAACGTGCTGTGGTCAGATTTGTCGGCCAAGGCATCGCGTGGCCAATGGTCTTCGCAGTGGTTTTTATGGCGATGGTAATCTCCACGTTCCGGTGGTGGGACCTGGGTTTCTCTGCATTCTCGGTGAGAACGGCGCTCAAGCTGAGTTGGCTGCCCATGGTCTACCTGGCCGCACTCGGGGTCCTAATCGCAATAGTCGGTTTGCCTCCGCTGCGTAGCGCGATTTTCACAGGCATCAACACGGTTTTTGTCGGTATGTCTGAGGAAGTGATGTTCCGGGGAATATTGTTTGCCGGGCTGCGTTCGAAGCTCAGGCTGTGGCCATCCCTCTGGGTGTGTTGTGGACTTTTCGGGTTCATTCACGTCCTGAATGCATTATCGACTGGGCAATGGACAGTCGCAACCCTTCAGGCGATGGCGGCGTTTCAGACTGGCTTTATGTTGATGGCGCTTCGTTTGAGAACTGGTTCGCTTTATCCGGTCATACTCCTGCATGCCGTGTGGGATTGTTCGCTGCTTCTGGTGGCGAGCCATACCGGTGGCGGGAGCCCAAATCAGCCACTGCCAGCATATGCTTTTGTAGCTCCGCTTTTCCTGCTACCGAATTTTTTATATGCATTGTACTTGTTACGGTCAAAAGGATTGGCCAAAATTAAGCGGTCAGTTGCACTCTCCACTCCGATATAGATGATGCCCTGAGGAATGCTGTCACGCCGGATAGCGCCAACAGCGGGCGCGATCAATTGCGTTCGTAGAAGACGTTGCTTTACGCGAATGAGCGTCGTTTCCAAAAGGGTATGCCCGCTTAGCGGAGCTTTAATTCCTGACTGCTATTCCCAGCTGCGGTCGGTATCAACATCGCTGATGATTCTATACGGGACCGAGCGACTATTATCCAAAAGAAGACGAAGCCGCCCGTACAATTTGAGGTCACCGATCAAACGAAGACCGCAATAGCGGCGTGGCTCCCATTCGTGCGAAGGAATGGCGGCAGCTATCCTTTCCCGAGCCGCCGGAAACCCTCGCAGCATTTGTCGACAAGGCAGTACGCCCGGATTGTTCGTAGATGGGTTGCGTCCATCGGGCTGGAAACCAGCGCTTACGCACTCACTCCATGAGGCGAACTAAGGCTGCCCAGATTTACAAGAAGACGGGCAACCTCCGTGCAGTTCAAATCCTGCTCGGGCATACCAAGCTCGAAAGCACAGCGCGATACCTTGGCGTAGAGGTGGACGACGCGCTACGTACTGCAGAGCAGATTGAACTGTGACACCGGACCACCGGCTCTCGCCGGTGGTCGCCCCTGCGCCGGGAGCGGTCATTTGGATGATTTGATGATCCGCAAGAAAGATTCGTATCTCTCGTCGATCCGCTCCTGTTGACCAGAGTAGATGGCACAGCCTTCGGAGATGGCGGAATCAATCTCGCCCACTAGAGCAATAACCTGCTCCACGGTCAGGATGGCGTTGAGTTCTAATATGACCACTCCTTCAACGCTCTGTGCCGTACTCCTAAGAACAGCCAGAACATCAGCCAATTCAGAACGGATTTCAGCAACATCTCTATAGCGGATACCAGCATTAGTCCTGAAAAGATCCCATGGGCGTGTCGTGACCGGTTTGGTCGAACCATGGGCCGACACACTTCGCCAGCCATCTATCGCGGCATGTCTCTTACCGTCGCCGCAACGCGGCTCGAATTTCGGTCTTGCTGCCGGCAGGGACGACACATCAGGTGTCCGGGCCGGCAGCTAAGGCTGCTGGCCGTAAGCGCGCAGAATGGCCAGGATGAGCCCCGGGAAACGGCCGTCCACTTCCTGACAGCGCGAATGATTGCTCATTTCGATGCCACGGCGCTCGGAGCGGATCAGGCCGGCCTCGCGCAGGACCTTGAAATGCTGGGAGAGCGACGACTTCGGAATGACGCGCTCACCAAGGCAGGCGAGCGCCGTACACGTTCCGCTGGAGCCGACGCCGGCGATCTGCGCAAAGATCGCGGCCCGTTCCGGATCGGAAAGCGCGTACAGGATGGCCTCAGGCCGGATGTGGTCTATCGCGGGGTGAACGAGCGGTCTCATAAACTTTATATAGGGCTACTTGAAAAGCAGATCAATAGTTCCGAAATTCTGAACTACGGAACAGGCCGGAGAGAGCGATGGCGTCCGTGTCGAAAGGAACGATCATGTCTAAACTTACGGGAAAAGTGGCCCTGGTGACCGGTGCGTCCAAGGGGATCGGTGCGGCAATTGCCAAGGCATTCGCTGCCGAGGGCGCACAGGTCGTCGTCAACTACGCCTCGAGCCGGGAGGGCGCTGACGCCGTTGTGAATGCCATCGCTGCTGCCGGCGGCAAGGCCATTGCGGTACAGGGTGACGTGACGAAAGCCGATCAGGCAAAGGGGCTCGTCGACGCCGCCATCGAGGCGTTCGGTCGTCTCGACGTGCTGGTCAATAACTCGGGCGTCTATGAGTTCGGCGCGATCGAGGAGATCACCGAGGCGCATTATCGTCGCATGTTCGACGTGAACGTTCTCGGCGTCCTGCTGACGACGCAGGCAGCGGTCAAGCACATCGGCGAAGGCGGCAGCATCATCAACATCTCGTCTGCGGTGACGAGCCTTGCTCCGCCGACCTCCGCCGTCTATTCGGGCACCAAGGGCGCCGTCGATGTCATCACCAGCGTCCTTGCCAACGAGCTGGGTCCGCGCAAGATCCGGGTCAACGCCATCCTGCCCGGCATCGTCGAAACCGAGGGCACGCATACGGCCGGCTTCGTCGGATCCGATTTCGAGGTCAGCGCCGTCGCCCAGACCCCGCTCGGCCGCACCGGCCAGCCGGACGATATCGCCGATGTCGCGGTCTTCCTCGCTTCGAACGACGCGCGATGGCTGACGGGCGAACGACTGACCGCGAGCGGCGGCTTTCGCTGACCTCTGATCACCCGCCCGGCCGATTGCCCTGCAGCGTCGCACGACGCTTGCTCGGAATCGGCCGGGCGTTCAGTGTCGGGGCAGGCTTGGCCCGCGCCTCCCCCTCCTTTCGAGGGAGTATCGCACATGCAGGGTGACACGCACTCATCGAACCATCTGTTCGGGCATCGCATAAAACCTGCGGTCCTCCGGCGAATGCTTACGCATTTACAGCAATGCTGCATTTGCTGTAAGATGTCTCAAGGCACTCTTTATCCGATTTAATAACATTTGATGGCGAGGAGAAACGCAATGACGAACAGCATCGGTTCCTACACGACAAGTGACCTATCGCGGAAATCAGGCGACATCATCGCCGAGGCCTTGCGTCATCCCGTTACCATCACACAACGCAATAAGCCGCGACTGGTACTTCTTAACATCGAAGACTACGAGCGCTTGATGCGTCAGTCCGATATGCGTATGGCCGGCACGCTTGAGACTATGTCCGACGCATTGCTCTGCGAATTCGAAGGCGCTGTCGATGCTTACGCCAATAGCGATGACACAAACCGATGAGCGGATATGAAGAGATCCAGACAGCGGCGGTGATCCGCTATCCCTATCTCTGGAGCCGTGAAGCAAGGAAGGGTGAAACGGAAGGGCGCAAAGATCGACCAGTGGCAGTCGGCGTTCGTATCCCGCGAGCGGGCGGGGATCTCGCATTGTTCGTCCCCATCACGACGAAGCAGCCGGAGGCAAATCGTTTCACGGCGGAAATACCAGCGATCGAAAAACGCCGGGCGGGCCTTGATGTCGATCTGCGTCTCTGGATCATCCTCGACGAATTCTATAGCGACATCATCGGCCGGTCGTTCTACCTGGAACCTGAGCCTCCGATCGGTCGTTTTAGCAAGGCATTCTTCTTGCCGCTCTTGAGGGAATTTATCGCACGCCGGAAGTCTTTTTCCCAGGTCATGCGGTCCAGATAGCGCCAATTTGCACCGAGACCTGCTGCCTCGCTCCGGCCGGCGTCTCACGTCTCGCCGTGTCAGAGCATCTTCTGTTTGCGGGGACGGTTTTCGCCGATGTCAGACCTGCAGGTTTATATCCACTTGCCCGCTTTTGACGAAAGAGGCCGAGAAATAGGTCCACCGCCTCCTCTTCCCGCTTGAAGTGATGAGACATCCCCTGCCCGCGCTCTTGCCGATACGTCCCCATGACCGCGTCAAACAGGGTAAGCCCACGGTGCGGGCCGCCTTGCGATGTTGATGCGAACATCGGAAGTCCTAGTAGTTTTGTCATCGGCAACAGCACTTGCCGTGCGCTTCCAAGCTCATGGAAGCGGGCGAAGATGGATCGGATCACGTCTTGCAGACGCAGATCGGGGTCCAGTCCAAGCCCCGCCCCCCGATGCCAAATGTAGCCGAACTGAACGGAAAGCCGCAATTCGCCGCGCCTCGCTTTCGATCTGGCAAGATCCAGCATGCGGGCTCTCAGCATGCCCAGTTCGAACTCGCTGATACTGCCCTTCATTCCCACAACAGACGATCTTTAGGCCGACAAGGATCGTAAATACCGTCGTGGTCTATGACGCGGGCCTCCACGAGGCCGCATAGCTCAAGCAGATGGTGCCAGTCGCGACCGTTACGTGCGAGGCGTGAGGCATCGAAGCATAAAACGGCACCAACTTTACCGGCGCACAACAGGGCGACGAGGCGATCGAGGCCGGGACGCGCGACCGTTCCGCTGGCAGAGCGTCCAGGTCGTCGTCGATTACTTCGAGGTCGCTGAAGCGCTGTCGCGCCACGTCAACGAGATCATATTGCCGTCGCTGGCCTTCAGATTGATCATAACCTGCGACTGCGTTGACTGCCGCACATAGACGACGGCCTTGCGCGCGAGCACCGCTGTCGGAATCAAATCAGTGCTGGTCATCGTTGATCTCCTCGACGACCAGACCGGCTGCGATACCGCCTAGTTGCGATCCTTGTCGCTCAGTGCGTCGAGCGCCCGGGGTTTGAATACCAGCTGAAGCTGCCGGCCTGACGTCGGCACCAGCGTATTGCGGGATCTCATCGTCTTCCTCCTGAGTGATTCTACGTCCACCCCGGAACAGCTGCCTGATACGTCCGAACGTGCTTGTCTTGACGCCGGGGTGCGAGAAACACCGTGAGCAGAGGCCCAGACAGGGCTAACCTGCCGCGGTCGCCCGGACAAGGGCCTAACCACATGTGCGCAAGCCGAGGCTCTGAGGTCTGAGGCAGCTTGCGGCCATGTCGTCGATGGATGGTTTCCGAGTAAAATTGCCAAGAGCATGCAACCTCAAGCGAAGTTCGACGTATACCTGATGCAACATCGCAAGCACATCCGTGAGAGGTGCTACTGAAGGGGGCGCAGCCATTGCAGTGATCGCGACACCCGCCCTCGCTATAAGTCGGCTAAATTCTATAGGTCTACTTGCTCAGAGATGCATGTTGCGCCGACCGCGCGGTATGCGGCCGTTACCTCGTGCCGTCCCTCACAACGAGCAGGGCCAATGCAATCAGTGCGCATAGACATTTTAGGAAACATGTCGAGGAAGGACATCAGATCATGCCCGGTCTACACCTCGCTCCCATCCACCGAGCTCGACGGCGATCACAACCGGAGTTTCCTCGATCGGCGAGTAACCACCGGATCCAGATTGCGGGAATACCAGCCGGAAGACATTCCGGTCGTCCAATGGACGAGAATGGAAGACGGTCCGTGTGTTTAAAACGCGCGTTTCTTGCAGACATTAAAAAGGAGCAGACATGTCAAACGTGGTCAAGACAGATGGAACCGAGCCAAACAATGCCACGACGTCCAATACGTTCGGAAAGTCGGTAGAAAGCCAGGCGCAGATACATGATGCGGCTCAGACGTCGGCTCCCGAAGTCCGCGGTGGCGAGACACTTAACGTCTACAAGCTGGTGCCGATCGCCGAGCGCGACGATCCCAGTTGGGGGAACTCCCCTTACCATGGACAGGTTGTCGTGGCGGCGAGAACGTCCGGCGATGCCCGGATCGTGGCATCCAGCCATGAACTGGACTTCATGGAAGTCGATGCGGCTCCGGCAGACGGTGTAACAACGTCGAATGCCAGCGCGTTCCGGAGCGAAAAGCTGTACACTGTGATCGAGATCGACAGGGATCGAGACGATCTTTCACGTGGTATCCTTGAAGGAACCGTTTCCGTCGATACGATCAGACGAGTTCAGGACTGACCATTTCGATCAGCTCGGCGGCATCTAAAGGGTGAGCGGTTGACCGTGTCTGCGTTTTGCCCAAACGCGATGAGCCGTTCGGAAGGTTCCAGGGGTGTAACCGTGTCGATGAGACTGCGCCGGAAGGCAGACGTGCCGATCGAGCGCGACCGGTGGGCGATAGGGTTACCTCAACATCTAACAGAGGTCAGTTCGGACGCCTCATTTAGGGGCCGATATTTCGCAATCTGGGCCACTCGTTACACCGTGACGCCCCAGTGGGCGGGCAGAGATCGATTGCGGTGCAGACGTCTCCAGCTTTGGCCTCCAACTACTCAGCGCGTCTGACGTGTCGCGCACATGCGCCCCAGATTGTCGAAGATACCTCACGATTAACGCGGTCGAGGCGCCCGGACTGAGGCCTGTTTCGAGCCAAAAACGCCAAGTCATTCTTGCAAGTTTGGAGCGCTGATCCATAACTGCAAGCATGATCAAACGCAGAATTGAAGCCAAACTCCAAAATCTCATCGACGAAAGCCCTACCGTCGCCCTGCTCGGCCGTCGCCAGGTCGGCAAGCCGACGCTTCAAACCAACGGTCGACCTGAAGGGCCCTGGGATGCTCTTGCTGCAAATCTCTCCCGAAGATAAGGTCGGTCACCATCTGTCGGGTTTTCGCATGATTGCATCGAGTCTGGCGGCAGTTGTTATCTAAGTTCGGAGTTTTCCTAGGGCTGAGACAGCTGCTCGCCAACGATTGGGTGAGAGGGTTCGGGAACAAATCCGGACACAGACTGTTGCCCTATCCTGCAACCATCACCCAGGTGCGCGATGTTCGAAAACGAAGCCGATTGGAAGTCAGCGACCACGGTCATCTGCGACATCCTGCGCGGTAGTTCATCACTGGCGGTACAGACCCGATCGTCGCAAGCGGAAAGCGGAAGACAGCGGTCACAGTCTTCAAGCTGGCGCTACGAGCAGACGCAGCCTCATCACGTCGGCCCGGATCTGAAATCGGCGCTTTTTTCGCCCGGCCATCTACGCGATGTCCTGACACGCATGTCGGCTTCCGACTTCTTTCTCGCCTATGAAGCCGTTCCCGACCTGGAGCTCACTGCGCAGATCGACGCAGCACTTTCGGAGTTCTCCTCGATAGACCTGACGCTGGTGAAGCTGACGGTCGGCTCGGTGACGCTCACATGGCTGCTTGTGTCGCTTGGCTCATCGCGTGATCTCGTGCTGTGGAAGATGAAGTATCATCTGCGCAAGGCGCATTTCCTCGGTCCCAGTTCCCCCAATGACGCGGATCCGAAACCAGACCGAGGCGCTTCGGCACAGGTCGTCAACCCTTGAGATGGACCCTTGCAACGATCTTGCCGTCACCTCCGTTTTGGCCGCATTGGAAGCAGCCATTTGCGGATGCCGCAACGCAATGCCCGCCCAGGCGCAGAGTAGCGCGTTTCGTCCGGTTCCGGACAGATAGAAAATATGCGAAACCTTGATCTGCCTCTTGCATTTGTCCTCGGTCCGTTATTCGGGTGGAGACAGAAAATGGAAGAGAAAAAACGCCGGGTTCAATTGACGAGAGAGCAGAAGCGACTGCTTGCCGAGAAGTCCAAGGAAATCGCCTTCGCGGAGGAGGAAAGACGGCGCCGGGAAGAACAGGCGAAGTCTGCCCGTCTTCGAAGCCTCCGGGAGGAGCGATCGTCGGGATCGACTTCCAGACCGAGCTAACCGTAGCGCTGAGACATTGCGGAGCGGTTTGCATAGCTGATCTTCGCACGCCGTGCGCCGGCGGACGCAGCATCGATGCATCGTGAATGAGCGCCAAGCCCGCTGCCACGGTCTTTCCGGAAAGGCCATTTGCAACGCTCTCGCGCTGGACGAACAGCGATCGCCGTTAGTACCGTCTCGCCAGGCGTATAAGAATACGCACCGCGCCTCGACGTACAGGTAAGGGAACGATTTACGCAACCCTCGGAAGTCGCCCATTCTCGGGGCGCGCCTTTTGACGTAGAGACGGAAAGCATGTGCGTGTCGATAGCCGATGGCAATGTCCTGTTCCTTGAAAGCAATGATCGACAGGTATCGAACGAGCTGATGATCTCATAGGGAAGGCCATAGGTTTGAATGAGGAAGACGCACCTTCGCTGACGGAAAGACGTCGCGCTATATACGAGCGCGCTGTCGACAGATACCGTGCTCGTGAGACGCCGATCGACCGCGACCCGGTCTTTGTCGCCCTCATTTCGCAGTGAATAGAAGGGAGCATCGAGATGTCGGACGTGGCAGCCCGGTCGTCGCCTGGCGGGCGAGACGGTGTCCTCAAATCCGATGTCAGCACCCGGAAAGACCAACGAAATCCCGATGTCAAACGATCAGCTCCTGTCCGAATTGAACAGAATGATAGGGCTTCACGACACCTCAATGTCCCAGCCTTAGGTTTCCACAGTAAAAAGAATGCCGAGACGGGTCCGCTCGGGGTCCGTTTTTTCACCGCTCGCCATTCAGGCACGCGAAACATACGTCGCTGTCGATGCGCGAACGCTTGCAGCCTGTTCCAACCGGCCGGCTCAGACCATCGGCAACTCGCTCGGTGCGTGGTCCTAAGGTCAACGATTGTGGCAGGCTTTCCCTGGGCTCAGGGCCATTCGCTCGAGCTTAAATGCATGCCTGCGGCTGGCCTGTCTGACCACCGTGCCCACCACCATCGTTTTGCCGCCCCGCCGCAGATAAAGAGGCTTGCCAGCGCCGTCGGCCTCACGGAACCACTGGTTGGCTTGGCGCAGGGCTTGTCCCGGATCTCCCGTGCGTGCCCTGCTTACAGGCAGAGGCATCTGGATCTCGGCGACATTCACTCACAGGACCTATCTTGGCAGTTCCACGGCTCCATTTGACCACCACCGTGTCAGGCGACCTCCGGAAGGCCGCCGATAAGTCTGTCGAGCGTTATCGGATAGTCCCGGACCCGGATGCCAGTCGCGTTGTAGACGGCGTTGGCGATGGCAGCCGACACGCCACACAGGCCAAGCTCTCCAACGCCCTTGGCCTTCATCGGCGAAGACATCGGGTCCGTCTCGTCCAGGAAGATCACCTCCTGGTGCGGGATGTCGGCGTGGACCGGCACTTCGTAGCCGGCGAGATCGTGATTGACGAAGAACCCCTTGCGGGTGTCGACAGTCAGTTCCTCCAATAGCGCGCCGCCTGCGCCCATCGTCATTGCGCCGATGACCTGGCTGCGTGCGGTGATGGGATTGAGGATGCGGCCCGCCGCACAGACGGCGAGCATGCGCCGGATACGGCTCTCGCCCGTCGCGACATCGACGCCGACTTCGACAAAATGCGCGCCGAACGTCGATTGCTGATGCGTTTTCGAAAGATCGCCCCACGTGATCGTGTCTTCTCCGACAAGTCCGTCGGCGCCTGCGGCCTCGGCCAGCGAAACCGATCTGTCGCCGGAGCGCACCATACCGTTTTCGAAGGCGACGTCGTTGGCATTCAGCCCGAGCTTTTCGGCAATCGCCTCACGCAGCTTGATGCAGGCCGCATAGACGCCGGACGTGGCGGAGTTGGCCCCGAACTGACCGCCCGACCCGGCCGAGACGGGAAAGCGGCTATCGCCGAGATGAACGCCCACCTTTTCCATCGTCACGCCCATCATCTCGGCGGCAGTCTGGGCGATGATCGTATAGCTGCCGGTGCCGATGTCGGTCATATCGGTTTCGACCGTCACGATCCCGTCCTTGTCGAGGCGGACCCTTGCTCCGGACGGAAGTGTCTGGTTGTTGCGAAATGCCGCAGCAACGCCCATGCCGACCAGCCAGTTGCCGTCGCGCCTCGATCCCGGCCTTGCGCGGGCGCTCCAGCCGAAGCGTTCTGCCCCACGTTCCAGGCAGCCGATCAGATTGCGATGGGAGAACGGGCGTTCGGGTTTTTCCGGGTCAACTTGGGTGTCGTTGACGATCCGAAACTTTATCGGGTCCATGCCGACCTTCGCGGCGATCTCGTCGATGGCAATCTCGAGCGCCATCAGTCCGGGCGCCTCGCCCGGCGCCCGCATGGCGTTGCCTTCCGGCAGGTCGAGCGTTGCCAGCCGCATGGCCGTCATGCGGTTGGTGCCGGCGTAGAGAAGCCGGGACTGCATCACGGCCGTCTCCGGCTTCCCATCTTTCAGGTTGCCGGACCAGCTTTCATGGCCGATGGCCGTGATCTTGCCGTCCCGCCCGGCGCCGATGCGAATGCGCTGGATGGTCGCCGGACGATGCGTGGCATTGTTGGCCATCATTGGCCGCGGCAACGTTACCTTTACCGGGCGCTTGGCAGTCTTCGCTGCAAAAGCCGCAAGAACCGTATCGGCGCGCAGGAACAGCTTGCCCCCGAAACCGCCGCCGATGAACGGCGACATGAGGTGAATTTTCTCCCTGTCGATACCGAGAGTGGTTGCAAGGTCGGTCCGCCACCAGTCGATCATCTGGCTCGAGGTCCAGACCGTCAGCTCGTCGCCATCCCATGCGGCGATCGAGGCAAACGGCTCCATCATCGAATGGGACTGGTCGGGTGTCGTATAGCGTTCGTCGAGACTGACGGCGGCCGCCTTGAAGGCTCCCTCGAAGTCCCCGACGGCTGTATCCTGCTCGTCCTTGGACTCCTTCGGTTCGACCGCGCCGGCCATAGCGTCCTTCAGGTCGAAGGAACCCTTCTCTTCCGTGTAATCAACCTTGATCAAGGCGGCCGCCGACCGCGCCTGTTCGAAGGTCTCGGCAACCACGACCGCGACCGCCTGATGGTAATGCTGGATTTCCTCGCCGCCAAATAGATTGGCGATGTTGAATTTGCCTTTCTTGCGTTTGCCGACGTCAAGCGCAGTGACGACGGCGATGACGCCCGGCGCGGCCTTCGCGGCGTCCGCGTCCACCGATTTGATGCGACCCATGGCGATGGCCGCGCCCACCGGATAGCCATAGGCATAGCGGATCGCGGGATCGTGCCACTCATAGGCATAGATCGCACGACCGGTGGTCTTGAGCTGGCCGTCGATGCGCGGGATCGGCTGGCCCACCACCTTCAACTGGTCGATTGGATTGGTCGTTGCTGGCGTATCGAACTGCATGGCTCAACCCCTGGCTTCGGTGATGACAGCACCGAGCGCGCGCTCGACGAGGTTCACCTTGAAACGGTTCTGGTCGGACGGGCGGGCGTCTGCGAGGAGGACCGCAGTGGTGGCCCGCGCGCCCTTCGGCAATTGCACCTCGGCGGCGTCCATCCGCCACGGCTTGTGGGCGACACCGCCGACGGCGACGCGCCCGGTCCCATCGGGCTGAATAATCGCTCCGACGGAGATCAGCGCGAAGGCATAGGAGGCGCGGTCGCGAACCTTGCGGTAGATGTGCTTACCCCCGATCGGCGCGGGCAGGGTGACGGCCGTGACGAACTCGCCAGGCTCGAGCACGGTCTCGATATGGGGCGTGTCGCCCGGCAGACGATGGAAATCGGCGATCGGAATGGCGCGGGTCTGCCCGCTCTCCTTCACGGTCTCGACGACCGCATCCAGGGCGCGCATGGCGATTGCCATGTCGCTGGGATGCGTGGCGATGCAGGCGTCGCTCGCGCCGACAATCGCCAGTTGCCGGGTGACGCCGCCGACGGCCGAGCATCCGCTGCCCGGCTGGCGTTTGTTGCAGGGCTGGTTGGTGTCATAGAAGTAGGGACAGCGTGTCCGCTGCAGCAGGTTTCCCGCGGTCGTGGCCTTATTTCGCAATTGCCCGGAGGCACCGGCGAGCAGCGCGCGGGACAGAAGCCCGTAGTCGCGCCGCACGGTCTGATCGGCAGCAAGGTCCGTATTGCGCACAAGCGCCCCGATGCGCAAGCCGCCCTCGGCCGTGACCTCGATTTTGTCGAGACCGAGACCGTTGACGTCGATCAGGTGGCCCGGTGTCTCGATCTGCAGCTTCATCAGGTCGAGAAGGTTGGTGCCACCGGCGATGAACCTGGCGTTCGGATTGCTGGCTGCAGCCTTGGCGGCGGCCTCGACGGAGTTGGCGCGCTCGAAGGTAAAGGATCTCATGCTTCTGTCCCCGCGACGTCCCTGATGGCATCGACGATGTTGGAGTAAGCGCCGCAGCGACAGATATTGCCGCTCATGCGTTCGCGGATCTCGGCAAGCGTCGCCTTTCCGTCCGCCGTCAGATCGCCCGTCACGTGGCTCGGGACATTTGCCTTGATCTCCTCCAACATCGCCACGGAGGAACAGATTTGTCCCGGCGTGCAGTAGCCGCACTGGAACCCGTCATGCTTGACAAAGGCGGCCTGCATGGGATGGAGATCGCCGGGCTTGCCGAGGCCTTCGATCGTGACGACCTGGTCGCCCTCGTGCATCAGGGCGAGCGTCAGGCAGGAATTGATCCTGCGCCCGTCGACGATGACGGTACAAGCGCCGCACTGGCCGTGGTCGCAGCCTTTCTTCGTGCCGGTCAGATGAAGATGCTCCCGCAGGGCGTCGAGGAGGGTCGTCCTGTTGTCGACGTCCAGTTCGCGACGGCCTCCGTTTACGCTCAGCGAGACCTTGGAGGTGAAGGTCGCTTCGCTCCCCGCCGGTTCAGTCGCCACCGCCTTGCCCGCTATCCCGGACACCACCACGGTCGCGGCAGATGAGATGAGGAGGTCGCGGCGGGACAGTTCCAGATCGATTGGGCTTGGCATGGTCGGCTCCGCTTCGTTGGAAAAGATCGGGGCGCAAAAGTGCTCACACAGCGCCCCTTGTCTTTCCAAGCTAGGGCTATGGGCGGCGACAAATAGGGGGCGTCGTCGCATGCCGCTATCGTCCCCGATCATATATCTGTGATGGTGCGCCGCATCATATCGACCGATCAGATCCTCGTTCCTGCATGGCGGACAAGGGCGCACACCAACACTTCACCTTACCGGATCGATCCGGGACGGGTCATTTGCCTTCCATGCGGGCTTTGGGGATTTGGCTCGGCTGAGGATCGGGCTCGGCATGGACCGGGCCATGCGGAATTCGGAAGGGGCGTACAAAAATGTCCCGCGGTTTCGGTGGCGGTGCCCGATCGCGTGAATCTCCACCGCCAGCAGAACCATGGGCAAACTCGTCTCCCCGGCCCGCCGGCAATTTGAACTCGATCTCCCGGTCTGCAAGGCCGGAAAGATCCCCCGTCAGGTCGAACAATTGCTGGGCAACCAGATGGACGACATCGCCTTCCCGCTGGATTCGCCCGTTGATCGCCATCATCGAGGCTCCCAGCACCACTCGACGCCGCTTTTCGAACAGCTTCGGCCAGACGACGATGTTGGCGGGACCGGTCTCGTCCTCGATCGTGATGAACATCACGCCTTTGGCCGAGCCCGGTTTTTGCCGCACCAGCACCAGGCCCGCCGTCATGACCCATCGTCCGTCCCGGGCGGTCATGGCCTCCTCGCAGGTCACGATGCTGCGCTTTGCCAGATCGTTTCTGAGAAAGGCGATTGGGTGGTCGCGAAGCGTGAGCCCGGTATGGCCGTAGTCCTCCACCACGTTATGGCCTTCGGTCATCTGCCTGAGCGCGACCTCGGGCTCGCGCTGCTCAGCGATGGCCTGCATGTCGCGTGCAGCGGCAGCGGCAAACAAGGGTAGCGGCTCGTCGCGCAGCGCCTTTATCGCCCAGAGCGCATCGCGTCTCTCGAGCTTCAGGGCCGGCCGGAACGCATCGGCCTCAGCAAGCTCGACCAGCGAGGCGGCGGGTACGCCAGACCGGCGCCACAGGTCATCGACGGAACCGAACTCTGCGTTCATGCGCGCGGCAACGATCCGGGCGGCGTTGGCGACAGCCAGGCCTCTCACGATCCGCATGCCCAGCCGGACAGCATGGCGACCCGTATCGCCAATCCGTTCCAGCGTGCAGTCCCAGCGCGACTGGTTGATGCAGACGGGGCGGATCTCGACGCCATGGGCACGCGCACAGCCGACGATCTGGGCGGGCGCATAAAAGCCCATGGGCTGACTGTTCAAAAGGGCCGCGCAAAAAACGTCCGGGAAGTGGCACTTCACAAAATTGGACGCATAGGCGATCAGCGCGAAGGAAGCCGCATGCGATTCCGGAAAGCCATAGGATCCGAACCCCTCGAGCTGGCTGAAGGTCTTTTCGGCGAACGCGGCGGTGTAGCCGTTTCGCACCATGCCCGAGACCAGTTTGTCCTTGAACCTCGACACGCCCCCGGTGAACTTGAAGGTCGCCATGCTCTTGCGCAATTGGTCGGCCTCCCCGCCGGTAAACCCGGCACAGACCATCGCGACCCGCATCGCCGATTCTTGAAACAGTGGCACGCCCAGCGTTTTGCCGAGCACGGCTTCCAGTTCCGGGGTGGGATACTCGACTTTTTCCTTGCCTTCGCGACGGCGCAGATAGGGATGGACCATATCGCCCTGGATTGGTCCCGGGCGGACGATGGCAACCTGGACGACCAAATCGTAAAATGTCCTCGGCTTCAGACGCGGCAGCATCGCCATCTGGGCCCTGGACTCAATCTGAAACGTCCCGAGCGTGTCGGCCTTGCGGATCATCGCATAGGTCGCCGGATCCTCCTGGCGGATCGTCGACAGATCGAGGTCTTCGTCCTTGTGCTTGCGGATGAGATCGAAGGCCTTGCTCATGCAGGTCAGCATGCCGAGCGCCAGGACGTCGACCTTCATCATCTTCAAGGCTTCGACATCGTCCTTGTCCCATTCGATGATCTGCCGGTCTTTCATGCTGGCCGGCTCGATGGGGACCAGATCGTCGAGGCGGTCACGCGTCAGCACGAAGCCGCCGGGATGCTGTCCGAGGTGGCGGGGCGCTCCCATCAACTGCTGAGCCAGCTGCAGGGTCAGCACCAGCCGGCGATCGTCCGGATTGAGATTGAGCTCTTTCACGTTTCGGGCGCTCACCTCTTGCGACCACGACCACATGCCGGACGACAGCGCCTTGATCAGACCTTCCGGCAGGCCCAGCGCCTTGCCGACATCGCGGATCGCCCCCTTGGCGCGGTAGCGTGTCACGGTCGCGCAGAGGGCCGCCTTCTCCCGGCCATAGGTCCTGTAGATCCATTGGATGACCTCCTCGCGCCGCTCGTGCTCGAAATCGACATCGATGTCCGGCGGTTCGTCCCGCTCCTGGCTGACGAAGCGCTCAAACAGCAGATCGTTGGTTTCGGGATCGATGGAGGTGACGCCAAGAATGTAGCAGACGGCCGAATTTGCAGCCGAGCCGCGCCCCTGACAAAGGATGCCCTGGCTTCGTGCAAACCGCACGATCGAGAAGACCGTCAGGAAATACGGCGCGTATTCCATCGTCCGGATAAGATCGAGCTCATGGCGGACGATCTGCAGCGTCTTTGGCGGCAGGCCTTCCGGATAGCGATCCGGCACGCATTGCCAGACATAGTGCTCGAGGGATAGCTGCGCCGACTTTCCAGGAACGATGGCTTCCAGCGGATACTGGTAGGTCAATTCCTCCAGCGAAAATCGACAGCGGTCGACAATCTCGATGGTTCGCCGCAGCGCTTGCGGGTAGCGCGGGAACAGACGCGCCATCTCTTCCGGCGGCTTGAGGAACCTGTCGGCATGACGCTCCCGCTCGAACCCGACCGCGTCGATGGTGGTGTTGTTGCGGATGCAGGTGACGATATCCTGCAGTTGCCGCCTGCCCGGCTCGTGGAACAGCACGTCATTGGTAACGACGGTCTTGACCTTGAGGCGTTCGGCCATGTTGGACAGCTCATGCAGGCGCAGCTGGTCGTTGGGGCGGCGCCTCAGTGACAGGGAGAGGTAGGCGCCATCCCCAAAGACGTCGCCCATCTTGCGCAGCTGGACGGCGCACGTCTCGTCGGCAAGGTCCGGGACCAGGATACCGAGCAGGCCATCGGCATACATCGCGACGTCGTCCAGATGCAGAACGCAGTTGTTCTTTCCGCCCCTTGCCTTTCCCAGGGTGATGAGCCGCGTCAGCCGGGCATAGGCGGCGCGGTCGGTCGGATAGACGAGGATCGACATGCCGTCCGCCAGATCGAGGCGACATCCGACCACCAGCCGCACGCCTGTTTCGCGCGAGGCTATGAGTGCACGGACGATGCCAGCAAGCGAGTTGCGATCGACGACCCCGATCGCATCGATGCCCAGGTCCTTGGCGGTTGCAAACAACTCGTGGGCCGAACTGGCGCCCCTTAGAAAACTGAAATGCGTGGTCACCTGCAGCTCGGCATATCTCACGCGAAAATTCCGTGGACATACCATGCGTGGGATCCGGTCCCGCCATCGACACCGTCGCCGGAGCGGAAAATCCAGAGACGCTCGCCTGCCTCGTCCTCGACGGTGAAGTAGTCGCGAACCGCCGCCCATTCGGACGTGCGCTGCCACCATTCGCCGAAGATGCGCTCGGGCCCGTCGGCGCGTTTGACCCGCCGGCGCTTGCCCCGCCACGTCACCGATACCGGCGGATGGTCGGGCAGCAGCGCGATCACCTCGACCTCTTCCGGATGGGCAAGCAAGCGGACCGGACGCGGCCACTGATGCGACCAGAAGACGTCGATATCGTCAGCGGTGGCGGCAATCCGCCGGACGCTGCGCTCCGGGACGTCGGATGCGACCGGTGCCAGACGGTAGACCCGCTGGCCGCGATTGCCGAAGATGTCCACAAGCGGCGTGATATCGCCGTCACCGTCCTCGACAAACGACGATGCCGTCTGGGTCTCCTCGAGCGGCTGCGACAGGACGGCGACCAGGGTCAGCCTCTCGATGCCGAAAGCGGGATCGATCCTTTCGGTGCGGTCCTTGAAGAGCTTGGTCAGCCACGCCACGTCCCTTGCGGGCTTTGCCGTTCCGGCACGAATGGCCTGGCGGGCATTGTCGACCGTGTCGACGATCAGGTCGGCGCGCCGGACCCCCAGCCCTTGTCTTTGAAGTTCGTCGCAGAGTTCGACGACCAGGCGCCCGACATATTTATCGATCGTTTCTGCCGCACCGATCGGGTCCTGGAAAGTGCGAGCGACCGCGATCTGCCCAGGGCTCCTGATGGGCTCGATCGGCTCGCGGACATGGCCGAAGATCTGATCCAAGCGTCGCCCGATCTCGGGCCCGAAGCGAAGCGTCAGCGGTGCGCGCGGCGTCACGGAGAGCTCACCGATCGTGCGAAAGCCGAGGGTCCTGAGGTCCCCGACGATCTTGTCCGGGAGCCGCAACAGGCAGACGGGCAAGCGCTCGACAGCGCGCACGGTCTCGCCTCTGGGTATGATGACCGTTTCCCTTTTGATCGCCCGTGCGCAGGCGTGCGCCGCGCCCCACGTGTCGGCAATGGCGATACGTGTCGTCAGACCCTTGGCGGTGAACCGATTGGCGATGCCCGTCAGCATGGCACGTTCCCCACCCTTCAGATGGTCGGCACCCTCCGTGTCCATGACGAGACCGTTTGGGGCATCGACGGCGACGATGGGCGAATATTGGATCAACGCCCATAACGCGATCCGCTCCAGAGCCGCAGCGTCGGCCCGCGGGTCGGCCTCGATCGTCAGCAGTCCCTGGAACAGGGCCTGGGCCTTTGCGGCCGCCATGCCGATGCGCACGCCTGCCCGTCTTGCCGGATCGTCGGCGGCCGACACCCAGCGTTTCGATCCGCTTTTTGCAATCACGGCAATCGCCTGGTCAACCGGAATGGCCGGATCGGCGGCGCGACGAATGCGATCCGTCGACAGATCCGGAAGGTAGATCGATACGACCCTGGTCATCACACGCTCCCACGACAAATTCGGCACAGGCGCCGGCCCGCGATCTCATCAGCTCCAGCAACCAGGTTGCCCGCCCGACGCCGGGTACCGGCAAGGCCGCCGACGGCAGCACGCTGACGCGCCACCGCGTGGTCGACGCGGTCGGCTGACCGAAGTCGTTGGCTTCCGTCTGCCGGCGCCATCTGCGAACGACGAGGGCCAAGCTCCCCTTCTGTTCGGCGGCCAGCTGCAGGCGCCGGCTTTCCAGCATCGGCAGTCGGACGAGCTCCCCCACGACCGCGCCGAGGCCGCCATAGGACAAGGCCTCCTCCATGGACGCAAGCACGTCCTCCTGCCGATCGCCCTCGACGAAGATGACCCGGTTGGCATCGAGGCCCGCTTGGGCCAGCGCCGGGAAGAACAGGTCTGGCCGCGTCAGACACCAGACGATCTTGCCTTTGGTGCGGGCTGCAATCCCGGCAACGAACAGGGCGGCGGCGGCGCCATCGACGGCACCGGCGCCACCGCCTGCAAACTCGTGAAGAGCGCCGCGCGCAAGACCGCCTCCCGGCAGCACGGCATCGATCTCGCCGACACCGAAGGGCAGGCTTTCCAGCGGCGTCGCAGGGCCACGCGCAAGAGCGGCGATGCGGCTGCGCAGATCGGCTATGACATGCGCGCGTGCAGCCGTCATCGTTCACGCAATCCTCTCGGTTCGTGGGGCTCATCAGAACGACGTCATGCCGTTTTATCGATTGGAGTTCACGTTCTGTTCCGGCGAACGACGAGAGTCAAGTCGCTATAAAATAGGAATATCCTCCTCCAATTTTAGCAAGAACGAAGATTGTCGAGGCGAATCAGCGCCGTAACCCCGCTTGCGCCGTGTCTGGCCTCAGGAAAAAAATCGGTGGACGCGGCTGGACAAGACGTCGGTAACGTCCGGTCGCGTCCTGGATGCGACCGGGACGCGGTTGCCCTTTCCCGGAAAAGGTTAGATGTGGCCCCCTCCCCATTCGAGAGAGCCATTCGCCGCGGTCGTGCAAAGGCCTGGCTGCGCCTATCGGCCCGAGACGCGGATGGCACCCGCCTCGCCCAGGCTGCGTTGGACAGCGCCAACCTGGCTGGCGGCGATATCGGCGGACACCTCGATTTCGCCGCCGAGCGGCGCATCGTCGCGCGTGCCCTCTTGGTGGGAAACGTCGCCGCCCGATGGCGACGTGCCGACGGTGTTTTCAGCGGTGGTCGATTGGATGAAGATGTCCGGCCTTGCGATGCCGTGCTGCTGAACCAGATGCTCGACCGCCAGATCGGCTGCCGCCCGGGTCGCGAAGGTGGCTCGGATCGTCAGGGTGCTGTTGTCGGCCATGCGGCTATCTCCTCTTGCTGATGTCACCGTTCACAACGTCCCTCGGCCCCGCTGGTTTCCTCGTTTCCCGGCAGGTGAGCATCGGGCGTCTTGGATATCGGTCGAAACGCTGATATGTTCTCTTTTTGTTTCGCCGACAATCCCAGATGGCCGCCATGAACGACGTGACGCTACCGCCAAACCGCAAAATCATTCATGTCGACATGGATGCCTTCTATGCCTCGGTCGAGCAGCGCGACAATCCCGACCTGCGCGGACGGCCGCTGGCCGTGGGCGGATCGGCAGCAAGGGGCGTCGTGGCGGCGGCAAGTTACGAAGCGCGAACCTTCGGCGTCCACTCGGCCATGGCGTCGGTCACCGCCAGGCGGAAATGTCCGGAGCTGATCTTCGTGCCGCCACGCTTCGAGGTCTATCGGCAGGTGTCGCAGCAAATCCGGGACATCTTTGCTGAATACACACCCCTCATCGAGCCCCTGTCGCTCGACGAGGCCTATCTCGACGTGACCGAGAACCTGAAGGGCATGGCGATCGCCACCGACATTGCGCTGGAGATCCGCGCGAAGATCAAGGCTGTCACGGGCCTCAATGCATCCGCCGGCATCTCCTACAACAAGTTTCTGGCCAAGATGGCAAGCGACCTCAACAAGCCGAATGGCCAGGCGGTGATCACGCCGAAGAATGGCCCAGGCTTTGTAGAGACCCTCCCCGTCAAGAAATTCCATGGCGTCGGGCCGGCGACGGCCGAGCGTATGAAACGGCACGGCATAGAGACCGGCCTTGACCTCAAATCGAAGTCGCTTGCCTTCCTCCAGCAGACTTTCGGCAAGTCCGGCCCCTATTTCTACGGGATCGCCCGCGGCATCGACGAACGCCGGGTGAGGCCCGACCGGCTCCGAAAATCCATTGGCGCCGAGGATACCTTCGTCGAGGACATCGACGATCTCGATCTGGCCAAGGCCGAGCTCAGGCCGTTGGCGGAAAAGGTCTGGCGCCATTGCGGGGCCAACGCCATCACGGGAAGGACGGTAACTGTCAAAATCAAATATTCGGACTTCAGCCAGGCGACCCGCAGCAAAACCCTGTCCGGGCCTGTCTCGGATATCGACATGGTGCTAGAGGCCGCGGAGATCCTGCTTGCCTCGGTGTTCCCGTTCAAACGTCCTGTGCGATTGCTGGGCGTGACCCTGTCATCCCTGAACACGGAGGACCGCGAGGCAGAACCGCAACTCGCTCTCGGCCTCTGACGCGATGGTGTTGACACGAAAAAGCCTGCCGCGGGAGGAGGTGCGGCAGGCTTTTCGAAAAGAACCGAACAACGGCTTGGGAGGAGAAGCGCCGTTGTTCCGACAGGCGCCCCCGGGAGGAGGAGTGGGCCGCCTGAATTCGAAGCGCTGCGGGAGGAGGAGCATCGCTTCGATGACAGTGAAGATATCCGATCTCACCGCACATTAAATAGACTTTGTTGCAGCGCAGCCATGCGAAAACCGACGAGCTGTTTGCGGAGAGAAACTGTCCTGGAACCCTGATCGACCGGTCCGGAAATTCGATCTCAGCGCGAAGGCAGAGCCTGGCGAGAAATAGCGAGGTTCTTGGTTCAAAGCGCCCACGGTGCGTTTCGTCACTCTCGGCGCGTTCACGGATTTGTCGGCAAGGGGTAAGACAAAATTCCTCGTTGACGCTGGCGTCTCTTTTCACGGCACCCGCTGTCGGGGTAGCCTATGGTCTGACAACGCCGCCATCATGCGCAGGATGAAGACACGCCCGACAGTCTCGGTCGCACGGGCGGGCGGGACATTGCCGTTCTGATCGGCAGCGTTCTGCAGCAGGGTCTCATCGCTCGGCATGACGCCAGCGTCCAGTCCAGCCGCCCGCTGAGACGCTCGTCCATTTGGTCGCGCCTGATGGGCCTTGCCGGATCCAGGCCGGCGACATTGGTGTCGGTGACTGCGCCCGCCACCTGCCTGCCCCGCATGCAGCTTAGTCGATCGTCGCCAAGACCACTGTCAGCTGCGGCGGTGGCTTCCCCTGCGGCGTCAGACTGCCGGTGCTGACCAAGGCGGCCGACGCAAAACTGCATGCTGTGGACGCATGCCTGGCCATCGCCCGCCGCATAAGGCCGCGGCGGGCAAGTGGGCGGGACTTGGGATCGGGTGAAAGACCGTCTGAGCGATGTGTCTCGATGACATTGGAATCATCGCCCTGGCAATTGATAGAATGGATAAAATCCGCGCCCAGCGTCGACAGTTCTCCGAAAACCGAATTTAAATTATTTGCTATAACTCTAACAATCGCAATTAGATAAGCGAGTAATTTTCGTCGATTTTGCATGATTTTTGGAAAAAATTGCATTCATCGCTATATCGCGGTACGATGATGACAGGAGCTGTCCCATGACAAAGCTACAGACACTGAAAAAGCATCTGCGAGCCGGCAAGGTCTACCGTCGCGAGGACCTCGTCCAATGGTCGTCATCAATAGATCGGCACCTGCAACAGCTCCTTGCTGAGGGATACTTGACGAAACTGTCGACCGGCATCTATCACCGGCCGAAGCAGACAGCGTTTGGCAAGGCCCCTGCTGTCGATAATGCTCTCGTCGAGGCGTTCTTGAAGGACGACCGATATCTGGTCACATCGCCCAATGTCTATAACAGTCTCGGTGTCGGAGCGACGCAGCTCTACAACCGGACCGTTGTCTACAACCACAAGCGCCACGGCACTTTCACGCTGGGAGGACGGGAATTCGAGTTCCGCAAGAAGCCGGCCCTCCCCAAAACCCTGACCAGAGAGTTTTTGCTCGTCGATCTCGTCAATAATCTCGACCAATTGGGCGAAGACAGTGAACGGGTGTTGGCGCGCGTGAAGGAACGTGCCCTGCAAGGCAATCGCAGCGCTCTCGCCCGTGCCGTCAAGCAATTCGGCATGGTGCGCACGCGCAAGTTCTTCAACGGGTTGGGAGCGGATACACATGCCGGCTGATTTCCTGCATAACCATAAGGATTTCGGGTCCCTACTGCGCATCGTCGCGGCCGAAATGATGCTGCCGCCGGTGTTGGTCGAAAAAGACTACTGGATAATGCACTGCCTATTCGGCCTGCAGCAGCTCGGCATGTCGTTCGAACTGGAGGGCGGCACGTCGCTCTCCAAAGGATACCGCATCATCAATCGCTTCTCCGAGGACATCGATATCCGTATCGAGCCTCCCGAAGCGATGGACGTCAAATCCGGCCCCAACCACGACAAGCCCGCCCACAGGGAAAGCCGCAGGGCCTTTTATGACTGGCTCGCAATGACGATCACGATCAACGGCATTCGAAACATCGAGCGCGATACCGAATTCGACAACGAAAGTTATCGCAGCGGTGGCATCCGCCTCTATTATCCCGAGATGACAGGCATGAAGTCTGCGCTTAAGGATGGCGTACTGCTCGAAGCCGGCTTCGATACAGTTACCCCCAATATCGAAAGGGACATTAGTTCCTGGGCATACGACTATGCGTCATTGCGGGTGGAACTGATCGACAATCGCGCGCTGTCCGTGCCCTGCTACGAACCCGGCTACACTCTGGTGGAAAAGCTTCAGACCATCTCCACCAAGTATCGAAGGCAGCAGGAAACCGGACAATTTCCCGTCAATTTCCTTCGACATTATTACGACGTCCACTGCCTGCTGAATCAAGCCGACGTGCAAGCTTTCATCGGTACGGGCGCGTATTGCGCCCACAAGAAACGGCGCTTCCCGAAACTCGACAATCCGGATATCAGCAGCAACCCGGCGTTCAGTCTTTCCAACCCCCAGACATTCGCACTTTACGAACGCGCGTATGAGCGGACCGCGGCGCTCTATTATCATGGAAGGCCAAGCCTGAAAGAGATCCTCGCGCGCATCGAGTCATACGCAGAGCGTCTCTAGAGGTTCTCGTTGATCTTGGCTTGCACCGAGGGCGCACAGAAAATTCTCAACTGCTGTCACCGGCATTTTATCCGCCAAATGTGGGTTCGGATACGGAAACTGCGGTGTTGAAACTTGGCGAATGGAGGGTTTCTGCACGGGCAGTTAGAGCTGGCAATGCGTATCTCCTCCACCCGGCTCTTTTTAAGGGTTGAACGGTCCCTGAGTCTAAAAAGGGTGACCGGAGATTTGTGATTCGATAGAAGTCGCTTGCAAACCGGTCTCGGACATTACAAAGGATCGAGTGGAACAGATAGGTGTATGATGAAGATCGACCGATTGCCGCTTGCCGGCCTCACAAAAATTACCCCTAACCGACTTGGTGATCATCGCGGGTACTTTTCCGAGACGTTCAAGGAGGCTTGGTTCCGCGAGAATGTGGCCGACGTCACATTTGTGCAGGAAAACGAGTCTCTCTCGGCTTCTGTCGGAACGGTGCGTGGGTTGCACTTCCAGCTGGAGCCATTCGCGCAAGGTAAATTGGTGCGGTGCATCGCAGGAAGGATCTTCGATGTCGCCGTCGATATCCGCGTGGGATCGGCAACCTACGGACAATGGTACGGGCTCGAACTCTCAAAGGAAAACGGCGAGCAGCTCTGGATCCCGGCAGGATTTGCCCACGGCTTTGCGACCCTGGTTCCCGATTGCGTGATCTCATACAAGGTGACAGCGCCCTACAGCGCGCAGAACGACCGCGGCCTTCTGTGGAACGATCCAAGCATCGGTATCGCGTGGCCGCTGCCGCTCCAGGACGCCATCCTGTCCAACAAGGACAAGGAACAGCCGACTTTGGCGGAGCTGCCCGCATACTTTCAGATGACCAACGAATAAAGCCACGGAGACAGAACAACATGCGCATTCTTGTCACAGGCGGAGCAGGGTTTATCGGGTCAGCGCTCGTCCGGCATCTCGTGAAAAACGTCGGTGCCGAGGTCTTGAACGTCGACAAACTGACCTATGCCGGCAATCTTGCATCGCTCAGGGATGTCGACGGCGCCGAGAATTACAGGTTCCTTCGGGCCGATATCTGCGACCTGCAGAAGATGTCGGAGGCCATGGCCTCCTTCCAGCCGGATCGTATCATGCATCTGGCGGCCGAAAGCCATGTCGACCGTTCGATCAGTGGCGCCGCCGACTTCGTGCAGACCAATGTCATGGGGACCTTCAGCCTTCTGGAAGCGGCACGGCATTATTGGAACGACCTTCCCGCCGACCGAAAAGCGTCCTTCCGTTTCCTCCATGTTTCGACCGATGAGGTCTACGGCTCGCTCGGCGAAGAAGGCTTGTTCGAAGAGATCACGCCTTACGATCCGTCCTCACCCTATTCCGCTTCGAAGGCAGCAAGCGACCACTTGGCGGTCGCATGGCACCGCACCTATGGCCTGCCCGTCGTGGTGTCAAACTGCTCCAACAATTACGGTCCCTATCACTTTCCGGAAAAGCTGATCCCGCTCATCATCCTCAATGCCATGGATGGCAAGCCGCTCCCGGTCTATGGAAAGGGCGTCAATATTCGCGACTGGCTTTATGTCGAGGACCACGCGCGCGCCCTCGATCTGATCGCAGGGCATGGCCGGCTGGGCGAGAAGTATAACGTCGGCGGTCGCAACGAGCGGCGCAACATCGACGTCGTCACCCGTGTCTGCGAACTGATGGACCAGCTGCGTCCCAAGGCAAGGCCTCATGCCGAGCTGATCACGTATGTCACCGACCGCCCAGGCCATGACGCGCGCTACGCCATCGACGCCACCAAGCTGGAGAGAGAGTTGGGCTGGAAAGCGCAAGAGAATTTCGACAGCGGTATCGAGCGCACCGTGCGCTGGTATCTCGACAATGAATGGTGGTGGCAGCCGCTGCGTCAGGGTGTTTATTCTGGCGAGCGTCTCGGCGTACTGAAATAGGTTCGGGAACAGAAACATGCGGATAGCCGTCACAGGAAAACGTGGACAAGTGGTGAGCGCTCTGATCGAGCGTGGGCCGTTTGCCGGTGTCGAGATTGTCGCTGTCGGCCGCCCGGAACTGGATTTGGCCGACAAGGAGTCCATCCGAACAGCTCTCGTCGCCCTTAAACCCGATGCGATCGTTTCGGCCGCCGCCTACACGGCGGTCGACAAGGCCGAGAGCGAGGCGGCGGCGGCCTTTGCCATCAATGCTGACGGTCCGGCAGCGATCTCAGCCATCGCCGAGGAACTCGGCATTCCAGTCGTGCACCTGTCGACCGACTACGTGTTTCCCGGCGACAAGAACGGTTTCTATGTCGAGACAGACAAGACAGGGCCTACCTCTGTCTACGGCAAATCCAAGCTGGCAGGCGAGCAGGCGATTGCAGCAGCGACCGCAAACCATGCAATCCTTCGAACCGCCTGGGTCTATTCGCCTTACGGTGCCAATTTCGTCAAGACGATGCTACGGCTGGCTGAAACGCGCGACGCCATAAACGTCGTTGCCGATCAGCAGGGGACGCCGACCAGCGCTCTCGACATCGCCGATGCGGTTATCGCCATCGCTCAGCGGCTGGCCAAGGATGCCGATCCGCAGTTGCGCGGCGTCTTTCATCTGACCGGCAGCGGCGAGGCGACCTGGGCGGAATTCGCCGAAGAGATTTTTGCCAATCTGCATCAGAAAACCGGCAAGGCGGTAACCGTCGGGCGCATCACCACCGCGGACTATCCGACCCCAGCCAGCCGACCGGCCAATTCACGGCTATCGAACGGCAAGCTCAATGATATCTACGCGATCGTGCTCCCGGACTGGCGACAGTCCACGAGTGTGGTTTGTGAAAGACTTTTAACGACCTAAGACAGATGAAGCGTTCTGGTTGCTGCCAAGCGGCTGGATGGGAGAACGCTTCCACAAAGACGCTCCCATCGTCTCATGACACAAGGAAAGAAGCATGAAGGGCATCATTCTTGCGGGCGGCTCCGGCTCTCGCCTTTATCCGATCACCATGGCCGTGTCCAAGCAGCTGATGCCGGTCTACGATAAGCCTATGATCTATTACCCGCTGACAACGCTGATGCTTGCCGGTATCAAGGAAATTTTGATCATCACAACGCCCCATGACAACGAGGCGTTCAAGCGCCTGCTGGGCGATGGCAGCAACTGGGGCATCTCCATCGATTACGCCGTGCAGCCTAGCCCGGATGGTCTCGCGCAGGCTTTCGTGATCGGCGCGGACTTTGTCGGCAGCAATCCCTCGGCGCTTATTCTCGGCGACAATATCTATTACGGCCACGGCCTGCCACAGCTGTTAAAGTCGGGCGCAGACACCACCCGCGGCGCTCGCGTCTTTGCCTATCATGTCACAGATCCTGAACGGTACGGCGTGGTCGAGTTTGACCACTCCATGAAGGCTCTTTCAATCGAAGAAAAGCCTGAGAAGCCGAAAAGCAACTGGGCGGTGACAGGTCTCTATTTTTACGACGAGCAAGTGGTCGACATTGCCGCCAACCTGAAGCCGTCTGCGCGCGGAGAGTTGGAGATAACCGACGTCAATCGCATCTATTTGGAACGCGGTCAGCTTTCGGTTGAACTGATGGGTCGCGGTTACGCATGGCTCGACACCGGGACACCCGACAGTCTGCTCGAAGCCGCAGAGTTCGTCAGTACACTGGAAAAGCGCCAGGGCTTCAAAGTCGCCTGCCCGGAGGAAGTTGCCTACCGTATGGGCCATATCGACGACGCTCAACTGACAAAGCTAGCAATCGGCCTCGGCAAGAGCAGTTATGGAAAATACCTGATGAAGCTCGCCGAGGCGGGAGACGACAGCGCGTTTTGAGCGACCGTCTGCGGACCGCCGGACCGCCGTCCGGTGACGGCGGTTCAACTGAACCGGCAGCGCGTCCATGGCAGGCGGAAACCGTCCCATGGCTTGGGTTCGTTGTCGTTCAGGGCGCCAGAAAACGTCGGTAGAGCGCTGACACCTGCCCCTCTACATGCGCTTCCGTGAAGCCGGCCACAATCCGCGCGCGGGCATTGACCCCGGCCTTCGCCACCAGTGCGGGAGACGATGCCAGGGCACAGATTCGATCCGCGAGTGCCAGGACGTCGTCGGGTGGAACGAGCCAGCCCTCCAGCCCTTCCCGCACGAAGTCCCGGGTGCCCGGAACATTGGTGGTCAGGATGGCCCGGCCGCAGGCGCCTGCTTCCAGGATCGAGCGCGGCAGCCCTTCTCCGCCTCTGGTTGGCAGGCACGCCAAATCATGGGCAGCCCAAACCGACCGCACATCCTGTGTTGCGCCCTGCCATTTTATCCCCGGCCGCATCGACCAGCTGTTCAGCGTTTCTTCGGAAAGCGATCTGGGGTTGGATGGGTCCGGCGTGCCATACAAGGAAAGGCAGACATCATATCCGCGCTCGCGGGCGATAGACACCGCTTCGACGGCAAGATCGGCTCCCTTGGACCAGACCATGCGGCTGACCATGGCGATTTTCAGTGCACCGGCCTTGGCCGGCGCGGCAGGCGTGTAGAACTGCGGATCGACCCCGGCGCCCGGCACGATGGTGACATTGGAGGCAGTGGCCGCCAGCCCGAAACTTAAGGGATCGGTGACATTCTCGAAAAGAAACTGGTTTTGGCCGCGCGACGCAATCAGCGTGATGGAACTCTTGACAAGACGACGCAAAATTCCGGCGCCCAAGCCCCTGTTGGCAGTCAGCAAGCCGCCACCGGTAACCGCCATGACGCGGTTTTTAACCCCCGCCAAATTGGCCGCGAGACCGCCGAGAATAATCGAACGCAACGCGATGCAGTGAACGATGTCGACCTTTTCTGCCCTCAAGATTTTTGCCATGCGCCGAACCGAAGAGGCAACGGCCAGCGGTCCGATACGACGCCTTTCGACATTCAGCGGAATCACGCGAGCGCCCAGTCTTTCCAGGGGCGACTGCCAGCGGCTAACGCGGGTAATGATGAGCGGATCAAGGCCGGCATCCTGCGCGGCACGCAGCATGGGCAGAAAATGCGACACGAAAAACCAGTCTTCGGAAATGACGAAGGCGATGCGCGTTCTATTCGTAACCATGCCGGTGAGCCTAGCCCTTCTGGTAGCGGGATGCCGTTAGCGCTGAATTGCTGTGCGAAGAACGCGTATGATGTCCTTGGGCAGACGAGCGTAGATAGCATGCGCCACTCTCAGAAGACGGGGATTTTTACGCCAGAAATCCCGGAGAGGGAGCGAGAACGGGTTTTCGTGGATCAAGGTCCGTTCAATGAGATTGGCCAACTGCGCGGTCGAGAGCGTCGATGACGGCGCCTCGAGGACAGGCACGGCATTTTCCATAGCGCAGGACAGGAAACCCTGACGCACAACGATGGCGGAAAACAGTCGTTCCAGCGCATGTGCCGCTGTTCCGTCCAACTGCCCGTGTTCGGCGGCGAACTGAGCTTCAAGATCGTCCGTAAGTAGCGGCGTCAGCGGCGAGCGCCGGAACCAAAACATTGATCCGGCAGCGAAACGGGTCGCTGTGACATCTACCGCCATATCCCAGCCGAAAAGGCTGGCGAGCATGCCTGACATGATGCCGTCGTTGATCGATGTGCGGCCATCGAGCGCCATGAGATGCGCCTGCGGAGCAACAAGAGCGATCCGTTTCTCTTGCGCCAGCAATCTATGCCCAAGAGACGCGCCCTGCCCTTCCGTTTCCAAGAGCGAGCAACACATGAAGCGCCGCCAGTCGGCCCCGTCAGAGCGATGCGGTGAGCGCTTCGTATGCAGTTTCAAGCCGATATCCGTCTGCGGCAGGTCCGGATGGCGGAGCGCGCGCAGGAAAGGCAGGATGTCGCGCCCGCGGTTTTCGAGTTCGATCTGGCGTGAGAAGACCAGAAATGGCGTATCCGGAATGGCCACCGCGCCCATGCCGGGCGGCCGCGTGACGACGAGACCAAAAGGCTGCCGGACGGAATTGGCGATTTCCAGACGCATTTCCTCCCAGACCTCGGGATAGAAGACATGCACGAAAATCGTGAATTCGGCTGGCTTGTCAGTCTGCTGGGTCAATGGCGATCGCCTGTAAAGGTATGTTACTCATAATTTTCCGCTGCGTCCTAGGACCCCGTGTAAGACACCACGTGTCATCATCCAAGCGTTTTCCAGCCGTTTGCCGGGGACGAAGACACTGAAGAAGACGAGTTGCTTTGCCATGCGCCGAAGGAGGATAAACCGCCAGGACCAGCCGATCCAGGGACGGCGGGCCAGCAGAATTGAGTTGCGTGTATAGTAATAGTGCCGCAGCGGGCTATGAACCGGGAACCGCCGCCCTCTGTGGACGATCCAATCGTCACCGAGACTATGCTCCATCTGCGCTGCCGGTATCCCGTAGCTGGAATACCCTAGCTGCTGCGCGCGAAGGCCCCACTCGATATCGACGTAGTCTATGAACAAACTTTCGTCCATGGCGCCGACAGCGCCCAGAACGGCTACGGGGATAAGGCAACCCGAAGCAATCAGGAAGTCTGCCGACACGGCCGAAGAATGGGGTTCGTGAGGCGAGCGCTCTTTGAGCGCCCACCCCTCCCGGTAGACAAAGGGCGAATGGGCGCCTTGACGAGGATCACTGTACTGCGGCCCGACCGCCGCAACCGCGATCCCCGCCTGCTGCAATTGGGTCAGGCCTTCCAGAAGACAGGCCACCATATCGGCTGCCGGTAGGCTGTCCTGATCAAGTAGCAGTATGTGGGTTGCACCCCGTTCGCATAGCCTTTGCATTCCGACATTTTGAGCCCGTGCAATGCCATCGTTCGCGCCAAGGCAGATGACGTCCAGACCGTACTCTTCCGGAAACGTCGGTAGCAACAAACCATCGCCATTGTCGACCAGAACGATGGTGCCGACTTGCATGTGAACGGCGGCGAGCTGCCTCAACAACGGCTCATGGTGCGGCCGATAGGTCACGACGACACAGCCTATTCGCTGCTGACCACTGCCCGTTGAGTCGCCTGCGAACAATTGCCTGTCCTCCGGCTCATGATTGCCATCCATCACCGACCGCATTTAATTGATCCAAATTCAGTCGCGCAGGCTTGCCAGGAAAGGAGCGTGATCAGTGCCCGACGGATGCCGTGTAAGCCGCCAATACATCGTCAATGGGGCCGCGCATCCGCACGCGTCCGTGCTCCAGCCACAAACCCTCCGAACACCATTCCCGGATCAGTTCGTTCGAATGGGAGGCGAGGACAAGGATGCCAGCTGATCCGATAAAAGTGCGCATGCGTTCCTTGGCCTGCGCCAAAAAGGCCGCGTCACCTGCCCCGATACCCTCATCTATAAGAAGAATATCCGGCTGGATAGAGGTGGAAACGGCAAAGGCCAGGCGAGTGGACATCCCGGCGCTGTAAGTCCGCAGAGGCATGTCCAGGAACTCGCCCAAACCCGTCATCGCGCCGATTTCCGGCGAGGCGGCAATGATATCCTGTTTGGAGTACCCGAGGTACATGCCGCGCAGGATGATGTTCTCCCAGCCGGACGCCTCCGGGTCCATGCCAAAGCCAATATCGAACATCGACGCCACGTCACCTTCCACCCGGACGCTCCCTGCGGTCGGCTCGTAGATGCCGGCCATGACACGAAGGATGGTCGACTTGCCTGCACCGTTGTGACCGATCAGCCCCACACGGGCGCCATGATCGATATCGAGCGTCATGTCGTCAATCGCCCGGATGACAATGCTGTTGGTGCCCTGTTTCGGCCTGATCTGGCCGCCGGTAACAGAAGCCAGCAGGTTGTTCTTGAGGGAGCGGTTTGCCGGCTGATAGATCGGGATGTCGACCACAACGTTGTGAAGGGAAATACTAGCCATGATGCTCAGCTCCAATACACGACGCGCGCGCGGTAGCGCGAGAAGAATGTGATACCGGCGATGCCCAGCGCTATGGTGATACCGATGCAGGCCCCCCAGTTCATCAGGGTGCCGGTGCCACCAAGCAGAGGATCGCGGGTAATTTCGATGAAATGGTAGAACGGATTGGCGTTCAGTACGAGCCCGCGCCCCTCTAGCGTTTGTGCGCTCCAGATGATTGGTGTCATGAAGAAGGCAAGTTGCATTATGCTGGCAATGATCATCGGGATGTCGCGGAAGCGAGCGCATAGCGGGCCGAGGATCAGGGAAATGAACACGCCGTTGAGGAAGATCAGTAAGACCGCCGGCATGAATAGCAACGCCGACCAGCCGGGATTAATCCTGAACACGGCAATGATGATGAAATAGATGATGAAATTGTGCGCAAAGGTCAGCAACTGGCTCCAAACGAACTGGTAGATATGAATGCTGAGTGGCATACGGATTTGCCGCAGTGAGCCACCGGCCGCGGTGAAAATGTTGCATGCACCGATAATGACGCCGCTGATCAGCCCCCAGGTGATCAGCCCGATCGCGAGATTTGGCAGATAATGCGCCAAATCGACCTTCATGATCTGGGAATAAAGCAGGCCAAGGCCCATCACCATGACACCCATGGAGAGCGTCAGCCAGAAAGGTCCAAGCACTGAACGGTTATAAAGACGTTTGACGTCGCGCCAGCCGAGATAGAGCCAGAGCTCTCGTCGATCTATACCCTGCCACAGATCATTCAGGGCAGGCCTCATATAGTTTTTCTGGCTGGGCATCATTCTCTCTCAGGCGAATGCTGTTGACGCACGCGGCGGACAATCGCCCGTGATCGATATTTCACAAGGCGCTCAAAAACAAGTACGGACGCCAGGCTGTATCAGGATGCAAGCGTCGGATCCCCGCTGTTGCGCGGTGGCCAAGCGAGCGAGAAATCCTCACTGTTGAGGGTCAGGTTGACGTTATAAGCCGGATCGGGCTTAGTTTGTGTTTCCCAGCGCTTGTACATGTATCCAGCCTCTCGGTTAAAACGCTCCACCTTCTCCGGAGTGTCCTCCACACCTCGCGTGGCTGACTCGTGGTGATATAGGTCCGCGTAGGGCGTCCAGACGTTGCGGTAGCCCGCCGCAAGGACTTTCAGACAAAAATCGACGTCGTTGAAGGCAACCTTGAGGTCGACTTCATTGAAGCCGCCAACCTCTTCAAAGATTGCTTTCTTCACGATGAGACAGGCTGCCGTCACAGCGCTGAGATCCTGTGGCAATTCCGCCCGACGGAAATAACCAGGATTGCCCCGCTTTAGGAGCTTGTGTGCATGTCCGGCAACACCGCCAAGACCTATGATCACACCTCCGTGCTGCAGCCTATCATCTGGATACCATAACCGCGCGCCGACAGCGCCGACGCCCTTTTGTGTGGCGAGAGACATCATCTCACTCAGCCAATCCGGGCTGATAACTTCGATATCGTTGTTGATCAACGCAATATAATCTCCGTTCGCCAGCTTGACGGCCCGGTTGTTGATTGCGGAATAGTTGAAGACTTGCTCGTCCCGCTCGACCCGGACCTTCGGGTTTGCAACGATGTCGCGGAAATAGGCCAAGGTTTGCGGGTCATCGGAGTTGTTGTCGATAATTACGATTTCATAAGCTGGATAGGTCGTTTTCTCGAGGATAGATGTCACGCATTGCCGAAGGAGATCTAAACCGTTTCGGGTCGGTATGATCAAGCTAACGAGCGGTAGCTCCGCCGGAAGAGCGTAGTGGACGCGGTACATCGCCGATTCCAGGATCTCGACCTGCCCATCAACCTCGATTCGCCGCAGATGATCCTCAAGGGCTTTCTGACCCGCGACAACCGCATAGCTTTTGTTGGCATTAGCCTGAGCCGTACTGTTGGGATGGCTACGCCAATGGTAGAGAACCCGGGGAATATGAACGACGTTGGCTGCAGTCAAGCCCTCGCAGAAACGAAGAACGAGGTCATAGTCTTGAGATCCCTCCAATCCCTTCCGAAACCCACCTATAGCCCGCACCCGATCAATTTTATAGGTTCCGAGGTGGCAAATCATATTGTGTGTGCGTAGTAGTTCGAGGTTCCAGTCGGACTTGAAATAGGGCGAGAAGCGCTGACCGTCTTCGGTCTTGTCTTCATCAGAATAGACCAGCTCAGCGGCGGGGTTATCGATAATAGCCTTCGCTACATAGAAAAGTGCGTCCTCGGAGAGAAGGTCGTCTTGATCTAACAGTGCCATCCAATGGCCCGTGGCAAGTTCCAGTGCGGAATTCGAGGCTTCCGAAATATGTCCGTTCGCTGAACGATAGGTGACCTTGATCCGCTTATCCTTCTTGGACTGGCGGTCGAGAAATTCCTTCACGCCCGAGTCGGTCGAGCAATCATCGGCGATACAGAGCTGCCACTTGGGGTAGATTTGATTCCGGACAGAATCGATTGCAGCCTCAAGCCACGGCAGATCCGGATTGTAGACTGGCATAACCACCGAGATTAGCGGCGGGCGCTTCCACCGCGCTAGCTGCCGCTTCATATGCTGACGCGCTTTATCATCCAACGTCGCATAAAGCTGCAACCATACTTTGTAGTCACTGCTAGGTAGGATGATGCCGTGTTCGGCAAGCGCTTGATTTCTCGCGTCGTTTGCACGCCGCCATGCTCTTTTGATACCAAGCAGACCCTCCTTGGAGATCACGTGCCTAGCCGAGCGTAGCAGAGCAAAGTAGCCACCGCGGCTCCTGGCAAGTTTCGGCACCACGCGAGCGACATGGAGCGCGCGCCGGAATTGATGACCGATCAATCGGTATGGAGCCATAAGACGCCAGCTGGTCGAACGGCGCATGACATCAAGAGCTTCATCGTGGCGCATCAACTGTTCAGACAAAGCCGTATTTAAATGACTGATTGCATTATGCAGGCCTGCAATCTCACTCTGAGCCTCCTGCAAGCCTCTTTGAGCTTCCTGCAAGCCTCTTTGAGCTTCCTGCAAGTCCTTCTGCTTCTGAAGTACGTGTCTCTCGTGCTCCGCTTGGGCGTCTTGTAAGCGCCGTTCTGCCTCGTCATGCACGCGCGCTAAATTGGCAGCGAGGTCTTCATGAAACCTCTGCATCTGCCGGGATTGCTCCATGCGCGTGAACACCAAAGTTGCATACGCAGTCAGTTCCTCATCCGTCACCGGGGTGCCCCGGCGTTCGAGCACTATGGCCCAAGGGCATAAGTAACTTGCATCATAGTCGGAACGGGGACCAAAACCGTGCTGCTTGAACATCTTAAGCCAGTGCAGCGGCGGCCGCACCGTCAGGTGGGTCGGCTCGGTAAAGTCATCCGGACTCGAAGAAAACAGGATGGTGTCGCTGGCTTTGCACAGGTTGGCGATTGCCCTGCGCCCATCCTCTTCAGGCATGTGCTCCAGCACTTCGATGCATGTAACAAGATCATACGTGCCGTCAATGGGATCGGCGATCGAGCCGACCTCGCAAAAAGCCTGGAGCGCCTGCGGCATATCGCCCACCGCATATTCGGAATAGTCCCTTCCAAACGCCTCCACATGGCACTTTCGCAATTCCTCGACCAGAAAGCCCTTCGCACATCCTGCATCGAAAACGGTCCGGGGGCGAAGATCATTGGTAATGTGCCTGGCTATCGTTCCAAAAAAACGTGACCAATGCGGCTCGCTGCGGTCGTAATTAAGACCGCCACAATGGCTTCGATAGTAGTTCTCATCATAATCCGTCTGTGAAGGAACTTTATTCACCTGGTACACCCTTTATGAGATCCCGCGATCTCTGCTAGCACCGATTGGCGCATAGCTTCAACCCGCGCGTTAGCCTGACGGCGTCTTCCGACCCGGACAAGCATCGTAAACCAACTCTTAATGGCTCAGCTGGAGGTTAAATGTCCAGTTAGGGGCGTACTTGAACGTCGCCTCCCCTTCGCGCGCGCGCGTGGTGAACGCTGGCCAATCTTCCGTAGCCCATGGCCACTCCCGGCTTTTCGGTTCGAATGGCAAGTACCACATCATCACTATCAGGCCGGCAGCGCCGACAATTTTCAAAAGCAGAGAACGTTCGCGCAACGCCGATGCAGCAATGAGGAGCCATAGCACGCTTTGGACATACCAATATCTTTGAGCGACGGTGCCGCTTACAAAAATGCTCGGTTGATGATTGAACTTGAAAGCTATGATCAATGTCAGAGACAACACGCCAATCAATATCGCAGCGCGGAACCATTTGTCATCACCGTGCCAAACGGTCGACGCCAGAAGTAAAAGCGCGCCCAAGGGCCAGAGTGACAGCTGGAACGGAAGTTCCGTCAGACGCCAAAGAAGCCAAAGAATTTGGGGAGGTTCTGTAGCGGTGGGAGTGGACGAGTAAATGATGACACAGACCTGGATCGCGGCACACGCACCGCAGGTCAAAGCTTCCCAGTTCCACTGTCCCTTTTTGAGCCTGTTCACGAGCACAGACGCAAAGACAATCGGGCCGAACGCAACTGAAAAGGGACCCGAAAGCGACGAAAGGAGCACGAAGGTTATAGATTCGCGTTTTCGGAAGGAGCCCGATCTGAGGATGACGCATAGTAGCGCGGGAGCCATGATCCACTGAAGATTGGTAACACTACCAATGGGCTCCGACCAACCGGGCGCAATAATAACAGACAATGCGGCCACAGTGGCACTCAAACAGCCGCCTATCACTCGGATGAGGATACTCACTACCCAAAGGGTGACGACAAACATCACCAGGGTAAACCACCAAGCCGCCCATTCAATCGGTAGAACGCTCAGTGCGGCTGCCGACAATCGCGGAACAGCGTGAAGATAACCAGCATAAGGTCGAAAGAGGCTGGACAAGCCCGAGATCTGATATTCATGTATAAATTGGAACAGATCTTCAGCCCAAAATCTTGGTGGGAATACGTCAGGAGCTCTGACAAGAAGAACAAAGACAGATAATATTAAGAGAAAAATTAAGAAACCAAAATCCGAAGAATTCTTTGATTCGTTCAAATTTGTGTCAATATTTTGGATATATCTGTTAAGAGGATGCAATTTTTCTACTCGAAGGAAGGTACCCGCTATTAAACTGGGGGTTCGTTAACCGCAATGCAATACATTCCGTTGGTTCAGGATTATTTCTCAAGACTTACCTCGCTCCAGTAACTCCAGTCCCAAGTACATGTCTTGCCACAGTCGGTGCGTAACTCGATTGTCGAAACGCCTTCAGGAATAGCGATTATCTGCGCCTGCTCGATGCGATCATCGCTGTTTTTGACTGGATCGAGGCACTTTTGCATTAGGGTCGATGTCACAGCCGTCGCAACGAAGCAGACCCCGTCGGTTTGACCTCCATCCTTCCAGGACCCTGCACGCATTCCGAACGCTAGCTTCAGGTTGGCGCCGGAGACAACAGGTATACTCAGTTTGGACGGCGCATGAGCAAGTATGCCTTCCGGTACCGCAGCCAGAGTCTGCCCGTTAAGAGGATTATTGGCGACAAGCAGCTCGAGGCGTTTCAGTTCTGTCAACTTTTGCGAGACGAGGGCTCCCGAATCCGCGCGCTTCAACGCATCGTTATTCAACGGAGTAAACTCCACATTGATGTCGCTTTGAAAAGCCAATCGCACTGAGGCGCTTTCGCCGACCGCAACAGATTTTGCAGTTTGCAGATGCGCCTCTTGAGAGTGGCCGGTCGACACAATCAGATAGTCTGATGGGGTACTGACGAGTGGGGAAATAAGGAAACCTTCGGCAGCCATCGCCGGGATGATCCGGTAGGCCGTCTCACTACCATCCTCGTAGGTGACGATTAAAGCCGTAAGCGGGGGTCGATACAGCAAGTCGAGAAGACGCCCCAAAACCGTTGGATGCATTTTTACCGATAGCATCATCGGACCGGGTTGATTGGGCAAAGGAATCTTTTCACCCATCTTCGCCTCGACGCGGACCACTTGCCCCTCTACACCCGCAATCGGCATCGTCCGCTTCTTAAGAAGCAGATTGCGTCCTAGGTCACTATCTGGACTGTATGATGCAAAAAACAAGGGCCACAAGGAGCCTTCCGCAGATGCTGGATGACGCCCATCAATGGAACCGGGTGCCATAAACAGATAGTCCGGCGCCCGATTCCCTTCAAAAAAAGCGTGATTACGAGCGATTAGCTTAGTTGAATAGCTCGTATATTCCTGGATAGTTGGTCGTGGAGTGAAGTGCAAGCCGTTAGCGATAAGGTCAGACTGCTCTGATTGGATGATATCGACGGTCCCCTCAAGCTTGGGAAGTGGCTGCTTTAGACGAATTTCAGAAAGTGAAATTTGGCGTCGTTCTTCAAGTTGCTTCTGCCAAGTTGTCGGTTCAATAATCAATGAAATAGTGTCCGTAATACCGCGACTGACGACCTGTGCAGTCTCTTCGGCCACGGCCAACGGGAGCGGAAACTTGAACTTATATACGAGCACATAGGGCGGTATGATAGTGAGAACTGCAAGCGTAGCGATGCCGCACCAGGCAGGCTTGAAAGGCTTCAAGCTCATGAAACCCGCAAGGATGACTGCCACCGAAAGACTGCTCCAAGCAATAAGGGAGTGAAGGTCATGACGGACAAAGCCGGCCTTCCAAGCGATAAACAGATAGGCAGCGGTTACAATAACCTTTGCCCCGTCGGCGAGCGGATCTTTCGAACCGCTGCCTATATAAGACTGTCGTACGAGAGCAAAAACAAAGGTTGCGGAAAGCATCAGCCAAGCGCTGACCTCCGCAAATCGACCAGGCAGGCTCATAGCCGAGGAGTAGCCACTGGAGACCTCAAGGCTGGAAATAAAAAACGAGGGCAAATGATCTATCTGCTGACCACTGATGGTAAAGCCAACAATTGTTCCGATGAATAGCATCACCGTCTGAACGGGGACGGCCTTGCGGCGGATGGTCAATACGTCAAGTATAATGACGGTTATAAGAGATAGGGGAAAAATGGAAAACTTCGCGAGGCACAAGATTCCGCACAGGAGCGAGCCGACCGCCGAATGCGCATTTCGCCATAGATTTCGACCACCGCCGTTTATGAACACGAGCGCGGTGACCAATGGCATCATTAGAAAGAAGGTATCAAAGTATATCAAGCAAACACTTAATAGGATGAACCGCAAAGCAGCGGAATAGGGACTGGCACCATCCCTAAAAACCGTGGCGGTCGAAACTGCAAGATGCAGCAATACAAGGATCGATAAAACCGCAACTGCGTATGTATATGCACCAACATACTGCCGCGAATAGAGCGACGACAGCGGACCACCCGTGAACACGATGTCAGTACCGAATCGCCATCTCTGCTCAGTGGCGAATGCGAGAGTTGCCTGCCAAGAAGGATCAAGGCCGGCTTCGGTTAGATGAAAACGAAGCGGCTGGAATTTTGCGTAAAACAAAATTACGCACATCAGAAAAAGAAGAAGGCCGTATCGGACCGTTCTAAGAGACGTTCCCCTCATGTGCCGCGCCTCGAAAAAGTAAAATACTTGTGCATGAAATAACTAGTCGCAATGGGGCTGAGTACCCCAATGATATGGCCAATTGTCTCTGCTTGCGTTTGTATTCCTAGTTTCGGTAGTAGGTAGCGGGCCAAAGTTATGCTTATCAACCAAACCTGGGCGAAAGCCACGACATTGACGAGCGCGAACCGGATATACTCTTCGTGAACGCGCTTTCCAGTCTGTTCGAACACCATCAGTTTCATCAGTACGTAAGCGGTGGTCATGCCGAACAAATAAGCGATCGTAACAGCTATCGAATAGGGTGTTATCTGAGATAAGGCAATCCGCGAAAGGATATTGACGCCCGCCGCCAAGCCCCCCGAGATCGCAAATCTGACAAATGGCTTGGATAAGAGACCAGACAATGCCGACCTCATGTTGACACTGCTTCCGCCATGTCACGACCGTAGCGCACGCTTTCTGATATACCTCTGTCTTCGGGGTAATAGTAGCAGGTGTCGGCAATCTGTAGACCGGCGATCGCAGTTTGGATGGGGGGCAGCTTGTCTAGGAAATTGGGCTCACAGACAGGCTGCGCATATTTTAGACGGCCGACCTTTGCGTCGATAAAGTCTGTCGCGGCAATTGCAGGATTGACCTTGCGGATGTAGCTAAACGCTTCATTGATGAATTCCTGGTCGCTCCACTGCCACTTCGGCTGGGTAATGGGCATGTAGTATGGCACGTAAACTACTGTGTCTTCAACGGGACGCAAGTTGGAGAACTGGATCACACCTGGGATCTCGATCGTCTCATCAATGATATTGATCCAAAAATGCTTGCTAATCGACTTCTTAAGCCGAAAAATAAGGCATACCACACCGATATTGCGGATCGCGTCATATTGCGCCTTCGCGTCCTCCGGCAGGTCTGGCACAAGGGTCGAAATCAGCGGGGTTGGGACGGTGGAAATGACCGCATCGGCAGGATAGAACCTAGCGCCGGCCCGCACGCCTTTCACCTTGCCGGCCTCCGTCTCGACCTTCTCTACCGAGGTTGCCAGATGTAAACGGCCGCCCTTAGAAGTATACGCCGACACGAGCGCATCGACCAGGGTCTGACTGCCGCCCTCGATGTATCCAAGTTCTTCCTGAAACAGGGAACGTCGTGAACTTCCAATACGGCGTACGCGGGTGGCGATCCACGAGGCGGAAATATCGTCAGCAAGCTCGTAGAATTTTAGGTTCATCAACCGCTTCCATAGCGTGTTGTAGACTTCTCTGCCCGATCCACTTTCGAGCCACTCGCGGGCAGTCTTGTCCTCGATCGATTTGAAGCTCTTGGATTTGGTGGTTATGAACATTTGCAGGCCAGTGCGGATTTTGGCCATTAGGCTAAGATGCGGGAACCGTAACAGGGAAATCGGATCCCCCCAGGGATAGATTTTTCCCTTGATGAAATAACCCATCGAAGTAGCGCGCCAACGCATCTTGTCGGCAATCCCAAGCTCGCGCATCAAGGCAAAGGTCGGCTCATCCGACTTGCACACGAAATGGTAAAAACGCTCGATCGACAGCGGACCGAAATCGAAATGCGCGGCCATGCCACCTGGGACGCTGTCAATTTCGATCAGGTCGACCTCATGCCCTAGCTGCACCGCGCGATGTGCAGCCGCCAACCCCATGGCGCCAGCGCCGATGACCACAACTCGGCTCATCATCTTCTCCTAAAAGTCCAGTATAATCTTGCTGTAACGCGGGTCGAGATAACTCTCACTAATGGCATCCTTCAGCGGCGTCGCCTGGACGTTGAAAATAGTCGGCCAGTCGATCACAGGGAAAGTCTCGGGGATCACAAGAGCTTCCAGCTGGCTTGTTGTGAACGGCGGCTTTTTTGAAACCTTGCCATAGACGAAAAGCAGCCACCAGAACAACTGGTAGGGAATATGCACGATGCGCGCCTTGGGTCTGACGGTGTCGTGTATCATCTGAATGACATCGCCGTAATAAGTTTGCTGAAGCCCGGATATGTCGTAGGTGCCAACCTGCTTGTTCTTGAGAGACGAGATGATAATGCTCGCGAAATCCCCGACGTAAAGCGGCTGACGGATGAATTTTCCATCGCCTGGAATCGGGAAAACCGGTACGCGATCCATGAAGCGGCGCAACCAGCCCAAATGTTTACGATCAAACCAGCCGAACATCAGCGTTGGGCGCAATACCACATGTGGGATGTCGCCGACGGTGTCTATGAACCGCTCCTGGGTGGTCTTGGAGCGCGTGTAGAAATCGTCTGCCTTGGAGTTGACTACTGATGAGGAGATATGAACGAAATATGGCGTGCCATGACGGCGCATCGCCTCTACGATTTGCTCCGTGGCAGTCACGTTATTATCGGTGAACTCCTGCTCGATCAGTCCGCCAATCTGGGCCTGGTTCAACAGCACCGAGTCTGCGCCGGCAAAGGCATCCATCCACTGGCCCTCAATCGCCAGGTCGGCCTCAATCACTTCGATTTCCGGATGCAGACTGCGCAGCAGCGCAGTGTTGCTAGGATGCTTGTCGATGCCGACGATCTTCAGCCCGGGCGTACCCTTCAGGCGAGCGATGACATTTTGCCCGACCAGTCCGGCGGCTCCAGTTATGACGATTTTCTCCACTAGATTTCCATCCGATTGAATATCGCCGCAGGCAGGTTGCGAATGATCAGCATAATGTAGCGCCAGAACCCGGGCGCATAGGCTATCGGCCCGCCGCGGTGGGCGCGGGCGTAGGTGATGGCGGCGATTTGCTCAGGCTTGGCCCAGAGAGCGCCCTTCCGGTTCATTCCTTCGGTCATTGGCGTCACCGTCGGGCCCGGCTTAATCAAGATGGCCCGTGGCCCCTTGTTGGCGAAGCGGTGGGCAATGCCTTCTACCAACGCTTCAAGGCCGGCCTTGGCGGCCCCGTAAATGAAGTTCGCTCGTCTACCCCGGTCTCCAGCGACGGAACCAATGACAACCAGGCTACCCCTTCCTTGCGCTTCAAGCAGATTGGCCGCGACGAGCGACCATGCCGCAGCGGAGGTGAAGTTAACCCGAAATATCTCTTCAGCGACGACGAGATCGCGTTCGGCGAGGCCCTGATCTCCGAGGGTCCCATAGGCAATCAAGACGTGATCGACGCCTCCGATCTGCTCAACAAACTGGTCGAACTGCTGCTCGATGTCAGTTGTCGCCGCCAGATCACTCGTGGCAACGACGGCATTTTCAGCGCCACGGGCTTTCAGATCGACTGCCATCTGTGACAGCCGGCTCTCATCTCTGCCAACGAGAAGAATCGATGCCCCATCCTTTGCATAGAGACGCGCTGTGCTCGCGGCAATGGCGGACGTCGCCCCCAAAATTATGACGCGCAATTTAGTAACCCTTCATATTCGCGAGACACGCTGCCAAAAATGGGAGCTGAAACCGCTATCTACGTACTTGGCGAACTCCTGCCAAGCAGGAAAACCGCTCTGGAACATTTGAGCCGACATTCGGCCATCCTTGGCGGGATACAGGCGGCCGCCAGCTTCGAGCACAATGGCATCCAGCCGCTCCATTAACCGCAGGGTCTCGCTCCCGTGATTGGGAAAATCAAGCGCAAGAGTCGTACCCTCGGTAGGGAACGACAGCATACCAGGCGACTTTGCAGCACCGAACGTCTTGAGAACCGCAAGAAATGAGCCTTGGCCGCTCGCCGATATAGTTGTCAGCATTTCCTTCGTTGCGTCCCACTGCACAGCTGGAGGAACCACAGACTGATACTGAAACATTCCCTTGTAGCCGTAGAGACGATTCCAGCGGCCGATCGAGTCAAGCGGATAGAAGAAGGAATGGAGCGGAACCCGGGATCTACCCGCTTTTCGCTTTCCGTTCCAGTAATAAAGGGCGTTGAAGGCGCTGATCGAGTAGCGGTTCATTGCTAAACTCGGAAGGTTGAACGGCATAGAAAAGCGCGTGTTTCCACGATCCAGAAGTCGCGAACCAACCACGGCATGGTTACCGCGCGAAAACAGACCGCGCCCGATAGATGACCCCTTAGCCAGGCAATCGATCCAAGAGACCGTATAATCGAAGCGTTCCTCGCTTTCTTTGGAAAGAGTAAAAAACGCGTTGAGATCCTCAAACGGAATCGTCTCAGCATCGATCATAGCACTATCAATCGCTGTGAGCTCCAGTTCCACCCATGTGATGAGGCCTGTCAATCCAAGCCCACCGATCGTTGCAGCAAACAATTCAGGATTCTCGCTCGGTGACAACTGCAATTCTTCACCGTTCGAACGCAACAGACTAAGTCGGCGTATCCACCGGCCAATTGAACCATTGCGGTGGTGGTTCTTGCCATGCACGTCGTTTGCGACAGCACCGCCAAGCGTTACGTATCGCGTGCCTGGCGTCACCGGCAGGAAAAACCCTTGCCGCACGATCAGTTGCAGCAGTGAGTTGAACGACAGGCCGGCTTCTGCACGCAGAAGACGCCGAGCTCCGTCAAATTGCAGAATCCGGTCGACACAAGTCATGTCGATGATGCCACCTTCAGGATTGAGGCCGCTATCTCCATAAGACCGGCGCAAACCTGCGCCAAGCAACGTCAGTCCCTGCTGGTGGCCGCCGAGCGCAGTTGCATGCAACTGGTCACGCCAAAAGGGCCGCGCCACCTGATGCGGCGCCCTTAGCACATTGCCCCATGAGCCAAAGTCATCTTGGCGGTTGAATACCGTCATAGCGCCACCAGGAAGAGCAGCGCGACGATGATGCCGAGTGCGATACTCACCCGATCGCGTAAGGCAAAGCTCACCGGGTCATCGTTCATTTGCCCTCTATGTGATAGAAGCCATATGCGGCCCAGCCAGATTGATAACATAATTGAAATGCCGCTGAGTAGTTCTGGACGCGAATAGGCAAATCCGGGCGTCAGCTCCTGCAACACGAAGATCATGAACACCACGAGCGAGGCTATCGCTGCGCCGACACCGAGCGCCAGGGTCAAAGCCGCATCCTCTAACTCGTAACCGCGGCTTCTGAGACTATTCGCACCGCTGGACGCTGCACGTACAATCTCCGTATGACGCTTTGCCGTCGCGAGAGAGAAAAAGAAAAACACCGCGAAAGTCAGCAACCAAGCCGGTCGGGGGTTGTCGAGCAATGCGGTGCCCATGATGAGACGCGTCGTAAACAAGACCCCAATGATCAATGTATCAAGGAGCGGTACCCTCTTCAGCCCGAGCGAGTAGCAGGCAGTGATAGCCAGGTACGCCATTAGCGCGGTCGCAAACTTCGGGGACAACAGTATTGCGAATGTAAATCCGCCAAGTAGTAGCCCCCCAGCCAAAAGGAATCCAGCGCGGATCGACAAACGACCACTAGCCATAGCGCGGTTGCGCTTGGACCAGTGCTGACGGTCGGAATTAAGATCAGCGATATCATTGAGCAAGTAGGTCGCCGAGGTTACTGCAAGAAGACAACAAAATGCTAGGATCGCGTGCGACACGGTTGGAAGATCTGACCATTCGTGCGCAAGTATGAGCGGCACGAATAGCAAAGCGTTTTTCGTCCAATGGTGAACTCGGATCGCCTTCATGAACTCTTTCGGTGTCAACGAAGGCGAATGAAACTCTTTCAAGACGGGTTTACCAAGTGCCTTTGCTCGACGCCCCACCTGCGTCGTGACGCCCGCGAGCACTATTCCTGCCGAAGCCCGCCAGACGGGCAGGTCCACAGCATGATCCCCGGCATAGATAAAGCCTTCTTCAAAACGTTCGGACAGATACTCCGCTTTGGCTTTACCTTTCAGATTACTAATGGCGGAGCCAGTAGCCGAAGCAAAAATACCCACTCGCTGGGCAACCTTGTCAACAATTGTTTGATCGGCCGCCGAGCATAAGTGCAACTCGTGCCCTTCATCAGCCTTTTCGCGTAACCACTTCACTAGATCTTCGCGCAGCGGCAGTATTTCCTCGGTGACGTCGACTTCCTCGGCCAACTTCGCCTTTAGGGCATGACGTCCCTTGCAAAGGGCGAGCAGGGACCGAGCCAAACCAAAGGGGTTGCGAAACAACGCGATCGCCGCCGTCTCGTAGAGGGTATCGGACAGCACCAACGTCCCGTCGAGATCGACAACGATGGGCAAATGCGTGACAACCCCGAGGGTTGCGGATAAATCTGACGTCTTCATAAAAACCTAACTGAATGGTTCCTCACAAAGCCTCTATACGGTGGATCTCCAGAAAAAACCACTCAATGGACTCGCGTCACGGTAGTTTATTACGCGAGAGCAAATCCTGTTTCTCAAGGATAAGGACAAAGGTTTAGTTCGCAGACTCACCGAAACCTTATCCAACAATAACAGTATATGCAGGTCGACATGATCGTTGGCCAAAATCGCCAGTCGGCCGCATGGGTGCGTCCTACAAGTTCATCGACTTCACGCCGTAAGTCTTCCGGAGCATCGATCACGTCCTGTTCGGGAAGCAGCCTTCTGAATCGAAGCGGTGGAGGAGCACTTGCCCGCTACGGAAAGCCGAAAATCTTCAACACGGACCAGGATGTCGCAGCTTGCCTCCGTCGACTTTGCGGAGGTGTTGAAAAAGGCGGAAATTGCCATCTCGATGGATGGCCAGGGTGCGTGGCGAGACAACGTGTTCGCCCACGACTCTGGCGTTCAAATATGAGGAGGTCGTGTGCTGTGAATGCCTTTTCTCGGCTTGAGACAAGAGCGGAGCTTTACCGAAGACGGGGGGGGGCGGCCCCGCCCCCGAAGTAGGCCTCGAGGGGCAAATTTTCTAACCGCCACATGCAGCAGAGGTAAAGAGCCTTCGCGGTGAGTGTTGGTGGAAAGGGCGGAAGTAAATCTTTAAGGTGCGTGTTGAGGAGACGAACTAGAGTGACCCGCTGATGACTTTAAGTAAAGTATCAAATCGACGTTGAATCAGGATCGAGACTCCTCTCCCGAGAAAGAAGGGGCGACTTTGCATGCTGATTGACAGAATGGCCTCGCGCTCGAGATGGCGTGAGCTGATCCTCCCATGCATCATGACCGACATACTTCGACTGGGAGGAGCTCTCGTCGTTGGCGCGGTCGACGACCAGCCGTACGATGGGGTCGTGAACACCTGCTGTGTTCCTTTCGGCAACATCTGTCACTGAGTTACCGCTGGTGTCTTCCCGCTGTGTGTGCCCGAGAACAGATCGAACTGATATGTCGTAAACTGGCGTGACTTGATCGTCCCCCGAGTCGTTCGTGAGGGACCAATGCGGCGCCCGTATTCGCGGCCTGTGACGGAGCTCCTCCCCCTTCCGGCAACTTTGCCAAAGCAAATAGGCAAGTGAATCAGCATGCCCAATTGGCAAAACCAGCCACCGCAGCCTCAGTGTTCAGTCGAATATCTATACCGGAACTCGAGCATCCGGCATGACGCCCGCCCCAAAAGGCTGCAGCGGAGTAGGGCAGACCCTTGTCCACTGATCCATGGATGTATACAAGTTTCCCAGACTAGGGATGTCACGGATACGAATGCTCGCGAATCACCACCGCTTCGCTGTCTCGACTCTGTTATACATAGCCTACGCCGACATTCATCCCTTGACCGGCAGACACCGGTCCAGGCGTACTCGAACGCGCTGGCACCGATGATGGTGGCGGCATAACCGAGGCGGAAACACTTAGCAGACGCCCGAAACTATCCAGACAAGCCGAGGCACCTTTTAACGTTGATCAGGTTATCAATTATTGGCAGTTCAGGCCACGCCACATTGACACCACGCTAGCAATACTTTGGCAGATTCGGGCAAGCCTGGTTTGAGATGATGTGCGCTCTCACTTTTGGGGCGCGATATGGCGGATTGGGATACGGAGCTTTCAGCATTTTTGCAGCCGTTTCTGGAGAAGCTTGGACACAAGAAACGGCGACAGATGTGTCCACTTTATGTGTCGGGACTTATCGGTCCCGGAGACCGCAAGAGTATTGAGCCGATGGCGGAACGGTTCGCTCCAGGCCAGTACGACCGCCTCCACCATTTCATTTCCGACGGCCTTTGGGATGCTGTTCCTCTTCGAGCTCGCGCTGCAGACGGACAGAATAGTTGGCGCATCCGATGCGTTTTTGGTGATTGATGACACCGGCCTGCCAAAGAAGGGTGATCATTCGGTCGGAGTCGCGCCGCAATATGCCTCGATGCTGGGCAAGAGAGCAAATTGCCAGACGCTGGTGTCGGTGACGCTTGCGCGAGACGAAGTGCCGGTCCCGGTTGGCCTGCGTTTGTTCCTGCCGGATAGCTGGATCGGTGATCATGAGCGCATGGCGAAGGCTGGGGTCCCAGACGACATGCGGACCTCGCGCACGAAGCCGGAGATTGCTCTTGCCGAGATCGATCGGTTGATCGTGACCGGTGTCCGGTTTGGCACAGTGCTGGCTGACGCAGGTTACGGCCTGTCGGCTGCGTTCCGAAAGGGCTTAAGTGAACGTGGCCTCACCTGGGCGGTCGGTATCCCCAAGCATCAGAAGGTTTATCCCGATGATGTCAGATTGATTTTTCCCGTCTCCGGTCATGGCCGCCCTCGCAAGCATTCGATCCCCGACACCCTTTCAGTTGCCGCCGAAACGATGTTGGCATCTGCAAGCTGGAAGAAGGTCAGTTGGCGCCGCGGCACAAAAGGTCGCCTGACCGCACGGTTTGCAGCATTGCGCATCCGGATCGCCGATGGCACGCCGCAGCGCATCTATGACAAGTGACAGCAGCACATGCCGGGCGAAGCGGCCTGGCTAGCATTACAGTTGCAATTTTGATTTCAAGTGAGCGCGTTGGGCGACAGCTTGATGCGCTCGTCTCCAACATGACCATGCGATGATGTGGGCGGGCTTTATACGCCGCTGGGCAAGCTTATTCGCAATGCGTCGGACCTCTTGGATGGACCAGCGGATCAGATCGTGATGGTCGGCATCCTCGGTCTTTTTTGGGGTGCCGCATTATTGGCGCGATATCGGATCACAGCCATCATTGCGAAGGCGAGCATGACGAGCGAGACATGGCGATGCCAGCCATGCCACGAGCGGGTCTCGTTATGATCGAGGCCGAGTTCGTTCTTGGCTGTCTCGAAGCTGTCTTCGATTGCCCAACGGTGACCTTCGACGGATACGAGCGTCTGAATGCCTGTTCCGGCCGGGCACCAAGTCGTGAAGAATGCGAGGTCGCCATCGCTGATATTGCGCCGGATCAACAAGCCGCGCGTCCAAAGCCCGGTTTGCGTATCACTGTATTCGTCGGCATCGAGATCGGCCAGTTCGCAGTAGGCCCAGTCATGAAGCCGCGCGCCTTTTGTGCCATCGCCAGCGGAAAGGCGATGCCATGCAGCCGGATCGAGATCACGGGCAATCTCAAGAGCGGTTCCTGCGACGAAAGGCTTACCAGACCAAGCGCCAAAATGATGGTCGGATTTAACCCCAAGAACGTAACCTTTGCAGGCTCGGCGCAGCGCTCCTTCGACGTCTCCGACGCCATACACAGCATCTGCTGCCACCCATGAGAACGGCACTTTGGCTGTCAGCGCCCGCCGAATCATATCGACAGCGAGGGCAGGCTTGGTAGCGAAGGCTACAGTTTCAGGAACATGAGCGGCGGCAAGCCTTGCCGGATCGCTGGTCCAACTCTTTGGCAAGTACAAGGCTCGATCGATAAAGGCATGACCACGATCGGAAACATAGGCGGTGAACACACCGATTTGGCAGTTCGTTACCTTGCCCGCCGACCCTGTATATTGACGTGAAACACCGCAAGATGTCTTGCCCTGCTTGAGGAAGCCGGTCTCATCAATGACCAGGACCGCATCATCTGTGGCTAGGTGCTCCACAACATACTCGCGCACAATGTCGCGAAGTCCGTCTGCGTCCCAGCGTCCACGACCCAAGATGGCTTGCTGTCGCCACGGACCGGGATCGCCAGCCGCCTCAGCGCGCATCCAACCTGTCTTACGGCGCTCATCACCTAATAAGCCGTCCAGGAAAAGGTTCGCAGATGCTGCAACGCGTTCCTGCGTAAACAATCCGCGCATACGCGCCTTAACTTCACGCAGCGACGATGCCCAAAGTTCCAACGTTGTCTCGATCGATGCACCCATCATCCATGACCTCCGAATCATGGGGGCCTATGGATTCAGAACTTGTAAAAATACGCAACTGTAATGCTAGGCCACGGACTCATTAGTTGAGGCGATCCATATCCTCGTCGCGACGAGCTTGAGGGCGGCCATGTAGTTATCAGCGCGCCGGTCGTATCGCGTCGCGAGGCCTCGCATCTGCTTGATACGGTTGAAGAACCGTTCCACGAGATTGCGTTGACGGTAGACCCAGCGGTTGAAGCTGAATGTCTGCTTTCGATTGGCCTTTGCAGGGATATTCGCCCAACACTTGCGTTGCTTGGCAAAGTTACGAATTGCATCGGTATCATATGCCTTGTCGGCGAGGATCGTCGCGCCGGGCCTCAGGTCGCTCAACAGCTTTTCAGCCATCGGTGCATCGCCGGCTTGGCCGGCGGTGAGTTCGAGCCGAACCGGTCTGCCATCTGCATCGACAAGAGCGTGGATCTTTGTCGTCAGGCCGCCGCGCGAACGTCCCATGCAAGGATCGGCAGATCCCCCTTTTTAGCGTTGGCACCATGCTGGTGAACGCGAACACAAGAACTGTCGATCATCACGATGTCTCCATCGTAACGCTTTGAAACGGCGTCCAGAAGACGATCCCAGACGCCCGCCTTGCGCCATCGGGAGAACCGATTGTAAAGCGTCGTGCGCGGGCCATAACGCTCCGGCACATCTCGCCAAGACGAACCAGTCCTGAAACGCCAGAGGATGCCGTTGATCACCCGGCGGTCATCGACACGTTCAATTCCACGGCTATTGTTCGGCAAAAGAGGTGCAATGATAGCCCATTCTTCGTCGCTCAATTCGTGACGGCGCATAGCAATCTCCTTTCAAGGAAATTGAATCATACACCGTCAATAAAATGAACCCCGTTTATGGGGACACTGCCTAGCATTACAGTTGCGTATTTTTACAAGTTCTGAATCCATAGGCCCCCATGATTCGGAGGTCATGGATGATGGGTGCATCGATCGAGACAACGTTGGAACTTTGGGCATCGTCGCTGCGTGAAGTTAAGGCGCGTATGCGCGGATTGTTTACGCAGGAACGCGTTGCAGCATCTGCGAACCTTTTCCTGGACGGCTTATTAGGTGATGAGCGCCGTAAGACAGGTTGGATGCGCGCTGAGGCGGCTGGCGATCCCGGTCCGTGGCGACAGCAAGCCATCTTGGGTCGTGGACGCTGGGACGCAGACGGACTTCGCGACATTGTGCGCGAGTATGTTGTGGAGCACCTAGCCACAGATGATGCGGTCCTGGTCATTGATGAGACCGGCTTCCTCAAGCAGGGCAAGACATCTTGCGGTGTTTCACGTCAATATACAGGGTCGGCGGGCAAGGTAACGAACTGCCAAATCGGTGTGTTCACCGCCTATGTTTCCGATCGTGGTCATGCCTTTATCGATCGAGCCTTGTACTTGCCAAAGAGTTGGACCAGCGATCCGGCAAGGCTTGCCGCCGCTCATGTTCCTGAAACTGTAGCCTTCGCTACCAAGCCTGCCCTCGCTGTCGATATGATTCGGCGGGCGCTGACAGCCAAAGTGCCGTTCTCATGGGTGGCAGCAGATGCTGTGTATGGCGTCGGAGACGTCGAAGGAGCGCTGCGCCGAGCCTGCAAAGGTTACGTTCTTGGGGTTAAATCCGACCATCATTTTGGCGCTTGGTCTGGTAAGCCTTTCGTCGCAGGAACCGCTCTTGAGATTGCCCGTGATCTCGATCCGGCTGCATGGCATCGCCTTTCCGCTGGCGATGGCACAAAAGGCGCGCGGCTTCATGACTGGGCCTACTGCGAACTGGCCGATCTCGATGCCGACGAATACAGTGATACGCAAACCGGGCTTTGGACGCGCGGCTTGTTGATCCGGCGCAATATCAGCGATGGCGACCTCGCATTCTTCACGACTTGGTGCCCGGCCGGAACAGGCATTCAGACGCTCGTATCCGTCGAAGGTCACCGTTGGGCAATCGAAGACAGCTTCGAGACAGCCAAGAACGAACTCGGCCTCGATCATAACGAGACCCGCTCGTGGCATGGCTGGCATCGCCATGTCTCGCTCGTCATGCTCGCCTTCGCAATGATGGCTGTGATCCGATATCGCGCCAATAATGCGGCACCCCAAAAAAGACCGAGGATGCCGACCATCACGATCTGATCCGCTGGTCCATCCAAGAGGTCCGACGCATTGCGAATAAGCTTGCCCAGCGGCGTATAAAGCCCGCCCACATCATCGCATGGTCATGTTGGAGACGAGCGCATCAAGCTGTCGCCCAACGCGCTCACTTGAAATCAAAATTGCAACTGTAATGCTAGGCAGTGTCCCCATAAACGGGGTTCATTTTATTGACGGTGTATGATTCAATTTCCTTGAAAGGAGATTGCTATGCGCCGTCACGAATTGAGCGACGAAGAATGGGCTATCATTGCACCTCTTTTGCCGAACAATAGCCGTGGAATTGAACGTGTCGATGACCGCCGGGTGATCAACGGCATCCTCTGGCGTTTCAGGACTGGTTCGTCTTGGCGAGATGTGCCGGAGCGTTATGGCCCGCGCACGACGCTTTACAATCGGTTCTCCCGATGGCGCAAGGCGGGCGTCTGGGATCGTCTTCTGGACGCCGTTTCAAAGCGTTACGATGGAGACATCGTGATGATCGACAGTTCTTGTGTTCGCGTTCACCAGCATGGTGCCAACGCTAAAAAGGGGGATCTGCCGATCCTTGCATGGGACGTTCGCGCGGCGGCCTGACGACAAAGATCCACGCTCTTGTCGATGCAGATGGCAGACCGGTTCGGCTCGAACTCACCGCCGGCCAAGCCGGCGATGCACCGATGGCTGAAAAGCTGTTGAGCGACCTGAGGCCCGGCGCGACGATCCTCGCCGACAAGGCATATGATACCGATGCAATTCGTAACTTTGCCAAGCAACGCAAGTGTTGGGCGAATATCCCTGCAAAGGCCAATCGAAAGCAGACATTCAGCTTCAACCGCTGGGTCTACCGTCAACGCAATCTCGTGGAACGGTTCTTCAACCGTATCAAGCAGATGCGAGGCCTCGCGACGCGATACGACCGGCGCGCTGATAACTACATGGCCGCCCTCAAGCTCGTCGCGACGAGGATATGGATCGCCTCAACTAATGAGTCCGTGGCCTAGTTGGCGAATGGCGATCAAACGACGAGCGCAAATACTACCTGTCCAACTTGCCGGTCGATGCGACATTGAAAGTGCTGGCGGCCGCGATCAAGGCGAGATGGGTTTGCGAACAGGCGCATCAGCAGATGAAAGAGGAGCTCGGTCTCGATCACTTCGAGGGCCGATCGTGGCAAGGCCTACATCGGCACGCTCTGATGACGATGATCGCTTACGCTTTTCTCCAGCACCAGAGATTGCAAACTGCAAAGCGGGAAAAAAAGGAAGCGACGAGTTCGCCGAGGGCCGCCTGAACCGACCTTGCCAGCCGTCCGTCGAGCCGTGATCAATGCGCTTGCTATACCGACAGCACAGATCCGATATCCGCACTGTCAACAGCACTTTCAAAGCAAAAATTCAATTCTGCCAAAGTAGTGCTTCTGTAATGGGCCTTTGTTCGTCAAGTCCCTCATTTCCAAAATCTCATCACCAGGATCATGCTTCTGTCCGTGGTCAACACGAAGGTCGCCACACCATGCCATAAGATCAGAACCGGCAGGTCAATCTAGGCGGCGTGATTGCCGAAGCCTCACAGCACTACTTACGACCTTGCCAGGCTCGCGTCCCGGTGACGGGACCTTGATGGAGACGAAACCTTACAATGGCTTCGTCTCGATGCCGCTATCTATGCCGCAGAGGTTTCCTTGCCCCAACGGAATTCGCTTTCATCCATCCACATGCGATGAAGGATTGTCGCAAGCTTGCGGGCAAGCGCAACTTTTGCCCGTTTCATGCCACGCCGCTTTGCCACGTCGACTGCCCACCGCTTCAGCGCCGAGAACCTGGTGGCGCGGGTCAGCATGATGTGGGCCGCCTCGTAAAGGGCAGTGCGCACCATTGTGTCACCGACCCGGCTGATGCCACCGTCCAGATCCGTTTCGCCGGATTGGTACTTCTTCGGTGTCAACCCGAAGTACGCACCGACGGTTTGAGATTTTGCAAACCGCGTTGGGTCGTCCACTGCCGAGCGATATGTGATCGCAACGAGCGCGCCAACGCCCGGCGTGGTCATAAGTCTTTGGCAGATCCGATCCTTGGGGCCGACCCGTTCGGACCCCGTTTCAACATCGTCATTCTGAGGGACAGCCACCAATCTGGCTACAATCTCGGAAGAGCCGGCCCGTTACGGCATCTAGTTTGCCGAGCGAAACAGGCCGTAGTGTCGCTCTCGCATGAAATCGACTATTTGCAGAAGCACTTGCGGACTGGGGTAAATTTTTTTGTAGATTTCGGCATTGTAGTCGCCACGAAGCATTAAAGCGGCTGCTTCGTCTCGCTGTCTATTGATCTCCAATCCCTCGGCAATGGCGCGGTCGCTGAAATTTGAAAAACCGACAATGGCCAGAAGGAAAATGGCGGCTAAAGCACTCAGCGCGTTCCGTTTAGTGACGAGACCATAGCGCAGAATTATTCCGGCTAAGGACAGGGCAAACAAAATGGAGGGAGACGAGTAGCGCGAGGTTAGCGCCCAGTCAGGGTTTCCCGCCGTCCCGCGGTTGACCGCCATCGCAGCGATAGAGGCACCAGCATAAATTGCAACAGAAAGGAGAACTGTAAAGGGCATACCTCTTAAACGTGCTCCTAATATCCCAATTGCCCCAAACACTAGGGCAAGAAAACCCAGTAGCGCCCCTGTGTAGATGGCGGACGCAGTTCCTGCCTGCTGCGTCCAGTTACCTAACGCAGCGAGAAAATAGATGAAGTTGTCAGCGCCGAAGCCGTGAGTTGGCCCAACCGGAAAGTCATGAGCTGTGGGGATTAGATAATAAACGATTGCTAAAACGGACCCTATAGCCATCATTGCTGATCGCTCGACGTCGCGGGCGAACACCAAGGCGCTGATTAGACCTGCCACCGGCGCCAGTATGCCACTTGCCATCGTTTCCGTGCTGACGATACACAACAGGAGGACCACCGCCTTTCCAGGCCATTTTAGAGCAGGTTGAAACGCGACTACCATCAGAACGACCGGGATGAGCTGAGCATACCCAAATTGGACCTGCGTCGGCCACGCCAAGTTCCCGAGCGAAACGACGCCAACCATCGATACACCGCCGAGAAGAGCCAGCATTTGAAGATATCTTCTTCGCATCCCTATTGCTGAAATGCCGATGAGAAGGGCTCCAGATGCGAACAATGTCAGATAGGTCGTAACTTGCAGAACGACATTAGACCCACGGGTGAGCCAAAGATCGGCAAGCATCGTCAATTTCGTTAGTCCCAACCGGTGCTCGTTGTGAGTCATGTGAATAAACGACCAGGTATCCCAGCCATTCACGCGCCAGTTCCGAAAAGCGTCGAAATATCCAAAATGATCCCAGTAATACAGCGGGTGGCTAAGAGAAATCGCGTACCCTATGGACCTGTATAAGCTGATCGCAGCTATTAGCACCGCTGCAATTAGGCACGCATATTCCAAACGCTTCTCGGCAAACATCGCATCTCACGGTTTCATTCAAAAAGAGTTTGCAATTAGCCAAAAATGAGCGCCATTGATAGCCATCTCCGTGAGTATTTGTGACGCGTTCGTCAGACCAAACAGAGAATCTGCAGCTGATTCTGCCTCTTCGCTAATATTTTGGCGTTCAAAACGCGTTTTAGCCTCTTCAAGCGTGGACATACGAAGGCGAAAAAAGTACTTTCATACTCGCCGGCCGCGCCTGAACTTCCACTTGGACGGTGATATACGAGCTCATCGCCGTGCTACGTCCCACTTAATAGGCGGCTAAGATCGATGCCGTTCTGAACTGAAAGTGGCTATTTGGGACTGAAACTTAGTTGCACGAAGTGATGACGGAGGGCATGATCGCGGCCAATTATCAAATAGAAATCTTAGTCGCAATTCGTGTATATATGATAAAAAATTGGAACAAACATGACTGCATCAAGCTTCCTCGCTGACCTCGACACGTGTATCTTTTCGGTTCCCTCAGCAACTACGCCCAATGACAAGCAGTCGCTGTTGAGAATTCAAAGAATTGTTAGCTCCATGATACCAAATTTTGTTTACTTGGAGATTGGTTCTGACCAAGGCGGAAGTCTCGTTCCAATCTTGGCAGACGAAAATTGCTCAACATTAATTTCTATCGATCTTCGACCCGATCATCAACCTGACGAGCGCGGTGCTAGCTTTCCTTATCCTTCAAACGGGGAGGAAGCAATGATGGCGAATCTTCGCTCTGAATTCCGCGCGGAGCAGTTATCGCGTTTGAGGATTTTTAGAGCTGATATCCGTGACGTTGAGCCACGTGATCTACCTAAAGTCGATCTCGTTCTTATCGATGGGGAGCACACTGATGTTGCCTGCTTCTCTGATGCAGAGCGCACGTTGGATTTTGTTAAGCAAGATGCCGTGATAGTTTTTCACGACTCCAACCTCGTCGCAGACGCCATACAAAATTTTGAAAAAATGTTGACGCGTTTAGGCATCGAATACACGACGGTGCTGCTTCCTGACGTAGTTGGAGCCATTGCAATTGGCAGTTTCGCAGACATCGTTCGTGCCGAATTGGGTGATCGTTCTTTACCGAGGGAGCCGTACTTCAAATCTTCCCAGATGCAACGATGGATTGCGGTGGGGCAATCCATGCAAGAGCGAGGGTTGGTTACGAAGCCAGCTTCGGACGCGTCGCGTGAGATCACTGAACTCCGAGCCGAAATTAATCGCGTCAACGAAATTTCTTCGCGTAAAGAAATCGAGATGCACAAATTGCGGGAGGAGCTGACTCTAAGCCGGCTTCGGATTGTTGATCTGATGAATAGCACCTCCTGGAGGGTTTCAGCACCCATTCGATTTATCCGTCGGATGATCGGTCGTTAGCAGAGCTGTGGCGACCCGTCACATTTAGAAAATAGCGCATATTATGCCGGGCAGAAATCGCATTGTTTTCGAAATCAGCGGGTGCAGTTTACTGTCCGATCGTCCGATTTGCATAGGAGCACAGTTCCGGTGTTTGATCCCGAACTTTAATGGTGCGATCATCTTCCAATGAATGGAAGGAGGCGTTGTGTGCCAGTTTCGACACGCATGCGCCACGACAACAGCGGCGGTACGTCGAGAGATACGGCATAGTCAAGAAAGCCTGGGGGCGCTAACCAAGCGCTACGGCATCAAACCTGAAGATCGTGGCCAAGTCGAAGAAGCGAAACTTTATGGTCGATCTGCCGACCGGTCCAAGTGAGCCGAAGTCGACAGTGTTTTCGAGCGACCAGGAGGCGACATCATCGCGTTTCGCCGACATACGCTTCTGCCGCTCAACGACTGTCTCTACAGCCTGCAGGCGGCAATCCCGCATCTGGCGCGATCAACCTTGCATCGCTGTCTGTAACGCAGGCCATCGAGCGTAGTCCAACGCCCTATCTCGACGGCATTGTTCGCTGGCGTCTAGCGACCTGGGTCAATTGCTTTGGGAAGAAATTCGCGTTTCTGTGAGCGAGCAAACGCTGCGCCGCGAAGTACGGCCCATGAATTACCGCAAGCTTGCTGCCCGCACGCGCAAGACGCTCAAGCCATTGAAGATTTTTAAAAAAATTACTGGTGGCAGTGACAGAAGTTGCCGCCTGAGGAGCACAAGGAGAACGAATTGGTTTCCGCCGCCGCAAAAGGCATCGTGATTTGCAAAATTGGTGGTCCTGCGAGAAACGTATGCGGCGTCCACGCCCCATTGATTTTTCAGTTGCAGCGGCTTGATGGTATTGCCTTTGGGTCCGGATGTGAGCTCACCGACGAGTATCTGACGAGCTCATTGTGAGGACTTTATGCGGGCGGCATAGGCCCAAGGCATTAGGGCATCGATGTCTTTGGCGAGGTGGCCGTTTGCGAGGCGATTGAAGAGGTCGCACAGATAGGCGTAAGGCTCAATTCCATTCATTTTACATGTGCCGATCAAGCTGGCAAACCGGGCCCAATTTCGGCCCCCTTCATCGTGGCCGGCGAAGAGCGCATTGCGGCGGTTCATGGCCGGGCGACGGATCGCGTTTTCCACCAGGTTGGAGTCAATATCGACATGGCCGTCGTCTAAGAACAATCTGAAGCCGTCTTGCCGCGTCAGCATGTATGCCAAGGCTTTTCCAAGATCTGACTTGCGTGAGACACGTGCAGCCTGAGCCGCGATCCATGTGAAGAACTTGTCCACCAGCGGGAGCGACAACTCCTGTCGGACTGCCCGACGATGTTCGGGCTCATTGCCTCGAATACTGTCTTCGATCTTGTAGAGCGCGGCGATGCGAATGAGCGCCTCATCAACGATGGGTGATCCGCTCCTCGGCGTGGCCTTGATCAGCTTTCTGCGCCCGTGTGCCCAACAGAAAGCCAGTTTCAAGGGATCGCCGCCCACACGCTCCGACGTGGCAAGGTGAGAGTAACCACCGTAGGCATCGACCTGGATCGTGCCGTTGAACCCGTCGAGGATTTCAGCGGCATATTCGCCTTTACGCCCAGGCCGATAATGGAACACCACGCCTGATGGCGCAGAGCCATTCCAGCCGCGGTCGTCACGCAGCACGGCCCAGAGATAACCCGTCTTCGTCTTGCCTCGCCCCGGATCAAGAACCGGGGCGGTCGTCTCATCGACATAGAGCCGCGTGCTGTCCCACAGGAGCTGTTTAGCCATATGGTCGACCACCGGCCGGATTTCGCTGCCCGTGCGCCCCATCCAATCGGCCAGGACCGTGCGGTCTATCGGCACCCCGTGTCGTGCCATGACCTCGGCCTGCCGGTTGAGCGGCATATGTTCGGAATGCTTGGAGACGGCAATCTCCGCCAGAAGGGCTTCGGTCGGCCAGCTCCCTTCCAGCAAATGTGCAGGCGCTTTGGCCTGGACAACGCCAGTTCGCCCCTTGGGACATGCGTATTTCGGGCGGATCGTGACGATCACCTCGTAGCGTGCCGGGACCCGGTCGAGCCGTTCCGTCCGATCCTCGCCGATCCGCACCATGTTGCCGCAACCGCAGGGGCAAACGATGCTCTCGGGCTCGATCACGCGCTCGACCCGAGGCAGGTGTTCAGGCAGTGCACGGGCCTTACGCTCCTTGCGAGAAACGGCCTTGTCCGGATCGCCAACCTCTCCAGGATTGATTGCGCTGGCTTCGATCTTCTTCTCGACGGCGGCGATCCGCGCCTGTGTTTCGGCAATCGCCGTTTCAAGGTCTTCCAGTGCCAGTTCCATCTGCCCCGGATCAAGCTTTTCCGATTTCGGCCCGAACTTCGCGCGCCGATATTCATGAACCTGACCCTCGAGTGTCTCGATCAGCTCCTTCAACTCGGCGATGAACACATCCTTTTCGGCCACAACTGCCTGCTCGTGCTGACGTGCTGCACGCTCGACCGACAGCTCGAACTGCATCTCCGCGAAGGCTTTGGCGACCTCTGGTGGAAGGTCCGGATACAAGCTGAGATCAAAGGATTGCGACATGCCACTTTATAGCAAAATGGCATCAAAAATCCAAATAAAACAATGCGAGAGCCGCCAGAATTTACCCCGCTGCAGACGGCGCACTCACCCGTTGCGCCATCACCCGTCGCCAGTCCAGACCTTCGAACATGGCCTCATACTGACCCCTGGAAAGACGCATCGTTCCATCCTGAACCTTGGGCCAAGCAAAGCTGCCTTGTTCCAGAATTTTATATATTAACACCATTCCGCTGCCATCCCACACCAGGATCTTCAGACGATCTCCGCGCTTCGACCGGAAGATGACCGTAATCCCGGAATGTGGATCGAGCTTCAACTCGGTCTGCACCATCAGAGCCAGCGCCTGATGCCCACAGCGGAAGTCCACCGGACGCGTTGCGATCAGGATCGGCAGTCGTTGGCCCGCGACAATCATGGCGCTCCTCGCACAGCGCGAACCAGAGCGGCGACCCGTTCAGCGGGCACATCGTTCGGAACCCGCATCACAACGTCTGAGCCAATCTCCAACGTCAAAACCTGCACCTTCGGCCCGTCGGAGGCCAGCTTCGGCAGCGGCAACCGATTGACAGGCTCAGGCGCATCCGCAGCGATTGCCAGAGGCACGAATGCCGGCTCGATACCATCGTGCTCCGACGGCGTCGTTGCCGCCGCAAACGGCAGCACCAGAATGCCGTCGCGCACCTGACGTCGCCAATCGGAAAGCTGGTTTGCTATAACGCCGTGACGGCGCGCGACATCCACAACGCGAACACCAGGCTCAAAGCTTTCCGCCACGATCCGCGCCTTCACATCATCCGGCCAACGCCGGTTTCCGCGGCGCGGCTCGACAACTTCGTAGCGACCAACAAATCCATCATCTGCCATGAAAATCTCCAGATACAACTGGAAACCTTCTCGCATATGCAGCAAGCCTCAAAATACACCCAATCCAATGGGGCGGAGACGGCGCTTACCGAGAAACAAGCGAAAAGGACGGAAAACCGTGACAAAGGATACAATGATCGGGGTTGATCTGGCAAAGGCGGTATTCCAACTGCATGCGGCGTCGATGATTGGCCAGCCGAAATTTCGGAAAAAACGATCGCAACAGGGCTTCTCGGAATTTGCGGTGGAGCATCCTCCTGCTCCGTCGTGACGGAGGCATGCGGAAGTGCGAACCATTGGGCTGGTGCGATGACTAACTCGGACGCGCCGCATTAGGTGAAGCCTTTGTGAGGCGCCAAAAGAATGACGCAGCCGATGCCGAGGCTATCGTGTCCGTAGCTCAACGGCCCGAAATGCGCTTTGTACAGCCCAAATCATTGGATCACAGAGCCGGGACATTTTGTTCCGAGCGCAGGAGTAGCCCGTTCATCAACGGGCCGATCTTGCCAATGCGGCTCGAGCCTGCCTTTAGGAAAACGGTCATGTCATTCCGCAAGCTTCAACCTATTGGGCGAATCAAGGTTATTTTGGATGAGCCGCACAGTGAATTACCTGACCTGATGCGTGAGGAGTGCCTGAACCTTTTAGCTAAACTCGGAAGTTTTCGCTCCGCTGCTGGTTTATGTTGGCTGCCGTGGGGTATGTTGGTATTTCGTAATGTGGCATGGTCGTTATTTGGGCCCGGTGCAAGCTTGTGCTCTCAGTTTCACCCAGACAATGGCCTCGTGGAAGTTGTGGAGATTGTGCGAGTCCGACCCAAAGCTGCGATGCGGAGCAAATAATGAAAAATAAGCTGCCAATTGACTTCGATGCCGATGTATATCTGCGCTTAAACCCAGATGTGGCCGATGCCAAGGTTGACCCCTCCACGCACTTCATCGAGTTTGGTCGTGCTGAGGGGAGAAAATATCACGTTGACGCATCAAATCGGATGGGTTTGGCAATGCGCGCATTGCAAGCCAACAGCGTCCTCGAAATCGGCCCATTCTGCAATCCGGTTCTGATTGGAGAGCACGTTTCATATTTCGATATCTTGGATCATAATGGTCTAATCTCACGAGCCAAAGCTACTGGCTATCCGATAAAGCACGTTCCCAACATTAATTTCGTTTCGCCGGTCGGTGACCTCTCAATCATAAATCAAGAGTACGACGCGGTGCTAAGCTCGCATTGCATTGAGCACCAACCAGACCTAATAAATCATCTTCAAGCCGTTTCCAGGTTGCTGAGAGATGATGGTCGTTACTTCCTAATCATACCAGATAAACGATATTGTTTCGACGCTGGAATTGACGTTTCCAACCTGGCGGAGGTCGTTGCGGCACATGTTGAGAAGCGAAAAGTTCATTCTTTAACAAGTGTAATAGAGCATTTAGCGCTGACTACGCACAATGAGCCCGCACGTCATTGGATAGGCGATAGTTTCGACGAAGACTTCGAAACAAAATTATTGAACAGAGTGAAGCAAGCTGTTGCCCTTTGGGAAGGGTCAGACGGCGCGTACATCGACGTGCACGCGTGGCAATTCACGCCATCCTCATTTCAAGAAATTGTAAGGCATCTCGGCGCGCTAGGATATACGGATCTAGTCGTCGAAGAGGCACACGAACCAACAGGCACCAATGAATTTACTGCTGTGCTTCGCAAGCCATCAAAGGGGCTTGGGTGAAGACACCCTGCTCCACTCGGAAACGGGTTTACCGCACCGGCTCCAGCCCGCGCAGGATCCGAAACAACTGTTCAACCTCGACGTCGCGGTCCACTCTCACACAGGGACTATTCGCGTTCATCCGCCACACGGCCCTCCGGCGGAGTGGGCCGAAAGTATAGCTTTAGCTCCCTGGCAAAGGAGAGCGGATCGCACCGCCTAATAGCAGTGTATCAGCGCTTGCTTTTTTGGCGTTCGCGTCACAGAATCGAATTTTCGCAAGGTGGGCATTTCCAAAGAAAGTTTTTATGAGGCCGTTTTGATCTTCCCCGAACAACTCGATCATCTGCCAGTCACAAAACGCCGCGAGCTGTCTCACGTCGTGCAGATTATCTTTGAGGAGTTCGAGTACGCCCAGAAAACAAGACTCTCGGACCAAGCTCGTGCGGGACGTATTCTGAAGCTTATCCTGTTTGGCTCCTATGCCCGTGGCGACTGGGTCGAAGATCACAACAGCGGTTATCGCTCCGACTACGACCTTCTGGCCATTGTCAACACCAACAGATTTGCTGAGGAAAACGAGGTCTGGCTTAAGATAGACGAACACCTCACACAGGACTTCACCGTCACGCAGCGCCTCCAGACGCCGGCGAAAGTCATTGTTCATAGCTTGTCGGACGTGAATGATAAACTTGCCCGCGGCCTGCCCTTCTTTGTCGACATCGCCCGTGATGGCATCATGCTATATGAGGCCCCGGGGCATCCGCTAACCGAGCCCAAGCCACTGACACCAGAGGCTGAGCGCCAAGAGGCGCAACGACATTTCAATAAATGGTTCTCCGATGCGGTATATTGCGCTAAGCAAGGCCAGAACGCCATCCAGGACGGGATGTTTAACCACGCCGCATTTGATCTGCACCAAGCATCAGAACGGCTTTACCACTGCGTCCTTCTTGTGCTGACGCTGTACAGCCCGAAATCGCACCGCCTTAGCATGCTCCGCACACATGCTGAGCGCCTAGATCCACGCTTAATTGAGGCTTGGCCGCGCGACACAAAGTTTGCGACGAGATCCTTCACCCGTCTCGACCGTGCCTATGTCGATGCCCGCTATTCAGCCCACTATGAGATCACCAAGGAAGAGCTTGATTGGCTTGTCGACCGAATCAAGCAGCTTCAAGACATCGTCGCACTGATCTGCGCCGAAAGGCTTAAATGAAGGTCTGAACTTGAATTACGATTTGACGACTCTGCGCAGCATGTTGTCGGGCAGCCTGGAGACATTCCGAATTACACTGCAAAACTGAATTCGGCGGCTGGTGGTGCCACGAGCAGTCTTCCCGCCCTCCGTTACACATAAACTCAACGGCAAAGGACATATACTTCGCCATTCAAGATTTGGTGCAAATAAATCTCGCTAGTCTAGTGGATGGAATCTAACGCTTGGTGCCCGCGTTTAACGGCGGCGATGATTTTGTCGGGATCGGCGGTCCAAGTGAAGGGCTTTGGCTTTTTGTTGTGCTCAACGAGGAAACGGTTGATGGCGGCCTGGAGATCGACGACGGAATGGAAAACGCCGCGTTTCAGACGCCGCTTCGACAGCCTGGCGAAGAAACCCTCCACCGCGTTGAGCCATGAGCTTGAAGTCGGAGTGAAGTGGAAGGTGAAACGCTCGTGACGGTCGAGCCAGGCTCTCACCTTGGGATGCTTGTGGGCAGCATAGTTGTCGAGGATGACGTGGACGGCCTTGTCGTCCGGCACCTGGGCGTTAATGGCGTTGAGGAAGCGGATGAACTCCTGATGACGATGACGCTGCATGTTGCGGCCGATGACGGTGCCGTCGAGCACGTTGAGGGCGGCAAACAGCGTGGTTGTGCCGTGCCGCTTGTAGTCGTGGGTCATGGTGCCGAGCCGACCCTTCTTCATCGGCAGGCCCGGCTGGGTGCGGTCGAGCGCCTGGATTTGGCTTTTCTCATCGACCGACAACACGACGGCGTGGGCTGGCGGATCAACATAGAGGCCGACAACGTCTCGCAGCTTGTCGACGAATTTCGGGTCGTTGGACAATTTGAACTGCCGCCACCGATGAGGTGCGAGGCCATGCGCTTTCCAGATACGCCTGACTGCGCTGGCGCTGATGCCGGCGGCCGTCGCCATCATGTCGGCCGTCCAGTGCGTCGTCTCGCCCGGCGGATCAGCCAGCGTCAGGGCCACCACACGCTCGGCGACATCGGGTCCGAGCCGCACAATACGCGACGGCCGCGTCTTGTCGCGCAGGAGACCCTCGACGCCTTCTGTGGCGAAGCGCTCTTGCCAGCGCCATACGCAGGTCTTCGATTTGCCGGTCTGGCGCATAATCTCGACAGTTCCGACGCCATCGGCACTCAGCAGGATGATCTCGGCCCGCCAGACGTGCTTTTGGGGCGCATTGCGATCCCTGGTCAAGGCCATCAGGCGTTGGTGATCTGTTGGCGAAACGGTGAACGATATTCCTGTGCGCATGCGCCAGACTCGCATGCCAACCCAGCAAATGGAATCCCATACAGGACTCTTATGTCAGGCGGTAACCACTAGAGCGGTTCCCTGACTGATTGAATCAGTAGGGGCTTTGCAAAGTATCGCTCCGGCGTGGACCGCCTTGCGAGTTTTGGGCGATATCGTGATTTTGCGCTCTTGAGAGTGGATTTAAGAGCGCAATGAGGAACTATGGCACAGGCCATTTTGCTGACGGGTCAAGAACGGCGCCGTCGTTGGTCACCGGATGATCGACAGGAAATTCTGGAGGCAGCATTCGCTCCCGGTGCAAATGTGTCGGAGGTAGCGCGTCGTTTTGATGTTTCGACGGGGCTGCTCTACACGTGGCGCCGCCAGGCGCTGTCGGTTGAGGTGACGGATGGTCCTGCCTTCGTGCCCGCGACGGTCGTGGGTGCCGCGGGCGGTGGCGATGTCGTTGCGGCGACGATCGCTGTGGACTTTGCGAACGGTACCAAGGTGAGGATTGCGTCCGGGGCACCTTGTGATCTTGCCGCAGCAGTAATGCGAGCGCTCAAATGATCCCGATCAGTTCGAGCGTGCGTGTTTGGATTGCGAGCGGCCATTGCGATATGCGCAAAGGGATGCAGGGTCTTGCTCTGATCGTGCAGGAAGGTCTGGGCCGTGATCCGTTCAAGGGGGACGTTTTTGTCTTCCGGGGGAAAAGTGGCCGGCTGATCAAGGCTCTTTGGCATGACGGAATTGGACTTTCGCTATACGCAAAGCGGCTCGAGCGCGGCCGCTTTATCTGGCCGGCGACGGAGGATGGAGCGATTGCGCTGACGGCTGGCCAGATGTCCTATCTGCTTGAGGGAATTGACTGGCGAAACCCGCAGCAGACATGGCGCCCGACGAGCGCGGGATAGCGTTTTTTTGGCGGGATTGCGTGCGGCAGCACCAAGAAAAGCTATACAAATCAGTGGTTTTGTGATTCACTTCGAGCATGGAAACCGGCTCGGGAAATCACCGTGATCATGCTGCAGCCCTGGAAGCAGAGCTAGCGATTGCGCGGTCGGAACGGGCTACTGCTTTGGCCGAATTGGCTGTTGCCAAGGCCAAGGAGGCCGACGATCAGGCCATCATTCTTCGCCAGAAAGTCTATATCGAAAAGCTGCAACGGGAACTGCGCGGTCAGAAGTCGGAACGGACAGCGCGGCTGATCGCGCAGATGGAGCTGATGCTTGAGGACGCCGAAGCGGCGGCGACCGAAGATGAGCTTGCCGCCGAAATGGCCGTTGCCGCAGCTGCTGCGATTGCGGTCACCGGCTTTACGCGCAAGCGGCCCGTCAAGAAGCCTTTCCCGGAATATCTTCCGCGTGAGCGTGTCGTGGTGCCTGGTCCGGTTGCCTGCAGCTGCTGTGGCGGTGAACGGCTTCGCAAGCTCGGCGAAGACATCACCGAAACGATGGAGAGCGTACCGCGTAGCTGGAAGGTCATTCAGACGGTGCGGGAAAAGTTCACCTGCCGTGACTGCGAGAAGATCAGCCAGGCACCTGCACCCTTCCATGTCATACCGAGAGGATGGGCGGGTCCGAGCCTTTTGGCGATGATGCTCTGCGACAAGTTCGGCCAGCACATTCCCCTCAATCGCCAGGTCGAACGTTTTGCCCTGGAAGGTGTGCCAGTCAGTCTGTCGACAGCAGCAGACGCGATTGGCGCGTGCTGCCAGGTCCTTGACCCGCTTGTGAGGCGGATTGAAAGCCATACGTTCGCGTCTGAACGGATCCACGGTGATGACACGACCGTGCCGGTTCTCGCTCTCGGCAAGACCGTCACCGGTCGGATATGGAGCTACGTCAAGGACGATGCTCCGTTTGGCGGAACGGCGCCTCCGTCGGCGATGTTCTATTATTCCCGGGACCGGGCCGGCGAACATCCACAGGCGCATCTGGCCAATTATAGCGGCATCCTTCAGGCGGATGCCTATACGGGCTATGGCCAGCTCTATCTTCCTGATCGAAGTCCGGGCCCGATTCATGAGGCGGCGTGTTGGGCGCATGCGAGGCGACCATTCTTTGCGCAAGCCGATTTGGAGGCCAACGCGCGCCGAAAAGCGCAGGGTAAAAATGCCGCCGTCATCTCGCCGGTCGCCTTGAACATGGTGCAGCGGATCGACGCACTGTTCGAAATCGAGCGCCATATCAATGGCCGTACGGCCGATGAGAGAAAAGCAATCCGCCAGCAGTTGTCAAAACCGCTGATCGACGACGTGGAGATATGGATACGCGAACATCGCGCTAGGTTACCGCGCGACAATGACTTGGCAAAGGCGTTTGACTACATGCTGAACCGCTGGGAATCGTTCACCCGTTTCCTCGACGACGGGCGCATTTGCCTGTCGAACAATTGTGCGGAGCGATCTCTGCGCGGTGTGGCACTCGGACGGAAAGCCTGGCTATTTGCCGGTTCCGATCGAGGGGGCCAGCGGGCGGCGGCCATGTACAGCCTGATAGTCACCGCGAAAATGAATCGCATTGACCCACAGGCCTGGCTTGCCGATGTCCTTGCCCGCATCGCCGACCATCCAGTCAGCCGTCTTGATGAGCTTCTCCCCTGGAATTGGCGGGAAACCACAACATCGCCACTGAGGCAGGCGGCCTGATGGCAGGTCCTCTCGTTCGCTTAAAGATCATGCTCGATGACGTTGATCCCTTGGTGATGCGGCGCGTTGTCGTCCCATTCCGCATTCGGCTTGACCGGCTTCATGAGGTTCTTCAGGAGGCTTTCGGCTGGACGAACAGCCATCTGTATGAGTTCAGGATCCGTGACATCGGGTTCGGCGTGCCTGATGGCGGCTTTGATGGTCCCATCGATGCACGCAAAGAAACGCTTCTTGCTGCCATAGAAGATATCGGCGCGAAATCATTCAAGTATCTCTATGACTTCGGCGACGGCTGGACGCACACCGTGAAAATCGAAAAGGTTTTACCGGCGACCGCCGGCTTCGACGATCCCTTCCTGCTTGACGTTGTCGGACGATGTCCACCGGAGGATGTCGGCGGTCCGTGGGGTTATGAAGAGTTCCGCGAGGCCATTGCGGACACCAACCATGAGCGTCACCACGAACTTGTGGAATGGTGGGGCGATGCGCACTACGATCCTGGCGATGTCGACGCCGGCAATCTCCGCAAAAACGTCGAGGCTTTAGCTGCAAAGTGGAAACGCCGATCGCGAAAGAAAAGCTGAACCTGCGGTCCTCGGCGAATGCTTACTTTGCAAATCAGGTGCCGTCTGATTCAAACTATCTGCCGATGGAGGTCGGCGGATATGTCAAAGGCTCTGTCTATCGATCTGCGTATTCGCGTGCTTGCTGCTGTTTCCGCTGGTGCGACCCACCGCGAAGCCGCCGAACGGTTCGGCGTGAGTGCCGCGAGCGTCAGCCGCTGGCGGAATCTGCAACTTTGCCAAGGCGACGTGCAACCTGGTCCTCTTGGCGGAGATCGAAATTCCCGAAAGACAGAGGCCCATGGCGAGGCGATCATGGCATGGCTCGCCGAGCACCGCGATGGAACCTTGTTCGAGCTGCGTGACGCGCTTTCTGCCCAGGGCGTCACGATCAGCAAATCGGCTTTGCACCGGTTTCTTGTCCGGCACGGCCAGACTCGCAAAAAAAGACTGGCCACGCGGTAGAGCAAAGCCGTCCCGACGTCCTGGAACAGCGTCAGCAGTGGTTCGATGATCAACTGGACCTTGATCCTGCCAAGCTCGTCTTCATCGACGAAACCTGGACCGCGACGAACATGGCGCGCACGCACGGACGCTGCCGGAAGGGAGAGCGCCTGAGAATGGGCTTTCCGCACGGCCACCGCAAGACCACAACGCTGGTGGCTGGCTTGCGCAGCACGGGAATGGTTGCGCCACTCGTTATCGACGGGCCGATCAACGGAGAATGGTTCGAGGCATATGTCGCCCAGGTTCTTGTGCCGACCCTAAAGCCTGGCGATGTCGTCATCCTTGACAATCTCTCCAGCCATAAGCGACCGGCGGCGCGTGAAATGATAGAGGCTGCCGGTGCGCGCATGCTGTTCCTCCCGCCCTACAGCCCAGACTTCAATCCCATTGAGAAGGCATTCTCGAAGCTGAAAGCGCTCCTGCGCAAGGCGGCAGAACGCACCGTGACGGGCCTGTGGGACAGGATCGGGAAACTGATCGACCTCGTTGAGCCTCAAGAGGCCCGCAACTTCTTCACATCATGCGGGTACGATCCAGCATGAAGGGGAAACGCTCTAGTGGCCATACAGGATTTGACCTTGGGATTTTTGATGCGGTGAGACGGCAGATCGCCTCCTCGGCCGCACGCGTGGCGGACCTTCCTGTCACCGTTGTGAGTGGCATTGTCGAAACGACCTCCCTATTGTCGATTTGCTTTGGGACTTCGCTATGCTTAGCTTGGGGCTCCGAAAGAAACCTAGCCGCGCCGGCTGTGCGCTGGTCTCGCACCATCGTGCTCCACGTGGATTTGCTCGGGTCACTGTGGCCAATCATGGTGGACGATTTTACACCATCGTTCTTGAGTGGCATTCTGTGCCCGAAGTTTGGCGCGAAGCATTGGCGAGCTGGTTGTCCGAAGCTTGACAGATGCGGGCAATTCGATGCGTCATCATCTAGGGTGACGAAGTTGCCTGTCTCTCCCATCCTGCGATCAGGAGATGATGAAATGGTACAGAAACCACCCGCGCGCAGGCGCAAGAAGACGGACGCTGGCCCGGACGGCATGATGACGATGTTTGTGCTGAAAACCAACCCTTTCGCCGACGTCGACGGTTTTTTGCTGCCCCCCGGTGCACGGGTGGCGGTGGTCACGTCGAAGCCCGCGGCTGCAAGATCGGTCGCGCGCCGCCTGTCCGAGCGCATTCAGAGCGATGGGTTCGTCGTTCGTACGGCCCAAGCGGAAACTGCTCGCCAGGAAACACCGCGAACAGATGCAAAAGCTGGGATCGACAGAGGCGCTTTCGAGCCTGACGCTCGTAGCAAGGCAATCCTTCAGGGCATCCGCATCGCACAATCCGATCTGAAGGCCGCTGGCGGAGCCTATGACCTTGAGGAAGTTCAGGCGCTTCTCAATGGCATCACGCGCCAGGCGGTGGACAAGAGGGTTCAGGAAGGCAGCTTACTAGCGGTGCCGGGACCCAGCAACCGGCGCCGCTATCCCACCTTGCAATTTGATCGGTCTGGAGTCTTGATCGACGGTCTGAAGGAAGTCCAAGCGGCATTGCCGGTTGAAAGCCCTTGGGGCGTGTTGAACTTTCTGGCAAGGGAAGACGACAGACTGAGCGGAAGACGACCGATCGACGTATTGCGTGGAGGCAACATCGCCCTCGTCGTCGATGCGGCACGCATATTTGGAGAACAGGGCGCTTGAGCCCTCCTCCCCCACCTGGCGATTTTCAGAGCCGAAAACCACAGATCGTATCGATCGCTGTCAGATCGGAGATGCATCGGGTCTACACGTCGACATTCGAACCGGTTTATTTCGATAGATCCGAACTGACCCGCTACAACGCGCCAGACGGATCCTGTGGCGTTCGTTGTATGGCTTGGAAAATCGAGGGGGCCTTTGCAGAGACATTCCTCCGGACGCCTGGCAACACCCTCACCGATATCGGGTTTCTCGAAAGAAAAACCTGTAAGGGCGTGTCCGCGACCGAGGGCCGCCCACGATCACCTGACGGTCGGGGACTTGCCGTGGCTGGTAAGACTGCGTGGAGGTTCCCATTCTGGCCTGCACTATCGCGTGCCGCAGGCATGGACCTGCCCGGTTGCCGCGTTCGAGACCTTGATCAAGTTCGAAAAGCTGGCCTATATCCCCTCTTTCGCCGCGTGACTGGGCAAGGGGAGGCTCTCGGGTCCGATTGGCCGAACGGAAGGGAAGGGACCCCGCCCCGCTTGTGAAGCGGGCCGCAGAGCTCGCGACGAACTCAGCAGGGTCGAGGGCGCCTTCACGTTCTCTGGTCACTCCCATTGCGCTGGCCTCGCTCCACTGCCGAGGTCGACGAACGCTTCGTCCAGGAAACGGCTTGGTGTTCCTACGGATGACACGCAGATATCAGCGGCGGCGCGATCGGCCCGGCTTAACTCTAACCAATGCACCAGAACTTTCGCTGTCCCTGCAGCTGCCACCGTCTGACGGCGCACTTTGCAGAGACGCGGCTCAAGCATTATAGTCATGATGGTCATTCCAGTTGTAGGTGAGACAATGCGCGCATCGATGCACGATGATATGAGCTGGACAGTTGCGGGAGCGAAGGCGAAACTTTTGGAGGTGATGGAGCGCGCGCAGGTGGCGCCTCAGACCATTACCCGCAACGGAAAGCCGAGCGTGGTGGTCGTCTCTGCCGAGGAATGGGAGAAGAAGACCGCGCGTCGGGGATCGCTTGCGGAATTTCTATTGGCGTCGCCTCTGCGTGGCGCCGATCTGGACGCTGAGCGGCTAAGAGACGAGCCGCTCGACTCGTCCCTATGAGACTGCTCCTCGACACCAATTTTCTGTTGGAAGTTACAAAACTTCGCCCCGCTGAATGTGTCTTGAGTTGGCTTGACGTGCTTGATGAAGATCGCACATTCATCAGCATTGTCTCGATTGCCGAAATCCGCCGCAGCGTTGCGCTTATGGAGATTTGGCGAAAGCGCGACGCCTTGGACACGTGGCTTACGCATGATCTGCCCCAGCGTCTTGACAAAAGGATTATTCCGGTGGAAGCGCATGTTGCCTTGGCTTGGGGTGATCTCACGGCTCTCGCCAAGCGAAGCGGCCGGGGACTGCACAATCGACGGTCTGGTCGCGGCCACCGCCGTCGCTCGCGATTTGACGCTTGCGACACGCAAGACGAAGGATTTCGAAGGCTTCGGAATAGACCTCGTTGACCCATGGGCGGTCTGACTGGGCCTTCGCATAGGCTCTGAAAGGATACTGCGGATGCTTTCCTACCGCTTGCTCAAGAACTACGCCGGCATCCTGTTGATCGGCGACTACACGTCCCTGACCTGGCTCCATGAAGTCGTTCACGATGTAAACGATCGCTCGCCTCTTGTGAAAGACAAGGAAGGCTCCTTCCTCGGGTTGGCGTATGATGTGCGAAAACCCTATGAGCGGCAGCGCGAAATTATTCATCCACCCAAACGCTCTGAGGAAGTCGGCGTCCGCTATGGTGTCCAGATCCTTTGGCCCGTTCTCATGTTGCAGCAGAGGCTCCTGAGGCAATCTCTCGCGTTTCTCGATCATACAGCCAAGACACAAGCCATCGCTTATGCCTTGGAGGCGGTCATCGAGGATGGACTGCGCGGAGATTTTGGAGCGCAGGCCGGGATTGTCATCGATCTTTGGCAGCGCCTCGACCCAGCTCAGCCTGAAGTGTTCGACATGATGGATAGTCGCGGAGGTCTTTATTGCTCATGGACGAAAAGGCAAAGGAAGGCCGGCTTTGCGCAACTTCTGTCCAGTTTCGACCCGATGTATGAGCGCTTTTATTCTATGCGACTGAAGAACGGCGATAAAAACCTGATTTCTCCGGCGGAATTCGCCGCCTGGGAACATGCAGAGTGGCCCGATCCGCGCTGGTAGAACGCCGGCGTTTCATCGGCGGTCCGAAAGGATAGGTTCCCTCCCCCCGATTGCGGGTGGAACCGTGAGGTGAGATCTCAGAACCATATTTTTAAGGTAGCGCTTCAATTGAAAGCGACAGCTGAAAGCCACAATCCGACTTGGCAACAGGCCGAGCAGTCGCCAGTCATCGATTGGTACCCCATTCCGATGGACTGATGCAGGCGACATCGGACGGGCCATGGCCCGACGAAGCATGAAATCAATCATCCCGTTTGACGGCTAGTGACCTGGGATGGCGGTTGCACTTCGCCCGCTCAAGGACCGAGGGCGTTGACCGGTTCGCCCATGGAACCGTGGACGTGAGATGGGCATCGATTTTCAGGATGCACTACCCCATCGTTTCAGGCCACCTTCTGCCGACGCCTCTGCCCAAGACCACTCTCCTTGGCCAAACGTGAACGTGCCTCCGCGTAGGCCGGGGCGACCATGGGATAGTTGCTCGAAAGCTCCCGTTTCTCGCGATATTCTTCCGGTAGAAGCGAGTGATTGGTCCTTAGATGGCGCTTCAGAGACTTGAAGGCAAGCCAACATTCCAGGCACGTCAATTTCGTCCTGGATGGACTTTCGGACGGAAATGACTGGCTTCTGCTTTTCGGCAACCACTTCAGCGGCGGGCGGCAGGGAGCTCGACGTCAAAGCCGCGTGCACCTCGGCGATGAGGGACCCCAAATCGCTCACGGACACGACATGGTTGCCGATACGATATCCGAGGTCAATTCAACGAGTAAGTCCTCCCTTGGAGCGATTGCTGGAGTTTCCATCCGTCCGATCTCTTTTCCAATATCGCCGTATTGTCAGGCGCGAGAGGAACCCGCTTCCAGCCCATTCCGTCGACCAAAGCCACGAGCCGGCATGATTGAACTGGACCTGGCTGTGTCCGATGCGATGCGCAATCGTTGGAACGCTTGCGTCCGGCTCCATCGCCTCAGCCACGGCCCGTTCTTTAAATTAATTGGTCCAACGACGCCGAAACTGCCACGGAACGCCTTCAAGCCGGTCCCTAGCGGCCTCGATCCCAAGGAGTTTCTGGCCCGAGAGCTAGGAGCAGACATAGAAGCTCACAGATTGTGAAGTGTCTATCCGCAATACATATAAACGCTCTACCGATGCCAGATAGGGTCAGCTTGCCGCTTATGTTGATCCCAATGAAAGCTTTGCTATGAGCGTTGTGCGAGCAACCGTCTCCCTGCCAGGGGTCGCCATACCACCCCTGGCAGGGAGACGGACATGTGGCCTTGCCGTGGACTGTGGTATCGGCAGGCGGGACAGCACAATTCGCAAACTACGGTAGGAGCAGGGTCGTGGAGTTTTGGAGTGCAGTGGTCGTTCTGGCCTATTTTCTGGCGGGGATCACCCGTATCAATAAAGATATGCTGAGCGGTCGGCTCGGTGAACCAGGCTCCGATCGCAATCGGACAACGGGGATAGCCGTGGTGGGAGTATTTATATGGCCCCTCTATCGGCGCCTCGCCGGGATTGTTTTCTCGATGATCATTGCAATCTTGGTCACGGCGCTGTTGATGTGGTGTGTGTCCGTGTTTGCCGGGCTGGTATGGCAGATAACAATTGTAGCCGTGATCTATGGCCTCTTGCTGCTGTCCAATCTCGCGACGATCAGAGGGTGACGTTGACGCAGATCTGGAGCCACCATGCCAGAAGCGGCGGGTTCTTTTTTCAGTCCATGTTAGAACGGAGTCGGCGGGATCCGTACTTTCCCGAGCGCCTCGTTATATTGCCAAGCACGCAACTCTTACGCTCGGACTCCAAATCCTACTATGTACGCACGAAGTGATCCGCCCGGTCGTTAGGATCTGCCAGCAGGGCACTCTCGCGTTCGATGCCGGTGACAAGCTTGCCGACGTGTTCGCGGCCAATAGACCAAGCGTTGGCACTGCTCAATGTAATCCGCCGTAAGGGTATCTAAGTAGCCATGGAATGATCTGCCACTCGGTGCTCTGGCCGAGTATGCCGAAGGAACAGCGTGAGCTCACTGGTGGAGAAGAGCGGATGGCACTGCCTAATACCAGGCGTCACCACTTGCTTTTTTGCCGCTTGCGTCACAGAATCGATCATTCGTTGCGCAATGTTGGCATTTCCAAAGAAAATTTTCATGAGGCCGTTTTGATCTTCCCCGAGCAACTTGATCATCTGCCCGCCACAAAACGCCGCGAGCTGTCTCACGTTGTGCAGATTATCTTTGAGGAGTTCGAGCACGCCCAGAAAACCAAACTTTCTGAAAAAGCTCGCGCGGGACGAATCCTGAAGCTGATCCTGTTTGGCTCCTATGCCCGAGGCGATTGGGTCGAAGACCACGACAGCGGTTACCGCTCCGATTACGATCTGCTCGCTGTCGTCAACACCAACCGATTTGCCGAGGAGAACGACGTCTGGCTGAAGATCGACGAACACCTGACACAGGAATTCACCGTCACACACCACCTCCAGACGCCGGCAAAAGTCATTGTTCATAGCTTGTCGGACGTGAACGATAAACTAGCCCGCGGCCTGCCCTTCTTTGTCGACATCGCCCGTGATGGGATTACGCTATACGAAGTCCCTGGGCATCCGCTAATTGAGCCAAAGCCACTGACGCCAGAGGCTCAGCGCCAAGAGGCGCTGCGGCATTTCGATCAGTGGTTTCCGCTATCAGTCGATGCATTCGCTTTCGCGGAGTTTGGAATTTCAAGCCAAAGATGGCGCGATGCCGCGTTCATGCTGCACCAAGCATCTGAACGGCTTTACCATTGCGTCCTTCTCGTCCTGACCCTCTACAGCCCAAAATCGCACCGCCTTGGCATGCTCAGAACCCATGCGGAGCGCATCGATCCACGCTTAATTGAGGCTTGGCCGCGCGACACAAAGTTTGCAACGCGATCCTTCACCCGCCTCGACCGTGCCTATGTTGATGCCCGATATTCAGCCCACTATGAGATCACCAAAGAAGAGCTTGATTGGCTTGTCGGCCGGATCAAGCAGCTTCAGGACATCGTCGCACAGATCTGCGCCGAAAGGCTCAAGTGAAGGTCTGAACTTGAATTACGATTTGACGGCTCTAGGCAGCGTGTTGTCGGGCAGACAGAAGACATTCCGAATTACACTGCAATACTGAGTCCCGCGGCTGTCGCTGCCGCGAGTGGACCTTCCTGTCACCGTTTTGAGTTATATTGTCGAATTGGGCTCTCTGTTGTCCATTTGCTTTAGGACTTCGCTATGCTCAGCTTGGGGCTCCGAAAGAAACTTGGCCGCGTCGGGCTGTGCGCTGGCCTCGCTCCATCGTGCTCTACGCGGATTTGCTCAGGACACTATGGCCAACCGTGGTGGACGATTTTCCAACATCGTTCGTGAGTGGCATTCTGTGCCAGAAGTTTGGCGCGCAGCATTGGCGAGCTGGTTGACCGAAGCTTGGCAGATACGGGGAATTCCATGCATCATCATTTGACCGAGTTGTCCAGGTTGACAAAATTGCCTGCCTCTCCCATCTTGTGACTAGGAGAAGATGACATGGTAGAGAGAGCACCCGCGCGCAGGCGCAAGAAAACCGACGCAGGCCCAGACGGCATGATGACGATGTTTGTGCTGAAAACTAATCCTTTCGCTGGTGTCGACGGTTTTTCGCTGCCCTCCGGTGCACGGGTGGCAGTGGTCACGTCGAAGCCTGCGGCTGCCAGATCGGTCGCGCGCCGCCTGGCCGAGCGCATCCAGAGCGATGGATTCCTCGTTCGCATGGCCCAAGCGGAAACTGGTCACCAGGAAACACCGCGAACAGATGCAAAATCTGAGATCGACAGAGGCGCTTTCGAGCCTGACGCTCGTAGCAAGGCAATACTTCAGGGCATCCGCGTCGCGCAGTCCGATCTAAAGGTCGCGGGCGGGGCCTATGACCTTGAGGAAGTTCAGGCGCTTCTGAATGGCATCACGCGCCAGGCGGTGGACAAGAGGGTTCAGGAAGGCAGCTTACTGGCGGTGCCGGGGCCCAGCAACCGGCGCCGCTATCCCACCTTGCAATTTGATCGGTCTGGCGTCTTGATCGACGGTCTGAAGGAAGTTCAAGCGGCATTGCCGGTTGAAAGCCCTTGGAGCGTGTTGAATTTTCTGGCAAGGGAAGACGACAGGCTGAGCGGAAGACGACCGATCGACGTATTGCGTGAAGGCAACATCGCCCTCGTCGTCGATGCGGCGCGCAGATTTGGAGAACAGGGCGCTTGAGCCCTCCTCTGCCACCTGCGGATTTTCAGAGCCGCAAACTCCAGATCGTATCAATCGCTGTCAGATCGGAGATGCATCGGTTCTACACATCGACATTCGAACCAGTTTATTTCGATAGATCTGATTTGGGCCGTTTTAACGCCCCAGACGGATCCTATGGCGTTCTTTACACGGCTAAAAAGATCGAGGGTGCCTTTGCCGAGACATTTCTCCGGACGCCTGGCAACACGCTGATCGACATCGGGTTTCTCAAAAGAAAAGCCTATGTGCGTCTGTCCGCGACACGGGACCTGCGCATGGTCAATCTCACCGGTCAGGGACTTGCTGTAGCCGGTGCAACCGCGGAGGTTCCCCATTCAGGCCTGCCCTATCGGGCGCCGCAGGCATGGTCCCGGGCGATATTCGATCACGGTGAAAATGTCGACGGTATCGCTTATCACGCACGTCACGACGATACGGAGGTGTGCTATGCGATATTCGACCGCGCCGGCCTGGCGCTCAGCGAGACGGCGCGCGAACTCCATCTCGATGCGGACTGGTTTTGGCGTATTGCGGAGGAATATGGCTCGGGACTCTCGCCTTAGATGGCACCGCTGACTCGATGCCGGCGACAAGCTTGCCGACGCGTTCGCGGCCAATAACCTAATGGCACTTGCCAAGCGAAGCGGCCGGGGACTTGCATGCATGCACGGTCTGATCGCGGCCACCGCCGTGGCTCGGGATTTGACGCTTGCGTCACGCAAGACGAAGGATTTCAAATGCTTCGGAATAGACCTCGTTGACCCATGGGCGGTCTGACTTGGCCAACGCATGAGTTCTGAAAGGATACTGCGGATGCTTTCCTACCGCTTGCTCAAGAACCACGCCGGCATCCTGTTGATCGGAGACTACACGTCCCTGACCTGGCTGCATGAAGTCGTTCACGATGTGAACGATCGCTCGCCTCTTGTGAAAGACAAGGAAGGCTCCTTCCTCGGGTTGGCGTATGATGTGCGAAAAGCCTATGAGCGGCAGCGCGAAATTATTAAACCACCAAAACATTTTGAGGAAATCGGCGTCCGCTATGGTGTCCAGATCCTTTGGCCTGTTCTTATGTTGCAGCAGAGGCTTCTGAGGCAATCCCTCGCGTTCCTCGATCATAAGGCAAAGACACAAGCCATCGCTTATGCATTGGAGGCGGTCATCGAAGAGGGATTGCGCGAGGATTTCGGAGCGCAGGCGGGGCTTATCGTCGATCTTTGGCAGCGCCTCGACCCAGCTCAGTCTGAGGTGTTCGACATGATGGATAGTCGCGGAGCTCTCTATAGCTCATGGACGAAAGCGCAAAGGAAGGCTGGCTTTGCGCAACTTCTCGCAAGTCTCGACCCGATGTATGACCGCTTTTACCCTATGCGCGTGAAGAACGGCGATAAAAACCTGATCTCTCCGGCCGAATTCGCCCTCTGGGGAAATGCGGAGTGGCCTGATCCGCGCTGGTAGAACGCCGACATTTCATCGGGGGTCAAAGAGGATAGGTCCACTCCCTTGATTGAGGGTGAAACCGTAAGGTGAGGTTTCGGAAGCGCGATTTAGAATTGCAATTTAATGGAAATCGATAGCTGAAAGCACCAGCCAGGCTTGGAAACGGGCCGAGCAATCGCCTGTCCTCGATTGGCCCTCCCGTTCCAAGGGACTGATGCAGGCAACTCCGGCCGGGCCATGGCCCGACACAAGCGTCAAATCCCCGATCCTGTTGGAGGGCTTGCGACCGGGCGTGGCGGTCACACTTCGACCGTTCAAGGACTGTGGGCGAGGGCTGCCTTGCCCAGGGAAGGGAAACACTTGATTCTGGCACTGGAGATGGGCATCGATTTTCAAAGACGCCCTACCCCATCGAATCAGGCCACCTTCTGTCGACGCCTCTGCCCAAGACCACTTTCCTTGGCCAAACGCGAACGTGCGTCTGCATAAGCCGGTGCGACCATGGGATATTCGCTCGAAAGCTCCCATTTCTCGCGATATTCATCGGGTTGAAGGGAGTGACTGGTCATCAGATGGCGCTTCAGCGACTTGAAGCTAAGCCCACATTCCAGGCACGTCAATTGATCGTCCTGGAGAGATTTGCGGACCGAAATGGCCGGCTTCTGCTTTTCGGCAGCCACTTCAGCGGGAGGTATCGAGCTTGAAAACAAAGCCGCGTGGACGTCAGCGATGAGGGAGCCCAAATCGCTCATAGGAACGACATGATTACTCACGTAGGCCGATACGATGTCTGAGGTCAATTCAACGAGTAAGTCCTCGCTGGCAGCGTTTGATAGATTTTCCATCCGTCCGATCTCTATTTTCAATATCGCCGCTTTGATCAGCCAGCGAAATAAAAGTATGTGTAGTCTCTTTCATATAAACAACAGAAACGCAACTTTGATAGTGGAGGAAATTAGGTTTAATAGCCCTGTTCGAGATGGTAACGGGTTGCGGAGAAAGTATACTTGGCTCCAAATCCGCGCTGATGTTGCACCGCTCCGCCGTTACATACCTTTGCGTGCCGTGCCGTGCCATTCGCCGGCAATGCCGACAGCTCCGGGCCTATGGGGTTTGCGATCTACAAGATCAGCACGTTTGCTTCATTACCCACCATCGCGTCGCGAATTATTCGATGTACGCTGCCTATTGAGCCTGACCGTCCGACGATATCCTTCGACGGTCACTCCCTGCGCGACCTACATCGTCCGGCTCGACGTTGAAGGGCAGAGACGCCGACGAAGGCAAAGGCAGCAGGCAAGCAAGCAAGGGCCCGACGGGTCCGGCGGCACCTGCATGTCACCTGGAGATGCCTTCGGCGGCCGTCCGGTCGCGCGACGCTGTTCTGGCGACCAATCGTGATAGGGTACGACCCACATCTGATCTGAAGATCCTTAATCGGAGTTTTCCATGCGCCGCATCTTCATCACCGGTTCTTCTGATGGCCTCGGCCTTGCTGCTGCCAGTTCGCTCCTGGAACAAGGCCACGAGGTCGTCCTTCACGCCCGGACCAGGGAAAGGGCCTCCACATTGCGAAGCATCGCATCCCGTGCATTGGCTGTCGTCATCGGCGATCTCACGAGCGCAGTCGAAACCCGCAAACTTGCCGATCAGGTGAACGCGATCGGCCGAATGGATGCCGTCATTCACAATGCTGGGGTCTATGCCGAACCCCAGCGTGGCAATACCCCCGAAGGTCATGCGCGGACGCTGGCCATCAACACGCTGGCACCCTATATTCTGACAGCCCTCATCGATCGCCCGGACCGTCTGGTCTATCTCAGCAGCGGGCTGCACCAAGGTGGTGGGGGCTCTCTTGAGGACATCGATTGGACGGCAAGACAGTGGAGTCCATCTCAAGCCTACGCGGAAACCAAACTGCAGATCGCCGCATTGGCCGCAGCGATCGGCCGCCACTGGCCGCAGGTGTTGAGCAATTCCGTCGATCCGGGCTGGGTGGCAACCAAAATGGGTGGAGCCGGAGCACCAGGCAACCTCAAGACCGGGCAGGAAACCCAAAGCTGGCTGGCGGCAAGCGATGATCCATCCGCCAAGGTCAGCGGCTTCTACTGGCATCATCGCCAACAACGACAACCGAGTGCCGAGGTAACCAACATAGGCTTTCAAGACCAGCTGGTGGTCAAGTTGGAAGGACTGACCGGTGTGGGCCTCTTCGGGTAGCACATTGAGAAGCGCTCGATGACGACACCGATTGGGTTGATTGGGCAGCGGGTGGGCCAGCCAACATTGCCGAGACTGTGTATTTCTGCCGCGACGTTGGTCTTCGACATCGTTCACGCCAGATTGTCTCTCGCTGTCGAACGTCTCGGGACAAGAGGTATCGGACGTCTGTAATTGGAACCAAGCTTTGCCATGCCGGTTTTGTGCAGACCGGAAACCGAGAACCAGACATGAATCCCCAGCCTGACAACATACTCGTCGCGACACGAACCGCCTTCAGCCAACTCGCTGCGCTCGCAGTTCAATACTCCTTCTCAATCGTCGGTGCCATCGTCCTGCTTGTGATCGGCTGGATCCTTTCGGGAGTGATCAGCCGATGGGTCTACAAGGGAATGTCGCGCATCCATGGCATTGACGAGACCCTGGCCCGCTTCTTCCAGAGCGTCGTCCACTACGGACTGCTGGTGCTCGTCTTCGTGGCGGTCCTCGGTCAGTTCGGCGTCCAGACGACTTCGCTCCTTGCCGCCTTGGGCGCTGCGGGCCTGGCGATTGGCCTTGCCCTGCAGGGCACCCTTCAGAATATCGCGGCCGGAATTATGCTTCTCGTTCTCCGCCCTCTCCGGGTCGGCGAATACATCGAAACAGGCAGCGTCAAAGGCTTCATCGTCGAGATCGGGCTGTTTGCAACCGAGATGAAAACGGTCGACGGTCTGTACCTGATGGCCCCGAACTCGACGCTGTGGAATACGCCGATCACCAACCACAGCAGAGAACGCGAGCGCCGCCAGGAGCTTTCGGTGGCGATCGGCAACGATGTGGATGCCGCAGCGGTCAAACGGACCATCATCGGCATCGTGACCTCAGACGAACGCGTCAAAGCGAACCCGCCTCCCCGTGTCTTCTCGGATGACCTTACCGCCGACAAGACCGTCTTGACGCTCCAGTACTGGGCGACGACATCACAGTGGTCGGAAACCCGTCACGACATGATCGATGCATTGAAGGACGGACTGAAGGCGCAAGGGATTGCCATTCGATAAGGACGACGCCGTATTGGCCCCTCCCGGACATGCGAAATGTTGGACTCGCGCGGGTAAGTGGCCTTTTTAGCGAGGGACAGACGCGCCTATATCGACGGCATGGGCACCTCACCGTCTCAACGGTCAAGGAAGCGGAGACGTCGCGTAGTTTGGGGCTTGACGCTCCATTCTGCATTGAGATCTCCGCCCACCACTAGGATCGCGATCGAAGGTGAAGCTATACACTTCAGCACCTGAGGTAGGACAGGGATCTAAGAGACAGCGCGTGCTCGATGGCGCTCTGGATCATTCGCACGCATCCGAACGACCCTCAAATGACACGGCCGCCTATCAACCGACGAGATGGGTGTAGTCCTCAACGCCCTCGCTCCCTGACGTCATGGCCTTCTGTCGGTCATCCACCTCTGGGCGTAAAACCAACCCCCGAAACCGAAGGCCCGACCGATTTTCTTCAATGTCTCCAGTGTGGGATTAGCAGTTCCTGCTTCCAGTTATGCAATTTGGCGTCTAGATAGCCCAAGTGCCTTGGCAAACTCCTCCTGCGTCATCCCGATCCCTTTCCGGATCTCCGCCACGGCGCCGGGCAGCCGCAGATCCCCTGCTCGAGCCCGTTCCGCCAGTGTTCGCCGGTTTTGCAGAACCTCCTCTTTCGTCGGCTTTCTCCATCGGGCCATGAGTTGTCCTTTGCAATCAGTCGCAGCCGCAAGGGTGCCGTCTGCGATCCCAATGCAGTGCTCGATCGTATAGTCCCGAATGTCCGGCACCGGCCCATATCCTTCGCCACGGCCGGAGCCAGGTGCAGGTGTCTGGCAAACGCGCCAAGCCTGGCTGCCAGTGCTTTCTGCTCGACAAATCAGGCATCAGTTTGCCGTCCAAGAGTGCCATAGTCACGGCGTAATACTACCGGGCATCAAAGTGGGTTTCCAGCGTTAAGCACGTCTATTGACCCTTTCAATGGTGCAGATGATGCAACTTATCACGTTATTCAACCCCTTAAAGTGGGTTGAATAACTGCCATTGGTACCGCGAGCCATGGACATGCTTGCGTTCTCTTCTCACCCGATTGACCATCGACCGGACGCGTAACGCATGACCTGCTAACGAGCAGCTTCAGGGACCGACGGAAATCGCACTCCCAGGCCCTTGTCGGGGATGTACAGACCATCTGCAGCGGTCAGGGCGTCGATCCTCGACTGGCCGACGCCATAAACGCTGCAGTCCTTTGAGCCGGGCTACACCTCAATATTTAAATTATATCGGCAGAGGTGCTTGGCGCTGTTGAGTTAAATGCTCAGGGCCACGAGTTTGGCACGGTCTGCGATCAAAGCCGCTACGCGATTTAACGACACAGGGTCTGCGGCAAGTGGGGACATATCTTCCAATAACCGGGGGATCGCGTCCCCTGTGGCATCAGTCAGTTCTTTCACCCGACGGCGCACTAAAGGTAAGCTGACACCTGTCTCCTTCGAGAAAGCCTGCCAGCCATCAGCGTCCATGTCAGCAAGCGTCGCGCGTTTGCCGATCCGCATAGCCAATTTAGGGGAAAGATCTGGATAGGCCACGGTGGAAAGCAGGTCGTACAGCGGAGCCATCCTAGGTCCAGAATGGTCATAGAGGATCGAGAAATTCTTACCGTGAGCATCCGCATTTCCGATGACGAGATTGAAAATCGCAGCGTCCAAAAGCTTAGCGATGTCCGTGCCCGGCCGCGCAGAGACCCGACGCAACAGCTCGAAGCAATCCTTGAAGGTCGGCCCCCCCTCGCTTGCATACTTTGTTTCAGGTGGCACACCCAGCGCTTGGCAGAAGTCTTCCTGATGGATGCGGAGAACCACACCGTCGCCATCGTGGTGGCGATCGTATCTGTTGACCAAAAGGAAAGGGCGACCATTCGCGGACCTCGGGTCGACGGGAGCAACGTCGAGCCCGATTGCGGCAGCAAGCCTCATCGCGAAGGCTTCATTCTCAGTCGTCCCTGGAAAGCGCGCAATCGGTGGCTTCAAGATGTGCGTCGTCGCCTGGCCTGGTAAGGGAAGTGCGACTTGGCCATCGATGAGAACAACTGGAGCTTTTGATTGGGCGCCCGCAAGCGATAGCCTCAAGCCTTCCTGGCCGGCCAAGAGCGGCCTCGTCGGAAGTGCGTCCAGTATCCGGACGATTCCGACCTCATCGAGAGCTGCTGTTTGCCGATCGGCAATCAGGCCCCCTCCAATCGGTTCCTGGTCTTCGGGCAAAAGTTGAAGCGCGCCGGCGACGTCGCCGCCCAAGCGATCAAGAAGGGCGAAGTCGTTGGCAGGTGAAACACCCAACGCCTGCGCCGCAACCAGACGCTGGCTTTCCTCTGGCAGTAGGCCGCCAAAAAATGGGCGGCATTCACGGCGAGAGAAACGCTCTGGACGCTTCGGTAGGGAGACAGAAAGCGGAAGTGCCTTTTCGTCCTCAAGCCAAGCTTCGGCGTAGGCGAAGCCAATGTCGCCGTGCTGATCTTGGGTGAACTGTCCGACAATGCGACCATTCCACCAGACGTTAAGGACCCTTACCGTCATTTTCTACGTTCACCTGGGGCTAGAATATCAATCGAACAACCGAGCGTTTGTAAAACCTGCAAGACCTTTCCGATCTGTGCTGTCGGTTTGCCGGCTTCGAGATCGACGATAAACCGCAGGCCGACGCCAGAAACGCCAGCAAGCTCGTCCTGCCGCAAGTTTTGCGCCTTGCGTGTGCTGCGGATCAGGGCGCCGATCTCGGCTGGACTGCTAACTTGTTTTGCCATTTTATTTCCCGATCGGGAAAATAGCAAGAAAATCGGCCTTTTGTCTACAGCATATTCCCGATCGGGAAATTCCGCTCAAATTTAGCATACCCGTCCGCCAGAAATTCCCGATCGGGAATATTTCGATTTATAAACATAGTAGCCGCAAGCCTAGTCGAAGCAAGGGGAGACACTGAATGGCTAAATCATCGAGTTTCACATCATCGGCGCGCGACGCCCGGATGAAACTTTCGCAATTCCCGTTCTTCAGTTGGAATGGAATTTGGAATGGCCCTACGCTTCATTTCACCCTAAAACCAATCAAGACGCTCTGTCTCCTCGCTCGCTTCGTTTTTCCGGCTCCCTGCGCGCCTCCCTGGACGCAAGACGACCGGGAAAGTATTGGCGGAAAAGGCCCGGAAAAGGCGGAACGCCGACTTTGACTACGCCATTGATTTTATAAAATGGGGTCTTCGCCCCAGACGGGGGTTAAGCTGCTGAACCTCTTGGAATTCGGCAGGCTTTCCATGTCTACCTAGGGTCGATCGTGACCCGCTCAAACCTTGAGGAGAGGCGTGTGACGACCGATTTCAGCTCCCGTGAATATCAGATGCTTCCTGTGCTCTCGCCGCTACAGATGGAGACGGCAAAGCGTTTCTCCATCGGCGAGCCAACACGGTTCGCGCCCGGCGAACAAGTCTTCTCGGTCGGTGACCACAACGTGCCCGCCTGGCTCGTCCTTGACGGAGCGATCGAGACGTTTCGCCATGATGGCCTGACGCGGCGCGCGCAGTTCACAACGCATCGCACCGGGCAGATATCGGGCGAAGTCAGCCAGCTTTCGGGCCGTCCTATATTGGTAGATGGCAAAGCTGGTCCCGATGGGTGCAGTGCGGTTGCCTTCGATGGAGCGCATCTGCGTGCGCTGGTCATCGGGTCGGCGGACATCGGCGAATTGATCATGCGCGCCTTCATCCTTCGCCGCGTGGCGCTGATAAGTGCCGGAGGCTCGGGGTCCGTGCTCGTCGGCACGCCCGGCCAACCGTCACTGACAAGGCTCGAGGGATTTCTGTCGCGTGTGGCCTTCCCCTATGTCACGCTCGACGCCACCTTAGACACGGAAGGGCGCGCATTGGTCGAACGCTTGGGCATCCTTGCCTCGGAGCTGCCGCTCATGGTCTGCCCCAATGGAACCGTCCTCAGAAACCCGACGGATGGCGACGCTGCCCTGTGTCTCGGCATCACGCCCGATCTCAAGGAAGGCATGGTCTATGACGTGGCGATTGTCGGCGCCGGCCCCGCGGGTCTTGCCGCGTCCGTCTACGCCGCATCGGAAGGCCTGAGCGTCATCGTCCTCGACGAACGGGCCGCGGGTGGCCAGGCGGGTGCGTCCGCAAGGATCGAGAACTATCTGGGGTTCCCGACCGGCATCTCAGGCTTCGCCCTCGCCGGGCGGGCCTTCAATCAGGCCCTCAAATTCGGCGTCGAGATTGCCTTTCCGCTGCAGGTGGCCGACTTGGTTCCGAAATCGGGTCCGGGCGCGCTCCATGCCCTTACATTGACGGACGGCCGTACCGTTGCTGCCCGAACCATCGTCATTGCATCCGGTGCGCGCTATCGTCGTCCGGACATCTCAGGCATCGACAGCTTTGAGGGCGCCGGCATCTCTTACTGGGCGTCCGCCATCGAAGCGCGGCTATGCGCCGGCGAGGAAATCGCCCTCATTGGCGGAGGGAACTCCGCCGGCCAGGCGGTTGTCTTCCTTGCGCCACAGGTCAAGAAGCTGTGCCTGATCGTCAGGCGGAAGCTCGAAGAGACGATGTCAAGCTATCTCATCGACCGGATCGCCGCCCTGCCGAACGTCGAGATCCATACGACGTGCGAGGTGGTTGGGCTCGAAGCCGATAGCGAGCGTCTCCTATGCGGGGCAATCCTGAAAGACAGGCAGACCGCCCGTGAACGTCGAATATCCATGCGGCATATGTTCCTCTTCATCGGCGCGGATCCGAACGCGGCGTGGGTCCGCAACCATGTCGAGACAGATGAACACGGCTTCATCTGCACCGGCAGGTTTTCCGATGCTGCCGGCGGGCGGGCGGCATTCCCGCTTGAGACGAGCCTGCCCAACGTCTTTGCAATAGGAGACGTCAGAGCCGGATCCACCAAACGGGTTGCCGCCGCCGTGGGAGAAGGCGCGGCTGTCGTTGCCCAGATACACGCCGCCCTGGCCGCGATGAAGTAAGAAGCCTCGATGGTTCCTCTGATGACCGTCATCGTCGGCGTCGGTGCGAGGACGGACCGCATCAGGGATGGCTCAGATCGGTGGATCAGCATCCTGTTTCCCGTGTGCTCCCGAAGCGGGACCCGGGAGGGGATGGCAAGTATGGGGCGGAGGCGGCAGCCAGACTGGTTTTCAAGCAAGCCGGCTTTGGCTATCATTCCCCGATGGATATAGACGAAGATAAAATTGACAACGCGGTCTTGGCGCTGCTGTGGCTAACGCTGCATGAGGGTCGTGCTTGGAAGGGTTTTGACTGGGGCACGATGGATCGGCTGTTCAAGAAGGGGATGATCGGGGACCCGGTCAACAAGGCGAAGTCAGTGATCTTGACGGATGAGGGCGTGGAGCGCTCAAAGCAGCTGTTTCAAACGCTGTTTACGTCGCCCCCGTGATAGTGGATCTTTCCGCCTTCCAGTGTCAGCGCAGCAGCTCGTCGGCCCGGCTGGTGGGGATGGTCGGCGGGGCGGGCAAGCTCGTCTGAAAGCCAGGGCTGCGGATCGACAGGGTTCATTGTCGCCCTGGCGGTCAATCTGGACATGAGACCTGCCCGCCGACCGGCGTGATCAGAAGCGGCGAGCCATGCATTTCGTCTCAATGCGATACCGCGCAGCGCGCGCTGAGCGGCGGTGTTCCGTAAGCGATACGGCCATCGTCAGGACGCGTGGGAGGGACGATCGCCGAATGGCACAGGAGCCTTGCGTGGGGCGTCGCCGTTTCGAGCTGCTGTCCTGCGCCTGCGTCGAGGCACACTCCTCCTCCCGCTACCAGTTGACGACCGAGGACGTGGAATGGCGCACGGACCGGGTCGCCGTAGCCCAGAAGATCGTTGGACCCTTATGTGGAGAGGGCTTGGACAGAACAGGTAAGTCGTAAACGAGTGACATCTCCCAACAGCGTTGCACCGGACCGCTTCGAAGGGGAAATTCCAGGCTCGGTTACTGATTGCTTCCTATGGGTGGGCAACATGCCTACTTTTCGAGCGATCCGGCCACCTATAATGTGCCGTGACGTTGATAACTGACCGGAGTTTGACATGAAGCGCTTTCTCATTGCTGCAGCCATCATGGGCCTGGCACACACCGTTTCAGCACAGGAGGCCGTCGTGGGCACCGACAACCCGGACGCGCTGTTTACGAGCAGCGACCCGAAATTGAACACCAACAAGCAGGCTGCCTACAACATTGTGAAGGTGCTGCTCGAGGCCAATCATTGGGAGATGGCGGACAAATACCTGACCGCGCGCTACCTCCAGCACAACCCGAACGCTGTCTCCGGCCGCCAGGGCGTCATCGACTACTTCACCAAAGTCCTCAACAGGCAGCCGTCTGCCATTCCCGACAAGATGAAAACGAAGATCGTCTCGGTCGTCGCCGAAGGCGATATCGTCACCGTCAGCTATCCCAGGGAGGTGAAGGATGCAAAGGACCCTTCGAAGTCCTACACCACGACCTGGTTCGACAGCTGGCGGTTCGTGGACGGCAAGGCCGATGAGCATTGGGATCCGGCAACGAAACCCAACTGAGGCACACCGCCCGTCAGTTTTCGAGCGAGACACTGAGGGGGCCAGACCTGAATCTGGTCGAGATGTCCAGATATCGTTTGTGAGTTAAAACGCCGACGTGAGATCGTGTGGCCAGGGACCGCTGGCGATCCGGGAGGTCGAGCAGGGCCGGTCTCTCCGCCTCATGCGACTGGACCACGCCCGTTGTGATCGGATGTCGAAAACCGCAAGGACGATCGCCTCGCGCAAGCTGACCTCAGCGGCCGGAGCGGCGATCGGGTCGAGCTCAATTGTGGGCTACGAACCGTCATGTCCGCACGCGGCGGATTTGGCTCCTTGCTACTGGCGGCGTATCGAGGCGACGACCTGGTCTGCGTGGGCAGCGTGGAAACCAGATTTGATGAGCGACAGGCTGTAGATCTGAGGACCTCCATCGATCGGCTGCCATGGAAAAAGAAGCAGCCGCCACTTCCATCCTCCGACAAGCGCAAAGTAGTGTGGATCGCGCCTATCCTTATTGCCGAAATCGAGTATCGTGCGTGGACCACTGACCAGAAACGGAGGTATGCGGCTTTCAAGGGCCTTCGGAAAAGCAGGGCAATGCGGACGTTTATCGCGTCGTCGAAGACGATGGAGTTTAAGGCCGACAGCTGCTAAGGTCGTCTCGGATTGAACTAAGGGTATTGAATGCTGCTGGAATCGCTCAAAGAACGATGGAAAGCTATCGAGGAAATCGGCTCCGACGCTGAAAAGCGCGGCGAAGTCCTCGGCGTCGTTCCGTCCTGGCAACCAGCCATCGAAGGAGAGACGTTCGATTTCCCTCCCACGCCTACCCCTCTCCCTTCTAGAACCGAAATTCGCAAGCTTCGTGACATGAAGCGCGCGCATTTGCGGACAAACCTCGGTAGGGGCAGGAAGAAGAGAGCGGCTGGTTAGCTCTCCATGCCAAAGCCGATATGCACGATTTTGGCGGGTCCCAACGGCTCCGGTAAATCCTCCATATATGAGAAGTATCGTCCCGCTGGCGATTTCGTGAACACGGACGAAATCCAGAAGAGCTTGCCTCAAGGGTTGGCAGAAAGCGCAAACCGGGTAAAGGCTGGCCGGATAGCGATCACGCGCATTAACCAGTTGATTGCCACGAAGGCAGATTTCGTTTTCGAAACCACTCTCAGCAGCGAGCATTCGATCAAGGTCATCGAGCGAGCCAAAGAAGCTGGCTTCCTGGTCAACATGATCTTCGTATGCCTGGATACCGCGACGCGGAACGTCGAGCGCGTGCGGTTTCGCGTAGCCGACGGCGGTCACGACATTCCAGAGGAGGCAATCATCCGACGCTACGAAGCGGCGTTTGAAAACCTACCCCGAGCCCTTCATGTGGTCGATGAAGCCGTTCTCATCGATAATTCCCGTAGAAAGCCCGTGATCGTTGCAACGATGGAAAACAGCAAAGCCATTCAGGCCCATTACGAGGGTTCAGAATTGCACGACAGGCTCCTCGACATCGTTGAGGATGTGGAAGAAAATCGATCAACGCGGTAGCTGCCCTAGAATCCAGCGGTTTGCTTGCTTGTTTCCACATCCCAGGCAGCGAAGACGGGGTTGCAGGGAAGGAAGAATTGCATTTCCCCATCCGTCGAAGCTCGTAGCGATCAATCCACCCTTCCCGTTCGCAACACGGAAGGCTGCCACCAGAGCATTCAATTGCGGCAGGTCGCCGATAGCTGTCGCTAGCGGTCTGAGACGGGCCCAATACACGCGATCGCGTCCCTGCTCGGCCGTCTCCGGTCGCCAAAGCGTTATCGACGACTTCACCAAAGTCCTCAACACGCAGCCGTCTGCCATTCCCGACAAGATGAAAACGAAGATCGTCTCGGTCGTCGCCGTCAGCTATCCAGGAGAGGTGAAGGACGCAAAAGCCCCTTCGAAGTCCTACACCACGACCTGGTTCGACAGCTGGCGGTTCGTGGAGGGCAAGGCCGATGAGCTTTGGGATCCGCCAACGAAACCCAACTGAGGCACACCGCCCGCCAGATTTCGAGTGAGACATTGAGGCGTCCCGCCCTGATCTAGTCGAGATGTCCCGATATCGTACGTGAGTGAAACGCCGACGTGAGATCGCATGGCCAGACAATCGCGGCCGGCGTCAGAATCCGGCATCTGCCATCGAAATGGGCGGCCGATCGCAAGGAAAAGCACATGCGGATTTTTCTCGCTTTGGTTCTTCTTGCCACATCCGCGGGCAACATCGTCGCCGGTCAGGCCGGACATGCCGACCAACTGGTCCAGCAGCTGGGGCGAGGCATCAATGTCCTTGGCTACGACCCCATCTGGAAAGACCCGAGCAAGGCGCATTTCCAGCCAGGCGACGACAAGATGCTCCACGCTAGCGGCTTCCAGCACATCCGGGTCAACCTCCAAGCCTTCACACACATGGATGCTGCGGACAAACTCGATCCGAAATGGCTCGAAACGCTCGATTCCGTTATCGAGCACGCGACCGAGGCTGGCCTGCTGGTCATTCTGGATGAGCATGATTTCCAATTCTGCGGCAGAGATGTCGACGAATGCCGCACCAAGCTCCTTGCGTTTTGGCGGCAGATAGCGCCTCGCTACCGGAATGCTCCGGCGTCCGTCCTCTTCGAGATTCTGAACGAGCCCAACAGGGCAATGACACCGGACCTCTGGAACGGACTGCTTTCAGAGACGCTCGCACTCATCCGGCAGACGAACCCGACGCGCGGCGTGGTGATTGGACCGGCCAACTCAAACAATTTCCATTCCCTGGACGCGCTGGTCCTGCCGACCACCGATCGAAACATCATCGTGACCGTCCACTACTATGACCCTTTCCCCTTCACGCACCAGGGCGCGACATGGACCGTCCCGAGCCGCGAGCGGCTGATCGGTGTGCCATGGGGTACCGACGCCGATCACCAGACGATAGTGCGGAATTTTTCGACCATCGCTGCCTGGTCGAAAGCCCATGATCGTCCCATCCTCCTTGGCGAATTCGGCAGCTACGACAAGGCCGATATGGCGGCTAGGGTTGCCTGGACTTCGGCTGTGGCTCGAACGGCGGAAAGCGACCACTTCGCATGGTCGTATTGGCAGTTCGAGAGCAGTTTCAGCGCCTACGATATCGCTAATCGGCACTGGATAGAGCCACTCTATGACGCTCTCATACCAAAGACGACGATACGCCCGTGACGAGCCGCTGTCATCGCCGTCCGGCCGAAACGGATCGCCATAGCGGCGGCAGAGCCAGGTCCTAATCAAGCCAGAATATTGACCGCTCGAGCCTCAACGAGCGCCGGTTTCAGCGGCGAGGCCGCTGCTTGAGCCACCGTCAAAGGCCTGTCCCCTGGCGACAGGGGCATGGTGTCGGTGAGCGAAACGCCGTTGCGGATGCGTCGGCACGGATGGCAACTATCAGGGGTTTTCGACCGGGTTATCAGGCTTCACCCTCGTCGGACGCGCCTTCCATCAGGCCTTCAAATTCGACGTCGAAATTGTTTTTTTCGCTCCAGGTGGCCGACTTGGTTCCGAAATCGGGTCGCCGATACCGTGGTTCCGCCACCAATCAGGTTGTCCGACTTGTGGCCGGCCCGCTGAAGCAGCCGTAGCGTCATGATCGGAGGAAGATGACCGACATGCAGACTGTCAGCGCTCGCATCGAACCCCACCTTGGCGGGAACAATTCCTGCCTCGAAGGCAGCGTGAGCCAGCAAGGTCAGTCGCTTGGTCGACGCAGCCGCTTGGCCGACAAGATGCAACGGATCTGCCAGCATACCTATACGATGGCCTGGATGGACGGGACCGAAGCGGCCCAGGTGCCGATTTTGGATCGCAGAAAAGCGATGATGGCGCAAAAGAAGCGGAAATCGCAGCTGTCACGACCATTCCTTCATGTTTCCGTCACCCCGGAAGCGCGCGCCGTGGCATCGAACCCCGCCGCAAACTGTTGTTCTTGACAACAACGGAAAGCATTTTTATCAATAACAACAACATGAATGCCGTGCTGCGTGAGAAAGCCGGAACCGTCGTCAATGACAAGGCCTTTTTCAAGGTCGTTCTCTGGCGTTTGCCAGCGCCGGTCCTTTAAAGCATCCACCCGTTCAAATACCGGCTGGCGCTCGTCGCGGATGGAGAGTGCGTCCTTCGATACGACAATGAGCGTGGCAAGGGTGAGCATCGCCCCATTGGCGGACTTGAAGAAAAGATAGAGTTCACAGATCTGGAAGCGCTGTTCGATGCCTTTCAGGCGGACATGGAAAGGATACTGGCATGAGGACTTTGATTGTCAGGCTCGGCACGATGTCCGATGCCAAGGCCCGGTTTGTCAACGCGGGACGCGAGGCGCTGGAGGGCTCGGCCGAACCTGTCACGCCCTCGATTAATTTTGCCAGTTACGATGACATGCACCGGGTTCTTGCCCCGTCGCGGCTGGCGATCGTAAAAACGCTGGCAGGACAAGGACCGCTGGCGATCCGGGAGGTCGCCCGCCGTGTCGGCCGCGATGTGCAAGCCGTCCACAAGGATGTGACGACACTCGTGATTGCCGGCGTCATTGATCGCGCGGCGGCCGGCGTGGACTTTCCCTATGACCGGATTCATTTCGAGTTCGACGTGCAGGCGGCTGCCTGATCCAGCCGCCATCTTGAGCAGGCGCCTGGGCATCGAACCCGGTGGGGTGCAATGCTGCGCAGGGCGGTCGCTTCGACGGATCGATAGATCGTCGCCGCGTCAGAAACCGTCAGCAGTAGATCTAAGATGGGCTTTTTCGTTTGAGTGCGGCTCGTCCTCCTAGTCGTCTCTCCACGTGCCGATCTACGCTCGGCCTGATAAGCGCTCTTGTCTTGGTGCCCAGCATTTCGTCGATATCGTAGGAACGTACAGTTGCGTGCACCATATCGCCGTCGTCGTCCAGTTTGGCCACCTGCACGTCCACCAACGGATAGAGTGAGGCGCTTTCATTGAGGTTGACCTCAACTTTGATAATCTGTTCACGGTTCAATCCCAGCGGCACAAACCCGTAGGCAGTGCGAAGTATCTTCGACGGGCGCATCGCATTTCGGATTGCCAGCCGCGCATTTCCTATCAAAGAGTTGGATGGCCGACCGAGTTCGGGGGTGAGAACTCGCCTGAGATGTTCGTCCAAGGTTTGTTGATCCATGGGCTTGACGAGAACTAGATCGATGTCTTCAGAATATCGCGCGGCAGGAGCGAGATGCGCTTTGTGAAGGACCGTACCACCGCGCATTGCCAGAGATTCCCGCAGTATGGGATCAGCGAAGATCGCGGCGACCCCGCGCGCTAGACGGAGGTCTTGCTCGACCTGGCTGGGTTTGGGCCACGGTGCATAGTTCTGCCAGGCGGTCAGATGGGATTGGATCATCACGCGTTTGCATTCCCGATATTTGCAGCGATCCGCACTTTAAATCTATGGTCCACGAATTGCGACACAGACTTATTGTCAACCGTCTGTCTGCCTCCAGTCAATGGAACGATCTGCAGAGGCCGCTTCTTGAGCCAACGCTCAACAGGCAGTGACAGCTCGTCCTGCCCATCCATTTCCATCAAGGCTCCGAGGCGCTGAGCGAGAGACACATTGTTCACGGCGTCGAGAGTTTTGGCGACCGCATCCTTTGAGCAGTGCATCCACATGCCATGCAGAACCTCCCGCACCCGGGGAATGCCGCCCAGCATGCTCTCGTGCTGTATTATATCGAGGACCGTCAGCTCCGGTGTACTGACCTTGAAGCGCCCGTCTGATGTCTCGTGCCATCCAGTCGGCATTTCATCCAATCGCGATCGCGTTTGGAATTCAACTCGATGACGGCCGACTGCCACGGCTCGCCGTCGCTCCGGCACCATGACCTGAGTCACCATAATGGCATATGGAGAGACCCCGTAGAGTTCTGCCGCACTGAGCATTGCCACGTAGTACGGCGTCATGAGTGTCTTGTTCAAATATTAATGTAGCCAGGATTCGAGTGGAGGCGCTCCCATCGCGGCATTTTGTAGAGGGACGATCAACCAATGTGACGAACCTCGAGAGATTCCCGCGAGGCGACCCAGCCGCTGTTGACGGAGTATGGCCTTACGCAGTCCCTCGTCGGTAACGCCAGGAAGCGCAGCCCGCAGGTCGGGCGCTCGTACGTTTAGCTTACCCGAGCGTTCAAAGTCATCAATCACCTTAGATAAGTTCGTACCCATGGTTCGCGTCGCTCCGATAAAATATTCGCGTTATGTACCACTAAATGTCTTTTAACGCGAAAATTTTAATAATCCTTAGATGTTCATTTAAGCTCAATTGAGGTCCAGCGCGTATCAGTTTCCGATCGAGACACTCGGGCGTGTAGATAAAAGTGCCTGCGGCTAATGAGCATCCTGCTGTGTTTGCCAGCATTCTTGCTTGGGACAGGACTCCGGTCGAACCGATCGGCGCGCTCTAGATAAATAGACAGCAGGCAAGCAGGGACGTGTTATCACCAGGCATTACCAGGTGATAGGAGGGTCAAAGGCGTGGCAACGTTGCTTAACATCGATGACGGCCTCAAAACGCGCGTCCAGCAGGAAGCTTTGGCGTCCCGGAAGGCCTGTCAGGAAACCGGCCCACACTTGACCGTCACGGAAGTCGGTAACTGGCTAAGCACCTGGGGCACCGATGACGAACAGGCGGCGCCCGAGTGCCATAAGTCATCATCACGGAAGGCGCGGTCCAAGGCTTGGAGCGGAGCCGTCGCCTCCTGGCAGCCAAGACACCGGAAGCAGCCCAACGCGCCGGCCGGGCCATCGAGCGGCAATTCCAGCGGCTGGAGAAGTCGCCAGACGTTGGGCGCCCCGCCCCCGAACGGCCGGAGCTTTAAGAGGTGTTGGTGGCGTTTCACCGTTCCGGCTATGTTGCCGTGCAACGCCACGACCCAGCCGCCAGTGCCGTGTATTTCCAAGAGTTTAGGCATCTGAAAGAGGCGGCAATTGAGCGAAATCTTGCCCTCGTCTCGTCCTGCCACGCTGCAAAGGAATGGAATAAGCTTGCGGCTTCAACGCGACTGTCACGATCAAAACCGCCCGCAGAAGCCCCACCGTGCGGCGCCCAGCGAGCCATCTCGTGGAAGCGTCCAGACAAAGGGGTTTGAAGATTGTCCCAATCTCGCGGCCCCGTATCCAGGACTTCCCTACAGGAGGTTGCTGCTGACCTCAGTGGGTGCGATCATCGCGCCGATTGTCGTCGACCTCAAAAATCTGCGGCTTCCTTGCGTCCCATAAGCCTCGCGATTTTCGGTCATCGCAACTCTGCATATAAACAGTCGTGTTTGATCCGGTGGTGACAGACGTAGGGGCTTGGTGGGCCGAGTTGGACGTTATTCGTCGGCCCTTGGCCCTCATCAATGCCTGCAGAGCGGGGGGTGCTGGCCTCCGGATTGCTAGGGGGGTCACGCGGAGCGAAACGACACTCCAGGGCCAGCAAGCTAATAGTCACGGATACTTTGTGTTGTTGCAAGTCACGATTTTGTTGAGCGTGGCTTAACAGAAAAAGGCTTGCCACACCCTCCCCAGGCGGCAGGGGCGTTCCAACGGCGACGATACAATCGCACACACTCGCGTGGTATGTACCCGATCGAACGCCCACCACATGGGTTTCTTTGTGGAGGCGCACCGGTTGACGTGGATCATATGTGGGGGTTTCCATCGACGCACGCCAGAGCCCCGTCCGTTCTCGTCGATGAAGACCGCCTCAAGGGATGCGTTGATCTTTGTGAACGGTGTCCATTCGCCCACTTAACTCAACTCACCTGTTAAAGCCTCTATCCCCAGTCCCGCGGTGTCCACCGAACCAATCGCCATTTTGGCAGGGTAAGGCTGGCTTGAGAAGATTTGCACTCTCATCGTAACATCGCGATCTCGCCACCTCCGTCGAGGTGTCCGGCCGTGAGAACGATCATCCGCCTACCTATCCCGTCCGCCTGATCGCACCGATGCAGGAGGGGTTTATCGCAACCGCCTGGCGTTTTCGAAGGTGAGTTGCAGCACGTTGCCCATGTGATTTGGCATTGCCCCTGTCTATACCGCCTCAGCTATCATCTCCTCTCGCTTGAAGAGGGTAGTAAATATCATATATGACTGATAATAAAGCTATATCGGTCATATGCGGAGAATTGCGTTGGCCTCGCCAAAGTCCAAATCGGCGCTTGAAAGACTGGGGTACGACCTGCGCAACGCACGTTTACGCCGCGGCATCACCGTGTCTGATCTCGCAGCTCGCGCCGGCACGTCTCCCAGTACCGTCGCAAGGCTTGAAAAAGGCGATAGGGGTGTCGGCATCGGTACGCTTGCCGATGTTCTCGTCGCCATGGGGCTCGTCGAGCGCCTGGCCGACCTCCTTGACATACGCAAGGACGATCAGGGTCTGGCGTTGGCCGCCGAACAGTTGCCGAAACGCGGAAAATCCTTTGCCGCGAAACTCCGCAGGCGGGAAACGCAGGATCATGAGACGAAAGAAGACGAAAGGGATGTCATTGACCCAGATGGCGCAGCCTTTTGATGCCAGATTTTGCCGCTCATGTCGCACTTGGTGAGAGGCTGACGCCCGTTGGCCAATTGCGCTTCACGCAGGCCGGACCGCGCCAGTTTTTCGCCTTTTCGTATGATCCCGCCTGATCGAAAACCCTCGCGCCTTCGCGCTACAGCAGACCTTACCGCTCAAAGGCGGCTCCTCCACGCCTCCGGCCAGTCGGGCAACATGCGTGACGCGGTTGCCGTCGTCGCAAGGGGTTTTTGCCTATGATCGCCTCCGAGATCCAGATATATCGGACAGCTGCAAGGGCGCAGCTTCGCTCAGTGGACGCAAGTTCACGTCTTGAGGGCAACAATCCGGAATATGGCCTTTGGAATGGAAGACCGAATTCGTGTCATTACGCTAGGGTGAGAAAGCATGCTGGACATCAGAGGAACGACGTCGATCGTTACCGGGGGTACCTCGGGGATCGGCTATGCGACGGCCAGGGAACTGATTGGCAGGGGCGCGAACCTGGTCATCAACTCGCGAACTGCCAGCGCGCGATTTGCGGAGCTGGTTGCCGAGGGTGAGAAAGTTGGCATCCGCGTCCTGCACGTTACGGGGGACATGCGGGATCCGGAAGCATCCAACGCAATTTGTTCGATGGCCATGTCCGAATTCGGCCGGATCGACAGCGTCGTCCATTGTGCCGGCGGCCCGGCCCCTGGCGCTGCCGTCGATATGCCTGCCGAAAACTGGACCGACGCCTTCGACGTCCATGTCCACTCCGCCTTCCATCTGTTCCGGGCAGCACACCCTTCGTTGGCCGCGCGGGGCGGCGCGGTGGTTCTCCTCTCGTCAGCGGCTGCTCTGCGTGGATGTCCGGGCAACACCGCCTATCAGGTCGTCAAGGCCGCCCTCATTCAGATGACCCGCGCGCTTGCGCGCGACCACGCCGCCGAGGGGATCCGGGTGAACTGCGTTGCGCCCGGAATTATCCGGACACCGTTTCAAGACGGCATGACCGACATCGCGAAAGCGAACAACATTGCAAACCGGATCCCATTGAAGCGTGAAGGTAGGCCCGAGGATGTCGCCGACGTCATCGTCCAGCTTATCGGCAATGAGTTCATGACCGGAGAGACCATCGTTATCGACGGTGGGATGTCGATGAGGATGGTGTGACCGCTCTGATGGTTGCGTCTGTCGTAGGAGGCCGCAGCGCTCCTTATTCAGTGCGCATTGCGCGCCGCCAGGCATTCGGAACCAAGGCGATCAGCGATGCCTACCGCTAGCTGTGATGCCGCTCCAGGGTCTGGGTCAAGGACACCGTTGGAACGCTATTGCCAGCACTGTCTCGGGGCGGAGGTCGAGATGTCGACCTCCGACGATCGATGGGACGGCAAGACATTCGTCTCGAGCCTAGGCGGTAACCGAACTGTAGATCGCCGCATTGGCACCAACGGTTGGCCGCCGCTGTCCGCAGCTCTTGAACAATTCCGTCGATCCGGGTTGGCTGGCTATCAAAGTGAGTGTCGTTGGAGCACCAGGCAACACTGAGACCGGGCAGGAAGCCCAAAGCTGGCTGACCGTGGGAGATGATCCTATGGAGGCTAGCGGCGGGAACCTGTCGGTCCCCTTAGATGTCTTTCCTGGTCTGATTTGAGGCTTGCCGCAAGCGCCAGTCACCCCTTCGACGATCGGTCTGCCACCTTTACCAGCAGCTTGCCGAAATTCTTCCCCTGCAGCATCCCGATCAATGCCTCGGGAGCGTTCTCCAGTCCTTCGACGACGTCTTCGCGATACTTGATCCGACCGGAGTTAACCATGGGACCGATCTCGGCCTCGAACGCCGCATAATGTTCGACGACGAACTCGGTCTGGATAAACCCACGGATCAGCAGGCTCCGTCTCAGGATGGCCGACATCATCGCCGGCACATTGTCTTGCTCTGAAGCCGCCGCTCCATTGTAGTTGGCCACCAGACCGCAAACCGGAACGCGCGCATACATGTTCAGAAGTGGCATGACCGCCTCCCAGACAGGTCCGCCGACATTCTCGAAATAGACGTCGATGCCCTTCGGGCAGGCAAGCTCCAGGTCCGTCTTGAAATCCTTTGAACGGTGATCGACGACTGCGTTGAAGCCCAGCCCGTCGCGGACGTATTCCAGTTTCTGCTGTCCGCCGACGATGCCGACAACCCGCGCGCCTGCCAACTTTGCGAGCTGTCCGACCATGGAGCCAACCGGACCCGATGCGGCAGCGACCACGACGGTCTCCCCCTCTTTGGGGCGACCGATGACCTTCATGCCGGAATAGGCCGTAAAGCCCGGCATTCCAAGGACGCCGATCGCGGTGCTGATGGGTGCGCCTTTCGTGTCGACATGGCGGATCGCGTCGGCTCTCATCACGGCACCCGTGCACCATCCGGTACGGGAACTCACGATGTCTCCGGGCTTGAAGTCGGCATGCCGGGAGCGCGCCACCTCGCAAACGGTCTCACCCTCCATGGTGCCATCGACAGGAGTGGGAGCCGCGTAGGATTTGGCGTCGCTCATCCGGCCGCGTATATAAGGATCCAGCGAGAGGTAAAGAACCTTGAGTGTGACCTCGCCTTCGGCAGCGTCGGCAAGCTCGGCGCTCTCCAGTCGGAAGTTCTCGGAGGTGGGAGCGCCTTTGGGCCTGCTTGCAAGGACCACGCGTTGGATTGTTGTCATGGTTGTTTCGTCTCTCCGGAGGTTGGCGCATATTTAAAGGGGCAGTTGCAGTGTATGTTGTCATTATGCCGCGGTATCGCCGTTGGGGGTATTTGACGGTCATGCCACTTTTAAACAAAGGGACATTTGCAATCGGATTCAATGACGCCACAGAGGCGTTGGCATTCGAGGCCATCGTCCATGGTCTTGGAAAAAAACGGGGACTGACGCATGCCAGCTATACTGCTGCTGATAACAATTAGCGAGCCCTCGCCCGCTTTCCAAAAGGAATGGCTGTTTTTCGACGCCACCTATGGATTGATCATCAAGGTTGAATGTGGTGTTCAAGCAGGTTAGATATGCTTTCGAAATTTATGTTATGAAATATTCCAATTACTCAAACGGCAGAGGGTTAGCGGTTCTGTTTATGCTGGTAATTGGTCTCTCGCTGCTGCCGGTGGAACTGGCTTTTTACATAAGCACTGGGCAGGATCTCGGACGCAGCCTTGTTGCCTGTACAGTAAGCTTTCCTAACCGTCTTTTTGCTGGGGCATCGGTCGTAAGCTTCGAACTCTTGATTTGGACGTTGATAGGATACCGTTACTTCCGAGCAAAGGGGGAAGGACCATTCGGCCCTATTCGCAAGCACAGAGCCGGTGAAAGCAAAATTCGCCAGCGTCTTTTTCCGTATGTCTCGAACGGGTTGCTCCCCTGTATGGTCTTCTTGCCGTTCGTAGTTCTATTTAACGACTGTTCGGTCGGACAATAGCAGTGCAGCGTGGGCAAGACTGGGCCCATCCCCCCAATCATATATAGCACTTGGTCTTCGCGAGCTCCCCCCACCAACTCTCGTTAAATGGAGAAACAAATGGCGAAACTGAATAACGAGCAAAAGTGGATGGTGGTTGCAATGTGTGTTTTCTTTCTCGTTGGTTTCGGCTGTATAATTTACAGCGAAAATTATTCGGTGAAATGTGTGAACGACAGGCTTGAATGCAACGTAAAGTCGAGCATGGACTTTCTCGAACGAATGTACGGGCCATACAAACCCTTTTAATGGGGGTTGCAAGTTACAGACAGTTCAACGCCATCCACTCCGAATCCCTCTATTCTGGCAGCCCCGCCCCGATCACAAAGGCTCTCATGTGACCTAGAAGCGCATAAACGATCTGTCGGCAGATCAGGCGGAGCGTCTTCATCAAGATTGGGTTCGGGCTCTTAATGGGCGAGAACCTACGCCAGAGCAGACTACAAAGGTTGAGGCGCTGTGGCAAAGGTCGCTTGGTCAGGTTGTTTCCGACCCGGAACAAATGATTGATGATGAAGCTGATCTTTAACCCATCACCCTGATCACGTCGTGGCTGGTGTGGTGGAAAAGATAGTGGTCGGATTGAAATATAGTCGGCGCCCAATGAAGTTACTACCGCTTTTCAGTTTCGTTTCATATTGAGACGTTACCGACAGGCTGTCCGTGATTGGCCGACATGACCGGACCGAAAAGTACTGACATGTAACTGAAAACCTTGAACGCCATGACGGAGTTCAAGGTTTTTTTCGTAAGGTCTGGTCCCGGAACTCAAGGAGGTCTTCATGCTTTTGGCAATATTGAACTCGGTTGGGGTCGTTTCAGCATGGGTAGGCGTCATCGTATTATTTCGGTTTGGCGTGCCATTCGAAATTGTCACGCCGAACGGAATGGGGTTCGTTGTTGGCTCTCTGAGCAACGAAACTCGGCTCGAACTTAATAAGCGGCGAGTTCTGTACAAGCGTATTGGATGGGTAGCCCTAGCGATGGTGTCATCCGGCGCGCTGCTTCAGGTATACTCTTCAATCTTTGGTGCTTTCCACCCATCACCCTGACTAAAAGGTTGTAGCGATGGTATACTCGGACAATGGATAGCCTCTCAAGGTATCATCTATCGCCGCATGAAGACGGATCTTGGCATGTGATTGATGCCAGAACCGCCGGTCCGGCTGAAATTGAGGTCGATGGCAGGTTCTTCGTCTTTTGGAAGCTGCCAAAGGAGGAGGCCGAGCGCTGGTCGAGGCTCCTCAATCAAATCGCCAGCTTTCCGTCAGATGGTTCATTCTAAGTACGCAGAGGATGCACGCCCTGATCACTTCTTTGGGCCATTTACTCAGCCTTGAGAGTACAGCTTTCCCAGCAAATCGGTGATGAAGACAGTCGTCGCCCTGTTGGGAAGGGACCGGTGACCTAGCAGCGCGTGCAGGAAATCGATCGGATCATCAGAGCCGAAAGCGGCCTGTAGCTGGTCGAGACTGGCCCTCTTCTGCCGCAGGATGGCAAAGATCGTGGCTCGGCTGGAAGCCGATAGCCGGGGCTCATGACCGCCATCGCTCTCGAAATAGGATGGACCGGCCTTCTCTTCGCCAAGGGCCATCTGGTCGAACTGCTGGCCGTTAGCCTGCCGGATTAGACCGTCAAACAGAAATCTGATCCTGTCCGGTTTTTATGGGGCAACTCCACCTCTGGCTTCGTTTCCTGGCGCCCTAGTCACAATTGGAAATGGCTTGCGGCCCTTTATGAACCTGACATATGACTTCAAATTAAAAGGAGGTCATCATGCTGTTGGCAATATTGAACTCGGTTGGGGTCGTTTTAGCATGGGTAGGCGCGATCTTATTATTTCGGTTCGGCGTGCCGTTCGAAATTGTCACGCCGAACGGAATGGAGTTCGTCGTTGGCTCTTTGAGGAACGAAACTCGGCTCGCACTTAACAAGCGGCGAGTTCTGTACAAGCGCATTGGATGGGTAGCCGTAGCGATGGTGTCATGCGGCGCGCTCCTTCAGGTATGTTCTTCAATCTTTGGCGCTCTTTACCTAGCACCCTAACCCACTGTGGTGGGGAGCAATGTGGCACGGTTGGACCGAAGAAAGGGTAGGATCCCACGAACCTCTGCGGTTGCGCGGCGTTAGAGCAAGATCACTTCATCGTGCTGCACCCACCTACAACAGCCCGGGGGCGTTCACCGAAACGAGCACAATTTTGGCAGGGTTACTCTGCCCTGATCGTATCGATACTGGGGGGCCACCGATCAGGCGTTTGCGCGGGTGAGATGCAGTACGTCGCCCACCTAACCCATTGCCCCTGTTTGCACCGCCTCAGCCATCACCTCGTCTCATTTGAGAAATCGACTCATTCATCATAAAATGACTGACATCGAAGCCATGTCGGTCATGCACGGAGATTTATGTTGGCTTCGCCAAAGTCCAAATCGGCGCTTGAAAGACTGGGGCACAACATGCGCAACGCATCCCTGCGGCGCGGCATCTCTGTGTCTGGTCTCGCAGCCCCGCCGGCACGTCTTCCAGTGCTGTTGCGCAGCTCGAAAAAAGCGATCCAGGTGTCGAAGTAGGAACACTTGTCGATATTCTCTGTAGCGCGGCATCTCGCTCTGCGGGCGCAGCGCTTCCCCTGTCAGTTTGAGTTTGCCGCCACCCACTTTCGGTTGGGCGTCGCTGCCAGATAGGCAACGTAATCGTCAGAGGCGTCGGCGAAGAAAAGAGCCGCCTCCTGCTCGCGCCATCCAGCCTCCACCGCGTCACGGATGAATGCGGTGAGTGCCCGTTTGCACATGGCCGCACATTCTACCGAACGCTCCTTTTGATCGACGCTAAACTTGGGCGGATGAAAAAAGGTCATGCCGGATGATGGCACAGCCCTTGGCTCTTGCAACCGAAAGCCTTTGTTAAGCTTACCAGGTAAGGTTAAAATCCCGTCTTTATGCTAGTGGGATGCACCACGTTTGGACTTCGCCAGCAGCATGACGTGCTCATCCGCGGCATCAGCCAACGCGACTGTAATTTCAACTTCAGACCAACCCCTGCCTCCTAACTTTGCAATAAGTTCTGACATGAACTTGTACACTTCTGTTCGGCAGTCAGTATTCGTTACATCATCTTCGAGTCGCTCATCGAAATTTAAGTTTTCCACTTCTCTCTCCGTTTTGTTACAATACGAGAATCACACAGGCGACTATTTGTTCAAATCACGAATTGTGACTCAGAATAGTCCTGCATCATGTACGATACTGGCACAGCTACTTAGAGTGGATTTTTTAAGTGGCTGTTTTCTAATGAAATATTGATTATGTGATCGACGTTTTTTCTCAACCAACGAAATCGCGAGGGAAACATGGCATATTCACGACGCCGAATTGGTTGCAGGTGTGCGTATTACGCCACACCCGACGACCTGTTATGAGCCACCCTGCCCCGCTTGCGACGCCGAAGTCCCTGGCCGATCTTGTCGCCCAAATTGTTTCCAGCTACGTGCGCAAGCACGTCGTCCCAGTGACAGATATGTCAAATCTGATCACCGCTGTTTATCGTGCGCTCGACAGCTGCTCGCTGGTGGTATTGCCAGCGCCGCAGGTCGAAGCACAAAAACCGGCCGTTTCCGTGCAAAAGTCGGTCCATAAGGACCACATCACCTGCCTGGAATGCGGTGGCGACTTCAAATCACTGAAGCGTCATCTGGCGATGCACCATTCGATATCGCCCGAAGATTATAGAGGGAAATGGATGTTGCCCGGGAACTATCCGATGGTTGCCCCCCTCTATTCGCAAGCGCGCTCGAAAATCGCTCGGGAACTCGGCCTGGGTCAAAAAGGGCGACGCCCGAAATTGAAAGGGCTCTAGTCGTGCGGGCGCGCAGCGAAGCTGTAGCCTTTCTTATTTCGAAAGCTCAACGGCGGTCGAGCGGTCACCTGCGTAGAACGGCAATCCGATACTGCACGCCTGATAGCCTTACGGCCGCGTCAACGAAGAAAGCGCCGGATCAGAGCTAAGGACCGACCCTGGTCATCAGGCGCACTGAAGTCTCTTGCATCGTGTTTGCGGACGCCTTACTAGCCTCCGACAGCATCGCTGACGCATTTCTTGGTGTATGAGGACTTTGCAGCGCCGGCCAGCGGTTTGCCATTTTTATCCTTGGCAGAGCTATCGCAGGCAGCAGCAGCCTCGTTGGTGCACTTCTTCAGCGACGAGGTCAGAGCCGCGCCGGCCAGCGGCTTTCCATTCTTGTCGATCGCCTTTGACTTGCATGTATCGGCGGCATTCGCGCTCGCGGCGGACAACACCAAGACAACGGCCAGCAAGATCTTTTTCATAAATTCTCCCATTTCGATTGCTTCAAAGATGGAGGCCCTGTCTTCTGCCTGTCAAACGCCTTCGCCTCGTTGTAAGCGCTTCGGTTCCAACTTCGCAACGAAGTTGGCCTTGAATCACCGAACAAAACAAGGGGAGACTTCCCCATGGACGCTGGTTCTCTCCACATCGGACCGTCCTATTCGGGTCACAGTGGCCCGTGGCTAAACATCATCGTCCGCCATGATCCCGCAGCCAGGTGGTCTTTCGCCAGCTAGAACCTGACAGCCAGATTGGCCTTGACCGTCTGGCTGAGGCTGCCGCTGCCATATTGGCCGCTATAGGTGATGCCGATGGTCGATGCCTGGGCGGCGGCGAAATCTAGGCCGGCGTCGAGGACTAGGCTATCTTTGTCGAGCGCCGTGCCGACGGTGGTGAAATCGTCGCCGCCGGCAAAGTGGAAGGAAGACTGCGTCGTCGTATCGCCGTAAGCATGGCGCCAGCCAACAGAACTGCGCGCCGTAGCGTCAAGACCGGCCAGCGCGAACCCGGTTGAGGAGCGAAGGCCTAGCGTGGTAAAAGTAACCCCCGCGTTCTCGGCAGCGCTGGTCAAGGCGGCCGACCCGCCGGTCTCGTTGAAAGCGTCACTGTGCTGATGAACATAGGCGGCATTGGCGAAAGGTTCGAAGGCCAGTCTGCCGGCATCGATGCGGTAGCCGAGCTCGCCGTAGATCTGCGCCGTTGCTGCGTCGTAGTCGGCCGCCAAACTCTGTGAAAAGCCAGAAAATTCGACGTTTCGCTCCGTTGCGATCGACTGCCTCTCGTAGAGCGCGCCGACGCGCAAGGCCAGCGGGCCCCACTGGTTGCCGCCATAGACCCCGACATCGTAATTGTCGCTGCTACCGGACGCGCTGCCGTTGGCCTGATCGAAATTGCCTTTGCTATAGCCGCCCATCACACCGATCCGCCATGTTGTCTCGCGGAACGGGGCATCCGCGCCGATTGCCACGCCCCCGACCGAATCCTTGATACCGGCGGCGTTGGCGTCGCCGTCCGTCCTACCCCAGCCGCCATAGGCCTGGCCCCAACCGACAGCCCGCGCACTATAGGGATCGGCAAGGATAGCCGCGGCAGCCTGTGCCGCGGGCGTGGTGCTCTGCGTTTCGCCATAGCCGAGAGCGCTGCTTGCGCCGCCGGGCGGACCTCCGAGCACAAAGACGCTCCCGCTGGCCGCGCCAACGCCGTCAAAGGCACTGCGCAGGCGGTCGATGCCAATGGTGCGCACGAAGCGGCTGTTGTCAAAAGTGGCGGTGGTCAACGCGCCATGCAGCGCGCCGGCCAGCTGAACAAAAGCATTGCGCGCCTGCTCGGCACTCAGCGTTTCGACAGACTGGTAAAGCGAATTATCACCGCCCAGACTTTCCACGCCCTCAGCGGCGGAGCGCTGGTTAACGGTCCTGGCGGTTGAGGCAAAGGCGACAGTGTTGCGGGTGAGCGTCAGGGTGACATCGTCTGTATCGTAGCCGAGCGTCGTATCGACGAAGGCGGCAGACGAGGCGACGGCGCCGAACGTGCCGATAACGCCGCGGCTCGCCGAGAGAACGGTGTAAGTCTTGCCAGCCCGCAGGCCGCTAGTATCGCCAAGGCTCACCGCAGCCCCGCTCACGAGCCTCGCCGTGCCGCTCACCTTGATCAGGTCGCTTCCCGTCCCATCGACGTCGACAGTGTAGAGAGCGCCGCTGGCGAACGTCAGATCGCCGGCGACCGTGAGGATTCCGACGCCGCTGCCGGGCGCAATGGTGGCGCCCGATGCGACGGACGTCGTTCCGACGGTGCCGGTGCCTGACAGGACGCCGCTGTTGACGAGCATCGTGCCGCCAAGCAGGCCGTTTACCGCCAGCCTTCCGCCTGAGACGGTGGTGATCCCGGAAAAACTGCTGGAATCGCTGGTCAAGGACACGCTGCCGTCGGCAACATCCATGGCGCCATTGCCGTCAACAGACGCCGAAAGCGTGTAGGCCGGACCGCCGAAATTGAAAACGAGGGTGCCGCTGCCAGCGCCGAAGTGGATGGCACTGGTGTCGAGCGTTGCTGCACCGGCGGCGGTCTGGCCCAGCGTGGAGCCGACATTCAAGGTGCCGGTCGAGCCCGCCTGTGCGGCGATGGTAATGCTGCCAGCAGAGATCGTCCCGCCATCGGCAACAGTCACGGTGCCGGTGCTGGCATCGCCGATGGTCAGGCTGCCTGCGGTCGAAAAGGTCGAGCCGTCGCCGGTAACAGTCACCTTGCCGGTCGAGCCGGCATCTCGGCCGATCGTCGTCGACGAGGCGCTGAGCGTGCCGCCCAGAGTGACTTGCAGCGCACCGGTGCCGGCGCCCCCGACGATGAGGTCACCGTCGTCGCGCCAGGTGCTGCCGGCGCCAGTCACAAGGACAGTGCCGCTGCCATTGAAACTGTCACCCAGAACGAGCCCATTCGATTGGACAGTCCCGGCATTGGTGATTTTTGTAAGGCCGCTGCCGCTTCGGCCGACGATCACCGAATTTGTGACATCCCATTGCGTGCCGCCACCGTCGACAGTGACTATGCCGCTATCCCCGCCTGCATATCCCAGGGTCGCCGAGCTGCTCTCGACTTGACCAGCGCCGCTGATGTCGAGCGTGCCGTTGCCGCGGCCAGTGACGCCGCCGCCGTCACCGCCAATAAAGAGCGCTCCGGACGTCCAGACGGACCCAAGGCCGCCGACACGGACCGAGCCGTTGGCATGAGCACCAATGACGGCGCTGCCGCTGGAGACGGTGGCGCCAGAAAAGATTGTCAGACTGGCATCGCCCGCCTGGCCGACGATCAGTGAACCGTGTGTGTCGAAGGCGCTGCCGCTGCCGCTGAGACCGACCGTGCTGCCGTCGCTGCCGGCAAGACTGCCAATGACGGTGCTGTCGACCGATACAGTGGCTCCGGTTGAGATGGAGACGGTACCGAGGCCACCATCGCCGACCGTGAGATCGCCGGCCGTCCAGGTGGTGCCGCCGCCGGCAATATTGACCGTGCCTGTAGCCCCTGCAACCTGTGCGATGGTCGTCTCGGCGGTGGATGCTGCGGCGCCGGTGACCACCTCGAAGCGGCCAGCGCCTGCCTTGCCGATGACGAAGGGGCCGCTCGTCTGGAAATAGGAACTTCCACCGCTCACCCCGATGGTCCCGGAACTGCCGCTATCCGCCGCGATGGTCGCCGCACCGCTGCCGCTGTAGCCGCCAGCGGCCGTGATCGTCACAATGCCAAGTCCGGCATTACCGACCGTCAGATCGCCATTGCTCCAACGCCCAAGCGAGCCGGAGACGGTCACGCTGCCGTTGGCCGTGGCTCCGGCACCAAGATTTGCCGTCGTGGAAGTAAGTGCATTGTTGATGGTGAGATTGCCGCTTGCACCATTGCCGACCGTCAGCCCGGCAATATTCGGGATCGGCGCTCCGAGATTATTGTAAATGATGGCAGAAGCTGGCGTGTCGATATCGACACTGTCGCCGGCCTGAGGTGCGTGGCCCGCAGCGCCTCCGTTCAGCCAGTTGCCGTCCTTCGTCCAATCAGTATCCACAGCGCCGCTCCAAGACAAGGAGTCGGCGGCGGCGGGACCCATAGCGGCGGTCAGCAACGTGATGGAGGCCAATAAAGTTTTAAAAAATGGTTTGCTGTACAAGTCATGTTCCATCGAAAGGCAATCTTCTGCTAACCGGTTATTAAGCATAAAAGATAAAAGACAATTAACGTTTAGATCCTCGGTCGAATGACATATTCGCCGTCACCAGTCTTGTATTACTATTTGTCGTTGTCAACAGAAGAAAAGAACATAACACCCGGGCCTGAAGCAAGATCTGCTAAAGTCAATTTGTCAAAGTGCCTCGGCTTACTTGCCCATGGACACGCTATTGCACCATTATCGAACAAGATTGATGAAGATCCGGGCTCAACACCTCTTACAGTGCCTTGCCTTTTTCCTGATATGTGGCGTGGTTTTTATCGTCTTCGGCCGATTACTCCCGAGAACGAGGACGTCGCCATGGGCTTTCCTAACCGCCCATCATCCCCGCACACGATGAGCACCGCACGCCCAAATGGTCGTCATAAGCCCCCTTGAGAAGGTCGATGTAGTCGACGGACTTGAATTTGGCAGCCCACGGAACCGGGCCGCTATCACCGCGCAGTCGGTCAATCATTGCCTTTTTCCAGAAACCGTCCTCAAAGTCCGAATTTTCAATGCGAAAAATCGAACCGTGCGCTTCACATTTTGCAAGATTACCTTTTGCGACCAAATATCCCGTAGCCAGAGCCAAGAAGTCTTCTTGCTGCATTCCTTGCCTTTTCGTCCCATACCGTCTGAGAGGTCAGATCAATTTGCGCAAAACTCGAAGCGACGCAACCCTAAATACAACTACATATTGACTCCGAAAAGTTTTCAAACAATTATGAAGGGTCTCTATTCCTCGAGATCGAGGCTTGGTCACGATGTCAACGCTTACAACGCCTGGCGGACTTGGCACGGGTCAAACTCTCTTCTGCCGGTTGACTGAAGTCCTGATATGCTCAGGCTGGCATTCCGAAGCTCAGCTTCACGTATCTTCATCATGCTCCAGGAGACTTCGGCGCCTGCAAGCGCTGTGCATGCGGGGTCCCGTGTACGTCGGCGCCGACGGCGCCATGCTTGTCAAAGGCGAACCAAGGCTCGGCTCGCGCATTGAGCTTGCGGAAAAACAGCGGTGTTGATCTCTCGATCAGCGCCGTTGTAATATGAGCCCTTCCAACACCGGGGCGACCAATCGGCGCTTCGGACGGACTGGTGTGCGATCACCTTGCGAGATGGACAGTCGTCGTTGCTATGCCAATAGCAGTCCTTCTCGCCTGACGCCCCCGCACCAGCCTAATCGAAAGCGTCAAGCGCGATCCAGCCCCTAGTACCCCGTAAATTTTATCGTGCGGAGACTGACGCCTTGGATTGAATTGGCTTTTTGGGTCGCTTGCGTGCAGTTGTTCTTGGACTTTTGGAAGAATGGCGCCGATTTTTTCGCATGGGAGCTCCCGAGCAATCACCAAGGCTCTACGACTGTTGTGAGATGATAGTTTCGCCAGTCGCAACCTTCCATGTTCTTGAGGCAAAGATCATCGCTTTGAGTGCGCCGAATTTGTCGGAAAGGTTGACCAAAGGAAATCATAGCGCCGGTTAAGAGTAAGATCGGCTGATGTCCCAACACTGACATGGAATGCCGCCCGCCCCCGAAAGGCGAGCAGCGCTTGGTCGTTACTTCAGGGCTGCGAGCAGCGCCTTGAAACCGTCTTCGACGGTCGGACGGATATCGGCACGCGACAGGGCGAAGGCGACGTTGGCGAGGATGAAGCCATCCTTGGCGCCGCAGTCGTAGGTTTCACCCTTGAAGTGGTAGCCAGCGAAATCCTGCTGCTTGGCAAGCTTCAGCATGCCGTCGGTCAGCTGGATCTCGTTGCCGGAGCCGCGCTCCTGATGCTCGAGGATGTGGAAAATCTCAGGCTGTAGGATGTATCGGCCGTTGATGAAGAAGTTCGACGGGGCAGAACCCTGCGGCGGCTTCTCGACCATTTCGGTCACCCGGAAGCCGTTGCCGATGCTTTCGCCGACGCCGACGATGCCGTATTTATGGGTCTGGTCCGGCGCGCATTCCTCGACGCCGATGACGTTGCCGCCGCTCTGCTCGTAGAGTTCGATCATGCTTTTCATGCATCCGACATCGGATTGCATGACCATGTCGGGCAGCAACAGCGCAAATGGCTCGTCGCCGACGATTTCACGCGCACACCAGACGGCGTGGCCGAGGCCGAGCGGCTCCTGCTGGCGGGTGAAGCTGGCGGTGCCGGCGGTGGGTAGTATCTTGCTGAGCAGCGTCAACTCGGCCTTCTTGTTACGCTGGCGCAGCGTCTGCTCGAGCTCGAACTGGATGTCGAAATAGTCTTCAATGACGTGCTTGCTGCGCCCGGTGACGAAGACAAAATGCTCGATGCCGGCTTCCATAGCCTCGTCTACGACGTACTGGATGACCGGCTTATCGACGACCGTCAGCATTTCCTTCGGTACTGCCTTTGTTGCCGGCAGAAACCGCGTTCCAAGGCCAGCGACCGGAAACACAGCCTTACGTACTTTCTTATGCCGTCCCACATATACCTCCTGGGCGATCCGCCCTATTTGATTAAACAAGCAAAGCCACCGCTAAATCAAAATTGCTACGATTTGGCAAAGAATGAATGCGGCTTCACAGCATAGTAAAGAGTTTAAGACCGAGTTTAGACAAACAATAGTGGCTTACCGACGCCATGTATCGCGCCTGCCTGCTACATCGAATTCACGGATACACATACGCAAGGTCGTCGCAGGGATTCTGTGGCAGTCTAATTAGTCGTTTAAGATATTTTGACTTACGGATACAAGCCGTCTCTTGAATAGGCACGGCGGCACGTATTCAGCCGAAACGTTGACTTCTTCATTTCCGCAACACAATTCGTTTATTCAGATCACGATAAGGATCAGTAAAATGCTATCAATCCGTATGGATCTTAAAAAATGCGGCTCTTAGCCGGGTGTCACGGTCGTTGTCACGCTGGCGCCCTTGCCGCTTGCACTCGCCTATTGAGGCAGACCGCGAGAAAGGCCGCGGGGATGTTGCCCTTGCAATTTCGCCGGTGCCGCACCAGAATCGAAGACGCCGTAGCGCGGTTGCTACGGAGATTTATGATGGGGCGCTTTTTTGATCTTTCCCGAAAAACTCGAACATTTGCCCCATACCAAGCGCCGTGAGTTGTCTCACGTCGTGCAGGTCATATTTGACACATTCGAAGACGCGCAGAAAACCAAGATGTCCGAGAAGGCGAGATCCGGGCGAATTCTAAAATTGATCCTGTTTGGCTCTTACGCCCGCGGTGACTGGGTTGAGGATCACACCAGCGGCTACCGCTCCGACTACGATCTTCTGGCCGTCGTCAACACCAACCGCCACGCTGAGGACAACGATGTCTGGCTTACAATCGATGACCGCTTGACGAGAGACTTTATGATCAGCCAGCATCTCGCCACGCCCGCCAAAGTCATCGTTCACAGCCTGGCTGACATCCATGACAAACTCACCCGTGGCCTGCCGTTTTTCGTGGATATCGCGCGCGACGGCATTGTCCTGTATGAGGCGCCTGGCTTTCCTCTTGCCGAACCGAAGGCGCTCACACCGGAGGCCCAGCGGCTCGAAGCCAAACGACATTTTGATCACTGGTTTCCTCGCATTGTCGACTTTTTGCAAGGCGCTGCGTTTTATAGCGAGAAGGGAAATTCAAGTTTAGCAGCGTTCAACTTACATCAGGCGACAGAGAGCGCATACCACTGCGTGCTGCTTGTTCTAACCCTCTACAGCCCGAAGTCCCATCGTCTCAGCATGCTGCGCTTACACGCTGAGCGCATCGATGCGCGCCTTGTCGAAGCTTGGCTGGGCGATCAGAAATTTGCGAGGCGCTGCTTTACGCGTCTCGACCGAGCCTATGTCGATGCACGGTACTCCGCACATTACGAAATTACCAACGAAGAACTTGAGTGGCTTTTCGGCCGGATCAAGAAACTACAGGGCATTGTTGCCGGCATTTGCACTGAACGGTTGCGCCAGGGCGCTCCGTAGACCCTTGGCCAGGTGACGGTTGAACGTCCGCGGCTGTGCCCTGAGCGCCAAGCTGGTCCAGCAATCATTGGAACGCGGACAAACCCTCGGAAGTCCAAACTGGACCCTCGTCGTCCTCTCATCGCATCGGGCGCCGACCGCATTCTCAACAGCGACGCCCATCGCAGTCCCACACTATGGACCACTTTCGTGCCTTCCCTCGCCGATCAATGTCGCCAAATGTACGAGGCGCTTTTGCCAGTCTTCTTTTAATGTTGATGGACGGGGCCGAGACCTGAGTTACGCTGGTTTTTGTTCACAGCTTATAATAGTAGAGCAACAACCGAAAATTCGCCCGCGTTGCATAGACGCGAAATGTAACTGATGTTTGCAAGTGAGCGCGTTTGCGTTGTCTGAAAAAGAGGAAAATCGATGCGTATCACGATGATCGGGTCTGGTTATGTGGGTTTGGTGTCAGGCGTCTGCTTTGCGGATTTCGGCCATGACATCATCTGCGTCGACAAGGACGAGAAGAAGATTGCAGCCTTGCGGGCCGGCGAGATCCCGATCTTCGAGCCGGGGCTCGAAAGTCTCGTGGCGGAAAATGTCCGCTCCGGCCGCCTGTCGTTTTCGACGGAAGTGGCAGAAAGCGTCGCCGCCAGCGATGTCGTCTTCATCGCCGTCGGCACCCCGTCGCGCCGTGGCGATGGTCATGCCGACCTGTCCTACGTCTATGCAGCCGCCCGCGAAATCGCAACGCACGTCAAGGGCTTCACCGTCATTGTCACCAAGTCGACCGTTCCTGTCGGCACCGGCGATGAAGTGGAGCGGATCATGCGCGACACCAACCCGGACGCAGACATCGCCGTCGTGTCCAACCCCGAATTCCTGCGCGAAGGCGCCGCCATCGAGGACTTCAAGCGACCGGACCGCATCGTTATCGGCCTCGACGACGATCGTGCCCGGGCCGTGATGACCGAAGTCTACCGGCCGCTCTACCTCAACCAGGCGCCGCTGCTGTTCACCTCGCGCCGCACGTCGGAACTGATCAAGTACGCCGCAAACGCCTTTCTCGCCATGAAGATTACCTTCATCAACGAGATGGCCGATCTCTGCGAAAAAGTCGGCGCCAATGTCCAGGAAGTCTCCCGCGGCATCGGGCTCGATGGCCGTATCGGCGCCAAATTCCTGCATGCGGGCCCGGGCTATGGCGGCTCCTGCTTTCCGAAGGACACGCTGGCTCTGGCAAAGACCGCCCAGGATCACGACAGCCCGGTGCGCCTCATCGAAACAACCATCTCGATCAACGATAACCGCAAGCGGGCCATGGGTCGCAAGGTGATCGCGGCTGTTGGTGGCGACGTTCGCGGCAAGAGCGTCGCGGTCCTCGGTCTGACCTTCAAGCCGAACACCGACGACATGCGCGACAGCCCTGCGATCTCGATCATCCAGACCTTGCAGGATGCCGGCGCCAAGGTGGTCGGTTACGATCCCGAGGGCATGGACAACGCACGCGCCCTGATCGAGGGCATGACGTTCGCAGCCGATGCGTACACCGCCGCCGAGGGCGCAGACGCTCTCGTCATCGTCACCGAATGGAACCAGTTCCGCGCGCTCGATTTTGCCCGCCTGAAGCGGGTCATGGCCGCACCTGTGCTCGTCGACCTCAGAAATATCTACCGCCGCGACGAAATCACAAAGCACGGCTTCGAATATTCGAGCATCGGACGGCCGAACCATGGCGAAGGCGAGACATAACGGGCCGCCTCATACGCACATTTGCTGGCGTCTTTTCTCCACGCCATTGCCCATCTCAGTGCCTGCGCGGGCATTCTCTTCGCGACACGTGTGGCACTGGCTGCGCTCAACGTGCCCGATTGGCGCGGCTAGTCGATTGCAGTCGGCGTCCTCTATATTGGCTGGACGAGCGTTGAAGGCCAGTTAAACACACCCGACCCCATCGGACGAACTCTTCGGCTGAACAGCAGCGTCGTCTTCATCGCCGTGCCCCCCTGCGCATGGCGGTGGTCGGGCCGGCGGAATGCTTGTTGCTGATCCGTTGCTCGTGGCCGTGAATACCATCTGCGAGCCCATCCATGGCCTGAAAGGCTGGGCTCACTTTCTCACCGGGCGCCGAGCGCCATTCCGAACCGGCGTAAGTCCGGCTGAATCATGGCCGTATGCGAGAGGCTCACCCTCTATCTAAAGCCACGATCAGGCCTCTTTCAGCGCGTGATCCGGTCAACGATGCCAATCGAACCCAAGAAGGGTAACGCGCTCGACACAACGACAATGAACGACACCGATAGAATGCCCCATGCGGGACCCCATGTGGACATTGCAATCACAACAATAAGCGGCCATGCGACCAGACTGATAATAAAATTTCCACTGGAAACATAGAAATAGTTGAGGAGGAGCGATATTATCAAAAATAAGAGCATGGGACCCCGGTTAGCTTCGGAATGGAGCAGATATGCCCAAATCGTTCTTAATATTCCAGCAACCACATTAGATGTAAATGTATCAAAATGGAACAGTAACCTTGCAGGGTTTTAGGTTGCTGCAGGGAATGCTGAGAACCTCACGTATCAATCCTTTATTGTCGGGACGATGTTTACATCCCAACTGACCGAGCCACGCATATTCATACATCCCCATTGAAGCCCCAGCCAGGTCGCCAGTTAGCTCTCCTCGACGGCATGGCTTGCGATACCGTCGGTCAGGTTGATGTAATTTTTGGTGAGAAGCCTAGCCGTCGAGATCAGGCAGCGTTCCGCTCAACCTGAATTGCCTATTCCGCCGCGATTTGTCGGTGGGCCGAGGTAAGCGATGCCCTCCACCTGGATCAATCAACTCATGGATTGCCGGTTGCAGACCTACATTATATCGCGAACAGGGCGCTCTAGTAAAAGTTTACGCAGTGACACATGATCTTGAACTTTGAGAATAGCGGGGACGTTTACCTTTTTGACTAAGGTTAAAGGCGGGTCTCGGTTGCGAAGCCCTGCGATTCTGGCATGTTAGCGTTATCAGTACGGAGGAACGTATGCAGACAGTACTGCAGGATACATTTGAGCGCATCGAGAAAGAATGGAGAGAGTTTCGCAAGGACAACGAAGATCACAGTGACAACCAACGGGAACTCGATGTTGCTCTCGCTGAAATCAGTGTTCAGCGGATCAGGGAATTGGCGGTATTGGCTGTTGTTTTCCGTTGAATATGCGTCCTCTGAAGCATTCGATTGAGTTCGAATGAACAATTCCAGTTTTCCTGAATGTCGTCCAACAGGTGAGAAATAAAGTATATGAAACATGTACTTATAGCGATGATAGTTCTGGCTAGCTCGGCGGCGCAGGCCCAAACCGACGCGCGCATCGCCCGGCCAGGCTGCATCGGTTCGAACTGCGGGGTCACGCAGAGCAATCGACCGGGTGCCTATCTGAGAAAAACCCCCACTGACAGCTTCAACAGGCTGCACCAGAAAGCTGGCCGCTGCTACGTGGACAGCCGCGGAAGACGGATCTGCAAGCGCTAGCCCGCAAGCGCTCCCCTCTTGCTCACTGGCCATTAACCTTCTCGATAAACCATCATTAAAGCATTGGCTGGCCAGGGCCTTAATCTCCCATTAATCAGTCCGTAGCTCACATGAAGAGGGAAACCACAATGCCGGCAGACACATTATCGTTCAAGTACGCGATCGAAACCCACGCAGTACGCTTCGGTAAATGGGTCTACGTCATTCACTTGAGCGAAAACAAAAGCAGGCCAAGCCGCAAATTTGCAACGCAGGAAGCGGCATTGAGAGAGGCAAAGGAGTTGCTGTCCTATATGCGATAGGATTGCCTTACAAAACGAGGACCAAACAGCCGGCCGGCGGCGGCCCCCTACCACAAGTCCAGGATTGGCGGCATCGAACGTCCTGCGGTGCGCTCATCGTTTTGATGGAATCGTCGTGGCCTTGACGACGAGCGGCGCCGACAGTTTTAAAGACTTTTGGAATGTATCGCCACACCTGCAGAATTGCGAAGGACGGGATGTCTTTTTCAAGAAAATGAGGTAACGGTCGAGTTGAGATATTGAGATCGGCTTCAGCCATGCTCGCTCCACACCCAGGGTTTCCCGCTGTTCATGAACTACCGTCGCCTCCTTATTTCGGCCAGTATCGTTGTGGTCGCGGTGCTTACCAGCTCTTACGCAAGCCGCTCGGCGTTGGGCCTTGTGATCGACAGTTGTGAGCTCAATCTTTCCATAACGGGTTCGCCATTCCCCTGCTTGAAGATCGTCCAGTCGCCGCGTCCGTTGTCAGCCTATGCAATATTACGAGAGCCGACGCACAAAGAGCGGACCATCCTTACACCGCTCGACGCGATCAGCGGCATAGAAGATTCACGCCTTATGGCGGCCGGAGGGCCGAATTATTTCGATGATGCCTGGAAGGAACGATCGATCATTCTGGATGGCTACCCGCAGAAAGACGATTGGTTGGATGCGGCCCTTGCCATAAACGCTGCAACGAACCGCACCCAGGATCACCTCCATATCCACATAGGATGCGTCTCCACGCGGTTGAAATCCGCTTTGAGCGGCAAGCGAGACGAGATCGGCGTCCTTTCCTTCCAAAAAATAAGAACCGATACCGCCTGGCGTTCATTCTGGGTGAAGTTCTACGCTGCTGATAACCTGACGGACATCAATCCATTTCACATCGTTGCGGATGGCGTACCAGGCGCGCGAGAAGATATGCAGGATGTTGCCATCGGCGTTGTAGGGGCCTCGTTGAAGACTGGCCAACGAGGCTTTTACATTCTGGCTCGGCTCCTCGGTCATAGGGGCTTTCACGGTTCGGCAGAGGACTTACTTGATCCGAAGTGCAGCCGGTAAACCGCATGTAAACTAGCCGCACAGCACCTTGTGAACTACCGCAAACTAGGCCGACCCACATTATTCCAGCAGTCGGATATTGCCCTGAACCGCTATCGCGGATCTCTCTGCATCGAGGAACCCCATCAGCGGCAGCGTCACGTCGGCGGGCGCGAGGCCAAGCACTCCCTGAAGCATATCGCTCGCGATCAGATGTTGGTCAGCTTCCTCCATTAGAGCGCCCTCATCTATCCAAGTCGACATGCTTTACCCGTTTGGGTGGACAGCAAAGCAGAAATCGCAAGTGACAATTCTGATCGACCAGGCATCAGCCGCAAACCGGAAGCAGGCCCAAAAATCCGGGCCACGGGATCACCCACCTACCGGATGCGGTGGTCAGCCAAGCGGAATGTTTGGAAAGATCACAATCGGTTTAGATCTGCTGTGCACCGAGGGAACGAGAGAAACGGAAAGAAGGTCGACTCGGCTGTGAAGTTCGGCACATGCATACACATTTGGCGTCAAGTCACTCTTGATGACCCGGAGCCAAAGTCTCCTCAGGGAGCAGAGGGCAGAGGCGGTGATTGGCGGCAACTATGCGAGACAGTGCTTAGACCGGACATTCTGCCTATCAAAGGAGCGGCTGGACATTTGCCACCGTGTTCCCCGTCCGATCGTTGTGCGTGCCCTCATCGGTTCATCGCATACCGGAAAGGAAACGGTTCTACGCAGTCCGACTTGACCCGAGGATATGGGTCTTCAAAGAGTGCCCAGCCGTTCTGCGGTGCGTCAATTGAGTGTGCGGATCGCATCTCGCGTTGTAACGGCGTCGGATGTCGTTCCGGATGCTGTTGATGTGATCGAGTTTGCAATATTCAGGAACTTCAGCAGTTCGATCGAACCCGCATTGGAAATGTACAGGACATCCTTGTCCCGCATTGCAAATTTCTGCGCCGCGAACAGGCCAGCCGGATCCCGCAGGTTCGCCCGGAACACCACCGGAACAGTCTCATCGCGGAACGAGCCTGTATTGATGTGCATATCCTCCAAGATCTTCTTATCCACCAAGCGATATAGCAGAACCTGTCCTGGGTTGGCCTGCGTATCGGAAAGCCCCCCAGCCTTGCCGATACCTTCGTTAAGGCTGAGATCCGTATCGTCAAAGTCGAAGCGCCCGTTATTCCCCGCCGCACCAAAGGCCACGAACGTGCGGCGATGACGGTCGGCGAAGATCGTATCGCCGGGCGCGATATAGATATTTTCGATCGGGTTCTTGAGAAGCGTTTCATAGGCCACGGTCGCCGTCTTACCGCGCCTTTGAAGGGTGATATTGGTTTCCATGCCAGGCGTCGCAAGGCCACCTGCCTCGGACAGCGCGTCAAGAATGCGATCACCGGCGGGACTGACTTCAATTTTCTTCGGACTATTGACGTCCCCAAGCACGGCAACCTGACTGGACACCGAGCTTACAGTAGAGATAACCACTTGCGGCTCGATCGCTCGGCTCGCCAGCTTGTCTTCTACGTTGCGTTCGACTTCTTCCTTCGATTTTCCCGCAGCCACGATGCGTCCGGCGTAGGGCACGCTGATCGTGCCGCCGCGGTCGATGGTCTGATTTGGCAGTGTCACGAAATTGCCCGCGCGGCTACCCGCGTCTGCAGGGATGAACAGGCCTCCCGACTGGGATTCAAAAATCGAAACCTGGACAACATCACCATAGCCGAGCGGAACGTCCGGAGCACCACCGCGCCCGCCGCCGAAACTTTCCTTCAGCGAGGCGATAGACTTCTGGTCGAAAAATTTCAACGTATTCTGGTTCAGATCGATCAATGCGTAGTCGATCCCGACCCTCCGGTCAGGAGATGAAACCTTGATAGATGCCTGAGTATCTATCAGTTTTGCGTCTGGCCCAGAACGGGGCAAATAGGTGCAGCTGGAAAGCAAAACAATGCTCAGACAGACGAGGCTCGTACGCGGAAAAGAAATCTTGCTCATCTAAAACCCAGTCGCTTCTGCACCAAAGGATAATCATTGCCTCTACGTCAGAAGCTTGAGACCAGTAGCACGCCTGATGTAAAAAACTAGTATCAGTAACATCACGGCCAGCATTGTATCTGCCGTTAAAGTTAACGTCATTTGCGCGATCATCCACTGCAATGTCAATCGCAAGATACGTCAATAGGACAGGAAATAGTGTGAATCGGCCGTAGATTTACAAAACGTTGTGGCACGAGAGGCACAGCAGACTTGCAAATGAACGCAGGAGCTGTCGCTAGACTCTTTTTCGATCGACAGCAAACTGGCTATGCTATCCGGCGTGGCCAAGCGGGTGCCGCTTGCGACGCCTCAGATCTCCGCGCTTACATGGTAAAGGAATTCATCCAACAATGCGACACGAGCAGCTCAAGTCATAGGCTACCTATTCGCAATTGCAAAACGGACCGCTCCTGAGCGCGATGAGATTGGCCGTCGCTATGGACTTTTTCGGGGTCTCTCCATCAAGCCAACGCTCCAGGAAATCGAAACCGGATCGGAAGTTTTCTGCCCTCTCTGGCGCCTGACGTGCCCCTTAGTCGACAGCCAACGCCAGTGCATTCTCTGTAAGGTTTCGAAAGGCGTTAGACGTTTCATAGTCTCCTTGTCGAGCGAGGCCATCGACATCGGGGATATTGCAGCTAAAATTGCCCTCAATCCGACCAGTATTTATCGGCGGGCGGTCACTGCTCTACAGCAAATGCAGCATTTACAGCAATGATGCATTTGCTGAAGATGTCTCAGCGGCACTCTTTATCCGATTTAATAACATTTCATGGCGAGGAGAAACGCAATGACGAGCAGCATCGGTTCCTACACGACAAGTGACCTATCGCGGAAGTCAGGCGACATCATCGCCGAGGCCTTGCGTCATCCGGTTACCATCACGCAACGCAATAAGCCGCGACTGTACTTCTTAACATCGAAGACTACGAGCGCTTGATGCGTCAGTCCGATATGCGTATGGCTGGCACACTTGAGACCATGTCCGACGCATTGCTCTGCGAATTCGAAGGCGCTGTCGATGCTTACGCTAACAGCGATGAAACAAACCGATAAGCGGATATGACGAGTTCCAGACAGCGGCGGTGATCCGCTATCCCTATCTCTGGACGTGAAGCAAGGAAGGGTGAAACGGAAGAGCGCAAGGATCGACCCGTGGCAGGCGGCATTCGTATCCCGCGAGCGGACGGGGATATCGCATTGTTCTTCCCTATTACGACGAAGCAGCCGGAGGCAAATCGTTTCACGGTCGAAATACCAGCGATCGAAAAACGCCGGGCGGCCCTCGATGTAGATCTGCGTCTCTGGATCATCCTCGACGAGTTCAATAGCGACATCATCGGCCGGTCGTTCTATCTGGAACCTGAACCTCCGATCGGTCGTTTCAGCAAGGCATTCTTCTTGCCGCTTCTGAGGGAATTTATCGCACGCCGGAAGTCTTTTTCCGAGGTCATGCGGTCCAGATAGCCCCATGTTTCACCGAGACCAGCTGCATCGCTCCGGCCGGCGTTTCGCGTCTCGCGGTGTCAGACCATCTTCTGTTTACGGGGACGGTTTTCGCCGGTGTCAGGCTCTGCGGGTCTATTTCCTCTTGCCCGCTTTGACGAAGGAAGTCGAGGAGTAGGTCCACTCACGAAGGCCCTGCAAGACGACACCCCCCTTTTGTCCAGATTGCTTGGCCCGGCATGTCGAGTGAGGGGCAGGCGCGCCTTGCCCGCGCAGCTCTCGGTGAGAGTCACGCGCGTGACCTATGTCGAGTGTGGACGACTCGAAGTCTGCGTATCCAAAAACGCATGAGGAGGTTTGGTAAAATGTCTCATACTGTTACGAATCGGGGCACGAGCAATGAAAATTGTTCGATTATAGATCAGAACACAGAGTGCGTTTACGGGTTGTTATCTGAGTCTGACACCTTATCGAGACACATTTTTCGAGCTGAAATAGCTTTGTGCCATGACGAATCGATTAAAATATCTGATCATTGCGATCCTGATTTCCCTGGTAATGTGGGTCGGGATAGTTGAGTTTGGCCTATGGATCGCCAACGATCCTCCGCCTTCTGGCGTCATCACTGGGACCAATCCGCCGCCTCGGGATAAGTGATTAGGCGCCCCCTGCCATCAACGGCTGCCCGAGACGGCAGCGGTGGTGTTCATATCGATACCGTCGCTGGATTTACCGCTGATCCAAACGACGCCTGAAATCAGGCTGCTCCAGAGGCCGATCGAAACCACAAAGGCAATGAAAAGGTACTTTATTCGCGTCGACATCGGTTACACCAATTCATGTTTAGCCGAGTAAAACGCCGCCACGTTAATTTTCGATTAGCTAGATGAATAGAATGGAATGGTTCCGTCAAAGGTACGCCTTCAAAGGCGAACATGGTAAATAATTTATATATTGTCGCGTTGCGCCATTGGGTTGGATAATGATGTTACTGACATTTAATATGCCCTCACCTCCAGATCAAACCGCAAAATTTTGCTCTAGGTTTCCTTATGCAGAATTTGAATCGCCGAGAACTTTTTATTGAGTTTTTAGCGAATTGGTAGGTGATCCATGCAACATGATGCTGATCCTCCCCCGGCCGTACTTAAGATGCAGACCAGTTACTCCGCGTGACCGATTTGTATCGTCGGAGGCCATTTGATTGATCGCGGAGATCGACAGCGCCAACATCGCCATTGCCGATGTTCCTGACGGAAGATCGGCCTTGGTGTGGTTCCTTGACGCGCGGTGTACAATCTTCTTTAAGACAGCTTCTTCGTGCGTTCGGCAGGCCCATCGTTCCATCAAAGCCGCTCAACTAACTTTAGAATCAGCGCAATGAAGGACGCAGGGGCAGAGCGGATCATACCCGTAGGCCGTCCCTTGGGTGCCCTACCAGCTGGAACTTCTTGTCTTGGGCAGGGCTTTCGTTGCCAGGTATCGGACAGTCTGCGAGGCGAAGATGCCTCTTATGCTGAACAGGCATATGGCATTCCGATCCAATTTCAAACGCGTATCTGGCAACCCCCTTTGACCCCTCCGTTCAATCATCGGTGACGTCGCTGACCCTCGGTCGTCACCCCCTATGTCCCAATTTCAGACATCGATAAAATTTTAGTATTTCGGCGCACGAAATCTCTACTGGATGACCTCTAAAACGGTGTCATCGCCAAAGGGAGATCACCGGGATGCTTTCTGTCATGTTGAAAACCAAAGTTGCATTATGCTTCGCCGCGCCGCTCGGTATTTTCCTTTCCGTCTTGACCATGCCAGCCGTCTCGCATGCCGCAGGCCCCGCAGGCCAAGCCAAGGGGATTGGAGCTGCCGTCACTCACATCCTGGAGGGTGACCGTGCTTTGGCACCGTTCGCCAGCGTCGTGTTCTGTCTTCAGCAACCTGATCAGTGCAAAGACACAGGCGGCGCCAATGTTGTCATGCTAGACGACGTACACAGGCGTCAGTTGACCGACGTCAATTCCTCCGTCAACCGGGCGATCCGCCCAGTCAACGACCCCGCCGGCACCGATGTTTGGAGCGTTGATGTTGCACAGGGCGATTGCGAAGACTTTGCTCTTACGAAACGCAAGCACTTGTTGGCTTTGGGATGGTCTTCCCGTGCCCTGAGGATTGCCGTTGCACGGACATCAGCTGGCGAGGGCCACGCCGTGTTGATTGCCAAGACGTCCGAGGGCGATCTAGTGCTCGATAATCGGACCAGTCGGATCAAGGACTGGCGGTCGACAGATTTGCGCTGGATAATGTTTCAATCGGAAAATGGTCCGCAGCAATGGGTTGGGCTGAAAACCGGCCGCCCAACGCCCATGATGGTCTCTAAAACAGTAGAAGCGCCAGCGACCGCAAAAATTATCCTCAAAGGGCTGACGCACCACCGCAAATCAGTAACGACCACGCCCTGATTAAGGTGTAGTAAAAGGCGAAGCTCACTCGCTTTGAAAGAACGGGGCTTTTCCGTCATTACCGCTTTACAGCCTAGCGTTGACGACAATCATTGCCACCCAGGTAAAAGGTGTGCCAGCTCATACCCTCTCCATAGTAGCCGCCCCCATGCAAAACCTCAGACAGTCTGTCTGCGGGGGCGTCGCGCACTCGACCACGCCTGCCTTCGCCACAATACGGAAAGCCGGCAAGCCGTATTTGTGCAAGTTCTGTTTGGCCCATCTCGATCTTCGACGTCGCTCGAGCCTGGCCGGTGGCGACGCAGGGGAGCAGGGCCGTGATTACGGCTTCAATGGAACGGCCATAGAGCGGGGTGGCCAACCTCATTGTCAACAATGGGTCTCGTGGCGTATCTGCCGAAGATTCACACTGTCCCGTCGCGGACACGGATCCGTCAAGGACCTGCCCGAGAGTTAGCAATAACGTTGCCTGAGGAATAGCCATTGAAATACAGGCTGCGGGTCGCGGTTGGCGCAATTGCGTTCGGCCCTTTAGCGCGGCTACCCGCTGGATCTGCCAAAGGGGCAACGCAGTCCTGGCACCGTTGAAATAGGATGATCCAAAGCTGTCGCCAGTCATGCGGCTGCATGACATCCGGCGGTCGGAACCGCCGATGCCTTCGAATGGCGCGAGAAGCGGCTCATGGACGGAAGCGACTACCGGCGACCCTGTGATCCCGATATGCCCATCGTCACCGAGGGCGCATCGATGGGGTGAGAGACCTATGACGCCGGGCCCGCGTTTTCGTTGCCGACGACATTCGTCAGACATCAAGGAAGTTGCCGCCCAGTCTTGGCAGTGCGCCATCCCCAGAGACAAAAATGCGATGGTCTCGGTTCGGCATCTCATCGGAGCCGCGGTTGAGCTCTGGCGTCAACAACGAGCCGCTGGCTTGCCAAGCGCACTTCGGCGGCAAGGACAGTCAAGGCCAAATCCCGCGCGGCGCCCTCGCGGCGTGTCTGGAGTCTTTCCCGATCGATCTGAATGTCGCCTTGAAATTCCAAAGCAGCCCGATCGCCTGCCAGAGCGTGACGCTCCTGAGAGACAGTTCGACAATGCGCCGTGGTGGATGTCGATGGTTCCCGAAATGGAGCGAAGATCGATTGGGCCTGACAGCGCTTGCGGCGGGCGCGCGTCTGGATGGGTCAGACACACGCGATCCAAGACAAAAGCTGGAATCGGTGTAGCGCAGGAGACTTCCTCACGATTGATCCATTGTGATGTAAGAGACCACGTAAGACCACCAGCTCGCCGCATGTTGGCGCGGTGGGCTCCCTCGACCATGGGCATCAGGGACCGGTGACCGGCGTCATCATGGCGCGATCACAAACGCCACGGAAACAGAGGACTTCCCATATACGTAAAGCAAATGGGGTCCCCTTCCCCATAAACGGCGGGACAGCGATAATCGGCTTCAGACTGAGCGTGATGCGGATGCACTCGCCAGAATTGCGGTTGCTATTAGCACAAACGGCCAGGCCAAACACGTTGCAAGGCCCGCGAAACGATTGAACGACCACCCGATGCCATTGCGATTGCCCTCGATCACGGTTGGAATAGCAAAGCTAGTTGCAATCGCGAGGTAGATAGAAATTGCCATGACCTTCTCCCTGATGTTCAGGGAAACTATCGTATGCCCGTGAAGCGAGAATGAGTTTTTTAATTAAAAGCCTATTCAACGCCCGGAACAACGTTGTCTTCGTCGTGAAATCAGATCCGACACGTCAAGGAGACATATACCTCAGGTATTGCTCGTCAACGTGGCCGCTCTACGTTTCGAGCGGGGGACGTCTGCTCGTGGACGTCGGGCACACTATCGAGACCTGCCTCCTTCGCGCTAACTGAAGCGGCGCGACCCCACCACAGCCAAGTTCAGAACAGGTCATTGCCGACGATCCTGTGCCTCCTTGTTTGCATGGCCGGACCTCGCCTGGTCGGCGCCTCGCGCGGCAGAAAGATTTGGCGGATGGCATAAAGCCGGCAGCCGCGCCGATCATCGGTACCGGTAGCCGGAGATGCGCACTATGGTTGAACGACCGCAGCGGACCGATCCCGAAAAGCATTGGCCCTCGTCCATTAGAGCGTTTCCCTTTCATTCTGGATCATATCCGCAGGAGGTGAAGAAGTTTCGGGCTTCTTGAGGTTCAATGAGGTCGATCAGTTTTCCAATCCTGTCCCAAAGGCCTGCCACAGTGCGTTCTGCCGCCTTGCGCAGGAGTGCTTTCAGCTTTGAGAATGCCTTTTCTATGGGGTTGAAGTCGGGGCTGTAGGGCGGCAAGAACAGCATGCGTGCACCGGCAGTCTCGATCAACGCGCGGGCTGCGGGCCTCTTGTGGCTGGAAAGATTGTCGAGGATGACAACATCGCCAGGCTTCAATGTCGGAACCAGCACCTGTGCGACATAGGCCTCGAACCAGTCTCCGTTTATCGGCCCGTCGATCACGAGCGGTGCAACCATGCCTGTGCTGCGCAAACCCGCCACCAGCGTCGTCGTCTTGCGGTGGCCGTGAGGAAAGCCCATTCGCAGGCGCTCTCCCTTCCTGCAGCGTCCATGGCTGCGGGCCATGTTCGTCGCAGTCCAGGTTTCGTCGATAAAGACGAGCTTGGCGGGATCGAGATCCAATTGGTCGTCGAACCAGCGCTGGCGCTGCTCCAAGACATCGGGCCGGCTCTGCTCTATCGCGTGGCCAGTCTTTTTTTACGCGTCTGGCCGTGCCGGACAAGGAAGCGGTGCAAGGCCGACTTGCTGATCGTGATGCCTTGCTCCGCCAACGCGTCGCGGAGTTCAAACAAGGTTCCGTCCCGGTGTTCGGCGAGCCAGGCCATGATCTGTTCCCCATGCGCCTCGGTTTTGCGGGAATTGCGATCCCCGCCAAGCGGGCCAGGTCGCACATCACCCTGCCGCAGTTGCAGATTTCGCCAGCGACTGACGCTTGCGGCACTCACGCCGAAACGTTCGGCGGCTTCACGATGCGTTGCACCAGCAGAAACCGCAGCAACAACACGAACGCGCAGATCGACAGAAAGGAATTTTGACATATCCGCCGACCTCCATCGGCAGATAGCTTGAATCAGACCCGGACCGATTTGCAAAGCCCCAAAGATTCAATCAGTCAGGGAACCGCTCTAGTATGATCGGGTTACTGACACGAAGGCTGGCTTGATATCGCCCTCTCGAAGATACATCCACGGTACAACTCGCTGTGTTTACAATCTGGAGTATTGCAATGGCAGGATACTATCTTTGATTGCTTCAGAAACGCTTTAGTTGCGCATGCTCCTCGCAATGTCATTGAATTGACTTTTCAGCACCGCCGGGGGCCGCTACTCCCGATCAATCGTAAAGCCGCATCCGCTCAGGTGGTGGCGACAAGTGACAGCGGGACATAACCTGCCACAGAGGGGGCGTCCGGTCTTGGGGCCCTCATTCAACCGCCGTGGGTTACCGCGTACTCAACATGCTTGTATCCAAAAAAGCCACTGAGCTTACCAAGCACCCGGGCCCCAAGTCGCGCGGCTTCAAAGCGTTTCGCAGGGTGCCAAAAAAACACAACAAGTGTCGCGGCGCTAAAACATAGCGTGCCGGCAATGCGAAAGGCTTCGCGCGCGAAACTAAATCCCGGTGGTCGATGCTTCAGGTGGACGAGCGTATACGTGTTGCCGATTCGGTAGGCACGCTTTAGCATCCAACGGGTCGAGGACCGCGAGACCGGCATGTCCTCCAAGACCGTCGCATCATGCGCCCAAGCGAATTTGGTACCAGCGAGCTTGAAGCTCAAGAGCATATCCGTATCCTCGCCGCCGAGCAGACCAAAGACAGGATCGAACCAGGGCGCTTCCCGTGTGCGGAAAGCAGACGCGGCAAACAAAACATTGCTGGTCGCATCAACCCAATCGATGGGCCCCGTCTTCATTTTGGAAAAATCCGCCAGATTGGCTGCCGCCAGATACCGTGGAACCGGTTTTTCAAATATACGTTGAACGGGTCCACCGACGACCTCTGCATGGGTCAGACGCTGTGCATCCATGAGAGCCTGCAGCCATTGCGGTTCCGGCCATTCGTCGTCATCGATCATAGCAATGAATTGGATATCGGGGTTCTTCAGCGCTTCCGCGACCAGTGCGTTGCGCGCCTGGGCAATGCCCCTCTCGCTGACGGCAACAGCAGCAATGTCAAGACCGAACCCGCCATCCGACATCGCCCGGCAGGTCGCGATGCCCTCCCTCCCATCAACGTCATTGTCTGCGACAACAATCTGAAACGCCGTGTCCGTTTTGAGACCAGAAATCGCGTGAAGACACCGTGCCAAACCGGCGGGGCGCCGGAAGGTTGGTATACAAATCGCGACACTATAGCCTGGCATTCAAATCCACTCGAATCTGCGGGATCGTTATTGACATTTAAGCACGAGACTTCCGCCATACAGCCCGTCCAGGAACCGGACCAGCCGGGTTAAGGGACAGACGTCAGCTCGAAAGCGGCAGTCGGGAAAGCCGAAGTGTCGGCCCTCTCAACCCTGGTGGTAATAGTCGGCATAACGAGTGTGATAGTACTCTTCCGACCCAAACTCGCGGTAAAGGTCCATCTTCTTCGCGTCAACCTTATTGAGGATGACACCGGCGCATTTGTCATACAGGCGCGCCTCGTTCATGAGTTTGTTGCGGACAACCTGACGCGAGGTCCTGCCCCACTCGATGACCATCAATACGGTGTCCAACAACGGGCTCATTGCACGCGCATCGACTACAGGGCCGATTGGCGGCAAATCGATGACGATATAGTCGAAGCGCGCCTTTGCTTCATCAAGAAGCCGCGTCATCGCCGGAGACACCAGAAGTTCCGGTGAATGCGGAACGCGACGCTTCGATACAGCGGGAAGGAAGGTAAGGCGGGTCGTCGTATCGGTGAGTATGGCCTCATTCATCGGAACCTGTCCGATCAGGACTTCAAGAAGACCGTCTTTCGCGTGCTGTCCGAGGCTGCGCGTCGCACCCGGATTGCGAAGGTCGGCATCGATCAAAAGTGTTCTGGCACCTTGCAACGCAAGAAGCTCCGCGAAATTGACGGCGATCGTTGATTTTCCCTCACCGGGCAAAGTTGAGATGATGCCGATGACCTTGCTGCGCCCTTCCGCGCCTTGAAGATCGGCCGAAATTTTTGCGCTGCGCATCGTCTCTGCAAATGCCGAATGTGGATGGTCGACCACATATCGCATCAGGCTGTTGATGGGTCTAATGGCTTTCAAACTGCCATCTGGAGATACGTCCTTTACAGGCTTAACCTTGTCGTCGAGCAGTACCGAGCCGAGATATTCAAGTTCCAGGTTGTTCCTGACTTGTTCGCCAGTCCGGAAGAAACGATCGCGGAACTCGCGAAATGCTCCTATGCCACCACCAAGCGCGATGCCGAGGAACGTAGCAATAGCTACGACAAGCGGTTTTTTCGGCTTGCTGGGCTTGTCGGGCGGCGTCGCATTGGTGATGATGCGAGCCTCCGTAATGGGAAACGACTGCTGCTGCGACGCTTCCTGAAAGCTTGCAAGCGATGTCTGCAAAAGGTTTCTGTAACTATCGGCCGTGCGCTCAAGTTCACGCAGCTTGACCTGCGTTTCGCCGGCCACGGCACTCACTCCGCTTGCCTGGGCAACATTCGTGCGCAGCGCATCTTCCTTGGCCTTTGCAACCTGCAACTCGCTGTTATAGCTCTCGGCGATACGGCCGAGCTCTTCAAACATCTGCCGCTGATATTCGGCCATTTCGGAGCGCAACCTAACCGCTTGGACATGGTTGGCGCCCAATCGGCTGGAAATATCGGCCTCGGTCTTGGATGCAGCCAAATATTTTTGGCGCAAATCGTTTGACACCGAGCTTCCGAGCACATCCGTGACGATCGCATCCGTTCGCTTGGCATCAATGATCGACTTCACCCGATCGTATTTTGCTTGAGCCTGAGCCCTGTCGGATTGAGCGACGATCAATGCGCTGTTTAGCTCGGACAACTGTTGATCACTGATCAGGTTGCCGTCCTTTGCGGGCATCAGATTATGCAAGGAACGATACTTCTGGACCGCAAGATCCGAATCTGATGCCTTTTGCTTCAGTTCGTCGATGCGTTCTTGCAGCCACTCGCTGGCACGGCGCGTCGCCTCATAGCGGGAATCAAGCTTGTCTACGACATACACATCGGCAAAGGCGTCGGCGATCTGAGCTGCGAGATCGGGGTCTGGAGACGTGTAGCTGATGTTCATGACATAGGAACGGCCACTCCGCTCAACCGCCATATTATCGGACAGCACGGCTCGCGCAATCGTCTCAGGATTTTCCTGTTTGGGAGGCGCGCCACCGAGCAAAGCCTTGATGTTCAACATCGAGCGAGCGGTACCGAGTATCGAACTCTCAGATTGCATGAAAACGGCGTTATGGGTCAGATCCAACTTGCGGATCACGTCAAGCGCGATTGTCTTGGATTTGATAATCTCGAGCTGACTCAGCACCGTGGATTCGTCTTCCGACGATACGGGCGTGCCGGAATCCGAGATCTGGTTTACGATCCCGCTGTTGCTGTGCTCGATTAAAACATCGGTTTCAGCCGTATACTTCGGCGTCGCCGTCAGCGCTATCACCACGCCAAGCACCATGAACACCAACGCGCAAACGGCAACGATACGCCACTGACGGCGCACGATTGCGAGCAACCGATTAAAATCCAACGATTCGACCGAGCTGCTGGCATCCCACATGCTGTCGCTGCGAGAGGAGAGTTTATCTGGTGACAGCATATGGCACTCACGGTTCATAGGTTAATGTTGACTATAGTTCCACGCATCCGGTCCACACGGCGACCCCAGAGGCGTCACTGATCGTGTCCTTCCCGCGTTCGCAAGACCACCGTCGCTCCCGTATCAGCATGGCCCACGAGGCTTCAAAAGGTAACGATGCAGCATCCTCTCCCGCACTTGACAAAAAGCACTTCTGATTAGGTTTTATCCGATCACTATTCCAAATGCCATATTGGCAAGACGGCATTAAGGTGAATGAACCATTTCGGTAAGGCTATGTGGCAATGCAACAACATACTCGTTATGAGATTTTGATGTACGATTTTGTGCGTGAGATGTCCAGATGCTCAGGGAAAAGCTAATTTCATCGAAAAATCCGTGATTTTTGATTAAATTAAAAGCAACAAGAACATCAAATATTTCAGGTTCGATGTTTTTTTACTCAGCAATTGCAAAGCGCGCATGTCTTTCCACGCAATATGGGTCGGGATGGGTGTCGCATCTCGCAACTGCGAGCTGTTTGTCATCCCATCTTCGGGTGCATATATCGGATAGCAACAAGTTGTTCGGCTGCATATACTCTAAGCATCATCGGAAAAATGGGCGTTCTCTCTATCAGGCGCTGCGACCGAGGCTTGACTTTGGCTCAATACTTGCAAAAAGAACGGCCAAGAGGACCCAACGGTTTTAAGCATACTGTAAAATACGTCTCCAATTTGTGACGTCCGATCCAGTCCAATTTTCTGTCTGCTTTGACGCTGATGGCTGAAGTCCCGACGACAAACTGCCGAATTGAGGTCGCCAACAGCAGCAAGGCTCGAACGAATGTCCGATAAGCTACCCCTCGCCGTCACCAATACGAGCGAACTGAGAACGCAGCAACACAAGTCCGCCGTTTCGTTGGCATCAACGAAAGGCATTTATAGGCCGGACATTGATGGCTTGCGCGCACTCGCAGTCAGCATAGTGTTGATCTATCATACTGGAATAACGGGCATCAGAGGAGGCTTCATCGGCGTCGACGTCTTTTTTGTCATCTCTGGCTTCTTGATCACCAGTTTGCTGCGGACTGACCTCGAACGGAACAATTTTTCGATCGCACGCTTTTATGAGCGCCGAGTTCGCCGAATTTTTCCGGCCCTGATTGCGGTGATTGCGGTGACGCTTGCAGCCGCGCCGATTGCCCTATTTCCTGTTGAAATGCGAACGACGGCGCTGACGGCGATTACCGCGCTAACTTCGTTCTCCAATATCTATCTGCTCAATTCTGCCGGCTATTTTGGCGCCGACGTCAATTCCCAGCCGCTCATCCACACCTGGTCGCTGGGCGTCGAGGAACAATTTTATCTGGCCTTCCCGCTCGTGCTGGCTGTGATCGGCACATCACGCCCAAGAACGGCGTTTTGGGTAATCGCCGGCCTAGCGCTTGCCAGCCTTATCGGCGGCATCTTGTTGACGACGGCCAATCGTGACGTCGCATATTATTTTCCGCTAACGCGCGCCTGGGAACTACTGGTCGGCTCGCTGTTGGCTTATCGCGGCTTGCCGCTCATGCCCCGCATCTTCCGCGAACTCGGCATGCTAGCAGCGCTTCTCTTATTGGTTGCTTGCAGCGTGAAATTCCACTCTGGGCTTGCGTTTCCTGGCTACTATGCGGTCATCCCCTGCCTTGCTGCCGCGGTCCTTATTGGCGTCGGCGGTCAGGGGCCCACGATCGTCAAAAGCCTGCTTTCTGCGGGACCCGTGGTCTGGGTCGGCAAGATCTCCTATTCTCTCTATCTCTGGCATTGGCCGATCTTCATCTACTATCAGCTTTTGCGCGGAACGGCCCTGTCGGCGCCGGAAGCATTTGTGCTCGTTGCCGCGAGCATCGTCACTGCCTATTTGTCATGGCGATACATTGAGCAGCCATTCCGCGAACGGAAAATCGCGGCAAGCCGCACCGCGCTCGCTGTCTGGGCCGGCACCGCTTACATCACACTGTGCGCAGGATCCGGGCTTCTTTATAGCAACATCCTGACAATATCCAGGGGCAGCGAGGCCGACCGGCTGGCGAGCTACATCGACTATGACGATACTCCAATCTATCGCCGCGGTGTTTGCTTCCTGCTCGGCCATGTCAACAGCTTGTCAGACTACGATCGCGACACCTGCCTGAAACCCACCATCGAAAAGCCCAATCTCTTACTAATCGGTGATAGCCATGCTGCAGATCTCTGGAGCGGACTGCATGCGGTAATGCCGCAGGAAAATGTAATGCAGGCAACATCCAGCGGCTGCAAACCGGTTATCGTCTTAAAGGGTGAGCGCGGCTGCACAGATTTGATGCATATAGTCTTCAGTGATTTCCTGGAGACCCACCGTCCTGAAACTTTGGTTCTTTCTGCGCGCTGGATAGAGAGCGATATTCCAGACCTTGTCGAAACAATCGAAGCGCTCCGCTCCAAAGCGGGACGGATTGTCGTATTCGGTCCCATTGTTGAGTACTACAAACCGCTTCCACGCCTACTCGCGCAGGTCGCCGGTGGCAGGAATGACGGTCTGTTGGTCTCAGCTCGCAACATCGAGCAAGTCGCGACAGACAATGACATGGCAGCAGCCGTTAAGGCGGCGGGCGGCTCTTATATCTCTACATACAGGCTTCTCTGCCCGAGCAACGGTGCGGTCTGTACCAGCGAGCAAAACGGCGTACCACTGCAATGGGACTACGGGCATCTCACTGCCGAGGGGTCAAAAGTGGTGGCGCAACGGGCCCTTTCGAGTAGTCCTGATTTCTTCAAATCAACGTCTTCTAAGTAACTACGTTGAGATCACATTTTCTAAAACGTTAACCAATTCTTGCGTCTGCCCCAAAGTCAGTGTTTATGTGCGATACAAAGAAAACTGTGGTAGAAGAAATTGAAACGAAGAACATTCCTCGCCGCCGCCGGTGCTTCCCTTTTTTTTAAGAGGCTACGAGCCGCGCCAAGAGACAGTCTGCGAACATTGGCAGGCAAAAAAAATCTGATGTATGGCTGTGCGGTCTCAAGTATCAATCTCGCCAAAGATAAAGGTCTTGCCGCCGCAACGGCCGTAGAGGCCGGCATTCTCGTTCCAGAATTCGAGATGAAGCGAAAGTATATAGAAACTGCTCCAGGCGACTACACATTCGGCGCTATCGATGAAATCGTGGCTTTCGCGGAAACAAACAACCAGAGTGTCAGGGGGCATCCACTGGTTTGGCACAGTGAAAACCCGGAATGGTTGGCTCCCGCACTGGCGAACGCTTCGTCACCCTCTGAGAGGGAGGCACTTTTAGTAGACTATATCTCCAATGTTGTCGGCCGTTACGCTGGTCGTTTCCACTCATGGGACGTTGTCAATGAGGCCGTCGAACCTAAAGACCGGGATAAAAACGGCCTACGCAAGAATAGCGTTTGGTATCAAAATTTCGGTGAGGACTATATAGCCCTGGCATTCCACGCTGCGAAAGCTGCTGATCCTAATACGCTCCTCGTCCTCAATGACTACGGCGTTGAGGCTGCACCAATCTGGCATTCAAACCGACGCAGAGCAATCCTCTCGCTATTAGAGCGAATGAAGGCCAAAAATGTTCCGATTGAGTGTCTCGGAATCCAGGGACACCTTTGGCCTTATGCCGACCGCTTCGATGAAAGGGTTTTCTCGAATTTTTTAGACGATGTGTCGGCTCTCGGGTTAAAGATCATGATAACAGAAATGGACGTGTCCGATAAGGCTGGTCCCAGCGACGTTTCTCAACGAGATGCATTTGTTGCTAACGCCACCAGGGCGTTTCTCGATGTTGCGCTTTCTAATAAAGCAACAATCGGTGCACTTACCTGGGGCCTGTCGGACAGATATTCGTGGCATTCGGTTTATGAAAAATATAGGCGTACAGATGGACAGCTCTCGAGAGTGCTCCCGTTAGACGCCGACATGAAGAGGAAACCTATGTGGGAATCGATCGCCGCTTCATTCGAAGAAACGGAACCTCGATCACATATTTGATATGACGAATAGCTAAACTTAAAAATTTAGAGCCAAAATATGACCCGAAGTTGGATTTGCAGGTCAATCGCAATGAAATGGACACAGCTGGAACATTCGTCCACTCGACGCACGCATCTTGGCAGTCATAAAACAGCTAAGGAGGCTCTTCCGCGTTAAGTAAATAACTAAAGAAAGCGGGCTTGAACGAGACGGATCGCCTTTTAGCTATGCCATTACGCTTGACAAAGCCGATATTACGGCAGCAAATTATGGTCTATTCACGGAGCCCCTATTTCCCGGCTCGGAACCTCAGCATTTATCCAAGAAACGAGCGGCCAAGCTTTTTCATATTCCCTACTCCGCTGCAATTGGCCTGTTGCGTTCTTCGCCTATTTTTCGAGAGACTAGTGATTTCACATTTGGCACATATACCCGGGGTATCACTCTCAGATTGATGCAAAGCACCACCTGAATTAGCCAGACCTCCCAGTCCTTTGTGAAAATTTGAGCTTCAAGAAGATTGAAGAGCACAGAAAAAAGCAACCAACCAAACATCAACCCGCAAAGATTAGCGTTATATCGTGCTTTCCTGAACACCTGAACGAGAGGGATGGCTACAGTTGGGATCAACGCCAGAACTGCGCCTGGAATACCAAGCATAAGAGCAAGCTCGATGTATCCGTTATGAGCATGGAATGTACCAGCTAACCAGGGTTCTGCAGAGTAGGTGTCGAGGAGAGAACTATCGCCGAGTTGCCAGAATGAACCGTAACCCGAGCCAAACCAAGGGTGGTCGTTGATGTATTCAAGCGTCAAAGTCCAGATCTGAATACGGCCGGTAAATGCCATAGGGTCACTGAATATTTGGATTATCTTATCCGAGAATAACATTCCCAATATAGGCACTATAAGAAATAACACCGCAACAATTGCTATAGCAAGCTTAGAGACGGACTCTTTCTTTGCGTAGTTTCTAAATACCAATGCGGCGATGAGTGAAGGGAACGAAAACCCTAGGGCGGTTTTGCCACCGGATCCCAGTAAGAAGACTACGCTAAGGAAAAACACGATGAAATCACTCCACTGTTTACGGAGTGCCCACCTATAGCCAAAGAGGATTAGCGCAATTGCACACGCTGCAGCCGCATGATTTTTGTGAGTAAAGAGCCCCCGCCACATGCCGACGAGTGCGGGGTCCGTTTCGCCAGGCGGGTGTTTTGCCCAAGCGGGGACGACAAATACAGCGATCACTGAAAGAACGATCAGCAACCCTAAGGAGAATGTAAGGTTCTTGAGCACCGCTTTGGACCCCAACAGTGCGAACCAATTAACGACAATTATGATAAATATTATCGCAAGTACAAGTTTTCGCCCCCCTATGTCTGGTCGTACCGCCCAAGATATACTCAGCGCGGAGTAAGCAAATAAAACAATAAACATGGGTGAGTATAGTTTAAAATAGTCCAGCCCTCGGGATCGGATGGCCAGCACCGTAGTTACTACAAAAAACGTCAAGTAAAAAAATTGACGAAAAGCGTTTCCCTCTTGGAAATCTGCAACCGTCGCAACCGAAGCATCTCCGCGCGATTCAAAAGGCATGCCGCCCAGCATGACGTAGGAGAAAAAAAGTACAGACAAAACAAAAAGGAATTTTTCAAAAGAGGTTGTCTGAGTAGACCTTGTCAAGATGCGATTCAATTCCCACTTCCCCTCATATTCCAATGTTTTTATGCCTCAACAACCAGAACTGCCCATATCAGCTTCGATTCCTACAAAAAATCTCGCTAAGAAAATTGCATTCGTCATATAACACGTTTGTTGCTCGATCGTCTCGTGTTTCGAACTCAAGGGTAGTTTTCGTAGCTTCTTCAGTGACTCAGCAGTACAATTTGACATAGTTAGCAAGGTACAATCAACACTCGGTTAGGCTAGTCCCTTAGGCAATTTCTACACCGACATAATTCATCTTCACAAAACATCTTGTAGGGAACGGACGACATCGATGTTTCTCGTCGAAAATTTGCGTGCGAAGTGTGCCGGGCCGGCGCCATAGCCATCTGCGAGCGTGAAATCATCGGCCAAAATCAGAGGAAGATGGCTCATGCGAATCTGCGCCGGCGCTTCTTTGGGATCTGACCAATCCGTATATACGTCAGCTCTTGCGCATGAAGCTAGAAATCCCGAATTACCTAGTATAGTCTGGAAAAAGCTTTCATCAGGGCATTTCACATACCTAAAAAATTCAACCAGTTCCGGCTTAGTTTTGATAGTCTCTACAACGCATGAAATTGCATCGTTGGAGAGAGTCCACCAGTTGCTGCCTGCGTAAAGCGTCCAACCGTTCAAATACTTCTCTATGTTCCGGATAGGGAGTCGGGCGATCAAACGATAAATTGGCGATTTTAAACGAGCAGCGAAACTTTGGGGTCTGTAGGCGCCGTCCACGTTAAACGTCTTAAACCGGCTCATATTTTTCTGCAGTGCAATATTCGGGACGGAAACTAAATTGATATATTCGCTCCCAGATGCTATGTAGTGGCTCCATATCTTTTCCGGCTTCTGAATTGGAAAATGATTGCCGCTGGCAAACGTGTAATACTTGAACTCGTGCGGGCTCTTTCGTGCCGCTTCGATCAAATTGAGAGTCGCTTGGACCTGGCTCCAACCACCCCAATTCACGTTCACCCTGCTTTCGATCAGGCATACGCGAGGTATTGTTTGCAAATTGGTAAACCGGTCTACGTCGGACTTCAAATCGACATGAATATAAAACCATACATGGTCATCGGCCATGACATCGATGAATCTTCTCAGGTGCTCGGGATCATCGTGCGCCGTGATCAATATTGCCCAGTTTAGCATTGTTACCCCGAATTACGTGGGAGTTGTTATCAATCGCATCAAAGCTCGGCGGTATCAATAAGTTAAACAACTAACCTACTCGATCAAATCAACGACTTTGCGAATATTTATAGTGCCTTAAATGTTCGATATATGAATTACCTACTGGCTTTCAGTTTGGTTTTCGAAATTCGCCAATCAGCCAGCCATCTATAGGTCCTGTCACTCGCAAATATCTGCAGAAATACCAATCCTGCAAGACCGGGCGAAAAAGCTCCGTTGACCACAGCTCGCAAATATAAGCCCAAAGCCAGCAGCGGCCTATCGGGTGCAATGCTTTTTGCAAAATGCCACCCGCGATAGCCATGATATGCCTTCTTAGCGATATGTGGCCTGAGAGCATCGAGCCATGGCAAGTCGCCGACAGACGCGCGGCCGATAGAAAGCCGGTCGGTTCGCCAACCATCGTACCAAATTACGCTCGGCTCTTCATGCATGACAAACTGGCAACCCGCGAGTTGCAGGCGAATGGCAAAGTCCGTATCGTCACCAAAGCGTGCGTCTGGCCTATAGCGAACAGCCCGCGCGATGTCCGTTGGCAGTGCCAAACCGCTGGTCTGCACGAAACCGCGATTGCAGATTAGGTACAATGCCATGTCTTCGCCCGCAGCGATGCCGCGAGGTGGCTTGACGAAGGTATTTCCGTTGCCTCTGTCGACAATAATCGGTGAATAGACCGCAAGATCTTGGCGAGTCCCGAGGAGGCCAAGCAACAATTGAAGGTGCCGCGGTAAGAACGCGTCGTCGGAGTCGAGAAAGGCAACAAAGCGTCCGCGCGCAGCGTCGATACCTGTATTTCTGGCGACGCTTGCGCCAGCATTGTGCTGGCGTATAAAATTGAGCCTCTCGTCCGCGACACGATCGATAACCGCTTCAATGTCGTCAGTCGATCCGTCGTCTACTACAATAATCTCGAGATCCCTCCATGTTTGATCAAACACAGAGTTCAAAGCTCTCATGATCAGATGAGCTCTGTTGTAGACGGGGATTACAACCGAGAATGTGGGTATCGGATTACTACTCAAACGTTTCGCCTTGCTAAGCCTATAACGAGGTCCGAGAACCGTCTATAGTATTCGCCTGGTAACGCAATCTGCAATAAGACGGCAAATGCTAATTTAGGTCCGTAACAACCTGAAAATAGGGCACTGAGATAATATCTCATCGCTAGCAACGGCTGCTGCGGCGCGAGGCCCTTTGCTACATGCCATCCACGGTAGCCTAGGTAAGCCTTTTTCGATACAAGTGGCTTCATCTCCTCTAGCCAGCCTATGACCCTATGGCCTTTCCGCGCCGCCGACACCCTCTGCGGGTCGACTGCATCGTTCCAAACGACGGTCGGCGTCTCAGTCATCTGGAAGCGGCTGCCGGCCCTAAAAAGTCGCACAGCGAAATCCGTATCTTGGCCGAAAGGCAGACCTGTTCGGTAGCGCACCTTGGCTGCAATTTCTCTCGGCACAACGAGACCACTTGTCTGGATGAAACCACGATCCCGCATGACATAATCGGCCATGTCCTCGTTGACGCCAATAGCGCGCGGGGGCTTGACGAACGTCTTGCCGTCACCCCTATCGACAATTACGGGCGAATATATCGATAGGTCTGATTGCGGATTGCGAGATAAGACGTCATGCATAGTCTTGAGATGATTGGGCAAAAACCTATCATCAGAATCGAGAAAGGCAATGTAGTGCCCTCTCGCCAAGTCGATGCCCTTGTTGCGCGCTGCGCTTCCCCCGGCGTTGGCCTGACTGAAAAAGCGAATGCGTGGGTCACCCATAGCGTCGACAGTCGTCTGGGGCTCGTCGATCGATCCGTCGTCCACAACGACAATTTCGAAGTCCCCAAAGCTTTGATCCAGCACAGATTGCAGCGTCTCCGCGATGCAGTCCGCGCGATTGTAGAGCGGAATGACCACTGAGAAGTAAGGAAGTCTATCCATTTTGCTCGCCTATCTTAACACTCGTCTCATGTCGCCTGATCAACTTCTAACCCTCAGGATTTTGCGGGCACGAACTTAAGTCTGCCTGTAACTCCCGCCATGCCAAGCATCGCCTCACACCACTGCCGGTTTAGCAACCAGCTAAACGCTAAGTATGCTATACCACCGACAGGCAATCCAATGGCAAGCCTGGCTACATCTGTTGGGAGCCTGTAGGAGGCTAGCAGGGCGACGCCGAGTGACAGAACAGTCACTAGTAGTGGCACCACCCACTGCAGCGTGTATTCAAGAAAGCCGGCTCCAGTAATTCTTCTTACAACGAACAGCCAGACGGCAAATACGAACAGTATGTAGAAACCCGTGAGCGCTATCACCACACCCGTTGAGCCCCACAAGCCGCCGACATATATTGTAGGTATGATGATTGCCGTCACGGCGAGCGCCTGGTACAGGGCTAATCTTGAGTGACCAGTTCCGTAGAGTAGGCTTCCTACCGGGTTGCCGAGCGCTCGAAACATACCCCATATCGCCATAAGTCCAAGAAGATCCGCTGATTGGGCCCAGTTGGGTCCGAGCACAATATGAACTGTTTCGTTGCGAAATGCCGCTATCGCGGCATAAATCGGAAAGTTTATTGCGGAAGTCATCCTGATAGTTGCGAGATAAATCTTGCACAAAAGCGCTTTGTCACCCTGCGCTTTCGCGATCAACGGCGTCCCAACGCGGGTCACAATAGGATTAGTCGCGAGCATAACCTTTAAGGAAAGCTCACGTGGAACTGTGTAGAAACCTAGCGTAGCGCTGCCTAGCATTCTTCCGACAATCATGACGTCTGCTTGGAGAGTGGCCGTATTAGCCAAACTCGCACCAAGCAAATAAAGTCCAGATTTCACATTCGGCAATGCTTCTCGAAATCTGAAATGCAGAGTGGGCAGCCAGCCGTCGCGGACGAAAAGCCAATAAAGTAGGCTATTTCCGGCCGCGAGGGCGGTAACGGCGACGACAAGAGAGTAAACCCCACCCCCGAAATATGCGACCAAAATCGCCAGCACTGTACTGATAGTTGCAGATGTCAACTCAACCATAGCAATTGGTCGAAATGCGAGACGCTTTTCAGCTAAGACTTTTGCCTGCTGACCGATCGCGAGCAGGAAGAAGGAACTCCCTGCAAGTGACAGCGGGATCTCCAAGCCCGGCGTTCCGTAGAACCTGGCGACGGAAGGGCTTGCAATCCACACGAAACCTGACAGCAAGGCCCCCATAACCAGGTTCAGCCAGTACAGGGTGGACAGGACTTCCTTGGAAATTTCCCGCGAGTAGATAATCGTCGTACTGACGCCAAGATCGCCGAAAAGCTGGATGAAGGCCGTGACACTGAGAATCATAGCCATCATCCCGAAATCCTGGGGCGAAATCAGTCGGGCGAGGATAATCAATTGAAGTGTCTGCAAAATAACGCGACCGACCGTAGCAAAGGTGGTCCAGCGTACAGCAGAAAATGCTTCCTTCTTCACGCTCATCATCTTTTCTCCGGTAGGCCGTAGGCACGCACGAGATTGGCAATCTGAGCATCATTGCCACCATTGTCACCTCGATTGCCGTTCTGCAAAGCAACGGCTTGAGATCCGCTCCACTCGTAAAATCGGGTCCAGCCGCTGACCTTGCGAACCTTCGCACCATTCAGACGAACCATCCAGTTCAACCAGACATCGTCGGTCGTCGGACATAGTTCGAGTATTTTCTCAATATTCTGAGCATCCGGATGGAGGATCCCGGGGGGATAAAGCACGCCGCCGACGCCAGTGAAAAACACGTCCGGTTCATCGCTAGCCGTTTTGATATTGAATTGCCATCGGTCATAGGGATGTAGGCCGTCGTTGCTTTCACGCATTAGATGGGCTCTGTGGCAAAGAACTTCTGCCACGCCTTGGCGGTATTCGTCCGTCAGCTTTCGCAGCCACGAGGGTGGATAATAGACATCATCATCGGCGGTCACGATGACCGCGTCACCATACTCGCCGAGAGCGGGAATAATTTTCTTGTATGATCGAAGGTCGTCTGTTGCGCGGATGGTAAGACCGTCCTGCGCCAGGACCGTGATTGATGCCGGTAGCGCTTCTAAATCGCTATGCGCGATCCACAACACCACCGCGTCAGGCGACTGATCTTGCGTCAAAATTGTCTTCAGAGTTAGTTCCAATACATCGTATCTCTTCGGATAGGATGTCAGGGAAACCACGAGCCGATGCGGCAAGCCATGGCGAGGAGCAACGATCCTTCGACGCCAACGCATCTGCGTCCAAGCTTCGAGCGCACGCATGAAGGCAGGTTTTGCCATAAGTTTAAGTTTACTTAGCACTTATAACGTCCTTTCACGCCCGTCGGGTAGAAGTAGAATTTTCCGGTAAAGCTCACGCGCCAATGGTCTCCATCGCCGTTAATTCTTGGGGTGGATATTTGACTCGGACGCTAGATATAATTCCATAGGTCATGACGATCTGGCCTAGAAGAACTCCCAGCGTCGCATAGACGGGCCCGATCGTCAGCAACAAGACCACGACGCCTACGACTGTGACAAGGCATGCCTTGATGCTTGCATGGGCCAGTGCACGAAAGCGCCCCTCCGCCTGCAGCAAGACGTTCAATGGGGTTTGCGCAGATGTCACCAGGCAAATGACCGCCCATATGACAAAAGCCACCTCCACCAGCCTCACCTCAAGCCCCGGCTTGAAAGCTATTCCAGGGAAGAAGTGTAAAACGGCCAATGTCGCTGCAATCGTCAGCACCCATACGAGAATGAGAACAGCCGTAAACCGCTTGGCGCATGCAAGCGCCAGCTTGCGATTGTTGGCCGCAAATGCACGCGCCATTGCAGGTCTCTCGATCTGAGTCAGCGACGCCGTACAGACACCTATCGGTCGGAGGAAAAGCATAGCGGCAGCGACCGGCGCGAATGCCGCCGGCCCGGCGATCAGCGTGACCAAGTAAGAATGAGCGTTTGACGTTGCCTCGGTTGTCACCAGGCCTGCAACCGCCCAGCGTGTCTGATCGCGCCAAATGGGTTTGTAGGATGCGACAGTCGAACGCCACTGATTGTTTGCATGCTTGCCTACGAAAGAAACACCGAGCGGAACCATACCTGCAATGCCCGCCACCACGAAGACTATCGACGCATGCAGCAGCGACATGCCGAGGAGCCAGGCAACCCCGAGAGCAAGCAGCAGCGCGACGGAATACGCAATATCGGATGCAGCAGCCATGACCGCATTTTGCGTGGCATACGCATCTGTCCGGCCGAACCACCGGACTGTAAAAAGCGCGCTCGATAGTCCGAAACAGAACGCAGTCACAAGGCTCGAATTGCCTATCCACAGGGACATTGTGGCCGCAAGTGCACCATTCACAACAGCAAGAACGCCATTGACGGTGAAAAAAAAGTCAGTTGCAGCCCTATGCTCCGAACTAGAGCTGACAAGAACGGTGTAGGGCGCTGCGACCAAGGAATTGCAGAGACCTGAACCAAACTGCATCAACGTCAACATGAACGCTATCAGTCCGAACTCTGCCGATCCTAAGCTGTGCAGCACGGCAAGTTGCAGCAGAAGATGACTTGCAGATACAGCCGCCGTTGCAAACGTCGCGAGCCCGTAGTTGCCAATCAACAAAAAAGTATTTCTCATTAGGACTGCCAAGTTGATGCTAACTGTTCATAGTTCAATTTCATGCTGCAACGCAATGAAGCACTTCTGCCTTTACGCATATTTAACCTTTTATTGTTGGCTGAGGCAGGTGGCGAGGCTAAGAACAGCGTCGTCTTTTATAGGACGACCAATTAAGCCCGAAAAACGGACAGCCCTCCCGAACAGATGATCAGGGCGAGGGACCAGACGTACCGGCAGGATCGCCAAGCAAAGGCGACAAAACAGTGCAGGTTCATGACGCCACCCAATGGCGCAAATAAAGGACAGGGGCCACCTGAGAGCGAGAATCGACAGGATAACTGGGCCTTCTGGCCTCCCACGCACCCCAAATGCTTTAGATCCTTGAGCCGTCGCTCTGGACGACCGATGGTCCCCACTTGTCCGAACGGTGCACTGCCTAGTCTCGCCCCAAGGACAAGACTGAGCGTTGATTTGGAATAATGGTGACATCGAAGAAATTTCATCCTGCATTGACTCGATGCCGAGGGTATTCTCATTGGCGCCACGCGAAGCAGTAAACACATTCGAATCACTACTCCAACATTGACACCGTGCCTTGGGAGAGTTTGAGAACGGTGAGACGACCGGTCGCAAAGGCACCGGTGTCTATGCCTACCCGGCGCTTACCGAAATCGGGTTTTGCCGTAACGGTATGTCCGTGGAAGACAAACAAAGGCAGCTTCGGTCCCTCAGTGAGGAACGGCTCCCGGATCCACAGGAGATCGTGGTCTGTCTGCTCCACCAGAGGAATGCCGGGTCGTACTCCGGCGTGAACAAACACCATATCTCCAACCTTGAGCATCGTCGGCAAAGATGAAAGGAAATCGATGTGTTGATCCGGGATGGCTTGGCAGACGGTTCGATGCAATACATCTGGTCCGCCACCGTTTTTCAAAATGTGCTTGGCGTCTACTCCATAAGACCGGAGCGTATCCACACCGCCAAAGTCCAGCCAACCGAGATTGGATTTCGGGTCCTGCAGGAACCGAAAAAATTCAGCGTCGTGGTTTCCGCAGAGGCAAACATGATGCATCCCTTCACGAACAGGCTCACACAGAAACTCCAGAACAGCCTTCGAATCCGGACCCTTATCGACGTAGTCTCCTAGAAACACTACAAGCTTTCTGCCCGTGACTTCTGACCTATCCTCTATAATTTTCTCGTAAGCGTGTCGCAGCAATTCCACACTGCCGTGGACGTCGCCGATTGCGTAAACAGCGACAAAGTCGGAAGCGAATAAAACAAATCGGGGGCGGCGAATTTCCGGTTTCAAATATCTCTCTAGCCATCTCCGGATAAACGCAGTCATAAATTGCAGCCAGGTGCAACTTCGCTTTTGAAAGCCATCAACACTTTACTCTGTCTGTTGGAAACTCAAAATCGAGCCCGAAGGGCAGTGATTGTAAAGCAACACTGTTCGCAAGGCTCACCATGAACTATCCCTATTGAATGTCTCTGCGGTTCATCATCTGCCGTCCCACTCACCACACGTATAGGCTACTTTGCTCGCATCTTCTCGCCTAAGACCTCCCCGAATCACGTAACATTCAAAGTTGGCGCATTCCAAAAAGCAATAACAAGAAGGGGGGCGGCATGTGCGACTTATCGGCCGTCATGATTACATAGCGATGATCCAATTCCGGCTAACACAATCGTATGGGAAGGGCGTATTTTTGTAACAATGGTCAAGGCGGGGGCCACGCATGCCTAAGTGGTAACAGAGATTAGGGTGAGTAAAGCATAAGAGGCTTTGAGCGCGAGTGTTTCCTGAACTTTGTGTAGGTATGGCTGGCTCCGAGTAAGAATGTCGCATTGGATTGGCTGGATCGCGTTGCACCAGCCGATGTGAACAGTGCCAGCCTACTTGGTGCCTTTCAAGCGCTGTTGGAAGAAGATACCAGGCGGTTGTGGTGAGCGCGCTGATGCACTGCCGAGTATTTTTGAGACGCAGGTGGCGTGCCTCCCGCTCACAGTCGTGGCCCGCACATTCCCCGGAAGCTATTCTTGCCTCGAGGTTCAACTTGACACCCAAAGCTCAGACGCAAATGCACAAGCATCTTTACGATGCTCAACACGACCGCAGGTTAAGGGAATGTCCTAGGCCAGGCGGTGCATCGAGCAGAAACGTTTTCATTGAGCGATTGTCGAATACGAGTGGGTTTGTCTGAACGCTTGGTCTAAAAGCCCTTGCCGCCGCGCAACTCTGAGATGACTGTGCCGACCAAGATCTGCATGTCCAGAAGCAGTGAAAAATTCTCGACGTAATAAAGATCGGCGGAAATTCTTGCGCGGGCCTTTGCAGGCCGGTCTGTGGGGCCACGCAGTCCACGCATTTGCGCGAGTCCAGTCAAACCTGGGCGAATGGAGTGGCGCTCGTGATATCGCGGCACCAATTCCTCGTACTGCATACCTCCTGCAAGCATGCCTATAGCGTGGCACCGTGGACCTACCAGGGACATGTCGCCCTTGAAGACGTTCACCAATTGCGGCAGCTCGTCGAGATTGGTTTTTCGCAGAATTGCCCCTACTCGTGTAACTCTAGGGTCACACTTTACGGTTTGAGCTACGCCCGTCGGATCACCGAGATCTGAACGCATGGAGCGAAACTTCAACACTCTGATCTTGGTGTCATTCCGGCCCCAACGCATCTGCGTAAATATAGGAGATCCTCTACTCTCGACGCGAATGGCAACAAGTATAACAAACAGCAACGGCGCAAGTACTATCAATGCCGAAGCAGAAATTACAATGTCCATAAGCCGTTTAACGACATGTTGGAACCGACTGCTACTAAACTCCACTGTGACCGTAGGATTTCGAACGTCTGAAATCGAATCTGACAAAGGAGTGCCCCCATTTACTGACTAATGTCTAGCTTCGTTAGAAGCAGTTCTGCGTTGCATGCTATATCTCACTTAAATAGCAGCGTCATCAATAAAGTAAACCAATGGTTAAGGGTGCGGAGGCCCTTTTGTGGGCTCATTTCAGCTGCTTCGAATCGATATAAATCGAAAACCGCGGCGGTGCCGAGTCTGTCTTCCTGTGAGAAAAGAAGGCCACAAAATCGCTGGATTAGTTCTGAGACTACTTACCCGTGTGTATCCAGAGGCGACGGCAAGAGCAAGGTAAACATCGGTTAGTGACGCCCCGAAGCCCTTGGATAGATGCGGAAAACTACTAAGAATTCATTCCGTGAACGCAGTTGTTCCTACATGAAAGGGCTCCAGTGTCTACCATAATTTCCAATAACGGTTCATAAATTGTTGCGCAAGCTAACCAGCGGCCAAAATTCTTATTGCATTGCAAAATAATCCGACTGCTCGGGTTGCTTACGATTAACTTTTTAGTAAGTATGATAGTGCGGTCGTTGTCTACGTCGCAGTTTAGAATATTTGCATATACCGGATGCAAAGGGGGCTTACGTGGCGGCAGACATTCATCGAGTAACCATTGGGGGTATTTCCACAGCTTGCGTTTCGAGACAAGATCTCGTCAACATTATGCAAGGCAACCAGCAGCCTTGTGATTCGACGGCCAAATTGCTTTTTGACATAAATGGTCATGGTCTTGCGATGTCACTTTTTAATAAAAGTTATCGCGACGATTTGAATGCTGCAGATATTATTCATGCCGATGGACAGCCGCTTGTTACGGCATCCAGATGGCTAACGAAGTCGCCGGTTCCCGAGCGAAGTGCGACGACTGACCTGTTTCACGATATGGCAAATGCTGCACAGCAAAGCGGCAAGTCTTTCTTTCTGTTGGGTGGAAGTGAAGAGGTCGTCCAAGCCTGCGCGGCAGAAATGCGGCGTCTGTACCCTTCCCTGATTATTGCGGGTGTTAGGAACGGGTATTTCTCAAGTGCAGAAGAACCGTCGGTTTGCAACGAAATCAACGCCTCCGGTGCTGATATCATCTGGGTTGGATTGGGCAAGCCGAAGGAACAGGCGTTTTGTGTCCGGAACCGTCATCGCATTTCGGCTGGATGGCTCGTTAGCTGCGGCGGTTGTTTCAATTATGTGACGGGTACTTATGGCCGCGCGCCGCTGTGGATGCAACGGACTGGAACAGAGTGGGTGCACCGAATGGTCACCCAGCCCCGAAAATTGCTATGGCGCTATGTATCCACGACGCCAATTGCCTTGCTACTACTGCTTTTGCGGACCGGCGATAACGTAAAAACCGCAAACACATCCCGCGTCTGACGGATCGGTACCGCGTGTGCGCGGGAGGCATGTGTTCATTTAACGCATCACCTGTAGCCGCATCCGCAGCTTTATAATCGTAGCGGTCGATTTCATGTCCCACGCATGAGGTAAAAGTGTCCAAACTACATCAGGGTATTCTAGTCCTGGCGTTCATCTTGACCGCGGCCAGTGCGGCTCCGGCGGTAACGTTTAAACCCGTCTGGCGTGATGATTTCAATGGCGTTGCCATGAGCAGATTGGACCCCACGAAATGGGACTACGATCTTGGCTCTGGCAAAGTTTGGGGCAATAACGAAAGCCAAACCTACACAGACAAGGTCACAACGATCCGACAAGACGGCCATGGGAATTTGGTGATTACGGCCCGCAGGCAGGACGATGGCAGCTACACGTCTGGCCGCATTAAGACCATGGGGCGGTTTTCACTGCAATTTGGAAAGTTTGAGGCGCGCATCAAAATTCCACACGGCCCAGGCCTTCTTCCAGCATTTTGGTTGATGGGCGATCGGGGCCAATGGCCCGCCAACGGCGAAATCGACGTTATGGAGAACACGGCTGCCGCCCCTCGCACAGTCTACAGCAATCTACACGCCCCCGATTTTGCTTCACCAGGTGAGAAGACTGCAACGGGCAACCTGTCGGATGATTTTCACGTATACGCGATTGAATGGACGCCTGGGCGTGTTTCCTGGTTGTTCGACGGAGTCGTCTACAAGACTGTAACCAAAACGGCTATTCCCGCAGGCGGACGATGGATATTCGATGACCAGCCCTATTATATACTCCTGAATGTCGCGGTCGGCGGCAATTGGCCAGGGCCACCTGTAGACTCAGTCTTGCCTCAGGATATGCTCGTCGATTGGGTCAGTGTTTCGTCGTATATTCCGTAATCGGGTCTGATGTACGTGAACACTCTGCCTGCTGTCTGGCTGTCAAGGGACCGATTTCACTTCACTGGCTAAAAACGGTAGCGGTGGTGATCTAACGGGTCAACCGGCTAGCCGTTGCTGAGCATTGGGTTGGCAGCACGCTCCGAAGGCTTGGGCTTGCCGATGGCAACCACCATCACTCCACAGCTCAACGGCAAACCACGGCTGTCGTCACCAGTGACGTCGCTGAGTACCTCATCTGCGATGTCCCGCTGCACTCTAGCTTCTAGGTTTCCAGCAGGGTGCTCAATATCTTGGGATATTTTCGTCTGCCGTTCAACATTCAAGACGTATGGCCGACCCGGCTGTGGTTGGCCTGCTGGTCCTAGCTCTGGTGAACTCGGGTCCTCCACGTTAGAGCAGGTCCACGACATCAGAGCGCGGTAACGGTCTATTTACGTCGTCGTTTTACGCAATTTTGGCAAGTGTATGGGCAAGGTCACAAATCTCCAAGTAATGAGGTCGTTAATGAAAGAGCTTAGTGTGTCCTCCCGCATCATTAAATCTGTGTTTTTTAGCCAGACAGACGGGCAACTTCGCATAAGTTTTAAAAATGGCGAAGAACGGCTGTTTCAAGATGTGCCAGAGCAGGCGGCTATGGCCATGGTTGGATCGTCATCGCCTGGGCAGCACTATCTTGATAACATTCGCCCACAGTTCAAGCGAGTTCGATAGATCCAGCCTGCAAGGCCGACGAGCAAAGGGCTAGCTACAAACGTGCTTGTTCAGCCAGCAAGGAAAAGGTCGCCCGCATTGTATAGTCACGGCAAGCTAGCGTTGGACCTCTACCGGCGGCGGGTTTCACGACCGGTTTTGCCGCTGCCCTCGGTGAGGTGACCTTCCAAGTGATACGGAAGATGTGGTTGCTATCAAAGCCGCGAAATAGGATGCCATGCCCGGAATCTCGAGCGAGAAATCGACAAGGCCATGAAGGCTTACGAGGAGGATGCTGGCAAACCCAAGCGCGCAATAAGAACGCATGCTACGTCTTTTATAAATGCCGATGACGTGAACTATCAGCAGGGCGAATAAACCGACGAAGACGAGCGCCACGAACATGACGCCGAGACCGATAAACCCTTCAAGATAAAAATTGTGGGCGCGCTCCCAGATGTAGACTATGCCGCATCGGGCGTCTCTAAAGGGAGGGAAAGCATATCGAAAAGTGCCAAAGCCGTAGCCAAGCAGAGGCTCCCCCTTGGCCAGCTCCAGAATGCCGGGGAGAACGCAGAAGCGGGCATCGTCGGTTCCTTGTGCCTCCGCTCTTAAAAGAGTCCTTCCTCCGAAGACAACTAGAACGCCGATAATAATTGTCATTGCCAGCGTCCCTCGCAAAATTCGCTTCATTCGGGACGTTGGCGCGGAGAAACCTGTATTTTTCATAGGTTGGATTGCCAAAAAGAATACGAGAAAAAGCATGGCTATGGCGGTGCTTGCGATCGCTCCACGTGATTTTGTCAGAAGCAACGCCGCGACGGAGCAGGCGAATAGGAGTGCAATGAACGAGAAGAAAGACAGGGCCGAGCCCCTGCGTAGGCGGCCTGAGGGCGCAGGATGCAATATTGCCAACCAAGAAATCTTTCTCGATAACGACCAGCCGTAGCGTACGAGAGCCAGACAGACCAGTCCCAGAAAGGTTCCCGCAGTGTTCCGATTTACAAAGGTCGCTGTGAGGCTGTCTTGATATGCGACTTTTGGGAAGAACATATTAGTGTTCGGGAAAAAGCTGAACTGAATAAGACCGTAGATGGCGCATAGACCACCCCCAACGGTCAGGACCGCTGCCATGTGCCGGCCATCCTCATCCGAACCACTGATGATTAACCCCGTGAGAAACGTCATCATGGGAACAGCCATAAACATCAGCGTGGCTATCGAATCTGCGGGCTGGATGGAGATCGCTCCAGTAGTACGTAAGGAGGCCTTCTCGAGATCTCGCCATAATGGATTGGCAAGGCTACCTGTGATGGTCGTCATGCTCTGCACTTCTACCCAGAATGTTGTCGTGATGGCGAGGATCAGACCAACTGTAAACAGCCAGCGAGTCCGAACAGGCAACCCGAAGACTTTCGCCGCAATCAGAGCTAAGAAGCACGAGAAGATCGTCGCTACGCTCAGTGGAATGGGATGAACGGCACCAAACGGCAAAACTGTCAACATAAGGGATAGAACGTAAAGCGCTTGTATGATGGACGGCGCGGTCACTTTCGATTGTAACTCCATATTGCCGGACATTGGAATGATCATCCTAAATTATTTGAACGCACATCGAGCTAAGGATCTTGGAATTTACAACTCTGGGCAAATTGCCTTGCAAAGTCGTTACTGAACAGCAGGTTAAACTCCTGCGTCAGAGAGCGGTCAATACATCACGATTTAAAAATAAATCGATATTATTCTACATTCAAATCTCCAGAAGGCACGCAACGGCGATTATTAGATGATGGTCGAAAATCCAGCGTGTATAAATGCCAGAGGTATTTAATTGTTAGCGCCTTCGTTAAATCCAAGCGTGAGTAGAAGAACAAAAAACATCTTTTGGATCTGCATTTGTCGATCTAAGGCAGGAAATAAGGTGAAACTCTGCATTTTTAACCAAGAATTCAGGGAAATCAGAATTTACAGCTGAAAATCGCGGAGGGAATACTAAATTTCTTGCTTGATATCTGCCGGCGGTGTAGCACGTTAACACTATGGTAATGATTACATTGTGGGGTCGTCCGTGCATTCCTCCTTTAAGTACTGCGTTTCGTTCGGCCTAGCTCTTGCCACTCTCACCGTTGGAGGATCGGCCGTTGCTCAGGTTTCGCCCGGCTGCTTCGTCGCGCCGGCCCGGATGGCAGACACTGATATTGCCGCGTTCCTCGCGCAGCCGGCATCTTTGCTATCGGACTTCCCAGCCGCGGGGCTGCCAATGAGCTCGAAAGTCCGAGGGCTGACGGGTTCCAGCACGGCTGTGTTGGATCCGATGATGGAGCTAGTTGCCCGGGCAAACAGTCCACAGAAATCTGCGATCGGTGCCGGCCTAGCACGGGCTGTAAAATCCTGTCAGGTCACGACGCCAGAATATGTGCTGCTCATTCAACAAAAGGTTGCGGCTGCCAACGATAGTGAATTAACGACAGCTTTTGCAGCGGGCCTCAACGATGTGCTGACTGCATCGCTGGGTGCTACAGGGGCAGGCACCTCCGCATCTGGAATCGCAGGCGGGGGCAATCCGGGACTTTCGTCCGGCGGAACTTCTAGCGGCGATTTCGGGACGAAAACCGAAACTACAACGTTCATAACGGGAAGCTCGGCTCGATTTTCACGTACGGCTACCCAGCGCAATTCGACAAGTCCAGCAAGTTAGAATGCTCGCCCCTGTGGGCATGCTAGGCGCGAGCAAAGAGACAGTCGGTTCATATTTTGGAAATACTCGAGTGCTCCGGGGTATTCCGAATACCCTACCTGCCCACAGTCGCATTAGAGAGTGTATGTGCCTGGTCGCTTCGGCGAAATGTCATTTCTTAGACGATAGTCGCGCCCAAAGTCTGCTGTTGATCGCGAAAGCTCCATCGTGTGGGATTAGAATAAAATCCTAGAGATTGGACCACGGCGAAAAATGTGATTCGCTCCGGCTTTCTGACGCTTTCTGTGGCTTAAGTGTTGTCTGCCTGTTGATCCTTAATTCTATTGAAACGTGGCATAGTTATTCAGTAGAGCCAAGCGTCACGGTAGTCTGCTCTATTTGAAGAAAGAGAATCATAATGCTGTCTCCAGAAAGACTTTCTACACTACAGCATGACTGGTTCGAACAACGGTCGCCAAATGATGCCATCGATATCGAAAAACTGTTAGCGATTGTCCGACGCCAATGGGCAGTTGTCGCCCTTGCTACGATTGTCGCAGTCATTATAGGCGTGTCCTATGCCCTGACGGCCGTTCCCCTTTACACAGCCACGTCTAGTTTGCTGATTGACCGTGGCAATGACGGCCTGGTCAATCGCCTCACCCAGAACGATAGCGTGACTGGCGGGGATGATGAGGTGTCTATTCTCAGCCAAGTGGAAGTCCTTAAATCGGATACGATTGGCCTTGCTGTCGTTGACAAGCTCAATCTGGGGCAAGATCCGCTTTTCATGGCCTCCTCCGGCTCGTTTTTAAGCAAATTCAATCCGATGAAATGGTTTGTCACCAGCAATATCGATAAGGATCTGGCCGAGAAAAGCAGGCGTGATGCGCTTACCCTTCTGCAAGACGACATGGATATCACACGTGTCGGACGCACATATATTTTAAACATTAGTTTCACGTCACCCTCGGCCGACTTGTCAGCTCGCGTCGCCAACGCGATTCCAGATGCCTATATATTGGACAAGCTCGATTCCAAGTATGACTCCACCCGTCGCGCGAGCGATTGGCTGCTGGCCCGCATCGACGAATTGAAGCAAAAGGCATTGGACAGCGACCACGCTGTCCAAAAATTCCGCGCCGAAAATGGGCTGCTCTCTGCCGGAGGGACCTTGATCAGCGATCAACAGCTTTCTGAGCTCAACAGTGCGCTCATCGTTGCCCAGTCCGACACTGCGAAAGCTAAAGCCAGATATGAGCGCATTCAGCAGATCGTCCAAAACGGTCAGTCGGACGCTGTCGTTGCGGACGTCCTGGACAGCGCGGTGTCAAACGAGCTGCGCCAAAAATACCTGACGGCCTCGAAACTCGAGGCTGATATCTCAAACCGTCTCGGCAAGGGCCACATTCGTGCAGTGCAGCTCCGAGCTGAAATGAAAGAATACGAGCGATTGATGTTTGAAGAGCTATCCCGGTATCAGGAGAGCTACAAAAGCGAGTACGATGTCGCTCAAGCGCGAGAAAACTCTCTGACTGACAGCGTCTCAAAAGCCAGGGGTGAAAGCGCACTTGCCGGGGAAACTGGTGTACAGCTGCGAGAGCTGGAGCGTTCTGCCGACTCGTTTAAAAACCTATATCAAACATTCCTGCAACGATACCAGGAAGCCGTTCAGCAGCAATCTTTTCCGATAACGGAGGCCCGGGTGATCACCCGCCCAGTCCAGCCGGATAAGCCGAAATATCCACGCAAGGCGCTGGTCGTCGCATTTTTCGGCGTTGTAGGAGCGGCGCTCGGGTCGGGGGTCGCCGGATTGAGGGAGATACGCGACCGCTTTTTCAGGACAGGCGAACAGGTCAGAGACGAGCTTCAGCTCGAATTTCTTGGACTTGCACCACTTGTAAAGGTCGGTAAGGCCACCAGATCTGCTGCCAGTGGCGATGGGGATACCCGCAGTATACGCCGCACGAACTCTATGTCGAATTATGTGGTTGACCACCCCATGTCAGCGTTTGCCGAAACGCTTCGTGGCGCCAAGATGGCGGTTGACCTTTCTAGAAAAGGCCCCGGCGCCAAGGTCATCGGTATCGTGTCAACTCTTCCGAGTGAAGGAAAGTCAACAATTTCAATGAACTTTGCCGAATTGCTGGCCATGCAAGGTGCCCGGACGCTGTTGATCGATTGCGATCTCCGAAATCCAGGCTCTACACACTCCCTCGCGCAGCATGCGCAAGTCGGACTTGTTGAGGCTTTAACCGAGGGACTGGCGTTGGCGGATCTGCTGCTGCTGAGCGATAAAACGCGCCTCGCATTTTTGCCCGCGGTCGTCAAACACAACATTCCTCATTCGTCTCAGCTGTTATCCTCATCGGAGATGAGCGATCTGTTGGAAAGCGTTAGAACGAGATTTGACTACGTCATTCTCGACCTACCGCCGCTCGCGCCGGTTGTCGATGCGCGCGCCATCGCGGCGCAGGTCGATTCATTCCTGTTCGTGGTGGAGTGGGGCAAGACCACGCGGAAGGTTGTACGTTCCACGCTGCGCGCTAACATCGAAATCATCGAGAAATGCGCCGGTATCATTCTGAACAAGGTCGACAACGACAAGATGAAGTTGTATCGAGCCTACGGTTCAAGTGAATATTATCACTCCCGATATACAAGCTACTATCGTGAAGATTAAGATCTTGCCGCGTCGTCTTAATCCTACAGGCCTATTGTTTATAGGCCTGTCAATTTTCCTCATGGTCTCGGCATTTCGAGAACTGCAGGCGACGCTCACATTTGCAAACCTTTTCTATCTGAACGCAACGCTGACTGCCGGTGATTCTGCAAACAAGAACGTAATTGATCGCTACGCCTCTCAAGCCGAAGCAATCATTACCAGCAACCAGTGCCGGTCGGATATTCTCGATGAAGGCCTCGCATTCATCCTTATGGATCTGGATCTCCAGGATTCTGTCGCTCGTTACGAAGACTGGGCAACGGCGATGGAGCGCGCGGACCGTTATATCGTACATGCGCTGTCCTGCAGTCCCGGCGATGGCGATCTTTGGGCGCGCCTTGCTATGGTGCGGCAGGCGTCCAGCGAAAATCCCGACCAACTCTCAGCGATCTTGAGGCAGTCCTCGCTTCTCGCCCCCTCGGAAATGTATGTCTTGCGGGCGCGTTTCTTCGTGTGGAGACGGGCGTCAGCTCATACGCTGGCGCTTTCGAGTGAGACTGTCGAGCGGGACATCAGGACCCTGCTAAGCCAAGCCTATTGGAAGGATATTAGCGAGATATTGGCCAATCCGGGTGCGGATTTGAAGGCGCATGTTCTCGCCGCCGCAACGCTTGTTCCACCCAATCGCATAGCTATGTTGAAGCTTCACGGCGTCGATCTCACTGCACTCTAATGGATTGATTGAGATAAAGGAGTCCGGGATGGGATTCCAATTTGTGCGCGAATATGCAACGCATGTTGAATGCGTACAGGTATCACATTTGAGGTTTCCGCTGCCGACCGGGTTCGGTTGAACGCAATTGTTTCGGCAGGCAGCTCGGCACAAAAGCACGTGTGGCGGGCGAGGATCATCTTGACGAGCGACGAGGGTCTGGGAACAGTCGCCATCATGGCCGCCTCAGCAAAGTCGAAGACCTGCGTGTGGCGTTGGCAGGAGCGTTTTATGACGGAAGGCATCGACGGCCTTTTGCGCGACAAGAGCCGGCCGCCTGGCACTGCACCGCTTGCCAGTGATCTTGTCGAACGGGTTGTCGGCTTGACCCAGGAGCCTCCCAAGCAGGAAGCCACCCACTGGACGGTTCGTGCAATGGCAAAGGCAGTCGGGATTGCGGCATCTTCAGTGGTCGATCTGGCATAAGCATGGTCTCGCACCCCATCGCTGGCGAAGCTTCAAACTATCGAACGACAAGGCTTTCGCCGAGAAGCTTCACGATGTGGTCGGCCTCTAAGTCTCCCCGCCTGCCCATGCGATTGTCCTTTCCGTTGATGAGAAAAGTCAGATCCAGGCGATTGATCGGACGCAGCAGGGTATTCCCCTGAAAGGGCCGTGCCGGCACGATGACCCGTGATTACAAGCGCCACGGCACCACGACACTTTTCGCCGCCCTGAATGTCCTCGACGGCTCCGTCATCGGCCGCATGCAGCGCCACCGGCATCAGGAGTTCATCCGTTTCCTCAAAACGATCGAGGCCCAGTTGCCGAAGGATAAGGCGGTTCACGTTATTCTGGACAACTATGCCACACACACAAACAGCCTAAAGTCCGGGCCTGGTTAGCAAGGCACCCATGCTGGACTTTCCACTTCGTTCCGACTTCATGCTCCTGGCTGGACGCCGTCGAGGGCTTCTTTGCGAAACTCACCCGTCTTCGGTTGAAGAACGGAGCCTTCCATTCCGTCGTAGACCTCCAGGCGGCCATCAATCACTTTGTCAAAGAACACGACGAAGAGCCTAGACCCTTCATCTGAAAGCTGACCCTGAAGACATCATCGCAGCCGACAGACGCGGGCACCAAGTGTTGGAATCAATCCACTCTCATGTTCGCCATTACAAGATGCAGGAATAGAAAATTCGTCGCCCGCTCGTCTGGGCGTTGCGTTGCGTGTGGATGCATCCTGGGGAAAGCAGGAGGCACGGTCAAATAACGACGGTTGATCATGCTCTGATACGCGGGTTGGTTACCGCCGGACCTGATGCGTCGCGTAGCGTCCTCTGTCTAGTTCGCAGCGTTGGAATATAGCCGGCTGATAGTGGAAGCGAGGGTTCTCCTGCCGTGACCGTGCCCCAACCTTGCCCAGGCGCACATGGTTTCTGACCCTTATGTCCTCCTTGCGCCGGCGCCCCCAAGGATATCACCCAATTCTGAGAGGCAGCAATTGGAGTCGGGGAAATAATGGTCATTTAGAGTGGTCCTCATCCAGTGCGTAAATTATATGTGGTTAGGCGGCCGAGTTCCGCCAAATAAAGTGCATGTTTGTATTCGTCTTGTTGAGGGTATTTCTGTCCTGTCGTATGGCTGTCACTTTTCACGCATGCTCTTATGAAACGCATCGACGAGAGGTCTTGCAATATATTGAGCAAATGTTCGCTCGCCTGTAGAAATGATGACGTCGGCTGGCATTCCAGGAAGTAGTCTTCCCCGAATTTCCATTGGTACGTCCTTGTCATCGACTTCAACCCTGGCCTCGTAGTAGGGTGCTTCGTTTGCCTTGGTAGGCTCCATGACGTCCTGTGATAGGACGGTGACCTTGCCAAACACGGCGGGCGTCGTCCTGCTCGACAAAGCGGAGAAGCGAACTTCAGCCTTCAGGCCGATCTTGACATTATCGATGTCAATTGGTCGTATTTTCGCGGTTACTATAAGATTATCGTCAAGAGGAATGATGTCCATGACAGGCTCGGCAGCGCGAATTACGCCTCCCTTCGTGTGAACACGAATATTCTGCAACATACCCCTCACAGGAGCACGGATAACCGTCCGGTCCAGTACATCCCTTGCGGCACCGACCTTTTCTACCGCTTCGCTCAGCTGGTCACGCACGTCTCGCAGTTCGCCGCCCGCTCTCTCCTCAAATTGCTGCTTGACTTGGACGATTTGCAAATTGGTCTCCGATATTGTCTGCCGAAGCTTGGCAATTTCAGAGTTAATTGATCCCCGATCCCCTTGCATATTTAGCTGCGCTCGGGTGACCTGCGAAATCTGATTGACGGTGACCGCGCCATTCTGCATGCCCTGCGTCAACCTTTTTACTTCCTCTTGAAGTGATGAGGTCTGCTGGTCGGTGGCATTTCTATGGTCTAACAGGCCCGAGACAGCCTCCTGAAGTTGGTCTGCGCGGGCTTCAAGAATGGCAACCTGGCCGTCTCTGCTACGTCGGCGATCGTTGAAAATTGTCTGCTGCAAACTGACCGCCGCCTCAATGGCGCTGCCACTTCGCGCCGTCAGCTCCGGCGGTAATGAGATCGCGGGTAAGTTTGTATTTTCGGCGATTAGACGCGCTTCCTGGGCCTGCAGCTGCCCAACACGGTCCCTCAGATATGTATAGGTGCCTAATGCATGAGTTGGATCCAGCCGCAGAACAACGGCGCCAGGATCGACCACATCGCCCTCCTTCGCAACGATTTCTGAAACAATACCACCCTCGAGGTGCTGGACCGTCTTTCTGTTCGACTCCACGGAGACGGTGCCATTGGCGACCACTCCGCTGGCGATCGGCGCTGACCCTGCCCACGCACCAAACCCTCCAAAACCGATCAGGATTGTGAGATATCCGGCTATGATGTAAGGTCTGGGAGAAAACGACAATGCATTATCAGGTCTCCCAAACTCCGATGCAAAGCGCGGTTCGCTACCGAATTGTTGAGCTGTTGTGGACATCAATGGTCTCCTCAAGCAACGTGACGGGGATGCGATGCGCTACCAAATGCAGGCTCAGGGGCCTGCATAGCCTTGGGCTGGAAGATATCTCGCGTCGCACCAAAGGATTGGGCACGACCATTCGCGAGCACAAGCGTCTTTTCTGCCAGCGCCACTAGGCTCATCTTGTGACTGACGAAAATCACACCTTTCATTGCAGCCTTCAGATCACCGATCACTTGAAAAAGTGCTTCTTCTCCATCGCTGTCGAGATTTGCATTCGGTTCGTCTAGGATGATCACAGCTGGATTGCCAAAAAGAGCGCGCGCCAGTCCAATCCGCTGGCGTTGTCCGCCAGATAGCGAACTACCACCCGAACCAATCTGTGTATCGTAGCCATTGGGCAGACTCTGTATCATCGAATGGACCCGAGCCGCAGTGGCCGCAGCGATAATCTGCTGTGGCAAGGCATCATACTGAAAACGCGAGATATTTTCGGCGATCGTACCAGCGAACAGTTCGACCGATTGGGGGAGGTAGCCAAAGTGCCTGCCGAGATCATCTTTCTGCCAATGCTGCAACTCCGATCCATCAAGCCTTACCGCACCTGAATGCGCTGACCACACGCCAACCAACGCCCGGACCAAACTCGATTTGCCAGAACCACTCGAGCCCACAATTGCAACCGCCTGACCGGGCTGCACATGGAAACTTATACCCTGCAAAACAGCCATCCGCTGCCCTGGAGCCACGACGGTCAGTTGATCCACCACCAATCTGCCATGTGGCGCAGGCAATTGCGTTCTGACCTGTTCATCCGGGACATCTCGGAAAATTTGAGACAGCCTGTGGTAGGCTTGTCGTGCGCCGACAAACTGCTTCCATTGGCCAACAACTTGGTCAATTGGCTGCAGCGCGCGGCCCATCAAGATCGAGCAAGCGATCATAGCCCCCCCCGAGATCTCCCCCTCTATTGAGAGATAAGCCCCGGCACCGAGTATTATCGTTTGCAATGCCATTCGAATGAACTTTGAAAGGGACTGCAGTGCGCCTCCCCTATCACTCGCAATCACTTGCTTAACGAGCGTGTTGCGGTGCATGTCATGCCATCGAGATCGGAGACTACGCTCCATGCCAAGTGCGCGTACCACCTCGACATTTTGAAGAGCGGAACTAGCGAATTGCTGTGCTGCTTGGGCATGGCCGCTGGCCTCATTCAACGTCCTCTTCGTCATGAATTCGTTGAGAATGGCAAGCCCGAAGATCAGCAGGGCTCCCACCAGTGAGATCACGCCGACAAGTGGATGAAAGAGAAAGCAGACTATCAAAAAGACGGGCATCCAGGGAAGATCGCAAATAGCAATCAGGCCGGGGCCGGTCAAAAAATCCCGAAGTCGATCAATGTCCGAAAGGGCAAACTCCGATCGTGCTTGAGGTTGCCGTAGCGTCGTTGTGACAACACGACTAAATAGGCCGTTTGAAATCATATCATCGAAGCGAAGGCCCGCGCGGACTAGAATGCGAGATCGGAGCCATTCCAGTAGACTGTAGATGGCCAACAGCACTAGGGCTAGGCCTGTAATCATTAGCAAAGTCGTTTCGCTGCGGCTATGGAGCACGCGGTCATAAACCTGCAGCATATACAAAGGTGATACAAACATAAGTGCATTGATGGCGATGCTGAAGACAATTATTGATGACAATATTTGCCGATAGCTCCTCAAAGCGGTGACGAAGGGATTATCGATTTTCATAGGCACACCTTCGACAACAACGATACACTCGGTGGTCGCAACTATATATTTTGGTAATTTGCATTATTACGATGCGGGCTGAAGAAATGATAAACATCGCATTCTCGTTAGAATGATGATTAATGCACTGCTCTTTCAAGCGGCAATGACTGACCGTTCAAAACAGCGAGTGGATCGATCCGTGAAGAACATTTCACACGGGATCCCCTGTTGCGCCAGCATGCGACTTTGAGCAAAGTTAGCGGATGGTTTCCGCGAGCTTGGTCTCCTGGCCGACAAGACCGAATTGCTCGGTCGACCATGATTCAAGCCCCTCGGCGACGGACGGCTCTTCGCCTTACGCACATTGCGGCGTTCTTCGCGGGGCTTGTCCCGGATAGCATCCTGTTCGTCAGGAGTTCGGTGATACCGCTGAGCGCCCCGCTGTCAACCGGCGCGGGGCCGGCAGCGGCGAGTTCGTGCAACCGCTTGCGCACATGGCTATAGCAGAATACCAAGGGCACGCTGTTGTCCGCGGCAACAGTCCTGTCTGCCAGATTTGGGGTGCAACGACCCTTCATTCGCATATTTTGCGACGGAGAAACGATCTAGCCTTTGCCTCTCGATCAAATCCTAGGAAATCACACGAGCTGATTTCAAATTTTTTGCGCCGTCTACTAGAGGAGGAAGTCAGAGCCATCAGCGTGAAGTGATGTTACGCTGATGTTCGAAAGATAAATCTGTGTGTCGGCAGTGTGGTCGCCGTTGATATCGATACTGACCATTGAACCGGTACCGCTGGCCGTCACCTGAACCTCCCCCGCCGTCCCCGAGAAGTCATTAGTATAGATGAAAGATAGTTTTTGGTCGGTGATGCTCGAGAAGTCGATGATATCGCCCCTGGAAAAATCAGTAATTGTGTCACGGTTGTTGGCAGTCGACTCTAACGCGGAATTATATTTGAAGGTATCGTTTCCTGCGCCGCCCGTCAGGACGTCAGCGCCCAGTCCACCGACCAAGACGTCTCGACCGCCGCCGCCAGACAATTCATTGTTTCCCGCATTGCCGGTCAATAGATTGTTGATACCGTTACCGATTGCATTGATGGCGCCGACCCCCGTTAACGTCAGGTTCTCCACATTGTTTTCCAAGGTGTGCGAAACAGACGCATAGATGGTGTCGATACCGCCCGTCGACCACTCGGTGATCGTATCGGCAGCATTGTCGACGTAGTAGGTGTCGTTCCCGGCACCTCCGATCATCGTGTCGCCGCCAGCACCCCCATTCAAAATGTTGTCGCCATCGTTGCCGGTAAGGATATTGGCGAGGGTATTGCCGGTCGCCGTCAAATTACCGGTGCCCGTCAGCGTCAGATTCTCGACGTCATCGCCTAGCGTGTAGGCCCTCGAGGAATAGACAGTATCATTGCCACCACCGGCTAGTTCAGTGACCACATCCCCTGCATTATCGACGTAGTACGTGTCGTTGCCTGCGCCCCCGATCATCCTGTCTGCACCGAGACCGCCGTCCAGGACGTTATTCCCCGTATTGCCGGTCAGGATATTATTGAGTTCGTTGCCGGTTCCGTTGGTGTTCCAAACTGCCGTGAGCGTCAGGTTTTCCACATTGGCCCCGAGCGCGTAACTTATCGACGAGTAGACAGTGTCCGTCCCGCCGCCAGCCAGTTCCGTGACAATATCGCCCGAATTGTCAACATAGTAGGCATCACTACCGCTGCCGCCAATCAGAGTGTCAGCACCAGACCCGCCATCAAGGGTGTTGTTGCCCGCATTGCCGATTAGGGTGTTGCTCAGCCAGTTCCCGGTCGCATTGATGTTGGCAAGCCCTGTCAACGTCAGGTTCTCAACATTGTTTTCCAAAGTATGAGAAACAGACGCGTAGACACTGTCGATACCGCCTGCCGACCACTCGGTGATCGCATCGCCGGCGTTGTCGACGTAATAGGTGTCGTTGCCGGCGCCTCCGATCATGGTGTCGGCACCAAGGCTGCCGTCCAAGACATTGTTTCCAGCATTGCCAGTCAGAACGTTGTTCAGCCAGTTGCCGGTAGCGTTGAGATTACTGGTCCCAGTTAGGGTGAGATTTTCGACGTTGTCGGCAAGTTTCAAATCGATCGACGAATAGACACTGTCGATGCCACCGGTCGACCATTCGGTGATCGTATCACCTGCATTATCGACGTAGTACGTGTCGTTGCCTGCGCCCCCGATCATCCTGTCTGCACCGAGACCGCCGTCCAGGACGTTATTCCCCGTATTGCCGGTCAGGATATTATTGAGTTCGTTGCCGGTTCCGTTGGTGTTCCAAACTGCCGTGAGCGTCAGGTTTTCCACATTGGCCCCGAGCGCGTAACTTATCGACGAGTAGACAGTGTCCGTCCCGCCGCCAGCCAGTTCCGTGACAATATCGCCCGAATTGTCAACATAGTAGGCATCACTACCGCTGCCGCCAATCAGAGTGTCAGCACCAGACCCGCCATCAAGGGTGTTGTTGCCCGCATTGCCGATTAGGGTGTTGCTCAGCCAGTTCCCGGTCGCATTGATGTTGGCAAGCCCTGTCAACGTCAGGTTCTCAACATTGTTTTCCAAAGTATGAGAAACAGACGCGTAGACACTGTCGATACCGCCTGCCGACCACTCGGTGATCGCATCGCCGGCGTTGTCGACGTAATAGGTGTCGTTGCCGGCGCCTCCGATCATGGTGTCGGCACCAAGGCTGCCGTCCAAGACATTGTTTCCAGCATTGCCAGTCAGAACGTTGTTCAGCCAGTTGCCGGTAGCGTTGAGATTACTGGTCCCAGTTAGGGTGAGATTTTCGACGTTGTCGGCAAGTTTCAAATCGATCGACGAATAGACACTGTCGATGCCACCGGTCGACCATTCGGTGATCGTATCACCTGCATTATCGACGTAGTACGTGTCGTTGCCTGCGCCCCCGATCATCCTGTCCGCACCGAGACCGCCGTCGAGGACGTTGTTTCCCGTATTGCCGGTCAGGATATTATTCAGCGAGTTGCCGGTTCCGTTAAGGTTCAAATTTCCGGTCAGCACCAGTGAATTTGCGACAGCATCCAGCGTCAGGGAAAAGGTATCTGAGGTAACGACATTCGGAATACCTGTCTGATCTTGCAATTGATAGGCATGGATGTAGTCAATCTGCATGTCGGCACCGGTGAAATTGGTATCCGTGTCGCCACCCCAGGCGCCGCCGATTGCCAAATTAGTCACCATGTACATCGGCTGATTCATGTCAGCAGGTGTCGCCGTGCGGAAAACCTCCTCGCCGTCAATGTACCACACGAGATCCGTCTTGGTCCACAAAACCCCATAGGTGTGCATCCCGGCGGACACATCGCCAACCCATGAGGAAATGCCCGCCATTGTATGAGTACCGTCGGCATTCGAATGTGCTGTCAAGATAGCCGAGGAGGTGTCTTTGCCAAGCGTTTCAAAGACATCCAGCTCCGGTGGCCAGCTACCGTTGGCAGGCAAAAGCCAGAACGCCGGCCAGGTTCCTGTTTCCGAAGGCATTTCTGCACGTATTTCGAAATAACCGTAGGTTTGCGAGAAGGTACCGCGCGACGACAGCATGCCGGATGTGTAATCTTCGCCCGTGGCCTGTCTCACGGCAGCGCTTGCGGTTTCGGCGTGAATGGTCAACACCCCGTTCGTCGTCGAGAACGGATTAACGCCAAGGCCGAGATAATCCTTGTCCATGTAAACTTGGGATTCGTCGCCATGAAGGCGTCCGGACGCACCATCGTAGAAAGACGTTCGCCAGGTACCACCGGCCGACTGGAGGCTGACACTGTTGAATTCGTCGCCAAAGGTCTGGGTCAGCTTGGTGGTATCGAGCGCGTATTGAAAATCGCTGGCAGCAAAATCGGCAAGCTTGTGGTTGTTAAGTGTCAATGTTTCACCCGCGTTCAGCTGGATGACAACATTGTTGCCGACCTGCGACATATGCGACGAAAGGCTCTGAAAACTGGTGAAACCGTAACTGCCGAGCTGAATGACGTCAGTGCCTATAGCACCAGCTTCGAAATCGGTGATGGTGTCCGAACCTCCGCCGATACGAACAATGAAAGTATCACTACCGGCGCCACCGGTCAGGACGTCATTGCCTCCTGCTCCGTAAAGCTGCTGATGTCCAGCGCCGCCCGAAATTACATTGGCGAGCGCATTGCCAATTCCATAGGTATTGTCGCCCGTCAGCTGCAGGTTTTCGAGATTGGCGCCCAGTATGTAGTTTTTGGAGGTGATAACGAGATCATCGCCGCCCCCTAGCTCCTCCTGGATGGCGTTAAGCGCCGAATAGGAATAGTAAGTGTCATTCCCGCTGCCCCCAACCAGAGTCACTGCGCCATTGATACCGCCCAGCGTGTCGGCGAACCCAGTACCGATCAAGGTCTGCCCAGAATATGTCGCCCACTGCTTAACGCCGGAGTTACTTGCTGCCATGACCTATTCCCCTTTTCCCAGATGGTAACAAGCAGCTCTTTTGAAAAGGTGAATCACGATATTTCAAATTTAAATGTAATTACGAAATAGCAAACCTGTCCCAACATCCCCGTCATTGAAAATTTCATTACCAAACGTTTTAAATTTTCCTTAATACAATAATAACGATGTATATATGGCTTCTCAAACATCAAAAAAATATATTTTGTTAATTATTACTATTTCACCGAACTTTCCGTTCAGATTATAGTGAAGCTCAAGCAACAATAGAGAGATCGTCGATCATATCGACGACGAGCAGAGCTCGTCGGAAGAAGACGTGGATGCGCTCCAGCTCCCTCCCCTCACGCTTGGATCGGTCGAGTGATCAATCATTTTCGACCAATGCGTGGAAGACACGCTGCCGTGCTTCAACCAATCCACCCTCGAAACTAGCTTGCTGTCGGCCGGTTCTGTCAAAGGTGTCCAAGCACTATTCTCATGATCGACTGGTCTGAGCCGGGCGACAAACGACAAGATTAGCAACCATGCAGACTTCTAGCTTCGCCTGTCGGGAGTGACGTCGCCAAGAATGCACCGGCGTGATTTTCGCAGCCGGAGCCTGTTACACCATCGCTATGACAGGTGGGAAACCCTTGTTCCGCAGGCGCCGCGATAGCCACGAGCGGGCCGGTTCACCTCTTCCTCCTGAATTTCAACCAGTCAAGAGCTCCATCAAAGCTGATCCCGGAAATATATTATATAAAACAGAATTGCGCCAACAGTAGAGAGTGCAATTAAAGCGGTGATACTACAAATAAAAATTGTCATAATACGCAGGCGCCAATGGACGACAAAAGCGTCCCGCGTTGTTGATATGGGTTTGCTCATCATGTAGATACAGGTAATGTTGATGAAATGTCTAACATTATTTATGAACTGGCGTGGCTGTTACATCTCGGGCTGCGTTCTATTCATGGCATTGCGCTCCTCTGAATCGAAGCGTTGTTATGCATAGCCGACAAAGACCCACCGAGGAACGTTTGGCAGCGGAGCGCAAGCACTTCACAACCTCTGCAAATCGGCTTTATGTCAAGCAATCACCGTGGAGCAAGCGCCGTGAAACCTACTTCGGGATCTCGATGGGAGTATTGTATCAATCTGACGGGCAGATCAGGGTCCACGATGTCGAGTTTCCAGCCACGATATTAGCCGAATATGAAAACCTTGATGCCATGCTGATAGATTGGGTAAGGTTGTAGCGGCACTTTATCTGACACAAAGCAGCGACGCACTACAAGGGCGACAAGCAAAAACGCTTATCGAAATCCATGCACTTATTGCGTTGGAGCCATTTTTGATGTGTGGTAGCGGGAGACCGTTGTGGTCACAACAGACGACAGGCGAACAAGACGAGATCAGCCTAGGAACGTGGCAAGTCGAGCTTGTTCAAGCAGTTCGGCGCTATCAAGCGGAGCAGCCCACCCGATCTGCTGATAACTCCAACGGGTCGTCTTCCCCCCAAATTAGCCCATCCGTTCAGAAATAGCCCACAAACGCAAAAAGGAGCCCCGGCCCACCAATGAAGGTGAACCGGGGCTCTGGTGTATTTTGGGCAGGCGAGGGTCAACCATCCCCCTGAGTGATATTGAACGTCACCGGGGAGAAACTACCCTGATCGGGAAACCCATCTGATGAATGGCGTTGCAGATAAAATCTAGATCGACCTCATAGAGCGCGGGGCCGATTGAGGCATTATTGGGAATGACGATCGACCTCATGTACGTCTCGCGGCCGGCCAACATCTGCATCCCCACGGTGTAGGACGGGATGCTGTGCTTACTGCCTTGGGAATCAATCAGCCGTCGCTTTGCGACCACCGGGCATATGCGAGTTCGGAAAACCTTGAACTCGACGTCCAGCGAGCCTCCCTGTGGCACTGACGATGACAGCGCCTTGGCTTCCTCATAGAGGATGGGCGGCTGTCTATCGAAGGCCATGGAGACAATCGAGTAGCTGCCGACAAAGCCGAGAGCCAGCGTGGTGCCCGCGAATATTCTTCGGAGCGTCTGGTTCATTTCGGACCCCCAGTCCATAGCCAGCCCTTGACAATAGCAGCGGCTGCAGCTCCTGCCGCAACAAATCCGGCAAACCAGGCGCCAAACTTTCCAAACCGCTTGATGGTCCGGAGGTTTTCGAGACTGTCAGACATGGTCTGAAGATCCTCGATCGTGAATTGGGTGGTCAGAAAGACGAACCGCTTGATCTCGTCTTCCCGCAACTCCACGACAATGCGGAGATTGGGGATCTCGTCGTCTCTCACTCCAGCCAAGAATTTCCGCATTTCGACGCTGAGGTCTGGCAGCTTGGTTGGAATTGCCGGGTCTCTGTTCATGGGTGACATTGGCCCATTGCTGTCCCTTCGGAGTATGCACGAATTCGGATAAGCCCTGAGGTGTTCCCAGAACGAGAAAACCCCGCCATCAATGAGAGGTGGCGAGGGGAAATGTTGTGGTGGTGGCGCCCCCACATGTGTTTAGGGCGGGGTGATAAGGAGAGACGGAGATTGACTACCTCTGAAATGTCGTGACCTTTGCATTTGCAAACAGAAGGAGCGTAAATGTCTGCATTCGGCAAGATCACCGCTAACGTCATAGCCAGTTTTATGGGTTTCCCATCAAAAGTCAGGGTCGCACTACTTCGGATCTCTGGAGTCTCGATGGGCAAGGACGTAACCATCCTCGGTGGAAGCTCAATAAAAGATCCGAAGCTCCTTCGCCTTGGTGATCAGGTTTTCCTTAGCACTCACATTACATTTGATGGTTCTGGTCGAGTGGATATTGGTGGCGGCAGCATGGTTGCGGCTGGGGTCAAATTCCTAACCACAACCCATGAAATCGGCCCACCAAGTCGCCGAGCCGGTAAAGCTGTCAGCAAGGACATCGTGATCGGCACAGGTTGTTGGATTGGTGCGAACGCCGTAATTTTTCCCGGAGTCTCGATTGGCGCTGGATCGGTTGTCGGCGCAGGATCTGTTGTCAATCGAAGCTGTGAACCCAACACGATACTGGCAGGCGTTCCAGCAAGACCCGTTCGAGTAATTCCGGCATAATGCGTAGTTAGGGCGGGAGGTGTCGACGGCGTTCTAAAAAATGACCGCAAGGTACATCGAGTTACGTGGATCGCTAAAATCCATTGATGGTTTGAACGGAACCATATCGTCTCGGATAGTCCTTATCCCTCCCGACACTTTGGACATTTCTGAGCAACGATCTTCCACGAATTGCTCCGTCCAAATTTGCTCGACAACCTGCAACGACGTCTTTGCTTTTACGTGCCTAAAGACTGCAGAGCCCGACTCGTCAGCTTCAAAGCGGCTGTGAGCCGCTGAAGCTTTCCAAGGGGCTGATAGAGGACGATGATGCCGCTGCTGTGCTGCCAGGCCTACGAGCCGAACGCGATCGGTGCAAGCGCGAGCTTCAGGACGAGCCGCCTCGCCACGACGTCATTGCAATCCGGCCAAAGGCGATAGAGAATTTCCAAAGGGATATAGAGTGCCTTGCCGAAACTCTGTCCAGCAAGAACGGACAGGCCAGCCCTGACGTTCTCATGAGGTTCAGGCAGGTAGTATCGAAGGTCATCTTGGCGCCACGCCAACCAGGCGAGAACTATTTCTTCGAGATCAAAGTCAACCTGACGAACTTGGCCGGCGAAGATACTGTCGTCTGTTTTAGTGGTAGCGGGAGAGGGACTCGAACCCCCGACACGCGGATTATGATTCCGCTGCTCTAACCACCTGAGCTACCCCGCCGTAAGACCTTTGCGACACTCTAGAATTCGAGCCGAAAGGTCCGTTTGGTTGAGCGGCTTATAAAACCGCCTTCACCTTAGTGTCAAGCGCGGCGGAGACAAAAATCGACGCGTTGAGTGACAAGTGATTTTCCGGGCTCTTGGCAAGGCTCAGGCGGCGAAGGCCGGGCGCAACAGGGCTGCGAGTGACGCCTCGGCCGATGGCTCCCGTTCGGATCGTTCGATAAAGCCGCCGCCATAGACGCGGGCGTTGTCGCCGGGTGCGGAATAGAGGGCGCAGGCCTGTCCAGGGGCAACGCCCGCCTCGCTGATCGTAAGATCAACATAGATGCCAGACGCGTTGACGTGCAGCACGGCTGGCGTCGGCTGGCGGGTGGAGCGAACCTTGGCATAGCAGGCAAACCCCTCGCCCGCAGCGGCCACTTCCAGCGCCTCGTCGCCGAGCCAGTTGACATCGCGCAGGTGAACGCGGTGCGTCTCCAATGCTTCTCTGGGGCCAACGATGACGCGGCGCGAGCGGGCGTCAAGGTAAACCACGAAGAGCGGTTCGCCAGTGGCAACGCCGATACCGCGCCGCTGGCCGATCGTGTAGTGCAGAATGCCCTCGTGGTTGCCCAGCACGCGTCCGTCGAGATGGACGATCTCGCCGGCGAGCGCCGCATTCGGCTTCAGCTTCGTGATGATGTCAGAATACTTGCCCTGCGGCACAAAGCAGATGTCCTGGCTGTCGGCCTTCTTGGCAACGACAAGCCCCATCTCCTCGGCCAGAGCCCGGGTATCGGCCTTCGGCAGGCCGCCGAGCGGAAATCGCAGGTAATCGATCTGCTCCTGCGTTGTCGCAAACAAAAAATAGCTCTGGTCGCGATCGGCGTCGGCAGGCCGGTAGAGCGCCCGGCGCCCGGGATTGTCGGCAGAGGGGTTCGCACGCGAGCGGATGTAATGGCCAGTGGCCAGCGCGTCGGCGCCGAGCTCCCTCGCTGTTGCCAGCAGATCGGCAAACTTAACCGTCTGGTTGCAGGAGACGCAAGGGATCGGCGTCTCGCCGGCCACATAGCTTTCCATGAATGGATTGATCACGGTGTCTCGAAAGCGCTGCTCGTAGTCGAGCACGTAATGGGGAATGCCGATCGTCTCGCAAACCCGGCGCGCATCGTCTACGTCCTGTCCGGCACAGCAGGAACCGGCACGATGCACGGCGGCACCATGGTCGTAGAGCTGCAGCGTGATGCCGAGGACATCGTAGCCCTGGCGCTTCAGGATTCCGGCTACCACAGAGCTGTCGACGCCGCCGGACATGGCAACGACGATGCGGGTATCTTCCGGACGCTTGTCGAAATCGAGTGAATTCACGGTCTGCCTGCCGTTCCCTTGTCGCGCGTTCTGGTGACGTTCCGCGCCATGCCCGCAGAGCGGCAACATCTGGCTTGCCGGACCAAAAGAGGCTCCGGAAACCTGCGGTTTCTGGCAAACGATATAGAAAGAATTGGCTTGGCACGCAAGGCCCGGAGCGGAAACGCAGGTAGCCGCCCGATCGGCGGCCGGCTGATAGAGCGTTTTGTCGTTCTCACTGCGTCTCGCCGCGCGCGCGAACGATGCAAAAGGTATAGATTGTCGCATAGCTCGTCGAGACGATCAGCGGCAGGGTAATGGTCTGTGCGATCCGCGGCGTCCCGCCAAGACGATGCACCAGGATGAGAACGGCTGCAGAACCCAGGCCGGTAATCAGCGGTGGGGCCCAAAGCGCTGCACTGCCAGGAAAGCGCCTTGCCAGCACGTCGATGGCCGACTTCTGAAGCACCATAAGCAGCGCAGACAGCATTCCCTGCACGAGCCCGGCCGACAAAGGCTGCGGCATCGGATATCTGCGATTTGCATAAAAAGCCCAACTGCCCATGGCGGCGGACGCAAGCAGGAGATGAACAAGCATGCTGGATGCTAACCGACGCAACGCTGCCCTCATATAAGACCATCCAATACCCAAAAGATGTCAAACGAACGGCACCGAAAAGACGACGGAATAGAGGCGTCGGGCGACAAAACGCAACGCCCTCAATTCGATTTTGTCGTAGCGTTACCGTGAATAGTTCGAACTGCAGCCTTGAGCGACGCAGTCGACTGTGTGTTTTATTGAAGACTACCGCCTGGATCCACCGCGAGCATCGACCGGAGACCTAGAAATCGCATCCGTCCACAACGGCGGCCTACGCCGCAGGGCTCGACTGGTTCGGCTCGCGCGGCACCAGGTCGCGCATGTCCATGCGCAACTGCGGCAGTGCCTTCGGGTACTCCGACTGAATGAACTCGATCAGTTTTTCACGGACCTCGCAACGAAGATCGAATGTCCGGCCGGCGCTCGATGCGGACACGAGAATGCGGACTTCGAGCACAGTCTCGCGAAAATCCGTGACGGCGACATTGACCACGCGCCGATCCCACAAGGCAGATTCCGCCGCTATCGCCTCGACCTTCGCGCGCAACGCCGCCACCGGCACGCTGTAGTCGAGATAGATCATGACAGTGCCGATCAGCGACGAGCTTTCGCGTGTCCAGTTCTGGAACGGCTTCTCCATGAAATAGCTGAGCGGCAGGATCATCCGGCGCCAGTCCCAAAGCTTGACCACGACATAGGTCGAGGTAATCTCCTCGACATTGCCCCATTCGCCCTCGACAAGCAGCGCGTCGTCGATGCGGATCGGCTGGGTGATCGCAAGCTGTATGCCGGCAAACAGGTTCTTCAGGACCGGCTGGAGGGCAAGACCGAGGACGATGCCGGCGACACCGGCCGAGGCAAGCAAGCTGACGCCATATTGACGCACCGGCTCAAATGTCATCAGCGCTGCGGCGATCGCCACGATGACGATCATGAGGTCGCCGATGCGCTGCATGATCTTCGATTGCGTCACATGCTTGCGGGCAAGCAGATTGTCCTCCGCATCGAGCTTGAAGCGCCGGAGGTAGACGATCATCCAGATGTGCAGGGCCGACTTGCTCATCCAGGCCACCTGCGCGATGAAGCAAATGAGCAGGACGTGCCGCAACAAAGATGCCTGCACCTCGGTCAGCGGGGCAACCGAGACCGCGAAAGCCAACGCAGCGACGACGATGGCAAAACGCGCTGGGCGTTCCGTGCGCGAGATCAGCGATCGCCAGAACAGATCCCAGGTGGCGACTAGCCTCGTGAGCATGTTGAAAAGCAGCTTGTGGACCACGAGGCCAAACAGGATCGCCGCAATGATCAGCACGAAGCCGACGACCCAGCCGGGCAGCCAGTTCAATTGATCGTCAACTTTTGCCAGAAATTCCTTCATGCCCCCAAAATAGTGTGCAGTGCGACATAGAAAAGGGTGCGCTGCAAAATTTGCATTCCGAGCCAACCTGCAGACAGCGGTTGCTTGCAGATATCACCTCAGTCACGTTCAGATTTCATAAACCATCCCCGTTCGGCGGTTCGGGAATAGTGGCGCGGCTACCCTCATCAGCACCAAATCTTAAAGACACGCCCTTAGAACTGTAGGCCCCGTGCTGCTCGTAAATTTTGGCACGGAAAGCCTCTGTGTCCTGGAGCTGCCGAATGCTGGAAGTCACCGAATTCAAACCCTCGTCAGCGGCCTTCGGCAAGAAGCGAATTGCCGTGCTTCTTCCCTGCTACAACGAGGCCGTGACGATCGCCAAGGTAGTGGCCGATTTCCAGATGTCACTGCCGGGCGCCGCCGTCTATGTCTACGACAACAATTCATCCGACGGCACCGGCGCCATCGCCCGTGCTGCCGGCGCCGTCGTCCGGGTGGAAAAGCGGCAGGGCAAAGGCAATGTCATTCGACGCATGTTTGCAGATATCGATGCCGACATCTATGTGCTTGCCGATGGTGACGGCACCTATTCGGCCCTGTTCGCACCGATGCTGATTGACGCGCTGATTTCAGACGAGCTTGATTTCGTCAACGGCTCGCGCGTCTCGACACTGAGCGGCGCCTATCGGCCCGGTCACCAGTTCGGCAACAGGCTTCTGTCCGGGATCGTCCGCTGGATCTTCGGACCGCAATTTTCAGATATGCTGTCCGGCTACAAGGTCCTGTCGCGCCGGTTCGTCAAATCGTTTCCAGCCATGTCCAGCGGCTTCGAGACGGAGACCGAGCTTGCAGTACATGCGCTGGAACTGCGCATGCCTTGCGCAGAATTGCCGACACCCTACAGCGAACGGCCGGAAGGTTCGGTGAGCAAGCTGAACACGGTGCGTGACGGTGCGCGTATCATGTTGATGATCGTCAAGCTCATCAAGGAAGAGCGGCCGCTGATGTTCTTCGGCCTGTTCGGCCTGCTGTTCTTTACCATTGCAACCGTGCTGATGGTGCCTGTCCTGATGACCTTTTTCGAGACCGGACTGGTTCCACGCCTGCCAACGGCAATCCTCAGTCTCGGTATGGTGCTGCTCGGGTTTCTCAGCATCTTCACCGCCCTCATCCTCGACATGACCACCCGCGCCCGCCGAGAGATCAAACGCCTCATCTACCTGTCTGTCGGTCGGATTCTTTGAATACTACTGAAAACGCGTAAAGCCGACGCGATCGCTCGCGCCGGCTTTGAATTGAGTTGACGATAGATCAGTCGACGTTGAAGACCAGAGGCCGCGCCTGGCGGATGGCAGGATTGGCCGTCAGCTTTGCCAACACATCGTCGCTGATCGCACCATCGACGTAGAGCAGCGCAATGGCGTCTCCGCCCTGGCTGTCGCGGCCGAGCTGGAAGTTGGCGATATTGACATCGGCCTGCCCGAGCGTCGTCCCGATGAAGCCGATCATGCCGGGAACGTCGGTGTTCGTGATGTAGACCATGTGCTGTCCGACATCCGCGTCCAGATTGATGTTTTTGATCTGGATGAACCGCGGCTTGCCATCCGAGAACACGGTGCCTGCAACCGAGCGGGTCATGCCGTCGGTTTTGACAGTCAGCTTGATGTAGCCGTCATAGACGCCGGTCTTGTCGCGCTTGACCTCGGACAGCACGATGCCCTTTTCCTTGATCATGATCGGGGCCGAGACCATGTTCACGTCCGACACCTGCGTACGGATCAGGCCGGCCAGCAGCGCCGATGTCAGCGCCTTGGTGTTCATGTTGGCCGTGACGCCATCGTAGAGGATCTCGATTTCCTTGATCGGCTCGTCCGTCACCTGGCCGACAAAAGCGCCAAGCACGTCGGCAAGACGGATGAACGGCTTCAGCAGTGGTGCTTCCTCGGCAGTGATGGACGGCATGTTGATGGCGTTGGAAACGGCGCCCTTCATCAGGTAGTCCGACATCTGCTCGGCGACCTGCAGGGCGACATTTTCCTGCGCCTCTGTGGTGGCAGCGCCCAGATGCGGCGTGCAGACGACGTTCGGCAGACCGAACAACGGGCTTTCCTTGGCAGGCTCGACCTCGAAGACGTCGAAGGCCGCACCGGCGACATGGCCGGACTTTATGGCTTCGGCAAGGGCTGCCTCATCGACCAGCCCGCCGCGCGCGCAGTTGATGATGCGAACACCTGGCTTCGTCTTTGCAAGCGCTTCCTTGTTGAGGATGCCGCGCGTCTTGTCGGTCATCGGGACATGCAGCGTGATGAAGTCAGCCTGGGCAAGAAGCTCCTCGAGCTCGACCTTGGTGACACCCATTTCCTCGGCCCGTTCCTTGGACAGGAAGGGATCGTAGGCGATGACGTGCATCTTAAGCCCGAGGGCGCGCGAAATGACGATAGAGCCGATGTTTCCGGCACCGATGACGCCGAGCGTCTTGCCGGTGATTTCGACACCCATGAACTTAGACTTTTCCCACTTGCCGGCCTGCGTCGACGCATCGGCCTGCGGCAATTGGCGAGCAACGGCAAACATCAACGCAATGGCGTGTTCGGCAGTCGTGATCGAATTGCCGAACGGCGTGTTCATGACAATGATACCGCGGCGCGATGCTGCCGGGATATCGACATTGTCGACGCCGATACCGGCGCGGCCGATGACCTTGAGATTGGTGGCAGCAGCGATCAGCTTTTCCGTCGCCTTGGTTGCGGAGCGGATCGCGAGACCGTCATAATTGCCGATGATTTCGGCCAACTTGTCCTTGTCCTTGCCCAGCTGCGGCTGGAAATCGACTTCGACGCCACGGTCGCGGAAAATTTGGACGGCAGTTTCCGACAGTTCGTCGGATACGAGAACGCGAGGTGCCATGATGGCCTCCTGAGAATGGGTTCAGCGATGAAGTGAATGGAATGCTGTGGCTCCGCCCTCTCGGCGGAGCCTGAATCGCTCGGTCAGGCGGCGGCCTTGGAAAGCGTAGCCTTCTGCGTCTGGAAAGCCCAGGCGAGCCAGGGCATCAGCGCCTGCATATCCGATGTCTCGATCGTCGCACCGGCCCAGATGCGCAGACCGGACGGCGCATCGCGGTAATGGCCGACGTCGAATGCCACAGCTTCCTTTTCGAGGAGAGCGACAAGGCCTTTTGCGAAAGCGGCTTGTCCATCCTCGTCAAGCACCGAGACGTCCGCGTCGACGATACGCAGGCAGACGGACGTGTTGGACGCTGTTTCCGGCTTTACCGCGAGATTGGCGATCCAGTCGTTGGCAGCGACGAAGTCGGCAATGACCTTGGCGTTGGCATCGGCCCGGCCGATGAGCGCCTTGAGGCCTCCGAGAGATTTCGCCCAGAGCAGCGCATCGATGTAATCCTCGACGCAGAGCATCGACGGCGTGTTGATGGTCTCACCGGTGAAAATGCCTTCGATCAGCTTGCCGCCCGAAGTCATGCGGAAGATCTTCGGCAATGGCCAAGCAGGGACGTACGTCGTCAGCCGCTCGACGGCACGAGGCGAGAGGATGATAACCCCATGGGCCCCCTCACCGCCCAGAACCTTCTGCCAGGAGAAGGTGGTCACGTCGAGCTTGGCAAAATCGAGGTCCTGCGCGAAGGCGGCCGAGGTGGCGTCGCAGATCGTCAGGCCCTTGCGGTCGGCCGGAATGAAGTCGGCGTTCGGCACGCGGACGCCAGAGGTGGTGCCGTTCCAGGTAAAGACGACGTCACGGTCGAAATCGATGCTCGACAAGTCCGGCAGCTCACCGTAGTCGGCCTCAATCTTGCGCGCGTCCTTCAGCTTCAGCTGCTTGACGACGTCCGTAACCCAGCCGGCGCCAAAGCTTTCCCAGGCCACCATATCAACGCCGCGCTCGCCGAGCAGCGACCACATCGCCATTTCGACGGCGCCGGTGTCGGAGGCGGGCACGATGCCGATACGATAATCGGTCGGTACATTCAGGATTTCACGGGTAAGGTCTATGGCTTGCTTGAGCTTGGTCTTTCCGACCTTCGCGCGATGCGAACGGCCAAGGGCCGCATCTGAAAGGGCATCGAGCGACCAACCGGGGCGCTTCGAGCATGGGCCAGAAGAAAAATGAGTATTATGCGGACGAACGTCCGGCTTTGCGGTCTCTGTCATGAGGCTATCCTCTCAGATAGAAAGCCCTTCGTTGGGGAAGGGTGGCCCGCCGTTGTGGGTAAAGGGGGACACGGCGGAAGTCAAGATGGGTGTCGTGACGAGAGGATCTTTTGTCGCGGCAGCGACCTGATAAAGACTACCAGGTGGTGACGCGCAATCCGACGCGGATTTCCTGGCGGGCCATGGCGCCAGTGGCACCGGCGGCCGTATTGGCGGCGGAAGAGCCGAACATGTCGCCTCCCGCCACATGGCTGTAGCGGTAGCCGAGATCGAGCTTGACGTTTGGTGAGAGCTGATAGGCAAGGCCTGCCATCAATGCATAGGTGAAGCGCCAGTCGGCATCGCCGGAGCTTCGCGCGCTCGAAGCGACCTCGCTGGAGCAGCCGACACAGGCGCTCGTCGTTCGGACATCGCCCCAGATTACCCGGGTCGCACCGACGCCTCCCCCGACATAGGGGGTGAAACCGGCAACCGTTCCGAGATCGACATAGGCATTGGCGAGCAGGCTGCCCGCCTTGAAGGATGCGGAAGTCTTGCCGGTACATCCGGTTCCCCCTGCCCCATCCGCGCAAGGTGAAGCCGTCGAAAACCTGCCGCTGAAATCGCCGCGGAACAGGTCGCCCGTGACATCGGCACGAACGAGATCGTTGAACTGATAACCGACGCCAAGGCCACCGGTGACATCGTTGCCGCCAAAGCGGGTCTTGTCGAAACGCTCGCTGTCGTAACCGTCGCTGCTGGCGTCATAGCTGCGCAGCCGGGCACCGTGCAGGCTGGTTTGCACCGCATAGCCGAGATCGACACGGCCGTAAAACCCTTGCGCCTCCTTGACGCTGACCTCGGGCACTGTGATCTCGGGGGGCATATCACCGCCAAAGGCGGCACCCGCCGCCGCTACAGTCATCACCACGGCCGCTGCCAAAGCATCGAAGCGGATCATCGCAAGCACTCCCCACCGGGCACAAGGCCCGCATTCCAGCCAGACGCGCGCCAAGGCGAATCTGCCAATCGTTTTGATTTCATTAACCATAGGGAATTCGTGGTTAATGAAGGTTTAATCGGCCTTGCTTCGTCGTCGCGAAGACAAGCCTGTTGCCGATTGGTATCAGTGGATGGTCGCCCGCGCCGACAACGCAAAAGCCGCCCGGAGCGACCGGGCGGCTTTTGCGTTCGACGATCAAGATAGTTGTTTACTTGTAGACAGCCGGGGCGACCGGGATTTCGGCCGGAGGCATGTAGCTGGCCGTCTGGCAGCCACCGAAGTTGTAGCGCGCACCGATGCGGGCTTCGTGCAGGTTCAGACCCTTGTCGTAACCGGGACCACCATTTTCGGCAAAGCCGAACATGTCGCCGCCTTCGATGTGGCGGAAGCGATAGCCGACGTCGGCCTTCAGATTGCAGGTCAGGTCGATCGCGGTACCGGCCATCAGCGCGTAGGTGAAGCGCCAGCTACCACGGCCGTTATGGGTTACGGTTTCGTCGCAAGAGGACGAATCGGCATCCGAGCAAGACGTGTTGTGGAGCTTGTCCCACTTGATATAGGTGCCACCGAGACCGCCGCCGACGTAAGGCGTGAAGGCGCCGTAGTGGCCGATGTCGACATAGGCGTTGGCAAGCAAGCTCACGGCAGTCAGAGAGGAGCGGTCACGTGACGTCGCGGCAACGGCCGAGAAATCCGGTCCGCAACCGCCGCAATCGCCCTTTGTCGAGCCCTTGAAGTCCGACTTGAACAGGTAGTCGACCGTCGCGTCTGTGCGCAGGTAATCGTTGATCTGGTAGCCGACGCCACCACCGAGCGTGAAGCTGTCATCGAGTTTGGCAGAATCGAAGTCCTGCATGTTGCTGTTCGAGCCCTGGAAATAGTTGGCTCCGCGCAGGTCGCTGAAGGCGTAGCCGACATCGCCGCGCAAATACCAGCCGCTCGATTGCGCAACGGCAACTTCTGGCGGCGGGGCCTGTTCCGGCTGATAGAGATCGGCAGAGAATGCCGTCGTCGCAGCCAGGGCCAAGGCAATAGCCCCAATCAAGCTTTTCATCATGTTCGGCTCCCAAATTTGTCTAGCCGTTGGCGTGTTTGCGCATACCAAAACGGAGTTCATGAAGCGGATCATGCAATTAAATGGTTAAGGGCCGATTAAAAGCCCTGTTGCCCGGCTACCAAGCTGAGTGAAGCGGACGCCTGTCACCGGAAATTTAAAACTTTTTCGATTGTCGAGAATATCTTCTCACCTTTTGCCGACGAACGACGAACGGTCGTTCGTCGGCTATTTTCATCGGGCTTGCCCGGTCGTGGAGATGAGGTTGGCAATCAGCGCCGTCCATCCGGTCTGGTGTGAGGCGCCCAGCCCCCGGCCCGTATCGCCATGGAAGTATTCGTAAAATAACTGATAGCCCAGGATAGAGTCGCCAACGGGTGTAGCGCCGCTCTCCCCTTGGGGTACGAACAATCGGGCAAGGCGCTTGCTCAGCTCGTCGGCGACCCCGTCCAGGCTCATGAAAACGCCTGACCCGGTTGGGCATTCCACCAGGAAGTCCGGCCCGAAATAGCTATGAAATTTACGCAGCGCGTCGATGAAGAGGAAATTGACCGGCATCCATACCGGGCCCCTCCAATTAGAATTGCCACCGAAAAGACCGCTCTCCGCCTCCCCCGGCGTATAGGGCACCTCGATGGAAATGCCTTTTGCCTGGAAACGGTAAGGGTTGGACCCATAGATTTTCGACAGGGATCGAACGCCGAAATCGGAAAGAAACTCTTTTTCATCGAGCATGTGCCTGAGCAGCCCCTTCAAGCGATGACCGCGCAGCAACGACAGAAGGTGGCTCTCCCCCTCGCCGTGCTCTGTCCAGCGCGAGACAAGGGAGGCAAGTTTCGGCCTGTTTTGCAGCAGCCAGCGCGAGCGGGCAGCAAAGGACGGCAGCTTGTCGAAAATATCGTTGTCCAGCACTTCGACGGCAAAGATCGGAATGAGGCCGACCAGCGACTGGATGCGGATCGGGACAGAGGATCCGTCCGTGTGGCGCAGCATGTCATAGAAGAAGCCGTCCTCCTCGTTCCACAGCCCCTCGCCGGTTTCGCCAATATCCGCAACGGCGCCGGCGATCAGCAGGAAATGCTCGAAGTACTTGCTCGCCATGTCCTCATAGACAGGATCGCTCAACGCCAGCTCGATGGCGATCTTCATCAGGTTGAGCGCGTACATCGCCATCCAGGCGGTGCCGTCGGCCTGATCGAGGACCATATTGTCAGGCAGAGCCTCCGAGCGGTTGAACGGGCTGATGTTGTCGAGCCCGAGGAAACCGCCTTGAAAGAGGTTGCGGCCGTCCGAGTCCTTGCGGTTTACCCACCAGGTAAAATTGAGCATCAGCTTGTGCATGATGCGCTCGAGGAACGAGATATCGTCGATGCCAGTCAGCTTGCGGTCGATTTCATAGACCTGTAGGGCCGCCCAGGCCTGCACCGGCGGATTGACGTCGGAGAAATTCCACTCGTAGGCCGGCAACTGCCCGGACGGATGCATGAACCAGTCGCGGGTGAGCAGCAACAGCTGCTGCTTGGCAAAATCCGGATCGACCAGCGCCATGGGCAGACAATGGAAAGCCAGATCCCAGGCGGCATACCAGGGATATTCCCAGGCATCCGGCATCAGGATGATGTCGGCATTGTTAAGATGGCGCCAGTCAGCGTTGCGCGCCTTGCGACGCTCTGCGGGCGGCGGCGGAAGATTGGGATCGCCGTCGAGCCAGCAGGGAACATCGAGAAAATAAAACTGCTTCGACCACAGCAGTCCGGCAATGGCCTGGCGGTGCACCGCCCGGGCAGATTGCGGGGCAATATCCTTTTGCACCGCGTCGTAGAAGGCATCCGCCTCCTGCCGCCGGAGTTCGACGATTGCGTCAAAATCGCCGAAGGGCTCGGGTGAAAGCCCGTCTTCCCGCCAGCGAAGGCGCATGGAGACCCTGCCCTTTGCCGGCACCTCGAAGATCTGTCGTGCCGCGACCTTGCTGCCGCTCTGCCGATCGACGGCCGATTGAACACCGGAGACGACGAAATCGTTGATCCCATCCTTGAAACGCCCGCCGGCCTCAGAGCCGAAAAGGAACGGCGAATTGGTGTCGTTTTCGCAGAACAACAGTTCGCAGGGCTGGTCGACGCTGAGGCGCCACGTCTTCTTAGCCGTCCGGGTGGCAAGCACGTCGCCATTCGCCTGCGCCTCCAGCCGCGGACGCTTTGGATCGTCCGACCAGGACCAGGTGTTGCGCGCCCAGAGCTGTGGCAGCAGATGAAGCACAGCAGCCTCATCCGACGCATTTTCCACGACGATATGCATCAGGATGTCGTCTGGCCCCGCCTTCGCGTATTCGATGCTCACGTCGAAATAACGCCCCTCGGCAAAGATTCCGGTATCGGCAATTTCGAACTCCGGATCGAGCCGCGTTCGTTTGGCGTTCTCGGAGCGGAGTTGTCCGTAGGGGAAAGCCGCCTGTGGATAGCGATAGATCATCTTCTGGTAGGAATGGGTCGGCGTCGCGTCGACGTAGTGATAGACTTCCTTGACGTCCTCGCCGTGGTTGCCTTCGGCGTTTGCAAGCCCGAACAGCCTCTCCTTGAGGATCGAGTCCTTGCCGTTCCAGAGTGCCAGCCCCAGACACCAGCGCATGCTCTCGTCGCAGAAGCCCGCAAGCCCGTCCTCCCCCCAGCGGTAGGCGCGGCTTCGGGCGTGATCGAACGGAAAGAAATTCCAGGCATCGCCGTCGGCGCTGTAGTCTTCGCGAACCGTTCCCCACTGACGCTCGGACACATATGGGCCCCATCGCCGCCAGGCAACACCGCGCTTGATCTCCTGCAGTCGTTGGCCTTCAGCCGTGGCCAGCACCGCATTATCGACAGTCGTCATCACTTACACACCGCACAGGAAACGAGCCGCACTGGGGTCGTTGGTTTGCATCAAGGCCGGATCAGATCCGTAAGCCCTCTGTGGGATACGTCAAGCGAGCATGAGTGGGTGAGCCGTTCTTCAACACACGGCGCAATGTCGGCAATCATGCGCCACCGAAGACCGATCATGAAAAAATCCGGTCCGCTCGGGACTGTCCGATAAACATGCCGGTCAGGGATTTGCCTACTGGGAACTGCCTGGTGAGACCGGCAACCGCCGCTCCTGTTCACCGGTCAGATGGGAATCCAATCCACCGACAAAACCCGGGTCCTGGCAGCCCGTACCGGTCACGGAAGCCGACGCTTCGCCCGCAGCCGACTTCAGACCCCTTGGATTGGCCTGGTAGAATTTTTCAAGCCGGCGCTGGTGCATGGGAGGCTCTATATGGGATGTCTCATACGAATGTTCGCATATTAACAAATAGCGTGCCACCAGCAAGGCGTTCTCCACAGCTTAATGGGAGTGAATGAGCACTGTCACGCCGTGTGTCACGCCTCTCTGCAATCTCAAGCAGGTAAAGCCGATCTTGCAGTGTGTGAAGCGTCGTTGGCAGCATTTCGGCGGCGGGTGTGACAAGTGCGCATAGCTGTGCTCGTCTTGGGAACTGTCTATCGGCCTGGGGTTCTCTGTTCAGGGCAAATTAGGGTTCGATCCCGTTATGAACAAACGGTTCCCTTCCCCGAGGATGCCGCGTTCTTGGGAATGCGCTGCACTGCCTTGCAACGGGTCTGCGGGAGCGGTCCCCTGCGGTGTGTCGGTCCGACAAGGGAAGGTGGCCGGCCGGCGAACAACTGCATCAGCGACGGTGTTCGCGATGACGCGGTGATGTTGTTTCTAAAACGCTGTGCGGATTTCGGACCGAGCAGGTCATGCTGGAACAAAATGATGTGACGCGGGCAGTTCAAAGTGTCTCTCGACCGCATCATAAAGCGCAAAGGGGAAAGGCTTCGGTGGCCCTTCCCCTTCGTGGTAGACGAATACGCAGCTATTATTTCTTGAGATCGAAACGGTCTGCGTTCATGACCCGCGTCCAGGCGGCGACGAAGTCCCGCAGGAATTTTTCGGCGGAATCGGACTGCGCATAGACTTCGCAAATCGCCCGGAGCTGCGAATGAGAACCGAAAATCAGGTCCACACGCGTTCCCGTCCAACGCCGTGCGCCCGTCTTGCGGTCCCGACCTTCGTATACGCCTTCCGAACCCTCGACAGGTGACCACACCGTGTTCATGTCGAGAAGGTTGATGAAGAAGTCGTTGGTCAAGGTCTCCGGTCTGTCGGTGAACACGCCATGTTCCGGCTGTCCCACCTTGAGAACCCGAAGCCCGCCAACCAGAAGCGCCATCTCTGGTGCGGTCAGCGTCAGCAGTTGCGAACGATCGACCAGTGCTTCTTCCGGCCTCATATATTGCCGGCCGGCGATATAATTGCGGAAGCCGTCAGCGCGTGGTCGCAGCGCCGCGAAGGAGGCCGCATCCGTCTGCTCCTGCGATGCGTCCATGCGGCCGGGGGTAAAGGGGACCGTGATATCGTGACCACCTGCCTTGGCAGCCTTTTCGATACCGGCAGAGCCTGCAAGGACGATCAGATCCGCCAGAGAGATCTTTTTACCACCCGACTGAGCCCTGTCGAAGTCGGCTTTGATGCCCTCCAAAACTGCCAAAACCTTCGCCAGCTGCGCCGGCTGGTTCACCTCCCAGTCTTTTTGCGGCGCAAGCCGGATGCGGGCGCCGTTGGCACCGCCGCGCTTGTCAGAGCCGCGGAATGTCGAGGCGGAAGCCCAGGCGGTCGATGCAAGTTCCTGAACAGTAAGACCAGAGGCAAGCACCTTGGCCTTCAGGCTGGCGATGTCTGCGTCATCCACCAAAACGTGGTCCACGGCTGGAATAACGTCCTGCCAGATCAGATCTTCCGCCGGAACTTCCGGCCCGAGGTAGCGGATCTTCGGTCCCATGTCACGATGGGTGAGCTTAAACCAGGCCCGGGCAAACGCATCGGCGAACTCAGCGGGGTTTTCCAGGAAGCGCCGGGAGATTTTCTCGTAGGCAGGATCGACACGCAGCGCCAGATCGCTGGTCAGCATGGTTGGAAGACGCTTTTTCGACGGATCGAACGGGTCCGGGATTGAGGCTTCGGCGTTCTTTGCGACCCATTGCTTGGCACCGGCCGGACTTGTGGTCAGCTCCCATTCGAAACCGAACAGGTTCTCGAAATAGTGGTTGCTCCACTGTGTCGGCGTCTGCGTCCAGATGACTTCGAGGCCGCTACCGATCGCGTCGGCACCGACGCCGGTGTTGAACTTGCTGGTCCAGCCAAGCCCCTGGGCCTCGAGTTCGCCGCCTTCCGGGTCGATGCCGACGAAGGAAGGATCGCCTGCACCGTGGGTTTTGCCAAAGGTATGGCCACCTGCGATCAGTGCGACGGTTTCCTCGTCATTCATTGCCATTCTGGCAAAGGTTTCGCGGATGTCACGGGCGGAGGCAAGCGCATCGGGATTGCCGTTCGGACCTTCGGGATTGACGTAGATCAGACCCATCTGTACCGCGCCCAGCGGCTCGGCCAGCTCCCGCTCTCCACTGTAGCGCTCGTCGCCGAGCCACGAGCCCTCCGGCCCCCAGAACAGTTCCTCAGGCTCCCACACATCGGCGCGACCGCCTGCAAATCCAAAGGTCTTGAAGCCCATGGATTCGAGCGCAACGTTTCCGGTCAGAATATAGAGGTCTGCCCAGGAAAGCTTGTTGCCGTACTTCTGCTTGATCGGCCAAATCAGACGTCGGGCCTTGTCGAGATTGACGTTGTCCGGCCAGCTGTTTAGAGGCGCGAAACGCTGCTGGCCGGCGCCGGCGCCGCCGCGGCCATCGGTGATACGATAGGTGCCGGCGCTGTGCCAGGCCAAGCGGATGAAAAGACCGCCATAGTGGCCGAAATCAGCGGGCCACCAATCCTGGCTGTCCGTCATCAATGCATGGAGATCGGCCTTCACGGAGGCAAGATCGAGTGTCTTGAATTCTTCGGCGTAGTTGAAATCCTTGCCGAGAGGATCGGCGCGGCCGGCACCGTGGTGAAGGATCTGGACGTCCAACTGGTTGGGCCACCAATCGCGGTTGGAGCGAGGTTTCGGCGCCGGCGCATGCGCTACGGGACATTTGGCGCCCTGAGCGCTGGCTGGTTCATGGTCCATGATTTTCTCCTCGAAAAAATGCGCCCGCGTTGGAGCATCGAATTTCAACAGTTTGGGCTCGTATGAAAATTCCGCATGAAACCCGAAATTTTCAAAAGGCTGTTCCCGTCTGTCGGGGCGGAACTTAGCGCAACACTGCGATAAATTTAAGTTGGATTTATTGATCGTCGCGATAGGCTGAGGTTATGATCGATGTCACACTTGCGCACTTGGCGGAATGCCATTTTTTCACTCCGGATCTTCAAGGCTGAACATCTCATTGCGTTCGTCGTAGGCAAACAGCTCTGCATACCTTGCCCATGAAACGATGGTCCTGAGGGTTTCGTCTGCGCGAGAGGCCGTCATATAGTCTTCAAGCTCGTTTCGGAAACGGGCGGCCGGGGCTGTGTGGGTGGTGCGTTCGTCGAGCACGCGCCTGATGAGGCCCATCAGCGGCACGTAGGTGACCAGATGTTCGGCGAAGAGCCTCTTGCGGGCGTCGGTGGCGAGGTGGGCGAATTTGGTTCCGGCTTCGGTGAGCACGAGGTCGCCTTCGCTGAGGTGGGCAAAGCGCAAGAGTTGCAGGGCTTCGCCGAGATGAAAGAGCTCATCCGCCTCGAGCTGCAGGGTTTCTGCAAGAACGGGAAGGTCTGCCCGCCCGTGATAGGGTGCCCCTGCCAGCGCCTCTATCAGTCCGGACAGGATATTGGTCGACACCGGTTCGAGCACCATGCCCATCCCGGTTCCCGGAATGCCCTCCATTTCGGTTGCTCGCGGCTCGGCTCTCTGGGTCATCAGCGCATAGATACTGTCGACCAGCTGTCGGAACGCCGGATCGAGGCGGTTCCTCGGGTGCATCAGGTCGATTTTGACCTCGCGGGCGACCCGGCCGGGGTTCGACGAGAACACCAGGATGCGGTCGCACATGAGGACGGCCTCCTCGATATTGTGGGTCACCATCAACACCGACTTGATGGGCAGCCGGCCCTCGATCCAGAGATCGATCATGTCCGTGCGCAATGTCTCGGCGGTGAGGACGTCGAGTGCGGAGAACGGCTCGTCCATCAAAAGAAGGTCCGGATGGACGACAAGCGCCCGCGCAAAGCCGACGCGCTGGCGCATGCCGCCGGACAACTCCTTCGGATAGGCATTCTCGAAGCCGTCGAGGCCGATCAGGTCGATGGCAGCCAAGGCCAGCGATCGCCGTTCCGCCCGGTCGACACCCTTCGCCTCGAGGCCAAGCTCGACATTCTGCAGCACGGTCAGCCAGGGAAAGAGCGCAAAGGACTGGAACACCATCGAGATACCCATGGGTGGCCCGGCGATCGGGTTGCCGCGATACGTGGCCTCGCCGGACGAGGGCGGAAGCAGCCCCGCGATGATGCGCAGCAGCGTCGATTTGCCGGAGCCGGAGCGGCCGAGCAGTCCGACGATCTCGCCTTGGGAGATGGTCACGTCGACATTGTCGAGAACGACGACATCATTGCCGTTGGCCTTGGGGAACGAGCGGCAGACCTTGCGGATATCGATCAGCGACGCCTTGGCGGTTTGGTCGAGCATAGGATTTGTCCCTTACGATAGGAGGTGTATCAGCCGAGCCGCAGGTGGCGTTCGCCGAAGGCGTAGAGCGGCCTCCAGAGCAGGCGGTTGAACAGGGTGACAAAGGTGCACATCACGACAATGCCGAGGACGACACGCGGGAAATCGCCGTTCACGGTGGCATTGGCGATGTAGGAACCGAGGCCGGGGGTCGTCAGCTGGGTATCGCCCCAGCTGGCGACCTCGGCAACGATGCTGGCGTTCCAGGACCCGCCGGAGGCCGTAATGGCACCGGTGATGTAGTAGGGGAAGACACCGGGCAGGATGACTTTGATCCACCAGCGCCAGCCGGAAATGTGGAAGCTGCGGGCGGCCTCCTTGAGATCGCTCGGAAAGGCGCTGGCGCCGGCAATGACGTTGAACAGGATATACCACTGCGTGCCGAGGATCATCAGCGGGCTCAGCCAGATGTTGGCGTTGAGCCCGAACCGGACGATCACCACCACGAAGACGGGGAAAGCGATGTTGGCGGGGAAAGCTGCCAGAAACTGTGCCAGCGGCTGCACCTTTTCGGCAAGTTTAGGGCGGAGACCGATCCATACGCCGATCGGCACCCAGATGAGAGTAGCGATGGTCATCAGGACAACGACGCGCAGGAGCGTGATCGAACCATATAGAACTGCGGTCGCCACATCCGACCAACCGATGTTGGCGCGCAGATAGTCTAGGCTGAGAAAGCCTCCCCAGGCTGCTGCAGCGACGATGGTAGCGATCCAGATCCAGTCTACCGCGCGCGATCGTGCAACGCCCCTCGCCTTCGAGCCAACCGGCACCAGGTTGGGCAGGCGAACATTCCACACCTGCCGCGACATCCAGCGAAAGGGAGCCATGGCAATGCGCGTGACGCGTGACTTGCTTAACAGGTCGAGCATCCAGGATGTCGGCGCGACGCCCGAGGTCGTCGTTTCGAAACGAAACTTGTCGGCCCAAGCTACCAGCGGCCGGAACATCAGCTGGTCATAGAGCACGATGACGCAAAGCATGGCGATGACGGCATAGAATATCGCCATGATGTTCTGCTGCTTGATGGCCAGCGCCACATAGGACCCTATTCCGGGCAGGGTTATCGTGGTGTTGCCGACCGTGATCGCCTCCGAGGCAACGACGAAAAACCAGCCGCCGGACATCGACATCATGGTGTTCCAGACGAGCCCCGGCATGGCAAATGGCACGTCGAGACGCCAGAAGCGCTGCCATCCGCTCAGGTGGAAACCGCGTGCAACCTCTTCCAGATCCTTGGGCTGGTTGCGCATGGACTGATAGAGACTGAAGGTCATGTTCCAGGCCTGGCTGGTGAAGATCGCAAACACGCAGGCAAGTTCGGCGCCGAGCACACTTCCGGGAAAGAGATTGAGGAAAAACGTCACGGTGAAGGTCAGGAAGCCCAGGATCGGAACCGATTGCAGGATGTCGAGGATCGGGATCAGCACCATCTCTGCCCGTCGGCTTTTGGCAGCGAGTGCGGCATAGACGAAGGTGAAGGCCAGCGAGAACACGATTGCCAGCAGCATCCGCAAAATAGTGCGCAGGGCATAGATCGGCAGGTTGGCGGGATCGAGCGAGAGTGGCGCGACGTCGAGCGCCGAAAGCGGAACTGTCGTCACCCTTGCGCCATAGGCGAAGAGCACGATGGCACCAATGACGAGGAGCAGCGCCATGACATCCCAATGGCTGGGCATCAACGACCGGCGAATGGCGAGCGGCGCAAGTTTCTGCAATTTCATGGGTCGCTCCTGTTTCGAGAGCCAATGCGTTGAACGTCCAAAAGCGGCAGTTGCAGCCACTGCGATCGCCAGACGGTCGAGCGACCATCCGAGGTTGGTTGCAAAAAGACGGCATGCTTGCCCGGAAGATCACATCGCTGTCATCCCCCGGGTCCGACGACCGCATACTGCGGGGAAAACGGCTCGAACCTTGTCTGCTGCACGAGTGCACGGCTTTCGACGCGTCCAACCGGGACAGATGACACATAGAATAGCTTGCCTGCCCGGGCCATCTGAATTGAGGTTAGCGGGGCGACGCTTAGGCATAGGAACCCTATACCATGGTATATCCGGCAGAATTGATCTGACCACTGGCTGTTCGATCGGACACAAGTCGTCTACTGAGCATGAAAGGGCGCGCGCTTTTTCACACGCCTGGCATCCATGAGATTTTCTGAAGGCTTGAGCTTAAAGCGACGAAAAATGCCGCGAAAACAGAGCGAAGAATTGGGCATGGCTGCCGGACAATGATGCACGCTATATTTTTGAAACGGCAGAAAAGGCCACGGTTGAGGGCGGCGTTCATCGTCTTGCTGATGATATCGATCTTTATAGCCGACACGGTGACGGACTTCGAAATCGCCTTTGCGGTTTTTTATATTGCAGTCATCCTGATCGCCATTGGATTTCTCTCGACACGGGGGGTTATCGCGCTCGCAGTGCTGTGCATTTGCCTGACTGTCGTTAGCCTGCTCCTGACCCGGCATGGGTCTTTCGAGGCCGGACTGTTCAACTGTGGCATCAGCGCATGCGCCATCGGCATCACCACCTTTCTGGGCCTCAAGACTGTCGCTGCCCAGGCCGCAGTCTATGACGCGCAGGAGCAGTTCGGCCGGATGGCACGTCTGACACGGCTGGGAGAATTGACGGCTTCGATCGCCCATGAGATCAACCAGCCGCTCGCCGCAGTGACGACCAGCGCCGATGCGTGCCGCCGCTGGCTGGACCATTCGCCGCCCAATCTCGACAGAGCGCGGCAGGCGGCCGAGCGAATTGTCGGTGATGCCAAGCGCGCCAGCGACGTCATCGTGCGGGTGAGAGGGCTGGCGAAAAACGACGTGCCCCATCGGGAAAGCTTCGACCTCAACGCGGCCGCAGCGGAAGCAATCGAAATGGCCCGTCACGAGATCGAGCGCAACAGCGTCGTACTGCGGCTCGATCTTGCGCAAGACATGGCAATGGTCATGGCAGACAAAATCCAGATACAGCAAGTGATCAGCAATTTGCTGCTGAATGCCATCGAAGCGATGACCGATGTCCCGAGCTTCAAAAGGGAGCTGGCCATCTCCTCGTCCTATGACGATGCGACAGGCGCCACCTTTATCGTTGCCGATTCCGGCATCGGAATGAAGCAATCGACAATCGATCATCTGTTCGAGGCGTTCTGGACGACCAAGGAAAGCGGCATGGGCATCGGCCTCTCCATAAGTCGTTCCATCATCGAAGCGCATGGCGGACGCATCTCGGTGACATCAGCGCCGCGCATGGGCACCACCGTCCAGTTCAGCCTGCCGGCCAAGGAGGACGATCAATCATGATCGGGCTCGGCCAGTTCGATATTTTGGACGATCCGGTCGTCTATGTGGTCGACGATGACGTATCCGTGCGCACCGCACTGGAGGATCTGCTTGCATCCGTGGGGCTGGCGGTCTTGACCTATGGTTCCGTACACGAATTTCTGAGCGCACCGATAGCAGACGCGCCTGGCTGTCTTGTCCTCGACGTTCGAATGCCCGGGCAAAGCGGCCTTGAATTCCAGCAACGCATGACGGCCATGGGAATTACGCTGCCCGTCATTTTCATCACCGGACACGGCGATATCGCCATGTCGGTCAAGGCGATGAAGAACGGGGCCATCGAGTTCCTGACGAAACCCTTTCGCGATCAGGACCTCCTTGATGCGATCCAGCTGGGCATAGACAGACACCGCCTGCAGCGAAAAGAGGAAATCGTATCGGCAAAGCTGCGCGAGCTCTGGCAGAGCCTCACCACGTCGGAGCAGGCTGTCATGGAATTGGTCGTTAAGGGCTTGCTCAACAAACAGATCGCCGGGCAGCTCGGAGTCAGCGAAATCACCGTCAAGGTGCGACGTGGCCAGCTCATGCGCAAGATGAACGTCAAGTCCGTGACCGACCTCGTGAGGATCTGGGACAAACTGAACCTCCGCAGCTGACCTCTGGCGGATCGAAGCCCTGTCGAAACCATTGGCCTGAACAGCGGCGTCGATCGGCAGATTTGGCCGCAGCGGGCAAGCTTTCGGCAAGACCTGCCGCCAGCCCGCCTTAAACTGCGACCTATGGAATTCCCGGTTGCGGGGGCGCCTTGATGCGGGAGCACGAGATGAAGAATACGGACAAATTCTATATCGGCGGTGCATGGGTGGACCCCGTCGGTAAGGCCACTATCGATGTCACCGACCCCGCAACGGAACAGGCATTCGCGACGATTGCAATGGGCAATGCAGCCGATGCCGAAAGGGCGATAGCGGCTGCGAGGCAGGCCTTCCCATCCTTCTCGCAAACTTCGAGAGAGCAGCGGCTTGCCCTGCTCAGGCGAGTGCTCGAGGTCCTCAAGCGTCGCAACGACGAGATCGGCGACGTCATCTCGCGGGAGATGGGCGCACCGACAGCACTTGCACGCCAGTCACAGGCAATCCTTGGGGCTGCCCATTTTGCAGAAACAATCCGCGCATTCGAAGGCTTCGATTGGGAATACATGCAAGGCGACACGCGCATTATCCACGAGCCGATCGGCGTCGTCGCGATGATCACGCCCTGGAACTGGCCGATCAACCAGATTGCCTCCAAGGTCGCGCCGGCGCTGGCCACCGGCTGCACCATGGTGCTGAAGCCCTCGGAGATCGCGCCGCTGAATGCGATCCTGTTTGCGGAGATCATGCACGAGGCAGGTGTTCCCGCCGGTGTTTTCAACCTCATCCACGGCGATGGCCCGACAGTCGGCACGATCCTTGCCAACCACCCCGATGTCGACATGATATCGTTCACCGGCTCCACCCGAGCGGGGATATCGGTGGCGACGGCAGCTGCCCCCACCGTCAAGCGCGTGCATCAGGAACTCGGCGGAAAGTCACCGAACATCGTCCTTAGAAGCGCTGACCTTAGCGCGGCGGTGATGATGGGCGTGCGCCGATGCTTCGATAATTCCGGCCAGTCCTGCAATGCGCCGACGCGCTTGCTCGTGCCGATGGAACGGATGGACGATGCCATCGCGGCAGCGGCAAAAGCCGCCGGTGAAATCGTCGTCGGGTCGCCGGCGGACCCGTCAACGACGATGGGGCCTGTGGTCAGCCAGCAGCAGTTCGACAAGATCCAGAACCTCATCCGCAAGGGGATCAACGAGGGCGCCGAGCTGATTGCCGGCGGCAATGATCGGCCGGATCACCTGGACGTCGGCTACTACATCAAGCCGACCGTCTTTGCGAAGGTCGCCAACGACATGACGATTGCGCGGGAGGAGATCTTTGGTCCTGTGCTGGTCATGATCGGCTATGAAACCGAGGATGAGGCAGTCGCCATTGCCAACGACACGCCATACGGCCTTGCCGCCTACATCCAGGGGAACGCAAGCGAGGCACGCGCCCTGTCACGAAAGCTGCGAGCGGGAATTGTGCGTATCAATAATTCTGCCTGGGATGGCGCCGCACCGTTCGGCGGCTACAAGCAATCCGGCAATGGCCGTGAGTACGGCAAGTTCGGCATCCACGAGTTTACCGAGATCAAGGGTGTCGTCGGCTATGCCGGCACTTGAGAACCAGAGGCTTTAGACCTCGCCGGAGTTGGTCAGCCCAGGGCTTGGCTGACCAGTCCGTAGATCGTTGGACGGGGTTCATCGCCCGGGCGATCCAGCAACCAGCGACCGCCAAGCGACATGCTGGTGACCGTATCGAAGACCGGCATCCCCGATTGCGTCAGGAACTCGGCAAAGTCACCCATCGCCTGGCGCGTATCGATGCGCAGGAAGGCGCCGGCATGGGCTTTCACGTGCGGGGCAGTCACGGCGATCGCATCGGCGTCATCGACGGCCACGACCGGACCGATCACGGTGCCCCGGCCGAAATTGCGTGCGAGGGAAAATGCGGCGATCCGGCCGCCGCGTATCAGCGCCACGCCCTTGGAAGCATGCAGCAGACGGCCAAGCAGCGCTGCCCTGTCGGTGCCATAGGCGGCGCGGTCGAGCGCTGCAATTTCCGCCAGATCGTCCAGCGTCACAGCGCGCAGAATAGCCTGCTCTGGGAGCGGCGGCTCGCCAGATAGCACCGCGGTTCCCTGGCACTGATAGACGGTTTTTTCTGCGGTGAAGCCCATGGAAAGATAGAGCCGCCGCGCCGCCCGTGTCGCATTGAGGCGCAGCGGACGCGACCCGGTTTGTCTCAAGACATGGTCCATCAGCCAGCGGCCATGGCCATGCGCCTGCAGCCTCGGCGAGGTGATGACCATGCCGACCGTGACAAAATCGTCCGACAGCGGAAACCACATGGCCGAGCCGATGGCACGGCCGATCTCGTCCTGCGCCACCACGCCGGACCCGATCTCGCGCAGCATCAGCCAATCCTTCACCCGGTGCGGCCAGCCGACGGCAAGCGACAACGCATGCAGCTTTTCGGGATCGGTTCCGGCGATGTCGCAAAGCTGCAGGTCAAAGGACTCCAGCCGCATCGTTTCTTCTGTGGTCAATTCCCCCTCCGTCGCCCGCACTCCAAGATAGAGAGCCGGGCGTGCGACGACAATCGTCACCACCCCATAACATCCATCTTGAACTGTCGATTTTCCGCCATTCGACACCGAAGATTTCGCTTCAAATACGGTCTTTTTCAGCAGTTTGCGCTGCAGCGGACGAACCTTCGGGAGACCCGTGCCGGAATGTCTCCCTATGCTGCGGTCGACACACGAGGGACGGTTGCGCGATGCATGAGCAGGACATTCTTGAACGGCTGGTCGCCTTCCCCTGTATGGTCGGCACTGCCAACCATGACATCGTCGCGTGGATCCGTCGCCATGCAGAGAGCTGCGGCGCCAACGTGACGGTGGCGATGGGGCCGGAGGGCGACCGCGCCAATCTCTTTGCGACGATTGGCCCGAGAGACGTCCCGGGCGTCCTTCTCTCCGGGCACATGGATGTGGTGGCGGCCGTTGAACAGGGTTGGACCTCCGATCCTTTCCGTCTGCGCGCAGACGGAGACAGGCTCTACGGACGTGGCACCAGCGACATGAAGGGTTTCCTCGCCTGCGCCCTCGCAGCCCTCCCGGCGCTGGCCGCCATGCCCCTGACGCAGCCCGTGCATCTGGCCTTCTCCTATGACGAAGAGGCCGGTTGCCGAGGCGTGCCGCATCTGCTTCGGTTGCTGCCCGACCTCTGCGCCAAACCTCAGGGCTGCATCATCGGCGAACCCAGCGGCCTGCGTGCGATCCGCGCCCACAAGGGCAAGGCTGCCGTCCGCATCGAGATCCGCGGCCGCACCGGCCATTCCTCGCGTCCGGATCTCGGCGCAAACGCCATCCATGCGATGGCATCAGTGCTCGGCGAGGCAGTCGCCTCCGCTGGACGCCTCGCAAATGGTCCTTTGGACGGCAACTTCGAGCCGCCCTACTCCTCGTTACAGGTCGGCGTCGTCAGCGGTGGCCAGGCTGTCAACATCATCCCGGATTTCTGCACCGCCGACGTCGAGGCGCGCGCCATAGCGGGCGTTTCGCCCTCGACACTGTTGCAGCCGATAAAGGCCGCCCTGCTCGCCCTGGAAACGCAAGGCTTCACCACCCGCTGGGACCTGCTCAGCGAATATCCGGCCTTGTCGCTTGCAGCCGACGCCCCTCTGGCAGGCCTCCTGGAAGCGTTGACGGGACAACCGCCGCTTGCCGCCGTCAGCTACGGCACCGAGGCCGGACTATACCAGGCCGCCGGCATGGACGCGATCATCTGCGGGCCGGGCGATATCGGCCGCGCCCACAAGGCCGACGAATATATCGAAGTGGGCGAGCTCGCCGCATGCCGGAAGATGATCGAAGACCTCGGGCGGCGATCATGCGCCTGAGAGCGATCTCCACAGATTGCCTTGGCAGTTGATCGACACTTCCCACACCAACGAGCGGGACAATCGAATGGCCTTTTTATTCAACTCAGACGCAGCGCGCGCCCGGATATTTGCCGCAGAGTTCGCCCGCGAGCTGCCTCGTCTGCCATTCGTGACCGACGCCCAGTCGGTCGCTCCAGAAGACGTGCGCTACCTGCTGACCTGGACCGCGCCCGACGACCTTAAGCGCTACACCAATCTCGAAGTGCTGTTTTCCATCGGCGCCGGGGTGGATCAGTTTGACGTTCAGGCCCTGCCGGACAGCGTCAAGCTGGTGCGGATGGTCGAGGACGGGATCGTGCGGATGATGCAGGAATATGTGACGCTCGCCGTACTGGCCTTGCACCGGGACCTGCCGGGCTATCTCGCACAGCAGCAACAGGGCGTCTGGAAATCCCGCCCAGTGCGTCAGGCGCCGGACCAGCGTGTCGGTGTGCTCGGTCTCGGACTGCTCGGAAAGGCGGTACTGGAGCGCCTCGGGCCATTCGGCTTTTCGCTGGCGGGGTGGAGCCGCTCGCCTCGCGAGATCGAAGGCGTCGCGTGCTTCCATGGCGAAGACCAGCTCGATACATTTCTGGCGCGCACTGATATTCTGATCTGCCTCCTGCCGCTGACGCCGCAGACCCGGGGCTTGCTCAATACGGACCTCTTTTCGAAGCTGCCGGCTGGGGCATCGCTGATCCATGCGGGTCGCGGGCCGCAGCTCGATCAACAGGCATTGATCGACGCGCTGGACAGCGGGCACCTTTCCGGTGCGGTGCTCGACGTTACCGATCCTGAACCCCTCCCCGCCAGCGATCCCCTCTGGCAACACCCGAGAATCATCCTGACGCCGCATATCGCCAGCGTCACCCAACCCGAGACTGCCGCCAAGGCCGTCATCGCCAACATCCACCGTCACGAGGCCGGGAAGGACCCGATCGGCCTCGTCGACCGCAAGCGCGGCTACTGACACTAAAAAGGAAAGAAAACGCATGTCTCTTCTCAAGCTTATCGACACCAACCCGACCACCGCTCCGCGCGAATCGAAGCCGACGGCCGAGCGCCTGATCTCCGGCGATCCGTCCTTCAAGACCTGGCCGCAGGACGCCTCGCGCGACGACAGCGTGCTGACTGGCGTATGGGAAGCGACCCCCGGCGAAACGCATTCGATCAAGGGGACGACCTACGAGTTCTGCCACCTCATCACCGGCGTCGTTGAAATCGTCGAGAAGGACGGCGAGACCTATACCTATCGCGCCGGCGACAGTTTTGTCATGAAGCCCGGCTTCGTCGGCATCTGGCGCACGATCGAGACCGTCCGCAAGATCTACGTCACCGTCAACTGAATTTTCCCCTGCGGGACAGCACCGCTCGCCAGTGCGCGCGGCACGATATCGCCGCGCTTAAAGCCGCCGAAGAATGCGCTGCGAACGCACCGGTAAACGGGAGATTCCATCGCCGCCCGGGCCACAGTCGACGCAAACTGCGCGACAATGACCGCTAGTTTCGGTGGTCTGCCAACGCCCAGAGGAAATGCCATGTCGCTGAGCTTCAATCCCGATTCCGTGCAGCTTCCCCACGGACATTTCATCGGCGGGCGGATGATCGCGGCAAAGGGTGAAATTGCCATGCACCGCCCCTCCGACGGCGCCGCGTTCGCCGATTGCCCCATAGCCGGGGCTGATCTTGTCGACGAGGCCGTTCAGGGCGCAAAAAGCGCCTTGAAGGAAAGCGGCTGGGCGGATGTGAGGCCGCGCGAACGCACGCGGATGATGCATCGCTGGGCCGACCTGATCGAGGCCGAGGCGGAAACATTGGCAAGGATTGAGGCAATCGCCTCGACGCGCCCCGTCGGCCACCTCATCCGGGGCGATATCGCCATCAGTGCCGAACAGATCCGCTTCTTTGCCGAGTTCGCCGACAAGGAGGGCAGCGACCTCGTGCCGACGAGCAAGGACAGCCTCGGCATGATCATGTCAGAACCCTATGGCGTGGTCGGCGCGATCACCCCCTGGAACTTTCCCCTGTCGATGGCCGTCTGGAAACTCGGGCCGGCGCTGGCCGCGGGCAATGCCGTGGTGCTCAAACCATCCGAACTCACGCCGTTTTCGACGCTCTATCTTGCCGAGCTCTCGGTGCGCGCCGGCCTGCCCGCTGGCCTTATCAACATCGTGCTCGGCGATGGCGCGACGACCGGGACTGCAATCACCGGCCACCCGGAGATCGGCAAGATCAGCTTCACCGGCTCGACAGCGGCCGGACGTGCCATCATGGCCAACATCGCTCAAACGGGCATCAAACCGATGACGCTCGAGCTCGGTGGCAAGAGCCCGCAGCTGGTCTTTGCCGATGCCGACATTGCCCGCACCGCAAAGGCCGTGGCGCAGGGCATCCTGTCAAATGCCGGGCAGGCCTGCGTCGCCGGATCGCGGCTGATCGTCCACCAGTCGGTGGCGGCTCAGCTGATCGATGCGCTGACATCAGCCATGGACGACATTACCCCAGGCCCGACATGGGACGAAAAGACGCAATATTCGCCGATCATTTCCGAGCGCCAGATCGGCCGCATCGACAGCATCGTCCGCGCATCGGTCGCCGAGGGTGCCGAATGCCTGCGTGGCGGCCAGATGCTGGAGCGCGACGGATATTTCTATGCACCGACACTGATCGCAGGCGTCACCCCATCCTCCCCTGCCGTGACCGAGGAAATCTTCGGCCCGGTGCTGACGATCCAGACATTCGTAGAAGAGGAAGAGGCCTTGGCGCTGGCCGACCACCCGACCTACGGGCTTGCGGCCGGCGTTTTCACGACCGACCTGTCGCGGACAATCCGGGTGACGAAGCGGCTGCAGGCCGGTACGATCTGGGTGAATCGCTACGGGCGTTCGCGCGACCACATCCTTCCGACAGGCGGTTACAAAAGCTCCGGCATCGGCAAGGATCTCGGCCGCGACGCTTACCTCGCCAATCGGAAATCCAAAAGCGTCCTGATCGACCTGTAAAGGAAAAATCCATGAAGACCTATTCCATAGCCCTGATCCCCGGCGACGGCATCGGCGTTCCCGTCATCGACGCCGCCTGGCAGGTGCTGGAGGCAGCCTCGAAGCAGGCGGGCTTCAAGCTGAAGGGCACGACCTTCCCCTGGTCCTGCGCCTTTTACAAGGAAGCCGGCGCGATGATGCCCGCAGACGGAATCGAGACCCTTCGCAAACACGATGCCATCCTGCTGGGTGCCGTCGGCTGGCCGGCGGAGGTGCCCGATTCCGTATCGCTGCACGGCCTGCTGCTGCCGATCCGCAAGGCCTTCGTGCAATATGCCAACATCCGTCCGCATCGTCTTCTACCGGGCGTCGAAGGTCCGTTGAAGTCGACGGCCTTCGATATCCTCTGCATCCGCGAAAACACCGAGGGCGAATATTCCGGTGCCGGCGGCCGCGTGCATGTCGGCACGCCCGACGAAGTCGCCGTCGAGACGTCGATCTTCACCCGCAAGGGGGTGGAGCGCATCCTGCGCTTCGGCTTCGAGCAGGCCCGCCTGCGCCGCAAGATGCTGGCCTCCGTCACCAAGTCGAATGCGCAGAAATACTCGATGGTGTTCTGGGACGAAGTGACGGCGCAACTGTCCGCCGAGTATCCGGATGTCGAGGTGAAAAACTATCACATCGATGCGATGGCGGCGCGCATGGTGATGGCACCGGACAGTCTCGATGTCGTCGTTGCGTCCAACCTGTTCGGCGATATCCTGACCGATCTCGGCGCCGCCATCCAGGGCGGCCTCGGCTTTGCAGCCTCCGCCAACATCAATCCCGATCGCACCGCGCCATCGATGTTCGAGCCGGTGCATGGATCGGCGCCCGATATCGCCCATCTCGGCATTGCCAACCCGATTGCCACCATCTGGTCGGCAGCGATGATGCTGGAGCATCTCGGCGAGCCCGCCGCGGCAGCCGGGATCATCAAGGCCATCGAAACTGCGACCGCAAGCGGCATCGGCACAAGGCCGGGCCGCGACAAAACCGACGCGATCACTGCCGCTGTGCTTTCGACGCTTTGCTGACGAGAAGGAACGCCAAAATGGACACTCTGAAGGACAACAACCTCTTCCGGCAGCAATGCGTCATTGACGGCATCTGGCGCAACGCTGCCTCCGGTTCGTCGGTGCCGGTCACCAATCCGGCGACGCAAGGGATTATCGGGCACGTTCCCGATGTCAGCGGCGATGAAACACGCGAGGCAATCGCAGCAGCGCGGGCAGCCTTCGCCCCCTGGAAGGCCAAGACCCATGCGGCACGGGCAGCGCTCTTGGAAGCCTGGCACCGCCTGATCCTCGAAAACGAGCAGGATCTCGCCATGATCCTGACCCTCGAGCAGGGCAAGCCGCTGGCGGAAGCGCTGGGCGAAATCCGCTACGGCGCATCCTTCGTCAAGTGGTTTGCCGAGGAAGCCCGCCGCGTCGGCGGAACGACCGTCCCATCGCCCACGGCAGATCGCCGGATCATCGTGCTGAAGGAGGCCGTCGGCGTCTGCGCCATCATCACGCCCTGGAATTTCCCGAACGCCATGATTACCCGCAAGGTCGCTCCAGCGCTTGCGGCCGGCTGCACCGTGGTCGTCAAGCCTTCTGAATTCACGCCATTTTCCGCGCTGGCCCTTGGCGTGCTGGCCGAGCGTGCCGGCATCCCGGCAGGTGTCATCAATATCGTCACGGGCATGCCGGCCGAAATCGGCAATGAGATGATGGCGAACGAGATCGTGCGCAAGATATCCTTCACCGGATCGACCCGCGTCGGCTCGCTTTTGATGCGGGGCGCCGCCGACAGCATCAAGCGCCTCAGCCTGGAACTCGGCGGCAACGCGCCGTTCATCGTCTTTGACGATGCCGATATCGATCTGGCGATCGACGGCGCGCTTGCGTCCAAGTTCCGCAACGGCGGGCAGACCTGCGTCTGCTCCAACCGCATTCTCGTGCAATCCGGCATCTATGACACGTTTGCCCAAAAGCTGGCGGCCCGGGTCTCCGTCATGAAGGTCGGCCCCGGGGCCGGCGAACCCGTGGATATCGGACCGATGATCAACAAGGCGGCCATCGACAAGATCGACCACCATATCGAGGATGCACTTGCCAAGGGCGCTCGCATCATTTCCGAGAGACCTGCGATGCCAGATGGCAAGCAATATGCCGTCCCTGTCGTGCTTGGTGGAGCCACAACGGACATGCTGCTGGCCAATGAGGAGACATTCGGTCCAGTCGCTCCTCTGTTCCGGTTCGAGACCGAAGAGGAAGCCATCGAAATCGCCAACGCCACCCCGTTCGGCCTGGCGTCCTATTTCTACACCGAGAGCCTGCGACGCTCATGGCGGGTGGCGGAGGCGCTCGAATTCGGGATGGTTGGCCTCAACACCGGCTCCGTCTCGATGGAGGTCGCGCCCTTCGGCGGCGTCAAGCAATCCGGCATCGGCCGCGAGGGCGGACAATGCGGGATCGAGGAATATCTCGAAATGAAGAGCTTCCACATCGGTGGACTTGGCTGACACGAACGCGAACAGGGGCGGAGTTCACTCTCCGTCCCTGTTCGTGAGATCTTTGGTTTACTGGAACCGGTCGAGCGTCTTGTAGTAGAGCCCGACCATCGGCAGGAACCATGGCTTGCCGAAATGGCCGGCGATAGCGGGCCATTCAAGACCGGAGACTGGGTTACGGTCGGCTTTGCCCATGATCGCGTCGGCGATGACGATCCCCATGTGGCTTGCCATCTGCGCTCCGTGGCCGGAATAGCCCATGGCATACCAGACACCGTCGGCAAAGCCGGCGCGCGGGAAGCGATCCTTAGTCATGTCGACGAGGCCACCCCAGCAATAATCGATCTCGACCTGACCCAGCTGCGGAAAGATCTGGCGCAGGCTCGCCTTCAGGATGGCGCCGCTCTTGTCGTCTGAGCGTTGATCCGACGATGCCGAAAACCGGGCACGGCCGCCGAAGATCAGCCGCTGGTCCGGCGACAGGCGGAAGTAGTTGCCGATGTTGAGCGAGGTGACGCAGGTGCGGTTGCCCGGCATGACGTCGGCGACCTCGGCATCGGTCAGCGGCCGGGTGGCCAGCAGGAAGCTTCCGACCGAGACGATGCGGCGCCGGAAAAAGCCGAAGGGACCGGAGGTATAGGCACCCGTTGCCACAAAGACTGCATCGGCTGTGACACTGCCACGCGCTGTGGTCAGCGTATGCCTGGCGCCTGCCACACTGCGGTCCGTCACCGCGGCATTCTCGAAGATCACCGCGCCATGGCGCACGGCGGCGTTGGCAAGCCCCGCGACGTAGCGGCCCATGTGCATCATGGCACTCTTTTTCGACAGCATGGCGCCGTGGAAGGCGTTCGAGCCGATCTCGTGCCGCAGGTCAGTCGCCGTCAACAGGGCCGTGTCGGGATCGACGTCCCGGTTGACGAGCTCGAAATTGGCGGCGATCGATTTGAAATGCTCCGGCTTCGAGGCGAGCTTCAGCTTGCCGGCACGGCGAAAATTGCAGTCGATGCCCTCCTCAGTAACGATGCGCTCAATGGTATCGATGGAAGCGTCGAAGGCGCGGTAGAGCGCCTTCGCCCGTTCCGCCCCGAGTTCCTTCCGGGCAGAGGCAAAACCGTGGGCAATGCCGTTGTTGAGGTGTCCACCGTTGCGACCCGATGCGCCCGCGCCGACATGGGCCGCCTCGAGAACGACGACCTTGACCCCGGCCTTCGCCAGGTGCCGGGCTGCCGACAGGCCACCGAAACCGCCGCCGATCACGGCCACATCGTAATGGCCTTCGACCGGGCCCTTGCTGGCCGCCGCGAAAGCGGGCGCTGTATCTTGCCAGTAGGACTTGAACTGCATCGCCATCCCCGTCAGAGCCCGACGACGCCGGGCAGGCCCGAAATGTCCTTGATCTCGGTATATTCATAATAAGGATTGGCCGGCTCATGGCCACGGTTGACCCAGACCTTGTTCTTGATGCCGAGATCGTGGGCCGACATCAGATCGTAGCGGAACGACGACGAGCAATGCAGAACATCTTCCGGACCGCAGCCGAGCATGTCGAACATATATTCGAATGCCTGGAAGCGCGGCTTGTAGGCATTGGCCTGCTCAGCGGTGTAGACCGCATGGAATGGCGCGCCGAGCTTTTCGACGTTCGACATGATCTGCTCGTTCATGGCGTTCGACAGGATAACCAGCGGAATTTCCTTGGCAACCTTGGCAAGGCCAGCCGGAACGTCGGCGTGCGGTCCCCAGCTCGGCACTGTCTCGTAGATTGAGCGCGCATCCGCATCGTTGAAGGCGACGCCGTTCCTCTTGCAGGTGCGCTCGACGGCATTGTGGATGACTTCGTTGTAGGGCTTCCAGTCCCCGAGGATCTCGTCGAGGCGATAGGCGGCGAAATTCTTGATGAACTGCTTCATGGCGGCGGCTTCGAGTTGGCCGCCATAGATCTTCTCAGCCGCCTCCGCCATCTGGAAATGGGTCAGCGTTCCGTAGCAGTCGAAGGTGATGTATTTGGGCCGAAACTGGGACATCGCTCTCAAATTCCTTACTGGTTTTGGGCTGGTGACGGGATATTGGCGCCATGGCCGGGCGCCTTGTTGCCCCGATCATAGTCGCGTCCCGGATATGTCGTTGACCGCAATTGCTGTGACTGAAAGCAGATTGTTGCGTATCTCAATAGCCGTTTGGCAGAGAGTTGCGCCGCCTGTCCCGGCCGGTCGTCCCTGTCGCCCGGCGCGGCTCGACCCACGGCATAAGATGCGGCGCCTCTCCGGAAAGACGATGCAAACATGTTGCCGCCAACCCCATGGTCAGGAGGTTCTACCTGCACGCCGGCGCTATCAATGAAGACAGGACAGGATTATCCGGAACAAGAGAATGCCGCCAGACCAGATCGACCCCAGCCACATCGACCCCAGCCACATCGACATCGTGAAGTTTTCTGCCGACCATCTCGAAGGCGCGCTGACGCTCTCGCGTCAGGCCGGCTGGCCGCACCGCCTGGAAGACTGGGCGATGGTGCTCTCGCTCAGCGTCGGCTTCGTGGCCATAGAGAACGGGCGCGTAGTCGGCACCACCTTCGTGACCCCCTACGGGACTGCGGCCGCCACCATCAACATGGTCATCGTTGACGAGGCGATGCGCGGCCGTGGCATCGGACGGCGGCTGATGGATATGGCGCTCGCCGAATGTGGCGATCGCGAGTGCCGCCTGAACGCCACAAAGGAAGGCCTGCCGCTCTACACCAAGCTTGGCTTCAAGGAGACCGGCCGGATCCTCCAGCATCAGGGCACCCTGGGTGCTGGAAATGGGGAAGCCAGCCTCGACTGGGCAAGTGTCGAAGACCTTGCCGATTGCGCAGCGCTGGACCAGTCGGCCTCCGGCCTCGAACGCTTCGACCTTATAAAGGCGCTGCACCAGGCCGGCCGGATCGCCGTCTTGCGCCCCGCCGGCAAGATCACCGCCTTTGCCGCCCTGCGCGCGTTCGGTCGCGGCGAGGTCATCGGTCCCGTGGTGGCCGGACATGCTGACGAGGCCAAGACCCTGATCGCCGGTCTCATCGAAGCCCGCCACGGGCAATTCGTCCGGGTCGACACAACAAAGGCCTGCGGTCTGGCATCGTGGCTGGAGGCGCAGGGCCTTGCCAATGTCGGCGGCGGCATCGCAATGCGGCGCAGCGCCAAGCCTTCCACCGGGACATCCGCGTTTCAAACCTTTGCCCTTGCAAGCCAGGCGCTTGGCTAAATCAGGAGACGACCATGCTGAGCAACTCTCTCATCGAACTCGACCGCGCCCATCTCGTCCATCCGGTCGCGTCCTACAGGACCCACGAGAAAATCGGCGTGCGGGTTCTGAAATCCGGCAAGGGTGCGACGGTTACGGATGCCTCGGGCCATCAGCTTATCGATGGTTTCGCCGGCCTGTGGTGCGTCAATGCCGGCTACGGCCAGGAAACCATCGTCGAGGCCGCCGCGCAGCAGATGCGCGAGCTGCCCTACGCCACCGGCTATTTCAGCCTCGGTTCAGAACCCGCCATCCGTCTTGCTGCCGAACTTGCCGATCGGACGCCCGGCGATCTCAACCATGTCTACTTCACGCTCGGCGGATCCGATGCCATCGACAGCACGGTGCGTTTCATCCGCTATTATTACCATGCCAAGGGCACGCCCGCGAAAGACCAGTTCATCTCCGTCGAACAGGGCTACCACGGATCATCGACGGTCGGCGCCGGGCTGACGGCCCTGCCGGTGTTTCATGCAGGCTTCGGCATCCCGTTCGACTGGCAGCATAAAATCCCGTCGCATTACGCCTATCGCAACCCGGTCGGCAGCGACGATGCGGCGATCATTGCCGCGTCGACTGCTGCGCTGCGTGCCAAGGTCGAGGCCCTCGGCGCGGACCGCGTCGCTGCATTCTATGTTGAGCCTATACAGGGCTCCGGAGGCGTCATCGTGCCGCCGAAAGGCTGGATCAAGGCGATGCGCGATCTCTGCACCGAACTCGACATCCTGTTCATTGCCGACGAAGTCATCACCGGCTTCGGCCGCACCGGACCGCTGTTTGCCTGCAGCGACGAGGACATCGTTCCGGATTTCATGACCGTCGCCAAGGGCCTGACCTCAGGCTATGTGCCGATGGGCGCCGTATTCATGACCGACAAGATCTACCAGACCATCGCCGACGGCGCCGGCAGCGCTGCAGTCGGACATGGCTATACCTATTCCGCCCATCCGGTCAGCGCCGCCGTCGGCCTCGAAGTCTTGCGTCTCTATGAGGGCGGGTTGCTGGACAACGGCCGCAAGGCCGGTGCCCGCCTGATGGAGGGCCTGCACAGCCTTGCCAGCCATCCGCTGGTCGGCGAGGTCCGCGGTCGCGGAATGCTGGCGGCGCTCGAACTCGTCACCGACAAGGAGCACAAGACCCCGCTGCCGGCAGCGTCGGACCCGTCGCGCCGCATCTTCGACCGCGCCTGGGACAACGGGCTGGTCGTGCGCGCCTTCGGCAACGGCATTCTCGGCTATGCGCCGCCGCTTTGCTGCACGGAGGCCGAAATCGATGCCATCGTCGAGCGTACGCGCAAAACGCTGGACCAGACGCTGGAAGATCCGGATATCCGTGCCGCCATGGCGTGAGATCACCGGTTCCCCATGAGCGAGAATCATGTGGGCCGAAATACCGCGGTGGCTGAATATTCGGAATTTTCTGCCGTGGCACTTCCGTCTTTAAGCGCATTCGGTGCCCGTTAACTGAGACACTGTCCTTCAACCGGCGGTCAAAAGCCGCAAACAAAGCGATCAGGCAGTCTCAACAGGATCGTATCGCCTGAAATGCACACAGCATATCGTTCTGTTAGGACGCTGCAGAGGAGGACCAAGGGTCCACCGAGAAAGGACTAGAGGCTTGGGAACGACATTTGAAAGCTTCAAATATCTGACCTTCGACGTGGTCGGCACGCTGATCGACTTCGAGGGCGGGCTGATCGGCTGCCTGCAGGAAATTGCCGCCGAGAACGGCAAGTCCGTCGATGGCGAAACGGCGCTCAGCCTCTATCGCAATGCCCGCTACATGCCGGATGTCGGGCTTTTCCCGGATGATCTCGTGCGTGTCTACATGGTCATTGCACCGGCGCTCGGACTGCCGGCGGAGGCCCGGTTGGGTGAGCGGCTGCGTGACTCGGCAAAGACGTGGATGGCATTTCCCGACAGCGCCGATGCAATGGCCCGCCTCGCCAAGCGCTTCAAGCTCATCGCCATGACAAATGCCCAACGCTGGGCGTTCGAGTGCTTTTCGCAAGCGCTGGGCAATCCGTTCTTCAAGGGTTTTACCGCCGACGACACGGGCACGGAAAAGCCAGACCCGGCATTTTTCGAGCATGTCCTCGCCTCCATAACGTCCGCAGGCGGCTCCCGCGCCGACATCCTGCATGTCGCGCAGAGCCAGTATCACGACATCGGGATATCCAGGCAGCTTGGCATAGCAAACTGCTGGATCGAGCGACGCCACGCCCAGAAGGGCTATGGCGGAACGATCGAGCCTGTAGCCTTCACCAAGCCGGATTTCCACTTTACCTCCATGGCAGCGCTTGCGGATGCCGTGGAACAGACGAACGCCGCCTGAGGCTTCAACGAGCCCCGGACGGACACGGCAATGCCTTCACACAATCATAAAAGGGGAATGCGCATGTCTGACAATAAATTTTTAAACTGGACGTCTTCCGACGATGCCATGGTCGAGAACGCCATTCGCCGTGGTGCAAGCCGCCGCGATCTTCTGAAGATGATGATGGCCGGAGGCCTTGCCGCCACTGCCGGCAGCCTGATCCTCGGCCGCGCCAATAGCGCGATTGCCGCCACGCCTGTTTCCGGCGGATCGCTGAAGGCAGCCGGCTGGTCGGCTTCGACGGCAGATACGCTCGACCCGGCCAAGGCATCGCTGTCGACCGACTACGTCCGTTGCTGCGCCTTCTACAACCGGCTGACATTCCTCGACAAGGCCGGCGTAACGCAGATGGAACTTGCCGAGAGCGTCGAAAGCTCGGACGCAAAGGTTTGGACCGTCAAATTGCGCAAGGGGGTCACGTTCCACGACGGTAAGACGCTGAAGGCCGCCGACGTCGTCTACTCGCTGAAGCGCCACCTCGACCCGGCCGTCGGATCGAAGGTCAATTCGATCGCCAAGCAGATGACCGGTTTCAAGGCCGTCGACGACCTCACCGTAGAGATCACGCTCGCCAGCCCCAATGCCGACCTGCCGACCATTCTCGCCATGCATCACTTCATGATCCTGGCCGACGGCACGACCGATTTCTCCAAGGCAAACGGGACCGGCGCGTTTGTTTGCGAAGTCTTCGAGCCCGGCGTGCGCTCCCTTGCGACCAAGAACAAGAACTACTGGAAGCAGGGCGGCCCGCACCTCGACAGCTTCGAGTTCTTCGCCATCTCCGACGATAGCGCCCGCGTCAATGCGCTGATTTCCGGCGACATCCAGCTCGCAGCCTCGATCAATCCGCGCTCCATGCGCCTGCTCGAAACCCAGCCCTCCGTCGCCATCTCCAAGACGACATCGGGCAACTACACCAACCTCAACATGCGCCTCGACATGAGCCCGGGCAACAAGGCCGACTTCGTCACCGGCATGAAATACCTGCTCAACAGGGAGCAGATCCAGAAATCCGTGCTGCGCGGCCTGGCCGAGATCGGCAACGACCAGCCGATTTCCCCGGCCAGCATCTATTACAATGCCGATCTGAAGCCGAAAGCCTTCGACCCCGAAAAGGCCAAGTTCCACTTCCAGAAGGCCGGCGTGCTGGGACAATCGATCCCCGTCGTGGCCTCGGATGCGGCCACCTCGTCGATCGACATGGCCATGGTCGCCCAGGCCGCTGGCGCCGAGATCGGCATGAAGCTCGACGTGCAGCGCGTCCCCTCCGACGGCTATTGGTCGAACTACTGGCTGAAGGCGCCGATTCATTTCGGCAACATCAATCCACGCCCGACGCCGGATATCCTGTTCTCGCTCCTCTATTCCTCCGACGCCCCTTGGAACGAGAGCCAGTACAAGTCGCCCAAGTTCGACACGATGATGATCGAAGCACGCGGCATGCTGGATCAGGCCAAGCGCAAGGAAATATACAATGCGATGCAGGTGATGATCGCGGAAGAGGCCGGCACCGCCATTCCCGCCTTCATCTCGAATGTCGACGCCATTTCCTCCAAGCTCAAGGGGCTGGAATCCAATCCGCTCGGCGGCATGATGGGATATGCGTTCGCAGAGTATGTCTGGCTCGAGGCCTAGCACCGCCATGAAGCCGGCCGGAGATCAATCGTGTTTCCGGCCCCCCTCCATGCTACAGTGCTTTGAAAGCACCGTCCCCCTGCGGAGCGCCCATGAACCTCCACGTCCTCGTGTTGGTGATCAACCGATTGCTCGTGGCTGTCGTCACCTTGCTGATCGTGTCCTTCACCGTGTTTTTCGCAACCGAGATGCTGCCGGGCGATGTCGCCCAGATCCTTCTCGGTCAGGCAGCGACACCGGAAGCCGTGGCAGGTCTGCGGACCGCGATGCATCTCGACGACCCTGCCTTCTACCGGTTTATTCACTGGCTCGGCGGTTTCGTCACCGGCGATCTCGGCATCTCCTATGCCAACAACATGCCCATCGCAAAGCTGATCGGTCCGCGCTTCCTCAGCACGCTGAAACTGGCGGCTGCCACTGCCCTGTTCTCCGTGCCGCTGGCCCTGACACTGGGCATAACCTCGGCGATTGCACGGGGCTCGATCTTTGACCGGATCGTCACCACGGTGACCATCGCGGTGATCTCCGTGCCAGAATTCATGGTCGCGACCTCAGCCGTTCTCGTCTTCGCGGTCTATCTGAAATGGCTTCCGGCGCTCTCCTTCGCCAACGAGGTCCACAGCTTCGGCGAGCTTCTGCGGGTCTTTGCCATGCCGGTGATCACGCTGAGCTTCGTCATCTCGGCGCAGATGGTCCGCATGACGCGGGCAGCGGTGATCGAGACGCTCGGAACGCCCTACATCGAAATGGCGCTTCTGAAAGGGGCCTCGCGAACGCGGATCGTGTTGAAGCACGCGCTTCCCAACGCGCTAGGACCGATCGTCAATGCCGTCGCGCTGTCGCTGTCCTACCTGCTCGGCGGCGTCATCATCGTCGAGACGATCTTCAACTATCCCGGCATTGCCAAGATGATGGTGGATGCGGTGGCGACGCGCGACCTCCCGCTCATCCAGACCTGTTCGATGATCTTCTGTTTCGGTTACCTGATCCTGATCACGATTGCCGACATCATCGCCATCATGTCCAACCCGAGGCTGCGCTGACCATGGCAAATTTCTCCGTATCCCCGGCACGTTTCGGCTACCGCTTCAACATCGTCGGCGTCCTCGGGCTGACCATCATCCTCGCCTGGTCACTGGTCGCTATTTTCGCGCCTCTGCTGATCCCCTATTCGATCGGCGATATCGTCGACTACGACTACTTCGGACCGATCTCGGCAAAATTCCTGCTCGGCACCGATTATCTCGGCCGAGACATCCTGTCGCGTATCCTGATGGGCGCGCGCTACACTGTGGGCATATCGCTTGCCGCCGTGGCTGTCGCCTGTTTCACCGGCGTTGCGCTCGGCATGAGTGCCGCCGTTGCCGGAGGATGGTTCGACACGTGCCTCTCCCGTTTTCTTGACGCCTTGAGCTCCATTCCGAGCAAGCTCTTCGGGCTCGTCGTCGTTGCCGCTGTCGGCTCCTCAATACCGGTGCTCATCGTCACCCTGGCCGTGATCTACACGCCAGGCGCCTATCGCTTCAGCCGGGCGCTCGCCGTCAACATCAATACGATGGACTATGTCACCGTCGCCCGGGCCCGCGGCGAGAAGACCATCTACCTGATTGGTTCGGAAATCCTGCCGAACATCCTCGGCCCCGTGCTTGCCGATCTCGGCCTGCGCTTCGTGTTCATTGTTCTGCTGCTTTCGGGCCTGTCCTTCCTCGGCCTCGGCGTTCAGCCGCCGAACGCCGACTGGGGCGCGCTTGTGCGCGAAAACATCGGCGGCCTGCCTTTTGCAGCCCCTGCGGTGATCTTTCCGTCGATCGCCATCGCCAGCCTCACCATCAGCGTCAATCTTCTGATCGACAACCTGCCGCATAAAATCAGAGACCGGAGCATGTGATGGCAAACCTTGTCGAAGTCCGCAATCTCGAGGTCGAGGCAAAGACCGATGCCAACCGCACCGTGGCAATCATCCGCGATGTGAGTTTCAATATCGCCGAGGGCGAGATCGTCGCGCTGATCGGCGAAAGCGGCTCGGGCAAGACCACCATTGCCCTGACGATGATGGGCCATACGCGTCCGGGCTGTCGCATCAGTGGCGGTTCGGTCCTATTGTCCGGCAACGACATGGCCGCCCTGCCCGAAAAGCGCCTCGCCAGCCTGCGCGGCACGCAAGTCGCATACGTGCCGCAAAGTGCTGCCGCAGCCTTCAATCCGGCGCAGACGATCATGGATCAGGTGATCGAGGTCGTGCGCATCCACAAGCTGATGTCCATCGACCAGGCCCGTTCGCGGGCGGTCGAACTGTTCAAGGCGCTGGCCCTGCCCGACGCCGAGACCATCGGCGCGCGCTACCCGCACCAGGTCTCCGGCGGCCAGTTGCAGCGGCTCTCGGCCGCCATGGCGCTGATCGGCAATCCGAAGCTGGTGATCTTCGACGAACCGACAACGGCGCTCGATGTCACGACCCAGATCGACGTGCTCAGGGCCTTCAAGTCGGTCATGAAAAAGGGCGGCCTTGCCGGCGTCTATGTTTCCCACGACCTCGCCGTCGTTGCCCAGATCGCCGATCGCATCGTCGTTCTGAAGGAAGGTGAAATCCAGGAAATCGGCAAAACGGCGCAAATCCTGGCATCGCCGCAGCACCCCTACACGCGCCAACTCGTGGCAGCCTTCAAGCCGACCCTGCGGATCCCACCGGCCCCAGTAGAGCAGGCGGCGCGACAGCCGCTGCTGGAGGTGGATGCGTTGTCGGCCGGCTATGGCCCGATCCAGCCGAATGGATTGCCGCTGGCTCTGGCGCTGAAATCCGTCAGCCTGAAACTCGACTACGGCCAGAACCTCGGCATCGTTGGGGAATCCGGCTGCGGAAAGTCGACACTGGCCCGGGCAATTGCCGGCATCCTGTCGCCGGCGTCCGGCCATATCATTTTCGACGGCAAGGAACTTGCACCAAACGCTGCCAGCCGCCGTCGCGACGAATTGCGCAAGCTGCAGATCGTCTTCCAGTTCGCAGACACCGCGCTCAACCCGTCCAAATCGATCTCGGACATTCTGGAGCGACCGCTTGCCTTCTATCACGGCATGGCGAAGGGCCAGCGGCAAGCCCGCATCGATCAGCTGCTCGACATGGTGCATCTGCCGCGCAGCGTGAAATACCGGCGACCTGCCGAATTGTCGGGCGGGCAGAAACAGCGCATCAATCTGGCAAGAGCGCTTGCGGCCGAGCCCAAACTCATTCTTTGCGACGAGATCACCTCGGCCCTCGACACGGTCGTGGCTGCGGCGATCATCGATCTGCTGAAAGAGCTGCAGACCGAACTCGGGCTGTCCTACATCTTCATCAGCCATGATCTCTCGGTCGTGCAGGCGATCTGCGACGAGATCGCAGTGATGTATGCCGGCGAAAAGATCGAACAGATGGCGCCGTCCGACTTCGGGAATCCCGGCGGACATCCCTATTCGCGGCTGCTCTATTCCTCGGTGCCGAAGCTCGATCCCACCTGGCTCGACAGCCTCGAGCGGGACCCTGAACTCGTTGCGGCCTTTGCAAAGCGCTGAGGTTTACATCGGGAAGAGGCTGGTGAGCGGCATATGCGCCCGTGTGATCGGCGATTTCAGCACGACGAAGCTGAAATATTTGTCGATGCCGATATCCATGTCGATGAGGCGTTCCATGATCGTCTGGTATTCGGTGATGCTGCCGGTGACGAACTTGATGAGATAATCGTATCCGCCCGAGACCAGATGGCACTCGATGACGGAGTCGACCTTCTCGATGGCCGCCAGAAACCGGGCGAAATCGATCTGCCGATGGTTCTTCAACGTCACTTCCGTAAAGACCGTCAGGGTCTGCCCGAGCTTGGCAACGTTGATCTGTGCCGAGTAGCTGACGATATAGCCTTCCGCCTGCAGCTTCTTGACCCGCATCAGGCAGGGACTGGGCGACAAGTTGACCAGATCCGCCAGCTCTACATTGGTGATGCGGCCGTTCTTCTGCAGTTCGGAGAGAATCTTGATGTCGATCCGGTCGAGTTTCATCAGCGCTCCATGACGTCCGGTGCTCATTCACCGCGCTTGCTGCAGCATATTATGCGGAATGAAAAATGCATCAAGCCGGGCAAGGCCGCTCTCGCCCTGCAAATCGCGCAATTGACAAGTTAAGCAGAATAATCTTCCAGCGACGGCAGTCACGCCATGAAATGCTGATTGGCCATGCTCTGCGGCAAACGCTAGCGCAAGCCTCTGGCTATAATTATGTCTTCATTGGAGAAATCGCATGCCCGCGCCGCTTTTGAAGATCGAGACAACACCGGATTTGCCTGCGGAAGCGGATGTCGTCGTTATCGGCGGAGGCGTCGTCGGCGTCTTCTCGGCATATTATCTCGCCCGCCGCGGCTTTCGCGTCGCACTTGTCGAAAAGGGCTACGTCGGCGCGGAGCAATCCAGCCGAAACTGGGGATGGTGCCGCCAGCAAAATCGAGATGCCCGCGAATTGCCGATGGCGACGAAAAGTCTCGCCCTGTGGGACAAGCTTGCCGGCGATCTCGGCGAGGACGTCGGCTTCACCAAGTGCGGGCTGCTTTATCTGAGCGACAACGAAGCCGAGATAGCCGGCTGGGCCCGCTGGCGCGATTTTGCGGCAACCGTCGGGGTCACGACGCACGTGCTCACTGCCGATGAGGCCACGCAGCGCGGACAGGCAACTGGCAAGCGCTGGAAAGGCGGCGTATTTTCGCCGAGCGACGGCATCGCCGACCCGGCCCGTGCGGCACCGATCGTGGCACGCGGCATCATCGCTGCCGGCGGTTCCGTCCACCAGCTCTGTGCTGCGCGGGGTGTTGAAACCGAGGCCGGGCGCGTCAGCGGCGTGATCACAGAGGCCGGCACCATCCGAACAAAGACCGTTGTGCTGGCCGGCGGCGCCTGGGCCTCCTCCTTCTGCCGCCAGCTCGGCATCCGCTTTCCGCAAGCCTCGGTCCGGTCGTCGATTCTGTCGGTGGGACCGGGCGCCGAAGGCATTCCAGATGCGCTTCACACTGCCGAGGTTTCGGTGACGCGCCGGGGCAATGGCGGTTACACGCTGGCCATCAGCGGCCGGGCGCGTGTCGATCCGACGGCGCAACAGGTGCGCTTTGCCCGCGAGTTCGTGCCGATGTTTGCCAAGCGCCGCCGCAGCCTGGCGCTGGGCGGGGCCGAGGGATGGCGATCAGGACACGAGAGCGTCACGAAATGGCGGCTCGACGCCCCCACCCCGATGGAGCGCAATCGCGTCCTCGACCCGACGCCGGATCAATCGCAGATCGACGAGACGCTGCGGCGGGCCCGAAAGCTTCTGCCGGGACTAAAGGATATCGGCCAAGAGAGCGCCTGGGCCGGCTACATCGACAGCACGCCGGACGGGGTTCCCGCCATCGGCGAAATTGCGAGCCTCCCCGGGCTGATCCTCGCGGCCGGCCTCAGCGGCCATGGCTTCGGCATCGGACCGGGCGCTGGCCATCTGGTGGCTGATATCATTGCCGGAACGCCGCCGCTGGTAGACCCGGTACCTTACGACCCCGCGCGGTTGAGCAAATCGGTCTGGGGCAAGGTTGCCGACTTCTGAGCATGCCGACGCCACGGGGCGCCGGTGACGCTCAGCGCGACGCGACCCAGTTCTGCCACTCGCCGCCGCTGCCGTGGAACACGTTGAGGTCGATCTTGCCACGCACGCCGTCCGTCAGGCCGGAACCGGAATATTGCCAGAACAGCCATTTGCGCCCGGGATAGAGTTCCGACGGATGAGCGGCAACGGAGCGCAGCCAGAAGGGATAATCCAGCAGTTCGCCCTGCAGGTTGTCGCGATAGAAATCCGGCGCTGTGTAGATGATCGGCCGGCGGCCATAATGGCGCTCCAGTTTCTCGGCGAAGACCTGGATCTTTTCGAGCACTTTTGCCCGTGAAATCCGCTGCTTGCAGGCCGATTGGCCGTTCCATTCGACATCGATGACGGGCGGCAGCGCATTGGCCTCGCGGGGTACGTTGCGGATGAACCAGTCTGCCTGCTCGCCGGCCGTGCGGCACCAGTAGAAGAAGTGGTAGGCGCCGCGGCGCACGCCGGCTTCCTTGGCCTTGCGCCAGTTGGTCTTGAACATCGGGTCTAGATGGTCGCCGCCATCGGTGGCCTTGATATAGGCGAAGTTCGCCCCTTGCGTGCGCAGCCGGTCCCAGTCGATATCGCCCTGCCAGCGCGAAACGTCGACGCCGTGGACCTCGAGCTTGCGCGGGTTGGATCGCCCGAAATTCATCGGCTTGGCATCCCTGAACCGATGGCCGTAGATCTGCCCGGCGGAGCGTGCGGCGGAAGGCATCTCCGGCATCGCCATCGCCACCTGGAGCGCGGGCCGCGAGCCCGGCACTGGCAGGCCGATGTTGCCGGAAGGAGAGGCAAAGCCCAATGGTTCCGGCATTGCCCCTGCCAAATTCGACTGGCCGCGCGCGGCCACGACTTTCGGCGCGGACTGCCCGACATTGGCCGGCGGCACCACGGCCGATGGTCGAGTGATCGAACCCGTCGTCTCCTGTGAGGGGACAGCGGCGGCGGCAGCCTCGGGCGCCGAACGCGATGTGCAGCCGGACAAAAGCACGCAGGCCGAGACGATTGCTGACAAAATGAATGAACGCATGAGAACCCGTACGCAAGACAATCGCCCATGGAGACGGGCGAATGACCGCGCCGGCGCCAATTACTAACGCCAGATTAGCAAAAAAGACTGAATGCGATCTTTACGCAGCAGACATTTGCATTTTTCCTCGCACCGCAAAGCGAGGTATCTCGTTCAACATTCCGTCATCCGCCGGACAATGCCCTCCGTTTCGATATTCGTGCCCGAAAGTCTGCAGGTCGTTATTTCCTGAACAGCCTCTCCAGGAACGTCACGAGTGACGGCCGCCACACATCCATCTCGTGCTGCAGGCCAGGATATTCGTGGTATTCATAAGCGATCTTGTTCTTGTCCAATGTCGCTTTGAGGCCGGCGATGTCCTTGCCGGTCACCTGATCCTTGGCGCCGACCGTGACGGTGAAATTGCGCAGGTTCCTGTTGATCCTGGCAGGATCGTTCAAGGCATCGTCAACGGCCTTGTTAGGCACAGTCGTGGTCGACACGCCGCTGAAGGTCGCCACCCAGCTGAAGGTGCCGAGATGCGAAAAGCCGGAGACAAGCGCCTGGTATCCGCCCTGCGACAGACCGGCCACGGCCCGGCCGTCGGCGTCGTTGCGAACCCGGTAATGGCTTTTCATATAGGGAATGAGGTCTTCCATCAGCTCGCGGTCCGCTGCCTCAGCATTGACGGGATAGAATGTCTTGCGCCGGTCTGCGGCGGGGAAATTCTCGGCGATGGCCTCATCCACATCGGTCTCCGTGTCCGGAATAACGACGATCATCGGCCGGATCTTGTTTTCCGCCATGAGATTGTCGAGGATCTGCGGCGCCCTGCCCTGGCTAATCCAGGACGCGGCGGTGTCGCCGAAGCCGTGATAAAGATAGAGCACGGGGAGCCGCTTGGAGGCGTCGCTGTAGCCGGGCGGCGTATAGACATACATCTGCCGCTCGGATTTCAGAGCCTTCGAATGCAGCGTTACGAGCCTTAGATCGCCGTGTGCGACATTGCGGGTGTCGAGAATACTGCCGGGCACCAGAATGAGGCTGCTATTGACTTGCCGCTGCGGTTTGGGCGCATTGCTGCCGGTATCGATGCTGCGGAACCCGTCGACGTTAAAGTAGTATTCATAGAGATTGGGCTTCAGCGGTTCGCTTTGCATAGTCCACACGCCGGTGTCGCTACGCTGCATTGGCATTGGATCGCCGGTCCCCAGCACCACAGACACGGATTTGGCCGACGGCGCATACAAGCGAAAGATGATCGATCCGTCTTTCTCGACCGAGGTCACGAACTCTTTCAACGGACGGTCCGAGGGCGGCGCCGCCGGCAGATCGACAGCAGACGCGGGTATGCCGATCAGGCATCCGGCAATCGAGAGAACAGGCAAAAGCAACCGCATGAAAACCTCCTCCAAAAAATTTCAAAACAGACGACTCGGCTGGTCAGCCTAAGGATGGCCCATAAACTTTCAACATAATTACACTGGGGAGCAGAAAAGGGTACCGATCGAGAGGCAGATAGCGGGTTGGAAAGGAAGCAGCGCGTTTGAGCCTCTCCTCGCCGGACAATGGCCATAGGCACGCCCTCCCCTTCACGGCACGGGTTATCTTTTCTGACATACCCCTCCTTTGACCCTCGGTTTTGCAATGACAGGATCTTTATAGTAAGGGTTCGGTCTGAGCCTGGAACTTGCCCGTTGCGGGCGACATGGTGCGCGCCCTCGTGAGCCTGGCGGAGCACGCCTTGGGGGGTCTGGACGGCATCACCATGCTGCTCCCGCGCCAGGAGCTGTTCCTCTATATGTATGTGAGGAAGGACGCGGCCCTCTCGTCCCAGATCGAGCGCACGCAATCGACCCTTTCGGACCTGCTCTGCTTCGAGACCGAGGCGCAGACCGGCTGCCCTTCGGCAGGACCTCCTTTAGCGACCTGGTGAGCTCCTGAACGCGGCCGAGGCGGATGTCCTCGTCTCGCATGTGCTTTTCGAAAGCCGCCTACCGGGCTACTCGAACTTGTCGATCATGAGCTTGCTGATCTCGCTTTCGGAGAAGCGCTGCGGGCCGGTGTCCTTGCTCGTGCGGAGGCTTTCTTAACCGGTCGAACCTATCGTTCTGCAACGCTGTGTATTTCACTGATATAGCCTCCTGGAAACTCCACCATCGCTGCCTCCCGTCCCTTGGCTGCGAATGGCGGCACGAGGATTCTCGCACCCGATGCCGTCGCTTTCCCAAGCGTTGCCTCAAGGTCGGTCACCTCGTAGCCTGTCGTCTCCCGGCCGAAGGGGTAAGGCAGATGACCATCGGTCACCAGCACCGTCACTGTTCCAAAGGCCGATTCCAGCTGGATGCGGCGATACGTGTCGGCGCGGTCACGGCCGATGTCGGTACCCGCCGCGTCACTGGTATCGGACACTACCCTGCCTTGCGAGAATTTTACGAAATCCGCGACAAAGACATCCGCAACGTCTGGAGACAGGTAGACGCGATTTTCGGGAACGGTTTGAAGCGGCGCATAGGCAGGTGCCTTGGTATGCCAGTAAAGCTGCATGTTGACGCCACCCGGCCATTGAACGATGGCATCCCGGCCAATCGGATCGGGATAACTGTCGACAACGACGGCGGCGCCTGCTTTCCGGGCCGCGGCAATGGCGCTGTCGAGATCCTTGACCAGATAGCCGGTCCGCTCGGTGCCGAATGGATAGGGTATCGGCGTCTTGAAGCCGAAAAGAGAAACCAGCCCTGCCGACGTCTGGATCAGCTGCGATGTCGTGGAGCTCGGCGTCGGCGTTACCGTCGCGACCACCTGCTTCGTCGATGTGCCGCCAAATGTCGCCGTGAAGCTGGCAATGAAACGATCGACGTCACCAACGTCGAGATAGACGTGGGTCGTGTCGTATTGCGGACCTACGGCAACGCCGGCGTCGGCAGCAAAAGCCGCTAAGGGAGGCAAGGCAAGCATTGCCACAGCCACAGTCAGTCGCAGGGCCCGAGCTCTTGTCGTTTGCATGCACATGGGGAAAATTCCTCGAATAGGATTGGAATGCCATCGTGGCTCAGAAGGACCCAAGATGGCATCGGGGATCAGCTCCGGACGAAGGCCAGCAGATCGGCATTGATGACATCGGCATGGGTCGTTGGCATGCCGTGCGGATAACCGGCATAGGATTTGAGGACGGCGCCCCGAACGATCGAAGCCGAGATCTTGCCGGTCGTAGCAAACGGCACGACCTGGTCGTCCTCGCCATGCATCACCAACGTCGGCACTGCCATCTTCTTTAGGTCTTCGGTGAAATCGGTCTCCGAGAAGGCCGCAATGCCCTGGTAGTGGGCGAGCACGCTTCCCATCATGCCCTGCCGCCACCAGTTGCGACGGACGCCTTCCTTCACATCGGCACCCTCGCGGTTGTAGCCGAAAAACTGCATCGTGAAATCGTAGAAGAACTGCGAACGATTGGTGGCCGTCTGGTCGCGAACGAAGTCGAAGGCATCCATGGGCACGCCATCCGGATTGCGGTCCGTCTTGACCATGATCGGCGCAACAGCGCTGATAAGGACAGCCTTGGAGACGCGCCCGGCCTTGGCATTGGCCACGTAGCGGGCAACCTCGCCGCCACCCGTGGAATGGCCGACATGGATGGCATCTTGTAGGTCGAGGGCATCGGTGAGCGCCATGACGTCGGCAACATAGGTGTCCATAGTGTGGCCGGTGCCGATCTGCGAGGAGCGTCCATGGCCGCGGCGGTCGTGGGCGATGACCCGGTATCCCTTGTCGAGGAAGAACATCATCTGCCCATCCCAGTCGTCTGAGGTGAGCGGCCAGCCGTGGTGGAACATGATGACTTGGGCATCCCGAGAACCCCAGTCCTTGTAGAAGATTTCGGTTCCGTCTTGTGTGGTGATCGTGGGCATGGTGGTCTCCAATGTTGGGGTTTCAGATGATGATGTGCTCGGGTCGTTGGCGGCCGGGCGGCTGGTTAGGAACCGCGTTTTTCCGACACCCTGAAGATGACCTTGATTTCCACTTGACGAAATAGAAACATTGGAAACATATTGTTTCCTGAAATGACAATGAAGACGCGACTCCCCGATCTTGAAGCCTGGGCCATCTTCGCCAAAGTCGCCGAACTCGGTTCATTCTCGCGGGCGGCGGAAGAGCTGGGCCTGTCGAACCCGACCGTCTCAAAGGCGATTTCCCGGCTGGAACAGCGGCTGGGTTTCTCGCTGTTCGCCCGCACGTCCAGGCGCCTTTCGGTCACCCAGGCCGGGCGGTCGTCGCTCGAACGTGCGACCCGCATCCTTCATGAGGCCCGGGCGCTGGAAGAAGAGGCGTCGGAGCAGACGGATATGCCGCGCGGCCTCGTGCGGGTCAGCGCACCGCTGTCGTTCGGCACGGCGTATCTCGGGGCGACCTTGCCGCCCCTTCTAAAAGCCTATCCGGAGATCACGCTGGAATTCTCGCTGAGCGATCGCAAGGTCGATCTGATTGCCGAGGGCTACGATCTCGCACTCCGCATCGCCAGCCTGGAGGATTCGTCGCTGCTTGCCAGACGCCTTGCCACCGTGCGGATCCTTTTGGTGGGGTCGCCGGACTATTTCGACAGATACGGACGCCCCAAAACTCCCGGCGAGCTTGCAGACCATCGGGCGCTTGCCTATACGGGCGGCCCCTCCAGAGGGGTTTGGAAATTCACGCATCCCGTCCTTGGCGAGCAGATCGTCGCGCCGCCGGTCTCCATGTGGACGGATAATGTCGACATCTTGAACCCCGCCTTGCTGGCCGGCCAAGGGCTCGCCCTGCAGCCGGATTTCATGGTGTGGCGCGACCTCGAGGCGGGCAAGCTCGAAACAGGCCTGCCGGAGTGGTCGGCGACATCGCTGGGTCTCTACCTCGTCACTCCGCCCAGCCCCTTGCGGCCTCTCAGGGTCAAGGCCGTGATCGAGCATTTCACGCGCGAGTTTTCCCGCGCGCAGTGGACTGGGCCCACAGTCAGATCCTGAGGCTGCGGCCTGGACGACGGGACGTTACACCAGCATCTACTTTGTCGAAGCAAGCAGCGCCTCGATCTCGCTGCGCGTCGGCATGGCGGGCGCCGTTCCGCGTCGCGTCACCGCGATGCCGGCGGTGGCGCAGCCGAAGCTGACGGCATCGAGCGGCGCCGAACCGCGCGATATCGCGGCAGCAAAACCGCCGACGAACGCATCGCCTGCGCCCGTTGTGTCGATCACGGGTCCGTAGTTCATGGCCGGAACATGCACGGATGTGCCTGCGTCATGGTAATAGACGCCACGCCCGCCGAGCGTAATGACGGCGGCACCGACACCGCGCGCGACCAGCGCTTCGCCGGCCCGCTTCGCATCCGCGATCGTGTCGAGGGAAAAGCCGACGAGGGCTGCAGCCTCCGTCTCGTTCGGGATGATATAGTCGCACAGGTCGAGCATCGCCTCGGGAAAAGTTTCGGCGGGTGCCGGATTGAAGATCGTTGTGACGCGAGCAGCGCGGGCAATCGCAAGGGCATGCAAGGCGGCGACGGCCGGCTGCTCGAGTTGCGTGACAAACACGGCCGACTGGCGGATCGCCTCGCGCGCCGCCTCGACATCATCGACCCCGATGGTCCCGGCAGCGCCCGGATAGACGATGATGGCGTTGTCGCCGGTGCTGTCGTTGACATAGATGAAGGCCGCCCCCGTCGGCTCGTCGTCCATGATCACCAGCAGCGGCTTAACCCCGGCATCGGCATAGGTTTTCTGCGCAAGATCGCCGAATGTATCGCGGCCGATCTTGGAGATGAACGAGACCTCGGCACCGGCCTTGGCGGCCGCGACCGCCTGGTTCGACCCTTTTCCGCCGGGGCCGACGGCAAAGCCGCTGCCCTTGATGGTTTCGCCGACATCCGGCATCCGGTGTGCCAGATAAGCTGTGTCGGCCACAAAGATGCCGAGGATCGTAACGCCTGTTCCCACCATGACCACCCCTTGTCGACGTTCAGTGTCTGCGCCGGATCATATCCGTCCTATCGCCCGTCTCGCAACTGCCAGCTTCGACGCAAGCCGGTTACTTGACGGCACCTGCCGTCAGGCCCTTGACGATGTAGCGCTCGAGGAAAATACCGATGAGGATCAGCGGCAGGATCGCGGCGGTCGAGATGGCGGCCATCGACCACCAGTTGATCCCCTGCGACCCCGTCTGGCTCGCCACCATGACCGGCAGGGTCTTGGCGCTGGAACTGGTCAGCAGGGCTGCAAAGAAATATTCGTTCCAGCAGAGAATGACGGACAGGATGAAAGCCGCCACCATGCCGGGCAACGCAATCGGCAGGACGATGCGCACGAAGGCGCCCCAGATGGAGCAGCCGTCGACCAGGGCTGCCTGTTCCAGCTCGACCGGGATCGTGTCGAACTGGTCGCGCATGATCCAGATGACGATCGGCAGCACCATCAGCGTATAGATGAGGATGAGGCCGACCAGCGTGTCGAGCAGCATCAGGTGCTTGTAGAGCACGAGGAAAGGCATGGCGAGAACCACCGGCGGCAGGATCAGCTGGGACAGGAAGAAGAAGGAGATATCCTTGTTGCGCATCCAGAGAAACCGGTAGGAAAACCGGCTGAGCCCATAGGCGGCGAGCGAGCCGATGATGACCGCAAGCAGTGCCCCGCCGGACGATGCGATGATGCTGTTCAGGAACCGCATCATGAACTCGTCGCGCACGGTCGACTGCACGAAGATCGTGTCCGGCGACAGGCCGAGCGAGCGCCAGCCTTTCCAGTCCGGGGTGAAGTCGACGAAGGGGATCATATTGCCCTGCGTCACATTCACAGCTGTCTTGAACGACGTGGTGATGGTCCAGTAGATCGGAAAGAGTGAGATGAATGCCCAGAACACCAGTGCGGCATAGATCAGAAGGCTGCTGGTAAGAAACGCCGGGCGCCGGGCCCAGAGGCCGGGCTGCCTTTCGGTGGGCGCGTGAAGGGGTTGGCTTGTCGACATCGGTCTGCCCTCAATTTGCACGTTGCATCCACCGGCTCGCCAATTTCAGGATCAGCGAGACGAAGATGATGATGACGACGAGGTAGAATTCCGCGAGCATCGTACCGTAGCCGACATTCGAGCGATCCCGGTATTCGCGGAAGATGAAGCTCGAGACCGTATCGGTGGCGCCGCCCGGCCCGCCCGCGGTGACATTGATGACGATATCGGCGAGCTTGAGTTCGAAGATGACGCGCAGGATGACGACCGTCAGGCTGACCGGCAGCATTAGCGGAAAGGTAATTTCCTTGAAGCTTTGCCAGCCCGAGGCGCCATCCACCTTGGCCGCTTCCTTGACCTCGGATGGCAGGGCCTGGAGGCCAGCCAAAAGCAGGATCATCATGAACGGGATGGAAACCCATCCATCCATCGCCATGATCGAGGCGCGGGCCAGCGCCGGGGTCGAGAAGAAGGCGGGATTTTCCCAGCCGAGATGACGCGCCAGCGTTGCCGCCGGGCCAAAGCGATATTCCATCAGCGATTTGCCGATCATCCAACTGACGGCAACCGGGCTCAGCATCAGTGGCAGCAGGAACGCGACGCGGAAAAACTTGCGAGCCCGGATCTCGGCATTGAGCAGCAGCGCCAGTCCGAAGGCGATCGTGTACTGAACCAGCACGGAGAGAACATAATAGACCATGTTCAGCAGCGCATTCCAGAAATAGGTATCCGCAAACAGGGTGCGGAGGTTGTCGAGGCCGTTGAACTGTCTGCCGTTCGCAGCGCTGAGGTTCCAGTCGGTGAAGGCGATGTAGAGGCCGAAGACCGTCGGGAAGATCACCATCGCCACGGTGAACAGGACGGCCGGAAGCACGAATGCGGCCCGTTGTCCGGCTTCGCCACGGATCATCACCTGGGCTGCACAGAGCGCCACCGACCAGACGACATAGGCATAGACCAGCGGTCGCCAGCTGACGAGCCCAATGGCCGTCACGCCGGACGCATCGAGGATCTGCAGGATGAGCACGGCCACAAGCAGGACGCTCGCCCCAATCAGCAGAAGGCGGCCCTGCCGCGCGGACGGGCTTGGCGCCCCCACCGGCTCGATCGTGCCGATAACCGGCATATTCGCATGCGACATAAGCACATCCCTGGCTAACCCGGACAAATTCTGCAGCCGGCCGGACTCCGGTCCGGCAGTCCGTCAGGCAACGCACGCAGCGGCGCCTGACGGGGTAGGCTTCTCCGGCGAAATCAGACGCCGAGCGAGGCCTTGTAGAGCGCGATCTGTTTTTCGCGCCCGAGCTGGTCGGTGATCTTCTCCCACGCCGCCGCGATCGCATCGGCGCCGTCCTGAGGCTTCACCTGACCGGCGAACACCTTGGCCAGCTCATCTTCCGCAACGCTGTAGTACTGGAAGATGCCGGGAATGCGGGGTTCGATTGCCGCATTCGGGTGGTTGTAGGACTTCGACTGCGAGGCGAGGTAGTTGGAGATGTAGGCCTCCTCGTAGCCGGCCGCGACCCATTCCTTGATGTCGAACTGACTCTTGCGGTAGCACTGGAAGCCGGAAGGATAGGCGGCGGTCCAGAGTGCCAGGTCCTTGCCGCCGAGATGGGCAGCAGCGCTCCAGGCGGCCTTCTTCTTCTTCTCGTCGCTGTCCACCCGGGCCATCACGTAGACGCCCCAGCCGAGATAGGCCATGTTCGGCGCATAGTTCGGCCCGCTGGCGAGTTTGTCCCATGTGCCGGTCTTGGCGTTGTAGACATCGTCCGATCCGGGCAGGATGTCGAAGGCGACCGTCGTGCCGACCACGGAACTGTCGCTGGTCTGCGCGCTCTGGCCGACGTCGCCCCACCAGGAGATCATCGAGCCGGTGCCGGCAAGGAACTGCTGGAAGGCCGTCGTGCCTGGATCGGCGTTCAGCTGGTCGCCCGATTCGGACGGCAACGCATCGACCACGTCCTGGATTGCGCGCACCCAGGCCGGGTTGTTGATGCGTGGCTTCATCGTGTCGATGTCGAACAGCCAGGCCTTGTCGTCCGGGTGCTTGGCATAGGCGGTGGCGCGGCTGCCGAGGAAGTAGAAGCCGAAACCGCCCCAGGCCTTGGGCGCATCGAGGTAGCCGATGGCATCGGCGCCGGCGATCTTCTTGCCCTTCAGGAACTTGGTGACTTCCTGGACCTTCTGCCAGGTCTTCGGCACGCCCCACTCGCCTTCATGGCCTTCGCTCTTCCAGGCCTTGGCAAGGTCGGCGTCGGTGAAATAGTCGGTGCGGTAGTTGAAGTTGTGGCAGTCGCCGTCGACGGAGACGCGGTAGGTCTTGCCATCCCAGGTGCCAACCGGCGCCTTTAGATAGTCGACGTAATCGTCCATGTCGATCTGCGCCTTGACCCAGTCGGGCATGACGGAGGCAAGGCCCTTGCCGCAGACGTCACCCTCGAACGGTGCGCCCATTTCGAGAATGTCGAAGTCAACGGTGCCGGTGGCAATCGCCTGCTGCAGGCGCGGATTATAGTCGGCCTGCGCAAGGTCGATCCAGGTGATCTTGGCGCCGGTATAGTCTTCCCAGGGCTTCAGGAAGCCGCGGAAGAGGAGGTTGTGGAGGTTCTGGTTGTTGAGCCCCATGAAGGAGAGCTGGACACCGGCGAACTCACCCTGCTTGACGTTGGCCTTGGTCGCATCGAGGCACATCTGGCCGACCTTCTGCCAGTCGGCATCGGTCGGCGACCCCTTGCCGACACCCGGCACCTGCAGGATCTGCGAGCGCAGCGACGCGTCGGCCGCAAAGGCATTGCCGAATGGTGCAAGCACGCTGCCAGCGGCAGCAAGTGCCCCAAGGCCCGCGCTGGTTTTCAAAATGGCGCGGCGGCTCAGCGCCATGGCCATCATTCGTTCGTAATCGCCAACTTTCATTTCTCTCTCCTCCCGTGAAGTTGCCACGCATCGTGGCGTCTGGCGCTCCCCCCTCGGAGCGCATTCCTGAAAACTCAGTCGAGACGCAAGCCGCTCTGCGCATCGAAAAGATGCACCATCGCCGGATTGGGCGTCATCGCAAAGGGCTGGCCGGATGCAGCCTCGACGCGGTCGCGAAAGACGCCGATAATCTTCTGCTGTCCGAGCCGGGCAAAGACCTGCGTCTCGGAGCCGGTCGATTCGACGATGGTGAGATCAGCCCTGACGTCGCCGCCAAGCACGAAATGCTCCGGTCGGATCCCGTAATAGGCAGGCTTTCCATCGGACGCTGCCGGTGCGCCGGAAAGCGGAAGCCGGATGCCCTCGTCGGTTTCGAAGAACGGCGCTGCGCCCGAGCGGATATGGCCCTTGACGAGGTTCATCGACGGCGAGCCGATGAAGCCGGCGACGAAAGTGTTGGCTGGCTTGTCGTAGAGCGTCAGTGGCGAGCCGATCTGCTCGACCCGCCCATCCCGGAGGACGACGATGCGGTCGGCCATGGTCATGGCCTCCACCTGGTCGTGGGTCACGTAGATCATCGTCGTCGCAAGGCGGCGCTGCAGTTCCTTGATCTCGGCGCGCATCTGGACGCGCAGCTTGGCATCGAGGTTGGAGAGCGGCTCGTCGAAAAGGAACACCTTGGGATCCCGCACGATGGCACGTCCCATGGCCACACGCTGCCGCTGGCCCCCGGAAAGCTGGCGCGGATAGCGGGAAAGATAGGGCACAAGATCGAGGATTTCGGCTGCCTTGCGGACGCGGGCGTCGATATCTGCCTTGCGCTCGCCGCGCATCTTCAGCGCGAAACCCATATTGTCGGCCACGGTCTTGTGGGGATAGAGCGCGTAGCTCTGGAACACCATGGCGATGTCGCGATCCTTGGGTGGCAGGTTGTTCACCACCTTCCCGTCGATCTCGATGTCACCGAAGCTGATGGGCTCAAGGCCAGCGACCATGCGCAGCAAGGTCGATTTTCCGCAGCCGGATGGCCCGACCAGAACGACGAATTCGCCGTCCGGGATTTCAACGGAAACGCCGTGGATCACCGTCAGGCTACCGTAGGCCTTACCGACATTGACGATATTCATCGATGCCAAAAACAAATCTCCTGCCCATTGCGCCGCGCTCTCCCCGCAGCATGCGATCGGTCTCGGCTACCTGCGGTGGCGAGCGCCGGATCACCGCACCCGCCCCGTGCAGTCTGCCCTGGGAGGCTCAATCACATTGGAAAAACTTCACACGTAAAATTCGAACTGTAAAGTGTAAAGTTTTGGTGACTTGAGTTTATTGCCTAAATATCTCTATTGAAAAGGTTCTTTTTTCGATCATAACCTCATTGCAGATGCAGGAAAATGGATAACCTCGATTTCACTGCGGTGCACACTGGGGCCGGATTGCATGCATCACGATTATCATATACTTCGTGAAGTCATGGAGAGCTTTTCGGGAGGAAACAGCCATGCTCAAAGGCATAGATCCGGTCATCAGCGCGGAACTCATCCACGTTTTGATGCTGATGGGTCACGGCGATACGCTTGTCGTCTGCGATATCAACCATCCGGCCCAGACGATCGCACGGCAGACGACCCATGGCCAGTTGCTGAACATATCGGGATGCGGTCTGGCGCGGGCGACTGAAGCAATTTTGACGCTGATGCCGCTGGATACTTTCGTCGATGCCCCCGTCAAGCGCATGCAGGTGGTCGGCGATCCCGACGGTCAGATGCCGATCTTTCCGGCGATGCAGGCAGTCTTCGATGCGGCGGAAGGCCGACCCATCACCGTCGAGGCGCTGGAGCGATTTGCGTTCTATGATGTCGCCAAGCGCGCCTTTGCCATCGTCAGGACGTCCGATCCCGGACCTTACGGCTGCTTCATCCTGACCAAGGGCGTCATCTAGCCCCGCTCGCTCTCAGGCGTCGAGACCAGCAAAGCGGCCGCCTCGTTGGCGTGACGCAGCGCGATCTCGATGTCATTGCCCGACGCCATGCCTGCGGCCAGCACGCCGATGAATTCGTCGCCCGCACCGTGGGTGCTCTCGACCTTGATCGGCAGGGCGGCCATGAAAGCCTCCTTGCCATCGGCGTCGGCATAGGCAACCCCTGCTCCGCCGGCGGTCACCACCGCCTGCCGGAAGCTTTTCGACAAGAGCCGCGCGGCGGCGAGAGCGCCTTCCAGCGTCTCGACCACCGGCACGCCTGCCAGCATTTCCGCCTCGATCCCGTTGACGACGATGACATCGACAAGAGACTGGAGCTCGTCCGACAGGGCGCGCGCCGGGGCTGCATTGAGAAGCACCAGGCCGCCCGCATTGCTGACGGCCCGCGCTGCAGCGACGTTGGCCGCATCCGGCACCTCGTTCTGGAGGACAAGGACCGTTGTCTTTTGCAGCACGTTTGCAGCAGCGGCGATATCGTCATCGCCCAGCGTCAGATTGCTGCCGGATACGATGACGGCACCGTAGTCGCCCTCGGCGTCGAAGATCGCGACACTCATGCCGGTGGACAGCGACGCTTTTCGCCGTACGAACCGGGCGTCGACCTTTTTACGCTCGAGGTTGGCAAGCAGCGCATGGCCGAAATCGTCATCGGCGACAGCGCCGATCATGGCGGTCGCAACGCCGGTGCGGGCGGCTGACACCGCCTGGTTGCCCCCTTTGCCGCCGTTCTTCGGGTGCCACGACACGCCTGTGATGGTTTCGCCCTTGCGCGGTCGCGCAGGTCCATTCACGGCGATATCGTAATGCAGGCTTCCGAACACGGTCACGAGGGGCAAAGACGTCATAAAGGTCGCTCTTTCCGTTTGGATGTAACTGCGGACATGGTCCGGTCGAGGTTTCGTTCGGCAGCCTGATAATCGCGTTGGGCGACCGACACGAAGATGGCGTCGAGGATATTCAGCTGCGCTATGCGGGCTGCAGCATTTTCACCCATCAGCGGCGAACCCTGGGCGGTCGAACACAGCACCACGTCTGCGGATTGCGCCAGGGCAGAAGAATTGTAGTTGGTGATGGCAATCGTCCGGGCGCCGTTGCGGCGCGCAAGCTGGATCGCCTCGATCACTGCCGTCGTATTTCCCGAATGAGAAAACCCGATGGCGATATCGCCATCGCCGAGCAACGATGCCGACATCAGCATCATGTGGCTGTCGTCGAACATATTCGCCCGCACGCCGATCCGCAGGAATTTGTGCGCAACATCCCGGGCAATCTGTGCCGATCCGCCGACGCCATAGAAATCGCGCTGTCTTGCGCGGTGTATGAGGTCGGAGGCCCGATCGAACGCCTCCATGTCGAGGATCGACAGCGTTTCCTCAAGCGCATTAATGGATGTTCGGAACACCTTCTGGACAATTTCCTGAGACGTATCGTCTGCCGACAGTTCCTGATGCATCTCCGCCGTCGGCTGGCGGTTGTACTGGCTAACGGCGGTACGGAAATCGCGGTATCCTGCAAATCCCAGCTTCTTGGTGATTTTCACCACCATGGCCTCCGAGACGCCGGCATCGTCGGCGATCTGCTTCAGCGATGTGCTGTCGCTGAAGTCACGGAGGGCGAAGACGGTATCGACGACCTTTGCTTCGAGTGGTGTCAGCAGCGGCATCATCATTCGGATGCGTGGGCCAACAGCCTTAGTATCGAAGCTTTCGGTATTCATCCTCGTCCCCTTGTGGCGCGATCGATCATCATTGCGACAAGGATTATAAGGCCAGTGGCGAGCAGTTGATAGAAGGCCTGCACATTCATCAGGGTAAGACCGTTGCGCATCGCGCCGAGGATGATCGCCCCGAGGATTGTCCCAAGCACGCTCCCCTTGCCGCCCATCAGCGAAGCGCCGCCAATGGCAGAGGCCGCAATCGCGTCGAGTTCCCAGAGATTGCCAAGGATCGGTTCGGCAGCACCGAGGCGGCCGACAAGGATCAGGGCAGCCAGTGCCGCAAGCGCGCCGGAGATGACATAGGCGGTGATCTTGGTGCGGGCGATGGGGACGCCGGCGACGTAGGCTGCTTCCTCGTTGCCGCCAACGGCCAGGAGATATTCGCCGATCGGCGTCTTTTTCAACAGGACCCATGCTGCAACTGCCACGACTGCGACGATCCAGACAGGCGTCGGCAAGCCCAGGAGGTTGCCATTGAACAGGCTGCGAAAGCCGACAGGAATGCCGAGCACGGGATTGCCGCCGGTGTAGATCAGCGCAATCGCCCTGTAGGTGCTGAGCGTACCGAGCGTGACGATGAACGGCTGCAGCCCGACATAGGCCACAAGCACGCCGTTGATGAAACCGCAGACGGCGCCGATGCCGATGCCGGCAAGGATCGCCAGCGGGATCGGAACGCCCGAAAGCAGCATTGTTGCCGATATCACAGCCGCAATGGCAGCCGTCGGGCCCACCGAAAGATCGATGCCGCCGGAGATGATGACCAGGGTCATGCCGAGCGCGAGGCAGGCATTGATACTGGACTGCTGCAGGATATTGACGAGGTTGCGTTCGGAGATGAAGCCCGGGACGATCGCTGCAAACACCGCCAGAATAACGATCAGTCCGATCAGGGTGCCGGCGTCACGCAGCGAAAAGGAGAAGCGGCCGAAACCGGAGGAAAGCTTTGTCGCATCGGCGGGTGACGTATGGTTCATGATGAGCTCCTATACTTTTCAGCGCTCACGCAGCCGGAGCTGACATGGGGGATTGACTGACGCCGGGAATGGCGTGGGCGACGATGGCGCTTTCGGACAAATCGGCGCGCTCGATCTCGGCGGCAATCCGCCCCTCGCGCATGACAAGCACCCGGTCGGAGAGACGAATGACTTCCGGCAGCTCGGAGGAGACAACGATGATCGAGTGACCGTCGGCGGCCAGGGCCTCGATCAGCTGGTAGATTTCCGACTTCGCCCCGACATCGATGCCGCGCGTGGGTTCGTCGAACAACAATATCTGCGATTTGGCCGCCAGCCAGCGCGCAATGATCGCCTTCTGCTGGTTACCGCCGCTGAACAGCCGGATGGGCCGGTCCAACTGGAAAGGCCGCAGGTTGACGCGGCGCAGCAGGTCGGTCGCGGTCGCCCGCAGCTTGCCGTTGCGGATGATGCCCGCCTTGGAAAAGCTGCCCAAGGACGCAAGCGCCATGTTGTTGGTCACCGAGCGACCGGGAATAATGCCTTCGCGCTTGCGCTCTTCCGGCACAAGGCCGATGCCGGCAGCGATTGCATCGCGCGGGCTGCGCAGAGGAAGCGGCTTCCCGTCGATCTCGACCGAACCGGACGTGATGCGGTCGACGCCGGCGAGCAGGCGCAGCAGTTCGGTGCGCCCGGAGCCGACGAGCCCGGCCACGCCGAGTACTTCGCCCCGGTGCAGCCGAAACGAGGCATCGCGGATCTTGGTCGCCGAAGACAGGTTCTTAGCCTCGAGCTTCACCATGGTTGTCGCATGCGACACATGCTTTTCTTGCATCAGCTGGCGGCCGACCATCATGGTTATGACATCCTGGTGGGATGCCGTGCGGATATCGACGCGACCGACCAGCTTGCCGTCGCGCATGACGCTGGCGCCCTGGCAGATCTGAAACACTTCGTCCATCTTGTGCGAGACGTAGATGATGGAGACGCCGGTCGCGGAAAGATTGGCGATGACCTCGGCGAGCTTTTCGAACTCGCTGGGTGTCAGGCTCGAAGTCGGTTCGTCCATTGCGATGATCTTGGCGCGGTCGAGCAGCGCACGGCCGATCTCGACGATCTGGCGCTGGGCGACCTTCAGCGTCGAAATCGGCGCTGCCGGATCGATGGTCGGGTCGATCATCGCCAGCGCTTCGGCGGCCCTGCGCTCCTGCTCGTGCCGTGCGACGAAAATGCCGCCGGCCTTGGTCAGGGGATGGCCCAGGAACATGTTCTGGGCGACGCTGAGATGCGGCACCTGCTGCAGTTCCTGGTGGATCATGGCAATGCCGGCCAGGCGGGCGTCGGACGGGTTGCGGAAGGAGACCGCCTCGCCATCAACGAACACGCTGCCGCTGGTTGGCCGGAACACGCCGGACAGAATGCGAAGAAGCGTGGATTTTCCGGCGCCGTTTTCCCCGAGAAGCCCGTGGATTTCGCCCGGCGGAACATCGAAGGATATGTCCGACAGGGCAAGGACGCCGGGGAACGACTTGGATATGGATTCAAATCTTAGTCTGGGCGTCTGCGTCATGTCTCGGCACCTCTTGTACTCGGAGACGCCGGCCATTGCTGGCCGGCGTCGGATAACTGGCCGCTGAATGTCAGGGAGCCTTGGCCGCGTCTTCCATCAGGACGGCGCGGATGGCGGTGTCGTCACCCTGGTAGCGTGCGATGTTGTCCTTGGTGATCAGCGCCTGGGGCGTTGCGACGACGCGCGGAACCTTCTGGCCGGCAACGAGCCGCAGGGCGGTTTCCAGAGCGACTTCGCCGGTCAGAACCGGGAAGCTGTCGACGGTGCCGGTGAGTTCACCGGCCTTGATCGACTTGTAGGCGTCCGAAATGCCGTCGGTGCCGAAGACTGCGACCTTGCCCTGGAGACCAGCCGACTTGACGGCCTCGACGATGCCGAGTGCCATGCCGTCATTGTTGGCATAAAAGCCGATCAGATCGGGATGCTGCTGCAGGATGTTGGTGGCAGCGTCGTAGGACGTCTGGCGATCCCAGTTGCCTGGAACGCTGGCAACCACCTGGAACTTGCCGTTCTGGGTGATCGTCGACTTGAAGCCGTCGGTGCGCTGCACGGCAGCGTAGACACCGGCCTGGCCTTCGACGATGGCAACCTTGCCACCTTCAGGGCGGTTCTCGATGAACCACTTGGCGACGCGGGCGCCATTATCGCGCTGGACGTTGCCGACATAGTGTTCCGCCTGTGGAATGACGGCATCGTTGACGTTGACCACTGGAACATTGGCCGCTTTTGCCTGCTCCATTACCGGCTGCAGGTTGGCATCGGTCTGGGGCGATACCAGCAGCACGTTGAAGCCCTGCGTAATCAAGCCTTCGGCAATCGTCAGCTGGCCGAGCTGGTCACCCTCGCTCTGGGCTGCCTGGTAGGCGACGGAAACGCCCATCTTTTCGCCGAACTTCTTGTAGCCATCGCCGAGCGAGCGCCAGTATTCGTTGGTCAGCGTCTTGGAGACGGCGCCAGCCTTGGTGCCAGCGGCTGGCTTGGGCAGCGGGCCTAGCTTCGCATCGAGCTGCGACCAGTCGATGCGGTCCTTCTCGGTGTCCGAATTCAAGGGCGCCAGTTCCTGTGCCATGGCGGCGCTGAACAGCAAGGTCGCCGCCAAACCGCCGGCAAGCGTGGTTTTCAGAAAAGTCTTCATCGGTTCCTCCCGAATATGAAATGGAAACAGCAGCGTCTGCGCTGCGGAGATTGCGTTATGCTCCCGCGCCGAACATCAATTCCTGGATGACGGCTTGAGCGGAAACAGCATCCTGTCGGTCAATCGCGCCGGACAGGCGATTGTCCTGCTCGAGGCGATCCACGACCTTCAGCATCCGCTGCACGGTCTGGATATTCACCTCGCATTCGTGAACCGGATCGAGCCCGGTCATGTCTGGGAACGTGTCGAAATAGATGGCGCCGTCATAGCCGTCCTTGCGGATCTGGCGCAGCAGCTCGATGGTCTGCAGCGTATGTACCGCGCCCACCATCAGGCCGTCGTCGCGCTTGGCGTAGCCATCGTTCAGGTGCACACCGAGCACGCGGCTGTAGCGGGCGATCAATGCTGCCGCGAAGGCCGGCTGCTCGTCGGCATAGAGCACGTGGGCGAAGTCGAGCGTGACGCCGAGGTTTGGCATGTCGACGTCCTTGATCGCCAGCAGCGTCGTCGCGCAGTCGGGCATCAGGCTATAGGAACGGGGCTCGTTCGGCTTGTACTCGATGCTGATCAGGCAATCCTTGTCATGCTCGCAGACTTCACGAATACCGTCCAATTCGTATTTCCACAGCGTGGCGTAGTCGGCCTGGAACGCGTAGTCGAAACCGTCCTGACCAAGCCAGATGGTCATCAGGTTGCTACCGGCTTCACGCGTTGCGTCGATGCCTTTTTTGGTCAGTTCGATCGCTTCACGACGGACCGCAGCGTCAGGATTGGTGAAAGCGCCGATCTTGAAAGCCGGGTTGGTATAGTAGCGCATAGCAAAGCCGTTGATGGAAAGGCCGAGATCGTTGATCTTTTTGGCCAGCTCGCGGGGATTTTCCGAAACGTGGTCGGGGTAGTTGAGATCCAGATCCGTCAGGCCCTTCACCTTCGCGGCCCGGGCGACCATCTGCGAAACGGTTGGCTTGCCGGAAAGGTCCGGCCATTCCGCCTGCGGCCGGGAAGCAAATGAATTGAGGCGGGTGGCGAATTTCAACTGGGTCACTGGACTACGCTCGCATCGTTATCGACCGTGTTTACTTCACATATTTATATTTTTTTGTAAAGTTATGAAATGTTGTGCTGTGCAACAAATCGCTCTTGCGCCGCCGCGCGGCGTGCTTCTTCTCAATAGGCGTTCACAAATGTCATCCTGCACGCGGAGCATTTGGCCCTTAGCTGAAGTCTTCTGTCGAAGGGCTTGCCCGGTCCTGTGTGGTCGCTGGGGACGTTTTGACAATCGGCGCCCTTCCAAGTCTTCGACTTCTGGACGGGAACGTGGCACTCCGCATGCCGGTCGGCTTCTGCGCCGGGAACCACGCGTCCTGCCGCGCCTTCCTGCGCGGTAGCATCGGGGTTGCCGTCACGACAAGGGAAGCGAAAACTTGCATACTCTGGAGGACAAGGCGGCGGAGCTTGACGAGTACAGGCTGCCTAAGGATTCCAAGCTGCCGTTCAATCCCTTGCATCCGGTTCACACGGTCCACAAGCACGGTGTCAGCCGACGGTTCCTCGAAGACAGCGTTTGCGAGGGCGGCGACGGCAGCCTCGTGCTCTTGCCTCTCAACGCGCCGAGCCAGCGTTCGGGCGAGGACCGGCAGCGGGCAGACCCGCTATCGGCGGCTGACGCCTGAAACTTGGGATACATGAAGGCAGCCTGCCGCGACCCGAAATTTAGCTCCACGTCGCCTGCATAGCAGGCCGGACCACGTCGTGGGATCGACGCGGGTTCTGGTTACCTCGGCCAGGAATGCTACCAGACCTTCGATCCTGGGTTCGGTATCGACATCTGACTTCCAGACGGGGCGCCTCAGACAGGTGATCGCCTCCTCATGCCGAGGGTGACGCTGAGCAGGAAGATGCAAACGTTCTTGAATCTCAGATCCGTGGACACAAACACCTCATTCGCTTCACGATGTCGGAGAGGTGACAAGCACTGAACCGAAGGAGGATGATCCACCTGAAAGGCCGTGTTGAATTTTCTTATCACCAGGACAGAAATCGGGCACGATCGTTGTTTGGATGGCGCCCATAGTGCTAGCCGACCCGAAAGCTCGGTGTTTTGGCTACCTCTACGGCCGGGCTTGTTTTTGTATTTAAGCCGGAACCCATCAGACCTTCGCCCGTTGGGCTTAGCGCGTTCTAGACGTTGAGCCGAGCGCGAAGCACTCGCCGAACGACCTTCATCACTCTACCACGTGCCGAGCGTTCGCTCGACAAGGCGGAAATTCCATCATTGCGGAGCAGATTCAGATGTCCGAAGAACGAGACCTAGAAATTGCAAAAGAATACAGATCGCGAGGCGGCGTGGGCCGATTAATGGAAGATGGTGAAACAATAAGCAGAGACGAGGGCTTGGACCCACCGGAAGCAGACCAATATTGGGAGGAATTTATCACGCCCCGCGTGGATGCGGGGGATCACTATGGCATTTTCCAGCACTTGCGCTGACGGGCGTCGCTGAGGCGCGAACCCACACCCACATTCGTAGCGATCGTGTCCCCCACCGTGGTGTCGCTGACGAGGAGCCAGTGTTTTCCGTTAGGGTCGGGTTGCTTAGAGCCAACCTGAAGGATACCACTGATGGGCCTGCGGGGCGTGAAGCTGGCCGTCTCCGATGCGCACGAGGGTATCAAGGCAGCCGCGTCGAAGGTGCTCTCCGCCACTTGGCAGAGGTGCCGTCTTCCACTTCGTGCGTAACGCCCTGGCCAATGCCGGAAAGAGCGGACGGCGTGTCGTGTCCGCCTTCATCGCAACGGCCTTTGCCCATGAGACTCCCGAAGCTGCAAGCACCAGTGGCGCAATGTCGCCGACCAGATCAGGTCGAAGGTGTCGAAGGTGTCCAATATCATGGATAGCGCTGAGCATGACGTGCTCGCCTACATGACCTTTCCCAGACAGCATTGGGCAGCTTCATTCGACAAACCCGATCGAGCGCCTCAATGGTGAGATCAAACGGCGCACTGAGGTCGTCGGCATCTTCCCCAACACGATGCCATCGTCAGATTGGTCGGTGCCCTTACTGCTTGAGCAGAATGACGAGTGGGTCGTTCAGCGATCCCGATACAAGTCACTTGAGACCATCGCCACAATGAGCGATGATCCGCTCATCAGCCTGCCAAGACGCAAGCTGATCCATTCCCGGCTCTGTCTGGAAGGCACGGCGACAGCCGGAGCTACACCACAACATGGGACACGATGTTCGTAGTGGCACGTCGCAGCTGTTTGCTGCGTTGGACGTTGCCACTAGCGCTGTGATTGGCCAGTGTTACAAACACCACCGAGCGAGCAAACTCCTCGACTTTCTGAATGCGGATTGATGCTGACGGATAGAAGGGATGCCGACTGTTCCCATTGCTTCTGATGTTTAAAAAAACTCTGGTGCTGCGGTCGCTCGATAATCCCTCTGACGCACGCAGCCACACCGTGATGGCGGGCATAGCTCAACGTCGGCCTGCAAATTTGCTTAATGAATTAAAGCTATGATGCATATATCCTTGCCGAATAAATACCGCCTTGCCGAAATTGTACTAGGACTTCTGAATGAAACTGGACTGGACGCCAACCGGCTGGACGCGGGTCATCGCTGGCACGATCTCCATCACACTGGCGTGCGTAGGCATTTCGGTGTTCGTTGACTCGTTCAATTTCGTGAACTTGACGGACGAGGCAATAAACCGCTCGCTTGTCGTGGATATCCTTCTGCCCGTATGCTTGGCTGGCCCATTGCTTTTTCTCTTGTTGAGGAAAGTTCAGCAACTCGCAATCTCCCACCGCGAACTGACCATCACAGCATCGACAGACAGCTTAACAGCGGTCCTAAACCGAGGCGCATTCACTCTTCTGGTCGAAAGCTATCTGGCAAGAGCCGAGGAGCAGGTTACGCTGCGTTCCGGTTCACTCCTCTTGATAGACGCCGACCATTTCAAAGCTATCAACGATACTTTCGGGCATCAAAAGGGCGACGAAGCTCTGAAGATCATCTCGCAGAGCATTAAGCTTTGCCTCGGACCAGCGGACCTTGTCGGCAGGGTTGGCGGCGAGGAGTTCGGCGTTTTTCTGCCAGGTGTGGCGGTGACGGAGGCATCCAAGATCGCCGAGCGTATTCGGTCGACAATCCGAAACGCCCAGTTTCCCGCCGGAAACGACACAAACCCGCTTTCGGTGAGCGTCGGAGGCGTCACCTTCCAACGCCCCGCTTCGTACGACGAACTGTTTTCCATTGCGGACCAACACTTGTACCTCGCCAAGGCTAGCGGCCGAAACCGGGTCAATATTGTAACCGGGTGAATACCAGTGTGCGCAATCGGACGCATCGCTGCCTCCGTCCGGTCCGGGCAACTTGGCGAATGCAAGCGCCCCAAACCCAGTCGTTAGCCCCTGAACTTACCTTCGTTCATGTCGGCGGGGTCATAGTTCAGCTCCCAGTCTTTCTTCCGCTCCTTGCCATCGGGTGCCTTGTTGACCGTGGCGTCGTCCGAGCCCGTGAGGACACGCGGCTTGGCACTTGCGACACCATTGTTGTCGCTTGATTTGATGAGCTTGCCGTATTGGCCGGCGGCGTCTTTTTCGATATCGGTAGCCTTGGCTTTGCTTGGGTTGTCCGGGTTGGCCATCTCTTTCCTCCATCGTGTCCAGAGCAATTACACAGCTCCAACCTGTGTTCTGCCCAATGGTTCCCCAGTCCTCCGGGAACCGAAACCACAGTTGCTGGTTGATTCTGGCCAAGGAGGAGGAGAGGATGAATATCGACAGGGACGGATGGATCAGCAAACGCGCTTACGCCCTCTGGGAGGAGGCCGGCAGACCGAACGGCAGGGATCACGAAACGTGGTGCAAGGCTGTTGCGGAATACGAAATGATGATGAAAACGCGGGCATCAGTTGACGGAGCAGAGATTCTGCAGTTTCGCGCGCGCGCCAGGAACGGACATTCGGGAACCCGGTTCAGACCGCAGCTGGGTGCAACCGGACAATAATGCGACGTCCCAGCCGCATGCTCGTTCCGAGCCCCCATTCACTGGGGGCTTGCGTCTGTCAACGTCAGTGCATCATAAAGCTTGGCTCATTGTCCTTTCGGACCATGTCGGAGTAGAGAAGCGAGCGGATACGTTCGAGCTCTCGCACCTTGATGCGTTCCTTGTGCAAGACATCAGCCGTGACATCGCGCCAGCCGCTGCTGTCCTCCCCCGTCATCACCCGTCCCCCCGCGTCAAGGAATTCGCAAAATTTCGCTGCCGACACGATGCGGCCGGACAGTTCGGCATAATGATTTGCACGGCGGCTCATGGAGACCTCGATGCTGTTGGAAACGCGCTGGCGTCCCGGTGATCACTTCCTATAATGCCCTATGGTATCCATGGGACTTAGCCAAAACTTTGTTCATCATCAATTAAGGTTAATTTTAACGGGCAGCGCATTCTACCCCGTACGCGACAAGGAATATGACTGATGGAACTGAAGCCGCCGCTGCCGCCTGGCTACTCGACCGTATCGCCTGGCCAGATTGCAAGCGTCGTCACGTGTCTGGAGATGCGCCAGCGCCCGGAAATCAGCGTCCCGGAGCAAGACGGCATGTCATTTCAGCGCTGGAAATCGCCGGACCTCGGCGAATATCGTGCACTATACCGAGCGGTCGGCGAAAACTGGCTTTGGGTATCGCGTCTCGAGATGCCGGACGACGAACTCACCGCAACCCTCGCGGATCGCGATGTCGAGACCTACTATCTCGAAGCCGGTTCGCGGAAGATCGGCTTCCTTGAACTCGACTTTCGCGAAGCAGGCCAGTGCGAAATCGTCTATTGCGGGCTTGTGGCCAGCGCTATCGGCCGAGGTGGCGGACGATACCTGATGGCCAGTGCGCTGAACGCCGCCTGGTCAAGGGACATCGATCGCCTATGGTTGCATACCTGCCACTTCGATCATCCATCAGCTTACGCATTTTACTGTAGGTCTGGTTTTAAGCCGTTTCAATTTATGGTCGAAATCATCGCCGATCCGCGGCTTTCAGGCTCGATACCGAAAACTGCCGCTCCGCATGTCGCGCTGCTTGAAGCATAGGCGGCCTCGCAATCGCGTTTTCGGATTTGCGGCCCTAGAAAGCATCCAGCTCGTTGCGACACGCGGCAGCGAACTCTTCGAGGACGTTCATATGACCGCTGCGAGCAAGAAGACGGAGCTCTGACAGGCTCCGGTTCGGCGTCATGTACTCGCCGACGATGGCGTCCATGACCCGCTCGCCGGCGTCGGTGACAGCCTTTGACGCCACCAAGTGCATGCGGGCGAGGATCGCATAGATCATGACGATATCGCCTATATCGTCCTTCTCGTGACTGAGAGCATCACCATATAATCTGGCAGCCTCCGACAGGAACCCTTCGAAAAGCGCCTCACGACGGGTGCGATTGGCCTCGCGCCGTTTCTCTTTCACCTGTGACGACAGGGTGATCCAGGACGTGGTGAATGACGTGACAGAACCCACCAATGCACCAGCCAGGCCGAAAAAGGCCGAAACATAAGCAGCGTCCACAAGGACCTCCTATCAAATGAGGTGCCCGCCCGCAGCGACGTTACCGCGGCGTCACGACGCTCGAGGCCAGTTTAAACGGGCTCGATACCGCAAAGCCTGCCGCGTCGAAGACGAATGCACCAACCCGAGCAGCCGATGGCTTTCTGTCCAGCATTTCAAGCTGCCGACCAAATCGGGCAAGCGATGCAAACCTGTCATGTCCCACGCCGTCGGTGGCCTTCAGGGAGCTCAGGTCGACAACCCGGATGTGGTTCTTGACGGCCTCCTGCTGAATAATTGGATCGCTGATATCCAGCCGTCCGATCCGCGGTCGCTCAGCACCCAGAAGGCTGGATACCTCAAGGGCGCGGTCGTCCTTGGAGATCAGCAGGGTGAGCGGAGAAGGCAGTTTGCCGATCTCCTTCATCTGCGACTTGAAGACGTCGAGGTCGATGTCGGGCGAGGCAAGCACCACCTGCAACTTGGCGATGACGTCCTCACGATGCTCGAGCTTCAATTGACGCACAACCTCCATGACGAGAAAGCCGCCCATGCTGTGGCCGAAAAGAACGATGCGCTTGACTTTGTCTGCCGATGAAAGGGCTTTGACGACAGTTTCGAGATCATGCCGGGAATAGAGCACAGCGTCCTTGTCAGCCACATATCCGACGACCGATGCCTGCGACGGCCAAGAAAACATGATGGGACTGTCGAGCCCTGAATCGGTGATCATTTGTGCTTCCCGATAAAGCGCTTCCTGGAAAGAATTATTGTAGCCATGAACATAGACTTCGACGCTTCCGTCGCTGCCGACGGAACGAGCCGCAGCGGCGGTGAAATCGCCCTCGGACAGGTCTTGACGCTTCGTCACCACGAATTGCTTCTGCGGATCCGGGCGATCCGTGGGGTACTCGATCGCCGAGACCTTATGGGCTGGCGGCACCGACATCTCATAGCTTTGATAGGCGACGGTCTCGGACCAGTTGACCCCGTAACCCTTGGAAGGCCCGAGCGCGTTGCGGTTTGTCGCAGTCAAGAGAACGATGCGTTTTTGCGGGAGGTTGGTCAGCCGTGCTGGGTCGAGAACGGCGGCGGATGGCCGGGACGCACAGCCGGAAAGGCCTATAGCCATTACGACCGTCAATTGTACCGCGCGGCGGTACGATCTGTCTGGAAACATCATGAAGGCACGGCCCTTGTTGGCGCGACACCGTTCTCAACGGCATCATACGTGAGATAGGTGAGCGCCGACGAAAACACCGGCGCTCGCAGACAAGTCGGTTATCCGGCGGCGGGCTCGTGCCTGGCCGGCTCTTCTTCCCGACGGATGCGGAACCAGGCCACATAGAGTGCCGGCAGGAACAGCAGCGTCAGGACGGTGCCGACGACGATGCCGCCCATCATGGCGTAAGCCATCGGTCCCCAGAAGATCTCGCGAGAGATCGGGATGAGAGCTAGGGTGGCCGCCGCCGCCGTCAACATGATCGGCCGCATACGATGTTCGGTCGCCTCGATGACGGCAAACCATGGAGGCCGCCCCTCGCTTCTGAGGTGCTCGATCTGCACCACCAGGATGACTGAGTTGCGGATAAGGATGCCGATCAGCGCCAGGATGCCAAGGATCGCCACGAAGCCCATGGGCGAGTTGCTGATGAGCAGTGCCGATGCCACGCCGATCAATGCGGTCGGAGCGACAGCAAACACCAGGAACAGCCGGCTGAAGCTCTGCAACTGGAGCATCAGGATAGTCGCCATGGCAAACAGCATGAGCGGTCCAACGGCAACGATCGGCCCTTGCGATTTTGCGCTCTGCTCGACGGCGCCGCCATCGACGATGCTGTAGCTGGGAGGGAGCGTCTTGCGGAATTCGTCGACCTTCTCCTTCAGATCCTGGACGATGGTCGCAGGTTGCGTCGGACCGACCACCGCTGCCTTGATGATGATCGTTGGCACACGGTCGCGCCTCCATATCTCCGGCTGTTCCAGCTCATAGTGGAAGTTGGCAACCGCCGACAGGGGAACGGAGTTGCCGCTGGTACCGGGGAGCTGAAGATTTTTCAACGTCTCGATCGAGCCGCGATCAGCACCCTGAGCCCTGCCGATGACGTCGATCAGGTAGATATCGTCCCTGATCTGCGTGGCCGAAGACCCCTGCACGACGCTGTTCAGCGCAGTGGCGATATCGGCGGATGTCACGCCCAACTGGCGGGCCTTGTCCTGGAGAACGTCAACCTTCACCACGCGCGAAGGTTCGTTCCAGTCAAAGGTCATGTTGCTCAGCAGCGGGTGGTTGCCGACGATGCTGGCAAACCGTTGGGTGATGTCGCGCAGCTGCTGGATGTCCGGGCCGCTGACACGATACTGGACAGGCTTTCCGACGGGAGGACCGATGTCGAGCAGCTTGACGAATGCGTCGGTGCCTGGGAACGTCTTGTTCAGATAGGCCTGCAGCTTGGTGCGCACCTGGTCGCGCACCTCGACGCTCTTGGTCACGATCACCATCTGGCCGAACGACACGTCGGGGGTCTGGACGTCAAAGGACAGGATGAAGCGCGGTGCGCCCTGGCCGACGTAGCTGGTCCAGTGCGAGATATCGGTGTTGCCGACAAGCGCTTCCTTCTCGAACTGCGCCATCTGCCTATTGGTCTCGGAGATCGAGCTGTTATGCGGCAGGTTCCAGTCGACGACGAGTTCCGGGCGGTCTGACGATGGAAAGAATTGCTGCTGCACGATGCCCATGCCGCCGACGGAGAGTGCAAAGGCAATCACGGTCAGGCCGATGGTGATCCAGCGGAAGCGCATGGCGAGCCGCAGCAACCAGGAAAACGTGCGTGCGACGCGACCTTTGTTGTCGTGGTGGGACTTCAAGGTCTTTGGCAGGAATGTGACGCCGAGAAGCGGCGTGAACACCACGGCGACGATCCAGGAGACCACCAGGGAAACTGCAATGACGACAAACAGGGTGAAGGTGAATTCGCCGGCAGCACTGCTGTTCAAGCCCACCGGAATGAAGCCGGACACAGTCACCAATGTCCCGGTCAGCATCGGGAAAGCCGTCGAAGTGTAGACATAGGTCGCGGCCGTCTTCAGGTCGTCGCCCTCCTCGAGGCGGGCAACCATCATTTCCACCGCGATCATCGCATCGTCCACCAGCAATCCGAGGGCGATGATCAGCGCGCCGAGCGAAATTCGCTGCAGCGAGATGCCGCTGTAGGACATGACGAGGAAGGTGATCGCCAGCACCAGAGGGATCGAGATCGCCACCACCAGGCCCGCGCGGGCGCCAAGGCTGATGAAGCTGATGGCAAGAACGATGACGATGGCTTCAAACAGCGCACGTGTGAAGCCCGATACCGCTTCGTCGACGACTGCCGGCTGATCGGAAACGCGTGCCACGTCCACGCCGATTGGCAAGTCGGCGATGATGGCATCCATCTTCTGATCGAGACCCTTGCCGAACTCCAGGAGGTTGGAGCCGGCGCGCATGCCGATCGAGAGGCCGATTGCCGGCTGTCCGTTGTAGCGGAACAGGGCCGAGGGTGGGTCGACATACCCGCGCTTGATCGTGGCAACGTCCGAGAGTGGGAAGAAGCGGTTGTTGACACGAAGATTGATGGATTTCAGACTCTCTTCAGACGTGAACTGGCCACCGACGCGCAACGCGATCCGCTCCGGCCCGGCATCAACGAAGCCGGACTGGGTGACAGCGTTCTGGTTGGAAAGCGTATCGATGATCGACTGGCGATCGATCCCCAATGCTGCGATCTTGCGGGTCGAGAACTCCAGGTAGACGACTTCGTCCTGCGCCCCGATGACATCGACCTTTCCGACGTTCGGGACGGTCAGGATCCTGGAGCGGGCGGTCTCGACGAGATCGCGCAGCTGCCTCTGGGTCAGGCCGTCGCCCATGAAGGCGTACATGTTGCCGTAAACGTCGCCAAATGTATCGTTGAAGGTCGGTCCCGTGACACCGGAAGGGAAATCGCCCTTGATGTCGGCGATCATGTTGCGAACCTTGACCCAGATCCCTGCAACATCCTTGGCCTTGGTGGTATCGAGCAGATCCACGAAGACGGTGCTTTGCCCGGCTGTGGTCTCGCTACGCGTGACGTCGAGCGCATCCAGTTCTTCGAGTTTCTTCTCGATGCGGTCGGTGACCTGCCGGCTCATCTCGTCGGCCGATGCACCCGGCCACTGGGCCTGGATGATCATCGTCTTGATCGTGAAATTCGGATCTTCCTCGCGGCCGAGATTGATGTAGGAAAACACACCGGCGATCACGAAGACGATCATGAAATACCAGACGAGCGAACGGTGCTCGAGCGCCCAGTCGGAAAGATTGAATTTTTTCACGGATTTTCACCTTGATCGATCCGGACAGCCTGGCCGTCGCTCAGTTTATGAACTCCGGCGACGACAACGCGTGCGCCAGGATTGATGCCGCCCGTGACCTTCACGGAGCCGCCGTCGACGACAGGTCCGTCAAGCGTCACCGGATGAAGGGAGACCTTGGCCGCAGCCGTATCGACGAGCCAGACATTCGGCTTGTCGTCTTTCAGCAGAATGGCCGAGGACGGCAGCACTATGAACGGCTGGGAAGGAATGGTCGCCGACGCCGTGATCACCGAGCCGATGCGAAATGCGTCGGGCGGGTCGATGAGCGTGATTTTCGTTCGGCTTGTGCGGGTCAGCGACTCGGCCTCCGGGGCGACCTCGCGGATCACGCCTTTGGCGACCACGGTCGGATCGAGCTGCAGCGCCACTTGGAACGGGGCTCCCACGGTGAGCTTGCCGAAGCTTGCTTCCGGGATATCGATCACCGCATCGCGCTGGTCGGGGCGAGCGATCGTCACGACGCTCGATCCGGCGGAAACCACCTGGCCGACTTCGGCCGAGGTTGCCGTCACGACGCCATCGAACTCGGCATGCAGCTTGGCGTAGCCGAGTTGTTCCTGCGCCTTGTCGAGACTGGCCTGCGATTTACCGACACCGGCAATGGCGCTCTTATAGGCCTGAACCGCCTCGTCGAGCGATTCCTGGCTTCCCGACTTGCTGGCCGCTAGAGCGCGCTGGCGCTCCTGGCTGGACGCGGCATTGGCAAGCGTTGCCTGGCTGTTTGCCAGATCGGACTGGGCGCTCCTGACCGCAAGTTCGAGCGAAATCGGATCGATCGCGGCGACGACATCACCCTTTTTGACGAGGTCGCCGACGCTGACGTTGCGGGCGATGACCCGGCCGAGCACGCGAAAGGCGAGCTGCGTCTCGATCCTGGCTTCCACCGTGCCCGGCAGCGAAAGCGTGGACGCCTCCGAGGACTTGGCGACGATGGAGAGCACCGGACGGATGGGCTCCTGGTGGGCTTCCTGCTTTTCGCAGGAGGTCAGCATGGCCAGCCCGAGAATGGGTAAGACGTAATGGCGGAAATTCATTGGGCGGCGCCTTTACCGTAGGAAACGACCTGGTCGGGACGCAGGAACTTGGTGCCATCGACGACGATTATGTCGCCGGGCGCGACGCCCTTGATGACGCCGAATTTCCCCGTTCCGTAAGTGGAGACATCGATGGGACGCATGGAAACTTTCGAGGATGCGGGGTCGACCACCCAGACAGCCGTATGCCCGGCCTTGGAGGCCATTGCAGACCATGGAAGCTCGATCATCGGCTCGGCCTGTGAGCGGAACGTTCCTGCAACCGGTGCTCCCAGTGGCATCGTCGGAGCATTTTCGAGGCCAACCTTGACCTTGATGGTCCCCGTCGTGGAATCGATCGTAGGCGAGATCTCGCGTATCGATGCCTCGACATGGCGGGTCGGGTCGGAGAGCAGCGTGATGGTGACCTTGTCGACGGGCTTGTTCTTCAGGAAAAGCGACTCGTAGACGTTGAACACGGCATCGCGCGGCCCGTCATGCGCAAGCGTGAAGACCGCGGATGCTGCCTGGGCGACCTGACCAACTTCGGCATTCCTTGCGGTGATCACGCCATCGGAGTCAGCCCGCAACTCTGTATAGGAGAGAGCGTCCTGCGCTGTCTCGAGCGAGGCCTGGTCGGACTTGGTGGTCCCCTGTGCCGTCAGTAGCGTCTCCTGCGCCTGGTCGAGCGAGGCCTTGGTGGTCACCTGCGTCTTGAAGAGGTTGAGCTGGCGCTGGTAGGCGAGCTGAGCTTGCGTCTCTACGGCCTGCGCCGATTCAAGGGTGGCCTTTGCCACCGCCAGATCGGCCTTCTGCTCGGCGGGATCGATCCTTGCCAAAACCTGTCCAGCCTTGACGGCCGAACCGACGTCGACGAGCCGCTCGATAATCTGTCCGCTCACCCGGAACGAAAGGTCGCTCTGGACGCGTGCGTCTATCTCGCCGGTAATGGAATTGCTCGCGGCAATTGGCGCGGTTGAAGCGACGACCGTCTCCACCAGCTTCGGTTTGGCCTCGCTGCTCTGCTGCTTGTCGCAGGAGCACAGCACGGCGGCAGCCGAAGCCAGCAGCGCGATGCTAAAAACGCTTTTCATGAAGTGGCCTCTTGTTATCAGTCTCCGCTTGATATAATTGACTAACTCAACAGTCAATGGATTTTTGCACCAAATTTCCACAGACAGTTAAGCAGAGAGACATACAAATGACTAATGACTAATGAAGTAAAAATCACCCGTGCCGAGCAAAAAGCACGGCGGCCGAAGCAAATTCTCGATGCTGCTTTCGAAGAGTTTGTCGAGCGTGGCTATGTTGCGACGCGGGTTGAAGACATTGCGGAACGCGTCGGAGTTACGAAGGGGACGATATACGTCTATTTTGAAACGAAGGAGGAGTTGTTCTCAGCCATGATCAACCACATCTCCACGCCTTTTGAAGATATACTGACAAGCGGTAGGAAGCTCGAGGGAAACTGTGAAAATCGCCTGCGGACGCTGATCGAGATCCTCTACGACAATTTTCTCGGGAGCCGGCGGATGCGGGAACTCCTGCGCTTTGTGATTGCAGAAGGCACGCGCTTTCCCCACGTGATCGACGAGAACCACAGGCGGTTCATCGAACCGCTGATAAGCTTTGCCCAGTCCATCATCGATGAGGGCCAGCGCAACGGCGAGTTCAAGACCGGACCTGCCTCGACGGCCGAAGTCGTGATGTCGCCCATCATGCTGGCCATGGTTTTCAGGCTGATCTTCGACGATCGACGCGCATTCGACAGGGAGACCTCTCTCGCGGCGCATTTCGACATGATATTCAACGGATTGCTGCCCCGCTAACCCAGACACCACACGCATGGGCGAAAAAATGCCAACGCGCCGACCTTGTCGGATCAAGCCAAACTCTGTACTCGAGAGTCGAACCGAACGGTTCGGTTCGATCAATTCGTGAGATAGCTTCATGATTTTTCCCCGCGCGGCCTCCCCCGCCATCCTCCTTCTTCTCGCCGGCTGCGTGAGCGGTCCTGATCACAAGCCGCCGGTGATGCCGCTGCCTCCTACTTTCTCGGAAGGGACCACGAAGGCCAACGAAGACATCGCTGGCCGCCAGTGGTGGACGGCCTATCACGACAAGAAGCTCGAGAGCCTCGTCGCCACCGGCCTCGCACAGAACGTATCGATCCTGTCGTCGATCGAGGCCACGGTCGCCGCCCAGGGTGACGTCACGGTTGCCGGTGCCGGCGCCCTTCCCAGCCTTTCGGCGGATGGGTCGAACACCACCAGCGGCGAAAAAGGCAAGCTACGCACCCAGTTGGCCACCACGAACTCGACTGCCGGCGACCTGACGGCATCCTGGTTGCTCGATCTTTTCGGCCAGTATCGCCGCGCCCGCGAAGGGGCACTCGACTCGCTCGACGCCGCCTACGCCACGGTCGACGTCACGCGGCTGACCTATCTCCAGGATCTGGTGACAAGCTATATCAATGCCCGCTATTATCAGGCGCGCATTTCCATCGCTGCCGATAGTCTCGCCTCCCGCCGCAAGACGCTGGAGCTGACAAAGTTCCAGATGGTTGCGGGAGCGGCCTCGCGCCTGGACGTAGTACAGGCCGAAGGTCTCGTCAATTCGACGCTTTCCGAAGCGCCGGGCCTCGAAATCAGCTACCGACAGCAGGTCCATCACATCGCGACATTGCTGAACATGCCCCCGACAACCGTCATTGCCGACATGCGCAGTGGAGGCAGGCAACCTGTCTTCCGCGGCAATGTCGCCACCGGCGTTCCCGCCGACCTCATCCGCAACCGCCCGGACATCCGCAAGGCAGAACGGGACCTCGCAGCAGCAACGGCGCAGATCGGCGTCGCCGAAGCCAAGCTCTATCCGAGCATCTCGCTCAGCGGCTCGATTTCGCCCTCCCATGTCACATCCAGCGGATCGCATGGCAGTTTGACCTCATGGTCGTTCGGGCCGACGCTCAATCTTCCGATCCTCGACGGAGGTTCGCTGCGCGCCAACGTCGAGATCGCCGAATCCAACGCTCGGGCCGACTATTTGACATGGAAGTCCACGGTGCTGACTGCCGTCGAAGACGTGGAGAATGCACTTTCGGCTGTCCGTCGCGATGCACAGACGATCTCCGCCCTGCGTGCCCAGGTCAATTCCTACCAGGAGGCCCTGCAGCTCTCGACCGATAGCTATAAGGACGGCGCGTCGTCTCTGTTGAACGTCATCGACGCCCAGCTTTCGCTTGCGACCGCAAAGGAAAGCCTGGCTGCCGCAATCCAGCAGAGCGCCACCGATTACGTGTCTTTGAACGTTGCGATCGGCGCGGGATATGCGGGTACCGACAAGGGCCCGCGGACATAGACGACCGCTTTTGCAGGAGCCAACCATGACTGAACTGGACCAAGGAACCGTGCTTGACGTCGCCATCGGCCTTGACCGGATAACCGCGCTGGTTGTCGGCGTTGTCTGCGACACCATCCCGTCGGCCTTCTCGGACGACAAATTCACAATTGTCGAACTCAGCGTGCTCCGCCATCTCGTCATCTCTGGCCCCACGACCTTTGATGCGCTGAAGAGAACGGCGTCGGTCACGGACGAGTTGTTGACGGAAGTCATGTGGTCGCTGTGCGACGGCGGCAGCATTGCCGATGAGAACGGCCGGCTTTCGCTCACCGAAAAGGGCGCTGAAAACCTGCGGCGTCTGCAGGCCTCCACCACAAGCGCCTATGTCGATGCCCTCCAGGATGTCCCGCCCGATATCTTGAAGGGCTTGGCGAAATCGCTCGGCGAAGTGCTGAGGCATGTCCCTCCCCACCCGCCGGCCAACGCCTCTGCCAGCGACAGACCCGGCTGTTAAGACCTGCAAAGGACCAACCGATGGCAATGACCAAGTGCGGTCTGCGGGGCAACAACGGGGCAGCGCCGCGTAACCGCAAGCGCAGTTCGGCGCGGATCCTGTTGAGCACCGTGATTGTCGCTGCCGTGGCCGGCGCTGTCTTGTTCCCGGCACCGATGTTGCTTGACGTCCTCAAGAAAGCTGCGGCACTGACGGATGTTCTCTTGACGAAAGTGATGTGGTCGCTATGGGTCGGCGGTAGCATAGCCTCAGGCGACCACAGCTCTTTCGTCAGTGATAAAGGCATCGATGAACGCCCCTTATTGCGGGTATCCGTCGAAGCGCTCAGCGGGCGCAATCAGCCGCTGGCAAGCAGCCCCGTTATCATCAGCATCTAAATTCTGGAAAGGACGACCCCATGGACACCGGCAAGGGCGCAAAGCCCGAAAACGATAGGCGAAAATCGAAATGGTTGGTTGCGGGCACCTTGATGGTGGCATCAGCTGCCATCGGATGGTGGCTCGCAGGTCCGACATCGGACGACAACAATGCCTCGCAGATCCTCGCCACCGCGCCGCCCGCCGACACCGCTGCATCAGGCACGCACGCCGCGACCAATCCGTGAATTCGTCACGGGATTGCTGCGAGAGTCTCTACCGGGCACGAGAGAAGCATCTTCCTCTCAGCCACCGGCCCTAGTTGCGCCAGTCCGCCGCCTTGCCGAATTCATTAACGGGCAGCGTGGCGCCGAACGTCCAGATGCGTGGGCATTCCACTTCTGAAAGCCGCTGCCTGCACCACGTCTCGAGATCGGATGAAAGTTCCTCTTCGGCACAGCTCGAAACGGGGACGACGAACGCCTTCAGGCGAGCGCCGGCCGGCATCTGCGCGACGCGCACCGACGCCGCCTGTACCTTGGGATGCTGCTCCAGCACGGCCGCGATACGCTGCGGCCAGACATTTATTCCACCGATCTGAAAGCCGCCATCGCGCCTGCTGCCGACGGTAAACGCCCGGTCGGTTATCCTCTCCAAGGCATCTGGAACATCATGGATCGCTCCATCCCAACGACGCAGCCTCACGCCCGAAGCCGTATTCCCGCGACCGTTTTCGAAACTCCAGAGCGGCATCAAGGTGTATCGATCGGATGGATGCCGGCGCCAGCCGATCCCCGCCGTCTCGCTCGATCCGTAAAGTTCGGTCATGCCGCCAAGCCCGCGATCGATCAGGGACGTCATCAGCGGAGCGGGGCATGGCGCGGTAGACACGACACCTTCGACGTCGGCGACCCAGGTGGAGACAGTGCGATCGATTGCCGCCCACCTGTCTGGAAAGGAGACGACAAGGTCTCCCGGCAACAGCCCTTTGTTCAGAAATCGTGGAGATGAGGTCGCGCCGGAGATGACATCCACAGAAAGCCGGTCGGCGAGGAAGGCAGTCAGCAGGCAACCGTAGATGTGATGCGCCGGTGCGAGCGCAATGATGCGGCGGCGCGAGGTGAAAAGGCCGGCAAGAAATCCAGCCTCCCCGTTCAGCACAGCAGCGCCATGCACGCATCTCTTCGGCAGGCCTGTCGAGCCCGACGTCAGGAAGGTCATCTTCGAAACACCGTCCGCCCAGGCGGCCTCGATAGCATCGAGCCAATCGCCGAACGTGTCCATTGCGGTCGGATCGAGATCCTGCTCGCCTTCGTAGAGGTGAAACATCTCGTTGATGGCAGACCCGACCATCATCATTTCCAGCGAATCCAAGCCAAGGCCTGCGTTGTCGTCGCGCCCCAGGGACAGGTCCTCGGACCATGACCCCGCAGTGGAGGCTCTCACGCTGCGGGCTCCGCTTGACCGGTTTCTCGCGCTCTTCACCTCCGCCTCGATCAGGCTTTGCAGAACGCGGGCAGTCGCAGCGCGGCTGAGCATGAGGATCAGGCCAACACGGTTTTCATAGGTGCGGATTCCGTCCGGTTGCGGCCCGCGCGCTTGGCCCTGTAGAGCGCTCCGTCGGCAGCGGCAAGCAGTGCTGCCGCACTTCCGACTGACAAGGGACCGGCTGCACAGCCGAAGCTTGCCGTAACCTTCAGCAGCGAATCTCCGACACTCACGGGCACGGAAGCAATGGCGATCCGGACGCGCTCGGCGATTTCGACCGATTCCTCCAGAGACGTGTCGGGCAGGAGGATTGTGAATTCCTCGCCGCCGATGCGCGCGAACGTGTCGCCGGGCCGCATCATTGTCTGGCATGCGTTGGCCACCGAACGCAGCACATCGTCGCCGACGCTGTGGCCGTAGCTGTCGTTGATCCGCTTGAAGTGGTCTATGTCGAACATGAGGATGGCGAAGGATCGTCCGGAGCCGCGACTTAGCACATACTCTTTTTCGGCAGCTTCGAAGAACGCACCGCGGTTGTAGGCGCCGGTCAGGTGGTCGGTTCGCAACAGCCGCTTGAGTTCCAGCATATCCGTGTCACGCCGCTCCACCTTGCGCATGATGACGGTGTATCCCTGGATCGACGTGTCGCTGCTAGCCGTTTTGTCGGCGCATACGGCGATGAGGCTCTGGCACCAGTAACGCTCGCCGTCGCGTCGCAGGCCCCAGCCTTCGTCGATATGCCAGCCGTCCCTTCGTGCGTGTTCGAGGCGACGGTCCATATAGGCCCCCTGTCCGCCCGGCTGCGGCTCGACCAGATCGCCAATCGGCATCCCCTCCAACTCGAACGCGTCGAAGCCGGTCTGCTCCAGAAGGGTGGAATTTACCGCATCGATCACGCCATCCGTACCAAGCGATGCGACGCCGAAATCCTTGACACCCTCCAGCAGCGACCCGAACCACGTCTCGGCTTCCCTCAGCCGTCGCTCCTGGCGGACCTGAAGCGACACATCGGTCAGCGTCACCACGTAACGCTCGTCCTTCAGCTTGACGATGGTGCAGTTCAGGATGCGCTGCTCGTCGGGCTTGTCGGCGGCTATCGGCCCAGCGTAAATGCGGTGGTTATCGCAAATCGTTCCCCGCCTGCCGGCAAAATCCTGGATCAGCGAGCGCAATTCGGGAGCCGTGTTTTCAAACACCGTCAGCAAGTTTGTCATGATGCCGTCTGTCGCCAGCGGTATGACGAGTTTCATGGCAAGCGGGTTCATCAGGTTTATCGCGCCGTCGCGCGCCATGTCGACAAGGCCGACGGGACATGCGTAGACGAATTGCAGAAGCTTTTCGTATTCGATCTCTTGCGACTGTTCCATGACGGTGCCCGATCAGCGCAGTATCAGAATGTATCTCAGCGCCAAATCCGACCCTTTCAGCAGGCGAAGCCGAACAGGGGTGGGACGCATACGCAATGTCAGGACATAAGGAATGATGTCGTCGATCTGATCTTCGTCCTCGAACCGTTGCGCGACCAGAAAATTATTCATGCACTGGGCAATTTCATCGAAAAAGTCCGAACCCAGGACGGTTTCCCGACGAAGTCCGGCAAGAGATGATTCCGTCGCATTATAGCGTTCGACGATACCGTCTGCATTGAGGCCGACCACCCCGAATGCGAGGCTGTCGAACGTCGTGTCATCCATCTTTTCCAGAGCCAGCCCAGAAATACCTTCGAACGAAGCCGTCACCCTTGATCCCCACTCTGTCACATGGCCCCGTCGGAGCCAGCCCTGCAGAAATTAGCAGAACCTCCAAAGTGGTGGAATATCGTAAATCGACAAGAAGTGAAAACACAAACACTTAGCGGCCTCCGTGACGATCCGGGCGCCCTTAGGGATCGCGTCACAACCATGGCGGAAACACCGGCGCGGCGCTGCGCCATCCAAGGGTGCAATTGACATCAGGGACTTGCCTCAAGCCGACCGATAAGTGTCGCCGGTGGCAGCCAGACTCTTCTGCTGCAAATCATGCCAGCGTTCGAACTCGCGAGGCTTCAGCGGCTTTGCAAAGAGATAGCCCTGCGCCTCGTCGCAATGGATGCCGGCAAGAATGTCCCGGGCTTTCCTGGTTTCCACACCCTCGGCGACGACGCGGTAGCCGAGGTCGTGGCTGAGGGAAATCATCGATCGCACGAGGTTGCGCTCGCGCGTTCCGTCTTCCAGGTTTCTGATGAAGGACCGGTCGATCTTGACGACGGTTGCCGGCAGCAGCTGGAGATAGGACAAGCTGCTGTAGCCGGTGCCGAAATCATCGATGGAGAGACGGATGCCGGCCTCCGCCAGAGAGCGCAGCTTTTCCATTGCCTTTGCCGCGTCCTTCATGATCGAGCTTTCCGTCACCTCCAGCTCCAGCATCTCAACCGAAATTTCGTGGCGACGCAAAGCAAGACCGACCTGCTCGGCAAAGTCTTCCTCTTCCAGATTGGCTGCAGAGACGTTGACGGACAGCGGCATATGCAGGCCGGTGTCCTTCCAGGCCCTTGTCTGGCGAAGGGCAGCATCCAGAACCCAGGCTGTCATTTTCCGCACATGCGGCGAATGCTCGACGATCGCCACAAACTCGCCGGGCGAGACGGCGCCAAAGTCCGGGTGGCGCCAGCGCAACAGCACTTCGGCCGCCACGCAGCGACCACTTGCAAGATCTATGCGCGGCTGGAACACGACCGACAATTGATTGTCTGAATCGAGAGCCGTGCCGAAATCCTCCAGCAACCGGAAGGCGCGTTCGTGCTTGGCGTGGCTGGAGGCCGAAAAAAGGCTGACCCGGGCCTCGGTGCTACGTGCATCCTGGGCGGCACTGTTCAATTGCTGCAAAAGTTCCGCCGGGATGATTTTCCTGGCGATAAACGGCGCAACACCCATCACCGGCGTCATCACGAACCTGAGGCTCAATCCAGCTTCAATCTGCGCCAGCATAACGCCAAGTCTGGCAAGATATTTTTGTTTTCGGACCGCTTTCGGAGCGATGAAAGCGAATTGCGTCGATGACACGTGATAGGTGGTTCTTGCGTGGCCGAGGGACAACCGGATGATCCGTCCGGCCTCCCGAATGCAGGTGTCGACATGGGCCGGACCCATCACCCGCGCGAGCGTATCGATCTGCGCGCTATCGGCAAGATCGACCAGAACGGCAAAACGTTGAAGCCCGCTGGCATCGTCCAGTACGAGGTCGGAAAGGTCGTCGAAGAACTGCACCCGGTTTGGCAGACCGCTGATCGGGTCGATCCGGCCGATGGAATGCTGCAGTTCGATTTGCGACATTACCATCGCGGCGAGGTCCCGCAAGCCCGAAAGCTCTTCCTCCGTCGCGGTGCGCGGCTCCGTTCCAAGGACGCAGAGGGCGCCGAGGCCGTGCCCCTCGCGCGTTATCAAAGGGGCGCCGGCATAGAAGCGAATGCCGCTTTTACCAAGAACGCTTTCCCGGTAGCAACTGTCCCCTGCCATATCCGGAATGACCAACAGGTCCTTGGATTCCGCCACTTGCGCGCACGGCGCGCGATCCCGAGGAATGGAGTCGTGATCGACGCCGACGCGGGATTTGAACCATTGCCGATCGACGTCTGTCAGTGACACGGCAGCGATCGGTAGGTTGAAAATTTTGCTTGCCATTCGCGTTATGCGATCAAAATTTTCACTGGCTGGCGTATCGAGAAGCCCGAGATTGTATAGCGCCTCGAGGCGCTCTTGCTCTGTTGAGTTTGTCATGGGAAATCTGTTCAAGCTGACGCTCCAATGCGTCTGATCACAAGCTAACACCTGTCGATTATCGATTACAGAAGAAAGCATATCTTATTTTAACAATGTGCCAGATGAGGCGCTTCACCGGCAATTCCAAGCATTTCATCGCCTATAGGCCTTGCTCCGGCCTGTCGGCGCCGGAGCCGCCGTTCCCTAACTGCCCCAGACAAACGCTTTTGCTTTGGCGACAAGGCTGCTAGAGGGCGGCGTTTTGAAGCAAGGAAAAGATTATGAAAATGCTGGTTCGCCTGATCCTCGTCATCGTCATCGCACTGGTCGCGACGGTCGGTTTTCGCTGGTATCGCTACGTCACCAACACCGACAGCCCCTATGATGAAGTCGGCATCACGCTCAATTCCTCCATGCCCGCCCCGATCAACGCCTGGGGCTGCGCGCGCCTGAAGACGACGTTTTCCAACAACCTGCCCCCATACGGCTGCGCCGCTGCCGACGGCAAGAGCTGGAAGTAGGCTCGGTCTTTTAAAACAAATAGTCATTTGCACCGTGCGCCCATCCAAGCGCGCTGCAGCATCTGCCGGGGCAGCCGATCCCGGCAGCACGCTTGAGCCGACCCGGCTCGGGCACATTTGCGGCCTAAGCGCTTAGCCCAATAATTATGCAATTTCATGGATGCACAAAAAAGCGCTTGACGCCTCGCTGCAACGTGGCTTGAATGGAACCAATCAAACATTGGTTCGCCTTGAGCTGGAATATAACCGTGAGCAACCTGCCGGAAAATTCGACCTATGCTCTGGAACGGCTGAGAGGCCTGCTGCACTCGGGCGAGCTCGATGCAGACGGCAAGCTGCCCACCGAGCGGGTGCTGTCGGAACAGTTCGACGTCAGCCGTCGCGCCCTGCGCAGGGCTCTCGAGGTGCTGGAGGCAGAGGGTCTGATCTGGCGCAAGCAGGGATCCGGCACCTATGCCGGACCGCGCCCCGATGGCTGGAGCGAGCACGTCGGCTCGATCGTCGCCAGCACCGATATTACGGAAATCATGGAAGTCCGCTTGCGGATCGAACCGCAATTGGCCCAGCTTGCCGCGATCCGCGCCAAGGACATTTCGATCAGGCGCATGTACGAACTGGCGGAAAAGATCTACCGCAGCGGCGATGCGGACGGTCGGGAATTGTGGGACGGCGCCCTGCACCGGCTGATCGCCCAGAGCGCCGGTAACCAGTTCTTCCTGACGATTTTCGACTTTATCAATCACGTTCGCCAGGACGAAGCGTGGCAAACCATTCGCGAATTGGCCCGCAGCAACAGCCGCACGCGGGAGCGGACCCACGATCAGCATCGGGCCATCATCGACGCGATCGCGGCACGCGACCCGATGGGCGCTGCCGAAGCGATGCGACAGCACCTTCTGCTGCTGCAGGAAAGCCTGGTCCGCGTCACCTCCTTCGACGCCCAACTGCCGGCACTGCGGCAAGAGGATGCCTGAGGCAGCATTGAGAATACCACAGATGGATCCGGCCTTGACCGGACCGCGCCATAAACAGGGGAAACAAAAATGAAAATCGCCAAATTTCTATCGCTACTCTCCATCGGCACCCTCTGCGCCCTGCCGGCGCTCGGTGCCGAGCTAAAAATCGGGCTGCAGGACGACGCCGATGTGCTCGACCCCGCCCAATCCCGTACCTTCGTCGGCCGCATCGTCTATACGGCCTTGTGCGACAAGCTGGTCGATGTGACGCCGAAGCTCGAGTTCGTTCCGCAGCTGGCGACAGCCTGGAAGTGGTCGGCTGATGGCAAGGAGCTGACGATGACGCTACGCCAGGGCGTCAAGTTCCACGACGGCACACCCTTCAACGCCCAGGCTGTCGTAGACGATATCCAGCGCAACAAGACGATGCCGGAATCGCGACGTAAGAGCGAACTCTCCTCCGTCACCAACATCGAGGCAACCAGCGAATACGAGGTGAAGTTCACGCTGAAAGCGCCGGATGTGACACTGCTTGCCCAGCTCTCCGACCGCGCCGGCATGATGGTGTCGCCCACAGCCACCAAGGCCGCCGGTGCAAAATTCGGAGATCATCCCGTCTGCTCCGGCCCGTTCAAGTTCGTCGAGCGGGTGCAACAGGACCGCATTGTGCTTGAGAAGTTCCAGGACTACTGGAACAAGGACAATATCTTCATCGACAAGATCACCTATCTTCCGATCCCGGACACGACAGTGCGCCTCGCCAATCTGCGCTCGGGCGATCTCGACATGATCGAGCGCGTTTCAGCCACCGATGTGGCGACGGTCAAGGGCGACCCCAAGCTCGCCTATGCCGACGCCGTCGGCACGGGCTGGCTCGGCATCTACGCCAACATCGGCAACGGCCCGCGCGCCAAGAACTCGATGGGTGAGGACAAGCGGTTGCGCCAGGCATTCTCGCTTGCCATCGACCGGGAGGCGGCAATGCAGATCGTCTTTGACGGCACGGCGCTGGCCGGAAACCAGCCGTTTTCGCCCAATAGCCCCTGGTTCGACAAGGATATCCCGGTGCCCGCCCGCGATGTGGACAAGGCCAAAGCCCTGATCAAGGCGGCCGGCTTTGAGCGCGTGCCCGTAGAAATCGCCGTCACCAACGATCCCGTCACCCTGCAGATGATGCAGATCATCCAGTCGATGGTCGCCGAAGCCGGCTTCGACGTAACGCTGAAGCCGACGGAATTCGCCACCCTGCTCGATGCCCAGACGGCCGGAAACTATCAGCTCAGCCGCTCCGACTGGTCGGGACGGGCCGATCCGGATGGTAACATCCAGCAGTTCGTTACCACCGGCGCCGGACTGAACGATTCCAAGTACAGCAACCCCGAGGTCGACAAGCTGCTGGTCGAAGCTCGCCAGTCGCAAGACGCCGCAGTCCGCAAGCAAAAATACAATGCGGCGCTCGCCATCCTCAACGATGAATCGCCGATCATCTATCTCGGCCATTCCGCTTGGATCTGGGCCTACAACAAGGCCGTCACCGGCTTTGTCCCCTCGCCTGATGGCATGATCCGCATGGTCGGCGTCAAGAAGAGCGGCTAATCGAGCCAGCCGCGCGGGGAACTCTCGCGCGGCCGATGCAAAAGGTTGGGATCGGCCATGTACACCTACATCGGAAAGAGACTGCTCGTCGCCATACCGACGCTCATCATCATCTCGATCTTCGTCTTTTCGCTGCAGAAGCTTTTGCCCGGCGATCCCGTCCTTGCCATGGCGGGCGAAGAGCGGGACCCGCAGGTCATAGAATTCCTGCGTGAGAAATACCGGCTGAACGATCCCGTCGTCTATCAATACGGGTACTGGCTGGGCGCGGTGCTCAAGGGCGACCTTGGCATCTCGCTGCGCACCAACCAGCCCGTCCTCACCCTGGTCGCCCAGAAACTGCCGGTGACCTTGCAGCTGGCCATCATGTCGATGATTTTTGCCGTCGTCATCGGCATTCCGATGGGCATCCTCGCGGCCGTCAAGCGCAACACGATCATCGACTTTTTCGCGAACATCATCGCGTTGTGCGGCCTGTCGATCCCGAATTTCTGGCTCGGCATCATGTTGATCCTGCTGATTTCGGTAAAGCTCGGCTGGCTGCCGGCCTCCGGCTACCAGCCCTTCTTCGACGATCCGCTGCAATCGATCAAGACGATGCTGATGCCCGCCTTCGTGCTGGGCAATGCGCTGGCGGCAACCCTGATGCGCCACACACGATCCTCCATGCTGAGCGTGCTCAGCGCCGATTACATCCGAACGGCGCGCGCCAAGGGTCTCAAGGAATCTGCCGTGGTATTGCAGCATACGTTTCGCAATGCGCTGCTGCCGATCATCACCGTCAGTGCCCTGCTGTTCGGCGAACTGCTGGCGGGCGCGGTGCTGACCGAGCAGATCTTCACCATTCCCGGCTTCGGCAAGCTGATCGTCGATGCCGTCTTCAACCGCGACTATGCGGTCGTCCAGGGCGTGGTGCTCTGCACCGCCGTGGGCTTCATTTTCATGAACCTGGTTGCCGACGTGTTTTCCGTCCTTCTCAATCCGAGACTAAGGGCCGCCCTATGAGCACGATCAACCCCGTCGCTTCCATCCCGGTTTCAACCGCCAGCCCGCGCTCGACCAACCGCGCATGGCGCAAGCTCAAAGCCAACAAGGGCGCGCTCATTGGGCTTGTCATCATCCTGTTCTTTGTCGTCATGGCGATTGCAGCACCCCTCCTGCCCATCCCCAATCCTATCGCCACCAGCTGGTCTTCCATCCGCAAGGCACCGTCGGCGGCCCATTGGCTGGGCACCGACGACATCGGTCGCGACATCCTTTCGCGCATGATCTGGGGCGCGCGGGCGTCGCTGATGGCCGGCATCTTCTCGGTGGCCATCGCAGTCGTCATCGGCGTGCCGCTCGGCCTTATCTCCGGCTATTTCGGCGGCTGGATCGACATGATCATCTCGCGTGTGACGGAAGCGTTTCTCGCCATGCCTTTCCTGATCATGGCCATCGCGCTTGCCGCCTTCCTCGGACCAAGCCTCACCAACGCCATGATTGCCATCGGCCTCTCCGCCATGCCCGTCTTCATCCGCCTGACGCGCGGCCAGGTGATGGCCGTCAAGACCGAGGAATATGTCGAAGGCGCCCGCTCGATCGGTCTTCGTCACTTCAGCATCATCACCCGCTACATCCTGCCCAACGTGCTCGCCCCGATCCTCGTACAGGCCACCCTAACCATCGCGACGGCAATCATTGCCGAGGCGAGCCTCTCATTCCTCGGCCTCGGCCAGCAGCCGCCGGCACCGAGCTGGGGCTCCATGCTCAACGTCGCCAAGAACTTTCTCGGCCAGGCGCCGTGGATGGCCATGTGGCCTGGAGCGGCGATCTTCCTCGTCGTTATCGGTTTCAATCTTCTCGGCGACGGACTTCGCGATGCCCTCGACCCGCGCGACGCCTGATTACTCTCAAAGGACTTTGCCATGAACGCTTTTACCACGCGCCCCGAGATCCTCGGCACCTTCGGTGTTGTCACATCCACCCACTGGATCGCCTCGGCGGTCGGTATGAGCATCCTGGAAAAGGGTGGCAATGCATTCGACGCCGCTGTTGCTACCGGTTTCGTCCTGCAGATCATAGAACCGCATCTGTGCGGTCCAGGCGGCGATCTGCCGGCGCTGATCTATTCGAAGAAGAAGGGCAAGGTGGAGGTGATCTGCGCCCAGGGTCCCGCCCCGGCCGGCGCCACCATCGAGCACTACACGAGTGAAGGGCTGACGCTCATCCCCGGCGATGGGCTGCTATCGACCGTCATTCCGGGCGCCTTCGACGGCTGGATGCTAATGCTGCGCGACTATGGCACGATGACCGTACGCGATGTTCTTGAGCCGGCTATCTATTACGCCGAGAATGGCCATCCAGTCCTTCCCCGGGTTTCGGCAACCATCAAGGGCCTTTCCCAATTCTTCGAAACGGAGTGGCCTACATCCCATGCCCACTGGCTTCCCGGCGGTTCTCATCCGGAGCCACATTCGAATTTTCGACAGCCGGCACTGGCCGAAACATGGCGCCGGGTTATCGCCGAGGCGGAAAGCAAGCGCGGCCGCGAGGCGCAGGTCGATGCTGCCCGAGACGCATTCTACAAAGGGTTCATTGCCGAGGCGATCGATGGCTACGTGCGCAACAATGCGGTGATGGACGCGAGCGGAACAAGGCACAAGGGCGTACTGACCGGCGAAGACATGGCCGGCTGGTCGGCGACCGTCGAGGCGCCGCAGACGTTCGACTATCATGGCTGGACGGTGGCAAAGACCGACACCTGGGGTCAGGGACCCGTCTTCCTGCAGGCGCTGTCGCTGTTGAAAGGCTTCGATATCGCCGCGATGGACCCAGCGGGCGCCGATTTCGTCCACACCGTCACCGAGGCGATGAAGCTCGCCTTTGCCGACCGCGAGGTCTACTACGGCGATCCCGATTTCTGCGACGTACCGCTCGACCACCTCCTGTCGGAAGCCTATGCTGCGGAACGTCGCAAGCTGATCGCACCCGAAGCCTCGATCGACCTGCGCCCCGGCAAGCTTGTGGGTTTCGAGGCCCAGTGGGAGGCGACGATGGCCATGCTGGATAACTCGGCTGCCAAGTCGGGCGCCGTCTACGAGCCGACCATGTCGCATCTGACCGAAAAGCGCGGCGACACCGTGCATATCGACGTGATCGACCGCGAGGGCAACATGGTGTCCGTGACACCCTCGGGCGGCTGGCTGCAATCGTCTCCGACCATTCCGGGCCTCGGCTTCTGCCTCAATTCCCGGGCCCAGATGTTCTGGCTGAAGCCTGGGCTGCCCTCGTCGCTTGCACCCGGCAAGCGGCCGAGGACCACCCTGACGCCGTCGATAGCACTCCACGAGGGCCGCCCGGCTCTGTCTTTCGGAACGCCCGGTGGCGACCAGCAAGACCAGTGGCAGCTGGTGTTCTTCCTGCACTACGTCCACCACAAGATGAACCTGCAGCAGGCGATCGACACGCCGCTGTTCCACACGACCCATTTTCCGAGCTCGTTCTATCCCCGCACCCGCGAGCCAGGCGGCTTGACGATGGAGGCGAATTTCGGGTCGGAGGTGCTGGAAGCCCTGCGCGCCAAGGGTCACCGGTTGACGGTTGCGGACGAGTGGACCGTTGGCCGGCTGACTGCGGCCGGACGCGACGCCTGCGGCTTGCTCCGGGCAGCGGCCACACCGCGGCTAATGCAAGCCTATGCAGTGGGGCGTTGATATGACCTGGTCCATCGTTACCCGCGATCCCGAAACCGGCCACCTCGCCATCGCCGTCGCCACGCGTTTTTTCGCGGTCGGCAGCATCGTGCCTCATATACGCGGGGGTGTCGGCGCCATCGCGACGCAGGCTTTCTCGAGCCCGCTCTATGGAACGGACGGCCTGATCATGCTGGCCGAGGGCAAGACGCCGCAGCAGACCATTGCGGCACTCACAAATCGCGACGACGGCCACGAGCAGCGGCAATTGCACCTGATCGACGGCAAGGGCCGCAACGCAGCCTTTACCGGGCGGAAATGCATCGATTGGGCCGGCCATCTCGTCGACGAGAACGTCTCCGTTGCCGGCAACATGCTGTCCGGCCCGCAGGTGATCGCCAAAACGCTCGAGACATTCAAGAAGACGTCCGGAGCGCCGTTGGCCGAACGGCTGCTGGAAGCGATGCAGGCCGGCGAAGACGCCGGCGGCGACAAGCGCGGGCGGCAATCTGCAGCGCTCGTGATTTACCGCGACCAGGACTATGCCTGGCTCAACATCCGCGTCGACGACCACGCCGAACCGCTCGCCGAACTGCGGCGTCTCTACGCCGTGGCAAAGGAGCGCTACCTGCCCGTCGCCGAAACAGCGCCAACCCGGGAGAACCCGAGCGGCATGATCGACCGCAGCGCAATCGATGCGGAAATTGCGCGGATGGAGGCCGAGCGCAAGGCCGCCGGGCTATCGTCGGCCTCCTTTGCCACCTCGCCGAAATCCGTTTGAAACTCGGCCGCCCATAGCAGATATCGAGGTACTCCATGACCAATACAGCCGCTGAGAAGACCATGACCGGTGCAGTGCCGGTGCTGTCAGTCTCCCATCTGACGACCTCTTTTCGCGTCGATGGCCAGTGGCGTTCGGTCGTCCGCGACATCTCCTTCGATGTCATGCCCGGTGAAACCGTGGCGATTGTCGGGGAAAGCGGGTCGGGCAAGAGTGTGACCTCGCTGTCGATCATGCGCCTGCTTGCTGCCAACAGCAGCCGGATCGAGGGCAGCATCCTGCTTGGAGGCCGCGATATCCTTTCACTGTCCGACAAGGAAATGAGAGGCGTTCGCGGCAAGGACGTCGCGATGATCTTCCAGGAGCCGATGACCTCACTCAATCCGATCTTTACCATCGGCCGCCAGATCTCGGAGGCACTCACCTGCCACGGCGATATTTCGAAAGCCGAGGCAAAGGCAGAGACCATTCGCCTCCTTGAGAAGGTGCGCATTCCCAACGCCGCCTCGCGCTGCAGCGAGTATCCGCACCAGTTCTCCGGTGGCATGCGCCAGCGGGTGATGATTGCCATGGCGCTGGCCTCGAGGCCGAAGCTGTTGATCGCCGACGAGCCTACCACCGCGCTCGACGTGACGATCCAGGGCCAGATCCTCGACCTCATCAAGATCCTGCAGGAGGAGGAAGGCATGTCGGTCCTCTTCATCACCCACGACATGGGCGTCGTTGCCGAAATTTCCGACCGCACCATCGTCATGTATCGCGGCGAAGCGGTCGAGAGCGGCGCGACCGACGATATCTTCCATCGCGGCAAGCATCCCTATACCCGGGCTCTCCTCTCCGCCGTCCCCCGCCTCGGTTCGATGGCGGACAAGGCCTGGCCGCTGCGTTTCCCCGTCGTCGATGCGGCCACCGGTGTCCTCCAGCAACCGGGCGAGGTGGCAGACACCGTCGATCGCCGCCAGACGCCGATCCTCGACGTCAAGAACCTCACCACCCGCTTCGATATCCATGGCGGCCTGCTGGGGCGAAAGACCGGCGCCATCCATGCGGTGGAAAACGTCTCGTTCGATCTCTTTCAGGGCGAAACTCTGTCGCTTGTCGGCGAAAGCGGTTGCGGCAAGTCGACCACCGGGCGCTCCATCATGCGTCTCATAGAGCCCGATGGCGGAGAGGTGCATCTCGACGGCTACGACGTGATGAAGCTGGATTCACTTTCCCTTCGCCAGATGCGTCGCAGCATCCAGATGATCTTCCAGGACCCGTTCGCCAGCCTCAATCCGCGCCTGACCATCGGCTTTACCGTCGCCGAGCCCGTGATCGAGCACGGCCTCGCTACCCGCACCCAGGCGCGCGACAAGGCGGCCGACCTGCTGGAACGCGTCGGCCTGAAGGCCGACATGATGAGCCGCTACCCGCACGAGTTTTCCGGCGGCCAGCGTCAGCGCATCTGCATCGCCCGTGCCCTGGCGCTCGATCCGAAGGTCATCGTCGCCGACGAGAGCGTCTCGGCGCTCGATGTCTCCATCAAGGCGCAGGTCTGCAATCTACTGATGGACCTGCAGCAGAGCCTGCACCTCGCCTTCCTGTTCATCTCCCACGACATGGCGGTTGTCGAACGCGTCAGTCACCGCGTCGCCGTGATGTATCTGGGTGAGATCGTCGAGACCGGACCGCGCGCGGCGGTGTTCGAAAACCCGCAGCATCCCTATACGAAGAAACTCATTGCGGCGGTTCCAGTCCCCGATCCCTCGCGCCGTGGCATCAAGCGGGATATGTCGACGGATGAGCTTAGAAGCCCGATCCGTGCCGTCGGCTTCGAGCCGCCTGTGCGCAGCTACCGCGAAGTGTCTGCCGGTCACCTCGTACGGCTCGACGAGCCCGCGTGACCGGCAGTTTGCGCAGACCCTATCTGGGGCCTGATGTCGTGATCGTCATGCGTCCTTCAGATACGGCGCGATCAGGCTGAGGTCGGCTTCGCTCAGACGGTCGGTGGCGGTGTTTTTCTGGTGCCAGTAAGGGTATTGCAGCCAGGGTTGGCTGACCTTGTCGAGCCCTGCCCGCTCCTCGTCGGTAAGCTTGAGTTCGGCAGCAGCAAGGTTGTCCCTGAACTGCGCTTCCGTGCGGCCGCCGATGATGACGGAGGTCACGCCCTTGCGGCCGATCAACCAGGCAAGAGCCACCTGGGCGGCAGACACGCCACGGCTGTCGCCGATTTCGACCAGCGCGTCGACGATATTCCAGAGGCGGTCTTCGTCGCGGATCGGCGGTTCGGTCCAGCCGGCAAACTGGCGCGTACCTTCGGGAGCTGCCTGATTGCGGCGATGCTTGCCTGACAGAAGACCGCCGGAAATCGGGCTCCAGATCAGGATACCGAGACCCTGGTCGATGCTGATCGGGATCAGCTCGTTCTCGGCGTCTCGGCTTTCCAGCGTGTAGTGGATCTGCTGGCTGACAAAGCGCTGGTAACGATCACGCTCGGCAACGCCAAGCGCCTTCATGATGTGCCAGCCGGAAAAATTGGAGCAGCCGATATAGCGGACCTTGCCCTGGCGCACGAGCGTATCCAGAGCCTCCATGGTTTCCTCGACCGGCGTCGTCCCGTCCCATTCGTGGACCTGATAGAGGTCGATGACATCGGTCTTCATGCGCCGGAGGCTGGCTTCGCAACCGGCGATCAGGTGCTGGCGGGAAAGGCCGCTGCTGTTCGGGCCATCGCCCATCGGGAAGCGCACCTTGGTGGCGACCAGCACATCGTTCTTGCGGGGCCCACCGATGATCTCGCCGAGAATTTCCTCGCAGACACCTTGCGAATAGGCGTCGGCCGTGTCGATCAGGTTGACGCCGGCATCGACGCAGATATCGACGAGGCGCCGCGCCTCGTTGACGCCGAGATCACCGACGGTCTTCGCCCAGCCGACACCGCCGAAGGTCATGGTGCCCATCGTGATCGTCGAGACTTTCAGGCCCGAATGGCCGAGTTGCCGATATTCCATTTCTCTCTCCCATTTTCGCGCCGGCAGCACTCGCCGGTCAATTTCGCACCAATTGAACCAATGACAACGCCGACAGTTGCAACCTTGTCGATGGCACACGCGACGGAATGCAAAGGACACCGGCCTGCTGGCGACGATGCGTGCATACCCTATCGCCAACGACCGAGCGCCGCCATCGCTGCAAAAATGAGAGCCCCGATCAAAACTCTGTGATACGGCGCCAAAACAACCTAGGGCGGCGAAAGAGATCACCGCCACCTTGCCAGAAATTCCTTCGGACGAACTAGAGGCGTGCCGAAAGTGAACATTACGACTGCCTATCGATGCAAAAATACATCAGAAATACAGTGGATAGCCCGAAATGTATCAAGCCGGGAAAAAATTTTGGCATTAACCATCAATGACTTAAGCTGTCGACAAGCAATCGGAGAAGGTTAATGATTAGATAAGGCTTCTATTACGTTATCCTCAATAAAGCGTTGACAAACGACAGGCACCACCACACCCATGACCTTCGAGATTGTCCAGATCATCCAGGAATTCAACACCGTGGGGGGTGCAGAACGGGTCGCTTGGGACCTGTCGATCGCCTTTGGCCAGCTCGGCCAGGTAAACTCGGTCGTGGCATCGACGACGCCGCAATTTCCCCCCGCCAATGTCAAGCTCCGGCCGATTGTGCCCTGGCTCGCACGCCTCCCGAAGCGGGGGCTGTTTCGCCATGTCGGGCGGATGGTGGTCGTGCCGATCTTCACGATCGCGGCCAATTTTGCGAACCTGCCCAAAAGAGAAAGCGTGCTGATCAGCCATGGCGATACGTTTTATGGCGACATCCTGGTGGTGCACGCCGTCAATGCCGAGAACCTGAAGGAAAAGCGACGTGCCGGGCAGTGGAGCTGGCTCCTCAACCCGATCCATGCCTGGGTTGCCGTCCGCGACAGGCTGATGATCGGCGGCCTCAGGTATCGCCGCTATGTGGCCGTGTCGGGCCGCGTCAAGCACGAGCTGATGGACAATTACAGGGTTCCAGCGGACCGTATCGCCATCATTCCGAACGGGATAGACCTGTCCAAGTTCAGGGCGGAACCGAGAGGCGGCCATGCGCTGCGTGCCGAGTTCGGAATTCCGGATAACGCCAGACTGTTGCTGTTCGTCGGCCACGAATTCAGCCGCAAGGGCCTCGCCTACGTCATACAGGCCATGCAGACGCTGAACGATCCAACCCTGTGGCTCCTCGTTGTCGGCTCTGACAATCGCAAACCCTATGTCGCCATGGCAGGGTCCCTCGCATCCCGTATCGTTTTTGCCGGCGAACGCTGTGATATGGAGCGCATCTACCCCGCTGCCGACGCCTTCGTCCTGCCCACGGCCTACGAGACTTTCTCGCTGGTCTGCATGGAGGCAATGGCCTGTGGCGTGCCCGTATTGGCAACCCGTGTCGGTGGTATCGAGGAGTATCTGAAGGACGGTGTCAACGGCTACGGCATCGACCGCGACCGGGACGACATCGCCAGGAAGCTGGCCCTCGTTTTTTCCGGCGAAAGCGGCCTCCAGACACTCAAGGCAGGTGCAATTGCCACGGCAGACAGTTACAGCTGGAATGAGATAAGCCGGCGCTATGTGAGCCTTGCCGAAGACGTGCTCCGGGAGAAATATGCATGAGCCGATTGCCTCGGGCTTTCCTCTGCTGGGCAGGCTGCGTCAGCCTCGTCCTGGCGTCTATCGCCGGGCAAGCTTTTGCCGCCGAGGGAACGCTGCGGTGGCGAACGGGAAGCGGCAACATCGTCACGCATCTGACAGGAGAGGCGACGGCCCCGCTTTACGAGGGCCTGCATGCGATCGGTGCCCGCCTTGGGCGGATGAACTCCTACGGCTGGCGGGATCTTAAGCGCATTCCCACGCCGCACGACTTCGACGCCGCCATGATGGAAGCCTTTCACAAGGGCATAACGCCGGTGATGCTTCTGGAATACGAGGGCAGTTACCAGTACATCGATCCGCCGCAGCCGGTCGGCGCCTACAGCGACTGGTTCCGTGCCGGCGCCGAGTACGCCCGGCGGTTCCGTCCGAACGGCGATTGGGGCCGCGAAAACGGCATCAAGGATTTCGGCGCAACGATCTTTGCCGCCATTAACGAACCGGATGTGCAGAACACCATCCCGAAGAAGGACTATCACGACGCGCTCGCAGGACTGGCCGACGGCATCCATTCGATCGACAAAGCGCTCAAAGTCGTTCCCGGAGGATTTGCCGCCTGCAATATCGACGGCGACGCCACGCTCAGGGGCTACGGTCCGGCCATCGCCGACCTGCTGGAGAACGGCAAGCTGGATGGCCTCGACCTGCACACCTATTACAACGACCGCTGGTACCCCCTGACGGAAGGCCGTCAATTTTCCGCGCAGACCTGCTTCGACAAGATCAAGTCCAACATGGGCCTGAAGCGCGATATCAATTTCTACGCTACGGAATTCAACATCTCCCGCAGTGAAGGCTGGGGGGATGAGAAACTCTCGGCCAAACTCTTCCTGACGGCTTTCTGGGACAATTTTGGGGTCGTCGGCGCGAAGGGCCAGCCCGTCACCGTCTTCGCATTCCCGTGGAATATCGGCGATACCGCGCGCGTCGATGGGCCAGGCTACGCGATGGCGGCAAGCGAGGCACCCTGGCGGCCGGAGGAGCGCTCCAAGGTGATGCAGCGTGTTCTCGGGATTGCCGGCGACATGACCATCGTTGCCTCCGATCCCTATCACAGCGGAACGATGCATCTGACCGGACCGAAGTCGGATCTGTTCGTATGGCACAACCTGCGCGGATGGACGGACATCTCGGGTGGTCGCTGGACCATCGACCTGCCACAAGGCGCGCGCCGGATCGAGCTTTGGGGCTGGGACGGTCTTCGGGAGACCCACGAAGTCTCCGGTGACCGCTACGTCTTCGAGGCCCTTCCCGGTGGCGAGACATACATGGCGCTTGTCACGCGCTGAAGGCTTCAGCGATGGCGGCGGGCTGCCGCTGCAGCTTTCCAGGCGGAATGGAGCTGGTCGGCGATTGCCTCGTAGGTGAACGAGTTGCGCACATTTTCGAGCCCCGCAGCCGCCTTGTCGAACCTGTCCTGCGGGTTTTGATGGATATGCGTCAGAAGCTCGGCAATCGCACCGGGATCCCGCTCAGGCACGATCCATCCGCCTTTGCCGACGACATCCGGAATGGCTCCCGAGCGCGCGCCGATCACCGGAACCCCGCAGCTCTGCGCCTCGATGATGACTCGCCCGAACTGTTCTTTCACCGCCGGGGTCATATGCGTCATGAGCACAAGTGCATCCAGCGAACGGATGAAGTCGGCAACGCCTTCGGGATTGTCCCATGGGCGGATAGTCAGGCGGTCGCTGAGACCGAGCCGCTCTGCCCGAGCGCGCAATTCGCCTTCGAAGGGCCCCTCGCCCATCAGTTTCAGTAAAACCGGAGCGTTCGTCAGGGCCATGGCATCAAGAACATCGTGAATGCCTTTTTCCTCGATCAGGCGGCCGACATAGCCGAGGACCAGCCGCGACGATCCGGAGGCATCGCCTGTTGCGGGCATCGGCCTGAAGACCTGCTGGTCGACACCGTAGCCGATCGTGCTCACCGGCCCGCGATAGCCCCTTGCCTGGGCCACCACGGTGGCGTCGCTGCTGCGGGACAGGAGATGGGCGGTGTGGCCAAGCACATCCTTGCGGATCGCCTCGAAGGGCGGCGGCAGCCGCTTGAGGATGTTCTGGTCAACCTCAAGTACGAGCGCGGCATCGCCCTTCAGCATGCGGGCCTGTAGCGCGATGAAACTCCAGGGCTCCTCCCAGAGGTGGATGACGTGAGGCTGCGTTTCCCGGATGAGACGACCGAGGCCGCGATAGACGTGCAGGTACCAGCTGAACGGCCCGGCATGAGGGAACAGGATCGGCAGGACATGCGTGGTCACGCCGGGGTCGCCACCGGGATCGGCGGACAGGCTGCGACCGAACTGCTTCCAGCGGCTCGGCACGACCAGGTGGACGTCGAGATCGCTTCGACCTTCGAACGGTGCATAACGCAAGCGGCCGGCCGCGCGCGAAACGCCGGTATGGGCGATAGAGATGACCCTCAGTTTCTCCTCAGACACGACCAAGCATCCTCGCGGCAGCTGCCGACGCGCCGGCGATATGAAGCTCCGGTATCAACAGGTTGCGGTGAGCGCCATTCAGGGTGACGCGCGGATAGGCATATGGAACGTCGCCAGCCTTGAGCACGCCCTTCGTGGTCGTTGCGACGCTCTCGTAGCCTGACATGCGGGCAATCTCGAAATCGCGCGGACCGCAGTCGTTCACGCGCCCATAGGGAAATGCGAAATGGGCAACGGGAACGCCGAGCTTTTCGCGCAGGCGCGTGCGGCTTTCCGCCAGTTCGCGCCGTGCATCCTCTGGCGAAAGTCCGGAAACCCGGGGATGGGACAGAGTGTGCGATCCGATTTCCACCAGCGGATCCTTCGCCAGCTCCGACAGCATGTCCCAGGTGATCGCATGCCGCCGATGCACCGCCGCGACGTCGACATCGTTCTCATGGCAGAACGTCTTGTAGCGGGTGTTGGCCTCGCGGCCACTCCAGCTGTTCTGCAAGTCCTCGAACACCGAGACTTTGCGCTGTGCCGTCTCCGTCGCAACACGGCTGCCGTCTACGATGATGTAATCCCTCTGCTGGATCGTCTCCTCGAGACCGATCCACCACATCGGGAGGGTCCCGTCCGGAATTCCGGTCGTCACGAACAGCGTTATCGGCACGCCGTGCCGGCGAAACAGCGGGACAACCGTCTCGTAGGTGTCGCGGTAGCAATCGTCGATGGAGAAATTGACGAAGCTATTGCGTGTCAGAGGGTCTCTCGCCAGCTTCAACCCTTCCTCGATCGTCACCACCTTGCGTCGGCTGGCTGCCAGATAGCTCAGCAACGCATCGAGAAAATCGAGATCGAGATAAAAGTTGCGGTTTGGCAGGGTTGGCCACATCGCGGCGGGCGCGCCCCGGTGAAAGGTGAAGAAACAGCCCCGCGCACTGCGCATGGCATCGATCCACCGCGCCATGGCAGCCAGCATGGACGAGGAAAACGATGGAGGCGACAAAGCGCTGTCAGGCATCAGGCGGCGTTCCTTTCCTTGACATTATCGAACGGTAGAGCTTCCCGAATATTTCCGGGGCGAGCAAGGCGGCAGCAAACACGACCGAGACGAGATAGACCCCGATACCGCAGGCAAGTCGCGCAAGTCCGCCGTCGAAAAAGCCGATGATCTCCTTGCCCGCAAAGGCCATCAGCGCGACCGGCAGGAGCCCCCGTGCCAGCAGCTTGAACAGCGACATCGGCGTGCCGAGTGCGATGATGACGGCAGTACACATGACGAGGCTGCGGACAGTCTCACCGAGCCCCAGGAAGAAGGTCCCGTAGGTATGCGTGTGCTGCAGCGCCGCCGAGGTGGCATTGATGCCGATATTGGCAAGGTAGGAGGCGACGAGGATGCCGGCGGCAAGCGTGCTGCGGTTGGCCCGGTTCAACAGCCGCAACAGGATCCATCCAAGCGTCGATGCCCATAGTCCGATGGAAATGCCGCGCAACGCCTCGCTGGTCAATTCGACGCCAAGCGCATTGAAGGCGCCGCGCTGGAAGATCATGCGGACGATATCGGGCGCAAAGACGAAGATGAAAGCCGAGGCCGGCATCATCACGATGGCGACGAAACGCGTAATCGCCTCCGCCTGCTCCTTCAGCTTGCCGTCTCCACCGTGGGAAAGGACCGCGAGCCCTATGGGCTGGCTGACGAGCAGCAGCGCGCTGTCGGTCAGTGTACGCGCATAATCCATGGATGCGATGGCGCCAGTCGTCAGCCTTGAGGCAAGCAGCCGCTCGAGCCAGATGCTCGTCTGTTCGGCGGCCGGCAGCGGCAGGAACGGCACGAGGCGGCCGAGGAAGATGTTTGTCTCGGTCCGGATGTCGGCGACGCTGAGCTCGCGAAGGGCAAGGTTCCCCTCGCGCCACAAAGCCCAGATCGCCCAGATCGCAAGGCCGTTGAACGACAAGGTGAAGGCGATGGCAAGCATCTGGCCCTTGCCGGTAAGCACCAGCATGCAGAGGCCGAGCATCACGCCGATGTTGAGCATGGCGGCACGCGCATTGGTCACGCGTGTCTTGCCAAAGGCGATTTCGCCCGCTGCCAGGCAATTGATCGCCACGGAGGCCGGCATCGAGAAGGCCATGATCCGCACGAAATAGATCGTCTCCTGCTGATCTGCAGCCGAAACGCCTGCCATCATCGTATCCACCAGGAAATCGGCGATAACGATGGTGAGCACCATCAGCAGTGCACCGATGGCGGAGAGAGCGACGGTCATCGCTGCCAGGCGGCGGGCGGCTTCGCCATTGCGCCCCGCCTCCTGCATGCGCGGAATGAGGATTGCGGGAACGCTCTCGTTCTGCAGGAAGGCGAGCGGCAGCAGAATGATCGTCATCGAGCTTCGGAAGCTGTCGGCGAGTGCTGCGACACCGACCACATGCGCCATGAAGACTTCGCGTACGAAGCCGAGAGTCTTGCTGAACAAGGCACCGCTCGAGAGCCTCGCTGCGACCTTCTTGATCGAAGGCTCTGCCGCCGGTGCTGGCGCGTTTTCCTGTTCTGTTTTCGTCATGAGGCCGGGCCACTGCGCGTTTCGCCGGGGCGCGGATCGAGCGGCATCAGGACGACGAAGCTCCAGAACAGGAACCCCGCCTCGGCCGCCGTGATATTGGCCAAAGGGATCTGCAGCAGGCTGCCCATCGCCATTGCCCCGATCATGACCGCCTGGCGCGAGCGCTGCACGAGGGACCGCACGACGGCGTTCGATATCGCCCAGCCGAAGCTGCAAAGGCACAGAATGCCGACGACGATCCCCATCGTTATCCAGCAGGCAATGATCATGCCGTCGATCGGCATCTGGCCGGCCGAGCCGACATCGGTGACGGTAAAGCCGTTGCCGATCACCGAACTGTCCGGCTGCATCCACAGGGTATAGTATTGCATCAGGCGCTCCTGGAACGAGCCGTCCTGGCTGCCTTGACCGAGTGTTGCCAGGCGCTCTCCGATGACATCCGAAAAGGGCGGAATGGTCACGGCAATGGCGCCGGCAAGAACCAGGAAGATGGCGATCGCCTGCGCCTTCAGGCGCGTGCTGGTAAAGGCCAGGCAGAAGATCAGGGCCAGGATCAGCGACAGCCAAGCGGTGCGGTAGAGCGTCAACAACAAGGCGAGGATCGACGGCGCGGCGACGAACAACGAAATCCACCCTGTGCGCAGGAAGGCAACGAGCAGGAGGCCTGCCGCCGTAAAACTTGCAAAACTCGCCGGGCTGTTCATCGTCGAGAATACCCGGACGCCATAGGGCACGGGATCGCCGATGGACAAGATGGGCGCGAACTGCATCCAGTAGCGGTCCCACGGCTGGGGATCGACATATTGGAGAATGCCGTAGAGTCCGGTGATCGGCAGGATGACGAAAAAGGCGCGCACGGCGGCATCCAGGATCTCGTCGCGGTCTGCGCGGATTGTCAGCACGGCTGCGTAAAGCACCGGTGTCATCCATTTCAGCAGGCCGCTCGCCGCATCGTTCATCTTGCCCTGCAGGAGGGACAGCACGCCGGCATAGACGATGCAGCCACAGACGAGCACGAGAGGACCGAGACGGCTGTCGAAGCTTTCCTTGCGGTTGACGATATGGCGCAGTTCGACGACGGGCACGAGAAGCGCCATCAGTGGTCCGATCAGCACCAGGCCGAGTTCATCGTAGCCGGCGCCGTTGTCGATGACCCGCCTGACGAACGGCGCAAAGGCAAACAGCACGAGGCTTGCCTGGAAATGCGAGGCAATGCCGTTGTGCCAGGCAAGGATTGCCACGCCGATGCAACCGGCAACGAACAGCGGCCTGCCAAGCCCGCCGGTAAAATTGCCGATGACCGCGAATAGGCCGATCAACGCCAGCGCGGTGAGCCAGCCGGGAATTCTGCCCCAGTTTTTTCCATGCAGCCCGCCGGACACATCCATCCTCATGGCCGTCATGCCGCCGCAACCTTTGCCACGATGCGGGACACGGTCTGGCGCATGGTGACGATGTCGTAGACGGCGTTGACGCGCTGCTTTCCGACCGTCGCCTTTTCGCCAAAGGGCTTACGGTTTTCAAGGAAGCGTAACAGGGCGGCTGCGAGCGCTCTGGCGTCGCCTGCAGCAACGAGCGTTCCCGCCTTGCCGCCATCCAGAATTTCAGCGGAGGCGCCGGTGTCGGTGGCAATGACCGGTGTCCCCGCGCGCATTGCCTCGACGAGCGTCAGCCCGAATGGTTCCGGATCGACGGACGGATGAACAACGACATCCACCGCCTGCATCAGGCAGGGCACATCGGCACGCTGGCCGAGAAAGTGGACGCGATCCGCCAGTCCGGCTCTGCCAACCATATCGATCAAGCGACTGCGGTATTCATCCTCGCCAAACAGCGCACTGCCGACGATAATACACTGAACACCGGGAAGAGCTTCCAGGGCCTCAAGCACCACATGCTGGCCTTTCCAAGGCGCCAGCCGGCTGAAGACGCCGATGAGTGGGCCCTGCGGGAGCCCGAGCGCGGCGCGGTCGAGCGTCGGCGGCTGGTCGAGCGCGATCCCGTTTGGGACGATGTGCACAGAGCCGGCACGGCCTCCGGTAGCGACAAACGCGTCTGCGGCAGCTTGCGACGGCACGATGACGCAGGCTGCCCGCATAGTCGCCAGCATCACCTGCATCCGGCGCTGCATTGACCCGAAATGGCGACCGTCCATGATGTCGTGGAGATGCCAGATAAGCGGACGCCGGAGCAAAAACGAGGCGAGAGCAGACAGCAGGAACGCCTTTTGCGAATTGGCGTAGACCACGTCGTTTTGGCGAGCGGCAGCGGCGATCGCGCGGACCAGTCTCAAAAGCCGCGCCACGAGCGGCAAGGCTGCAAACAGGGACTGGTCGCGCTTGATCGTGCCGAGTTTCGCGCCGGAAGCGACCGAGACATCGATGCCTTGCCGGCGAAGGACATCTTCGAGCGGCCCACCCTCGAGCAGGAGTGCGGAAGCGTCCTTCCAGCCGACAGTCAGGCTGGCAAGGACGTATTCTGCGCCCGACATCACCCCTGCCTGGTTCACGAAAAGAACGCGCGGTGCGCCCATCAGGCGCTCCTTCTCTGCAGCCGGGCTGGAATAGCCGCCGAGTGTCTGTCCGGGCCAATTGACGGCAAGAGCAGCGCCCCGACGCTGAGCAGACCTAGTTCCGCCATCACTGCGCTCGCCTCATCCAGCTCCTTGTCGGTCTCGCCACCGCTGTCTGCGCAAACGACGGCACGGACTTGCAGCTGGGCTGCGAGCATGGCAAGGACATGGTTGGAGCGAGAATCGAACAACGCCGGGCCGCTAAGCAGCACAAAGTCATAGTGGCCGGCCCAGTCCATCATCGCCGTCAGCCCCTGCCGCTTGGCGGTGGCAAAAAGGTCGAGATCGGCTGGCCTGCCGGGGATGACATCGAGACCGGGCGTTTGCGTCCGGGAGACAGAGGCCGCAGGTTCGACCTTTCCAGCCAGCACGTCGCCAAGGGTCGGGTGATCTGCGGGGAGTTCGAACGCAGCTGCAAACTCCAGAGACGAGGGCGCGCATTCGATCATCAGGACCCTGAGCCCGCCCTTCACCAGCGCCTGTCCCGCCAGCAGACAGGCAAACGGCGCATTGCGCGAGTCATTGCCGACGGGTAGGAACACCAGCAGCCTTCCGCCCGAGGTTTCGACGAGGTCGGCCGCCATCTGCCGCACGCTCTGTCGGAACCCGGCGGACAGCATACTCCACCACGCCATGGTCAAAAGCGTCTCGTCGGGCTTTTCTGCCAGACCCGACGCCGGCAGTGCGGCGATGACCGGAAGCTTCTCAGCGACAACGACCGCATCGGGTGCTGCAGCCACGGCAGCGGGATCTGGCGCCGGCTCTTTCCGCGTCCTGGCAAACGGACGAACGATTTTTCCCCGTGGTTGCAGATCTGCACGGAAGCGGTCCCAGAACACGCAGCCTGCGCCAGCGAAGAACAGCCCAAGGGCCAGTCCCGCAGCCACCATGGGCATCTTTTTCGGGAAATAGGGTGTGGTCGGCATTTCGGCGAGGCTGACGAGGCGGGCACCGCCGTTTAGCGACCTGCGCTCCGACTCCAGTTCGCTGGCGCGCTGATAGAGCTGCGTATAAAGCTGGCGCTTGGCCTCCACATCCCGAACCATGCCTTCGATGGAAGCCTCATGCGAGCGTGCATCGGCAGCGTTGTCCTTGGCCTTGGCGGTTTGTGCCTTGAGCGCTGTCACCAGGCTGGAGGCGGTTTCGTAATCCTTGCGGGCATTGGCCGATATGCGGTCGATCTCGGCGGTCAGTTGCTTCTGCAGCAGCTCCATCGAGGCTTCGAGCATGCGACGCTGCGGGTGTCGCGGTCCGAGCACTGTGTTGCTGGCAGCCAGCTGGTTGCCGATCGTCGCCATCTGCTGCCTGAGATCGGCAACCGTGCGGTTTTCCAGCGCCATGGTCGAGGCATCCTGCCCGTTGCGCGTGTCCTTGATGGCATCGAGGCGGGCCTGTGCCTGCGCCTTGGCCTGTTCGGCGGCGGCAAGCTGCTGGCTGACGCTGGTCAGGCCTTCGGAGCTGATCGCTGCAGTCGATCCCTGCACCAGTCCGTTCTGCTGCCGAAAGGCCTCGATCTTGGCAAGGCTGTCGCGAATTTCGGTGTCGAGATTGGCGATCTCCTGCCACAGATACTTTGCGGCAACTTCACGGCTGTTGGACTGAGAGCTGCGCTGGTCGTCCAGATAGGCCGTGACCAGAGCATTCGCCAACGTCATCGCGGTGGCCGGAAGTGCGGAATTGTACGAGATGGACAGAACACGGGACCGGCCGACGGCGGCGACGGCGTAATGTTGCGCTACCGTGTCGGCCAGCAGCTGGGAATCGGCCGGAAGAGTTGCGCAGCGGGCGCCGGCATTGCGGCATTCGGCGATCACCTCGTCATAGACGCCGGGTTGCGCCAACGCGATCTTCAGCAGCCGCGAGGAGCGCACGATCATGATTTGGCTTTCCAGATCTGCCGGGTCGCCCTGTTTCTGGGCCCAGACATCCGACGTGCGCGTGGCCGGATCGTCTTCGGCAACGATGACCGAGCCGGTTGCAAGGTAACGCGGCGGAATGACGATGGTCGCGACGACGGAGAGCAGCACCACTGTCGCAAGGATGGCGAGCGCCAGCAGGCGGTGGCGCCATATCGTCGCGACGATACCGCTGCGCTCAACGCTAGCCGGTGCGTCGATCGACCGATCCTCCGCCATGTCACGCCTGTCGATCATTGCGTCATCCGTCTTCCATCGTAAATCTATCGCGGGGAACGTATCCGACTACAGACGACTTATAAGCTGAAATGGTTTCGTTAACATGTGCGCGCAGACCCGAGCGGAATTGCTCGGCGGAGAAACGCGCGGCCTGCGCCTTGCAGTTTTCCGGGGAAAATTCACCCTCCCGGCCCAGAAACAAGCGGACGCTGGCAGCAATGGCGGATGGCTCGGGCCAATCGAAGAACAGGCCGGTCCGGCCGTCGACGACGGTCTCGCAGGAGCCGCCGCGCCCAAGAGCAATCACCGGCGTTCCCTCAGACTGGGCTTCGACCGAAATGATGCCGAAATCCTCTTCTGCGGCAAAGATGAAGGCACGCGCAGTGGCCATCAGGTCACGCAGCGCGGTGTCGCTGACAAAGCCGGAAAACGTGACGTTGGCTCCAGCGATTTTCTGAAGATGCGCCGCCTCGGGGCCGTCGCCGGCCACGATCAGCCGCTGGTCGGGCAACTCGCCGAACGCACGGACAATCGCCTCGATGTTCTTGTAAGGCACAAGCCGGCTGGCGGCGAGAAAGTGGTCGCCCTTCGCCGCCTCTTGCTGGCGCGTCGAAAGATTGGCCGGCGGATAGAGCACCTTCGCCTCGCGACCATAGACCTTGCGGATGCGCCGCGCGACGAAGTGCGAATTTGCCAGCAGCAGATCCGGTCCGTTGGCGGTGCGGGTATCCCAGATGCGTAGCTTGTGCAGGAGCGGCCGCGCCAAAAGCCGCGTCACGGGATTTCGATTGCGGGCGAGATAGGCATGCTGCAGATCCCAGGCGTAGCGGATCGGCGAATGCACGTAGGCAACATGCAGCTGGTCCGGCCCGGCCAGCACGCCCTTGGCCACCGCATAGCTGCTGGAAATGATGAGGTCGTAGGACGACAGATCGAGCTGCTCGATGGCAAGCGGCATCAGCGGCAGGAAGGCCCGGTGCGCCCGCTGCATGAAGGGCATTTTTTGCAGGAAGCTTGTTCTGGTCTGCTTGAGACCGATGCGGTCACGGTCTTCCTGCGTCAGGAAATCGAAGAGGCAAAAAACATCGGCCTGTGGGAAGCATCGCAGCATCTCCTGCAATACCCGCTCGGCACCGCCGATCGTGTAAAGCCAATCATGTACAATCGCCACGCGCATCGGGAAAATCCTTTGATCCACTTTCCTCATACAATCCGACAGCTTAAAATTATGTTAGTCCGTACATCCTTAGGTTAAGCCCTTGTTAGCCATATCAGCCGGCGGCAGCACGAGAGCTGCCTTGCCGAGGCGCTCAATCGCCTCGACACATGCCACCAGCTCCTTGAGGATTTCGTCGCGAGCGTACCGGGCGGTCATGTTGTGCTCCGCACCGGCTGCGATACGGATCGTCGCATGGTCATATTCGGAGGCATGGCGCTTGCCGAAATGGCGAGCCAGCTCGTCCAGGCCGCCATCGTTCTCGGCATAAAGCAAAAACACCGCAACCCCGCGGTCTTGTAGTTGCTGTGCCTGTTGGCGGATGGAAGCCGTCAGCCTCCCGGCACTCGAAAGAGCGCCTGCGAAAGGCGGGAGGCGCGCCGAGAGCTGTCTCCTGGCGATACGCAGGCCTTTTGCACTGACTGCCAGTAGCGACTTGCGGCCGCTGAGAACATCCCTTGCGATCTGCGTCGAAAATGCACGCCGGCGATAGGTTGCGACCGAAGATGTTCCGCCGCTCATGATCTGCTCGAACGTCTCTGATGGCGAAAGTCCGAGCCGTACGGTGTTGACAGCGACCAGTCCCCGGATGCGCGGATCTGCTACCGCCGTCTGGATCGCCGCATATCCTCCACTGCATCTGCCCGATACGAGGACGGGACCGAGACCGAGCTCCTCGACCGTCGTGACGGCCTCGATCACGTCGCGGGTTTGCCCATCGACGTAGTAGGCGTGCCCATCGATATCCTCAGCGTCGCCGATACCGCCGGTGTCGATCCGGAAACTGGCAATGCCTTGCCGCGCCAGCTTCCGCGCGAACTCGACATGCATGCGCGCCCAGCCGATGTGGTAGTTGTCGCCTGAATTGATCATTATGACGGTTGCTCGCGGCGGCGATTTATCCGGCAGGCACAGGATGGCGAACAGGCGTCCCCCGTGCCCGAAGAGCACCGGCCTCTCGCTGTATCCGTCCCCTCGCAGAGCCTCCGCCAATGGCCGTTGCCCGGGGACCTCCCGTGTGCCCGGCGGCACCGTCTGCACCAGCCACGCGCAAACATTTTCGAAACATTCGAGCGGCGAAACCGACGCCTGATTATAGGCGAGAAAGCCTTCCGACCCCGTATATGTCGCAGCCGTGACTGTAAATCCTGCAGTGGCAAGCCGCTTCGGCCAGTCTGCCGCGCCTGGAATGCCCGGCCTCAACACGGATAGAAGCGGAATTGCCGAACGGAGATGCGTGCTCTCATCGAGCCGTAGCGCAGCGATCTCCTTGGCCAGGGCCATGGAGATGGAGTGGCCGGCGATCTCTATCGTATCCTTCGAGGGGGCATTGGGCAGGCCGAGGAAAGAGCCGATCAGACGACCGAGGATTTCCAGTTCGCGAAGCCCAGTCCTGCCTTCGCTTTGAGGCGCCATCTGAACGACGGCGGCGGCAGACACGAGATCGGCGCAGTGGGGTGCCAGCAGCCCCCCGACGCCATGGCCGACGAGGACAACCCTTTCCAACGAATAACGTTCGGTCAGGACGTTTGCCGCTGCCTTGACGGCATCCAGCCAGTCGGCCAAGGAGATACCGGCTTTAGTATCTCCGATACTGTCGCCGGCGCCGGGCCAATCGAAGCGCAGACAGCAATAACCGGCTTTCGCCAGTCTCTCCGCAAACCCGGCCCAGCCGCGCCGGATCGTCAGTTCCTCGAACCCCCAGGCGGGAAGCATGACTACTCCGGTGCTGCCGCTGCCATCATGGATGAACCCGGCGCATCCCTGGAATGTGACTGGTACTCCCAACGCGCGATCCAAGGTATTTTCCCCACGATGTCTTCACGGATCGGCCCACCAGGCAGTCGTTCAAAATCTGCATGGTGCGCCAGTGAAGGACATTAGCGTCGAGCAATATAAATATTTCGTATGCAGACGCGATCTAGTTCAGACATAGCCGCCGAGGCCTGCCCTCATCGCGTGAGCGCCGATACGTTCCTTCGGCCTGAAGCTAATGCTTCAGTCTGGCGCCCGCAGCCGGTAGCCGACGCCCGTTTCCGTGGTGATATAAACCGGCTGGTCGGGCGATGCCTCGATCTTCTGCCTGAGTTGACGGACATAGACGCGCAGATACTGCACGTCGGCGGCAGGTCCCCAGACCTGTTTCAGGACGAACTGATGCGTCAGCACCTTGCCGGCATGTTGCGCCATGACGCGGAGGATGTCGTACTCCTTTGGCGACAATTTGACCTCGACGCCATCCACCCGGACGATCCGCTTGACGAGATCGACGGATAGTCCTCCGGTCTGGAAAATGGCCTTCTCACCCTGTTGCTGCAGCCGGTGTCTCAAGGCGACGCGTATGCGGGCGGCAAGTTCGTTGACGCCGAAGGGCTTGGTCACATAGTCGTCGGCGCCGATTTCCAGCGCTTGGACGATGCCGCCCTCGTCCGTCCGGCTGGACAGAATGACGACAGGGATGATCACCCCCTCGTCGCGCCATTGCTGCAGCAGTTCGTGACCGGGTTTGTCCGGCAGTCCGAGATCGAGGATGATGAGGTCAGGCGGCTCGTTCTTGACAAGCCGGGCCGCCGAGAGGGCATCGGCAGCCTCGATGACATCGTAGCCCTGCGCCGTCAGCCCGACGCGCAGGAGCCGACGGATCGGCGGTTCATCGTCGACGATGAGGATCTTGATCGCTGCGCCTGTCATCTGAGATCTTCCATTGGGTGAGCGTCGATTGCGCGCGGCAGGCGAATGGTGAAGGCGGCGCCTGCCCGGTCGATACGGTTCGCTGCCGTGACGGTGCCACCCATCGCCTCGACAAAGCCGCGGCAGATCGACAATCCGAGGCCTGTCCCGGCGCGCACCTGGTCTCCCTTGCGGACGCGGTAGAACGTGTCGAACACGCGTTCGAGGTCATCGCCCGGAATGCCCGGTCCCTCGTCGGCTACCTCGACGAAGACGTTGTAGGGATTGGCCCAGCTGCGGATACTGATGGTCGACCCCTCCGGGGCATATTTTGCGGCGTTGTCGAGGAGGTTGAAGAACACCTGCTCGAGAAGCACCGGATCGACGCGCACCATCGGCAGGTCTGCGGCAATTTGCAGCTGCGTCTGGTGATGGGCGAGGATTTTGGCGCTCCGCCGAAGCGCGCTGCCGGCGATATCCTCTATGAAGTACAGCGCACTGTTCGGCTCCATCGCGCCCGACCCGATGCGCGTCATGTCGAGAAGGTTGGCAATGAAGCGGTTCAGCCGTTCGGATTCGTCAACGATGGTCGACAGAAGGTCGGCGCGGTCCTCGGCAGTCATCGAATCCAGATAGTCGCGCAACGTCCCGGCAGCACCGAGGATGGCCGCCAGCGGCGTCTTCAGATCATGGGAAATGGAGGTCAGCAATGCCGATCGCAACCGATCCGCTTCGACGGCAAGCTTGGCGCGGTCGACGTCGCCGACGAGCTGAATGCGCTCGATGGCGAGTGCGGCCTGATCCGCCAGCGCGTCCAGCAGGCGCTGCTGCTCCGGCGTCAGCAGCGGGCCGTCGCGCCGATCGCTGTCGAGGCCGATCACGCCGACGGCCGAGCGGCCGGTGCGCAGCGGAACATAGAGGCGCTTGGCGCCTGGCAGCGTATCGGCGCCGCGACCGGCGGCGTGGTTATGATCCCAGGCCCAGCGCGCAGCCGCGATGTCGGCGTCGTCCAGCGTGTCGTCCGGCGGATAGCCCGCCTTGACGGCAATCGTGCCGTCTTCCGGCAACAGCAGCACGACGCGAACCTTGAGCATGGAGGCCAGCTGGAAGGCCGTTGCCCACAGAACGTCGTCCAGCGTGCCGGTGCCGGCAAGCTTCTTCGAAAACAGATACAGGTCTTCGGTGGTCCGGGCGCGATGGCGGGCGGCAGCGGCTTGCCGTTGCACCGTTGCCGTCAGGTTGCTGGCGATGATCGCCACGCCGAAGAAAAAGAACAGCGCCAGCACGCTTTCGGGATCGCTGATCGTGAAGGTGTAGCGTGGCGGCAGGAAGAAGAAGTTGAAGGCCAGCGAACCGAGCACCGATGAATAGAGCGCTGGCCGCAGCCCGTGCATGACAGCCGAGGTCAGCACCGCCATCAGGAAGACGAGTGCCAGGTTGCGGACATCGAGGAACTGGTCGAGGAGTGCGCCGACCATCAGCGCGATGACGACATAACCGGTGGCAAGGAGATAGGCTTTCAAGTCGAAGGACGGAACGGCTGTGGCGCTGGCGACACCCCGTCCTGCCACCGGCGCATCCTTGTCGTTGCCGGAAATGACGTGGACGCTGATATCGCCGGCGCGCCGGATCAGCGCGTCCGATGCCGACCCCAAGAAGGTGTCCCGCCAGCGCCGCTTGCGCGGTGCGCTGGTGACGATATGGGTGACGTTCTGGCTGGCGGCGTGCTGCAGCAGTTCCTCGGCGACGTCCCGCCCCGGAATGGTGATCGCCTCGCCGCCCAGCTGTTCGGCAAGCCTCAGGGTGGCCGCGATCGTGTCGCGCTCCGTCTCCGAGAGATTGATCGAACGGTTTGTCTCCACATAGACCGCCGACCACCGCGCCCGAAGGCGCGATGCCATCCGCGCCCCGTAGCGCACCAGCGATGCCGAGCGCGGATCTTCATCGACGGAGACGAGAATACGCTCGCCGGCGGCCCAGGGCCCGGCAATCGCATTGGCCTGCATGTGCGTCAAAAGCTGGTCGTCGACGCGCTGGGCAGTGCGGCGCAAGGCCAGTTCACGCAGGGCCGTGAGGTTGCCCGGCGTAAAATAGTTCGTCAGCGCCCGCTCCGCCGTCTTGGCGACATAGACCTTGCCGTCGTGCAGGCGCTTGATGAGATCGTCCGGCGTCAAGTCGATGATCTCGACGTCGTCGGCCATGTCGATGATTGAGTCCGGAACGGTCTCGCGAACGCGGATGCGGGTGATCTGCGATACGACGTCGTTGAGGCTTTCGACGTGCTGGATGTTCAGGGTCGTGTAGACGTTGATCCCGCGGTCGAGCAGCTCCTTGACATCGAGGTAGCGTTTCGGGTGGCGGCTGCCCTCGGCGTTGGTGTGGGCCAGCTCGTCGACCAGCACCCAGTCCGGTCGCCGGGCGAGGATAGCGTCGAGATCCATCTCCTCGAGCAGCTGCCCCTTGTAGGGCAGCTTGACGCGCGGGACAATCTCGAAGCCGGAAAGCAAGGCCTGCGTTTCCGTGCGCCCATGGGTCTCGACGACGCCGATGACGACGTCGAAACCGTCGGCGATCTTGGCTCGCCCGGAGACAAGCATCTCGTAGGTCTTGCCGACCCCCGGAGCAGCACCCAGAAAGATCTTCAGGCGACCGCGTGTTTCCGCCCGGGCCTTCTCCAACAGGGCGTCGGGTGAAGGTCTCAGCAATTGATCGCGGTCGCCTGCAGACATCAAGTCATTCTTTCGCAATTGGCCCATGCCCGGGGGCGGGCCAAGGCCTGTTAGGTGGCCATGGCGTCAAGAGCCTGGTTGAGAGCCAGAACGTTGACCGTGGCCTCGCCCAGAATGCCGAGTTCGCGGCCCTGGACGACAGTGTCAATCAACGTCTTTACCTTGGCTTCGTCCAAGTTGCGAGCCTTGGCAATCCGGGGTACCTGAAAGTATGCCGCCTCCGGAGAAATGGCCGGATCGAGGCCGCTGCCGGAAGCGGTCACGAGATCGGCGGGCACCTCTGCATTCGGATTAGTAGCCTTGGCGGCCTCATAGTCGGCCTTCACGCGGTCGATCAGCTTCTTCGAGGTCGGGCCGAGGTTGGAGCCCCCGGAACTGGCAGCATTATAGCCATCGCCGGCAGCAGACGGACGTCCGTGGAAATATCGGTCGCTGGCAAACGCCTGTCCGATCAGCCTGGAGCCGATGACCTTGCCGTCCATGACGACAAGACTGCCGGCGGCCTGTGTCGGAAACAGCGCCTGGGCGGCGCCGGTCATTGCCAGCGGATAAAGAAGGCCGGTGAGAGCCGTGGTCACGACGATCATCACAATGGCGGGGCGGAGCTGGTTCAGCATTTATGAGTACTCCCTGGTTGGGGTGAAAGCGAGAATGCGGCGGTGGCGACGCGGGTTATGCAAGGCCAAGCGCCGTGACGATCATGTCGATTGCCTTGATGCCGATGAAAGGCACGATGACGCCGCCGAGACCGTAGATGAGCAGATTGCGGCTGAGTAGCGCGCCGGCACCGATAGGCCGGTATTTGACACCCTTCAGCGACAGCGGGATCAGTGCGATGATGATCAATGCGTTGAAGATGATCGCTGACAGGATAGCACTCTGCGTCGAGGCCAGCCCCATGATGTTGAGCGCCTTCAGCTGCGGGTAGAAGGCGATGAACATGGCCGGGATGATCGCAAAATACTTGGCGATGTCGTTGGCGATCGAGAAGGTGGTGAGCGCGCCGCGGGTCATGAGCAACTGCTTGCCGATCTCGACGATCTCGATCAACTTGGTCGGATCGCTGTCAAGATCGACCATGTTGCCCGCTTCTCGTGCCGCAACCGTGCCGGTGTTCATAGCCACGCCGACATCGGCCTGGGCCAGCGCCGGAGCGTCGTTGGTGCCGTCGCCGCACATGGCGACGAGCTTGCCCTTGGCTTGTTCCTCGCGCATCAGCGCCAGCTTCATTTCAGGCGTCGCCTGGGCGAGGAAGTCGTCGACACCGGCTTCGGCAGCGATGGCCGCTGCGGTCATCGGATTGTCGCCCGTGATCATCACGGTGCGGATGCCCATGCGGCGCAGTTCGGCAAAGCGTTCGCGGATGCCGCCCTTGACAATGTCCTTGAGCTGGATGACGCCGAGCAGGCGCCCGTCGCGGGCAACGGCCAGCGGTGTCGCACCCGATTTTGCGATCTCGTCGGCAATAGCCTGCAACTCGCGCACGACGTCATGATCGGCACTGCCGGAAGACGCACCGGCGCCGGTGACATAGGCAAGCACGGAGTCGACGGCACCCTTGCGGATCGACGATCCATCGACATCGACGCCGCTCATGCGGGTCTGCGCCGTGAATGGCACGAAGGTGGCCGACAGCGCCGTCATGTCGCGGCCACGGATCGCGTACTTCTCCTTGGCGAGCACGACGATCGAGCGGCCTTCCGGCGTTTCGTCGGCAAGCGAGGCCAGCTGCGCAGCGTCGGCGAGATCCTGCTCGGTAACACCCCGCACAGGCCTGAAGGATGTTGCCTGGCGATTGCCGAGCGTGATCGTGCCGGTCTTGTCGAGAAGCAGCGTATCGACGTCACCGGCAGCTTCCACGGCGCGGCCCGACATGGCGAGCACGTTGAAGCGGACCAGACGGTCCATGCCGGCAATGCCGATGGCCGAAAGTAGCGCGCCGATGGTGGTCGGGATGAGCGTGACGAACAGCGCGACCAGGATGATGATCGGGATCGAGCCGCCGGCGTAGGAGGCAAAGCTCGGGATCGTGGCGGTAGCGAGAACGAAGATCAGCGTCATCCCGGCGAGCAGGATGTTGAGGGCGATCTCGTTCGGGGTCTTTTGACGTTCGGCGCCTTCCACCAGGGCGATCATGCGGTCGATGAAGGTCGAGCCGGCAGCCGCGGTGATGCGGACCCGGATCTGGTCGGAGAGCACCTGCGTGCCGCCGGTCACAGCCGAACGGTCGCCGCCGGACTCGCGGATGACAGGGGCGGATTCGCCGGTGATTGCCGCCTCGTTGACGGAGGCAACGCCTTCGATCACTTCGCCGTCCGACGGGATGATGTCACCGGCCTCGACCAGCACGACATCGCCGACCTTGAGGCTCGTGCCAGACACCATGGTGAAGGCATCCCGGCTTCCCGACTGCAGCAGCTTGGCCTGGGTTTCCGTGCGCGATTTGCGCAGCGAGGCCGCCTGCGCCTTGCCGCGCCCTTCGGCAACAGCTTCGGCGAAATTGGCAAACAGGACCGTGAACCAGAGCCAAATATTGACCTGCAGCGAAAAGCCGAGATTGCTTCCGCCGGTGGCCAGATCACGGATGAACAGCACCGTCGTCAGCAGGGAAACTGTCGCAACGACAAACATGACCGGGTTCTTGGAAAGCGTACGTGGGTTGAGCTTTGCGAATGCACCGCCGATGGCGGGTATGAGAATGCGACTATCGAGGATACTCGCAGATTTTGCCTGGCTCATTGAGAGACTCCAGCGAAAGAGGAAGCGTGATCGGATGGGCCGGTCAGCCGTGAAGGATTTTGAAGGCGGCAAGCACGACCAGCAGGATGGCCATCATCATCAGGATGACGTCCGAGGCGCGAGTCGTGGCTGCCGGCCCTCGTGCCGGCGAACCGGCGCGAGGGCGTGTACGTTTGCGCAGCATGTGTCGCAGGATCATCTGGAAGACCTCAGAATGTCTGTCCGGCGATCATCATCAGATGCTCGACCACCGGTCCGAGCGCCAGCGCCGGGAAGAAGGTCAGGCCACCGACGATGACGATCGTGCCGACAAGTAGGCCGACGAACAGCGGACCATCGGTCGGGAACGTCCCGGCGGACGACGGGACCCGCTTCTTGGTGACCAGCGATCCGGCAATCGCCAGAGCCGGGATGATCACCAGGAAGCGACCCATCAGCATCGAGATGCCAAGCGTGATGTTGTACCAGGGCGTATTGCCCGAGAGGCCGCCGAAGGCAGAACCGTTATTGGCAGCCGTCGAGGTGTAGGCATAGAGGATCTCCGAGAAGCCATGTGGCCCGGCCGTGCCGATGGAGGCAACGGCGCTCGGAAGCACGGAGGCAATCGCCGTGAAGATCAGCATCGCGGTCGGCAGGCAAAGAATGGCAAGGATCGCCATCTTCATTTCCTTGGCCTCGATCTTCTTGCCGAGATATTCCGGCGTGCGGCCGACCATCAGGCCGGCAACAAAGATGGCGATGATCACGAACAGCACGATGCCGTAGAAGCCTGCGCCGACGCCGCCGACGATGACTTCGCCGAGCTGCATGTTGATGAGCGGAATAAGGCCTCCGAGCGCCGTGAAGCTACCATGCATGGCGTTGACCGCGCCGCATGAGGCCGCCGTGGTGATGACGGCGAAGAGCGAGGAAAGCACTACGCCGAAGCGGACTTCCTTGCCTTCCATGTTGCCGCCCTGCAGACCGAAGGCATGCATCAAGGGATTACCGGCAGCCTCGGCCCAGTAGGTGACACCGACACCGACGACAAACAGGATGCCCATCGTTGCGAGGATTGCCCAGCCCTGCCGCTGATTGCCGACCATCCGGCCGAAGACATTGGTGAGGGCCGCGCCGATGGCAAAGATCGACACCATCTGGATGAGATTGGAAATCGCATCCGGATTTTCGAACGGGTGGGCTGAGTTGGCATTGAAGAAGCCGCCACCATTAGTGCCGAGCATCTTGATCGCCAGCTGCGAGGCGACCGGGCCGACAGCGATGGTCTGCTGCGCGCCTTCGAGCGTCGTTGCGGTGACATAGGCGCCCAGCGTTTGCGGCACGCCGAGATAGACGAAGACCAGCGTCATGACGATGCAGATCGGCAGCAGGATGTAGAATGTGGCGCGGGTCATATCGACCCAGAAATTGCCGATCGCTTTACCGGAGGCGCGCGAAAAGCCCCTGATGAGGCCCATCGCGATGGCCATGCCGGTCGCTGCCGACAGGAAGTTCTGGACCGTGAAGCCTGCCATCTGTGTCAGGTACGACATTGTGCTTTCGCCGCCGTAGTTCTGCCAGTTGGTGTTGGTGACAAAGCTCACGGCGTTGTTGAACGACAGGTCTGTCGGCACGGTAGCCATGCCGGCGGGATTGTAGGGGAGCACCGCCTGGAAGCGTTGCAGTGCATAGAGCACGACGACGCCGAGAAGATTGAACATCAGCAATGAGAACGCATAGGAGGTCCAGTGCTGCTCCTCGCGCTCGCTGGTGCCAGCAAGTCGGTAAAGGCCGCGCTCGACAGGGCCGAGCACGATCGAGAGGTAGGTGCGCTCGCCCGCAAACACGCGGGTCATGTAACCGCCGAGCGGTTTGACGAGCACTATGACGATCCCGCAAAAAAGCAGGATCTGAAGCCATCCGTTGAGGGTCATGGGGTTATCTTTCAGGTCCCGGCGCCGGGCGGATCAGAAGCGCTCTGGGCGAATGAGGGCATAGGTGAGATAGACCGTCAGGAAGACGGTCACCGCACCGCTCAAAATGTAGTCGAACAGCATGGGTGTTATTCCTCTTCAGAGACGGTCGCAGGCTTTGGTGTAGGCAAAACAAAGCCCGAAAAAGATGATGACGATGCCAAGCATGGCGATATCCATCGCGCGCATGTCCTTTCAGATTGTCGAGAAACAGGGAGCCACAGGGCTTACGCCCGGCGAGAAAGCACGCGCTTCCCGCACCAATGATATGCACCCGATCCGCATAAACGTTCGAGACGTGATCGCGGCGGCCCATATAAAAAAGCTATAAAGATTTGGAGGTTTTGCAGTCTGCGTGGGCTCGGGGCAGAGAGCGCTCGCAAAAAAAATGCGGCATGCGTGTGACACAGCCGCGAGCAGAAGCCGCGACTGCGGGCTGTCTCGAGGAGGCAGCCGGGTTTAGCCGGTGGGCAGAGTTGCCTCAATCCTCGACGAAGATCGGATCCTGCGTGAACTGCCCGCCCTGGTAGACGGCTATGGGCGAACGGGGATCGGGGCGAACGACGGCCGCCTCGAGCTCGGCACGAAAGCGCTCGGCATTGTCCTTCGGATGCCAACCCAGGAAGGAGGCGGCGGAATTGTCCCACCAGCGGCTGTCATTGTCCGACACGCCCCAGATGATCGGGCATCCCAGCATCGGCGCGCGAAAGACGCAGCCGATCAGGCTGGCAAAATCGTCAAAGGACATCCAAGTCGACAGCATCCGATGATTGGATGGCTTTTCCATGCAGCTGCCGATCCGCACGATGGCAGTCTCCTGCTGGAACTTGTCGAAGTACATGTGCGCGAGGGCCTCGCCGAAACATTTCGACACGCCATAAAGCCCGTCGGGGCGCATCGGCGCGACTGTGTCGAGGTGCTGATCCTGCCTGTAGAAACCGACGGTGTGGTTCGAGCTCGCAAACAGGATGCGCGGCTTTCCGTGGGCACGGGCCGCCTCGTAGAGATTGTAGAGGCCGAGCAGGTTGGCATTCAGGATCTTGGAAAACTTGTCTTCGACGGAGATGCCGCCCAGATGCAGGATACCTTCACAACCCTCCACGAGCCGATCGACGGCCTCGGCATCGCTGAGGTCGCAGGTCACCACTTCCTCGTGGGCTTCAGCCTTACCGAGCTCGACGATATCCGACAGCCGGATGACATCCGCCATCGACGCCAGACGTGTCCGCATTGCCCGGCCTAAACCGCCGGCAGCGCCGGTCACCAGCAATCTCTTCATATCCAACTCCTCCAAACCCATTCCAACTCATCATACATGTTGGCAGATTTGCGTCAACGATGCAGCTTCGTCATGGCTTATGTCGCCAATATGATATAGGCATTTCCACCAAAGAAGTCTTGCAGATCGAAGGAACCGACGGCGTGGCCCTACAGCCTAAGTCACAAACCGAAGCAAAGTCGCAAACCCTGGTGGCCCGTCTCAGCGACACATTGCGCCGCGCCATCGCCGCCGGCCAGTTCCCCCCGGGCAGCAAGCTGCCGAGCGAAGCGCAACTGACCGAAACCCACGGGGTCAGCCGAACGGTGGTGCGCGAAGCCATCGCTGCTCTTCGCGCCGACCGCTTGGTCGAGGCGCAACAGGGTGCGGGTGTCTTCGTGCTGGACCCGCCTGGCCAGATCCAGGCCTTCGGCAGCCTCGATCACGCCCGTGTTTCCTCGGTTATCGAGCTTCTGGAGTTAAGAACAGCCGTCGAAGTCGAGGCGGCGGGCCTTGCCGCCCTGCGCCGATCGCCGGCCCAGGAAGAGGCTATCTTCGAGCGCCACCACGCCGTGCGCGACTGTCTCGACGCCGGGGTGCCGACCAGCGAGGCCGACTTCGCGCTGCATCTGGCCATCGCCGAAGCGACCAATAACGGTCGGTTTCGCGAATTCCTGTCGATGATCGGACCGCGCATCATTCCCCGTGCTGCCATCCGTGACGGAGAGAACGAAGCCGACCAGTCGACCTACATCCTCCTCATCGACGACGAGCATCAACAGATCGTCGCCGCCATTTCTGCCGGCGACGAGGAAGCCGCCCGGGCCGCCATGCGCCGCCACCTCAGGGGCAGCCAGGACCGCTACCGCACACTGTTGCGCGGGCAACGCAAACCTGTATGATGAGTTGTTGACAATGGGCTCTGCTGCCTATACGACAAATGCAGCTGGAGGAGCCTGGAGGGGAACCCGATGACACCACAAGAAATCAAGACCGCGCTTGGTGCCGGCCTTCTATCCTTTCCCGTCACCCATTTCGGGGCGGACGAAAAATTCCAGCCGGAAAGCTATCAGCGCCACATCGAATGGCTTTCCAGCTACGATGCGCCGGTGCTTTTTGCAGCTGGCGGCACTGGCGAGTTCTTCTCGCTGTCGCCCGATGAAATTCCGGCAATCGTCAAGGCCGCCAAGGAAGCGGCCGGCTCGACCGCCATCGTCTCCGGCTGTGGCTTCGGCGCCCATGTCGGCGTCGAACTGGCGCAGGCCGTAGAGAAGGCAGGCGCCGATGGCATCCTGCTGCTGCCGCATTACCTGATCGATGCGCCGCAGGAAGGTCTTTTCACCCACATCAAGCGCATCTGCCAGTCGGTCGATATCGGCGTCATGGTCTATAACCGCGACAACTCGGTGCTGTCGGTCGACACCCTGCAGCGTCTTTGCGATGCTTGCCCTAATCTGGTGGGCTTCAAGGATGGCACCGGCGAGATCGGCAACGTCCGCCAGATCACCGCGACCCTCGGCGATCGTCTCACCTATCTCGGCGGGATGCCGACGGCCGAGCTTTTCGCCGAAGCCTATCTCGGCGCCGGCTTTACCACCTACTCGTCGGCCGTCTTCAACTTCGTGCCGGATCTTGCCGTCGACTTTTACAAAGCACTCCGTTCCGGCGATCGCGCCCGTTGCGAGACGATCCTCAAGGACTTCTTCTATCCGTTCATGGCGATCCGCAATCGCCGCAAGGGCTATGCCGTCGCTGCCATCAAGGCCGGCGTGCGGCTGCAGGGTTTCGATGCCGGCAAGGTCAGGCCGCCGCTGGAAGACCTGACGCGGGACGAAGAGGCCATGCTCGAGAAGCTCATTTCGCCCTGGAAGCGCTAGGCCGATGAAGATCGCTGCCGTCAACACGCACCTGCTCGAATACCGCCTGCCGGTGCCCTTCGAAAGTGCATCGATGCGCTTCGACCGCCGCGCGCATATGCTCGTCGAGATCGTTTGCGACGACGGCAAGATCGGATGGGGCGAATGCCTCGGCCCGGCGCGACCGAATGCGGCAGTTGTGGCTGCCTATACAAGCCGGCTGATCGGTGCCGATCCACTGGAGACCGAAAAGATCTGGGCGGTCCTCTACAACGCGCTGCGCGACCAGGGCCAACGAGGCCTTTCCATTACCGCCCTGTCCGGCATCGACATTGCGCTCTGGGATATCAAGGGTAAGCATTTCGGCGTGCCGATCTCGACCCTTCTGGGCGGTCGTTTCCGCAAGAGCGTCCGCGCTTATGCCACCGGCAGCTTCAAACGCGATGGCGTCGACCGGATTGAGGACAATGCCAACGAGATGGGAACCCATGCCAAGGCAGGGTTTCATGCGGTCAAGATCAAGATCGGTTTCGATGTTGAGGAGGACCTGCGCGTCATCCGCGCCGTGCGCGAAGCCATCGGACCGCACACCCGGCTGATGATCGACGCCAACCACGGCTACGATGTCATCGAGGCAGTGTCGCTCGGCAAGCGCGCCGCCGAATACGGCATCGACTGGTTCGAGGAGCCCGTCGTGCCGGAACAACTGGACGCCTATCGCGCGGTGCGCGCAGGCCAGCCTATCCCGGTTGCGGGAGGCGAGACCTGGCACACGCGCTGGGGCATGCAGGAGGCCATCGAGAGCCGCGCCATCGACATCATCCAGCCGGACCTTTGCGGCGTCGGCGGTTTCACCGAAGCCCGCCGCATCGCCGACATGGCGGCGCTGCATGGCGTGCGCGTCGTGCCGCATGTCTGGGGCACTGCGGTCCATATCGCCGCAGCACTGCAGTTCATGGCGTCGATGATCCCCAACCCGGTGCGGGTCAATCCTATCGAGCCGATCCTCGAATTCGACCGCACCGACAATCCTTTCCGCCAGGCCGTCATCACGACGCCCATCGAACACGTCGACGGCGTCGTGGCGATACCGGATGGTCCGGGGCTCGGCATCGAGATCGACCGCGCGGCACTCGCCGAGTTCCGCATGGGAGACGACTGACATGCTCGTCCGTCCCCTCTCCGGCCGCAAGCCGCGCATCGCCCTTCCCGCCGGTGCGATCGACAGCCAGACGCATATGTACCTGCCCGGCTTCCCGGCACTTCCCGGCGGACCGCCTCTGCCAGCCGGCGACCTGCCGACACCATCGCAATATCGTCAGCTGATGGGGTGGCTCGGCATCGAGCGCGTGGTGATCACGCAGGGCAATTCCCACCAGCGCGCCAATGGCAACCTGATGGCCTGCCTGGCCGAAATGGGCAGCAGCGCTCGCGGCGTTGCGGTCATCGATGCAGACACGACCGACGCCGAACTCGACGCGCTCGCTAAGGCCGGCGTCGTGGGAGCGCGGATCATGGATCTGCCTGGCGGGGGGATCGGGCTGGAGGCTCTCGAGGATATTGACAAAAAGGCAAGTGTCCGGGGCTGGATGCTGGCGATACAGTTCGACGGCAGCGACATCATCAGCCATGAACCGCGGCTCGCGACGCTGAAATCACGGTGGGTTCTCGATCATCACGGCAAGTTTTTTGCGGGCGCGGCGCCTGACGGACCAGAGGTCGCAGCGCTGAAGCGGCTCATCGATGCCGGCCGTTGCTGGTTTAAGTTTGCCGGCTGCTATGAATCGTCGAAATTCGGCGGTCCTGACTTTGCCGATATCGCGGCGGTCGCCCGTGCAATCGCAACCCATGCGCCGGAGCGGATCGTCTGGGGCACCAACTGGCCGCACAATCTGGCGCGGGAGCAGGAGCAATATCCTGACGATGCTGCGCTAGTGGATACCGTGCTTGGCTGGCTTTCGGATGACCATGCCCGAAAGCTGGCATTGGTCGATAATCCGGAGCAGCTTTATGGATTTTTGCCTGCCAACGGCACGGTGGCTTGAGGTTTTGCCGGAACGGGGAGGTTTCGGCTTCGGCATGGGAGGACAGCGGGGCGTCGAGTAGCGTTTGAACGTCCCGATCCCCGGCAACATCGATTTCTACGCCTAACCGGCGCCTCGCTCTCTGACAGAGCCAAAGCGCACGGCCATTTTGTTTCGTACTGGGAGAGAGAGAAACAATGACGCATAGCAAGATCATCACTGCTGCCTTTGCCGGCCTGCTGGCACTCGGCGCGTTCGCGCCGGCACAGGCGCGCCAGTTCCGCTCGGCCGACGTCCAGGCACCGGACTACCCGACCGTCAAAGCCGTGCAGTTCATGAGCGACGCGCTCGGCAAGGCGTCGGACGGAAAATATACCATCAAGGTGTTCCCGAACTCGCAGCTCGGCAGCGAGAAGGACACGATCGAGCAGGTCAAGCTCGGCGCGCTGGACTTCATCCGCGTCAATGCCGGAACGCTGAACACCATTTGCCCGGCGATGATGGTGCCGGTCCTGCCCTTCATGTTCCACGACAAGGCGCAGATGCGCACAGTGCTCGACGGGCCGATCGGCGACAAGATCCTCGCCGATTGCGATGCCCACGGACTGGTCGGCCTTGCCTTCTACGATTCCGGCTCGCGTTCCTTCTACACCACCAAGCCGGTGCGCAAGATGGAAGACCTGAAGGGCATGAAGATCCGCGTCCAGCAGTCGGATGTCTGGGTGGCGATGATGAAGGCGCTCGGCGCCAACGCCACGCCTATGCCGACGGGTGAAGTCTATACCGGCCTGAAGACGGGGCTGATCGACGGTGCCGAAAACAACTGGCCGAGCTACTACAACTTCCACCACTATGAGCTGGCGAAGTATTACTCGCTCACCGAACACTCGATGTCCCCGGATGTCCTGTTGATGTCGAAGCGCGTCTACGACAGCTTCACACCGGCTGAACAGACGCAGGTCCGCCAGCTCGCCAAACAGTCGGTCACCTATATGCGCCAGCTCTGGGACGCCATGGAAACGACGTCCGAAGAGAAGGTCAAGGCATCCGGCGTCGAGGTCATCACCATCGACAAGACACCGTTCGAGGCCGCGATGAAGCCGATCTACGATCAGTTCGTCACCGATCCCGCCCTGAAGGACATGATCACCGCCATCAAGGCCACGAAATAACGTCTCCGCCGGCGCGTGACAGCGCGTCGGCCCTGACCACTGCGTGGCGGTGACGGCTATCCACTCCGCCTGACGATCATCATCCGAGGAGACCGCCCATGGCTGCGCATCCGCATGCACCGCCCATCGACCCCGCGCGTGCCGAGACGATCCGGACGACCGTCAATACGACGGGCCCGCTTGGCCGCTTCTTCGCCTTCAACGCCTGGCTCTCGCGGATCTGCCTGAAATTTGCGGTGCTCGGTACGCTGCTGATCGTTGCGGCCGTCCTCTACCAGATCTTCGGGCGCTACGTGCTGAACGACTCGCCGGCCTGGACGGAAATCTTCGCGCTGGTCGTCATTCTCTATGTCACCTGCTTTGCGGCGGCCGTCGGCGTGCGCGACGGGCGGCATATCGGCATGGATTCGCTGCTCAATCTGGCGCCCGAGCCATTTCGGATGGCTGCAGAGATCATCGTCTATCTCGGCATGATCGTCTTCGGATTGTCGATGGCCTACAGCGGCGCCGAGCTTGCGGTGGAGATGGCACCCTACCTCAATGCCGGCCTGCCAATTTCACAGGCTTGGAGTTACGTGCCGCTGGCCGCCGGCGGCCTTTTGATCGCCCTATTCGCCGTCGAACGCATCATCGCCGCCATCCTGAAAATCAAGGTAATCCCCTCATGGCATTGATCATTCTCTGCGCGACCTTCGTCGTAGGCCTGATACTCGGCATGCCGGTGGTCTTTGCCATCGGCCTCTCCTCCATTGCCACCGTGCTTTACGAGGGCCTGCCACTGGCGGTCGTCTTCCAGCGCATGGCGTCTGGCATGGGGACATTCTCCTTCCTGACGATCCCGTTCTTTATCTTCACCGGTGAGCTGATGATGTATGGCGGCATTGCCGACCGCATCATCCGCGCCTCCAAGGCGATGGTCGGCCATGTCAGGGGCGGTCTCGGCATGACCAATGTCGTAGCCTGCACGATGTTCGGGGGCGTTTCCGGATCGCCTGTCGCCGACGTCTCCGCCATGGGCTCGGCGCTCATTCCGCTGATGAAGCGCGAAGGCATCGATGCCGATTATGCGGTCAACGTCACCACCTATTCCTCTCTCGTCGGCGCTCTCATGCCGACAAGCCACAACATGATCATCTATTCGCTGGCGGCCGGCGGCCTCGTCTCGATGAATTCGCTGATCATGGCCGGCGCGATTCCCGCCCTGATTCTCACCATCGCCAACCTGATGACCGCCTACTTCGTGGCGCGGTCGCGCGGCTATGCCAAGGGCGTCTTCCCCGGCTGGACCGAAGTCTGGCGAAGCCTTGCGGCAGCCGTGCCCGGCCTCTTCATCATCGTCATCATCGTCGGTGGCATCCTTTCGGGCGTCTTTACCGCCGCAGAAGCTGGCGCCGTCGCCGTACTCTATGCCCTTTTGTTGACGGTGTTCGTCTATCGCACGTTGTCCTTCGAGAGCTTCCTGAAGGCGGTGGCCAAGGCGACAAAAACCACGGGCGTAGTGCTGCTTCTGATCGGCATTTCCACCATGTTCGGCTACCTCATGAGCATCTACGGCGTTGCCGACATGGCCGGCGATGCGCTCAGCCATATCAGCACGCAGCCCTGGGTGATCTTCATCCTCGTCAACATCGCGCTGTTCATCTTCGGCATCTTCCTCGATATGGCCGCCCATATCCTGGTGTGCACGCCGATCTTCCTGCCGATCGTCACCCATTACGGCATGGATCCCGTCCAGTTCGGCATCATTGTACTCTTGAACTCGACCATCGGCCTCAACACACCACCGGTTGGAGCAGCATTCTACCTCGGCTGCGCCATCGGCGAAGTACCGGTCAGCACGGTGGTAAAGTCGATCTGGCCGTTCATGCTCGCACTCTGGGTGACGCTGATGATCGTAACGCTGGTTCCGGAAACGTCCATGCTGGTGCAGGATATCTTCCGATAAGCTGGGCCGCCGGAACCACCGGATCCCCTGATCGGGAGGCCACTGTATGACCGGCTGAGTGGCGATAGACGGTCGCCCTGACAGGCGAAGGAATTTGCGACCGACCGCTGTCACCACCCGAAAAAAAGCCGAGAATTATGAACATTCGCTCTTGCAGATTTTTTTCGCAAAGACTAGAAAGCGGCCACCGAACGCAGCTGGAAGTTTCCCAGCGAATGCGACGGGCGATTAGCTCAGTTGGTAGAGCGCCTCGTTTACACCGAGGATGTCGGCGGTTCGAGTCCGTCATCGCCCACCATCTCACCAAAATCATATTTTGTATGACTTTTATGTGGCTTTTCCACCGCCAAAAGTGGGACAATTTCCGTCTTTTCGTACTCTGCCCGACGATGTCGGCGCCCGCTATTCTGCCCCTACGAAATCCCGCATGAGGCCTGGCTGGTCGAACACATCAAAGTTCTGCATCCCGGGTCACGGAGTTCTGCCTGCGCGTCTGAGCGATTAGCTGAGAGCTGCGTGGCTTGCCAAAGGCTCTTGTTGGCCAGTGTCGAAACGACGCTACTTCACCGCCGCCGTCGTCAAGGCTATGCCGCCGCAATCAACTTAACAGCGATCCGCCACCTCTGCCGATAAAGGCATCGCGATCCCTCGCTTTCTCTGGAACCTCCAGTCCGAACGCATCGAAAAGCGTCCTGATGTTCGATGCGATGAGATCCGCAAGCCGTTTCAGGCCGCGTTGTCCAAGATCGTCTAGATGGTCGGCAAGCTCGCCGCCAATGGATGTGGTGTAGTTGACGCGGATGCGCCGGCGCGCGGCGGCACCATCGACACCAAGCGTCTTGAGGAATAAGTCGAAATTGTCGGTCGTTATCTCGTCGAGCGTCTCCGCTTGGCCGATCCGATAGGCGAGCTCATCCGTTAAAGCCTCATCCAGTCGAGTTGGCAGGATGTCATAGCGTGGCGCCATGCGTATGCGACCTCCCCGCTCGTAAAGCAGGGCGAAGTTCTTGGCATGACCGTCGGCGTTGCCGACCAGGAGATCAAACAGTGTCGCCCGGATGAAAATCTCCTTGGCGCCGGCCGGATCAATCGTCGCTTCGAGGACTCGTCGGATCGCGGACACGTCGAAGCGACGGTTGCCTGCTCCGCGTCGTTCGTATTTCAGGGACGCAGGCAAGCCCAAGGCCTGGGCAAAGTCCTCTTGATGGATTCGGACGATGCGGTTTTGCTGGTTTAGCGCCCGGTCAAATCGGGTCACAAGCAGCGTATTAAGCCCGCCGAGTGGCAAAACCACCGTGTCGGCGGTATCGGAACCGAGCGACCGCGACAGGCGCATTGCCTCGTTCTCAAGAAGGGCGTCTTGCAGATGGTCCTGGTCCGGCACCTTGAGGATATGTGTGGTCGGTGCGCCTGAGCCTGGAACAGGCTCGGCAAGTGATCCGTCCGGCAGGAGTGTCAGAGCGATCTTGCTCTGCATGCCTGCCAGGGGCGACGGGTCTTCTATTCCAGCAGGCAAGCGTTTGCGCTTGTGTAGCGCATCGACGATCGCCTCAAGGCGGTTGAGGTCGAGCGGAAGGTAATCTTTTCCGTATTCGCCGGGCACCTTTGTCGGTGCCGCGCCGGCCGGCAGGATGGAGAGCGCACCGGCGCAATCCTTGCCGAGATGGTACAGAAGCCCCACAACATCGTCACGCGACAGTCCCTCGCGCGCCATGATGTCCGACAAGGCGCTGTCCCGCTCTTGCAGCAGATTGTCGAAGAATGGCCGAGCAACCAAATCTTCAAATGGATTTGTCCCAAGCGGCAAGGATAGCGACAACGGCGTGGCATCGCTACGGGAAACATAGTCGCTGCGATAGGCGAATGCGATTGCGCCGTTTGGATCGCGTACCAGAATGCCGACCGGGTGGTCGTAGCCGTCGAGGCGAACATCAAGAGCCAGAACATCCATCGACGTCATCGGTCTCTTGCAAACATCGAGATGCCGGCGGCCCGCAGCACCGTCAGCACCTTGTCGAATTCGAGCGTTGCCTTGCCGTTTTCAAGTTCGGAAATGAACCGTCGACCAACGCCGGCTAGGTCCGCAAAGGCTTGCTGGGAAAGCCCGCGCGTTTCTCGGGCACGGCGTATCATTTGGCCGAGATCGCCCGGCGTGTTGATCTGCGTGGCTTTCTTGGGTGCGCTTGAAAGGTTTGAGTGAGGCACGTCCGGGCAGGTGTCCGCCATAGTTGGCGGGATATACGACGGCAAGTCGTCGAGAGGCCGCGGTAGCGAGGCCTGTATCCTTTGCGAAGGATCGGGGAGCTTAAGATCGACCTTTGGGAGCGAGACCTTGAACCTCTCCATGATCTTCCCGGTCTCGCTGATCTGCGATAATACCTTGGCGATCTCTCCGGCCGACGATATCGTTTTGATGATGCTGCTATGGGCGGCCATACTTTCGTTGATGCGTTTGATCACATCCACAGAAGCTTCGCCGGCCGCCAGCCGTCGCGCCAAATCCTGGACATTATCAGTGCCACCAAGAGCGTGCTGTTTCTTCGGAAATTTAGGGTTATTTGCCATATTTCGCTCCCGAGCGGGAACATAGCAGGCGAGCGCCTCCAAATCAATGGACATTGATCCCGTATGGGAGCAACTCAGCCCTTGATCCCGTACGGGGTCACAAGTCGCACGATTGAATAATATCCAAGTGGTCTGCACCCGATCGGGAGCAGCTTGATAAACTCGAACAACGTATTTGGTGTGAGTGATGCCATCCTCGTCATGTGAGAAAGGCAGGATTTGGGAAGCCCAAGAGTCGAACTCAGCGAGGGCGCGTATAAGAGCAATAACAAAATCATGCAGCCTCCCAAGTGCGCGACTGTATCTTTGGGCAAGCAGCACAGTGCGGTCAACAGGCCTTCACCTGGCAGATACGGAAATAGCGCTAATCTTTTCGCTGATCCTCTATAGTTGGCTCGAAGACGAGCCGTGGTGAGGCTTTCAGCTGGTCAAACTGACCACCATGCTACACCAGTCAACGAGGATGGCATGACGCAACGGGCGATGGTGGCAAAATCAGCCACCGCTACCCCAATGACAGAACGGCACAATATGGTCACGTCACGGGGCTATCGCTCGTCTTTGAAGAGCAACCGTACCTGGATTTCATTTTGAAAAAATTACGTTCTGTACAGAGCCTGAGGGCAATTGCAGCCCTTCTTGTCCTTTTCTATCATTTAAGCGACGGCGCTTTTGATGCTGGTGGAGCTGGCATCGACATATTCTTTTTGATCTCGGGCTTCATCATGGGCACCGTCGGGACGCGCGAGACGCCGCGTGTTTTCCTGGCCAGAAGATTGCTGAGGATAGCCCCGCTCTACTGGCTCGTCACCTTTGCCGTCTGCGGCGCATCGGCCCTCGGCCTACTGTCAAACTTCTCGTTCGATGCCCGGCGGATCATCCTATCGATGCTGTTCATTCCGCATTTGGACCCCGGCGGTCACATCTGGCCGCTGTTCGTGCCGGGTTGGACACTGAACCTTGAAATGCTTTTTTATGCCGTCTTTGCGGCGGCACTTTTCACCACCCGTCCGATTGTCGTCGCCTCCGCCCTGCTCTGCGCACTGGTCGCCCTCGGCCTCTACGACTGGCAGGCGCCCGCCATGATCCAGTGGACCACGCCGATGCTGCTGGAGTTTGTCCTCGGTCTCGGCATTTCACAGTTGCGCAAACCCATCCCCGCTGGCGTCGCACTGATAGGCCTGGCCGGCAGCGTCGTCCTCCTGGCCGCAACAGCCGTTGCCCACATCGACATGACGCCCTACCGCATTATCGTCTGGGGGCTACCCGCCGGGCTGCTGCTTGCAAGCTGCATTGCGCTCGAGGATTGCGGGCGCTGGCCCGCGCGCCTGCTGTCGCCTCTGGAGAAACTCGGCGATGCGTCCTATTCGCTCTATCTCACCCACGGCATCGTGCTCGCCGCCGTCCTCAAGTTCGACCGGTTGGGCCACATGAACGCCATCGTTTCAATCGTCGCTGCCCTTGCCATCGCAGAAGTCTGTTACCTGCTGGTGGAACGCCCGATCAACCGCCTTGCCTCGAAGTCCAGCTGGACGAAGCTCGAACGACCAAAATCGCAGGATTTGTAGCGAAACGGCCCCTGCCGCATCACCGCCATGCAAGAGGGTTCATTGCGAAACCGTAGGCAGATCCGGCGTGCTGATGTTCTCGTCCCAGGAGCGGTCAACGACGAGCCTACGGCTTTCGTGCTCTGATGTGGAGAAAGAGTGGGGCAATGCGCGTGTCCGCCACAGATGGCTGAGATTTGGCGACTTGTTTGGTTGCGCGAGGTTCGCCAAACGCTTCAATTTGCAGCCCGGCTTCGACGATCATCGATACCCAAGTGGTCAACGTTCGATGAAATCTCGGTACCTCGAAGGGCTTCTCCGTCACCCGCTGTTCTGCGGGTATCGCGGAGAAGGTCCATCGCTCAATCTGGCCGTCCGGTTCTTCAAAATAGTCCGCGACCTGCACAGCGATGGGTTCGCCTGCTTCGTTGCGAATATTCTTCCGGGTTGGCGGTACAAAGCATGGGTGTAAAATCGAGAACTGGAAGAATCCACCCAGCTTCAATACCCTTTGCACCTCGGAGAAGACCGCTCGTTGATCTGCCATATCCATCATCGACATGAAGGCGACGACAAAATCGAAGCTCGCATCCGGAAAATCGATCGTCAGGCCATCGCCCAGCACGTAGTCGATACCGATGGGATCCTGCTGCTCCGCCTCGCGGGCATGTCGGATGAAAGTTGGCGCGATATCGAGCCCGGTAAGGTGTGCACCGAGACGTGCGACCGCACGCGTGTTCGTCCCTTCGCCACAGCCCAGGTCCAGCCCCTTCAGGTTAGCCACCGGAGGGAGCATATCCAGGAAAGCCGGCGTATTGAGAACGTCGCGATAGACATCATAGCCAGCACGGGTCAGCCGGGTCCAGGCTTCGGCGTTGGCCTCCCAGCAGTTGGCGACTTCATTTGATTTCATTTTGCATCTCCGCTCAGGTGAGCCATCAGGAACAGAGGATGTAGGCATCTCTGCGCGCCGAGAGCAGTTTTACCATTCCATCTCGGCACTCGTATGAAAGTCGTAAGCGGCACATCGAGCGCTGTTGGCAACAAAGTTGCAGACTTCGGCTCGAAGCGTGTTGGAGAAGCCGGGCGAAATGCCAGGCTTCTCCTGTTTGTCTCAGAGTAATTGTCGTCGCACTAGAAGCTGCGTTGCAGGCGCAGGATGCCAGCCCATTGCTCCTGATTTACCGAGTCGAACTTGGTATAGGTAACTTCCGGCTCGACCAGCATGTTTTTAACCGGGCTCCACCGAATATTGGTTGTCACCTGAAGGATTTTCGAGTCGGCGAAGGCTACCTGGCCATTTGCCTGCAGTTTCTCGTCGATCGGCAGAGTGACGCCGGTCCACAATGCCCAGTCGCCCCAGCCGCACAGTTCGGCATGGCCAGCCGGGCAAGCCGACGGATCAAGGTTCGAGCCGGCATATTTGTTGAGCTTGTTGCCGTCCGTGTTCCAACCGCCCATCAGAAACGCTTTAAAGATGCCGAAATCTGCATCGACGCGCGCTTTGACGGCTCCTTCTTCAACGATAGCATCGTAACCACCGACAAAGCGGATCTGCCAGGCACCGGATTTAAAACCAATACCGGCAACGGCGTTCGGAATATATTCGTTGGTCTTGGACTGGACCCAGGCGCCGTTATAGGCGGACAGGTCAGCGCCAGAGTTCGTATCTTCCAGCGAAACGACAGCCGTGATGCCGTTTCCGGCATCGTAGTTGTAGGTAATCTGGTTGATTTCGGGCGGGCCGTCATAGACGATATCGTCGTTCATGACGTTTCCGGCGTAACCCATGTAAAGGTTATATGCCGAATCTATCTTGCCAATGGTAAAGCCAGCCAGACTGATATTGGCCCAGACCAGTTTATCGGTTGTCACGCCTTCCTGCCAGTCGAAGCGGTAGATGCTGTCTGTCTTCAGCGCGCCGTATTCGGTATCCGATGCGGTATCGACCGCGATCTGGGCGCGCGAGTGCCAAAGCGTGCCGTAGTCGCCACCCGTTCCCGGGTTATACGGATTATGCCATTTTCCCTCGGTTCGCACCGTGCCACTGATCTTGAGGCAGGTTTCAGTGCCTGGAATGAAGAAATAGCCTGCGCCATAGGCGTCGCAGAGACGAACATATTCAAGCTGCTCGGGCTCTGCAGCAATTGCTGCATCCGCTGCATTGGCAGCGTGGGCAAGGGAGATTGCAAAGAGCGCGGACCCAAAGCCCAGAAGCGGTTTTACCATATTCACGTATCAACCCCCATAAATGTAGCAGGCTAATAATGAGCCTGCCGACAAGTGAAAATGCGCGTCAAACAGATTTGCGCGGGGGAGTGATTACAAACCGGGTCGCGAGCGCCAACGCATATCGGATGCATTTGGGCATTGGACGATCCGCTGAAACGCCAGCCGTTACACAGAAAATACGCCGACTTACTCGGTGATGCAATTTAGGTACAAAGCGATGTTGGGACATTGCTCATTTGCAACGTGCGACCCGGCAGGCGACGAGAAACCGGGTGAGCGGACTACAATTTATGGCCGCATGAGGCCGATCCATCATCAGATGGCTTCGAGTCTGGCCTGCCGTCGAACGCTGATTGGCTCGCGCCGGCGGTCCTTTATGCGTTCGCAAGCGACTATCCGTCCATGCAGCGCTGACGGGCTAGATACGTGGCGCGGGTCGGGATGCTCGAGGCTTTGAGATAGTCTCTAAAGGAAATATCGGACTTTGAGCGGCAATAGGGTGGCGCCGAGAGCTGCTGCATCGCCATCGGTCTGGCTAAGGAGAAGTTTGGCCTCCTGCGGTCCAATGTCGTAGCGGTGCTTGCGCGTCGAGGGCATGACGGCGCGTTCGATCATCATGTTTCCGAGCGCGCGAGGCAACTGGCCGCCGAGCACGATCGCCTGGGGGTCGATGACCGCAATCAAGCTTGCGATGAGCCGATTGAGTTGCGGCATTACTTCCGTCAGCCAGTCGCTGACGCCCGGCCACGCCGGATCGAACGTTTCGCAGAGCATCTCCACCGACGAGACATCAACGCCGTTCTCCAGCAGCCTCTGCATGAGATACTGAAGCGCCGGCCTGCGCGCTGCCTCATCCGCGTTGTAAATGCCGCTCAATTCGCCAGCGTTTCCATAGAAACCATGGAATGGCTTGCCATCGAGGATGAGGCCGCCGCCGAATCCGTAATTGAACGAGAGATAGGCAAATGTCTGGCACCACAGACCGACGCCGCGAAGGCTCTCGCCGATCGCGCCCGTGGTTCCATTATTCTCCAACCAGACAGGCAATCGGAATGCACTTTCCATGATCGGCTGAAGATCGATCAGGGACCATTGCCGCAATGGTTCCGGTGCATTGAAAATGTGGTTTTTCGAAACGAAAAAGCCGGACATGGAAAAGCCGAGGCCAATCAGCCGTTCGCGTGCAATTGCGTGCTTCACAAGCAACGCATCCAGTGTCCGGGTCAGGGCGACCAGTGTTTCCGTCCGGTCATGCGGTGCGATTGAAAGCTTCTCCTGGGCAACGACGCCACAGCCGAAGTCCGAGATGCACAACACCGCCGAATCGGTATTGATTGATATCCCGATCGAAAAGACTGCGGTCTTGACCAGTTCAATCGTCGGGCTTGGCTGGCCCCGGCTGCCTCGTAGCGGTTTGCCGGTCTGGAGCAACCCGCGCTCAATCAGCCCCTCGACCAGCCGGTGAACCGATTGCTGGGCCAGGTTTGTGTGCGCAGTAATTGTCGCACGCGCGATCGGCCCGTGCCGTCTGACGATATCAAGTATCAATCGCTCATTATCGCTGGCGAGAGGGCGGCGATCGAGCTCAAAAGAGGCGTCTGTTGCTGAAACCATGGCGTCTGGATTAACCGGTAGGCTTATTATCTGCAACGGTGAGTATCGCTCTCAAGCAGACTTCACGAAACTGTCATAAATATTACACCTAATGTGTAGTATTTAGCCCCATCTTCCAATGCGGCTGAGGGGAACCCATGTCATTGAAGTCCTGTGCGATTGCCTTACTGGCGATGTTTGCTTCGCCTTGTATGGCAGCAGATACGAATATGAAAAATCTCGACTTCGATCTGGCAAAGGTGACCCGCGACAATTTCTACGACATCGTTGTTCCCGCCGCGAACGCCGAGGGTACGGTAACGATGTACAATTTCGCTGGCAGCTTCAGCGATACGTGGCAGGAACTAATCACCCGCTTCAAAGCCAAATATGGCATCAACGTCGAATATCACGACGTCAATGGCGAGCAGGCCAACCAGCAACTCATTGTCGTTCAGCAGGCCGGGCAGGATGCGCCTGTGGATGCCTATTTCACAGGAGGGGGAAGCTTTCCGCTTCTCTCTTCGAAAGGCGTGATAGGCAATATTGCGCTGACCAAGATCTTGCCGAATATGAGGAGCTACGATCCGACGCTTGCCGACACTGTTTTCGGCAAACCGCACGGCGGCAGCTTTCCGTTGGTTCACCTCAATCAGACGGCGATCGGCTATGACGCTGCTTTCGTCAAGCCGGAGGAAGTCCCGAAGAATTTCGACGAACTGCTCGTGTGGGCCGAGAAGCATCCAAAACGTCTTGGCGTCACCCTTCCGTCCAAGGGTGGATCCGGCAGCGGGTTCATCTACTCCGTGGCGCTCAGCTACCTCACCGGTGATTGCCGCAAGCAATTGACCAACTATGCCCAGACCGCTCAGGAAGCCGAAGATTGGGCTATGAAATCGGATTGTCTCGATCCGGTGTGGAGCTACTACCGCCGCCTGCTGTCCGTCGCCGAACTCACCAATGGCAATGCCGACACACTCAACCTGATCAATAATCAACAGTTGTACATGGGCACGGTCTGGGAAGACCAGGTGATGACCTTCCTCTCGACGAAACAACTGCCCGATACCTTTCGCCTCACCTTGCTGGAAAAAGGCCAGGTCGGTTCGGGCGACGCCATGATCGTGCCAGCCAACGCCAAGCATGTTGCGGCAGCACTCCTGCTGGTCGACATGGCGATGAGCAAGGAATTCCAGCTTTGGAAGTTGGAAAACAAGGCCTCGCGGTCCCCTCGCACCGACGTGACGGACAACCTGATCTCCGCATCCGCCCAAACCCACATGCTGCCGGCCAGCGTCTATCCGCGCCTCTCGGTGCCAGCCTTCTGGGATATGTCGACCGCGCTCGGCGAGGCACTGGACGAAAAAGTGCTCAACCAGTAGCGGCCAACCGACCGGAGACATCTCAGATCGGCCCATCAGCCGTGCTGTGATCTCCGTCGATCAAGGACCATCAGCGCGCCCGCCCGGAGTAGATAGCCATGAGCGAACTCGAAATCACCGATATATCCAAGGCCTACGGCCTGAGCCGGGCGTTGCATCCGGTTTCAATCACCGTTGAGCGGGGCGAATTCGTAACCATTCTCGGACCGTCTGGATGCGGGAAGTCGACGCTCCTTCGCATTCTGGCGGGCATCACGACACCGAGCAGCGGAAAAGTTCACCTGGCCGGGCGGCGGATCGATACGGCGCCGCCGGAAGCGCGTGACATAGCGATGGTCTTTCAGTCCTACGCACTGTTTCCCCACATGTCCGTGGCGAAAAATCTCGGTTTCGGGCTCAGGATGAAAAAGGTACCCCCAGGGGAGCGCGAGCGCCGCATTGCCCATGCGCTTGAGATCTGCAACCTGACCGGACTTGTCGATCGCATGCCGCGTCAGCTTTCGGGCGGGCAGCAGCAGCGCGTTGCCCTGGCACGGGCCATTGTCATGCAGCCCGGCTTGCTGCTGTTCGATGAGCCACTGTCGAACCTCGACGCCAAGCTGCGCGAAATACTGCGCCAAGAACTGGTCGAACTGCACAGGCGCATCGGCACCACCAGCCTCTATGTCACCCACGACCAGGCCGAAGCGATGGCGATGTCGGACCGCATCGTCGTCATGAACGAAGGCCGGGTGGTGGAGATTGGCACGCCGCTCGATCTCTACCGCTCGCCGAGGCACGCATTCACGGCAGGCTTCCTCGGTCAGACCAACATCATCGCCGTCCATGCCGATGGCAGACATGCGCGGCTTCCCTGGGGGCAGTCGGTGTTGCTCGATTCCGGGTCTGCGGGCGCGGCCCAGATTTCCGTGCGACCGGAAAATATCAAAATCATTGTCGACGCCGAGGGACCCGGCACTGTCACCGCCCTTTCCTTCCTGGGTGCCAGCGCGCTCTACACCATCTCGATTGCCGGCCATGTGATCAAGGTCAGCAAGGCCGGGGCCGACAACCTGATCGAGGTCGGCAACAGGGTCGCGCTCGCTCTTCCCGACGTCGCCCATCGTCTCGATGACCGGCCAGCAAGGGAAGCGGCATGATGGGCGTTCTTCTTCGAGACCGGCGCTTCTTTGTGCCGCTGTTGCTGGCGCCGGGCGTTGGCTATTTGCTGCTCTTCTTTGGCGGGCCGCTGTTTTCCACCTTGGTTGGCAGCTTTCTCAATGACGACGGAGTGTTGACGCTGCAGTGGTATGTTCGGATATTTACCAGGCCGTCCATGCTGCGCGGCCTCAAGACGTCGATCTATTACGGCGTCGCACCCGTTATCGTTTCCATTCTCGTGTCGGTGCCACTCGCTCTTTTGATCCGCAGGAGCTTTCTCGGACGCAAGCTTTTCAGCGGCCTGTACAAACTTCCCATGGCGGTGCCCGGCATTATCGTCGGCTTGATGGTCATCGTGATGTTCGAACGCGGCGGATTTGTCGATCGTATCATCGCACCTTTTGGCCTCGGCCTTCCCAAGCTGGTGCGCGACGACTGGGGCGTTGGCGTCATTCTGGCCAGCGTCTGGAAACAGATCCCGTTCATGACCTTGATCATCACCAGCGCTTTCGCGGCCATTCCCGACGACATCCGTTTTGCATCGCGAACCCTCGGCGCATCGCAGATCAAGACGTTCCTGTTCGTCGAGGTGCCGCTTGCCATGCCCGGTATCACCGCTGCAATTCTTCTGACCTTCATCGGCTCGATGGGCTCATATGCCATTCCCGATATCGTCGGTCCGCCCGTTGCCCGGCCGATGTCGGTCCTGATGGTCAACGAGTTCAATCAGGGACATTTTCCGCAGGTCTATGCGATGGGCATGTTGCTGAGCCTCTTCGCGGTTCTGGTCCTGATGGCCTATTACGCGCTGACCGATCGTATCGGCGCCGGAAATGCGAAGGGAGGCCATCAATGACGCTCTCCATTGCCGCGGCACCACCGCGCCGTCGCCGCTACTTCACACAGGAAGATCGTCTCCCGGTGGCGATCGGCCTTTACGGCGCCCTTTTTCTTGCCATTGCGCTGCCACTGGCACTGATGTTCCTCTGGAGCATTGCGGACGGATGGCAGCCGCCGCTTGTCGTGCCGCGGAACTATACCGCAAGCCGCTGGAGGATCATCCTGTCAGATCCGGGCCTTCTGCGGGCCGCCATCAACAGTATCCTGATTGCCGTGGTGGTGACATCGGCAACGGCCTTCCTGGCGCTCCCCACGGCTTGGGCGATGGCCCGCTTTCCATTCCGCCTCAAGCGGTTGGTGGAGATCTTCATTCTTGCGCCGATCATCATTCCGGGCCTCGTTGTGGCGATCGGCATCGGGAAGCTCTTCATGACGCTCGGGCTCTCTTACTCCATCTTAGGCGTGGTCCTCGTGCAGATCGTCGGCACCTTGCCGCTGATGATCCGGCTGATGAGCGCAACGCTCGAAACCATTCCTGACGACGTGATCCATGCCGCACGCTCGCTTGGCGCGGGCACTGCCGGCATCGTTGCCCACATCATACTGCCACTTGCCGTCCCCGGGCTTCTCGCCGGTGGACTGATGTCGTTCATCGGCAGTTTCGAGGAATTCGACAAGTCCTTCATCGTCGGCGCGCCGGTCGTCGAGACGCTGCCGATCAAGCTCTACATGTATCTTGATCCCTATTCGATACAACTCCCGCTGGCCTCTATCATCTCCTTCATCCTCCTCCTGCCTGCGCTCATCGTTTTCATCATTGCCGGCCGCATCCTGCGCGACGACCTGATGGCAGCGGGCATGGGCAAGATCTGATGCGTCCCAACCTGTCGAAAGCCGAAAACTATGCAACACGCGCCTGCCACTAACCGTATTCCTGCTTTCCACGGCGACGTCCTCGAGATGACGACGCGCAGCAACCCCGCGATCCTGACCATCGCCCATCGGGGCGTCTGGAAGACGACGGCGGAAAACTCGCTTGCCTCCATTCGTGCTGCAATCGCGCTCGGCGTCGAGATGGTGGAAATCGACGCCCAGTCGTCCGCCGACGGGGTGCTTGTGGTCATTCATGACGAAACTCTCGATCGAACGACAACGGCAACGGGGAAAGTTGGCAACATGCCGTTTTCTTCCCTCCGTCGCGCCATGCTGCGCGCTGGCGCCGGTGGAGCGCATGCAACCGCCACCGACGAGTGCGTGCCAACCCTTGCAGAAATGCTCGAAGAAGCGCGCGGACGCATTGCCATCAATATCGATACGAAGTTCATCCGTGATCTGCCGCTCGTCATGAGTACGGTGCTGAGGCTCGGAATGGAGAGACAAGTTCTGGTAAAGACGGATATTGATCCGACGGCGGACCGTTTCGCGCTCATCGACCAGGACTGGTTCGGACGTATTCCACATATGCCGATGTTCCAGGTGCGTCCGAACGGCAAATTTGCAGAGGATCTCCGCCGTATCAAACGGCTTCGCGCGCCGATGATCGAAGTGAAGTTCTCCGACATCGCCGATCTCGCCGCAGGCCGCGAAGAACTGGAGCGCCAGAACATCCGGCTGTGGATCAACACGCTCGATGTCTCCCATTGCCTCGCCTACAACGACACACGGGCGTTAAGCGAACCAAGTCAGGTTTGGGGAGCGCTGAAAGAAGCCGGGGTCGGCGCAATTCAGACAGACGAAGTCGAGGCATTCAAGGCCTGGTTGACAAGCGATGCCGCGCAAGGCCCCGCATGATGGCAATCGTGGACGGAGGCATGGTCGGTGTATTGACCCTTTTTGTGCAAGCAATCGCTTTCAAGCGCAGGCACCGTCACGTCGTCCCAACCGGCAATCCGATGCTTGCCGACAAAGTCTTTCTCGTTGAGTTGCTGGACCAATGCTGAATGAGAAGAAAAAACGCCGACGATGCGCGCCGCGATCGTCGGCTACCGACAAGCAATATGCTGCCCTTTGCTTCAGGCTTGTGCCCGGCTGGGAAGAGCCCATTCAGGTCCTGCTGATCACGAGCCGTAATTCTGGCCGCTGGATCATCCCGAAAGGCTGGGGCTTTGCCAAGAAAAAACCTCACGAAGTCGCCCAGCGTGAGGCATGGCACGAAGCCGGGGTCCGAGGGCGGGTCCGCAAGAAGCCTTGTGGCTACTACACCTACAAGAAAAAGCTGAGTGAGGAGGAGAGCGTCCTGACCGTTGTTCAGGTCCATCTTCTCAACGTTCTCGGACTGGACAGCCAGTTCCCTCAGAAGGATGAACGGGAACTTCGCTGGTTCTCCCCCGGCGCAGCCGCGGCAGCCGTCCACGAGCCCGATTTGAAGTGCCTGATTTCAAGCGTGCGGGAATTGGCAAACCAGTTCATGTGCCCCAAGCCCGATACCTGGTAACTGGTTGAACAACTTTCTGACTTGCGCCGACGTTTGACATCCGCAGTTGGACTGCAAGCGATGTCCACGCGGCTCCTGATGTGCTCGGGGCCGGCGATTGTTCGCGGATCACAGCCGTCGGCGCCTGAGGGGCGCAAGCCGGATCCGACATTCGGTAAAAGCCGTCAGCATCCACCGGTTTCTGTTGTCGATTACCTATCTCGAGCGACATCCGCTAGCGGAGTAGACGGGTTTGCATTTTTACGGCCGCCGCCTCGATGAAGGCAAGGCGCTCCGGCGCCCGCGCTGAAACGTAAGACCAGGTGATCGAAGCCATGCCGGTGCCAAAGAACGCGATTGCCAAAAAGAGGATAATCAACGGCGGGCTATCATCGAACTGAGCACCAATGATCAGTATGGACAAAGCGATGCCGGTGAGGACCGGAATTTTGCGCGATGCACTGAGGCTGAATTCTGCCCGAAGCAGCGCATCTGACAGGAAGCCCGACACCAACACGCCAGCAAACCCGGCAAGAAACGGTACTGATGCGTAAAATCCCGCCTTGATAAAATCCAGGTGGCGATACTGAACAAGGTAGGTCGGAAACCACGTCAAGAAAAAATTGGCCGATGCCAGATAGCTGAATTGTCCGATGTAGATCCCCCACACCTTCTTCTTGCTCAGGACAAATTTCAGGTCGTGCCACGAAAATGCACTCCTTCCTGCCTGCTCGCTTTGTAGTCGGTCGCTCAGTTCCGGCACCCCTCCCCTCTCTTTGATGAGATTGAGTTCGGCTTGATTGGTGCCTTTGAAGTGTCGAGATCCCTGTAGATCGTCGCCCAAAGAACGGCTGCGACCAGTCCCAGCATGCCGGTCATGACAAAGACCGGAGGGAGCGCCAACATCTCACTTAAATTCAACAGACGGGGACGATGTTTATCGGTGACTTCGTCGCTGGGGCCCAGCTTCCCGTTTCATGTCCTCATCTAGTTGCTTTACCGCTTGGGAAAATCGAACATTGTCCGATTGTGACCAAAGGCTGGGCTGCAGGGATAGGTCCAATCCAAAATTTGTAGAGGCTTTGCGCAAATTCTCGTTCTCGTGACGACCTCCCCCGGCTCTCCCGTTCCGGAGCCTTCACCGTCTCGGTCACGTCGTGTGGCAGGCCTGCCCGCTTGCCTCCCTCGACCTGTGCCTTCTTCGTGCACGCCTTGAGCGTCTGTGCCGAGCGGCCGATCTATTCTGCGATAAAGGAAAGGGCAGCGCACTGCGACGGATGCCGGGCGTCATGTGACCTGCTCTGGCACCGTTCGCACGGCACGGGCAGAGACTTCAGGAGAAAATTTGTTCGCCGTCTTGCGGGGACATAGACCCTGCGTCTCTCGAGGTGGGTCCTGCGACAAACCCGGGCGGTCCATGCGCGTGGATCGAATGGCGATTGCAGCATTTCAGTTCAAACATTTGGGCATCAAAATAGGCTGATGCTGCGACATGATCTCCCGCTCGGCCAGACCGCGGTGGTCTTGGGTTTTCGTGACGAGGATTGCTGTTAGAGCAGATCGTAAACTCTCAGAATCCAGCTGATCTGGTAGAGCGTTCCGACGATGAGAAACAGTGCCTGGAAACCTTTGCCAGGCACGAACATCGCGGCTACGGCGCAGAACGCAAATATGGACTGGCGAAAAAGATATTCGGTTCCGAGGGCTGCAAAATAGTCTGATCCCTTTATCAGGCTGTCGCCGAGGTCGATGATGAACGTCAGGGCGAAAACGCCATAGAACCAGCGTTTGCGAGCTTCAAAATATTGCTCGTAGCCGCTGTATTCACTCATCTGATCGGGGAAAAGCAGGGCTGTCAACGCCGCGTAGAGCATCGCATAGACAATCAGGAAGAAGTAAATCGGGAAGGTCCATATCGGGACCAGCCTGAGATTGAATTCGTACCACCAGAAATGAATGATGGTGATGAGAAGGAAAACGACCCAGCCCAAATGGATCGGGTAGATCTTGATACTTCCCGGGTGCTGCACGAAGCGCGTCAGGCCATTGACCAATCTCGCCAGACTTAAGCCAAGAACCATCCCGACTATGACACGCACATGTGAGAAGCCTTCCGCGCTCATACCAGCCGCATCCAATGCCATATACGCTTCCTCTCGTCGCGCCGCACGACTGCCCGGCTATCGTCCATCCGGGTGTGTTTACCATAGCGCACCTGGCATCGCTGAAAAGGCCATGCCAGAGCTAGGGTGCGTCTCAATTTCTTGAGGAATATAAATCGTTGCAAAGCCGTTGACATTGGAAACGCTGCCGACCCGCCTAAATGGATCGATCGGGAGTGCCGATATCGGCCACGGACACCAAGAGCGCGGTGGTGGTGGAAAAAGCCGTCATCGTGCCGTCCCCAACCGTTCGTTAATAGCAGACTGTATAAAACGAAGCCTACTCGATTGACGCTAAGGACACGTGATGTCGTCTGTGCCTGATTCCGAACTTTTCAACCTCGCCCCGATCGCCATGTGGATCGAAGATTTCAGCGAGGTGAAAAAGCTATTCGATGACTGGCGATTGGAAGGCGTAACCGATATTCGAGGATTCTTGCAAGAGGATCTGTCCCGTGTCGCCGAATGCTCCAGGCGCATTCGCCTCCTCGACGTCAACAGGTGGACGCTCGATCTGGTCGAGGCCAGAGACGTCGAACATCTCCGGGCGAATATGGCCACCGTGTTTCGTGACGACATGCTCGAGACGCATGTGAACGAGCTTGCAGCGCTTTTTGACGGCAAGCCATCGTTTTCAAGCGCGACGGTGAATTACACCCTGACTGGCCGAAGGCTTGATATTCAGCTTCGCGGCATGATTATGCCGGGCGCCGAAGAGACGCTCTCAAGGGTGTTGCTGACGACTGAAGACGTCACGGACCGTGAGACGGCCCGCCGCGCAGAGATTGCGCAACGCAGCTACGCCGAAGGGATATTCGAACATTCTCCCGTATCTCTCTGGATTGAAGACTTCAGCCAGATCAGGACATTGCTGGAAACCATACGGGATCGCGGGATAACGGATTTCCGCACTTTCATGGACGTCCATCCGGAATTCGTCAGGCAATGCATGAGCGAGATCCGCGTGCTGGACGTCAATCAGGCGACACTCGATCTCTTCTGCGCGGCGGATCGGTCGCAACTTCTTCAGCGGATCACCGAGATTTTCCGGGACGATATGGAAAAGCCGTTTCGGGAGCAACTGATGGAGTTGTGGAATGGCAACCTGCATCACCATCGCGAGGTCGTCAATTATGCGCTCGATGGGTCGCCCCGTCACATCCTGCTGCACTTTTCCGTCTTCCCCGGTTACGAACGCGATTGGTCGAGGGTGCAGGTCGCACTCGCTGACATTACTGCCCGCAAGAAGGCGGAAGCCTATCTAGAATATCTCGGCAAACACGATGTCCTGACAAAGCTCTACAATCGCGCTTTTTACAGCGAAGAATTGAGCCGTCTGGAGCGGAAATCGCTTCAACCCGTCTCGGCCATCATCATCGACCTCAACGGCCTGAAACGCGCCAATGACGAGCACGGGCATGACGTGGGTGACGCTCTGCTGAGGCGGTTCGGCGAAATTCTGAGCGGCGCGATTTCACCCCCGAACCATGCCTGTCGCATCGGCGGCGACGAGTTCGCAGTTCTGATGCCAGGCGCAGACGCCAAGGCCGCAAGCATAGCCGTTGAAACCATCAACGAACTGCTGTCGATCAACAACCAATTTTATTCCAGCATGCCCCTCAGCATCTCATGCGGTGTCGCAACCAGTCTCGCCGACGACTCCATGGAAGACGTCGTTAAACGCGCAGACCTCAAGATGTACGAAGCAAAACGCGCACATTACGAAAGGCTTCGGAGCCAACTGGGCGTGGCTGACGGGCGACAGAGCCGTGATAGCTGAGATAAGCAGGTTGCCGGCCAACCAGCCGTGAAGCTACAGGCGCATCTGGTTCAGCAGAACCAGCAGCTGCGAGAAATGCTTGAGCGCTTTGGCGAGCGCTAGCTGTAACTATCGCATATTCGATAGCGCTTTCCCCAATAGTCGTCCGAAATTTGTTAACCATCGCAAGTTACAGTGCCGATGTCACAATTTGTAGCGCGTCTGTGCCAAAGAGGGCCCGCCATCCACTGCCCGGCGGGCCCTTTTCAATCCTACTAATTTCCACCCTTCTATGTTGGCTGACTGTTCCACTGGGGAAGGCCGTTAATTGGCTGCGAATTTATCAAATAGTGTAGCTATCGAGTCCGCCCCGAATAAATCCGCGCATATCATGCGACATGTACGACCGCAGCCATACTGTGTAAGAGCAGATTTCGACAGGTGAGCAATGCCGTATTTTCTGGTCACACATACCTCGTTGATCGAGGCGGATGACGAAGCGACCGCTGCGGCAAAAGTTTACGGGGAAATGTGCAAAAGTGAAACGCTGACCTTCAACGTGAAGGCCGATGAGAACACCGGCACGAAAGTAATTGTTCCGACCTGCGGTGGGACCGATCCGAGTTTCGTCCGTCCGGGTATCTCTACGTCATCGTCAACCGCAACGCAGACCCTTGCGATCACATCCCCTGCTCCCGCCAAGGGACCGATAAATATCCCCGTTGGTCAGAGCGGGGCGGCATTTCGATCGACAAGCACATTGCTATGCGCCGGTACTGGCATTGCCGCGGCTCTCTACCTCGTCGTTCACTATTTGACCTGACCGGGGGAGCGACGCACCGACAAGCTTAAGCGGCAATAAACTCGATCGAATAGTGTGAGTTTATCGCTTGAAGCGACCCCAATCCCGTGGAAGCTCCCCCCACGGAACTCTTTGGGCCGTGATGAGGACGTAAACTACATCGTACTTCCCTATTTGACTTCCGACGATGAAGCGGGAAGCAGAGCTTTGGAAATCGGCTCGATCCAACGGTCATTGACGATGTGGTAGTCGTAGGCGCTGAAACTGCTTTCGAACTGCCAGTAGCTCCAAGCAAAGTGATCGGCTTCCGCCGTGCGGGCAACCGTGGAAGACTAAGAGCACCATCGTCACCATCAATCGCAATTTTGCTGAATGGAATGGCGTCTGCAGCGCGACACTGCGGGTTTCACAAAGTCCCGGACAGGGATTTCAGTCAGTCGCGGAAAGAAGCGACAGTGGATTCTAGATTGAATCTCGTGAGCGCCGATCTGGCAATTTGTTCTTAACACCTAGGCCGCCATACCCATCCACTCTCATGTTCGCGAACGAATACCCGACCTGTGCGTTCCAGGATGATGAGACCGAACGTCTTCATTAAGCCGCGGATCTGATTGCTGAGCTGGGTCGAGATGCTGAGGAGCTGATTGCGAGCGGCCACCAGATAACTTAGAGTTGGACGCGTTTCTTCAATAGGCTTCAATTGTTGATGGCTAACATCGTCTTCTGCGGCATCAGGCGCAAGGACAAAGCCCTTTGAACACAACGACCATATCGTCAATTTGTCAAAACAATCATCGGTACGATATTCTGAAGTTGGTTAGAAAAATAGAATTTTATTGCGCTTTAGCGGGCTGAAGCATCGATTGTCGATCCTTGACAGAGAGCCCCGTCTTTCGCATGCTTGGGGAAGGCTCTGAACCGACAGATTTGGATCGAAATATGCTTTACCCCTCCAACGATCCAACGAAAATAATCGAAGATCTATTGCAGCCGCTCGAGCCGCGGTTGATTGAGATCCGGCGCGACATCCATGCGCATCCGGAAATCGGCTTCGACACCTTCAGGACGGCGCAGCTCGTCGCGGACGAGTTGCGGGCTCTCGGACTTGATCCCAAGACAGGTGTTGGCCGAACAGGTGTGGTTGCGACCATTACCGGCGGTCGTCCCGGACCGTGCGTCATCCTGCGCGCCGACATGGATGCCCTGCCGATAGCAGAGCAGACCGGGCTTGCCTTCGCCTCAACGATCCCCGGCGCCATGCATGCGTGCGGACACGATATTCATACGGCGGCGCTGCTTGGCGCTGCGAGCGCGCTTTTAAGGATTTCGTCCGAGCTTGCCGGATCGATAAGGCTGATTTTTCAACCGGCCGAGGAAACGCAGGAGAGCGGCGCTGCCGCCATGATCGCCGATGGCGCTGCCGACGGTGCCGACCTGGCGGTGGCTTTTCACAATCGTCCGGAAACTCCAGCTGGCAAGATCGTCCTCAACAGAGGCGCCAGCACCGCATCCAGCGACGAGTTCAAGGTGATTGTCCACGGCAAGTCCGGCCATGCGGCCCGCCCGCATGCCGCCATCGACCCCATCGTCGCTGCCGCACACATGATCACCCAGTTGCAGACCCTGATTTCCCGCGAGATGGATCCTTCGACGTCGGCGGTACTGACGATCGGCCATATCCAAGGCGGCGCGACACAGAACATCATTCCCGACAGCTGCATGTTCGAGGGCACGGTTCGATGCCGGTCGCCGGAATCCCGTGACTTGGCAGAGGCCTCCTTCAGCCGGATCTGCCAGGGTGCTGCTGCCGCACTCAACGTATCCGTCGATATCGACTATGTGCGCGGCGCACCGCCGCTGATGAACGACGACCGCCTGGTCGATCGTGCCACGGAAGCGCTCGGAATGCAATTTGGCGTTCTGCCACTTGTAGAGCAGGGTTCCAGCTTCGGCGCAGAGGACTTTTCCTACTTTTCGGAACGCCTTCCGTCCATCCAAATCTTCATCGGTTCCGGCCAGCCCGGTCGTGACGACCGTGTTCACAATTCCGATTATCAGCCCGACGAATCCTGCATCAAGCAGAGCGCCATCGCCTTGACGCGCGTGGCTGTCGAGCTACTCACCTGACACCCATTCCATACCCTCCTACATATCCGGGATCACACTCATGACCATCACACGCAGCCATTTCCTGCGCCTTGGCCTTGCTGCCATCGCCGCAATCGCCATGACACCTGCAGCCACATTCGCGCAGACCCAAACATCCTACGTGTTCGCGACCGAGGGTGCGTTTCCACCTTTCAACATGACCTCTCCCACGGGCGAATTGAAGGGCTTCGAGATCGACATGATCAACGAGATCGGCAAACGCGCCGGCTTCGATGTGAAGATCATTCCCCAGGCTTGGGACGGAATGATCCAGGGCGTGATCGACGGCAAGTATGACGGCGTGATTGATTCCGTTTCGGTCACCGACAAAAGGCGCGAGGTCATCGACTTCTCGCTACCCTACACGACCGGAGGCTCGACCTTCTTTGTCGCCAAGGACAGCGGTCTCGAACTGCCCGGCAACGGAACGTCCGTCGACCTTGCCGACGATGCAGCGACGCAGCCAGCGATCGCCGACATTGCCAAGGTCCTGGCCGGCAAGACTGTCGGCGTACAGGTGTCGACGATCCAGAGCACGTTTCTCACCAAATATCTCGCCGACAAGGGCGTGACGGTCCGCACGTACCCGAACGGGCCTGATGTCTACCACGACCTTCTCAATGGACGGATCGACGCGGGCATGGCGGCGGAGACCAATGTAGCTGCCTTTCTCGAAAAGAATGCTGCCGAAGCCGTCAAGACCGGCCCGTCGATCAAGGGCGGCGTCATGGGGACAGGGTCGGCCGTCGCTATCCGCAAGGGCAACAAGGATTTGCAGCAGAAGCTCGACAAGGGCCTGAAATCCATGTCCGATGACGGCTCTTTGGCTGAGCTTTCGAAGAAATGGTTCGGTATGGTCATCACGCCAAAGCTCTGAGGCCGACATGCAGGCAGACCTGGCGCTTCTTGGATTTGGGCCCGATGGATGGGGCATGGCGCTGTTTCGCGCCGGCCTTACCACGCTTGCCGTTTCCATCTGCGCCTTTATCGTCGGCATGCTGCTGGGGACGCTGGTCGCTTGGGCCCGCGTCGCCGGAAGCTGGCCGATGCGAAAAATCGCGGTTGCCTACACCGTCGTAATGCGCGGCGTGCCGGACATTCTGGTGATCTATCTCTTCTACTTCGGAGGCCGCCAGATCGTCGCGCTTGTCGGACAGGCGCTCGGCTTTGCCGGCCCCTTCGAAATCAGCGGGTTCGTCGCCGGCATGCTGGCCATCGGCCTGATATCGGCGGCCTACCAGTCGGAGGTGCTGCGCGGCGCCTATCAATCGGTCCCGAAGGGAACGATAGAAGCGGGGCGCGTCGTGGGCATGGGTAACTGGCTGCTGTTTCGTCGCGTCATTGCACCGCAGGCGATGACCACGGCCATTCCCGGCCTTGGCAACCAGTGGCAGTCGGTCATCAAGGAGTCCGCGCTCGTTTCGGTGACAGGACTGGTGGAGGTCATGCGCCAGGTCTCGGCAGCAGCCGGCTCGACGCAGGAGGATTTCCTGTTCTATTCCGCCGGCGCCGGCGTCTACCTCGTCATCACTACGATCTCCGGCCAGGTCTTTCGCCTCATCGAACGTCGCAGCCTGCACGGCCAATCGGCAGGAGGCTTCTGATGGACATCCAGTTCCTCGCCGATATCGAGAAGCAACTGCTGGTCGGCCTGCCGCTGACGCTCAATCTCGGCATCCTGTCGCTGCTGGGTGGCGGTTGCCTGGCGCTGTTCTTCAATCTCATTCGCGTCAACCCCATCGGTGAAGCCTTCGTCTCGGCCTATGTCTTCCTGTTCAGGGGCACGCCGCTACTTATCCAGATCTTCCTGATCTACTACGGGCTCGCCCATTTCTGGGTGATCCGGCACACATTCCTCTGGCCGTTCTTTCGCGAACCCTATTGGTGTGGCCTGCTGGCGCTGGTGCTGAACGACGCGGCCTACACGACGGAGATTATTCGTGGCGGCCTGCGCGCCGTGCCAAAGGGCCTCATCGAGGCCGGCAGGGTCTCCGGGATGACACGGCTTACAGTCACCCGACGCATCGTGCTGCCCATCGCCTTCCGCCAGGCCCTGCCCTCCTATTCAAGCGAGGTCATTTCAATGCTGAAATCGACCGCGCTGGTCAGCACCATCACGTTGATGGAGGTCACCGGCATCGCCCGTGCGCTGGTGTCTGAAACCTGGCGCGCGATCGAGATATTTCTCTGCGCGGCGGTGATCTACCTCGCCCTGTCCCTCCTCGTGACGCGGGCCGCCGACTGGATCGAGCGCCGCCTCTCTCCTTGGCAGTTTGGAGCATACCGATGACCGCCCTCCCGGCAATTTCCATCAGCGGTCTGCGAAAGCGCTTCGGTGATAACGAGGTGCTGCGCGGTATCGATCTTACGGCTGATGACGGGGACGTCATTTCCCTGATTGGTGCCAGCGGCTCTGGAAAGAGCACACTACTCCGTTGCATTCCGATGCTCGAGATCCCCCATGAGGGCTCGGTGTCCGTCGGGGCAGACCGCATCTCCCCCAGAGCGGGAAGGCTGTCGCGCAATGAGGAGGCGGCTGCCCGGCGCATGCGCAGCCATCTCGGCTTCGTCTTCCAGGGCTTCAACCTCTGGCCGCACCGGACCGTGCTCGAAAATGTCATCGAGGCGCCGATCCATGTCCAGAAACGCCCTCGGGCCGATTGTATCGCGGAGGCATTGGCACTCCTCGAGCGGGTCGGGTTGGCGGAAAAGCGCGATGCTTGGCCGGCTCACCTCTCCGGCGGGCAGCAGCAGCGCGTCGCCATTGCCCGTGCCTTGGCGCAGCATCCTCGCGCCATCCTCTTCGACGAGCCTACCTCGGCGCTCGATCCGGAACTGGTCGGCGAAGTGCTGAAGGTCATTCGCAGCCTTGCCGAGGACGGCATGACCATGCTGATCGTCACCCACGAAATGGGCTTTGCCCGCGAGGTGTCGTCGCGCACGATCTTCCTCGACATGGGCCTGATCGCCGAGGACGGTACGCCGGAAGAGGTTTTCGCCAACCCCAAGTCCGATCGCTGTCGCTCGTTCCTCAGCGGCCACTTCGACCGTAATCGCTGAGGGTACGTGATGCGCGAACCGATCGACAAGAAGAGCCTGCAGGACAATACGGTGGATTGGCTGCGCGATGCCATCGTTCGCGGCGAGTTTCTTCCAGGCGCCACTCTGACCGAGCAGGGACTGGCGCAGCAAGTCGGCGTCGGCCGCGGAACAGTACGCTCGGCTCTCTTTGCACTCGAGGAGAAGGAACTCGTGATGCGAACGCCCTATTCGAGCTGGCATGTCGCCCATCTCGACGCCCGCGAGATCTCTGAAATCTATTCGATGCGGGCTGCCTTCGAAGGCTTGGCAGCCCGCATCGTATCAGAAAGGTGGTGCGCGATCGACACGACGAGGATCACGGAGGCCTTCGACAATCTCGGTGGCGCGGAGGACGGTGGCACCGATGCAAGGCTGGAAGCAGATCTCGGCTTTCACGCCAGCATCGTCGAGGCCGCCAACCACCGGCTTTTGATGCGCCGCCACGCCCAGCTCGCCGACAAGATGGAATGGCTCTATCGTTGGTCGGAGCTGCACTGGCCGCGTCGGCGGCCGCTCGTTGCGGAACACCAGCGTCTCTTCGAGACCCTGATGCAGGAGAATCCGGAGGATGCCGAGAAGGCCGTTCGCGATCATATCGCGGATTCGATAGCGGACGACATCGCCGGCTTTCATGAACTTCAGAGAGCCAACACCCAAAAACAGAAAGTACATCATGGCTGATATCTTGATCCTCGACGGTGGAATGGGGCGCGAACTGGAACGCATCGGCGCTCCCTTCCGTCAGCCTGAATGGTCTGCCCTCGCGCTGATGGAGGCACCTGATATGGTCCGAAAGGTCCACGACAGCTACATCCGCGCCGGTGCAAAGGTCATCACCACCAACAGCTATGCCATCGTCCCCTTTCACATCGGCGAAGCGCGCTTTCGCGAGCGCGGCGAGGAGCTTGCCGCGTTGGCGGGACGCTTGGCACGCGATGCGGCGGGCGCCACAAATGTCAAGGTGGCAGGCTCTCTGCCGCCCGTCTTCGGATCCTATCAGCCTGAGCTTTTCAACGCCGAACTAGCGGCCGATTATCTCGGCGTCCTCGTTCGCGGGATGTCCCCTTACGTCGATTTCTGGCTTGCAGAAACGCAAAGCAGCCTGGAAGAGGCCACCGCGGCCGCGACTTCAATTCGCCAGACCGGCAAGCCGCTCTGGCTTTCGTTCACGCTTCGTGACGATATTCCGTCCGAAGAGATGACTGAACCGCAACTCCGGTCGCACCAGACTGTCGCGGACGCGGCTCGCCTCGCCGCCGCGCTCGGCGCCGAGGCTCTCTTATTCAATTGCTCGATGCCGGAAGTAATGGCTGCCGCACTCAGGGCCGCGCGGGCCGCAGTGCCTTTGCTTCCCCTCGGCGTCTATGCAAACGCCTTCGGCTCTCAGGATGAAGACGGTGCTGCCAACGAGGTCGTCTCTGCGGTGAGGACTGACCTTGACGCACAATCCTATTGCAATTGGGGCAACCATTGGATCGAAGCCGGCGCGACGATCATCGGTGGCTGCTGCGGCATAGGAACAGATCATATCCACCACCTGACAAACCATTTGGTCTGTGAAGCAACGCGGTAGACGTGCCGATGGCGCTGAACGTGGAAGCAGTTGGAGCGGCGCAATGCAAAGCTGCGGGCCGACAGTTGCTTGTCCAACGACGTCCATGATCTGCGTCACGCGGCGATATTGCGCTGCTTGCACAGGATGTGCATTGCTATTTTCATCGCTGGAAAGCGCCATTTCCCGGTACAGAGATGGCTTGTGCAATTGCAAGCGGCGGCCGATTGCTCGGCGGCTTCAACATAGTTGGCGTGACTGGTCGGAAGATCTCCAATATCCTGCCCCCTTTAAAGAACGCCAACCCGCGCCTGCACCGCGCCTCAGGAGATTTGTTTGTCGAACGATAGCGAGAACGGGACTGCCAGTGAGGGCGCGCCTTCCAGAGAAATTTCAGAAGATGACAAGCGGGCGGTGTCGGAGCGGACGTCGGGATCGGCCAAGGTCGTCCACGAGGTGATCCGGCTGCAGGGCGACGAAGAACTCGCCCGGCCGATCATCTCGCTGCTGTTCTCCGGTTTTGCAGCGGGCGTGGCGATCAGCATCTCGCCTCTGGCGGAAGCGTTCATTGGCTTGCGTCTGCCGGATGCACCGTGGCGGGAACTGGTCGTTGCGCTCGGCTACACTGTGGGCTTCGTCATCGTCATCCTCGGCAAGCTCCAGCTGTTCACGGAAACGACGGTGACTGCGGTCCTGCCGCTGGCCACCCACCCGACAGTTCGCAATCTCGGCCGACTGCTCCGGCTGTGGGCGGCGGTATTCCTTGCCAACATGATGGGCACATTTTTCGTGGCAGCCCTTGTCGCCTCGCAGATCATTGTCGGCCCCGAGCAATTGGCAGCGGCCCTGGAGATTTCGAAAACGGCTCTTGAACATGACTTCGTCACGACACTTCTCCTCGCCACCCCTGCCGGGTTCCTGGTGGCGTCGATTGCATGGATCTTGCCCAATGCAAGGGGCAGCGAGTTCTGGGTGATCCTGCTCATCACCTATGTCATTGCGATTGGCGGGTTCAGCCATGTCGTTGCTGGCTCGGGCGAAGCATGGCTGCTGTTCTTGAGCGGTCAGACGACGCTCTGGGAGGCTGCCGGCGGGTTTATCCTGCCGGCGCTGATCGGCAACATCATTGGGGGTACAGGCCTCTTTGCGGTGGTGGCCCACGGCCAAGTTCGCGACGAAATCACGTAAGCGCTATCATCGGCGTGCACAGCGGGCGGGCTAACCGTGCCGAACCTATTGCAATCCGGCCACGCGAAATTTCGATCCGCGTGCAGCATGAGCGCGCAGATCGCGCCTTGCCTATTTCCTCCCGAAGAAAAGTGCCTACATGCCCAGACTTCCAACGAGGAGGTTGATATGGCCGAAGTTGCGGCGCCCAGGGTAAATCGCTCCATTCTCCAGGAACTCATCGCCGGGCTGAGCGACGGCATCATCCTTGTCGATCCCGACGGCTCGATCGCCTGGGCCAATTTAGCAGCGTTGAAGATGCACCGGGTCGAGGCGGTTAAGGATCTCGGCGAGGACGCAAAGGGCTACCGCCGCAATTTCACGCTGCGGTACCGAAACAACCACCCCCTGGAAGAGGGACAATATCCGATCGAGCGCCTGCTCGTGGGCGAGACGGTCGACGACGTGACGGTGGAGCTCTCGCCGTCTTCGGATCTCGACCTCGTCTGGGTGCACACTGTGCGCAGCCTCGCGATCTCGGATGGTGGCGACAAGCCAGATGTCCTCGTGCTGATCATGCGGGACGAGACACCGCGCTTCGAAGCCGAGGAAAGGTTCGAGCGGGCTTTCAACGCCAACCCGGCACCCGGCCTGATCTGCCGTCTCGACGATCACCGCTTCATCCGCGTCAACCAGGGCTTCCTGGAGATGACCGGCTTTGCCAAGGAAGATGTCGTCGGCAAGAGCGTCGAGACCCTCGGTCTGTTTTCCAACTGCGAAACCGGCGAAGATGCATTGACGAAGCTGAACGAGGGCCGCGTCATTCGCCACCGCGAGGCCCTGGTGCCGTTGCCGGATGGTGGCGACCGGCTGGTGATCGTCGCCGGCGAGCCGATTTCGGTGGTCGAAGAACCCTGTATGCTTTTCACCTTTGCCGATCTGGATGGTCGCAGGAAGGCCCAGAATGCCCTGCGGCAAAGCGAGGAGCGGTTCTCGAAATCCTTCCGGCTGTCGCCTGCGCCAGCGGCCATTTCCCGGCTCGACGACTTCGTCTTCATGGAAGCAAACGACGCCTTCCTGCAGATCTCCGGATATGCTGCCGGCGAGGTCGTCGGGCGGACGGCCGGCGAACTCCATCTCTGGGAGGACGTCGCCGCGCGCCGGACAATCGAGCAAAAGCTGCGCGACAACACCATTATTCGAAACGAGCCGATGCAGATGAAGCAGAAGGCCGGGGGCGCTGCTGAATGCCTCGTCTCCGCCGAGCGGGTGGAAATCAACGACCAGCAATGCGTCATCTGGGCCCTGCAGGACGTGACCGAGCGACGGCGCAGCGAGGCCGAGCTCGTCGAGGCCATTGAAAGCGTCATGGCGGATACCTCCTGGTTCAGCCGTTCGATCGTTGACCGTCTTGCGACCCTTAAGCACAGTTCGACCGGCCGCGCGCCGACGGCGCAACTGTTCGAGCTAAGTGACCGCGAGCGGGAGATCCTGGGGCTGATCTGCAGCGGCCACAGCGATCAGGAGATGGGAGAACGCCTGCACCTGTCGAAGAATACTATCCGAAACCACGTTGCCTCGCTCTACGCCAAGATCGGCGTTAACCGCCGGGCGGCAGCGGTCATCTGGGCAAGGGAACGGGGCTTTACGGGTTTGCCCGAGGGCCAGGGTAAATCTCCCAAGTCTAACGTTGCGACCCCAGCCAAAAAAAGTACTAAATTGACGAAAAAAGGTCACTAGCTACTAGCGGGATTGGTATTTTCCAATCTGCAAGACGCCTGTTCGGAGCGCTATCTCCATTTGCATGACGCCGGCCAGACCGGGGTCAGGATAAACAACGCGAATGAAAGGATAGTACAATGGACAAGAACCGTATCGAAGGCGCCGCAAAGGAACTCAAGGGCACGATCAAGGAAACTGTTGGAAAGCTGACCGGCAACGAGCGGCTGGAAGCAGAAGGCAAGGTCGACAAGGCTGCCGGCGAAGTGCAGAGCACCGTTGGCAAGGGCATGGATGCCGTCAAGGACGCGCTCAAGTAACCGACCGCCACTCTACCCAACCGAGACGATCATTCGGCTCGCCAGACCTGGCGAGCCGAAAATCCCATGGAGGCGAGTTCAAGATGATGTTTTTGCCCTACCCTGCCTTGGCCGTCAGTGCATCCAGCGACTGCTCCACCCGGATCGCAATCGAGTGCCTGCTTGCCTATACCTTCGGCCACGAAGACTGCGAGATCGAAGTCGAGGTTTCGAACGGATGCGTGACCCTCAGCGGCCGTGCACATTCGCAGAGTGCGGCAGCCAGAGCAGTCGAGGTTGCGGGCGAGTTCACGCACAAGGCGGTGCACAGCATCATCGAGATCGCCCCGGGCGAACCTGCGCCCTGAACCTCTCATTCTGAGCAAAACAACGTGAAATCTCACAGCCTCGCGTCTCGTGGGTGCTGAACGAGATCTGAAAAAGGATCAATCACATGAAGAAAGCATTCATCCTCGCCATGGCGGGTAGCCTGGCCCTGTGCTCTGCGGCCTCGGCCACCAGCCCGCACCACCATCGCAAGCACCCGACAAAGCAGGTGGTAACGCAACCGAAGGAACGTCTCGGCACCCTGTCGTGCGAAGTGGCAGGCGGAATCGGCTTGCTAATCGGCTCAAGCAAGGCAGTCACCTGCCAGTTCAAGCAGCGCACCGGTGAGGTCGAACGCTACACCGGGACGATCGGCAAGCTCGGTCTCGATGTCGGCATCACAGGCAAGTCCTACCTCAGCTGGGTCGTCGTCAATACGGCACCGACGAGCGTCGGACAGGGTAGCCTCGCCGGCACCTATGTCGGAGCTTCGGCAGGTGCTTCAGTCGGCCTTGGCCTCGGCGCCAATGCACTGGTCGGCGGCAACTCCAAGAACTTCGGCCTGCAGCCGCTCAGCGCAGAAGTGGGAACCGGCCTGAACGTCGCCGCCGGCGTCTCGCGACTGCAGCTGCGCCCTGCAAGCTAAGGCCCACTAGCCTTCACCAAATCCGAAAACAGGGCTTGGCGGCCCTGTTTTCCAATTCGTTCATGTCACAGGTCCTCGCAACCGGCGCGATTTTGACCGTCGTCGGATTTTCCACGCCCGTACGGACGACTTAAACCGCCGCAGGAAATTTAGGCGAGCCGTGCAAATTCCCGACCTCGCTGTTAGCGTGGCAGCTGTCGTGGTCACTCAAAAGCGGTGAGCGGTTCGGGGCAAATTACAGGCGATGTTGTGCTTTTATCCGCCACAAAACTCGCGTCAATCTTGTAAAGCTGGGCGAAGGGTTTGTCGCCTATCAACTTCAAGCCGCCTGGAAGTGCATATCCCACATATTTGTCCGGCTGGTTTGCGTTCATGACAAGAACATAGTCAAAACGCTTTCGCCAATTAGACAGATACGGCGCCAGGACGGATTCCCTTTCGAGCCAAGAAGGGCAACTCAGTACCCCGGTCGATGATAAATTACCTTCTGGCACCGCAATGGAAGACCATGGCGCCAACACCATGAGAGGCTGCTTGCCGCGTGCCGTGAAGACTGCAGGAACGAAGGCTTGTGCGAAGGGTATCGCCAATGTCGGTAGGTGTCGGAACGTGTCTTCGCCCCAGGCATAGTGTCTCTGCCAACCGCCCAGGGGATCGGCGAGCACAAGATGAGCGAGAGGTAGGATGGCCGAACCCGGTGGGACTGATTCCAGTACCGATATGACGTCGTTGGCGTCGTTTTCGCCTTGCCACCAATTGTAGCTTATCCATGCGGTGCGCCCGAAGACAACGAGGGTCAAGGCGAGCATTATGACACGTGCCTCGTGTCGCGCCAGTTTCGGCAGCGGACAGAACATCACCATGCCCGTGAGTGCGGCCATTATGGGAAAGCGCCAGCTTATCCAGCCGGTCCCCATCATGCTGCGGGGGGAAAGGCAGGCGATGATGGTGAGACCGAGTGCCGCTATCGCAAGTCCCGTGTGCATCCTGAACCGGCCAGTGCGGGCGGCGTTGGTGCAGACCAGGACTACAGGGATAAGCAGCATCACATCGACCACGGAGACGTACGTCCAAATCGCCGAGAAAAGGTTCATCATCTGCCGGGTCGGCGTGGCGTTCCACATCGTCTCCAATCCCAGCGCATTCCCAGGTAAGACCGGCGACCGCAGAAACAACAGAAGCGGGAAAATCGCGCAAGCCAGGAATGCAAGCGCTATCCGAATGGCCAATCTGCTCCAATCGGCCAGTGAACGGCGCAGTTCTAACCGGGGGGAGATTTCGAGACCGCAGATCAGCGCAAGGTAGAACCCCAGTGAGAATAGATGCATTATCGTTAAAAGCAGGGAAGCCAGAAGTCGCCAGACGAATAACGCCCGTCTGTTCCTGACCTGTAAATGCAGATCGACCGATGCAAACAGCAATGCTAAGCCGAGGCCGATCTGGAAGTTGATGAAACCGCCGATAAGCGTCGCGCACCATGCAAGGTAGAGCATTGCGATCTGCCAGTAGTAAGATCCGCCGAACACCTTACGATGCAGTATTATGGCGCCTATTGGCGGGAGCACGATCGCTGCAAAGAGAATAGCGCGTGCCAGCATACTGACACCGATCAACGGTCCAAGATAATGGGCCATAAGATCTATGCCGAGATTTGTGAAGGTGCCGTGCCAGTCGAGCGCATAGATTTGCGCGAGATGGACTTCCGTAATGCCGCCTGCGATCAGCCACATGCGTGTATAGTGGTTCGCATAATCGAGGAGCGGCGGGAACTTGAACGCCGTCACCATCAGTCCTACAATGCCGAGGAAGGCGAAAATCGAGGTGTTGGTGTTCTGCAGGACCGAAACCGCGGTTCCTTTCGGTACGGTTTCGGACTGTGGATCTGAGGGCATATCCACGACGAGGTCGACGGGCCTCATCGGACGGCCCTTGCCCTTGCATTCTCCGGCTGTTCGCCTCCATCCTGCAAGGCTGACGCGATTGCCCTGCGCTTTCCTGCGGCGTCTAAATCTGAGAAATCGCTGGTTAACGTCAGATCTCGTCCATTTTGCAGCAGGCTCTCGATCATGAACATCGGCCGTCGTTTGCTTTCCTGCACCAATCGCCCCAGATATTCGCCAATAATTCCAATGCATATCAACTGGATAGCGCTGAAGGCTGTGACGGCACACATGATACTGGACCAGCCAACGATCGTGTCACCAGAGAGCCACCTTGCGATCGAAAAGATGAGCAGCAAAAATGCAATGCCCGCAGTCGCAAGCCCTAGTGGTTACCGCCTGACATAAGAGTCCTGTATGGGATTCCATTTGCTGGGTTGGCATGCGAGTCTGGCGCATGCGCACAGGAATATCGTTCACCGTTTCGCCAACAGATCACCAACGCCTGATGGCCTTGACCAGGGATCGCAATGCGCCCCAAAAGCACGTCTGGCGGGCCGAGATCATCCTGCTGAGTGCCGATGGCGTCGGGACTGTCGAGATTATGCGCCAGACCGGCAAATCGAAGACCTGCGTATGGCGCTGGCAAGAGCGCTTCGCCACAGAAGGCGTCGAGGGTCTCCTGCGCGACAAGACGCGGCCGTCGCGTATTGTGCGGCTCGGACCCGATGTCGCCGAGCGTGTGGTGGCCCTGACGCTGGCTGATCCGCCGGGCGAGACGACGCACTGGACGGCCGACATGATGGCGACGGCCGCCGGCATCAGCGCCAGCGCAGTCAGGCGTATCTGGAAAGCGCATGGCCTCGCACCTCATCGGTGGCGGCAGTTCAAATTGTCCAACGACCCGAAATTCGTCGACAAGCTGCGAGACGTTGTCGGCCTCTATGTTGATCCGCCAGCCCACGCCGTCGTGTTGTCGGTCGATGAGAAAAGCCAAATCCAGGCGCTCGACCGCACCCAGCCGGGCCTGCCGATGAAGAAGGGTCGGCTCGGCACCATGACCCACGACTACAAGCGGCACGGCACAACCACGCTGTTTGCCGCCCTCAACGTGCTCGACGGCACCGTCATCGGTCGCAACATGCAGCGTCATCGTCATCAGGAGTTCATCCGCTTCCTCAACGCCATTAACGCCCAGGTGCCGGACGACAAGGCCGTCCACGTCATCCTCGACAACTATGCTGCCCACAAGCATCCCAAGGTGAGAGCCTGGCTCGACCGTCACGAGCGTTTCACCTTCCACTTCACTCCGACTTCAAGCTCATGGCTCAACGCGGTGGAGGGTTTCTTCGCCAGGCTGTCGAAGCGGCGTCTGAAACGCGGCGTTTTCCATTCCGTCGTCGATCTCCAGGCCGCCATCAACCGTTTCCTCGTTGAGCACAACAAAAAGCCAAAGCCCTTCACTTGGACCGCCGATCCCGACAAAATCATCGCCGCCGTTAAACGCGGGCACCAAGCGTTAGATTCCATCCACTAGGATAGTACTGACACGCAACGGAGTTGTCGAAAAACTCGTAACGGCGTCCAACGCAAAGCCAATCATTTTGTGCAGAGGATATTTGGTTTCGCCGGCAAAACGTGCGTCGCGTTCGTAGGGCAAGGCAACTTGTCGCCCGCCGATCCAGCTGACCATCCCTCGTATGAACCGATCACGCTCCGGCATAGCCAGCAGGATGTCGACAACCCGGCGGCGCATCAGCCGGAAGTCGCCCGTGTCGCGCGGTATCGTGACAGACGCCAGCCGGGAAAGAAGACGGTAAAAAAGCGAAGCCGAGGCGCGCTTGAACCACGTTTCGCCCTGACGTTGGCAACGCTGGCCGTAGACCACATCGGCGCCACGATCCATGATCGGCATCATCATCAACAACAGTTCCGGCGGATCCTGCAGATCTGCATCGATTAAGAGGATACGCTCGCCGCGGCATGCAGCGAGCCCAGCGGTAGCCGCCAGCTGGTGGCCATGATTACGCATCAAGCGTACCCCAAGGATCTGGGGCACGAGTGCTGTCATTGCAGCAATTATATTCCAAGTTTCGTCGCTGGAGCCGTCATCGACCAAAACAATCTCGAAATCCTCACCGGCTACCGATCGAGCCGCCGCGACGCAGCGACGGCAGAATTCCGATATCCCCTCCTGCTCGTTGTAGCAGGGTGCAACGATTGAGAGGATGAGTGGTGAAATATTGGTCATATGCGCTCGTCAATTTTCAGCTCGTAGCCTAACCTTCAAAGGTCAAGACTTTCTTGCAAAGCAGCAGAAATGCTCAATCACGGCTACCGCTATCCTTCGACATTCGGATGTTGCGCAGTGTATTGGCCGTGATGGCCCCCCACACACATTTGCCACGCCGCCCGAGGCCTATGCGAGCAGGTACTGGATGTGGCAGCGGCCGTGGATCGCGGACTTTTCTACGTGCGCTTTTACTCCGAAGACCGTGCGAATGAGGTGTTCGGTGAGGACGTCTTCCGGTGATCCGGCGGCGACGACCTTGCCGTCTCGCAGGACGACGAGACTGTCGCAGAACATGGCCGCAAGATTGAGGTCGTGAAGGGCGACGATACAGGTGATATCCAGCTTGGCGACAAGTGACAGGATATCCAGCTGGTGCTGGATATCGAGATGGTTGGTCGGCTCGTCGAGTAGTAGCTCGGTCGGAGCCTGCGCCAGCGCGCGGGCAATGTGCACCCTTTGACGCTCGCCGCCCGACAGCGTCTGCCATAGTTGGGCTGCCCGGGCCTGCATGTCGACCCGGGCGAGCGCGATCTCGACGGCGGCATCGTCGTCGCTGCTCCAGGTGGAGAGCAATCCTCTGTGGGGCGTGCGACCGAGGCGGACGACGTCGGCGACGGTCAATGGCGTGTCGGTCGTCGATTGCTGCTCAACGAAGCCTATGCGGCGCGAGATCTCGCTGCGCGACAGGCTAGCCACATCATGTTCTCCAAGTCGTATAATGCCGCTGCGGACCTTCCTCAACCGGCAGATCAGGCGCAGCAGGCTGGATTTCCCCGATCCGTTCGGCCCAAGCAGACCGAGAACCTTGCCTTGCTCGATCGCCAGGCTGATGCCGTTAACGATGAGCGTGTTACCGGCTGCATAGGTGACGTCGTCGACGGATATGCTCATGGGGTCCTCCGGACACGATAGAGGATGACGGCAAAAGCGGGCGCTCCAAAGAGAGCCGTGACGACGCCGATCGGCAGGATCTGCTGGGGGATGATGATGCGCGAAGCAATATCGGCTCCGACCATGAAGATCGCGCCGCCAAGGGCGGTCGCCGGCAGCAGGCGGCCGTGCGACGGCCCGACCAGGAAGCGCGCGGCGTGCGGAATGACAAGCCCGACGAAGCCGATCGAGCCGACCATGCTGACGACGCTCGCCGTCATGACGGCGGTCGTGCCAAGGAGTACGATCTGTACGCGGCGCACCGGGATGCCGAGGGAGGTCGCCGCGTCGGCGCCAAAGACGAAGGCGTCGAGCGCCCTGACATGGCAGAGGCAGACGATGAAGCCCGCCAAGGTCACGGGGGCGGAGAGATAGACGTCTGGCCAGCGCACGCCGCTCATCGAACCGAGCAGCCAGAACAGCACGCCGCGCGCCTGCTCTGCATTGGCAGACGTCGTGACGATGTAGGAGGTCAGGGCATTGAACAGCTGCGATCCGGCAACGCCGCAGAGAATGATCCGCTCGCCCGACCCGCCTGCCCCTGAGGCCAGAATGCCCACCAGCGTAAAGGCGACGACGGCCCCGATGAATGCTCCGCCGGACAGCCCGAGAACGTTTGCGCCGAGCCCGAGGATCGTGATGCAAACTGCCCCTGTCGAGGCGCCTGCCGAAATGCCAAGCACATAGGGTTCGGCCAGCGGGTTGCGCAGCAGGGCCTGGAGCACGGCGCCGCAGAGCGCCAGCGAGGCTCCGGCACTGGCTGCAACCAGTGCCCGGCTGAGACGGTAATCCCAGACGATGCCTTGGTGAATACGGTCGATTGCAAAGCCCGTGCCGAAGATGCGGTTCGACACAGCCTCTGCCGTCGTCTGCAGCGGGATGGAGATTTCCCCGATGGAAACGGCAAGGCTGATCGAAAATCCGAGGACGACGATGGCGGCAACGGCGAGCGCTGCAAGCGCCCACCATCTACGCCGTGTTACGACTGCGCTGTTGCTCACCGGGCCAGACCGAAGGACCTGATGCCATTTGCAAGAACCTCGATGCCGTCGATCGTCCGGATCGTCGGGTTCATGGACTGCGCATCCATCATCACAAATCGTTTGTTCCTGACGGCGTCCATTTCGCTGGTGACGGGATCGTTCTGCAGGAAGTCCAGCTTCACCTTGGGATCGTCTGCCGCATAGCGGCGGCGATCCATGGTGGCGATGACGATGACGGCCGGGTTCGCCTGGGATATTGTTTCCCAGCCGACAAGCGGCCATTCCTCCTCGGTGGTCACGACGTTGCGCGCATCGAGGGCCTTCATCATATAAGCGGGGGCACCGTTCTTGCCGGCTATGAAGGCATCGCCCCTGACCTCTTTGCTCGAGAACCAGAAGACGATCGGCAGGTGCTTGGCGGCCGCACCCTCCACGGATGCCACAGCGGTGGCCTCGCGTTTCCTAAGGTCGGCGATCAGGGCATCGCCGCGGTCCTTGATATCGAAGACTTCGGAGAGCTGGGCGATCTCCTGATAGACTAGATCCATGCTGAACATCTGCTTGCGGACCCCGTCTCCGCCGTCGGAATTGACTTTGGCGACACAATCAGCCGGCGAGATATAGGTATTTATTCCGAGGTCGGAGAATTGCTCCCGCTTACCGACGGAACCCTGCGGTCCGACATGCCACTCGAATTCCGCAGCCACCAAGTCTGGTTGGCGTCCGACGACGGATTCGAAGCTCGGATCGTTGTCGGCCAGCCTTTTGATCTTGCTGTTGGCCTGTGCATATTGAGGAAGCACGGGACCCACCCAGACCGCCGTGCCGACGATCTTGTCGGCAAGGCCGAGAGACAGGAGAACTTCCGTCATCCCCTGGCCGATGGACACTATCTTCGAAGGCGCCCTGGCAAAGGTCACCTGTTGACCGCAATTGGTTATGGACAGCGGATAGACCGTTGCCGCGAATGCGGGGGCGGCCATGCCGAGAAGCCCGCAGGCAAGCGTAATGCTGGACAGAAACTGACGCATGAAAAATATCTCGATTTTATGGGAAAGCGAGTGCCCTGGTGCTGCAGGTATGCGGCAGCGAGGCAAGCTGCGGTTGCCACGTCAGCTGTCGGAAGCCCAATCGAGCCGGAGATGCGCCAGGCTATGGCGAAAATTCAAATGAGACATATCTGTTCCTTTCCGGGCATCCCCGCCCGGGTTCATGGGATAGCGCTTGACGGCAGGTCTCCTGACTTGCGGATATGCGCCGATCATCTGTCTTCCCGCGAAACCTTCGCAGTGACATGGCCCTGAGGCCCTGGGATGAGCAGCAATCCGCTTACAGTTGCGGGGGCAGTCACGGTCTTGGTCCCATTCGGGTGGCCCTCACCGTGTTCCCTATTAATCCCCTTGGAGTCATCCTAAGGGAACCGTCGATGGCATCTATGACAGGCCTGCAACGGCGGTCAAGGTGGGCGGGTCTCGCAAAATCTCGCACAGGTCGGAAATCCATCATTGCTTTATATTATGTTATAACGTTACATTACTAGTAAAATGCAGGCAGTCAAGTGTCTTGTCGCGTTAGCCAACAAACAGACTGCTGACGCAAACCTGTTGCAAACGACGTGCAGGGTCTGGAATGTACGTACCGGAAAGGTGCCCGACGAAAGGCATTCCGGGAATCGCAGGCAGGAGTAGCGCATGAGCAAAATTATTATATTCACCGACCTGCACATGGTCCTGGAGGGAGAGACGATCATCGGCCTCGATCCCTATCAGCGCCTTTCAAGAGGGATAGATCATGTCAACCTGCATCACCGCGATGCTGAGTTTGCGGTGATGACGGGTGACCTCTCGCACCGCGGCAGTCGCCAATCCTATGCGAGACTGCGCGAACTGCTCGACACGCTCGAAATTCCCGTCCACCTGCTGGTCGGAAACCACGACAACCGCGAAAACTTCATTGCCGCCTATCCCGAAAGCCCGCGTGACGAGCACGGTTTTATCCAGCAGCGGATCGAGACCGAAAACGGTGTCATGCTTTTGCTCGATACGCTTTGCGGACCGCCCTACGTCTCGCCGGACGTTCATGCCGGGGTGCTGTGCGACAATCGGCTTGCCTGGTTGAAGCAGAACCTCACTCGTGCCGGCGACCGGCCCGTCTACATCTTCATGCATCACCCACCGCTCGACACCGGGTTTCCCGGGATGGACAAGATCAAGCTCCGGAACGGCGAGGAGTTTTACGATATCCTTGCCGAATACGGCAATGTCCGCCACATCTTCGCCGGCCATGTTCACCGTACGATTGGCGGCTCCCATCGCGGTATACCTTTCTCGGTATTCAAGAGCCCGGTCCATCAGCAGCCGATGGTATTCGATACGGAAGATACTTCCCTCTCCGTCGATGAACCGGGCGCCTACGGCATCGTTTTCCTGAAACCGCAGGGATGCCTCGTTCATGTCGAGGATTACGAACTGTCCAACCATTCGATATCGGGCAGCGACGCACTCGGTAACTGAGACATATGCCCTGACGTCGGACTATGCCGCGTCGCCGCCTCGTCTTTAGGCCGCTTCCATGGCACCGACGCTGACCGGCAGGTCAGCGTTGGTGTTTTCACGTGCGCATCCTCCGGTTGCCGCGCGCGCCTCGGCAAGACCGGTGGAAAGATCGGAAAATTTGTAGGCAATAGTTGACATCGGGAGTCAACAAACAATACAGGAGTTAACCAGTCAACTTATTGATCATGGTCGTTGGTCGGTATTCCGTAGACTTTTCAGGTATTTGATAGATTGATTGCAGGGGGCTGCCGTGATGTTTCGCGAGGCTAGGACGACTGTATCGCCGGTGGGCACATCCTTTACGACGACCGTCGGACGTCTGATGATCGCGTTTCTGTCGAGTTCGACGCTGCTTGCCGCAACCCCGGTTTTCGCTCAGTCAGGCGACGCGGAAGCAACCACGCTCGCCAAGATCACCATTGCGGGCCAAGGCGACCGAGCTGGCACCATTGACAAGACGATTGTCGCAAAGAGTTCCCGCTCCAGCAGCAAGACCGACACCCCGCTTCTCGACGCGCCGGCCTCGGTTTCCGTCGTCACCGCCAAGGAAATGAAGGAGCGCGGTGTCACCAACCTCGACCAGGCGCTGGCCTACACGCCCGGCGTCTCCACCGATATCTACGGCTCCGACGACCGCTACGACCACTTTTTGATCCGCGGTTTCTACCAGACGACCGACGGCTCTTTCCGTGACGGGCTGCCGATGCGTGTCGGCGGCTCCTTTACCGCCAGCCGCCTCGAGCCCTATGGCATGGAACGGATCGATGTGCTGAAGGGGTCCAACTCCACGCTGTTCGGCCTTTCCGGCCCCGGCGGTATCGTCAATGCGCTCACCAAGGTGCCGCAGGACAAAGACTTCGGCGAGATCTATACAACGGTTGGGAACGGACATGTCGAAACCGGCACCGACTTCGGCGGAGCGCTCGACAAGGATGGCATCTGGACCTACCGCATGACTGGCAAATGGCAGAATGCCAATGCCGGCATCGACCATACCAACGACGATCGCGTCTATGTCGCGCCGGCGCTGACCTGGTCGCCGGATGCCGACACCTCCGTCACCATCCTGACGGATTACAACAAGCGCGACGGCAACCCTGGCCATGCCATTCCCTACAAGTCTGGGATCGATTCCGAGACCTATCTCGGTGAGCCCGATTTCGACAGGGTCGACACCATCGAGCGCAATGTCGGCTATCAGCTGCGCCACGATTTCGGCAACGGTTTCGAGTTCCGGCAGAATGCCCGCTACACCAATCTCGACATGACCTATCAGCAGATCTATCTCGGAGCTGCCGATCCTGCTTCGAGCCGCGCTGCATTGGCAATTTATGGCCATAGCAAGCGGTTCCAGATCGACAACCAGCTCCAATATGACGGCAGCTACGGCCCATTCGAAAGCCGCACACTGCTGGGCGCCGATTATGGCCGCGACAGCAATAGCGAACGTCGCCTCGACGGGACGGCCGGTGGCGTGCTCGATGACAGCAAACCCGTCTATTGCGGCACACGCTGCATCTCGTTCGGCGCACCGGTGGACACCAGGACAAGGCTGACAACGGCGGGCACATTCCTCCAGGAACAGCTGACGATCGACGACCGCTGGATCCTGACGCTGGGTGGCCGATACGATCACGCCGACACGATGTCGGAGAGCTCAGGCATCCGCGACGACGCGGTCGATACGAATTTCTCCAAGCGCGCCGGGCTTACCTTCAAGGCGACCTCCGAGCTCTCGGTCTACGCCAATTACTCGGAATCCTTCCAGCCACTGGCAGCCAGCCGCTCGACCTTCCTCGGCACGCCCAAGCCTCAGGAGGGCACACAGTACGAAATCGGTGCAAAATATCGGCCCGAGGGTATGGATGCGCTGTTTACCCTGGCACTGTTCGACCTGACCCAGAAAAACGTGGCGCAGTGGGCGTCGGACTATTCCTACCAGTACCAGGTGGGCAAGGTGAACGTGAAGGGCATCGAGTTCGAGAGCAAGGTCGCGCTCACCGACCGGCTGAACCTGACTGCCGGTTATTCGTACTGGGACGCGCGGATCAAGGACGACGCGACCACCGGGCTGATTGGCAATCGGCCGGAACTCGTTCCCAACCACATGGCAACGCTCTGGGCCGACTATACCATTCCCGGCAAAGGCGCGATCGGTGACATCAACGTCGGGATGGGCGCCCGCTTTGTCGGCAATACTTTCGGCGACAATGCCAACACGCTGCCGCTTGCCTCAAGAACGGTCTTCGACGCGGCTTTCAATTACAAGTTCAAGAACGGCGTTGCCCTCGCCGTCAACGCCACCAACATCTTCGACAAGGAATATGTGGCCAGCATCGACGACTACAGTCTGGCCGCCTACTACGGCGACCGCCGCGCGGTGCGGGCGACCCTGCGCTACACCTGGTAGCGCCTGCGCGACGATCTCTCGGCGCAACCACAAAACACAGGAATGGATGTCATGGCTCTCGTTACCCGTCGTCGCGACCTGCTGTGCGGGCTGGCAACCGCTCTCTTGGCGCCGGAGCTGATGCACACACCCGCCATCGCTGCCGACGGGCCGCTGCAATTCGATCATGCCTTCGGCGTGACCGTCCTGCCGAAGCCCGCTACCCGTGTCGTATCGCTGGGCTACCTCACCCAAGATCCCCTGCTCGCGCTCGATGTCATCCCGCTTGCGATACGCGACTGGTTCGGCGACCAGCCGTTTGCCGTCTGGCCATGGGCGCAGCCTTTTCTGAAGGACGCCCGCCCCGTTGTCATCAAGGGCAATGTCGGGTTGGAACTCGTCGCTACCTTGCAGCCGGATCTGATCGTCGGCATCGGGTCAGGCATATCGGAAGCAGAGTACGCCGGGCTTTCCCGCATTGCGCCCGTGCTGATGCAGCCGAAGGCGTTTCCGGCCTATGGCATGCCTTGGGATGAGATGACACGGCTGATCGGTCGCGCCGTCGGCAAGGATCGCCTAGCCGACGAACTGGTCGCCAAGACCCGCCAGGACTTTGCGGCAGCGCGCCTGCGACATCCGGATTGGGGCGGACGCACGGCTGTCGCCGCCTATCACTATGGCAGCGAGACCGGATTTTTCGCATCCTCGGACACGCGCGGCCATTTCCTGACCGAGCTCGGATTTGCCCCCACAGCCGCCAGCCGCCTGCTCGATGGGTCCAAAAGCTTCTATCAAAAACTTTCACCGGAAGACCTGTCCGCTCTCGAAGCGGATATCGTCCTTTGGGTATCGTCCTCCGAAACCGCTACCGATCTCGCCGCCCTGCCGATGCGCCGTGTCCTGAAGGCCCATGCCGAGGGTCGCGAAGTCTTTGCGGGCGGTACGGTCGCAGCCGCGCTGTCTTTCGGCAGCGTCCTGTCGTTGCCCTTCGTGCTGTCTGCACTCGAGGCCGATATTGCAGCAGCACTCGATGGCGACCCCAGGACATCGGTAGCCTCGGCGGTCCGTGCCGGACTTGCCCCGTGATGCCGTCTGCCACAGTCCCCTCGCAGCCCACAGCGGGAAAGCACCATACAGCACGGCAACGGCTGGCAGTTGCCGTTGCGGGCTTTCTGCTGCTGGTGGTCCTGTGCCTGGTCAGCCTGGCCGTCGGCGCGCGTTCTGTTTCTCTCTCCACCGTCTTCGATGCGTTGACGGCCTATGACGCTCGCCTGCCAGATCACATTGCGGTCCGCGACTATCGCTTGCCGCGCACGTTGCTGGGGCTTTTATGCGGAGCGGGTTTCGGTGTGTCCGGTGCCATCATCCAGGCGATCACGCGCAATGCGCTCGCCGATCCCGGTCTACTCGGCGTCAATGCCGGCGCTGCCTTTTTCGTGACGATTGCTGCCGGCGTATTCGGCCTGCAGGCGGTGAGCAATTATCTCTGGTTTGCCTTTCTCGGCGCCATCGTTGTCACTGTGATCGTCTATGTGCTCGGCTCGCTCAGTCGCGCCGGAGCGACCCCGGTCCGGCTGCTGCTTGCAGGCGTCGCGATCAATGCGTTGCTTGGCGGCCTCGGATCAGCCATCGTACTGCTCGATCCGGTCGGCTTCGACAGCATGCGTCTCTGGTCGATCGGCGCTCTCGGCGGCCGCGACATGGCGGTGGTGTCTGCGGTGGCGCCGTTCCTTATCGTCGGGCTTGGCATCGCGGGCCTCATCGCACCGGCGATGAATTCGATAGCGCTCGGCAATGACACCGCCCGGGCGCTGGGCACCCATGTTGTCCGCAGCCGCATCCTGGCGGCTGTGTCCTTGACCCTTCTTGCCGGTGGTGGCACGGCGGCGGTCGGACCGATCGGCTTCATCGGCCTGATGACGCCGCATGTCGTGCGCTGGCTGTTCGGCCCCGATCAGCGGCTGATTTTCGCCGGCACGATGATCTTTGCCCCGATCCTGCTGCTGTCGGCCGACATTATCGGGCGTCTTCTCCTCCCGGGTGAACTGGAAGCCGGCATCGTCACCGCCTTCATCGGCGCGCCCGTCCTGATCCTCCTGGTGCAGCGGCAGAAAGTGAGCGGGCTGTGACGCGGGCGGCGGATCCAGGCGTCATCGTTCTGCGCTCGCCCCGTGGGCGGCTTTCGCTGCGGTTGCGCAGCCGGAGTGTTATCGCCTGCGCCTTCATGCTGGCTGTCTGCCTCATGCTCGTGCTGCTGTCGCTGGTTTCCGGCGACTATGCGGTTTCAATGTCGGGTGTCGCGCGGACCCTTTCGGGGCGGGGCGACCAGATGCAGGAGATGATCGTTCTCGAATGGCGCCTGCCCCGCGCCCTGCTTGCGCTGCTGATCGGCGCCGCGCTCGGCATCAGCGGTGCTATTTTCCAGTCGCTGACGCGTAATCCGCTCGGTTCGCCGGATATCATCGGCTTTTCTGCCGGCGCCCACACCGGCTCACTGGTGGCGATGCTGCTGTTGTCAGAGGGCTATTTAGGGACAGCCACGGGCGCACTGATCGGCGGTCTGGCAACGGCGATCGCAGTCTACATGCTGACCTACCGAGGGGGTATCGACGGATTTCGGCTGATCGTCGTCGGTGTCGCGGTCGCCGCCATGCTGTCTGCCGCCAATGTCTGGATGATCCGCAAGGCGGACCTGCAGGTCGCGATGTCGGCTGCCATGTGGGCGGCGGGCTCGCTGAACGGCCTCGGCCTTGATCGCCTGCTGGCGGTATCGGTGGCGCTGGCAGTGCTCGTGCCGATCTCCCTTGCCCTGGCAAGGCCCCTCCGTCAGCTCGAACTCGGCGACGAGGCGGCGCTTTCGTCTGGTGTGTCGCCGGATCGCGTCCGGCTGGCGCTGGCCGTCATCGGCGTGGCCCTGATCGCGGTGGCAACGGCTGCGGCAGGCCCCATCGCATTCATCGCGCTGGCAGCGCCGCAGCTTGCGCGGCGCGTGACCCGGTCGGCCGGGGTGGCGCTGGTACCATCGGCGCTGATGGGCGGGGTATTGCTCGTCGCCTCGGATTGGGCAGCCCAGCACGCGCTCGGCCTCCAGCTGCCGGTCGGCGTAATGACGTTTAATATCGGCGGCCTGTATTTCATATGGGTGCTAGTCAGCGAGGGACGCAAATGACGACGGCCAGACTGCGCGCGGAAGCAGTGACTTTGCGCTACCGGGAGTTGACGGTCGCCCGCGAGCTCTCGGTGACCATTCCGGATAACGCATTTACCGTTATCGTCGGCCCGAATGCCTGTGGCAAGTCGACATTGCTGCGGGCCTTGTCGCGCCTGCTTCGGCCGACGCAGGGGGAGATCATCCTCGACGGTGCCAGCATTGGAAGTCTGCCGGCCAGGGACGTGGCGCGCCGGCTCGGGCTTTTGCCGCAGAGTTCTATCGCACCCGACGGCATTACCGTCGAAGACCTCGTGTCGCGCGGCCGTTATCCGCACCAGTCGATCTTTCGCCAATGGTCGGCCGCCGATCAGCAGGCCGTCGCGTCTGCGATGTCAGCCACAGGGGTCGCCGACCTTGCCACCCGGCTCGTCGACGAACTGTCCGGCGGGCAACGCCAGAGGGTCTGGCTCGCCATGGTTCTGGCCCAGCAGACACCGATCCTGCTCCTCGACGAGCCAACCACCTTTCTCGATATCACCCACCAGATCGACCTGCTCGACCTGTTGGCCGAAATCAACGCCGACGGACGCACCGTCGTTGCGGTGCTGCATGATCTCAACCATGCCTGCCGCTATGCCACGCACCTGATCGCGATGCGCGACGGCGCCATCGTTGCCGAAGGCACGCCGGCAGCGATCGTCACCGAACAACTGATAGAAAGCGTCTTCGGCCTTGCCTGCGTCATCGTTCCGGATCCGGTGACGGGAACCCCAATGATCGTGCCGCGCGGGCGCCACTCGGCAGCGCAAGCCCGGCCGGTCGCCGACATCCCCGGCCCCGCTGCAGACAACGAGCATATCGCATGAGCATTGCGCGGGAGTTCAAGTTGAACGGCGTCGCAATTCCGCACGATGCCGCAAGCATGCTGGATGAGATCTGCGAGCATTTCGTCGAGCATTCGAGCGTCGAGCGGACGGGCAATCTGGCGCTGCTGAGAAGCGAAACGGCACTTGTCGCCATCCGCCTAAAGGACAGCCGCCTGCTCATAGAACTCGCTTGCGCAACGGAACAGGCGCTGCAGCTGACCTGCAACAACATTGTCGAGCATCTGGTCTACTTCGCCGGCGAAGAACCTTTAGAGCTTAGCTGGTCGACGCCACCGGCGCCCGGCATCCTGCCCGATCTGCGCGAGGTAACCGTGGTGTCCGCCGCGGACGTCACGCCACATATGCGGCGGGTCAAGTTCAGCTGCGAGGATCTCACACCGTTCATCGGCGGCGGCATGCATGTGCGTGTCCTGCTGCCGCCCGACGGACGCATACCGGTCTGGCCGACCCTGCTGGCGGACGGCAGGACCGGCTGGCCCGAGGGGGAAGACGAACTCGCGGTACGGGTCTATACGATCCGTGCTGTCGATGTCGCACGCCGTGAATTATGGATCGATTTCCTGCAGCATGCCACGCACGATGTCGCGGCGCCCGGTGCCGAATTCGCGCGCAAGGCGAGACCGGGGCAAAAGTTGGCGTTTCTTGGGCCCGGCGGCGGTGGAATTCCGCAGGCGTCGTCCATGCTCCTCGCAGGCGACGCAACGGCGCTTCCAGCCATCGCCCGGATCGCGGCAGAAGTGCCGGCCCATATCCGGATGCAGGCCATCATCTTGGTGGAGGATGCAGGCGAGGAGCAACCCTTGCCAACATCGGGAACTCTGGATGTGCGCTGGCTCCACCGGAAGGATGACAAGAGTGATACCGGTTATCGGTTCGGCGACGCGGTCAGGACCGCGATCAGCGCGGCGGATGCGCAGACCTATGTCTGGGTGGCCTGCGAAAGAGACGAGATGCGCCCCATTCGCGCGCTCCTGAAGCAAAAGGGCCATGATCGCAAGTTGACTTATGCGGCGTGGTACTGGGAGAAGCCAAAGCCTGACGCGGTAAATCAGCCGTGATGGATTTGCGCTCGGTTTCGTGTCCGTGACGACAGATCGCCTTTGAGTTTTCTCTTTCATTGCGGTTAAGTTCGCTTTCGCGCAAACGCGATGCCAGCGAAGGATGAATCGATGTTTTTGACAGATCGCCAGACCGAGATCGTTGCTCTTGCCAAATCGACGGGCCGCGTTCTCGTCGACGATCTCGCGACGCGGTTCAATGTGACGCCGCAGACCATACGCAAGGATCTCAACGATCTCTGCGACGGGCAAATGCTGACACGCATGCACGGCGGCGCCAGCCTGCCCAGCGGCACTGCGAATGTGCGCTACGAGCAGCGCCGTCAGATAGCCTCCGCCGAGAAGCAGGCGATCGGCGCCGCAGCTGCCCAACTCATTCCCAACAACGCATCGCTTTTCATCAATATCGGCACGACGACCGAGGCGGTAAGCGAGGCCCTGATCGCCCACCATGAGCTGATGGTGATCACCAACAACATCAATGTGGCCAATCGGTTACGCCTTTATTCGGCAATCGAGGTCGTGGTTGCGGGTGGCGTCGTGCGCGCTTCGGACGGCGGCATCGTCGGCGAAGCGGCCGTCGATTTCATCCGGCAATTCAAGGTCGATTACGCAGTCATCGGCGCCTCCGCCATCGATTCCGACGGCGCCCTGCTCGACTACGATTTTCGCGAGGTGAAGGTGGCACAGGCGATCATCGCCAATGCCCGGCATGTCATTCTGGTGGCGGATTCCACCAAATTCGAGCGCACGGCACCGGTGCGGATCGGACAGCTGTCGCAGGTCCAGACATTGATCACCGACCACTGTTCCGTCGAGGCCATCCGGACGATCTGCCACGACAGCAACGTCGCGCTGATCGAGACATCAAAAGCGAGCTGACCCGCGAAACTTTCGTTTGACATTCGTTATGTTTTCGTTTCAGATGTATCCCGTACCGCAAGCGCAATAAATTTGTGCATTGCGAAGGTCTGGCTCTTGGGGGAGAGGCAGTGGGGGATAGAATGTTCGATCTTTTTGTCATTGGCGGCGGTATCAACGGCTGCGGCATTGCGCGCGACGCGGCCGGCCGTGGCTATAAGGTCGCGCTGGCCGAAATGAACGATTTCGCCTCCGGCACATCTTCCGGATCGACCAAGCTTATCCATGGCGGCCTGCGCTATCTCGAGCATTACGAATTCCGGCTGGTTCGCGAATCGCTGATGGAGCGCGAGGTCCTATGGGCCATGGCGCCGCATATTATCTGGCCGATGCGCTTCGTCCTGCCCTACCAGAAGGGCGGCATCCGCCCGGCCTGGCTCATTCGCCTCGGGCTTTTCCTCTACGACCATATCGGCGGCAGAAAGCTGCTTCCGGCGACGTCCGTTGTCGACATGCGCAAGGATCCGGCAGGCAAGCCATTGAAATCCCTGTTCACCAAGGCCTTTGAATATTCCGACGGATGGGTCGACGATGCGCGGCTTGTCGTCCTCAACGCCCGGGATGCTGCCGATCGCGGAGCCCAGATCATGCCGCGGACCCGCGTGCGGTCGGCGCGCTGGGAAAAAAATGCCTGGTCTGTCGAGACGCAGGATATGGCAACAGGCAGGATCGACAGCTTTCAGGCGCGCATGCTTGTCAATGCGGCAGGCCCCTGGGTCGATCAGGTGCTGTCCAGTGCATTCGGCAAGAACCAGGTTCACAATGTGCGGCTCGTCCAGGGCAGCCACATCGTCGTCAGGAAGAAGTTCGACGATCCACGCGCCTATTTCTTCCAGAACCCTGACAATCGTATCATCTTCGCAATTCCCTACGAGCAGGATTTTACCCTGATCGGGACGACCGACCAGGATTTCGAGGGCGATCCGAAGGATATCCGCATCACGCAGCGCGAGGTCGACTATCTCTGCAGCGCCGCCAGCGAATATTTTGCCGAACCGGTAACGCCTGATGACATCGTCTGGTCCTATTCCGGCGTTCGTCCGCTGTTCGACGACGGCGCCTCGAAGGCGCAGGAAGCGACGCGGGACTATGTGCTGAAGCGCGAGGAACTGCCCGGTGGCGGTGAACTGCTCAACATCTTCGGTGGCAAGCTGACCACCTACAGGCGCCTTGCAGAGCACGCGCTGGAGAAGATCGGCGATGCGATCGGTGTCAAAGGCAAGGTCTGGACGGCCGGCAGCAGCCTGCCCGGCGGTGCCTTTGCCGCGACGGGCTATGAGAGCGAAGTTGCCAAGCTCAAGGGCTCCTACCCGTTTCTGGCCGACCGCCATGCCCGACGGCTTGTCCGGCTCTACGGCACGAACGCGGCGCTCCTGCTCGGCAAGGCAGCAAACGCGTCCGATCTCGGCCGTAATTTCGGCGACGACCTTTTCGAATGCGAGGTCCGGTGGCTGATCGACATGGAATGGGCAAGGCACGCGGAGGACGTGCTTTGGCGCCGGACCAAGAAGGGACTGTATCTGTCGAAGGATCAGGCCGCAGAACTTGAGACTTTTATCGCCGGGGTGATCACGCACTAGGAGCGTTTGCCGCTCGAGGACAATATCACCGCTGGTTTGGAGGAGGCACGGGGATTTAATGCTGGAATTGCGAAATGTGGCCAAGATGGCGGGCAGTGAATATCATATTCACCCCTCCAGCCTTGTCCTTCAGGGAGGAACACTGAACGTCCTGCTGGGTCCGACCTTGTCCGGCAAGACGTCTCTGATGCGGCTGATGGCCGGGCTGGACAAGCCAACCTCGGGAACGGTTCACTTCGATGGCGTCGATGTTACCGGCCTGCCGGTGCAGAAGCGCTCGGTCGCCATGGTCTATCAGCAGTTCATCAATTATCCGGCGATGACGGTCTACGAGAATATCGCGTCGCCGATGCGGATTGCCGGCAAGGATAAGCAGACGGTGGACCGCGAAGTGCGCAAGGCCGCCGAGCTCATGAAGCTGACGCCCTATCTCGACCGCCTGCCGCTCAACCTCTCCGGTGGCCAGCAGCAGCGCACGGCGCTGGCGCGTGCCATCGTCAAGAACGCCCGCCTCGTGCTGCTCGACGAGCCACTCGCCAATCTCGACTACAAACTGCGCGAGGAATTGCGCGAGGAACTGCCTCGCCTGTTTGCCGCCTCGGGATCGATCTTCGTTTATGCCACGACCGAACCGTCCGAGGCTCTGCTGCTTGGCGGCAACACCGCGTCGCTCAGCGAAGGGCGCATCAGCCAGTTCGGTCCGACCATCGACGTCTATCGCAACCCTGCCGACCTCGTCACCGCCCGGACCTTCGCCGATCCGCCGCTGAATACGATCGCACTGGTGCGCGCCGGCAATGCGCTGCAGCGCGACGGAGAAACGATCCTGCAGCTGCCGGACCACCTCGCCGGCGTGCCGGAAGGTCCATGCGTCATAGCCTTCCAGCCTCACCATCTGTCTGTCGCGAGGCGGCATGAAACTTCGGCAGCCCTCAAGGCGCGGGTGATCATCTCCGAAATCGCCGGCTCCGAAAGCTTTATCCACGTGGAGGCGGCAGGCTCGCGCTGGGTGATGCTGGAACATGGCATCCACGATATCGATCCCGACACCATCGTCGACCTGTTCGTCGATACCCGCCACCTGATGGCCTTCGATACCGCGGGACACTCGATTGCCCGCGCGGCGAACGGATAGGAGACCGGAAATGGCACGCATCACGCTCGATCACATCCGCCATGCCTATGCGCCGAACCCGACGGCAGACAAGGATTATGCGCTGCGCGAAGTCCACCACGAGTGGCGGGACGGTGGCGCCTATGCGCTGCTGGGACCCTCCGGCTGCGGCAAGACGACCTTGCTCAACATCATTTCGGGCCTTCTGCGCCCGTCCCATGGCCGCATCCTGTTCGACGGCAGGGACGTCACCGATCTGCCGACGCAGGAGCGCAACATTGCCCAGGTTTTCCAGTTTCCGGTCGTCTACGACACCATGACGGTCTACGACAACCTGGCATTTCCGCTGCGCAACAGGGGCGTGGCTGAAGCCGACGTCGATCTCCGGGTCCGCGAGACGCTCGACATGATCGATCTATCGAGCTGGGCGAACCGCAAGGCCAGCGGCCTCACCGCCGACCAGAAGCAGAAGATCTCGCTCGGACGTGGCCTTGTGCGCAACGATGTCAGCGCGATCCTGTTCGACGAGCCGCTGACTGTCATCGACCCGCACATGAAATGGCAGCTGCGCTCGCAACTGAAACTGCTGCACAAGCAGTTCGGCTACACCATGGTCTATGTGACCCATGACCAGACGGAGGCGCTCACCTTCGCAGACAAGGTCGTGGTCATGTACGACGGACAGATCGTCCAGATCGGTACGCCGGCCGAGCTGTTCGAGCGACCAAGTCACACCTTCGTCGGCTATTTCATCGGCTCGCCCGGCATGAACGTCATGGCGGCGCGCGTCGAAGGCAGCTCAGTGCATGTCGGCGACCAGACCCTGGCGCTCGGCTATGCGCCGGACACCGGAAAGGCGGCCAAGACCGAGCTTGGCATTCGCCCCGAATTCATCCGCATCGACCGCGACGGCATGCCGGTGACGATCAGCAAGGTCGAGGATATCGGCCGTCAGAAAATCGTCCGCGCCGAGTTTGCGGGCCAGCCAATTGCCATCATCGTTCCCGAAGACGGCGAGATCCCATCGGAGCCACGGATCACCTTTGATCCCACCGCCATCAGTATCTACGCCGATTCCTGGCGTGTCGGCCGGGAGGAACGGGCATGAACAAGCCATGGAACAACAAGGCCTGGTTCCTCGTCATGCCGGTGCTGGTGCTGGTGGCCTTTTCGGCGGTGATCCCGCTGATGACGGTGGTCAATTATTCGGTCCAGGATACGTTCGGCAACAACCAGTTCTTCTGGGCCGGTACCGACTGGTTCGTCCAGACGTTGAAGTCCGACCGCTTCTGGTCCGCGCTCGAGCGCAACCTGGTGTTCTCTTTCATCATCCTCGCGCTCGAAATTCCGCTCGGCATCTTCATCGCGCTGAACATGCCGAAGAAGGGTCTCGGGGTCCCCGTCTGCCTGGTACTAATGGCGCTGCCGCTGCTCATTCCCTGGAACGTCGTCGGCACGATCTGGCAGGTGTTTGGGCGTGGCGATATCGGGTTGCTTGGGCATACGCTCAATTCCATGGGTATCGACTATAACTACGTCCGCAATCCCCTCGATGCCTGGCTGACCGTTATCGTCATGGATGTCTGGCACTGGACGAGCCTCGTTGTGCTTCTGTGCTATGCCGGTCTGGTGTCCATTCCGGATGCTTTCTACCAGGCCGCCAAGATCGATGGCGCGTCCCGCATGGCCGTGTTCCGTTACATTCAGCTGCCGAAGATGAAGCGGGTGCTGACCATCGCCATCCTGCTGCGCTTCATGGACAGCTTCATGATCTACACCGAGCCTTTCGTCGTCACCGGCGGCGGACCTGGCAACTCGACCACGTTCCTGTCAATCGATCTGGTGAAGACCGCGCTCGGACAGTTCGATCTCGGCCCGGCTGCGGCCATGTCGATCATCTACTTCCTGATCATCCTGCTGCTCTCATGGGTGTTCTACACCGTGATGACCAGCTACGACGCGGAGACCTGATATGGCTATCGCTCACGCTCCATCCGCCAATCCGGTCCTCAAGGCAGAGGGATCGCGCTTCGGCTTCCTGATCCCGACGATCTACATCCTCTGCCTGCTGCTGCCGATCTACTGGCTGGTCAATATGAGCTTCAAGACCAACGAGGAAATCGTTTCCTCGATGACGCTCTATCCCCACGCCCCGACGCTGCACAACTACGTCATCATCTTTACCGACAGTGCCTGGTATTCCGGCTACATCAACTCGATCATCTATGTGGTAATGAACATGGTGATCTCGGTTGCCGCTGCCCTGCCTGCCGCCTACGCCTTCTCGCGCTACCGTTTCCTTGGCGACAAGCACCTGTTCTTCTGGCTGCTGACCAACCGCATGGCACCGCCGGCGGTCTTTGCCCTGCCGTTCTTCCAGCTCTACTCGGCCTTTGGCCTGATCGATACGCATATCGCCGTCGCTCTCGCCCATTGCCTCTTCAACGTGCCGCTGGCGGTTTGGATTCTCGAGGGTTTCATGTCCGGCGTGCCGAAGGAGATCGATGAGATGTCTTATATCGACGGCTATTCCTTCCCGCGCTTCTTCGTGAAGATCTTCATTCCGCTGATCGCCAGCGGCATCGGGGTCGCTGCGTTCTTCTGCTTCATGTTCTCCTGGGTCGAGTTGCTCCTCGCCCGGACGCTGACGACGACCGACGCCAAGCCGATCGCCGCGACGATGACCAGAACCGTCTCGGCAGCCGGTATGGACTGGGGATTGCTGGCGGCGGCCGGCGTACTGACGCTAATCCCAGGGGCGCTCGTCATCTATTTCGTTCGAAATTACATCGCCAAGGGCTTTGCCCTCGGGAGGGTATGATCATGAATCTCGATTTCAGCTGGATGGCATGGACGCCGCCGACGATCATTTTCTTCGTGGTGATACTCGTCCTGCTGCTGGGCATGGGGCTTTGGGAATATGTCTCGCCGGGCGGAAATCCGCGCGTCGGCATTCTTCATTTCGAAACCACCCGCGGCGACCGGTTCTTCGTGTCGCTGCTCGGTTCCGCATTCATTCATCTCGCATGGCTGGGTCTTGTCGGACCCAACCTGTGGTGGGCTCTTGCTCTCTCCGTTGCCTACGCCGTCGGCGTATTCCGCTTCGTCTGAGGCAAGTCGATACGGGTCGCCGATATCCGGCGCTCCGGGACTGACACAACTGCAATCGCAATTCGGGAGGATATCATGCGAACGCATCTACTGACGACCACGGCAGCCTTGTTGCTGGCCGTAACTGGGACTGCCTATGCGGGAATGGAGGAGGCAAAGACCTTTCTCGGCAAGGAAATCGGCGACATGTCGACGCTGTCGCCGGCAGAGCAGGAAAAGGAAATGCAGTGGTTCATCGACGCCGCCAAGCCCTTCAAAGGCATGGAAATTAAGGTCGTCTCGGAATCCCTGACCACCCACCAGTATGAATCGCAGGTGCTGGCACCGGCCTTTACCGCCATCACCGGCATCAAGGTCACCCACGACGTCATCCAGGAAGGCGACGTCGTCGAGAAGATCCAGACGCAGATGCAGACCGGCCAGAACCTTTATGACGGCTGGGTAAACGACTCCGACCTGATCGGCACCCACTGGCGCTACCAGCAGGTCCGCAACCTGACCGACTGGATGGCCGGCGAAGGCAAGGACGTGACCAATCCCGGTCTCGACCTCAAGGACTTCATCGGTACATCCTTCACCACCGCTCCTGACAAGAAGCTCTACCAGCTTCCCGACCAGCAGTTCGCCAACCTCTATTGGTTCCGCTACGATTGGTTCAACGATCCGAAGAACAAGGCCGATTTCAAGGCCAAGTACGGCTACGAGCTCGGTGTGCCCGTCAACTGGTCTGCCTATGAGGATATCGCCGAATTCTTCACCGGCCGGGATGTCGGTGGCAAGAAGGTCTTCGGCCATATGGACTACGGCAAGAAGGACCCGTCGCTCGGCTGGCGCTTCACCGACGCCTGGCTTTCCATGGCCGGCAACGGTGACAAGGGATTGCCGAACGGCCTTCCTGTCGACGAATGGGGCATCAAGGTCGACGAGAAGTCCCGTCCGGTCGGCTCCTGCGTCGCGCGCGGTGGCGATACCAATGGTCCTGCCGCCGTCTACTCGATCCAGAAATATCTCGACTGGATAAAGGCCTATGCCCCGCAGGAATCGCAAGGCATGACCTTCTCCGAATCCGGACCCGTGCCGGCACAGGGCAATATCGCCCAGCAGATCTTCTGGTACACGGCGTTCACAGCCGACATGGTCAAACCCGGCCTGCCGGTCATGAACGACGACGGCACGCCGAAATGGCGCATGGCTCCAAGCCCGCATGGCGTCTACTGGAAGAACGGCATGAAGCTCGGCTACCAAGACGTCGGATCTTGGACGCTGATGAAATCGACACCGACCGACCGCGCCAAGGCTGCCTGGCTCTACGCCCAGTTCGTCACTTCGAAGACGGTCGACGTCAAGAAGAGCCATGTCGGCCTGACCTTCATCCGCGAGTCGACCATCCGCGACAAGAGCTTCACCGAGCGCGCACCCAAGCTTGGCGGCCTGATCGAGTTCTATCGCTCGCCGGCCCGCGTGCAATGGTCGCCAACCGGCACCAACGTTCCGGACTATCCGAAACTTGCCCAGCTCTGGTGGCAGGCAGTCGGCGATGCCGCATCCGGTGCCAAGACGGCCCAGGCAGCGATGGATTCGCTTTGCGAAGCCCAGGAAAAGGTCATGGAGCGCATCGAGCGGTCCAAGGTCCAGGGCGATATCGGCCCCAAACTCGCCGAAGAGCATGATCTGGCCTACTGGAACAAGGATGCCGTCTCCAAGGGCAACCTTGCGCCTCAGCTGAAGATTGCCGAGGAGAAGGAAAAGCCGCAGACCGTCAACTACGACGAACTGGTGAAGAGCTGGCAGTCCAAGTAGCCGGATCTACAGGCTCGGGCCCGATGGCCTGAGCCACCCCTTGGCCGCCGGTTCACCCGGCGGCCTTTGCCCGCAAAACCATCCCACAAACAACCTGCCGACCGGCGGGATCGCAGCTTACTGCCTTATCGGAGCGCATGAATGAGTAGCTATGTTCTCGCAATCGACCAGGGAACGACATCGTCTCGGGCTATCGTTTTCGATGGAGAGATGAAAATGGTCGCCTCGGCGCAGCGGGAAATTACCCAGTCTTATCCGCAGCCGCGCTGGGTCGAACACGATCCGCAGGAGATCTGGCAAACAGTCGTCGACGTTGTTCGCGAGGCTTTGGAGAAGGCGAAGCTTGGAGCCGCCGACATCGCCGCCATCGGTATCACCAACCAGCGCGAGACGACGGTCGTCTGGGAACGCGACACGGGTGCACCACTGCACCCGGCCATTGTCTGGCAGGACCGTCGCACGGCCGAGATCTGCGAAAGCCTCAGGGCGGACGGGTACGAGAAACTGTTTTCCGCCAAGACCGGACTTCTGCTCGATCCCTATTTTTCCGGCACGAAATTGCGCTGGCTGCTCGAGAATGTCGATGGGTTAAGAGACAAGGCGGAGACCGGCTCTGTCTGCTTTGGCACCATCGATACATGGCTGATCTACAAACTGACCGGCGGCAAGAGGCATTTGACCGATGCGACCAACGCATGCCGGACCTTGCTTTACAATATTACCGATAATCGTTGGGACGAAGAACTTCTCGCCATCCTGGGGATACCCCCTAGCCTGCTGCCGGACGTCAGGGATTGCGCCGACGATTTCGGTGAAACGACGCCAGATCTGTTCGGTGCAGCGATCCCGATCCTTGGCGTTGCCGGCGACCAGCAGGCGGCGACCATCGGCAACGCGTGTTTTGTACCGGGCATGATGAAATCGACCTATGGCACCGGCTGTTTCGCGCTGCTGAATACGGGCGTGGAAAGGGTCAATTCGTCCCACCGCATGCTGACGACGATCGCCTATCGTCTCGACGGCGTGACCACCTATGCCCTTGAGGGCTCGATCTTCATCGCCGGCGCTGCCGTGCAGTGGTTGAGGGACGGGTTGGGGATCATCGGCAAGGCATCAGAGGCTGGCGAGCTTGCCGATGCTGCCGATGAAGAGCAGCAAGTCTACATCGTGCCGGCCTTCACCGGTCTTGGCGCGCCCTACTGGGATGCCGAGGCGCGCGGCGCGATCTTCGGCCTTACACGCAACAGCGGCCCCGCCGAAATCGCCCGCGCCGTGCTGGAAGCGGTTGCCTACCAGACGATGGACCTGCTTTTATCGATGAAACGCGACTGGGGCAGCCACGATGTCGAGACAGTGCTGCGCGTCGATGGGGGCATGGCAGCCTCCGACTGGACGATGCAGCGCCTTGCCGACATCATTTCGACGTCAGTCGACCGCGCCGCCATACTGGAAACAACCGCACTCGGTGCCGCCTGGCTTGCCGGCCACAGGGCCAAGGTCTGGCCAGACCAGAAGGAGTTCGCCGAACGCTGGAATTGCGACCGGCGTTTCGAGCCATCGATGAGCGAAAGCAATCGCCAGGCAAAGATCGCCGGCTGGCGCGATGCGGTGTCACGCACGCTAACGGGTGGGTAGACTTCACATAGAGCCCAGCCTCAGTGCGGTACGCCCAAAAAAATACACCGGCCACGAGCGGCCGGTGCAACTCAAACATTCGTTTTGCTCCAGTTAAGCTGCAGCCAAGGCCTTTTCGATGTCCTGCATCGAATGACCCGTAAGGTCCTTGGCGAGTTCGCCGATCAGCACGTCGGATACCGTCTTGTGGTAGCCCTTGCGCAGTTCGCCGAGCGTACGAGGCGCTGCAATCACGACGAGGTTCTTGATCTTGCCCGCCAGCACCTTTCTGTTGAGAAGATCGGCGACACCGGCTCCAAAACCGTCTTCGTCCTGCTGGCTGTCGTCGGGGTTGGCAGAGCTGCTCGAGTGGCGGCTGCCGGAGCCTATCTTAGAGCTGTCGACGGCCTCGTCAGGCATTGCCTTCAGCTTGACGTTGGCCGCGTCGCCTTCATTCTGGAAGAGGTTGAGCTTTTCGCCGTCGGCGACGGCAATGACGGTGTGCTGAGGAATTTGCATATCTGATTTCCATTCACAAAGTGGCATTTCGCCGGTTTGGCCGACTGATATCAGCTGCTCTAATAACCCCTCGAGCGCTTATCTGTTCCGCCCGGGCGTGGCTTCGGATGGTGCTTGTCTCTGTGTTTTCAATGCGCCGGACTGTCGGCGCCGGCCCGCAGCTCAGGTCTTCCGGCCAAATGCCATCATGACCAGCATTGCCAGCCATGTGAGCACGAAGCTGATCATCGAAAGGGCGGCGGCCTGGGTCGGCGAGCTCTTGCCGACCTCATTGATCGCCACCGGAAAGGTTGGAAACAGCAGTATGTTGGCGACCGTGAATTCTCCGATGACGACTGTGAATGTCAGCAGCGCACAGTTGACGATTGCCGCGCCTATGCCGGGAACCACGACCAGCCGGATCGTCGTCAGCCCGCCGGCCCCAAGGCTTTCCGCAGCTTCCTTCAAGGTCCGGATATCGAGCGCCGCAAGGCCGACATCGAGCGCACGGAATGCGAAAGGCAACGCCAGGAAGAAGTAGGGAATGACAAGATAGAACGGCGAGCCGATTAGCCACATCGGCCCCGTAACCAGCATCGAAAGACCGCCGACAAGAGCAATGGCCGGCACCACGAAGGGTAGGATCGCCACGAACTCTATAACCCCGCGCATGCGCGGCATGTAGATATGTGCGGCGATGACTGCGGGTGCAAGGATGATGTAGATCGCTGCTATCGTTGCCACCCCCAGTTCCAGCGACAGGATCAACGGTTGCAGCAGGGCCTTGTGGCTGAAGACGGCGGCATAGGCGGATACACCACAGGCGGTGCCGCCTTCCCAAAGGCTGAAGATCGCAGTCATCGCCAACGGCAGCACGAAATATGTCGCCGCGAGAACGAGGATAAGCCGACGCAGCATCTTACAGGCGCTCATCTCACACTCCCCGGCGCCGGGCGCGGCGCATCAGCAGGTTACTCGTCGCAACGACGACCGCCATCGTCACGATCATGGCGACGGAGAGCGCCGCTCCGGTCTGGGGCGAATTCATGACATCGCCGGACAGCACATTACCGATTTCCGTGGTCAGCAGCACGAGATTGCCGGAGGTCAGAGCATAGGCGGTGGCATAGCCGGAGAAGGCTGATCCAAACAGCAGGATAAATGCCGATATCAGCGACGGGGCGAGGATTGGCAGGACGACCAGGCGCCCGTATTGCCAAGGCGTTGCGCCAAGGCTTTCTGCCGCCTCCGCCCATTCGCGGCGAAGGGCTTGCAAGGCCGGCATGATGATGATGATCATAAGAGGGATCTGGAAATAGGCATAGACGATCGTCAATCCGGTCAACGAGAACAGGCTAAAGCCGGCGGCATAGATATCGATGCCTAAGACCTTCAGCGCCCGGGTGAGAAGGCCGAACATGCCAAGGCTGGAAATGAATGCGAAGGCGAGCGGGACGCCGGCGAAGTTTGCCGCAACTGCGCTGAAACTCGAGGCGATGGCACCGAGCGCCGGGTGGGCATCGCGATGAATGACGGTCGCCGCAATGGCGCCGCCACAGGTGACGCCAACCGCTGCTGACGCAACGGAGAGCACAATCGAATTATAGGTGGCGAGACGAAATGTCTCGCCACCCAAAGCAACGATGTATTCCAGCGTGAAGCCGGTGCGGGTGCTGACTGACTGGACGACAAGCATGAGCGTGGGCGCCACCATGAATGCCAGTGAGAACAGCAGGAATGGTGCCACCAGCAGGACCGGTAGGCCCCACTGCCTGAGCATCGCACCGACGCCGTGCCCGGAGCGTGACCGTCTCTTGGCGGGGTCAAAGGGCTGCACCATGCCTGGCTTAATTGGTCTTCACGGTCTTGGGCCACATGTCGGCGACAACCTTCTTTGCGGCATCGATCTGCGCCTGGCTCGCAAAACGCACGCTCTTGTAGGCTTCCGGAGATGGCAGCTTGGCCAGCAGCGCGGCGGGCAGCACTCCGGCGTCGAGCATCTTGGCAAAGCGGATCGGATGGGCGTAGCCCGCAAGAAAGCCCAGTTGGCCTTCATCGCTGTACAGATATTCCTGCCACAGTTTGGCGGCGTTCGGGTGCGGCGCATAGGCGCTGATCGCCTCGCAATAATAGTTGCCGAACGGCGCGCCATCATTGGGAACGACGACTTCGAAATCGACCTTGCCGGCTTCGTCGTCGCGAATCGTCAGGTTGAGGTAGTCCCAGCGCAGCGCGATCGGCGTCTGGCCGCTCATCATGGTGCCCTTGTCGCTCTGTATCGGATTGTAGTTGCCGGCAGCGGCAAGCTTGCCAAAAAACTCCACGCCGGGCGCGATATCGTCGAAGCTGCCACCGTTGGCAAGAGCCGCCGCCATCACGGCCGCGAAGGAATCGCCAGCCCGGACGGGGCTGCCGCCCATGGACACCATGCCCTTGTATTCCGGCTTCAGGAGGTCAGCCCAGCTACGCGGCACGGTCTTGACGACGCTCTTGTTCACGGCAAAGGAGATGATGCCGTAGTAGCAGCCCTGCCAGAGGCCATCGGGGTTTTTAACCTCCGAGGGAATATCGTTCCAGGTGGCGACCTTGTAGGGCTGCAGCAGATTGTCGGTGACGGCTTGCAACCCGAAGGACGGCGCCAGATCGAGCGTGTCCGGCCCGCGATCCTGGCCTTTCAGGCTGCGAACGGCCTGCAGTTCCTCGGCCGACGAACCCTCCGGGTTGGCGGCATTCACCTCGATCCCGTAGAGCTTTGAGAAGTCGGTCATCATCTTGCCGAAGACCCAGTTCGGCGACAGGGCTACGACGTTCAGCGCGCCTTCTTTCTTGGCGGCAGCAACGAGGCCGTCCGGCATGGTCGCAGCTTCGGCACGCAGCGGGCCGAGGTTGAGCAGCGATGCGCCGAGCGCCGCCGAGCCCGCCTGCAATAAAGTCCTGCGATTGATGTGAAACGAATTCATCGAAAAATCCTTCGGGTTGCGTATCGCCTGATGGCCGTTTGGGAGAGCCGTCGAAAGCTTGTGGCGATTTGCCAATAGGCATCGTCAGTGACAGGCAATTGACAGATTTAAGAAGTTTCAAAAGCGTGACGGGCGATATCGCGCCTCGGTATCCGATTGAAATATATTCGCTTTCTGCGTGCGTCTTATGGCGGGCAGCTGTCACCGGACTGTCGCGTCGATCCGTTACGGGAATGCGGCCCTTGCGTCGGAGGGCCGACAAACCGCGCCACCGGACAGAACCAGAGAGGCCATCATGCAGATTGCGATCATCGCAGATCCCCATATCGGCGCGAAGACCGATGATTTCGTTGCCAACTGGAATGCGGCGGTGGCGCACGTCAACGATCTCGATGTGGCATTCACGATTGTGCTCGGAGACCTGACGCTCGATGGCGCCAATCTGGAAGCGGATCTTGCTTTCGCGCGGCAATCTCTCGACACACTCCGCCGGCCGGTTCTTGTGCTGCCCGGCAACCACGACGTGGGCGATATCTCGCGCGCCAGCCGTCAGCCGGCAAGCCGCGAAAGACTGGAGCGCTGGAACCGGCATCTCGGCGCGGACCGCTGGATTTGCGACGATATTCCGGGATGGCGGCTGATCGGCATCGACAGCCAGGTTCTTGCGACCAGATTGGCTGAAGAAGCCGAGCAGTGGCATTGGCTTGACGAGGCGTTTGGCGGACGGGGCGAGCGCGCCCCTGTCCTGCTCACCCACATGCCGCTGTTTCTAGAGAACTGGGACGAAGCCGATCGACCCTACTGGGCCATCCCGACTGCCGCGCGGCAACGGTTGCGGATGCTGGTGGAGAGCACCGGAACGGCTGCCATCGTCAGCGCCCATATCCACCGGACCCTCGATCTTCCAGGCGCCGATGGTCCCCGCCAGATCTGGGCAGCGGCGACGAGCTTCCTGTCGCGCGATGCGTCGATGCCGTCACAGCCGGGCGCGGCAAACCTCGGTATCACGATACTCGACTTTACCGACGGCGCGCTCAAGGTCCGCTTCGACAGTGTTGCGGGCATCTCGGAAACCTACATCGAGGATTATAACGGCTCGATTTATCCGAAACCGGAATAGCGGTCCTCGTTGCGGGCATAGCAGTTGCAGATTTTGATCGTGGCTGGCTAACGATGTCGTTTTATGGCAAACGGGGGGCATCAGTTCAATGAAGTCAACGACGTCAATCGGAACGCGAGAATGATCGAAAGTCAAACCAGGCAGGCAGATTGGCGCCGCGCCAACCCGATGAAGTACAATGCTCATCTCGCGGTGCAGCGTGCCATCGTCGCCGGCGATCTCGAAAAGCTCGGCTGTGAAGTCTGTGGTCACGATGCCGTCGACGCCCATCACGACGAGTATGACGAACCCCTGAGGGTTCGCTGGCTTTGCCGCAGACATCACACGCGTCTTCATCGCTACGGCGAAGACATGTTTCCACTGCGGTCGAATACAGACCAGCGCTGATCGGTTTTGGATTTTGCCGTCCTGTCGTCTCTGACAGTTTCGGGCCACCGGCAGTGTCGTTTGCCGGCGGCCTTTTCGTTTTACTTCGAGTTCGCCGCCTTTATGCCGGCGTCGTCGGCCATGATGGATGCCGCCTCGTTCAAGAGGACATCCTTGGCGTTCTTGCGGGCGGTTTCGATGGCGATATCGGCACTCAGGCTGCGTTCGTTTGCCTGCAGGCCATCGTCTTCCCCGGGGTCGACGCCATCGTTTATCTTCTCGCGTGATTTGTCACGGGTCGCCTGAGCTGCCAGTTCCTTGCGACGCTCTGCCTCGTTGAGAGAAACGATGCCCTTCTCGCGCTGCGCCTTCAACTCGGCGATGTCTTCGACCAGACGCTTGAAATCCGGATCGTTGGCAACGCGTGCGTCGTGGCGGCTCTGCAGCTGAGGTATCTTTGCCGCCACATCGCCTTCCGGCTTGTAGTTGGCCGGCTTGATCTGCGTCCATGGAAGAGCATTGTCGTAGCTGGCCTCGCCGAAGGTCTTCGGGTCCGACAGGCTCGGCAGCCCGATGTCCGGCGTCACGCCGCGCAACTGGGTAGTGCCCCCATTGATGCGGAAGAACTGCGCTATCGTCATTTTCAGTTCGCCGAATTTCGGTTTGGCGTTGTGCGCGACCTGATCGAGATTGACCACTGTCTGCACGGTACCCTTGCCGAAGCTGGGTTCACCGATGATCACGCCGCGGCTGTAGTCCTGGATTGCGGCCGCGAAAATCTCCGAGGCGGATGCGGAACCGCGGTTGATGAGCACGCCGACCGGACCTGTCCAGGCAGCAGGCGAGCGGTCGTCGCCCTCAATGGCAACCTTGCCGCCAGCATCGCGCTGCTGGACGACGGGACCCTTGCCCGTAAACAGACCGGTGAGATCAATCGCTTCGGCCAGCGACCCGCCGCCATTGTTGCGCAGGTCGATAAGAACGCCGTCTGCCTTGTCCTGTTTCAATTCGTCGATGAGCTTGGCCACATCACGGCTGGCGCTACGGTAATCCTTGTCGCCCTTGCGGCGAGCGTCGAAGTCTTCGTAGAAGGCCGGCAGGGTAATCACGCCAATCTTGCGCGTCGCATCGCCGTCCTTGATGGAGAGCAGCGTTTTCTTGGCGGCCTGCTTTTCGAGGCTGATCTTGTCGCGCGTCAGGCTGACGATGTGATGGGCGCCATCGGCACCTGCTTCCGCTGGCAAGATATCGAGGCGAACAATGGAGTCCTTGGCGCCGCGGATCATCTGGACGATCTCGTCGAGGCGAGTGCCGACCACTTCCTTCACCGGACCATCGGCGCCCTGGCCAACGCCGATAATACGATCGCCGACGGCAAGCTTGCCCGACACCTGCGCCGGGCCGCCGGGAACAAGCTCGCGGATCGTGGTGTAATCGTCGCGTTCTTGCAGCACTGCGCCGATGCCGACCAGCGACAGCTTCATCGAGATATCGAATTCAGCCGAAGCGGTGGCGCCGAAATAGTCCGTGTGCGGGTCTATGGATGTGGTGTAGGCATCCATGAACGATTGGAACACGTCTTCGCTCTTGTATTTGTAGGCCCGCTCCAGCGAATTTTCATAGCGCTTGTCGAGCGTATCGCGAATGGCTGCGTCGTCCTTGCCTGCAAGTTTGAGGCGGAGCCAGTCACCTTTGACGCGCTTGCGCCAGAGATCGTCGATCTCGGCTTCCGACTTCGGCCAAGGCGCATCTTCGCGCAGGAAGGAATAGCTCTCGTCCTTGCTGAAATCGAAACTCGTCTTCAGCAAGTCGCGCGCATAATTCATACGGTCGACGACACGCTGCTCATAGAGATTGAACATCGAGAACGGAATCTGCAGGTCTTCCTTGTTGACGGCATCGTCCAGCTTGGTGTCCTGAGCCTTGAACTTGTCGATATCGGCCTGCAGGAACAGCATCCTGTCCGGATCCAGCGACTTGATGAACCTGTCCATTATCTTCACCGACAACGCATCGTCGAGCGGAACCGGCTTGTAGCTGAAGCGGGTGAGAAACTGGGCGCTGAGATGTGCAGCCTGTCCCTGTTGCGGTAGCGGCGCCAATACGGGCAGCGGTCCCATTTCCAGAGCATAAGCCGAAGATGAAAGCGCCAGAAAGATGCCGAGGAAACCAGAAAGTCTACGCATTCAGCTTTGATCCAATTCGTAATGCCGAGTCTCGATGCTTAGCGTTGGTGGAACAATTTTAGACTTTTGGCAACCAAGGGGATGAGCAAAGCGTATGGCGTTTCTCAAACGTCGTTACCCCTATCTTCTGAAGGCGGGCCTGGAATTCGGCTAAAGATGCCACTCGAGCGCGGCCTTGTGCGCATTTCAGCGAATTTATAACGGGAATTCCGGCATGAAAGCGGCAGCCAGTGGCTGCCGCCGTCACCAAAGCGTGAATGCCAATTTTGCGCGATTGTTATTGTGGGGCAGCGTTCTTCGTCTGCACCACCATTGCCTCGATATGATCGACGAGACCATCGGCAAGGCCGAGGCGTCCTGCGAGAAGATCCAGATAGCCTCGCTCTGAGCGAGTATCCGGCTCGATCGTCAGCCTCGAGGCTGTGTAGAGTTCGACCTTCTGTTCCTCACTGACGGCCGCTGCGATCAGGGCGTCGAGGTCCGTTGGCACGGTCAATTCTCGCTGAATGAAATTCGCAGCCTCACCCGTCACGTCGGCCGCTGCAATCTTGTCCATGATCAGCGCCCGTTCGGCATCGTCGACATGGCCGTCGGCCTTGGCAGCGGCAATCATGGCGCGGATAAGCACCAGCACGAACTCGTTGCTGTTGGCAGGCGAAGACGGTGCGAAGGGGGAATTATCCGGCGGCGGCAGCACAGGCTGTTGTCCCTGCGAAGAAACCTGCGGCGATGTCACCGGCGCGGAGCCCGACTGGTAATTCTTGTAGGCCTGGTAGCCAAGCCCTGCGATGGCGGCAAGGCCGCCGACGGCAAGCGTATTTCCAGCGATGCTGCGCCCGGTCTTGGTGCCAAGCAACACGCCGAGGATCGCGCTTGTTGCCAACGGGTTTTCCCGGGCTTTGCCGATCGCATCTCCCGCCCGGTCCCGCACTGTCCCTCCGAGCCCGGGAACCTGCGACGTCAGGAACTGGTCGAGAAGTTTCTTCGCATCGAACATAGTCAACTGCCTCCTTGATGATGATTGATAGATAGGAGCAGCCCGCACGAATACAAATTTCGCCAGATCGGAAAGGACCCGGATGGGAGGGTGATGGCCCTATCAGCGGTCGTGAGGCGAGGTGGCCTCATTGTATGTAGATAGAAAGATGTATAAAGATGTATATCTTCTGGTGTGAGGATCTACAAGGAGATACCGATGGCCATCAACGTCAACAACCCGCAGGCCGATGCTCTGACCCGCAAGTTTGCAAGCGTCGCCGGTGTGAGCATAACCGATGCTATCGTCATCGCCATGAAGGAGGCGCTGGAGCGACGTCTTAATCTGGAGAGCGCAACGGAAACGGCTGCGCGGCTGCGCGCCAAGCACGGCCTCGTTTTGTCCGCCCGGGGCAAGGAGCCTCTTCCCAGGTCGGTTTTTGACGAGATGTGGGACGGGAAATAATGTACGTTGACGCGTGCGCCATCATTGCTCTTGCATCTGACGAACCTGAAGCCAAGCGTGTTGCAGATGCCCTTTTGTCCGCAAAGACGCGGATCACATCCGCCGTCGCTGTCCTCGAAGCAGCAATGGCCTTGGCAAGGCCCGATAAGTTCGACCGGTCGATTGCTGACATCGAGCCATTCTTGATGGAATTCCTGGAGGCGCGCGGCATCGAATTATACGACCTGCCGCCCGGCAAGAGCGCCACGACCCTATCACTGATGGCGGCCGACAAATACGGTAGCGGTCGCAACAGACTAAACCTTGGCGATTGCCTCCATTATGCATGCGCCAAATATTACCAAGTGCCGATGCTCGCGACGCATGACGAGTTTCGTCAAACCGATCTCCAGACAATTCCCTGACGCCTCCGCGCGCCTATGACACGCGCGCGAGCAGCTCGGCGGCAAATCGCGCGCTGGCTGCAGTCAAAAAGCAGCCGTGTGTCATTCGCAAAATGCTGCAACGCACACTATCTGATTTGACGTCGCTTCGATTTTCACAACGGGAACCGCTGCATGGTTTTGCCCCAGTCAGCTCGTCTACACCGGATGCTCGGCTATATCGGCTGGCCTCTTGCCCTGCTCTTCCTCTGGGATATCGCCATCACTCTGGCCTATGTCTATCTTCCCCACCCTTGGCTGGATCTGCCAGCGCTGCCGATGAGCCTGCTCGGATCGGCACTGGCCCTGTTTCTGGGTTTCCGGAACAACAACGCCTATAATCGTTGGTGGGAGGCGCGGACGCTTTGGGGGGCGATGGTGAACGCGTCGCGCTCCTATGGGCGAGAGGTGTTCCACCTGATCGACAAAAACGGCGAAAGCTTCGATCTGCGCCACGACCTCGTTCGACGCCAGATCGCCTACGTGAACGCCCTGCGCTGTCATCTGCGTCGGCAGCCGAACGAGGACGAGATCCGAGCCTTCCTCTGCGACAACGAACTCGAGTCGTTGAAGGGGGTGACAAATGTGCCGAACGCAATCCTCAACGAGACTGCCGCGCTACTGGCCGACGCACGCCAGCAAGGCTGGATCGATTCGATGCGCAGTATCCAGATCGAAAGCGTCCTTGTCGACATGAGCAATGCCCAGGGCGGAATGGAGCGGATCAAGAATACGCCTCTGCCGCGTGAATATGGCTACTACCCGACGCTGTTCGTTCACATTTTCTGCATTCTGCTGCCAATCGGTCTTGTCGATAGCCTAACGATCTATACACCGCTTGCATCGACCATCGTCGGTTTCATGCTGCTGGCCATGGATCGCATCGGCTCCGATCTGCAGGATCCGTTCGAAAATCGTGCCCACGACGTGCCCCTGACCTCGCTTTGCCGGACAATACAGATCGACCTCGAGCAACTGGTCGGCGGAGGCAATGCCACGAAGCCGATCCGACCAGTCGAAAATGTCCTCTGGTAGACCGCCAGACGGCCGCGCCTCAAATATCGTAGGTGTTGGCGGCGTTGATGGTCGAGATGAACTGCCTGGTGCGCTCGCGCTGTGGCGCAGTGAACAGGAGCCTTGCATCGCCGGTCTCGACGACGCTGCCTGCCTCCAGAAACACCACGTTGTTGGCGATCTTCGACGCCAGCCGGAGGTCGTGCGTCGCCATCACCATGGTCGTCCCCTCAGACGCAAGCTTGCTTAAGACATCGACAACCTCGGCGGCAAGTTCAGGATCGAGCGCCGATGTCGGTTCGTCGCAAAGCAGGACGCGGGGCGACGGAGCGAGCGCACGGGCGATTGCTATGCGCTGCTGCTGGCCGCCGGACAGGGTCGCGGGCCACGCATCTGCCTTGTGCTCCATACCGACCTTCTTCAGAAGATCCATAGCGCTGGCACGCGCTTTGTCACGCGGCCATTTCAGCACGGTGACCAGGCTTTCCATGACGTTTTCAATGGCGGTCTGATGCGGAAAGAGCTGGAAATTCTGGAAGACCATGCCGGTCTGCCGGCGGATTTTCTGGATCGCCTGCCAGCTGGTTTTTTTGCCCGGTGCGAAGGTCAGCGTCTCCCCGCCGAGGCGGATCGCGCCGGAGGTCGGGATTTCCAGCAGGTTGATGCACCGCAGCAGCGTGCTCTTGCCGCCCCCGGAAGGGCCGACAAGCGCAGTCACGCTGCCTTCCGGGATGGTGATGTTGATATCCTTGAGGACGACTATGTCGCCGAAACGCTTTTCGATGTTTGTAAGCTCGATCATGCGTTGGCCTCCATCATGCCACCATACCGGGCGAAGCGTCGCTCCAGTCGCACTTGCAGCGTCGACAAGACCGAGCTCAGTGCAAGGTAGATCAGGGCAGCCTCGATATAGAGAATGAGCGGCTCGTAGGTGGTGGCGACGACACGCTGTGCGGCCTGGAACAGTTCCGGCACCGTGATCGCTGCGGCGAGCGACGTGTCTTTCACCAACGAGATGAAGGTATTCGACAAGGGCGGGACCGCGACGCGGGCAGCCTGGGGCAGGATCGTCCGGATCATCGCCTGGCGCCAGCTCATGCCGATCGAATAGGCCGCCTCCCACTGTCCCTTCGGAACCGATGAAATGACGGCACGGATGATCTCGGAGCTGTAAGCGCCGATGTTCAGCGTGAAGCCGATCAGGGCTGCCGGAAACGCATCGAGCAGGATCCCGACGCTCGGCAGGCCGTAGAAGATCACGAAGAGCTGCACCAATAGTGGCGTCCCACGGATGATCCAGACGTAGAAGCGGGCGATCGCTGCCACAGGAGCCGGGCCGAACAGGCGCGCTATTGCCGTGACAAGTCCGAGAATAAGCCCAAAGGCAAAGGACATCAGGGTCAGCGGTATCGTAAAGATTAGCCCTGCCCAGAGCAGAGGCGCGAGCGAATCCGCCATCAATTGAAGCCAGTGCGGCAAGGGTATCTCCCTTAAAAAGCGATGCGCCCAGCGAAAGATCACTGAGCGCCCGTTCGTTCACTATCGTGGTTTTCAGGATTTGGAAACGGCTTTCGCCTTCCGTTACTTGGAGACGTCCTGGCCAAAATATTTTTCGGAGATCGTCTTGTAGGTACCGTCGGCCTTGATCTCGGCCAACGCCTTGTTGATGGCAGCCAGCAACTCGGGCTCCTGCTTGCGGATGATGACGCCCGAATAGTTGGCGTCGGCCTCCTCTGCGACGACCTTCACAGGCGCGTCCGGCTTGTGCTTCTTGAAATCGAGGAAGGACAGGCTGTCATTGATCGTCGCATCGGCGCGGCGGGTGAGGACCAGCTGGATAGACTGGTCGAAGCCATCCGTGCCAACGAGCTCGGCACCGGATTGCTCGGCCAGCTTGCCATAATTGCTCGTCAAAGACTGCGCTGCCTTCTTTCCCTTCAGATCGGCAAAGCCCTTGATGCTGTCGTCGTTGTCACGGACGATGAGTGCGGCTTTCGATGCGATGTATGGGTCCGAGAAATCATATTTCTGCTTGCGAGCATCGGTGATGCCGACTTCGTTGATGACGCTGTCATAGCGCTTGGCATCGAGGCCGGCGATCAGCCCATCCCACTTGCCTTCGACGAATTCGGCTTTGACACCCAGCTTGGCGGCGATCGCCTCGGCAATCTCGACATCGAAGCCGGCGAGCTTGCCGCTGGCATCATGAAAGGTGAAAGGCGCGTAGGTGCCTTCGGTCCCGACCTTGAAGACACCGGCGGATTTGATGGCAGCGAGGTTTTCGCCAGCATGGGCCGGCAACAGCAATGCGGCCTGAACGAGTGCGATGGCGGCGATGGATTTCAGCAGTGTCATGTCGGTACCGATCCCGGTGTTGATGTTCGAGTGCGAAAGATCGCAGAAACTGTCTCTCAAATATGCACAGGAAACTGCGAAGGAAATGAGCAATTGCAAATAATTTTCTCAATTCCGCGTCATTCAGTGATGATCTGTCTCCAAGAGCCCGCATCACCCTCCAGGGGCCAAGAGCGTGGGTGTTTCCGGGCGCATCATTGGGGGCGACGCCCTGCAGCCCGTTGGCATTTCCGGCAAGGCGCATCGTTGTCTTAGAAACCGTCCGCGACACTTCGAAATTCCTGTTTACGTTCATATGTTTGCGATCTAATGCTTTAAGCGTGTCATGCAAAGGCGCTATCAAGATCCAAGGCGGGGCTGCAAGCCTCGACCCGATTTCAATCCAGTGTGTCACCCGTAGATAAGATCGATGAACAACCTGCCTGCGCTGCTGCCGGTCATTCGCGCCTTCACAAGAAGCTGGCCGGCCTTGGCGTTAATGACGGGTCTGCTCGTCGCCTGGGAACTCTACGCCCGCTATTCCGGCATCCGGGCGACGACCCTGCCTGCGCCGTCGCGGGTGTTCGAGCAGATCGTCGTCAACTGGCAGGTGCTTCTCGAAAATGCCATCCCGACCGTTGCGGCCACGTTTACCGGCTTTGGCTTCTCGCTGACCGTGGCATTCCTGATGTCTGTCGTGGTCGATTTCTTCCAGCCGGCGCGCCGCGCGCTGGTCCCGGTCTTCATCGTCAGCCAGACGTTGCCGCTGGTCGCCATTGCGCCGCTGGTGGTGCTGTGGTTCGGTTTCGGGCTGCTGCCGAAAATACTGCTGGTGGCGCTCGTGACGTTTTTCCCGATGATGGTGGCCCTCGTTCAGGGGTATGAGTCCACCGACCGCGAAATGGAATGGCTGCTGTCGTCCATGGGTGCCTCCCGATGGCGGGTCTTCGTTTTGGCGCGCCTGCCGTCGGCCATTCCCTACTTCTTTACCGGGTTACGAATTTCCATCACCTATGCCGTCGTCGGCGCCATCTTTGCGGAATATGCCGGCGCGGCAAAAGGGCTCGGCATCTACATGCTATCGGCGAAGAACAATTTTCGGCCGGACCTGGTGCTGGCGGCGGTGACTGTCAGTTCCTGCCTGACACTATTGCTTTTCGCATTGGCGGTTGGCGCAGAGCGTCTCGCCACACCCTGGAATACGGATCGCAAGGATCGCCAGCCATGAGCCAACCGGCCCGCCTGTCGCTTGCCGGCATCCGCAAATCTTTCGGTCCGCTCGACGTGCTCGCAGACGTGACGCTGCATGTCGGGCTCGGCGAATTCGTGTCGATGCTCGGGCCCTCCGGCGCCGGCAAATCCACGCTGTTCCAGGTGCTGACCGGGGCCATTGTCGCCGATGCCGGCCAAATCGTCTTCGACGGCGCGCCGTTGGACCAGGCGAGCGACACGTTCGCCTTCATGCCGCAGCGCGATGCCCTGATGCCGTGGCGCCGGATCATCGACAACGCGACGCTCGGACTGGAGGTGCAGGGACTATCGAAAAGGATGGCCCGTGCGCAGGTCGAGCCTCTGCTGGAAACCTTCGGGCTTGCGGGATTCGAGCGGCATTACCCCAACCAGTTATCCGGCGGCATGCGACAGCGCGTGGCGCTGCTTCGCACCGTCGTCCAGCAACGAAAGATGCTACTGCTCGACGAACCCTTCGGCGCGCTCGACGCGCTCACGCGGATTTCCATGCAGCGTTGTCTCGAGCAGATGTGGGACCAGAACCGGTGGACCGCGCTGCTGATCACCCATGACATCAGGGAGGCGATTTTCCTCTCTGACCGGATCTACGTCCTCTCGGCCCGACCCGCCCGGGTGCTTGCCGAAATCGAGGTGCCGCTGCCGCGTCCGAGGACCTTGGCGGACCTCGCCTCCCCCGTTGCCTCCCGTATCGAGGCAGCGCTGCTGGAGGCGCTGATCGGTCCGGAAAATGCGCCCTTTTTGCCACCCAAATCCATCTCTTAATATCACAGCAGGAGTTCCCATGCCCTCGTTCCCTCGCCGCAGCGCCTTCGGGCTTGCGCTGTCCGTTTTCACCGCCCTCGCCTCGATTGGCCCCGTTGCGGCGGCAGATCTGAAAACCGTCAATATCGCGCTGGACTGGACGCCGAACACCAACCATGTCGGGTTGTTCGTGGCCGAGCAAAAAGGCTACTTCCGGGATGCCGGGCTCGACGTCAAGATCCTGCCCTACACCGATACGGCGGCTGGCACGCTGGTCAGCAACCACGTTGCGGATTTCGGCATTGCGGGCATCGGCTTCTATTCGCAGAGGGCCGCCGGAGCCGACCTCAAGGGGGTCTATGCTGTCGTCCAGAAGGAAACCGGTCGGCTGATCGTCGATGCCAAGCGCACCGACATCCAGTCGCCGAAAAATCTCGACGGCCTCACCTATGGCGGTTTCGGCAGTGCCTGGGAAAATGCGCTGATCACCGACATCATCAAGCATGATGGTGGCAAGGGCGATATCAAGACGGTGACGCTGGGCACATCGGCCTATGAGGCGCTCGCCAACGGTTCCGTCGACTTTACCCTGGAAGTGGCCACCTGGGAAGGCGTCGAGGCCGAACTGCGCGGTGCCAAGCTCAAGGAATTCACCTACAGCGATTATGGCGTGCCTGACGAGTACACCACCTTCATCGTCTCCAGCGACGGCTACCTGAAGGCCAATGGCGACACCGCCAAGGGGTTTCTTGCCGCCGTTCAGAAAGGATACGCCTTTGCCGCAGATCATCCCGAGGAAGCCGGGGACATCCTGATCGCCGCCAATCCGGACACGCTCACCAACCACGCCCTTGTGGCGCAGTCGATGAAGGCACTGGTGTCCGGCCATTACCTGCGCAGCGCCGATGGTGTCATCGGCAATATGGATCTCGTCAAGATCGATGCTTTTGGCCAATATCTGGTGAAGGCCAAGATCCTCGTCGATGGCGACGGCAAGGTCCTGACCTCGGCGCCGGACTTTTCGACCTTCGTCACCAACGATTATCTTCCGAAGAAGTGAGCACCGCGTCGCCGGCCGGAGAGACGCCCGACACTCCGGCTGACGCGCGCTCAGACCACGGCGCAGACCGTCTTGGTTTCGAGATAGTTCTCGAGGCCCGGCGCTCCGTTTTCATATCCCCAGCCGGATTGCTTGTGGCCGCCCTTCGGCAATTCGGGTGAGAAATACGAATGGCAGTTGATCCAGACGGTGCCTGAACGAATACGGGCGGAAAGCCGATGGGCAGAACTAAGGTCCTGTGTCCAGACGCTGGCCGCAAGCCCATAGGGCGAATCATTGGCAAACAAAATGGCCTCGTCGGCATCATCGAACGGTGTGACAGCCACCACGGGGCCGAAGATCTCCTCCCGCATCATTCGCATGTCCTGACGGACGCCGGTCATGACTGTTGGCCGATAGAAGGTCTTTAGCTCCCCGTCCTGCGCGCCACCTGTGACGATCTCGGCGCCTTCTTTGGCGCCCTCTGCCACGTAGCGCGCGACATGATCGGCCTGCCGGCGATCGACGAGGGGGCCGAGGTCCACATCCGGATCGAGCCCATGGCCGAGCCGCAGCTTGGCCGCCTCTTGCGCCAGTCCTTCGACCAGCCGCTGATAGATCGACCGATGGGCATAGACACGCGACCCGGCGACGCAGACCTGGCCGCCATTGGCAAAGATGCCGCGCGCGATGCCGGGGATGGCAAGCATCATGTCGGCATCCGGCATGACAATGGCCGGCGACTTGCCGCCGAGCTCCAGCGTCAGCTTCTTGAGGTTGCCGCGTGCAGCGCCGACGATCAGCTTGCCCACCTCGGTCGAGCCCGTAAAGGCGACCTTGTCGACCCCGGGATGGGCGGTCAAGGCCGCACCGACGGTCTCGCCCATCCCGGTGACGATATTGACGACACCGCGCGGAAGCCCGGCCTCGAGCATCAGTTCTGCAAGCCGCAGTGTCGTCAGCGACGTCTCCTCGGCTGGCTTCAACACGACCGTGCAGCCAGCCGCCAGCGCCGGCGCCAGCTTCATGGCTGCCATTAGCATCGGCGAGTTCCACGGCGTGATGGCAGCGACGACCCCGATCGGCTCGCGCGTCGTGTAGGCGAATATCTTCTTGCCCGGCGGCTGGTAGCCGATGGAGGTCGGGATCGTCGTGCCGAGGATCTTGGTGGTAAAGCCGGCGTAATAGCGAAACTGCTCGGCCGAGGCGGGGATCTCGCCGAAGCGTCCGGTCTTGAGAGATTTTCCCTGGTCGAGAGTCTCGAGTTCGGCAAGTTCATCGACATGGGCATCGATGAGATCGGCGATGCGCCACAGCAATTTGCCCCGCGCCGAAGGCGTCATGCCGCGCCAGGCATCTCCCTCGAATGCTTGCCGTGCCGACGAGACGGCGGCATCGATATCCGCTGCTCCTGCCGCCGCCAGTTCGGCGAGAGACTTGCCGGTGGCTGGGTCGAACGTCGTGAACGTGGCGCCGGAGGCGGCCGCGACCCACGCGCCATCGATCAGCAGTTTCTTGTCTGTTTGTGCCAGAAAGCGTCGCGCGCCTTCGCTGGCGGGCTCGAAGATGCGGATTGGGATGGTCATGGGTGTGGATCTCCCGGCCCGCAGGCCAATTGAGCAGCTTCAAGCCGCGCCGATGCGTTGAGCGCACCGCGAATGATCGAATGATAGCCGGTGCAGCGGCAAATATTGCCTTCGAGCGCAGAAAGAATCTCCGCTTCGCCAGCGGCCGGCAGGTCGATGAACAGCGCCGTCAGGGCCATCAGGAAGCCGGGCGCGCAGTAGCCGCACTGGAAGGCGTTTTCTTCGGCCAGCGCTGCCTTCACGACCCGCGCGATCTCGAAGGCATCGATCCCCTCCGGCGTGACGATGTCTGCATCCGGCAACTGCCATGCCATGACCAAGCAACCATTGACGGCAAGGCCGTTCATCAAAACGGTGCAGGCGCCACATCGGCCGATGCCGCAGGCGATCTTGGTGGCGGTGAGACCGAGTTCGTCGCGCAACAGTTCGGCCAGCCGCATATCCGGCAGCACTTCAAGGGCGACCGTTTCGCCGTTGAGGCGGAAGTTGACGTGCGTCGTCGCCACGGTGCTCATGCCCGCCCCGCCATCGCATCGAGGATTGCCTCCGGGGAAAGCGGCAGGCTGAGCGGCCGGTGGCCGATGGCACCGGCAACGGCATTGGCAATCGCCGGCGCGATGGCGCCGATGCCGAGTTCGCCGGCCCCGCGCGGCCCAAGCTCGTCGCCCGCGTCCAGATCTTCCAGGGCATAGACCGACATTGCTGAAGCACTGTCCCTGATGCCGGGCATCATGTAGCTGTCAAAATTGCCGTTCATGTTGGTGGCGTCGTGCATCATGGCGTCTTCCGTCAGCGTAAACCCGAGCCCCTGGATGGCGCCACCCTCCATCTGACCGAGATAGGCGGCGACGTCGATGACCGGGCCTGCCGCCGTGTGCTGCCTGATGTCCATGACGCGCACGCTGCCGGTCACGCGGTTGACGGCAACCCGCACCAGACATGCCCCGAAGGCGAAGATGTAGCGGGCGTTGCCTGCCTCATAGTCCGTCTTCGGAAAGTCGAAGGCGACCGTCGCGCTGGGCAGCGCGTCCGGCCCCAGCGAGCGGGCCAGCTCGCGGTAGGTGAGGAGAAGGTCCCCGCTGTTGCTGCCGGCGTCGGCAAAGCCACCGGGTGCAAGCCGCAAACTCATTGCCGGACGTCCGATTTTTAGTCCGGCGGCCTCGAGCAACTGTGGCGCCAGCAGCGCGCCGGCGGACTTGGCCACCTGCCAGACGACATAGCCGCCGCGCGATGCCGTGGTCGAGCCGGAATCGGGCGCAAGGTGGGTATCCCCCGTCACCGGCAGGACATCGTCACGCCCGCAGCCAAGCCGGTCGGCAACGGCTGCCTTGATCGATGTCAGCAGGCCCTGCCCCATTTCATCGAGGCCATAGGCCGCTTCGATAAAGCCGTCTTTGGAGAGAGCAAGCCTGCCGCCGGCCGGGTCGGGAACCAGCGAGCCGAGACCATTGCCCTGATAGTTCAACGCCATGCCGACCCCAACGATCTCCTCGGGCCCTGTCCCGTCCGCCTCCTGCCACAGAGAACTTGCGGCAGCGGCATCCAGCATCTCGGACAACCGCTCTGAGGTAGACACAATCTGCCCGAGATAGCCGGGCGCGCCGGGCTGGCGCAGATTGCGGCGACGAATCTCGACCGGCGTCAGGCCGCAGAGGTCTGCCAGCAGATCCATCTGACACTCGATCGCATAGGTCATCTGGTTGGCGCCAAAACCTCGGAATGCGCCGCAAACACCATTGTTCGTATAGGCAAGGCGACCCCGGGTCTCGACGTTCTCTAAGATGTAGGGTCCGGCCACATGTTCGAGCGCGGTCTCAAGAACGCCGGGACCGAGCGATGCGTAGGCACCGGCGTCGGAGAGGACATCGACCTCCTGGGCGAGCAGCCGGCCATCGGCATCACAGGCGGTGCGCATGCGGATCGTCATCGGATTGCGCTTGATGCCGGCAACGACCGATTCTGCGCGCGACAGCTGGATGCGAACCGGCTTCCCTGTTTTCTCGGCAAGAAGCGCCAGTGCCGGCTGCACCGTCAGTTCGTCCTTGCCACCGAACGCGCCGCCCGTCGGGCTGGTGACGACGCGGATCGTCTCCTCCGGCCGCCCCAGAATTCGCGCAAGTTGCTGCCGGTCGCGGGCACCGTGCTGGCCGCCGGCGAAGATCGACAGAACGCCGCCCGCCTCCACCTGCGCATAGCCGCCTTCTGTTTCCATGAATCCATGCATCTGCCGTGGCGTCGTATAGACGCGCTCGACGATGTGGGCCGCAGTGGCAAAGCCTTGCACCACGTTGCCGCGTGAAAAATGCAAGCTTCGCTGGAGATTGCCGCCCTCGTGCACGGCGGCCGCATCATCGGCTAGAGCCTGCAGCGGATCGGTGACGAGTGGAAGTGCGGCATATTCGACCTTGATGAGATCAAGCGCTGCCTGTGCCGTCCTTTCGTCGACGGCGGCGACAGCCGCGACCGCATCGCCCTTGTACCGCACCTTGTCGAAACATAGTGCCGGTTGATCCTGCACGACGATACCGAAGGCGTTGACACCATTGATGTCGCGATGGGTGACGACTGCAGCAACCCCCGGCAGAGCCTGCGCATCGCGCGTGTCGATCGAGACGATCCGGGCGTGGCCGACGCCAGCGCGCAAGATCCGCCCGACCAGCATGCCGGACATTCTTCGGTCGGTAAGGTAGGCCAGCTGGCCAGCGATCTTGGCCTCCACGTCCGGGCGCGTGTGCCAGCGCTGCGGCTGGTCCCTCCGGCTCAGCCGAATTTCTGCTGCGAGCGGCGGCGCTTCCAGCCGGCATCTGCGGGATCGTGCGGGCAATTCGGGCAGCCCGGCCAGGCCATGGACCAAGGCATTGGCAGCGACGTGGCGGCGGTAGCGGCCAGATCGAAACATATCATCGGAAGCAGATATTTCGTCTATCAACCGGGCGTGCAGCGCGTCCCAGTCGACATCGGCCCAAGCGAGACCCCCGAGGCTCGCCTCTGTTGCAACCAGGCGTGTCGCTGCCACGATGCCACCGCCGACAGCAAGCCGCACGGTTTCGATCCTGCCATCCGTTAGTCCGATGAGGCCGGAAATGCCGATGACACTCGGAGTGAAGGCGGCGCGCAATCCGATTTTTCGCGTGGTCCAGCGAAAGACAGGGAACGTCTTGGGAAGGATGACGGCCTTGATTACTTCATGCGGAGTGGCGGGCTGCGATAGCCAATGGCGGAGGCTTTCGCGCCCGGTGCCGCCTGTGCGGGCGATTTCCAGGCAAGCATCAAGCGCTAGCAGGGCCGGCAGCAGGCAGCCACTGCGGCCGGCGATATTGCCACCGATTGTGCCGATATTGCGCACTGCGGGGCCCGCCACCGATGCTGCCGATACCGCGAGCATCGCCAATCGCTCGGCAACCAGCGGATCCCTCAAGAGCGCCGACAGCGGCGTAAGGGCTCCGATGCGGATGATCTTGTCGTCGAGCGAGATACCGGTCATCCCGCCTATGCCCCCGAGATCGATCAGTCTTACCGGTTTCGCCGCACCTTTTGCCCACTCGAGTTGCAGCGCCGTTCCGCCGGCGACGAGACGCGCATCCTCGATATCCCGCATCATGCCGAGGGCATTCCCGACGGACGACGGATGGAGCACGGTGAAGGCGGCGCGGGTCATCGTCAGCCGGCCTCCATCGTTGTGCCGAAACGGATACCCTTTTCCTTTAGCCAGCGGCGGTAGGCGACGGAGGAGCTGTCTGCGCGGGTCGGGATTTCCTGGCGCGGTTCCAGTGGCAACAGAAGCGGCCGCTGGTTCTCGACGACGATGCGGTCCTGCAGGAAAATGATCTGCTCGAAGTGTAGCAGCGAGGTATGCGTCGAGGCGTTGTCGACCAGATACATGACGGGCTGTGCCCGACAGAGACCCTCTTCCATCGGCTGGATGAACAGCGCAATGGCGTCGAGCCGATCCGGCGCTGTCGGGCAGACGCGATAGAGCATGACGCAGAAAGGCGTGGGCACGCGGTAGGTCAGTTGTACGAAGGCGCCTTCGCTCTCGGTGGCAGCAATGCGCGGCTGGAAGAAGGTACAGTTGGTCGCCCAGACCTCGTCGACATCGCGGCGGACCTCACTCAGATAGCCCGGCACTTCGGTGTGCGGCTCCGAGCCGAGGATGTCCGTGTGAACGAACGGGAAATGTGCCATGTCGAGGAAATTTTCGACGACGCGAAGGCCTGATGCCCGCATCCTCACCCAGCCGCAGGGTACAAACCGGCGATCGGTCTCCGAGGCTTGCGAGATGGTGAAGATGTCCCTGTTCGGATGGCCGAGCGTCGTCCAGACGCAACCGTATTTCTCCTGCGCAGGCAAGGGTGCGCCAGACGCCACGCCGGAATGCACTTCGCAAATGACAATCCGCCCGCCTTGCTGGCGCACGATCTCGATGTCCTGTCCGAGCAACCGTGTCCGCACGGGCACTCCGGTGACGTCCGCTGCGGTCTCGACAGCGTACCATTCGTCCAGTGCAGCCCTGTCGGATGTCTTTGCCATGGAGGCTCCTATTCAGCCTTCGTCCACTGCGCCGTGCCGCCGGCGTTCTCTGCCAGCCATGCCGCACGGCGAGCAAAATGCGGCGGTGCGATGCGGTGGATCTCGGCGATGATTGCCTTCATGTCGCCGGTCTTCAGCATGCCGTCCTCGACTAGGATCTTCCCGTCGACCATCGTCATGCTGACATCGCCGCCGCGAACGGCGTGGACGAGGTTGTGCTGGAGGTTGAAATAGGGGCCTTCGCCGAAAACCGGCGTCATGCGCGGCGTATCGGTGCGCACGGCGATCAGATCCGCCCGCTTGCCCGCTTCCAGCGAGCCGATCTCGTGATCGAGCCCGATGGCGCGTGCACCTGATATCGTCGCCATGCGCAGGACGTCCCAGCTATCCATCGCGGCCGCATCGAGATCCTTCAGCTTGCCGAGCAGGGAGGCGACCTTCATTTCCTCGAACATGTCGAAGTTGTTGTTTTCCTTCTCGCCATCCGTGCCGATCCCCACCGGTACGCCGGCTGCCAGCATCTCGCCAACGAGGGCGATGCCGCTTGCAAGCTTCATGTTGCTCACCGGGTTATGGGCGATGGAGACCTTGTACCTCGAGATGAGCTCGATCTCTGCCGAATCGAGCCAGACCCCGTGGGCGATCATGGTGCGCGGTGCTTCGAAGAAACCGAGCTCTTCGAGCGCAAACATCGGCCGCTTGCCATAGCGCTTGGCGAACTCCGCCAGCTCGATCTCTGCTTCGCTGCAATGGGTGTGAAAGCCGGTGTCATATTTTTGGGCAAGGGCGATGGCGCGTTGCTGGCCTGCCTCGTCGGCATAAAAGAGGTGTTCAAGCCCGACCCAGACGTTGATGCGGCCATCCGCCTTGCGATGCCAGGTCTCGATCATCGCCTCGTTCATGTCGAGCGTGTCGAAATAATTATATTCCGGGTGCTCGCCAACATAGGGCACGGCCACCAGCCGGTTGCCGATGGCGGCCGCAGCCTTTGCGCTGCCGTCCATGTATCGCCACATGTCGACGACAGTCGTCGTGCCGCCGACGACAGATTCCGCGTAACAGAGCCAAGACGCCGCCTCCGCCTCGTGCGGCTGCAGCATGCGGTGCATCGGGTTGATATGCAGGGTCAGCCAGTCCCAGACGGGCAGGTGCTCCGCTGTGCCGCGCAGGAAACCGGAATGGGCGTGGGCATTGATGAGCCCGGGCATCAGGACGGAATTCTCGATCTTTCTGACGGACACCTCCGGATGTTCGGCCACGAGTTCGGCAAGCGGCGCCACCGCCTCGATGCGTCCGCCGTCGATCAGCACGGCACCACCCGTCACGACGCGATTTGCCGGATCCATGGTCAGGAGATGGTCGCCGGCGATGATCTGTCTTGCACTTGCCATGATGGTTCCAATTTCGTTTATCCGGTCCCGCGCCGAGGGCTCAGGTCCCGGTTGCGGTGAGCAGGAAGTCGGCCGCCCGCTCGCCGATCATCGTTACCGGCGCGTGGGTATTGCATGTCGGAATGATGGGGATCACGGAGGCGTCGGCAATCGTCAGCCCGGCGACGCCCATGACCCTCAGCCTGCTGTCGACCACAGCCATTTCCCCGCTGCCCATCGCGCAGGTTCCGCAGACATGGAAAAAGGTCGAGCAGGCGTTGCGGATGTAGGCGATGATGTCCTTTCGGCCGAGCATCGCCGGCGGGGCTGCGTATCCGCCGAACCAGTCCGCATAGGCGGGCGTTGCCGCGAGCGCCATAATCATTTCCACCGAGGTGACGAGGGCGTCGAGATCGCTCGGTTCAGCAAGGTAATTGGGCTGGATTTCCAGCGCGCCGCCCGGCTCCGGGCTCAGCAGCCTCAAATAGCCGACGCTCTTCGAGCGCATCAGCCCGCAGCCGATCGAAAAGACGTCACTGGGAAGATCATAGAGTTCACGAATGCGCGGCTCGGCGCTGTTGCCCTGGACGGGAAAGGCATGCAGGTCAGCTTGCGGCAGATGAGTGCTCGACTTCCAGTTCATCATCGTGCCGCCGCCATTGCCGATCGTCGGCCCAAGCGGCTGCCTGGCGCGAAAGACGCAGGCCTGCACCAGCGGATGATCCTGGAGATTGCGGCCGACGCCTGCAAGTGCGGCACGGACGTCTATCCCAAGCCGCCTCAACTCGGCGGGATCGCCGATGCCGGACATCATCAGCAGGCGCGGCGTGTCGATCGCTCCAAGGGCGAGAACGATGCCGGTCGTTGCTTCGGTCTCGTGCGGACGGCCGTCGACCAGATGGGTAACGGAAACGCACCGGCCGTTTGCGATCCCGAGGCGGATCGCGAACGAATTTGTCGCCACCGTCAGCCGCTCGTTGTCGAGCACCGGCTCGAGATAGCCTTTCGCCGAACTCCAACGCTTGCCACCGGATATGTTGAAATTGGAAACGGCAGCACCCTCGTTGTCGGGGCCGTTGGGATCGTCGATGACGGGAATGCCGAGCGCCCGGGCGCCGTCGAGCATCGCCGCGGCTGTCGGGTGCAGTGTCGCACATCGCTCGATGCGCAACGGGCCGCCTGCACCGCGCAGGTCCGATGCGCCGTCCTGCCAGTCTTCCGAGCGCTTGAAGAACGGGAGCACATCCTTGAAAGACCAGCCCTTTGCGCCGGCAGTTTCCCAGGCATCGTAGTCCATCGGATGGCCGCGATACCACATCATCGCATTGATGCTGCTGGAGCCGCCGAGCACCTTGCCGCGCGGAATGCCGATGACGCGATTGTTGACGGCAGGCGTCGGCGCATAGTCGTAGCCCCAGTCGTAGCGGCTGCGGCCGAGCGGCACCCAGGCCGCCGGGTCTTCGATTTCGGGAATGCCGAAGCCCGAGCTTCCGGCTTCGATCAAGAGCACGCTCGCGTCGCTGCCGTCGATCAGACGCCGTGCCACCGCGCAGCCGCCCGACCCCGATCCGACGACGATATAGTCGTAGGCCCTGGAAAGCGGCTTCTGGGGAATGGCGACGGCGGACATCGAACGATAGTTCCTGTTCAGTTGTGCTCGCTGGGGCCCATGATGACGATGCCTTCGCTCGCCTCGACATGGCGGACGAAGATGTATTTGTCTTCCCGGCCATCGCTGTGCTTGCGTTTGATGTCCGGCTGCACCGTGCCGGCAACCTTGGCGACGATGACATAGGGGACGTCGGCTGCAAGCCCTGCGGCGCAATGGGCGTCGAACTCTTCCACGTTGCGTGCCGTGAAGGCATTTTCGATGCCGCAGCCGCGCGCGATGGCAGCGATATCGACACGTCCGAAGGCCGTATGCGTCGGCGGGCCGCCGATCGACTGGTAGATCTCGTTGTCCCAGACGACGACAAGGAGGTTCTTCGGTTGCTCGTTGCCGAGCGTCGCGAGAATGCCGAGGTTGAACATCATGCCGCCGTCCGTGTCCAGCGAGACGATGCGCCTGTGTGGCAGGCCGGCGGCAAGTCCGAAGGCCTGGGGGGTGACGCAGCCGAGTTGCTGCTGGAAAAGGCTCGCTTCCCGCATATGCGGCGCCGCGTTGTACCATTCGTCGACGCTGCCACCGAGGGAGAGGATGACGAGCTCATCCTTCAGCCGGGCCGAAAGGGCTTTCATGCAATCGAAGCGTTTCATCGGACGATCTCCCCGCCAAGCGCGATTGCCGAATGGTAATAGGCCGCATAGGACCACTTGAAGGCGTCGGTGATGGCCCGCTCGATCGCCTCTTCCTCGCGCACGATCCGGTACGGAATGCGCAGCGCGTCGAGCACCGGCTCCATGGTTATGCCATGGGGGATCGCCCACCAGTTGTTCTCGCCGAGCTCGCCGCGATAGCTCATCAGCATGACGACCGGGATGCCGGCACCAAGGCCCATGCGCGCCAGGGGTTCGACAGACGCCCTGAGCCCGGAATTTTCCATCACCAATGCTGCCCGTTTGCCGGACAAAAAAACCCCGCCACAGATCGCGGCGCCCTCTCCCTCGTTCGTGACGCGGATCGTGCGGATATCGGGATCGGCATCAAGCGCCGGGTAGAGCTCCTTGAACAGCGAGTCCGGCAGGTAGCAAACGACGCTCACGCCGGCCTTTTTCAGGCCACGGATGACAGCGTCAACAGCAGATTTTTTCATCGGGCATCCTCTCTTCCCGGTCAGGGTGACAAATGCCGGATGTTCCGAATAGGGTCTTATTTTCGATCCATGCAATGCGCCAAAAGCAACATGTCATCATGTTCGATCTTCCGATCCATCAAGCGACTGCGCCAGAAGCCTGCCCATCGCCGAGGCGGCGTCCGACATTTCCTTCTCCGAGCGCGAGAGAAGCATCAGCTTGCGCGGATTGACCTTGGCGTCGTGCAAGGGGACGAACGTCAGCGTCCCATCGGCAATCTCCTGTTCGATGCCGACACGGGTCTGCAGCACCGTGCCGAGGTCGCGCTTGGCAAGATCGATCATGAGCCCGATGGAGTTGGTGCGCGCGCGGGGCGTGAGGTCGACGAAAGATCGGCTGAAGGCATCCTTGACCCAGGCGCCGAGCGTCAGGCTGGCGTCAGACAGGATGACCCGTTCGCCGGCAAGGTCGAACAGCTTCAGTTCCTTCTTCTGCGCATGACGGCTATCCGGGAGCGCCAGTACGCCGAGCGGCAACAGCACAGTCGAAATGCGCCGCACATTGCGCGCCACTTTGACGTCGAACACGACAGCAAGATCGCATTCGCCAGCGGCCACGGCATCGGCGGCCTGCTGCGATCCCATCACCCTGACATCGACGGAGATCTCCGGGTGCCGCTTCCAGAATTCCTGCAGGGCGTCCGGCATCAATCCCCGCGAGACGCTTTCGATGATGGCGACGGAGACGGTACCGCGATGCAGTCCGTTGAGATCGTTGATCTCGGTGCAGGCGCGCTTCAGTTCCGACAGGCTGAGACGGGCGTGATAGAGCATCAGTTCACCGGCGCTGGTGAGCTTCAGCCGCTGGCGGACACGCTCGAAGAGAGGCGTGCCGAGCTCTTCCTCGAGCTGCTTCAGGATACGGCTGATCGAGGACGGTGCGACGTTCAGGGCCTGGGCTGCCTGGCGAATGGAGCCAAGACGCGCCACGAGCTGAAAGTAGTGGAGACGGGTGGCCACAAGCCCGAGCCGAAACGGATCCATCATGCCAACATGCCCATAAGCCGCGCCTTTCCGCTCTCAGTGATAATCGGGAATGCCGGGCATGGTCAGGAAGCCCTTGAGCGAGCGGAAATGCCGGATCCAGCGTCGCAGCGCCGGGAACTCCGCGTGATCGATGCCGAAATCGCGGCTGAGGGCGAAGGATGGGAAAAGCATGAGGTCGCCAAGCGTCGGACCGCTGCCGCAAAACCACTCCAGCCCATCGAAATGGCGGATTGTCATGTGGTCGTCCATGATCCGGAAGGCTTTGCGGGCCGAGGCGCGAAGCGTTGTTTCGTCACCGGGCGTATCGAACAGCGCCTGCAGCCGGGCCGCCACCGCCGGGCCAAGGGCAGTGTCGCCAAAGCCGACCCATCGGACGACGTCGGCGAAGGCCTTCGGGTCGTGCGGCAGCCACTGTTGCGCCGCGTCGTGCGCCCGGGCAAGATAAAGAAGAACGGGCGCCATGCCGTAAACGACGAGATCGCCATCCTTGACGACGGGAAGCGTCCCGAGCGGATTGAGAGCCAGCATGGCCGGCTTCCCGTGCTCCTGCCCCGGAAACATGTCGATGGCCACGGTCTGCCAATCCAGCCCGAGCATGGATAGCAAAAGGCGAGCGCGGTAGCTGTTTTCGTCGAGTTCGTAGCCGTAGAGGGTGATTTCCGGCATCAGGCCATCTCCGCCGTTTGCTCGAGTTCGAACCGCATCTTTTCCATCAGGCGGGCGTGGTGCGCCTGCCTGCCGCTTGCCTGCGGGGAATGAGGGCCGAGAATGACACCGTGAATGGCGGTCTTGTCGGGGGAGACTTGCTGGACGGCCATGAGCAGCCGGTCGCCATCCGCCGCCAGCAGTCCGGTGTTGGCATCCAGATGTTTCATTCCTGCCTGATCGAGCGCCGCGAGCACATCGCTGATCGGACAATCGACATAGAGGCTGCGGACGGGCGCGAATTCTGCGGCACCCACGGCATCTGGCAAAACGGCCTCGCTGGATGCCGTCGCCCAGATGATCCCGTAGTCCTCCCGCGCAAGATATGTCGGCACCTTGATCGTCGAAGGCACGTCCAGCGCAGGATGGGCCGGGATGTAGCGGCACTGACCGGCAGCATCATACTGCCAGCCGTGGTAGAGGCAGGCAATATGGTCGCCGCGCACGAAGCCGAAGCTCATCCGCATGCCGCGATGCGGACAGCGATCCTCCCAGACATGGACGATGCCGCTGCTGTCGCGCCAGACGACGATCTCCTGCTCGTCGACGACGGCACCCGCCGAGGTTCCGGGCTCGATCGAGGACGAAAGCCCGACCGGCACCCACCCTGCTTCCAGTCTCATGATCCGCTCCTCTTCATGCCGCAGCACGCCGCTCGATATCCAGGATGATACAATCGTAAGGGCCCAGGCTGCAGGCCATCTCGAACGCATCGACGAGATCGCCATGACCGCGCACCGAAAGGCTGGCAGCTGCACTGTCGCAGGCGCCGAAGTCGATTTGCAGATCCAGCTTGCGGGCGCGATGCGTGGCAAACTCCGTGAAGCTGTCGCAGATCATCTGACCGCGAAAGGTAAAGCTAGCCGCTTCGATCATCGCTCAACCTCGCTCGGGCAAGTGCCGTTCTGCGGTCTCCCAGTAGCCTTGACCTGCATGAAAATGACCCGTTTTGCATAAATTTTAATCGCGCCTTAGTTTTGTGCATCCTATCCGGTTTTTGCCGGAGAGTTCAAGCCAGTTTGGTGACGGAGTTGTTGCCTTTTGCGCCTGAGTGCCTTCGAAAAATTGGCACTATTCCGAACAAATGCCGTCTGACACTGTGATTGCCGATAGCTTCTTGCAAGCTTGAGATGGACGAAACCGCGCAGATCTACGCCGCTCCAGAGCCGTTTTCGACCGGGAAATTGGTCCTCGTCATCTGGCACAGTTGTTGCGTCGCATAAATCAACGCTGGCCGAAGCCGGCTATAAAGGGGGATACCATGCTGGACTTGCGTACGCTTTCAAGGCGCGGATTTTTGAACATGAGTGCCGCTGGCGCCGCCTCGGTGATGCTGCCGACAGGCTTTGCCCGCCAGGCATTGGCCGCCTCGGCATTTCCCCCGATCAAGGAAGAAGACGCTGTCGTCGGTTTCGGCCATGTCGGCCCGATCTCCGACGAGGGATGGACCTGGTCCCACCATCAGGGTCTGCTGGCCGTCAAGAAGGCCTATCCCAAACTCAAGAAGGTTCTCGAGGTCGAGAACATTCCCTACTCGGCCGACGCCACACGCACCTATCGCCAGTTCGTCAGCGAGGGCGCCAACATCATCTTCGATACGTCGTCCAACGGCGATTTCCTGCATGAGGTGGTCAAGCGCGCCACCGACGTCGCCTTCATGGAATGCGACGGCCGCGTGACGATGGACAATCTCGGCTGGTATTACCTCGCTCACTGGTATCCGACTTATGTGATCGGTGTGGCCGCCGGCCATCTGTCTAAAACCGGCAAGCTCGGCTACATCGCCTCTTTCCCGGTCGCTTCCGTCTATGCATCGACCAACGCGTTCCTGATGGGCGCTCGCAGCGTCAACCCGAACGCCGTGTTGCAGACCATCGTCATCAACTCGTGGTTCGACCCGCAGGCAGCGACGCAGGCCGGCACGGCATTGATCGACAACGGCTGCGACTTCCTCTTCGGCATCATGGACGAAGCCGGATATCTCCAGGTCGCGGAAAAGCGTGGCGTCTGGGCGGCCATGTGGAACACCGACATCCGCCGCTACGGCCCGAACTCCTATGTCTCGTCCGTGCTGATCGACTTCACCAAATTCTATGTCGACCAGGTCGGCAAGCGTCTCGCCGGCACCTGGACGCCGACCGAGCAGCTGTTTGCTATGGGTGCTGGCGTCGATCGCGACAAATGGGGCGAAAAGGTTCCGACCGACGTCGCGGCGGCGGCCGACGCAGTCCGCCAGAAGATGGTTGGCGGCTGGTCGCCGTTTACCGGAGAGATCAAGGATGCAAGCGGAAAGGTACGGGTTGCTGCCGGCCAGACGATGACCGACCTGGAACTCTACAACTGGGACTGGTCGGTCGAGGGCGTCTCGGGCCTTTCCGGCTGATCCCGGTCGACGACCGCCAATCCGGGACCCGGCCTTGCGGCCGGGTTCGCTGCTTCCCTTCCGGTGCATAATTGATGACTGAAAACGCGATCCGTTTCAAAGCTCCTGCCGGTGCGCCGCCTTTGGTCCAGCTGAAGGGTATCGCCAAGTATTTTCCAGGCGTCGTCGCCAACGAGAATGTCGACCTCGATGTCATGCCCGGTGAGATCCACGCCCTCTTGGGCGAAAACGGCGCCGGCAAGTCGACCCTGATGAACATCCTGACCGGTATCTACCAGCCAGACGCGGGCGAAATTATTATCGACGGCTACGCCAAGCAGTTCGCCACCCCGCTGCAGGCCATCGCTGCGGGCATCGGCATGGTGCATCAGCATTTCAAGCTCGTGCAGGCGTTCACTGTTGCCGAAAACATCCATCTCGGCTGGTCTGAGACACCCCGCCGTGCCTCGGCGCCTGTTCTGGAAGCCCGGACTGAGGCGCTTGCCGAAAAATTCAATCTCCAGACCCGACCGGGCGCGCGGGTGAGCGACCTGTCGACGGGTGAGCAGCAGCGCGTCGAAATCCTGCGCGTGCTTGCCCGCCAGGCGCGCGTGCTGATCCTCGACGAGCCGACGGCAGTGCTGACTCCTGCCGAAGCCCGCGAGCTCTTCAAGGCCTTGCGCAACTTCGTCGCCAACGGCAATGCCGTCATCTTCATCAGCCATAAGCTCGACGAAGTGCTGGAAATCTCCGATCGCATCAGCATCCTGCGCGGCGGCCGCAAGATGGCGACGGTCGAGGCGGCCGAGTGCAATCCGCGCATGCTTGCAAAGCTCATGGTCGGTCGCGATATCGTGCTTGCCGACATGCGCCAGCGCTCGCCGACCGCGGCTGCCATGTCGGCGACACCGGCGCTCAGCCTTGAGCACGTCTCGGCTTCGGGCGACAACGGCAATCAGGCATTGTTCGATGTCTCGCTCGACGTCCGGGCCGGCGAGATCGTCGGCATTGCGGGCGTCGCTGGCAATGGGCAGCGCGAGTTTAGCCAGGTGCTGACAGGCATTCGCCCGCTCAGCGCAGGCCGCATCCTGATCGATGGCAGCACGGTGGAGAATGGCAATGCGGCATTTTTTGCAGATAGCGGCATCGGCCACATTCCGGAAGACCGACTGCACAGCGGCCTGGCGCCGGCGCTGAGCATCACCGTCAATGCCGTCATGCGCGAATACAAGACACCGCGGATCTCGGCAGGAGGCATCTACCGCCCGGCCCCGGCAGCGGCGCTGGCCAAGGAAATTGCCGCCGCTGCCGAGGTGGCCATTCCGGATTTCGCCATGCCGGTCCGCAACCTGTCGGGCGGCAACCAGCAGCGGCTGGTGGCGCGTCGCGAAATGCGGATCGCCCACCGCGTGCTAGTGGCCGCCTATCCCAGCCGCGGCCTCGACGTCGGCGCCATCAACACGATGCTGCGCTATATCGTCGAGCTGCGCGACGCCGGCGCCGGTATCATCCTCATTTCCGAAGAACTTGAGGAACTGTTGAACGTCTCAGACCGGATCGCCGTTCTCTATGAAGGCCGGATCATGGGCATCGTCGATACCGACAACGCCGACCTCGACGAGATCGGCCTGCTCATGGGCGGCCGCGCACCAACCCACGAGGCCGCCTGAGATGGCTGCATCACTTCGCCTTCAGCGTCTGCCGTCCGCGTCGCCCGTCATAGCCTTTGCGGCGCGCGCCGCAGCCATTGTCATTGCCCTCGTCTTTGCCGGTATCGTCCTGTCGCTCACCGGGGCCGATCCTCTCAATCTCGGCCTGCAGGTGCTGAGCGCCAGCTTCGGATCGAGTTTTGGATTGGAGGATCTGGCGCTGCTGCTCATTCCCCTGATCCTCACCGGGCTGTCGGTCGCTGTCGCTCAGCAGATCGGCGCCTGGAATATCGGGGCGGAAGGCCAGTTCTACGCGGGGGCCTTCGGTGCCGCCGCTGTCGGTCTCTTCGTGCCAGGACCGCCGGTCATCATCCTGCCGATGATGTTCGTCGCCGGACTTGTCGGCGGCGCCGCCTGGATCCTCGTGCCGACGCTTGCGCGCGCCTATGCCGGTGTCAACGAGCTGATCACGACGCTACTGCTCAATTTCGTCGCGATCCTGCTCGTCTACTATGTCTCGACGAACGCCTGGCGCGACAAGATGGCGAATTCCGCCACCAAACGACTTTCCGCTGAAATCCCGGACTTCTGGGGCTCAGTCCACTGGGGCCTGCCGATTGCCGTGATCGTCGCGCTGGCCGTCGCGGCCTTGCTGGCGTTCTCGCGCTGGGGCTATGAAGTGCGCCTCGTCGGCTCGAACCCATCGGCGGCGCGCTATGCGGGCATGCCGGTCCGCAGGCATCTGATTACCGTCATGCTGCTCTCCGGTGCCATCGCCGGTCTCGCCGGCATGTTGGAGATCGCTGGCACGGTTCATCGCCTGCAAGGCGGCATCTCCAACAATTACGGCTATCTCGGTATCATGGTCGCGGTTCTCGCCCGCAGTTCGGCCATCGGCGTCATTTTTTCCGCAGCGCTGATGGCCTTCATCCTCAATTCCGGAATTATCCTGCAGACGCAGGGGCTGACGACGTCGACCGTGCTGGCAATCACCGGATTGATCCTGTTTCTGACCGCGATCGGCGACGAACTCGCCCATTACCGCATCGCCCGCGACAAGGCTTGAGGAGACAGAGCATGGACCTTCTGACCGGGCTTTTCACCACGGCGTTTCTTGCCGGCGGCGTGCTGGCGCTAGCCGCCCTCGGCGAGGTGCTGGCGGAACGCGTCGGCGTCGTCAATCTCGGTGTCGAAGGCCTGATGGCCATGGGGGCGCTGACGGCAATTGCCACCGTCGCGTCATTCCCGTCGCCAACGGTCGGTTTTCTCGCGGCGCTCGGCGTCGGCGCTGTCTTCGGCATGATGTTCGCGTTTGCCACCGTGATCCTCAGGGCAAATCAGGTGCTCTGCGGCCTTGCCTTGACACTGATGGGCAATGGTCTCGCCTCCACGATCGGCCGCGCCTATTCCGGCATGCCCGCCCGTGCGGTGTTTGCCGGTATCGAGGTACCGCTTCTCAGTAGCATCCCGATCTTCGGGAAGGCCTTCTTTTCGCAGAACATCCTCGTCTATCTCATCTATATCATCCTGCCGGTCGGGCTCAGCTACCTTATGTTCCGGACCCGCCACGGCCTCAACATGCGGGCTGTCGGCGAAAATCCGGCTGCGGCAGATGCTGCGGGCATTTCCGTCAATCTCATCCGCTTCGTCTACGTGACGGCCGGCTCTGCACTGGCGGCCGGTTCCGGTGCCTATCTGACGCTGACCTTCGTGCCCTCGTGGTCAGATGGCGTCGTCGCCGGTCGCGGCTGGATTGCCGTCGCACTGGTAATCTTTGCCGGCTACCGGCCGATCCCAGCCGTCCTGTCCGGGCTCCTGTTCGGCTTCATCACGGCACTCGGCTTCGTCGGCCAGGCGCGTGGCTGGCCGATTGCGCCGGCCTTTCTGTCGATGCTGCCCTATCTCGGCACCATGGCCTTCATCATCGTGCCGGTGCTCACCTGGCAGCGGATGCGCCGGATCATGGCGGCACCGGCGGCTATCGGCGTGCCCTATTACAGGGATGTGCGCTGATGCAGGAGGCATGCGCTACGCGGGTATTTGTCGATTTAGCGATGGACCAATGGCCCGCAGATCATCAAGATGAGGCGGCAGGCAGTCGATCGAGAAACGGGAGCGCTCCATGAGCAGATGTTCGGACCAGGCAGCCCTTGATCAATGGTATCCGCTCGATACGGAGACGGAGATTCCCTTCGGGACATCGTCGAGCCGCCTGCTTGGCAGCGATCTTGTGGTAACGAGAGAGACGGACGGTTCAATCGCGGTTACGGCAGAAGAGGGTGCTCTTCAGATCATCAAACGCTTCGGCCTTGTCTGGACGACGTTGGGGCAACCGGCCGGCGGCCTCTTTGCGCTGCCGGAGGCTGACGAGGAAGACCGTCGTGTCGTCAACTGCGGTTCCGTGATGGTTCGCGCATCCGGGCTACGGATTGTCGAGAACTTTCTCGACATGGCGCATTTTCCGTTTGTGCACACCGACATTCTGGGCGCCGAGCCCCACACCGAAGTCATGCACTACAATGCCGAGATCCGCCGGGATGTCGACGAGGTCTGGGCAACGAACTGCCAATTCTTCCAGCCGCAGGCCGCCCTATCCGCTACTGGCGGCATCATGACCGACTATATCTACCGCGTCATGACCCCGTTTGCGACGCTGCTCTACAAGACATGCCCGAACGCGGCCAACCGATGGGATGTCATATGCCTGTTCGTCCAGCCGCTCGATCCCGGCCGCTGCCGCGCCCATCCCGTCATGTTCCTAATCGACGATGTCTCGACGACCACCGAGCTGGTGCATTTCCAGCAACTGATCTTCTTGCAGGACCGCATCATTCTCGAAAACCAGCGCCCGGTGCTGTTGCCGATGGAGGCGCGCTCGGAGATCCCGACGCGGGCCGATGCCAGCTCCATCGCCTATCGTCGCTGGCTGAAGGAGAAGGGCATCACCTACGGCACTTCCGCGATGGCAGCGTAGCGCATAACCCATGGATCTTTGCAACCGGACACTGAGCGCCAGCGGTTTTCACACGCCGGAACGCGGCACCATCGATATCCTGCAGGACGTCTTGATCGACATCGACGGTGACGGCCGGATCGAAGCCATAGTCCGGCCAGGCGAACCCAGTTATGACGAAATCCGCCGGGTCCGCGAGACCGACGGGCGGCTCGTCACCCTTTCCCGCACCGCCTACCTCCTGCCGGGCTTCGTCGACCTGCACGTACATGCGCCGCAATACCCGCAACTGGGAAGCGCGCTCGACGTGCCGCTCGAGGTCTGGTTACAGACCTATACCTTCCCGCTCGAGGCCCGCTACCAGAACCTGGCCTTTGCAAGGCGCAGCTATGGACTGCTGGTCGACGACCTGCTGGCGAACGGCACGACCACCGCCCTCTATTTCGCGACAGTCCACCAGGAGGCGACGCGCCTGCTGGTGGATCTCTGCCTCGAGAAAGGCCAGCGGGCATTGATCGGCAAAGTCGCAATGGACAATGCCGACGAGTGCCCGGACTATTATCGCGACGCATCGACCGAGGCGGCTTTGGAGGGCACGCGGGCGCTGGTGGACCATATCCGCAGCCATCCGGACAATGGCGCCGATCGCGTTCTGCCGGTGGTGACGCCACGCTTCATTCCGTCCTGCACGGATGCGACGCTCGAGGGGCTCGGTGCCATCGCCAGTGAATGCGGTTGCCATGTCCAGACCCATTGTTCGGAGAGCGACTGGGCGCATGGCTACGTGCTCGACCGCTACGGGTCTACCGACACCGACATGCTCGACCGGTTCGGCCTGCTCGGGCGCAAGACGGTTCTCGCCCATGCCAATTTCCTGACGGCCGACGACATCGAAACAATCCGCGTCCGCAAGGCCGCCATCGCCCATTGCCCTCTGTCCAACGCCTATTTCGCCAACGCCGTCTTCCCACTCCTGGCAGCGCTCGAAAAAGGCGTTCATGTTGGCTTGGGCACCGATATTTCCGGCGGTCCGAGCGCGTCGATGCTTGAAAATTGCCGAGGCGCCGTCCTTGCCTCGCGCATGTTGCAGAGCGGTGTGGATCCGACACTGGCTGCGGGTGTCCGATCGACCTTCGGTCCCGCACAGATCGATTTTCGCGATGCATTCTACATCGCGACCACAGGGGGTGGGGTGGCCCTCGACCTGCCCATCGGCCAGTTCACGCCCGGCTACAAATTCGACGCCGTCGTCATCGATGTCGAGGCCGAAGGCGGGACGGTGCGCCTTTGGGACGAGTTCGACCACGGTGAGCAGATCCTCCAGAAGATCATCTACACGGCCTCACGGGCAAACGTCTCGGCCGTGTGGGTCGACGGGTTGGACAGGCTGACCGCTGGGTGATCAGCCAGCGGCTCGCCCTACGGGCGCTGCGCGCCGTTTGTCGTGAGATAGACGGCGTAGACAGAGGTCGTCGCTGTTATGAAGAGGCGGTTGCGGCGTGGTCCGCCGAAGGTGAGGTTGGCAACGGTTTGCGGCACCTTGATCTTGCCGAACAAGACACCCTCTGGCGAGAAGCAATGCACACCGTCCGCAGCACTCGACCAAAGGTTGCCCTGGTTATCGAACCGGATGCCATCCGGTATGCCTGCATCGATGTGGCAGAACACCTTCGGGTTCGCAAGGCTGCGGCCGTCGACGACGTCGAAGACCCGGATGTGGCGTGGCGCTGACGGCTCGTGGCTGGCCCCGCTATCGGCAATGTAGAGCTTTGTCTCATCCGGCGAAAAGGCGAGCCCATTTGGCTGCAGGAAGTCGCTGACGACAGCGGTGAGATCGCCGGTTTCGGGATCCAGCCGAAACACGTTGCGCTGGCCCTGCTCTGGATCGGACTTGTAGCCCTCGTAGTCCGACAGGATCCCGTAGGTCGGGTCGGTGAACCAGATCGTCCCGTCCGAGCGGACGATCACATCGTTGGGGGAGTTCAGGCGTCTGCCTTCGAAGCTGTGGGCAAGAACAGTGATGCTGCCATCCACCTCCGTGCGAGTGACGCGGCGTGTGCCGTGCTCGCAGGAGATCAGCCGGCCCTCTCGGTCGCGCGTATTTCCGTTGCTGAAGTTCGAAGCGTGACGGAAAACCGAGACGCCGCCATCCGGCACCCAGCGCATCATCTTCTGGTTCGGAATATCGCTCCACAGAAGATGTTGCGCATCGTCGAACCAGACCGGGCCTTCCGCCCAGCGGCAACCACTGTAGAGCTCTTCCAGCCGGGCACTGCCGACAAACAGCGCCGTAAAGCGTGGGTCGTGAACTTCGAATGGGGATGCGTCGGTCATGAGGATATTCCGCGTTCAGTGATTTCGAAGACTGCGTCCACCGGCGACGACGATGACGCCGATGATGATGAGACCGGTCATGACGAGGCGGATGCCCGCGCCAAAGCCGTAGGTGTTGAGCATGGAGACGACGAGGAACATGAACAGCGACGCGCCCCATATGCCGGCGACATTGCTGTCCCCACCGGCAACCGCCGTGCCGCCAATGACGACGACGGCAATCGACATCAAAAGATATTCCTGGCCCATGTTGAGCGCGGCACCGCCGGAGAAGCTCGCCAGCAGATAGCCGCAGACGGCGGCGAGCACGGCACAGAGCACGTAGGTTGTCAGCCGGACGCCATCGACCGGTATGCCGGCCATGCGCGCAGCATTGATGCTCTGGCCGATTGCGGCGGCCCAGCGCCCATAGACGGTTCTTTGCAGCAGCACATAAGCGAGGAGCGATAGAACGAGCGCGAGGAGCGCGACGTTCGGCAGGCCCAGCGTCGTTCCTGTCGAAAAGCTTGCCAGCGCCTCCGGCGGTTTGATCCGCAGGCCGCGGTTCGTCCAGATGGCGGTCGACTGCACGATGAAGCTCATTGACAGGGTGGCGATGATTGGCGGGATCCTTAGGAGCTTGATCAGCGCGTAATTGCCGAGCCCCACTGCTAGGCCGACGGCGACAGCCACCAGCAGGCCCATGGCGATCAGCGCGTTTTCGCCCGCCATGAATTTCAGCGCGACTGTGCCCGACAGCGTCATCGTTGCGGGCACGCACAGATCGATATTGCCCGGGCCGAGGGTGATGACGAACATCTGACCGACGCCGACCACGATCGAGAACGCGGCGAAGGTCAGCGCTGCCTGGCTGAGACCCAATGTGCTGGCGCCGCCGGTAAACAGGATGGTGACGAACCAGACGACGAAGGCAGCGACGAAGGACCAGATCCATGGCTTGCGCATGAGCGAGGTGAGGATTGTCATGCGCGCTTCTCCCTTTTTTCCATGCGGTTGAGCAGCAGTCGCAGCCCGAGCACGACGATAAGGATCGCCCCCTGCGCGCCGATCTGCCAATCCGACGAAATGCGCAGGAACGACAGGAACGAGCCCGCAAGTGTCAAGGTCAGCGCGCCGATGACTGCACCGATGGGCGAAACGCGGCCGCCGACGAACTCCCCGCCGCCGAGGATGACACCGGCAATCGACAACAGCGTGTAGCGCAACGCAATGTTGGCATCGGCCGACGTCGCCAGGCCGACAAGGGCAATTCCGGCCAGAATGGCGAAAAAGGCGGCCAGCGCATAGGTCGCTGCCCTTGCCGCTAGGATCGACCAGCCGGCGCGCTCGACAGAACGTGCGTTGCCGCCGACGCCGCGCAGGATGACGCCGAACGAGGAGCGCATAATGAGGAAATGCGAGAACAGCGCGATGATGACGCTGGCGACGATGGCCATCGGCACCAGCGGCGGCTTTGACGTCATAACCGCCCTCGCCCAGTCCGGCGCATGCCCTCCCGGTGCCGGCAGCAGCAGGATGGCCAGTCCGCTCCAGACGAAGCTCATGCCGAGCGTGACGACGATGGATGGCAGGTCGCGGATGTGGATGAGCACGCCGAGACCGGCATAGACAGCGACGGCGGCCAGCAGAATGGCGATGCCCAGTGCCGGATCGGATTGCAGGAAGGTCGCCGTGACGCAGGCGATGAAGCTGACGAACGAGCCCATGGAGAGATCGAGATCGTTGACGGTCATGACCAGCATCTGGGCGATTGTCGCGAGTGCAATCGGAACCGCCAGATTGAACAGCAGGTTCAGGCCGATGTAGCTCATCGCACGTGGCTGCAGATAGAAGACTGAAATGAGCAGGATTGTCAGCGACAGGGCGGGAATGACGAGGCGGATGGTATCCGAAGACAGGCGAAGCTTCATGCCGCCACTCCCGTGAAGGAGGCTGATAGAATGTTTTCCTCGGTCACTTCGGGGCCGACGAGTTCGCGGACGATGACGCCTTCGTTAAAAACGAAAACGCGGTCGCAAAGACTGACCTCTTCCATCTCCGTCGAATACCACACGAAGGTCCGTCCCTTGGCCGCTTCAGCCCTGATGATGGCGTAGACTTCCTGCTTGGTGCCGACATCGACACCGCGCATCGGATCGTCCATGAGCACGACGGGCGCAGTCGTTGCCAGCGCGCGGGCGAAAAGCACCTTCTGCTGGTTGCCGCCTGAGAGCGACAGAATGCGATTGTCCATGTCCTTGGTGCGGATCTCGATCCTTTCCTTCCACGACATGCCGAGCGTCTCTTCCTTAGCGTCTCGCAGCATTCCGCCCGGAGACAGGTCGTTGAGATTGGCAATGGTGAGGTTCTTCAGAATGCTCCATAGCGGAAAGACACCGTTGAGAGCGCGGTCGCCGGCAACGAAGGTCACCTCGGCATCGCGCCGCCGCATCCAGTTGCCGGTGCGCGCCAGATAAAGCTCGAGGAGGATATCCGTCTGTCCATGGCCCCCGAGCCCTGCCAGTCCGACGAGTTCGCCCGGGAACGCGCTGAACGGCAATCCCTTGCCTTTGCGTGGGGGAGCTGACAGCAGAGGCGGGGCTTGGTGTGCCCGGGCGCGCGCCGGCGCGGCGTCGCGTGCCTTGACGACACTGCCCATGACGGCCACCAGGCTGTGATGATCGAATGCAGCGGACGGTTTCTCGGCGACGACCTTGCCGTCCTTCATGACGATGACCCGGTCGGTTGCCGACAGGATTTCACCGAGGATATGGGAGATCAGGATGATCGACCCGCCGTTTTTCACGAAGACACGCACATAGGCGAGCAATTGCGCCGCAAGGCTTGCGTCCAGTGACGAGGTGGGCTCATCGAGGATCACCAGCTTGACCGGAGTGGAGATAGTGGAGAATGCCGTGGCGATCTCGACCATCTGCCGTTCGGCAATCGAGAGGTCGCCGATGGTGGCTTCCGGCTTGATGCCATGGCCTGGGAAAATCGCATCCAGAGACTGGCTGATGATGGCGGCGGCACGCCTGCGCCAACCCCAGCCGGTCAAGCCGCGATGCATGACGCGGGTGTTCTCGATGACGGTCAGGTTGGGACAAAGCGACAATTCCTGGAAAACGCATCGCACGCCGTGGCTTCGCGCGGCAGCGATACCGTAGCGCTCGATCTTCTCGCCACCGCAACTGACGCTACCGGAATGCAGTGTCAGCCCGCCGTTGATGATGTTGACGATTGTCGATTTCCCCGCGCCGTTGTGACCGACGAGGCCGACGCATTCGCCGGCGGCAATACGGATGGTTACGCCGTCCAGCGCCTTGACTGCGCCGAAATGCACCTTGGCGTCGCTCACCTCAACGACGGCCGGGCCGTGCGTTTTCACGTCCATGACTGGATCTCCCTCTGAAGGACCGGCCGCCCGAGGTCAATCGGGCGGCGCAAGGCGGTGGGAGGATGGGTTTTACTTGCTGTCGGCGATGACTTTCTGCGTATCGGCCAGCGAGTACTCGACATTGGCGACACCCCCCGAGGGGGTGGTCGCAAGGTTGGCCTCGAGATTGTCCTGGTTGATTGTCAGGAACGGCACCACCAGGTCCTTCTTCACGGTCTTTCCGTCGAGGATCTGTTGCGCGACCCAGAAGGCCAGCGTCGAAACGCCGGGAGCGATGGACACCGACATGGTTTCGTACTTGGTGGCGTCCTTCTGCTTCTTCCACCAGACGAGTTCATCCTGGCGATTGCCCATGACGATGGTCGGGATGGGACGTTTTGCCGCCTCGAAGGCCTGGGCCGCGCCATAACCGTCGCCACCCTGTGTCACGACGGCTGCCACTTCCGGCAGGCTCGGCAGGATGCCGGCAACGGCCTTCTGCGCAACATCCTGCGCCCAGTCGCCGTGAACCGAGCCGACGATCTTGAACTGCGGAAATTTGGCGACGCCCGCATGGATACCGGCGGAGATTTCATCGTCGACGGAGACGCCGGCAAGGCCGCGGATCTCAAGCAGGTTACCACCGGCGGGGATCTTCTTGGCGAGGTAGTCGACCTGGCTTTCGCCCATGCCGTTGAAGTCGACGGCGATGCGCCAGGCACAGGGTTCGGTCACGATGCCGTCGAACGAGACGACGACGATGCCGGCATCGCAGGCCTCCTTGATGGCGCCATTCAGCGCCGTCGGCGACGCCGCATCGATGACGATGGCGTTGTAACCCTGAAGGATCATGTTCTGGATCTGGGCTGCCTGCTCGGTCGCCTGGTTTTCAGACGTGGTGAATGGGTCTGCGGCAGCGACGACGCCGGACTTGACGGCTTCGCCGGTGACCTTTTCCCAGCTGGTCAGCATGGCCTGGCGCCACGAGTTTCCGGCGTAATTGTTGGACAGCGCAATCTTCTTGGCGGACGTGTCGGCCATGGCAGCTGCGGGCAGCGCCACGCAGGCAAGCGTTACCGACGTCAGAAGCAGATTTCTGAAATTCATTGTCTCTCTCCCTGTTGACCCGAAATCCCCTCCCGGGCGGATAGTTTGTGTCAAACGTCGAGTTCCTCCTCTCGACCCCATCAGGATGTTATAGATTGGCGGGGTTGTATAGTAACAATGCGGCATTGCATTTGCGGCAATTCCTGTAATTGCTGCGGGATCCTGCAGGACGGGGTGCCACCACCTGGCGCTTACTGGGCAGAACGGACTGAGCCGCGACCTGGGAGGGAACGGCTGGAGGAGGAACCATGCTCAAGTTGGCGCCCTCGGCGCTTCTCGACCATTATCTCGGAATTTCCCGCGTGCTGGCGGGACAGCTGGAGTTCCGCTCTGCCATTCGCGCGGTGGCAGCGGAGATCTCCCATATCATTCCCCACGATCATCTGGACGTCTGCATCATCATGCATGGCGGCAAGTATCACACCGCCTACGAGACCGGCATTGAAACCGCATGGGGCAACAACCCGCCGGCGCTGGTGTCGGGAAGCCCCATCCGCAGCCTTCTCTGGGGCGAGGTCGGCTACCTCCTGACCGACGATGCCTGCGTCGATCCGCGCTTCAACTTCGACGGTGCCTTCGTGCGCCCAATCTTCGACCAAGCCCTGCGCAGCCGCCTGCATGTTCCGCTCAAGGTCGAGGGTGACGTGATCGGCGCGCTCAGCTGCTCGGCGCACGCCGTTGCACTTTATGGCCTCGACGACGTGGCCAATGCACGGTCGATCGCAGACCTGCTGTCGCCCTATTTTTTCGCCTTGCGCGCCGCCGAGCAGGCCCAGCAATGGGCGATCGTCGAGGCGGAAGCGCGAGCCCGCGAAGAGGGCCTGCGGCTCGGCGCGCTCAAGTTGACCGAGGCGCTGGAACTGGAGCGCCAGCGGATCGGCATGGATCTTCACGACCAGACATTGGCGGACCTGACCCGACTGTCGCGGCGCCTGGAGAGGTTGACCCACGAGCAGAAGATCTCCGGCGAGGCGCTGGAGCCGCTGGCCCGCAGTCTGCAGCATTGCATGCAGGACCTTCGCCAGATCATCGAGGAGGCCAAGCCCTCCGTGCTGCAGCTGTTCGGTTTTGCGCAGGCAGTCGAAAACGAGCTGGATCGTTCGATCCGGGATAGCGGGTTGTCAATAGCCCAAAAGCTCGTCGACAACACCGGCGGGGTAATCGACAGACTGGAGCCGACGGTTAGCATAGCGCTGTTCAGGATCGTGCAGGAAGCCATCAACAATGCTGTGCGTCACGCGCAGGCCGACCACATCACCGTAACGCTGACGGGCCGGGCGGACGGCATTTCCATCGAGGTACGCGATGACGGCATCGGTATCGACAGGCCGGGCCGCCGCCGTGGCGCCGGCATCGACAATATGCAGACGCGCGCGCAGCTGATTTCCGCTGGATTTTCCGTCGGCGACGGGCGCCAAGCCCGCGGCTCCGTCGTGTCCATCCACCTGCCCATCGCAGAACAGCCGTCCCCTCGTGACGGCAAATCGAGGCTGCACGCATGAAAGTTCTGATTGTCGAGGACGATCCCCTGCATCGCTCCTATCTCCACGAGGCAATCGGCGCCTCCCTGCCGGAATGCGAAACAATCCTGGAGGCGCAGAACGGCAAGGAGGGCGAGAAGCTGGCGCGGGAAAACAAATCCGCCCATGTCGTCATGGATCTGCAAATGAACAACCGCAACGGCATCGAAGCCGCGCGAACGATCTGGAACGAGCGGCCGGACACGCGCATCCTCTTTTGGTCGAACTATTCCGACGAGGCCTATGTGCGCGGCGTATCGCGTATCGTGCCGGATGGAGCCGCCTATGGCTACGTTCTCAAGTCGGCCTCCGACGAACGTCTGAGGCTGGCGTTGCGCAGCATCTTCATCGAGGCGCAATGCGTCATCGACCGCGAGGTTCGCGGCATGCAGCAGAAGAGCCTCGGCCAAGCAAAGGGGTTCAGCGATACGGAATACGAAATCCTGGTGGACATAGCTTTGGGGCTGACCGACCGCACGATCGCCCGCCGGCGAAACCTATCGCTGCGCAGCGTCCAGAACAGGCTGCAGCAACTCTACGAAAAGCTTGAGGTTTACCAAAATTCCGCCGAGGATCATGAGGACGGTCGCTTCAATCTGAGGGCCAGGGCGGTGACCGTCGCAATGTTGCGCAAATTGTTGAACTACAGTGCCCTGGAGCGCGCAGAGACGGAACTCTCCGAATGGCTTGCCTCCCTGTGAGCCGCGCCGGAGTGAACATCTGAGCGACTGGCAATTCCCGATGGCCTCGCGCCGTAAAAGTCTGAAGACAAGGAGTTATAAAATGGCAAAGGAAATTTTCTGCAGCTTCGGCATCGATGTCGATGCGGTCGCCGGCTGGCTCGGCTCCTACGGGGGCGAGGATTCGCCGGACGATATTTCGCGCGGGCTTTTCGCCGGTGAAGTTGGCAGCCCACGGCTTGTGAAGCTGTTCGACCGGTTCGGCATCAAGACGACCTGGTTCATTCCCGGCCATTCCATCGAAACCTTTCCAGAGCAGATGAAGGCCGTCGCGGATGCCGGCCACGAGATCGGCATCCACGGCTACACCCATGAAAATCCGATCGCCATGACGCGCGAGCAGGAGGTCGAGGTGCTCGACCACTGCATCGATCTCGTTACCAAGCTCTCCGGCAAGCGACCGACCGGCTATGTCGCACCATGGTGGGAATTCTCCAACGTCACCAACGAATTGCTGCTGGAGCGCGGTATCAAGTATGACCACTCCCTGATGCACAACGACTTTACACCCTATCGCGTCCGCGTCGGCGACAGCTGGACGAAGATCGATTACTCGAAGAAGCCGTCGGAGTGGATGGTACCATTGAAGCGCGGCCAGGAAACCGACCTCATCGAGATCCCCGCCTCCTGGTATCTCGACGACCTGCCGCCGATGATGTTCATCAAGAAGTCGCCCAACAGCCACGGCTTCGTCAACCCGCACGACATCGAGCAAATGTGGCGCGACCAGTTCGACTGGGTCTACCGCGAGATGGACTATGCGGTCTTTCCGATCACCATTCACCCCGATGTCGCCGGGCGCCCTCAGGTGCTGATGATGCTGGAGCGCCTGTTTGCCCATATGAGCAAGCACCCCGGCGTCAAATTCGTCACCATGAACGAGATCGCCGACGATTTCGCGGCCCGCTTTCCGCGCAAATCCTAGAAGGCGGACAGATCGATGTGCTCGCTTTGCGGCATTCTCGGGGGCAACGAGCATTGGGCCGATGCCATTGCCCGTCCCGGCGTCTACACGCGCAACACCGAGCGCATCGATCGGCGGCGGGAAAGGGCGGCGCGCGTGCGCATCGCCAACCGCGTGCTGGCGGCCTTCGGCCTTTCCCTCTCGGACTGGCAGGGCACATCGTTTCTGCTGTCCACCCGGACCGGCAAAACCGAGATCATCGAGGATCTCGGCCATTTGTGGCCGGCAGCCGAGACGCTGGCGGGCAGGCCGCTCGATCCGCTGGCGCTACCGTTGCTCGACAGGCTGGAGGCGGAGGCGAATGGCTGATGATTACCCCGCCTTCACGCCGGTCAATCTCCTGACCGGCTTTCTGGGCTCGGGCAAGACCACACTGCTTCGCCGTATGCTGGGGGATCCGGCCATGGCCAACACCGCCGTTTTGATCAACGAATTCGGGGAAATCGGCCTTGATCATCACCTGCTCGAGCGGATCGACGAGACCATGGTGCTGCTGCAATCGGGCTGTCTCTGCTGCACCGTGCGCGGCGAACTGGCCGAGGCACTGCGCGACCTCCACGCCAAGCGAGACGAGGGTCTCGTGCCCGCCTTCGACCGCGTCGTCATCGAAAGCACCGGCCTTGCCGATCCCTTTCCCGTATTGTCGACTCTGAAGGCCGACCCGGTTCTGCGCCATCACTTCAAGGCAGCGACCACCATCGCAACGGTCGATGCCGTTAACGCGACTGTGCAGCGCAGCCGTGCGGAATTCGCGCGCCAAGTGTCGGTTGCCGACCGTATCGTGCTCACCAAGACCGACCTTTCATCACTGTCACAGGAAGACAGTGCGGTTGCGGCCATCCGCGCGCTCAATCCGGATGCGACGATCCTGCGCGGCGCTGGTGACGATCTCGATCTACGACGTCTGCTGGTCGATGATGCCAGCGGAGAGATGAGCCTGTTCCGCTGCGACGAGCCGCTGGTCGGCGATGGTTCGATCCACACGGGAAAAATCCAATCCTTCGTTCTTAAGGCAGAGACCGCAGTCGATTGGACCGCCTTCGGCATATGGCTGACGATGCTGCTCAATCGCCATGGGGACAGGATCCTCCGGGTAAAAGGCATCCTCAATGTCGCCGGCGAGCCCCGGCCCGTCGCCATCCACGGCGTCCAGTATCTCGTGCATCCGCCAACACATATGCAGGCCTGGCCCTCGCAGGACCGTCATTCGGCCGTTGTCTTCATCGTCGACGGCATCGACCCTTCTCTGATCGTTCGATCCTTCCAAGCCTTCAATGCCCTCGGCTGACGCCTGATCGTCTCGCCTGCCCATATAATCGTCATCTGCCACCGAAACTGTGTGCAGTTTTGACTGCTGATCCAAATAACCCAGAGATTTCAACCCCAAAAAACTGGCACGGGGTTTGCTTGTCTTATTTCAGAGTTGGTGGCTAGGGTTCCGGCGCTATCATGGCGTGCTGGTCCGAGAGCTACCACCGGTCGGGAGAGAAATCCCGCCGGGTGCACGGCGGGAGAAAAGCCCGGGAGACCTCGTTAGCCAAGGGATTGGCTGCGTGAGTCTGTGCCAATCCCTTTTTGAGTTAAAGCAAAAGGGGAATTGTCATGCAGAGCATTTCGAAAGCATTTTCCGTCGCGGCCTTGGCTGCCTCTCTGGCCATCGGCCTTGCACAGGGTGCGGCTGCCGCTCCGAAAACAGAATTCAAGGTCGCCTGGTCGATCTATGTCGGCTGGATGCCGTGGGGCTATGCGGCAGATCACGGCATTGTCAAGAAATGGGCCGACAAATACCGCATCAAGATCGATGTCACGCAGTTCAACGACTATGTCGAATCGATGAACCAGTACACCGCAGGCGCCTTCGATGCGGTCACCCTCACCAATATGGACGGCCTGTCGATCCCGGCCGCCGGCGGCGTGGACACTACGGCTGTCATCGTCGGCGACTTCTCCAACGGCAATGACGCGGTTATCCTCAAAAGCAAGGACAAGCTCGCCGACATCAAGGGGCAGCCCGTCAATCTCGTCCAGTACTCGGTCTCCGAATATCTGCTGGCTCGCGCATTGCAGAGCCTCAACCTGACGGAAGCGGACATCAAGGTCGTCAACACCTCCGACGCCGATATGGTTGCCGCCTACAAGACAGCCGACGTCTCGGCAGTTGTCACCTGGAACCCACTGGTCTCGACCATTCTCGAAGACCCGACGGCCAAGAAGGTTTTCGACAGCTCGCAGATCCCGGGCGAGATCATGGATCTCATGGTCGCCAACTCCACCGTGCTGAAGGAAAACCCGAATTTCGGCAAGGCTCTTGCTGGCATCTGGTACGAAACGGCAGCCTTGATGACGGCCGAAAACGACGAAGGAAAGGCAGCCCGTCTCGCGATGGGAACAGCGTCCGGCACCGATCTCAAGGGCTTCGAATCACAACTCGCCGCCACCAAGCTCTTTTCCAAGCCTTCCGACGCGGTGACCTTTACGGCTTCGGCCACCCTGCCGAAGACCATGGATCTCGTCCGCAACTTCCTCTTCACCAAGGGCCTGCTGGGCAGCGGTGCGGCATCCGCCGATGTCATCGGCATTGAAATGCCGGACGGCAAGGTGCTCGGCGACAAGGGCAACGTCAAGCTCCGCTTCACCGAAACCTACATGAAGGCCGCGGCCGACGGCGCGCTCTGACCGCCATGCAGGAGCGGCGCGCCCGTGCCGCTCCCGTCCACTCGAAACGCGGAGCCAACGCCTTGCGATGGATCAACACCAAGCCCAGCCCGGGTGCCCGGCTGGCATTGACACTGCTGCCATTCGCCCTGCTTGCGGTCGCCTATACCGTAGGGTCGGTTACGCGGCTCGCCGAGAATGCCAATGACAAGCTCTTGCCCGGCCTTACGCAATTTGCCGATGCGATAAACCGGATCGCCTTTCTGCCGGATACGCGCACCGGCGACTATCTCTTCTGGGGCGATACCGCCGCAAGCCTTGAGCGTCTTCTGGCCGGCCTGGGGATCGCGACGGGGATTGCGCTAGCAATCGGCATGGCGATCGGCATGCTGCCTTATCTCCGCGCATTGCTTTCGCCCTTCGTCGCCGTCATCTCCATGGTGCCGCCATTGGCGCTGCTTCCGATCCTGTTTATTGTGCTGGGGCTTGGCGAAACGTCGAAGATTGCCCTCATCGTGATCGGGATCGCGCCGACGATGATCCGTGACCTCGCCCTCCATGCGCTCGAGCTGCCCCGCGAGCAGATCGTCAAGGCGGAGACGCTCGGGGGCTCGTCCTGGCAGATCGCCCTGCGCGTCGTGCTGCCGCAGATCCTGCCACGCCTGATCATCAGCATCAGGCTGCAGCTCGGCCCGGCCTGGCTGTTCCTCATCGCTGCCGAGGCGATTTCGTCCGATGCCGGGCTCGGCTACCGGATATTTCTGGTGCGCCGTTATCTCTCGATGGACGTGATCTTTCCCTATGTCGTCTGGATCACGCTTTTGGCCGTCATCGCCAATGTCCTGCTCGATCAGATCCGCATCGCCGTCTTTCCCTGGTCCGCACTGGAGAAACAGGGATGAGCGCACTGGTCATCGAAAACGTCTGGAAAGAATACGGCGATCAGATCGTCCTGGAGAACGTCTCGCTGACGGTCGAGCCGCGCGCCTTCGTGGCCCTTGTCGGCCCGTCCGGCTGCGGCAAGAGCACGTTCCTGCGCATGCTGCTCGGACAGGAGCAGCCGACGCGCGGACGCATCTTGCTGGATGGAACGCCGCTGCCGTCTGAACCCGGACGCGATCGCGGCGTCGTCTTCCAGCGCTATTCGGTCTTCCCGCATCTAACCGTGCTCGGAAACGTGCTCCTCGGCAAGGAAATGACCGCCTCGCCGCTCACGGCAAAGCTCAGGGGCGCCTCGCGCCGGCGGGCGATAGAGGAGGCACGGGCGCTGATCGCGGAAGTCGGGCTTTCCACATCGGAAACCAAATATCCAGCCCAGCTGTCCGGCGGCATGCAGCAACGCCTCGCCCTTGCGCAGGCGCTGATCATGACACCGAAGGTGCTGCTTCTCGACGAGCCCTTCGGCGCGCTCGATCCCGGCATCCGCGCGGAAATCCACACGCTGATGAAGCGCCTCTGGCATGAGACGCAGATGACCGTCGTCATGGTGACCCACGACATGCGGGAGGCCTTCACGCTCGCCACGCGAGTCATTGCCTTCGAGCGGCCGCGCGATCGGCCGGAGGAGAAAATCCGCTACGGCGCGACGATCACCAACGACATCTCGATCTGGCCGCCGCGGCGCGCCGGATCATCGATAGCATCCAGCCCTGACCGGGACGGCCCGGTTCCCTCTCTGGGCCCTCGCCAGGACGACCTGGCAATCCGTGAGACAGAGGAGAAATAGCCATGCACATCCATCGCACGACTGACGAGATAGCAGCAGACCGGGCGCGCTACGAAGAGCACCAGCGCCGCGGCCTCGACTTTGCGCCAAAGACCCTGCCGGCGCCAAGCCCGGTGCCGGCCCCGGAAATTCCCGCTAACACGATCATCCATCAGGAGGTCATTCCGGGCGGATGGTACTGGTCCACGTTGCTCAAGCGTGGTGAGGGGCTGAGGATCGACCAGAAGGAGGGCACGTCGACAGTCGCCCTCGTTGCCTGGAATGCTGCCGACACCAGCGAGCGCCTGAACCTTGTCGACACAGCCAAAATCCAGTGGACGACGGCACTTAGCAAAGGCCGCGTGCTGTTTTCCGACATGGGCCGTGTGATGTTTTCGATCACCGAAGATAGCGCCGGTACCCATGATTGCCTGATGGGCGGCTCGAACGCCGCCTCGAATGCGATGAAATATTCGGGCGTCAAGACACGCAACACCAGAGACAACCTCGTTCTGCTGGCTGGCAAGCTCGGCCTCCAGCGCCGCGACATTCCCGGCATGCTGAACCTGTTCGCACCGGTCAGGCTCGACGAGGACGGGGGGGTCCATTGGCAGAAGAAGCTTTCAAACAGCGGCGACTATGCCGAGTTGCGGGCGGAAATGGACCTTCTCGTCGGCTTTTCCAACTGCCCCCATCCGCTCGACCCAAACCCCACCTATGCGCCCACACCCGTGACCATCACCCGGTTTCGCGCCCCCGCACCGGCCGGTGAGGTTCTGGCAAGAACGGCAACTGCCGAGGCCATCCGTGGCTTCGAGAACAACGCCATGATGCAGGCTTGAGGGAGCGCGACCATGACAGACTTTATCCAGACCTCCATCGCCCGCACGATCGACAACGCCGTCGCCGATCATCGCATCCCCGCCGAGGCACCCTGGTCGGGCATCGTGCGCAAGGGACAGACAATTCGCATCGAGGACAGCTACGGGCAGCAGGCCATCGACACCCTGTTCTATCGTGCCGATGATTTTTCTGAGCGCTATTCCAACCAGGATACGATGCGCACCCAGGGTGCCGCCTATGTCAGCGTCGGAACCCGGATCGTTTCCAGCGAAGGCAACGTGATGCTGACGATGACGGCTGACAGCTGTGGTCGTCACGATACGTCCGCCGGTGCGTGTTCCTGCGAAAGCAATACGGTCCGTTTCGGTCACGGCACCAAATACCTCCACGCCTGCCGCGACAACTTCATTCTGGAGGTGACGAAGCATGGCATGGACAAGCGCGACATCGTCCCGAACATCAACTTCTTCATGAACGTGCCGATATCGCCCGATGGCAAGATGACCATCGTCGACGGCATTTCGGCGCCAGGGGATTATGTCGAGCTAGTGGCCGAGATGGACGTCCTTTGCGTCATCTCAAACTGCCCTCAGGTCAACAATCCCTGCAACGGCTTCGACCCGACGCCCATCCGTGTCCTCGTCTGGGATCCCGAGGTCTGACGCATGTTCAAGAAAGTCCTGATCGCCAACAGGGGCGAAATCGCCGTCCGGATCATCCGGACACTCAAGCAAATGGGAATAGCATCCGTCGCCGTTTATTCCGATGCGGACAGGTTCTCCCTGGCCGCGCGTGTCGCCGACGAAGCCGTCAGGCTCGGGCCGGCCGTGGCCACGGACAGCTACCTCAACATCGACGCCGTCATTGCGGCCTGCAGGCAGACCGGTGCTGAGGCTGTCCACCCGGGCTACGGCTTTCTCTCGGAGAATATCGGCTTTGCCGAGCGCTTGGCAGCAGAAGGCATCGCGTTTATCGGGCCGAGGCCGGAGCACCTGTCGGCTTTTGGCCTGAAACACACGGCAAGAGCGCTCGCGCAGGCAAGCGGGGTCCCGCTGCTGCCCGGCAGCGGATTGCTGGAAAGCCTGCAAGAGGCATGCGCCAAGGCAGCCGAGATCGGCTATCCCGTCATGCTGAAAAGCACGGCGGGTGGCGGCGGTATCGGCATGCAGCTCTGCCACGACGAGGCCGCACTGAAGGCAGCCTTCGAAGGGGTGCGTCGTACCGCCAATGCCAGCTTTGGCGATGCCCGCGTCTATATCGAACGCTTCGTTGCCAACGCTCGACATATCGAGGTGCAGATCTTCGGCGACGGCAAGGGGAACGTCGTCGCTCTCGGAGAGCGCGATTGCTCTTTGCAGCGGCGAAACCAGAAGGTCGTCGAGGAGACCCCTGCCCCCGGCATTTCCGCAGATGTCCGCGCGCGCCTCCACAAGGCCGCTGTCGACCTCGGTGCTTCCATTTCCTATTCTTCCGCCGGCACCGTGGAGTTCATCTACGATCCACGCCGCCAGGAATTCTATTTTCTCGAGGTGAACACCCGCCTGCAGGTGGAACATCCCGTGACCGAAGCCGTCTTCGGCATCGACCTCGTCGAATGGATGATCCGGCAGGCAGCCGGCGAAGATGTTCTGTCAAAGGCGATGGATCTGCGCCCGAAGGGGGCGGCCATCGAGGTGCGGATCTACGCCGAAATGCCGCATGCGGATTTCCGCCCGAGCGCCGGCCTTTTGACCGAGGTGGCATTCCCCGCCAATGCGCGCGTTGACAGCTGGATCGAGACCGGAACGGACGTCACCCCCTTCTACGACCCAATGCTGGCAAAACTCATCATTGCCGCCGATGACAGGGAGACGGCCATCGAAAAGCTCAAGGCCGCGCTTTCGGAAACCGCGATTTGGGGCATCGAGACCAATCTCGACTATCTGCGAAAAATCGCCGCCTCCGAATTGCTGGCCAGCGGCAATGTCGCGACAACCGCATTGCGTGACTTCGCCTTCATCCCCGATATCATCGAGGTGCTGGTGCCCGGCGCCCAGTCCAGTATTCAAGAATTGCCGGGCCGCCTTGGCCTCTGGCATGTCGGGGTGCCGCCGAGCGGACCGATGGACGAGCGCTCGTTCCGGCATGCAAACCGGCTTGTCGGCAACCATAACGACACGGCCGCGCTGGAGTTGACGGTCTCGGGACCGACATTGCGCTTTTTTACGCAGACGTCGATAGCCCTGGCCGGTGCAGAAATGGCCATGAGCTGCGACGGCACGCCCTTGCCGCATGGTGAGCGGGTCGTCATTCCTGCAGGCGCCGTCCTGACCGTCGGCAACATCAGCGGCCCCGGTCAGCGCGCCTACCTGGCCGTCGCCGGAGGCTTTGCGGCGCCCACAGTGCTTGGCTCGCGCGCAACCTTCACGCTCGGCCAGTTCGGTGGCAATGCGACCGGCGCGCTGAAGACCGGGCATGTCCTGCATCTCGCCCGCCATGAAAAGACGCAGGCGCCCAAGCGTGCGGAGGCGCCGGCGGAGCTGACGAACGCCTGGAATGTCGGGGTGGTCTACGGCCCGCACGGGGCGCCGGATTTCTTCCAGCCGGGCGATATCGACGCGCTCTTTTCCCTGCCCTACGAGGTGCATTTCAACAGCGCCAGAACGGGGGTCCGGCTCCTCGGCCCCACGCCAAAATGGGCACGGACCGATGGCGGACAGGCAGGGTTGCATCCCTCCAACCTGCATGACAACGCCTATGCTATCGGCGCCATAGACTTTACCGGCGACATGCCGATCATCCTTGGTCCGGATGGACCGAGCCTCGGCGGCTTCGTATGCCCCGCCGTGATCGCGCGCGACGAACAATGGAAGATGGGCCAGTTCAAGCCGGGCGACACCATCCGTTTCCATCCGGTGGTGCGTCCTGACGATCCCCTGACGGCACCGGCCGCGCTGGCCGGCGCGACCGAAAGGGGATCGGCCATCGTCGGTACGTTCGACAAAGCGCCGGTGACGGTCGTCTATCGCCGGCAGGGGGACGACAATCTCCTTGTCGAATACGGGCCCATGGAGCTGGACATCGCGCTTCGCCTGCGCGTCCATCTGTTGATCAACGCCGTCAGGGACGCGCGCCTTCCCGGCCTGATCGATCTCACGCCGGGCATTCGATCCCTGCAGATCCATTATGACGGCTCGACGCTGACGCGTCGACGATTGCTGGGCCTGCTGGCGAATCTCGAAGCCGGGCTTCTTCCGGCCGAACAGGTCACGGTTCCAAGCCGGATCGTCCATCTGCCACTTTCGTGGAATGACCCGGACGCCGAGCTGGCGATGCGCAAATATCAGGAGCTCGTGCGGCCGGATGCGCCCTGGTGCCCCTCCAACATCGAGTTCATTCGCCGGATAAATGGGCTGGCGGACGAGCAGGCGGTCAAGGACATCGTCTTCGATGCCAGCTATCTCGTACTGGGGCTGGGCGATGTCTATCTCGGCGCGCCGGTGGCAACGCCGGTCGATCCAAGGCACCGCCTCGTGACCACAAAGTACAATCCGGCGCGCACCTGGACGCCGGAAAATGCCGTCGGCATCGGCGGCGCCTACATGTGCATCTACGGCATGGAGGGGCCGGGCGGCTACCAGCTCTTCGGCCGCACGATACAGGTCTGGAATACCTGGCGGCAGACGCCTGTCTTTGACACGGGCAAGCCATGGCTTCTGAACTTCTTCGACCAGATCCGCTTCTTCCCCGTCAGCCACGAGGAACTGGCCGAGGCGAGAGCCGCCTTCCCTCACGGCGGCTACCCGATCCGCATTGAGGAGACCGAATTCTCCTATGCCGACTACGCGCTCGAACTGAGCAAGAACGCCCAGTCCATCGAAGCATTCAAGCACCGGCAGCAGGCGGCATTCGAGACCGAGAGGCAGCGCTGGAAAGCCGAAGGTCTCGACAGCTTCGTGACAGACGATGGCGGCAGAGAGAGCTTCGATGGAGATGTGCCCGAGGGCTGCTTCGGCGTTGCCAGCAGTGTACCCGGCAATATCTGGAAACTGCTGGTAGAGCCCGGTTCCCATGTGTCGGCGGGCGATACCGTTGCTATCATCGAGTCGATGAAGATGGAGATCAACGTCACGTCCCACGTGGCTGGGCGGGTGCGTGAACTCCGGGCGGCTCCGGGGCGTACGGTGAAGGCCGGAGACCTCCTGATTGTGCTGGAGGAGCCCTGACCAAGGCTGCCTGCACCGGGGACGGGGACCGCCGAGACCGAGACGTCGCGGCAGTCTGATGCTGGTGTCCCCCCAAGGTTGATCGACTGAGTGTGCGCCGGCATGCGAGGGCGCGCGCGCCATCGGTCGTAAAAAGAGGTGCAAGAACGCAATGCCACGCCCTTGAAGCTTGGTGAGCACTGCCTCATATAAGGATCAACCCATGGTCCGGGCCCCTCTGGCAGTCGCTTCCGGCGCGTCTGTGATGTCGGACCCTCCCGACAGACGATGCCGGACTAGGACCGAGGGACATGTCTCTTTTCCCACCGCACCCTGCAGGCCGGTCTCATGACGGACCGATGGTCTCTGCCGACTATCCGCCGTCCCAAACCGGCATCGGCTGGAAAACATCCGTTCGACCGATCGAGACGTAAGGCTAGACGGGGTCTCCTGGCGCGACAGAGATTGGTGGGGCATGTCATGAACAAGTTTGCAGCAGCAGCATTGGGGGTTGTCGCCGTCGCCGCAGTCGGTGTGGCGGCGATAAACTGGCGGTGGATTGATGCACCACCCGGTCTGGCTTTTATCCAACGATCCGAAAACAAACCCGTTGCCCGCGCGGCAGGGCCTGTAGCCGTGGAAGTGGCGAAGGCCAAACAGGTCCTGTCGACCAGCGACATCAACGCGATTGGCACGCTGCAATCCGACGAGTCCGTCCAGCTTGCCCCCGAAATTGCAGGGCGCATCGTCGAAATCAAATTCGAGGAAGGCAGGCCGGTCAAGGCTGGCGAGGTCCTCGTCCGGCTTGACGATACACTGGCCAGAGCAGCCGAAGAGGAAATGAGGGTTCGCCTCGACCTTGCGACAACCAGCTACGATCGTGCGAAACGTCTCGCCGGAACGGGAAGCGGCACCGGCCGCGAACTCGACGTCGCGCTTGCCGAGCGGAGCACGGCCGAGGCGTTGTTGAATTCCCAGCGCGCCCAGCTTGCCAAGCTCGATATCCTGGCACCCTTTACCGGAACGGTCGGCCTTCGCCGCATCTCGACCGGCAGCTATGTCGGTGCCGGTACGACGCTGGTCAATCTCGAAAAGATCGACGTGCTCAAGGTCGACTTCAAAATCCCTGAGGCAAACCTGCAGAAGGTCCGCGTCGGACAGAATATCGAGGTTGTCGTCGATGCCATCCCCGGCCGGCAATTCACGGGCACGATCTATGCGATCGATCCGAGGCTCGACGTCAACGGGCGGGCGATCAGTATCCGGGCCACGCTTCCGAACGCCGATCTTGTGTTGCGGCCGGGCCTTTTTGCCCGCGTCGTCGTCAAGGGTCTAAAGGAGCGCCAGGTTGTCACCGTGCCGGAGGCTGCGATCGTGGCGCGCGGCCAGGAGCGGTTTGTTTGGACCGTGGTCGACGGCAAGGCCCAGGAAACCAAGGTGAGCCTTGGAGCGCGCAAGGCAGGCATGGCCGAACTCGAAGGAATCTCCGGCGACATGACGGTGGTGACCGCCGGACACAATCGCCTGCGAAACGGATCTGTCGTCGATATCGTTGAAAGCGCGGCAGCCGAGCCGGCGATATGAGGAGAGGCTGATGGGTTTTTCGGAACTGTGCATCCGCCGGCCGGTGTTTGCGACCGTCCTCAGCCTGCTGATGCTGCTGGTCGGTATCGTCTCCTATGACCGACTGGCGGTGCGCGAGTATCCCAGTATCGACGAGCCCGTGGTTTCCGTCGTCACGACCTATCCCGGTGCTTCCGCCAGTATCATTGAAAGCCAGGTCACCCAGATTCTCGAAGGATCGATCGCCGGCATTGAAGGCATCGACGTGCTGGAATCGACCAGCCGCTCGGAATCGAGCCGCATCACCGTCCGCTTCCGCCTGGAGATCCAGCCGGACGTGGCCGCAAGCGATGTGCGCGACCGGGTAAGCCGGGTGCGTCAGCGTCTGCCGGACGAAATCACCGAGCCGGTTATTTCCAAGGTCGAGGCCGATGCCCAGCCGGTGGTCTTCGTTGTCTTTCGCAACGACCGGATGAGCCCCCTCGAACTCACCGATTATGTCGATCGCAATGTCGTCGACCGCTTCAAGAATGTGACCGGCGTTGCCGACGTGCAGATATACGGCGAGCGGCGATACGCCATGCGGATCTGGATCGATCGCCAGAGGCTTGCTGCCCTGAACCTCACGGTGCAGGAAATCGAGGATTCGCTGCGGGCTCAGAACGTCGAGATCCCCGCCGGCCGACTGGAGAGCAACGACCGCGAGTTTACGGTCCTTTCCAAGTCGGCGATCGGCACGGTCAGCGAGTTCGAAAACATCATCGTCAAGCGTGGCAATGGCGTGCTGGTGCGCCTGAGCGAGGTTGCCCGGGTTGAGCTCGGCGCTGCCGACGAGCGTCGCGCCGGTCGCTTCAACGGCGAAAACGCCATCGTGGTCGGCATTATCAAGCAGGCGGTCGCCAATCCGCTCGATGTCTCCGCCGGCATCAATGCCATCCTACCAGACATCAACGCCAATCTGCCGGAAGGCATGACGGGTGCTGTCGGCAACGACAACTCAGTATTCATCGACAGGGCGCTGGGGGCCGTCTACGCGACAATCGTCGAGGCCATCGTCCTCGTGCTGATCGTCATCGTCGTCTTTCTGCGCTCGTGGCGGGCCTCCATCATTCCGATCGTTACCATCCCGATTTCGCTGATCGCCACCTTCGCGATCATGTATGCGCTCGGTTTCAGCGTGAACACCCTGACCTTGCTCGCCATCGTTCTCGCCATCGGTCTGGTGGTCGATGATGCCATCGTCGTGCTCGAGAACATTTTCCGCCACATCGAGGACGGCATGGCGCCGATACCGGCGGCCATCAAGGGAACGCGGGAAATCGGCTTTGCGGTGATCGCCATGACGCTGACGCTCGCCGCCGTCTATGCGCCCGTGGCCTTTGCCACCGGCAGAACGGGCAAGCTGTTCCTCGAATTCTCGCTGACGCTTGCAAGCGCGGTGATCGTGTCGGGCTTCGTCGCCCTGACGCTGACGCCGATGATGTGCTCCAGGCTCCTGAAACACGAGAAGGAACCGGGGCGAATATCGGCGTTCATCGAGCGGGGGCTGAGCGGCCTTGAGAACGGCTATCGTCGCCTGCTGGCGACCTCGCTCGGCATGCGCCGCTTTGTCGCGCTGGCGGCTGTCGTCGTCGCCGCCTGCAGCGCCTTCCTCTATGTCGGCTTGCCGCAGGAGCTGGCACCCGTTGAGGACCGCGGCATCATCCGCGTGGTCGGCACGGCGCCGGAGGGCTCGACGCTTGCCTATACCGAACGCTATTCCAAGCAGGTGGAAGCCCTTCTCAAGCCGATCTCTGAAGTCGGCAGCGTCCAGACGATCAACGGCATGCCCGAGGTGAACCGCTTCCAGGTTATCGGCCGCCTCAGCGATTGGGATGCCCGCGACCGTCGCCAGCAAGAGCTGGTGGCAGAGTTGCTCCCGGCCCTGCGCCGCATCGCCGGCGTCACTGCTTTTGCCAGCAATCCCCCCTCGCTCGGCACCTCCAACAATGCCCGCCCGATCGAATTCGTGTTGCAGAGTTCAGGCACCTATGAGGAGCTCGACCAGGTGACCCGTCGTTTCATGGAGCGAATCTCTGAATTTCCCGGTCTCACCAACATCGATAGCGACCTGAAGCTCAACAAGCCGGAAATGACCATTAATATCGATCGCGAAAAGGCGTCCGACCTAGGTATCGACATATCTGTGATCGGCAGGACCCTCGAGACGTTGCTCGGCGGCAGGCAGGTTACCCGTTTCGAAAATGACGGTGAGCAGTACGATGTCTATGTCCAGCTGGCAGCGGAGGACCGCACTGCACCATCGACCCTCTCGACGATCTTCCTGAAGTCGCCGACCGACCAGATGGTGCAATTGTCGAACCTCGTGGGCGTCAAGGAAACCGTCGCGCCGCAGGAGCTGAAGCGTTTCAACCAGCTGCGGTCGGTGACGGTGTCGGCAAACCTTGCCGCTGGCGTATCCACCGGCGAAGCGCTTTTCTTCATGGAGACGGCAGCCAGGGAGGTCCTGCCGGACACAGTACAGACCGACGTATCCGGCCCAAGCCGCGAATTCCGCGCTTCCGGCCAGAGCCTGCTCGTGGTGTTCGTCCTCGCGCTCGGCTTCATCTACCTAGCGCTTGCCGCACAGTTCGAAAGCTTCCGCGATCCGCTGATCATCATGGTGACGGTACCGCTGTCGATGACCGGCGCGCTGGCCGCGCTTTCGCTCGGCGGCGGCTCGTTGAACGTTTATTCGCAGATCGGACTTGTCACGCTGGTCGGCCTCATCACCAAGCACGGCATTCTCATCGTCGAATTTGCAAACCAGCGGCAGGAGGCAGGGCACGACCGGCTTTCGGCAGTGATCGATGCCGCTGTCATGCGCCTGCGGCCGATCCTGATGACGACAGGTGCCATGGTGCTGGGTGCCGTGCCGCTCGCCATCGCCCAGGGCGCCGGTGCCGAAAGTCGCCACCAAATCGGCTATGTCATCGTCGGCGGCATGACGCTGGGCACGTTGCTGACGCTTTTCGTCGTACCGATGGTGTATACGTTTGCGGGTCGCAGGATGTCTCACCAGGAAGTCACGCCGCTCAAAGCAGAGGTTAGTGCTGCGACACCCACATAGCCGCCTTGGTGGCTCGTGCATTGCCATTAAGGTGACGGCAGTCGCTTTCAGGGCCGTCTGTCACACTTGCACAATGAGCAAGGAAAACAGCGCTGCCGGGCAAAAAGGAGAATCATCGGTTCGAATTCGTTTGCTACCACTTGTCGACATCGGTTTAGCGACAATGGGCCCGGTGTGCGTCCCATTGATGGCAGGGTGTTATCCATGAATTGGCTTGAGCCTTGGGGAACCGCTAGAGGAAATCGAAGACGGCACGGCTTCTTTTTGGCAAGGCTGGGAGATGGAGTTGCACAAGGAGCCGGTACCGGCCCCTGAGCTATATGGTCTGAGAGTGAGGCTCATTGCCCGCCGCTATGACTGCGACGATGCTCTTATTCAGCTGTCTGACGAAGCATGGCAAAAGTTCATCTCACGTGGACGCAAGCGGAGGAAGGTGATGCACGATGGCCTGAGACTGCCGTTTACGCATCCCTGGATAGGTGGGCGTCAATCGGACTGCGCGATGATCATGCCGAATGGACCGGCGACTTTACCGAATGAACAGGGTCAATCGCTGCAATTGGCGCAAACCAGTCGTATCAATTGAACACCGACTTTAGGTCGGCCTAGAGCTGCTGGCGCTAGAGAAGACGGAAGAGGGAAACGACGCCGTCTAAAAGCGTCGAGCCACAAAACGGCGCGAACAGCGCCATTACGAGATTGAAGGCAATGGCCATGAGGAGGATACGCTCCTGCTTCGGCGTGAGCTGCTTGTATTTTCTTTCGGGCGGAGGCTCTCGTCTCGGCTGATAGGCATTGAGGTCGCGAAACATCTGCTCATCCTTTAGATCGGGGAAGAACGAAGATAGGGCGGAAGGAATGATGTCCAGGCACTGTTGTAAATCTACGCCATCTGTCATGGGTTGCAAGCGGTGCTTCGATGCCAAAAGAGCGCAGGCGCCACGCCGTCGGCAATGCACAGTGCCAGTGGCAAAAGGCGAGATCGAGATGCGGGTGATTTTTGCGGGCCCCACGGTCCACGGTGCAGATCTGCGAACGGACGGTGCTTACGAGCTTCGGCCACCTGCCGGCCAAGGCGATGTCCACAGGGCTGTGGAAGACGGCGCCACGGTGATCGGGCTGATCGACGGTGTCTATGATGCCGTCCCCGCAGTATGGCATAAAGAAATCCTGTATGGCCTGTCTCAGGGCGTTCACATGTTCGGTGCCGCAAGCATCGGCGCGCTGAGGGCGGCCGAGTGTGCGCCATTCGGCATGGTCGGCATCGGCAAAATCTACGAGGGATATGCCAGCGGCCTGCTGGAGGAGGATGCTGACGTGGCGCAATCGCACGCGCCGGCCGATCTCGGTTACCTGCCGCTCAGTGTCCCACTCGTCAATGCGAGGGCGACACTTGCGCAGTGCCGGCATCTGGCCCTCGTCACGCTCGAGGAGGAAGCCCGCCTGCAAAGGACTGCCGAGGAGACCTTCTTCAAAAATAGGACCTATCGGCAGCTGGTGCGGGACGCCATTTCGGATGTCGAAAGAGCGTCAACGGTCTTGGCGCATTTGCGTGCCAATGCCGTCAATCCCAAGCTTCAGGATGCCCTGCGCCTCATCGACAGGGTGATCGGGACGCCGGATCGTCGTTTCTCCCCGCAGTTCGACTGGAGGTTTCACGCCACCTCCTTCTGGGAAACCCAGTTTTGCGGTGACGTGAAATCGATGCCACCCGTCAAGCCTGCCGAAGATTAGGCAAGCAGCCGGAAGGACGGCAATTTTTCAAGTCGTCGTCGACCTGTTGACGAAAGCCCGCCATCCGCCGAAGGAGGATATATCCTCTGCGCCTTCGAGACCCACCGGCTCGGCCAGAAAGCCTTTTGCCCGGCTGCCGTCGCTCAGCATGATGGTCCCGATGCCGAGCGGGGGGGGAATGGCGGCGACGAATTTTCCAAAGCCGGCGGCAGAGAGACGCCAGACTTCCACCTCGATCCTGGCGCCGGTATTTTCCGCGCATCGGATCAGACCGGGCTTAGCTGGTGTCTGGTTGGCAAGGCTGAACAGCTGGTAGTCGGCGGCCGTGGTCGTGGCGCGAACAAAACGTGCGTCGAGATCGCGAAGCTGGATGTTCAAAGGCATGCCCGATAGGTGGGCGCCGACAACGACGAGGTCGATCTGGCCGGGTTCGTCTGTCTCCGGCAGCAAAGGTGGCGCTGGCTGTTTCCAGCCGGTTGCCCCGAGTGTCGATCCGCTCCGCTCGTGGAGGACGGCCGCCAGTGCTGCGGTCAACCCGTCCTTTCCGGCTGGCGCCAGCAGCGTGATGCTAGCCGGCAAGCCATCGCTCCGGGTGCCTGTCGGCACCGCGACGCCGCACATGTCTAGCAAATTAACGAAGTTGGTGTAGGTTCCAAGCCGGCTGTTCTCCCGGATCGGCTCTGCCTCAAGCTCGGTGCGGGTATAGTGACGCGGCGCTGTTGGGACACAGATAAGATCTACCGATGCGATCAGCGGTGCGACCGATCTCTTCAGAGCCTGCAATGCGTAGAGCCCGTTGAAGGCATCCGCCGCCGACAGCGATTTGGCGCCACCGTAGATCTTGGCAGTCACGGGGTGGAAACTCTCCAGGTGGGCATCGAAGAAATCCTTCACGGCAGCATAGCGTTCCGCCACCCAGGCACCCTCGTAGAGAAGATCGGCCGTCTTGTAGAAGTCTGCAAACGGCACTTGGACAAGCTTGTGCCCGAGCGCTGACAGCATCGAAAGCGCATCCTCATAGGATGCCTCCATTGCCGCATCGCCGAAGAATTTTCTGTCTTCCGGTGCAAGCACACCGATGGTGAGCACCGGCGGCAGTGGGCCGTATCCTGTGACCTGGATCGCTCGCGAATAGGCGTCCGCTGCATCGTATCTGGCGGCGACCGAAAATACCTTGAAGGCGTCGTCAGCCGTCAGGGCGAAGATCGAAACACAGTCGAGCGTGCGGCAGGCCGGCAGCACGCCGGTTGTCGAAAGCGCACCGACGCTCGGCTTCAGGCCAACGATGTTGTTGAGGCCGGCCGGGATGCGGCCGGAACCAGCGGTATCGGTCCCGAGTGCAAAGCTAACGATGCCGTGTGACGTAACAACGGCCGAACCGGAGCTCGATCCGCCCGGCACGAGTGTCGGATCGATGGCATTACGGGGCACTGGAAAGGGTGTGCGGACGCCGACGAGGCCGGTGGCGAACTGGTCGAGATTGGTCTTGCCGATAACCAGTGCGCCGGCCTCCTTTAACAGGCGAACGACGGTTGCGTCTACATCCGGGTGGAAGGCAAAATCCGGGCAGGCCGCCGTGGTCGGCATGCCGGCGACATCGATGTTGTCCTTGACGGCGAAGGGGATGCCCCAGAGCGGCTTTGCCACCGGGTCGAATGGCCCGAGGGTTGCCGCCTGCGCCAGCAGCGCAATACGGTCCGCCAGATGCAGGAAAATGCCGGGGTCGTCGACATCGGCAATGCGGGCAAAAACCGTGTCGACCATCTCGGCGACGGTCCAGCCGCCAGCGTAGGCCCGGTGCAGGGAGGCGATGTCGAATGTTTGTCCGTCAGTCATTGTTACTCTCTTCCAAAATCATTACCGGCCGGTCCCACTGGATGAGAACGACACACCCTGTTTTTGTCCAGACGGAGTGCTCGGACCCTATCCTGTTGATCACCACGGTGCCCGGACCATAGTCTCCGGCCTCGTCCGACTGGACGCCATCGAGCACGAGGATGGTTTCGAGCCCCATATGCCGATGGCGGGGCACGGCGGCGCCGGGTTCGTATTTCAGCAGGGCGACGCCCGGCTGGTCGTCTTCGAAATTCTGGAGCCAGTGTAGGGTGACGCCGGGCCGGAAAGGGCCGAATTCGAGGCTCTTCCAGCCTCCCGATGTCAGGTTTTCGCGCGTCGTCTCAGGCATCGGCCAGTCCCTCCAGAATATCGTCGAGATGCGCGGTCCAGCCGACGATCGCCCCTTGCGCGCGGATCATGGCAATGGCTGCGCGCTTGAAGTCCTCGAAATAGCTTTCCGTCGCTTCTTCGCAGAGAAGACATTCGTAGCCGCGATCGTTTGCCTCGCGCATCGTCGTCTGGACGCAAACCTCTGTCGTTACGCCGGCAAACACCAGCTGCTCGATGCCCCTGCTCTTCAGGATGTCGCCGAGGGGCGTGGCGTAAAAAGCGCCTTTGCCGGGCTTTTCGATCACCACCTCACCGGCCACCGGCGCGACCGCCTCGAGGATCGCAGTGCCGGGTTCGCCCGATATAAGAACCCGTCCCATCGGTCCTTCGTCGCCGATACGCAGTGCCGGATTACCGCGATTGCGCTTGGCAGCCGGCAGATCGGAGAGATCAGGCCGATGACATTCCATGGTGTGAACGACAGGCAGCCCGGCCGCGCGGAAGCCCGCGATCAGCCTTGCGACATCGGGGACGATGCGGGTGATGCGGCCGACATCGTTGCCAAGGCTCTCGCCGAAGCCGCCGGGCTCTGCAAAATCACGCTGCATGTCGATGACGACGAGCGCAATCCTGTCTCGTTTGAGTGGAAAGGCGAATGGCTGTGCTTTGATCCCGGCCATCAGTGGTGTCCCGCCATATGCGCGCCGATGACGCCGACATCCGCGTTGCGGATCGGTGTTTCGTAGACGAGCTTGCCGTCTGACATCACCATGATGCGGTCCGACATCTCCAGGAGTTCGTCGAGATCCTCGGACAGCAGCAACACGGCGGTGCCAGCGTTGCGCGCCCTCATGATCCGTGCCCGGATTTCGGCGACAGCCGAGAAGTCGAGGCCAAAGCAGGGATTGGAGACGATCAGCAGATCGACCTCGCCCGTCAGTTCGCGGGCGAGCACCGCGCGCTGGATATTTCCACCGGAGAGCGAGGCGATCGGCGAGGAAGCCGAGGCGGTTTTCACCTTGAAATCGGCGATCAGCGCCTCAGCGCGCCGGCGCATCGATGTCTTGTCGAGCCAAGAGACCTTGCGCCCGGTCTTCTGCTTGACATCGAACGTGCGGAACGCGAGGTTTTCCGTCACTGTCATTCTGGGCGCGCAGGCATTCGTCAGCGGTTCCTCGGGAATGAAGCGGACATTGTTGGCGCGCGCTTCCTTCCGCGTGGCACCGTATGGCCTCCCCTTGACTGTGATCGTGCCGGCCTCGAGCGGTCTTTGTCCGGCGAGCACTTCGGCCAGTTCCTTCTGTCCGTTCCCTGAGATGCCAGCGATGCCGACGATCTCCCCGGCGCGAACGTCGAGATTTTCGATGTCGATGCTCTTCAACCCGGAGCGATCCCGTGCCCGGATGCCGCTGACGGCCAGAACCGGGTCTGCCGTATCGGCGACCGGCAATCGCGAGTCGAGTTCAACCAGCTTGACGTCGCCGATCATCATCGCAGCCATGTCCTGTGTGGTAAGATCTGCCACCTTGCCGCCCCCTGCCATCTTGCCGCGCCTGAGGACGGTGACGGAATCGGCAAACTTGGTTACCTCGTGAAATTTGTGGCTGATCATCAGCACGGTGAGTTCGCCGCGCTCCGTCATGCCGCGCACGACGGCGAGCATCTCATCGGCTTCTGCCGGTGTCAGCACCGATGTCGGTTCATCGAGCACCAGGAAGGAGCGGCCGAGATAGAGTTGCTTGACGATTTCCAGCTTCTGCTTCTCGCCGGCGGCCAGTTCCTGAACCGGACGGTCGAGGGGGATCTTGAAAGGCATTGTCTCCATGAACTCTGCCAGATCCCGGTTCTCCCTGGCCCAATTGATCACGGCCGGCACGTGGGCGCGGCTGATCACCAGATTTTCCGCCCCCGTCAGCGATGGCACCAGCGTGAAGTGCTGGTAGACCATGCCGAGCCCGTAGCTTGCCGCATCCTTGGGCGAGCCAATGGCGACCTCCCTGTCCCCGACGGACAGCGAGCCGGATGTCTGGTGGTAAAAGCCCATGATGCATTTCACGAGTGTCGATTTGCCGGCGCCGTTTTCGCCGAGCAGCGCGTGAAAGGAGCCGGCAGGAACGTCGATGGAGACGTGGTCGAGCGCGGTAAAGCTGCCGAAGCGCATGGTCATGTCGTGCGTCTGGATGCCGACGGCCTTGCCACGGGCCGGAAGTGGTGTGTCGCGGATCTGGATCATGTCAGTTCCTGCCTTTCAACGATGACGGCAACGGGTCCGCCGCCGGGAGGCCCCTGGTGTTCAGCGCCGCCGGAGACATAGAGGTCCGTCGCCCCGAACAGTCCGGCAAGGACGCCGCCGACGAAGGCGCGCGCATGCCGGGTGGAGGAGATATCGCTGTCGTCAAGCATGGTATGCCGGCGACCGCGGACAGAACCGGAAGGGTCCGCTTCGGCCTTGGCGAGTACCGCCACGAGAGTGGCGTCGCCGAGGCGGTCGCGTGCTTCCTTTACACCGGCTGTGTCGATCGCATCGCCCATGATGGCGTGGTCGATGGCGAGCGGGCCGGACCAGCGCGGACTCATGCCGAGCACGATGATTTCGTGGTCATCGAGTTCGACGCCGGCGGATGTCGAGGCACGGCCGGAGAAGAGGTCGAGCCGGGTGCAGATATCACTGTCCGAAATCGTGTCCGGATCCAGTTCGCCGAGGGCCACCGCCACACCCAGCGCCGATGCGCCACGGGAATAGGCCATGGATTTCAATGCGTCGCGGGTGACTGTCGTGCCGCCGGCGTGCTCGACTTCGAGGACCCGTCGCTGGGTCAGAAGGGGGCACTTGATCTGCACGAAATGCACGTCTTCCAACGTGTCGATCCCGGCATCGGCAATCGCCGCGCGTACCGCCTCTGCCACGCTCAGCACCTGTTGCCTGCGGCCGAGATGCTGCCACGGCAATACAGACGTGCGGGCAACGCCGATTGCAAGTGCGCCGGTTCCCTCATCCGCCACCTGCTGCCGGCCAAAAACTGTCCAGTGCGGCGACAGCGCGCCTTCGGTGCCGCCGGACATCACGATCGAGGCGCCGGATATGCCGTGCTTTGCAAACAGCGTTTCGAAGCTCGTCGTGGCGAAGGCGCGCGTGAAATCGTTGACGCAGCCATTGCCCTCGGTCTTGCCGAGAATGGCAACGAGATCGCCAGGTGGCAGGGCAGCATCGAACAAGGCCTCGACGCCGGCAATATCATTGGGGCCATCTGCTGCGATGCGAGCGACGAAGGCGCGGCGGGAGGACATCAGCCGATCCCCTCGATGATCGCCTGCGATGTCGAGACGGCGCCGAAGACGCCGCCCTGCATCTTGATCATCTTGATGGCGGCGAGGTGGTTGCCGTAGTCGGTGGCGCCGCAGCAATCCTCCAGCATGACGCATTCGAACCCGCGGTCGTTCGCCTCGCGCATCGTCGTGTGGACGCAGACGTCCGTCGTAATACCGGTAAGGATGATGTTCTCGATGCGCTTCTGGTGAAGAATGAGCTCAAGGTCGGTCGCGCAGAACGAGCCCTTGCCGGGCTTGTCGATGATCGTCTCGCCGGCGATGGGGTAGAGTTCCTCGATGATATCCCAGCCGGGCTCGCCCCGTACCAGGATGCGGCCGCAGGGGCCCACATCGCCGATGCCAGCGCCGATGCGCTGCGAACGCCAGCGCTTATTGGCCGGCAGGTCTGCAAGGTCAGGCCGGTGGCCTTCGCGGGTATGGATGATGTGATAGCCGTTCGCGCGCATGGCTGTCAGCACCGCCTTGATCGGGGCGATCGGCGCTCGCACCAGCGAGAGGTCATAGCCCATATGATCGACATAGCCGCCGGCGCCGCAGAAGTCGGTCTGCATGTCGATGATGATAAGCGCCGTATTATCGGGGCGCAGCGCGCCGTTATAGGGCCAGGGATAGGGATCGGACGTGATGAAGCGTCCCTTGGTTTCCGTCTGCAAATCCATATCAGGCCTCCTATTCGCCGGCTATCTTGCGTGTTTCGCGATAGGACCTCGTCGGCTTCTCAAAGCCGCAGGTCGTTCCATCCTTGACCTTGATCTCATCCTCCCAAGGCAGCTTGTACTGCCCTGCCATCAGATCGTGCATGTAGGTGTAGGGCGCATCGCCGGCGCCGCCGGCAACGGCCACATAGCCGCGATGGCCGAACTGGTAGATGTTGTTTTCAACGCCCCAGCCGCGCCGTGCCTCGCGGACGAGATCAGGCCGCACCTCGGCGGTGATGATCTCGTTGACGCGGCCGGATGTTCCGTGGGCGATGATCGAACCGTCGAAATTGCAGATCATCCCCTCCCCCATGGAATCGAAGCTGCCGTCGGAGCCGGACATGCAGACACTGACTGTCACCATCAGGTTGCAGAAGGCATTCGACTGGTTGGTAAAGCGCCAGCTTTCGCGGATCGGGGCGGTGTAGCCGGCCGTGCGGATCATGATCTCGGCGCCCTTGTAGGCGCATTCGCGAGCCATTTCCGGGAACATGCCGTCATGGCAGATGATCAGTGCCAGCTTTGCGCCCTTGGGGCCGTCGATGACCGGAATGCCGAGATCGCCGGGTTCCCACGGCTCGACCGGCACCCACGGATGCATCTTGCGATAATAGAGTTTGAGTTCACCCTGGTCGTCGATGATGATGCCGGAGTTGTAGGGCATGCCACCGGGATTGAATTCCATGAGCGAGAAGCATCCCCAGATATGGTTGTCGCGACAGGCCTGCTTGAATGCGGCCACTTCCGGACCGTCCATCCGGCACATGATGTCCGGGTTGATGTCCATCGACAGTCCGTGCAGCGCATATTCCGGGAAGACGACGAGATCCATGCCGGACTGGTTGCGCCGCGCTTTGCCGACGAGGTCGACGATCACCTGCGTCTGGCGGGCCAGGTCGTCCTTCGTCACCGTCACCGGCAACTGGAGCTGAACCAGGCCGATGCCGACGCCGTTTTCCGAGATGTTCAGTCCTCCGAGACCGTTCATGGCGTGTCCTTTACTTGGTTATCGATAGCGAGGCGGGCGCGCCTGAGAGCGACCGGGTGGGCGAGGATGTGGCGATCAGGATGACGAGCGTCAGTACATACGGCGCCGCATAAAACAGGTAGTAGCCCTGCGTCACGCCGACAGATTGCAGCGAAGGACCGAGCGCACCGGCGCCGCCGAACAGCAATGCAGCTAGAAAACAGCCGATCGGGTTCCAGCGGGCAAAGATGACCAGCGCCACCGCCATCAGCCCCTGCCCCGATGAAATGCCCTCGTTCCAGGAGCCGGGATAAAACAGCGACAGATAGGCGCCGCCGATGGCTGCAAGCGACCCTCCGGCGGCAGTTGCCAGCAGGCGGACGGTATCGGGGTTAAGACCCATGGCGCGGGCGGCATCCGAGCTATCGCCGACCACCCGCAGGATCAGGCCGAGGCGCGTGTTGCGGAAGCCCCACCACAGCGCCACCGCCAAAAGCGCGCCGATGACGAACAGCACGTTGATGTTCAGCGCCGCCTGGATCTGCGGCAGGCGCGACCAGCCGCCGAGCGGGATCGATGGCAAGTGCGGTGCCGCAGGCTTGATGAAGGACTTGCCGAGGAAGAAGGCAAGGCCCAGGCCGAACTGCATCATCGCGATGCCGATCGCGATATCGTTGATCTTGGGGAATTTGCAGATGAAGCCGTGCACGAGGCCGAAGACTGCCCCGGTCGCCATCGCCGCGAGCACGCCGAGCCAGGGCGAACCGCTCATGACGGCAACAGCGTAGGCGGTCATTGCGCCGAACACCAGCGTCCCCTCGAGGCCAAGATTGATGCGGCCGGAGCGCTCGGTGATCGATTCGCCGAGGCTGACGAAGATGAATGGCGTCGAGACACGGATCGCGCCAGCGAAAATGGCCAGCGGTACGCCCCAAAGACCGATTGCGGTGTCGTCCATCAGGCGCTCCTCTTCCAGAGGTCGGGGTTGAAGATCTTGAAGCGGCCGTAAAAGGTCTCGCAGAACAGGATGAAGAGAAAGAGCGTGCCTTGCAGCACAAGTACGGTCGCGTCCGGCAGGCCCATGCGTCGCTGGATCAACCCGCCCGACGCATCGATGCCGCCGAGAAGGATGGCGACGGGTATGATTGCCAGCGGATTGTGGCGCGCGAGAAATGCGACAAGGATGCCAGTATAGCCATAGCCGGAGGCGAGCGACGCATTGGCCGTGCCCTGCACCGCCGAGACCTGCACCATGCCGGCCAGACCGGCAAAGCTTCCAGCCAGAGCCGTAAAGCCGACCATCAGGCGGCCCACGGGCAATCCTTGGACTTGCGCCGCGCGGACATTGCCGCCGGCGATGCGCGCGGCAAAGCCGATGCTGGTGGCCTCGATCAGAACGAAGCAAAGGATGCAGGCGATGACGCCGATGGCAAGACCCCAGTTGACGTCCATGCCAGGGATATGACCAAGCATGAAATTTGCCGGCAGAGGCGCGGTCGAGGGCTTGTTGAGGCTGGCGGGGTCCCGGAGCGGTCCCTCGATAAGGTGGTTCATCAAGGCAATGGCGATATAGGCAAGCAGGAGACTGGAAATTGTCTCGTTGACACCCCTGTAGTGACGCAGAAATCCGGCAAAGCCGATCCAGATGGCGCCGGTCAGCATGCCGGCAAGCGCCATCAGAGGAACGACGACGACCGGCGACAGGGTTGCGGTGAGCGGTAGGGCGATCGCCGCCGCCGCAACGCCACCAAGAACAACCGCGCCCTCCCCGCCAATGATGACCAGCCCCAGCCGCGCCGGCAGCGCCACGCACAGCGCCGTCAACAGGAGCGGTGCTGCCCGGCTGAGCGCATTCTGCATTGAAAACCAGCTGCCGAAGCCACCGGCATACATCAACTGGAAAAGGACGGCCGGCGATTTGCCGACCGCCAGAATGAACAGGGAGAAGACAGCCAGGCCCGCAAAAACCGCTCCGAACGAAATCGCAACCGGCTCGGCGCGACGCGCCAACCACCCCAGTGCCGGCCGCAATAACGCGGCTCGCGCTGCCGGCGACGATATCGTGGACGTTTCGATCTCGGCGGCCATGACCTGCCCTCCCCTCTTCACGCTCAAGCCGTCGAGCCGACGACGCCCTCGACAAGGTAGCCCATGCTTTCGAGCTCAATGGCGTCCTCGGCAAGAGACTGCCCTGCGGTCACGACGACATTGCCCTTGTTGTCCTTCAGCGGCCCCTTGAATACCGAGAAGCCACCGGCCTTCATCGATGCCAGCGTTGCTTCGAACTTAGTGCGGGATTCTGCCGACACGCCGGGTCCAAGAGGGCTCATCTTGACGAAGCCATCCTTCAGGCCGCCGCGCACGAAGTTTCCAAGCGGCTTGCCGGCCTGGGCTTCCGTGACGAAGTTTGTGTAGACATTCCCCCAGGCCCACTCGGCGCCGGTCAGATATTTTTCGGGCGAAAGCGGGCTCTGGTTGGCGTGGTATCCACAGACAAACGCGCCTCTCCCGGCGGCCGTCTCGACCACGACTTTGGGGCTGTCCACGTGGCAGGTGATGACGTCGGCGCCCTGGTCGATCAGAGCATTGGTGGCCTCGGCCTCCTTGACGGCAAGCGACCATTCTCCGGTGAAGATGACCTGGCAGGTGATGGCTGGATCAACCGAGCGGGCGCCGAGCAGGAAGGAATTGATGTTCTGCAACACCTGCGGGATCGGCTTTGCAGCGACGAATCCGATTTTCTTGCTCTTCGACGCGTAGGCTGCCGTGATGCCGTTCAGGTACTGCCCCTGGCCGATATAGCCGAAGTACGACCCGGTGTTCATCGGGTTCTTGTCCTTCTGCCAGAGACCGCCGCAGTGGCGGAATTGAATGTTTGGATACTTTGCTGCAACTGCCAGCATATGGGGGTCGAAATAACCGAAGGAGGTCGGGAAGATCAGCGTTGCACCATCGAGATTGATCATCGATTCCATGGTTTTCTGGACGTCGACGGTTTCCGGTACATTCTCCTCCTCGATGACAGTGACGCCGGGCATCGCCTTGACGACAGCAGCGCCTTCCGCGTGCGCCTGATTGTAGCCGTAGTCGTCCTTGGGGCCGACATAGATGAAGCCCACAGTCAGCGCGGTTTGCGCCGCGGCACCGGTCGCGAAAAGGGAAGACGAGAGGCCGAGGGCCGCGCCGGCCCCCGCGGTCGTCTGGAGAAATGTACGGCGGTTCATTGGCAGGAGTTTGGTCATGGTGATCTCCTCGCGGCATTGCCGGGTCAACAGGTTACGAAAGTCTTGAAGCAACTGCCATGCCACTTTGAAAGTATCATGATATCAATGCTTTATGAGATGCCGACATGGGATGAGCACAAACTGTATGCACTTTTTCTGAGCTGATGAATATATTATCGGCTTTTCGGATTTCTGCGAGCTCCCGAATGGGTCGATCGCCAAACTCTAAAAAATAATGTTTCATAACAATGGCTTGTGCTAACATTGACATCCTGTTGTTCTCGATGCATCTGTATGCAGTACGTCTTAGATGTAGAGACAACGTGTGAAATCGCCCTCGAAAAAAGCAGTCGTGCGCGCCGGGACCACCGTCGAGCAAATGGTCCGCGCTATCGCCGACATGATCATCACCGGCGCCATGCAACCCGGCGACAAGCTTGACGAAGTGTCTCTCGCGGGACGTTTCGAGGTTTCGCGGACACCGGTGCGCGAAGCGCTGGGCCAGCTTTGCGCCATTGGCCTTGTTGGCCGCCAGCCAAACCGCAGCGCCGTGGTCACGAGGGTGACACAACAGCATCTCGTATCGATGTTCGAGGCCATGGCCGAACTGGAAGGCATCTGCGCCCGGCTATCCGCCGAGCGCATGACCGTCGATGAACGACGCCAGCTGGAGCTCGAGCACCGCGCATCGGCGCGGCTTGTACATCTCGGCGGGGAAGAGGAATATGCGGCGCATAATACCGAATTTCATACGCGCCTCTATCGCGGTGCGCACAACGACCACGTTTACGAGCTCGTAACCCAGACCCGCGCGCGACTTGCGCCGTTTCGAAGGGCGCAGTTCAGGCTCTCCGGGCGCATGGTGAGGTCCTTTGAGGAACACGAGACCATCGTCATGGCCATCCTGCGCGGCGAGGCGGCGCTCGCCGGCCGCGCTGCCCACGCGCACGTCGCCACGGTCAGCGACGCCAGTCTGGTGTTTGCCCGCGATAGCGATAACCAGGCGTCGAGCAAGAAGTAAGCTTCCTACACGACCACAGGATACTGGGCGCCATCCATGGTAATGGTGATGCCGGTGATATAGCGTGCCTTGTCCGAGGCCAGAAAGAGCGCGAGGTCGGCCACTTCTTCCGGCAGCGCCATACGCCCGATCGGGATCTTTTTAACGCTGTTCTCGATGGCGGCTTCGATGGTGATGCCGGCAAGGCGCGCATCCGCTGCAACTCCCTCCGCCACTCTCCCGGTTTGCGTCAGACCGGGACTGATGCCGACGATACGCACTCCGGATGCGGCATAGGCATTGCCGAGACCAGCAGTCGCCAACATCAGCGCCGCATTCGCCGAACCGCCCGCAAGATGGATGGGGCTCGCCACCTTGCCGCCAGCGCCGATGATATTGATAATGACGCCATGACCCCGCGCAGCCATCGCCTTGACGATGGGATCGACAACGTTGATGGTCGAGAAGAACTTTGCATCCATGGCTGCGCGCCAGAAGGCGGGCGTCAGGTCCTCCGGTGGCGATCGCTTGGCTGCACCGGCCGAGTTGACGAGGACGTCGACAGGACCGACATCCAGTCCTACCCGTTTGACCAAAGCCGCTGCAGCCGCACCATCGGAGAGATCGGCGGCAAAGCCGACTGCACCCGGCAGCATTTTCAGCGCTTCGTCGATATTGGCTTGCGAGCGAGAACTGATGACGACACGGGCCCCCTCCCCGACAAATTGCTTGGCACATGCCAAGCCGATACCCTTCGAGCCGCCGGTAACGAGAACGATCTTGTCGTTGAAGCTTTTCGTATGCACATCCATCTCCTGTCTATATCCCCCGACCGGTCGCAGAGCCTGTTCGCCAGGCAGCGCAACCAGAGCGCGGCGGCCAGACTAGCAGGCCACCATCTCGAGCATTACGCCTGAAGCGACGAGAAACCATTCACGTTTTCATGATGGTTGCTCCCATCCCCGGTAAAAGCCTCCGTCGATACGAGATGCGCGCGCCCCAGCACCTTTTACCCTTTGCCAGACTTCTAAATTGCTTGTCAGAATCAAAGAAAAGGAGATAATGGCGGCAATTCATCGATACACAGAAAAATATCGCCAGAATGGTCCTTTGACATGAATGCTTTCACCCCGCTGCCGTCGTTTGAGTTCGACGATAAAATCCTGCAGCAGGGAGCAGAAATCTCGCGCAAGCTGGATCAGCTTCGCTTCGAGAAATTTCCGCCCAATGCACGCAAGACGCTGCGCAAGTTTTCGATGGCGGAGGTGGCGCATTATCTCGGTGTAAGCCCCAACAATCTGAAGCGATTGCATCTGGAAGGCAAGGGCCCGGTCCCCGAGACCTCGTCCGGAGGTCGGCGTCTCTATACTGCGGAACAGATGTCGGAACTTCGCCTGCTGCTGGATAAGACCGGAAAGGCCGAAGCCAAGAAGTATGTGCCGCATCGCAAGGCAGGCGACAAACTGCAAGTGGTGGCCGTCGTCAATTTCAAGGGCGGGTCAGGCAAGACGACGACGGCCGCCCATCTGGCCCAGCATCTTGCCCTGACCGGCCACCGGGTCCTTGCAATCGATCTCGACCCGCAGGCCTCGCTCTCGGCGCTTCACGGATTTCAGCCGGAGCTGGACAAGAACCCGTCGCTCTACGACACGATCCGTTATGATGACGAACGCAAGCCGATCAGCGACGTGATCCTGCAGACCAACTTCCCGGGCCTCGACATCATTCCGGCAAATCTTGAGCTGCAGGAATACGAATACGACACGCCGTTGGCGATGCAGGTCGGCACCGAGGGGAAGCGTTTCTTCACGCGTCTGGGCAAGGGCCTGCTGGAAGTCGACGACAGGTACGATGTCGTGGTGATCGATTGCCCACCGCAACTCGGCTATCTGACTCTGACCGCTTTGACTGCTGCGACATCCGTTCTCATCACCGTTCACCCGCAAATGCTCGACCTGATGTCAATGAGCCAATTCCTGCTGATGCTCGGCAATATCACCCGGACGATCAAGAAGGCGGGTGCGGACGTGCGGATGGACTGGCTGCGTTATCTCATCACCCGATACGAGCCGACAGACGTGCCGCAGGTCCAGATGCTCGGATTCATGCAATCGATGCTCGCAGAGGAGATCTTGAAAAGCCCGATGGTCAAGACCACGGCGATCTCAGATGCGGGCCTTACGAAGCAGACCTTGTACGAAGTTGAGCGCTCGAATTTCACGCGTGGGACTTATGACCGGGCCATCGAATGCATGGATGCCGTCAATTTCGAGATCCAGGGTTTGATTCACCGTGCGTGGGGGCGGATGTGACGATGTTGACTGCCGTCAAAAGCAAGGATTTCTCAATATTATTCAAGGGTCTAATGCAATTGGAGGGTAACACAGATGGCGCGTAAGAACCCATTTGCCCATGTCATGGACGACCATGTTTCGGATGAAACCCGGCCGCTGCTCGACTATACCGTCAAGGGCGCTTCAAGGTCGATTTTGAATTCCATCGATGAGCTCGCCAGCCGTGCAGACAAATTGCTCGAAGGACAAACGATTGTCGAACTCGATCCCGATGTCGTAGATGCTTCCTTCATCAGGGATCGCCTCGAAGACGATGCCAAGGAATTCGAGGAGCTGGTGAACGGCATCAGGGACAGGGGACAGGATAGTCCCATTCTGGTCCGTCCGCATCCCAAGACCGACGGTCGCTACATGGTGGTTTTCGGCCACCGGCGGCTAAGGGCGGCCAAGACGTTGGGGCGTAAGGTCCGTGCCGTCGTCAAGGATATGGAAGATCGGGAGCATGTCGTTGCGCAGGGACAGGAGAACTCTGCCCGTGCCAACCTCTCTTTCATCGAACGCGCAGTCTTTGCCGGTGAGCTGTCGCGTCTTCACTACGACAATGACAACCACATCATCATGACGGCGCTGTCGCTTGATCGTGCGACGCTCTCAAAAATGCTGGCGGTCACAAGCATTCCACCGGAGATACTGGAGGCTATCGGGACTGCGAAGTCGATCGGCCGAGATCGCTGGTACGAATTGAAGATCTTACTGGAGAAGCCATCCAGTCTGGACAAGGCGATGACGTTCATTGTCAGCCCTGAATTTGCGGAGGGGACCAGTGACGAGCGCTTTCAAAGGCTCATGTCACACCTCAAGCAGAGCAAGCGGGTCGCGCGCAAGGTTCAGGAAAAATCATGGTCGCTGGCGAACAAAAGTGTCAGCGTCACAGCAAAGCATGATGGTATGACATTCTCGCTGGCGCTGAAATCCAAGGATGCTGCGGCGTTCGGAGATTATCTGTCGGAAAATCTGGAACAGCTTTACCACTCATTTTCCATCCGTGACGCGAATAAAGCAAAAGACTGAACCACACCAGAGAAAGGCCCGCAAAACGTTGTGGATGTGGAAGCGCTTCTCGAAATTATAGCCGACTATGAATCGGCATTTTCCGGAAACACCATCAAGAATGTTGGCTCCGTTTGGTGAGCAGATTTCTATTGCCTTATCGAAGGTGACGAGAAAATGCAGACAGGAAGTGTGACGACGCCCTTTGGTCGGCGGGAGATGACGCTTGGCCTGCTGGCAAGCCAATGCTCGGTCTTTCCGACAGGGCGCTGGCGGTGCTTAACGCGCTGCTGAGCTTCTATCCGGGCAATGAGCTCAGTGCAAAGCACGGCCTCGCTGTCTTTCCCTCCAACGCCCAGCTGTCGATCCGCGCCCACGGCATTGCGCCAGCGACGCTGCACCGCCATCTGGCAGCGCTGATGGACGCCGGATTGCTGGTGCGCAAGGATAGCCCGAACGGCAAGCGCTTTGCGCGCCGGGACGGGGAGGGGGAGGTCGACCAGGCCTATGGCTTCAATATCGCCCCGCTGATTGCCCGCTCTGATGAATCCAGACACTGGCAGCGCAGGTCACCGTCGACCGAGCCCGCTCAGGGCGATGCGCGAGCGCCTGTCGCTCTGCCGGCGTGACATTGCCAAGCTGATCGCGACGGCGCTGGAAGAGGGCGTGCCGGGTGACTGGCCTATGGTACAAGGGCATTTCCGCGATCTCATAGCCCGGATCCCACGCTCGCCCGACATCCATGACATCACGCCTATTGTCGAAGAGATCGATGAGGCCCCTGCGGCGGATGAGGCTTTCGAGCGCAAAAGCCTAACGGATGGCCGTTTGGTGAAACCACGACGGCGAGCAGAGATCAACCGGGCCTAAAGGCGTTTCCGCTCGGGCTTGTGTTGCAGGCCTGCCCGGAAATCCTGTCCTACGGCCCGGGCGGCAGTATCGGCAATTGGCGAGACCTGATGGGGGTCAGCCCCAGCGCCTGCGAGGAGGCATGCGCCATCATGGGGCCCGAGAATGCGGCGACCGTCACGGCCTGCGTGCTGGAACGGGCCGGCAGCATCACGTCGGCCGTCAGATATCTGCGCGACCTCACCCGCAGGACGGAGCGCGGCGAGTTCGCCATCGGCCCGATGCTGATGTCGCTCGCAAGGGCCAATGCCGGTAGACGCGAGCAGACAGGGTGCGGGAGTGGTAGATACAGCGGAAATTTGGCTCCCTTTGGGTGCCGTTATGAGTACAAAATGCAAATAAAATATAGAGTTATTCGTTAGAAATTCGTCGAAGTCTTGAGCTGTAAAATGGGTATATGGGCAGATTTTATCGCGGCTCCGGTTTGTCAGGCAATTGTGTCGGTGTGCAGCTTACATCATAATCGAAATGGTCCTTGAAGAAAACTGTCATTGAGGGATGAAGCTGCGCCATGACCGATATCGATATCCACACGCTCGATGAGGCCCAACTGCTGGCATTGAACGAGCGTATCGTCGAGCGGCTTCATCTTCTCCATCGGCAAAAAACAGATCAAGCATTGCGGCAGATTAAGATTGGCAGTGCCGTCATGTTCGAGGCGACCGACGGCAAAACGATTACGGGGATCGTCATCCGTCGAAATCGTAAAACCGTCACGATCCATACCGATGACGAAAAGCACTGGAACGTCTCACCCACTCTTGTCAGGCTGATCGGTCGGCATGCTCTGGATGAGGGGGAGTCCAAGGACGGTCGCGTGGTGCCCTTCACGAAGCCCGGCAGCCGATAACAGGTCGGAACAGGAACGCTCATTTTCGCCGTCCTTGCCGTAAGCTTCGCCAGCAGGAAGGCCCACGCTTGACGTGACGCTGTCCGTCTGAGCACGCGATGCCGAGGTGACCACATCCTTCCAGCGCCGTCAAAAGCCAGCCGTACGCATTCAGATCAGGCATGTGGCGGTAAGGCGACGCCTCAATCCACGCCGTCTCGACGCCAGCGCCAAATGCCGGATAAGCATGGCATATGGCATATGGCATAGTCTAGACTCACACCCTCATGTGCAAGCAGAGCTCGAACCTCATTGCGCCGAAGTCACTACAAAGGCAGGGGACAGGATAGTCAGCAGTTCGGCAGACGCCGTGATCACCAGCCTTGAGGGGCAAGCGAATTCGTCACCGACGCCACTAATCGCTTTCCTGTATCCACGCCGCTCGCCTTCTTGGAAGTCTCCGTTTCGCTTCAATCATGTCTAGCATCAGGTACGCTGATCCGCGCAATCAGACCGTGGGGCTGATTGGAGGACAAGGAGATGCTGCCGCCGTGGGAGCGGGCGATGTCGGCCACAATAGACAGGCCGAGACCGAAGCCTGCTTGGCCGCGTCGTGACGGATCTCCTTTGAAGAACGGTTGGAGCACCTTTTCGCGGAGTTCCTCGGATACTCCCGGCCCGTCGTCGGCGACCGAGATGGAAAAGCCGGTTGCGGTTTGCCGGAGTTCAACACAGGCGGAGTTGGAAAACTTCGAGGCATTGTCGCAGAGGTTTGTAACAGCGCGCATCATGGAAAGCGGACGGCAATTGGCGATCATTTTATTGGGCCCGCGATAGGTCATGTTGAACCCAACGTCTGAGAAATCACTGCACACGGTCTGCAGGATGCTGGCGACGTCGACCCGTTCCACCTCCTCGGTGGCGTAGTCATCGCGAAGATAGTTCAGACTTTCTGTGAGCAACCTGTCCATATGGTCGATATCGGTCAGCAGCGCGTCTCGCGTAGAGCCGTCGCCCATACGCTCGATCCGCAATCTGAGCCGCGTCAGCGGCGTGCGCACATCGTGGCTGATGCCTCTCAGCATCTGCGTGCGGCCCTCGACCATGAGATGGATCCGGTTTCGCATGCCATTGAGCGCGCGCGCCAGAGAGACAATCTCGACGCTGCCGCGCTCTTCGAAAATACGCGAGCCGCTGCTGATGTCCGAAAGCGTTGCTGCTTCGGAGATTTTCTTGATGGGTTCTGTCACCGTCCGAATCGCGAAGATGAAGAAGAAGACGATGAGCACGATGACCGCCATGAAATAATACGTGCTTTGGCTGAGGAATGAGCTCGTTATGATCGTGTCCGGAAAACCGAAGGACACGACGATGTTTTGCTCGTCGACCCGCTCCGCAATGACCCGTCGCCCATCTAGCAGCGCTCGCCATCCGCCGAGAGGCGGCTCGCCGTCCGGAGGAAACAGCAAGTCTGCAAACGTCTCGGCAACGCTCTGGAGTTCGGACGAGCCCTTGAATTGCGAAACCATCGAAATCGGTGCGAGCGAGACGTCCAGTCCTGCACGTCGGGCAGTTGCAACAATGGCGGAACGATCCGCTGAAGGGGTCTGCGACAGAAGCATCGCCAGGGTCTTCACCTGCTCAACAGCCCTTTCGAGGTTGGGTGCGGTAAAGTCTCGTTTGGCAAGGTTTTCCAGCGCCCGCCCACAGACAATGACCGTCACCAAAGCCACCAGAATGATGAGCGTGATCTGACCACGAAGGGTTTTGGGGATGCTGGTGGCAGTCTTAGGCATCGACCTCCTCCACCGCCGCCGTGAAGACGTAGCCACCCATCCGGACCGTTTTGACAATCAAGGGATCGCGAGGGTCGAGTTCGATCTTTTGCCGCAGGCGACTTATATGAACGTCGATGCTGCGTTCGATCGGGCCGGCCAGACCCGCGTGGGTGAGAGCCAGCAGCTGTTCCCTGGTCAGCACTTGACCGGGGTTCTGACAAAAAGCGATCAGGAGGTCAAACTCATGTGTTGTCATGGCGACGCGCGCATGGCTCGGGTCGTGTACCTGCCGCCGGATCGGATCAATACGCCAGTTGTCGAAACGGAAAATGCGTTTTCGCCGAACCTCGATCGGGGGAGAGGCGAGTCTCGATCGGCGGAGTAGCCCTTTGATGCGGGCAACGAGTTCCCTGAGGACAAAGGGCTTGGTGACGTAGTCGTCCGCACCGATCTCGAGCCCGACAACCCTGTCGATATCGCTACTGACGGATGTCAGCATCAGGATGGGAATATCGCCGGCCCCGCGAAGCCTCCGGCATATGCTGAACCCGTCCTCACCAGGAAGCATCACATCGAGAACGACGAGATCGAAGTCATCCGCTCTCATCCTTGCATCCATGGCCGCACCGTCTGCCGCAATATCGACCACCATTCCCTGCTCCACGAGACTGTCCCGAACGAGACCTGCAATCTGGGCATCATCTTCGACAATGAGGATTTTCGGCACGTTAGACATGGGGGGGCAGGCCGACTCCATGAGCAATTATCTCCCGTCGTTTATCTCTCATAACACGGTACGGCGCGCACCTGGGGAGGCGAAAGATTAAGTTTTGTTGCTGGCGGGCAAGACCGGTTCCTCGGCTGAAACAAAACTTAACACAATGCAATGCACGCCCCGAAACCCATGTGGCAGAGATCAGGCACTGAATTTGCGTCGCTTTGTCGAGCGGCTTGCAGCCCTACTGGAGTTCCCATGCTCAGCCGTATCTTTGCCTGCTGCGCCACCCTGTGCGCAACAGGACTAACTGCCTGCTCGGACGATGCGGCGCCTCCACCGAGGGCGCGCACTGTCAGGGTCGTGACAGTTCAATCGCAGCTTATTGGCCAAGCCTTCAGTCAAACCGGCGAGGTTCAGCCACGCTATCAGATCCCGATGAGCTTCCGGCTGGAGGGCAAGATTGTCTTTCGGATCGAGAACGGCACCTCCGTCAAAGCGGGCGATGTCCTCGCAAGTGTCGACAAGATCCCGTCATCTATCAACGTCTCGTCCGCGTCGGCGCAAGTCGATGTAGCAAAGTCCGACGTAGGGCTCGCCGAGCTCACCGCAGCGCGCAATTGGGAACTGTTTTCAAAAGATGCCATTTCGCGCGCCCAGCTTCAGCAAGGCGACGCCAATCTGCACGCAGCAAAATCAAAGCTGGAAGCCGCGAGCGCGGCTTTGGATAGCGCCAGACAGTCTCTCTCCTACACAGACCTGAGAGCTGATCGCGATGGCATAGTCTCCGGCGTCTCTGCCAGTGTGGGCCAGGTCGTTACCTCCGGCCAGACTGTAATGACGCTGAGCTCGAACGCGGAACTGGATGCGGTTTTCGATATCCCCGAGCAACTGTGGAACGAGAACCTGAACGACCCCGAGATCCAGATCAGGCTCCTATCCGACCCGACCAAGACCGCAACGGGAAAGGTGCGGGAGGTCACGCCATCGGCTGATGCAAAAACCCGAACCTATCGCGTCAGGGTGACCTTGCAAAACCCGGTCCAGGGCTTCCCGATGGGCGCTGCCGTCAGCGGCAAGGTGATCCTTTCGCCAAAGCGCCTGTTCGAGGTTCCATCTTCAGCACTTGTCCGTCTCGGACAGGATCAGGCAGTCTTTGTCTACGTGCCTCCGAGCAAAACCGTTCATGCGCGGGCCGTCAAGATAGAGCGGTACGCGGGCAGGAGCATGTTTGTTTCCGACGGCCTTGGCGACGGCGATCTTGTCGCGACAGCCGGTGTCACCAAGCTGCGTGACGGCGAAGCCGTCACCGTCGAGAAAGACGACCGTCTATGAGACCTCACCCAAGCACCTCCGGCAACCGCTTCAATCTGTCCAGATGGGCGATCACCCATAGCTCACTGGTGATTTTCCTGATGCTCGCGACGATCACAGGCGGCGTGTTGAGCTATCTGAAGCTGTCTCGTAACGAGGACCCTCCGTTTACCATCAAGACGATGGTCGTCAGCGCGAGCTGGCCCGGCGCGAACGTCGACGAAACTGTTAGTCTGCTGACCGACAAGCTTGAAAAGAAACTCTCCGAAACGCCACACCTCGATTATACGCAGAGCTATACGCGTCCCGGCCAAGCCGTGATCATGGTGAACTTGCGCGACGACACCCCGCCCGCAGAGGTCGATGGAATCTGGTACACAGTTCGCAAGAAGGTGTCGGATATCTCATCGACATTACCGGAAGGCGTCTCCGGGCCTTTCTTCGACGACGAATTCGGCGACACCTATGGAAGCATCTATGCCTTCCATGGCGATGGATTTAGCCCAAGAGAACTGCGCGATCGCGTCGAGGCAATCCGCGAGGCAATTCTCTCGCTACCCAATATCGGCAAGGTAAATCTTCTCGGCACCCAGGAAGAACAGGTTCTGATCGAGTTCTCGCCGGGCAAGCTTGCCAGTCTCGGGATCGATCCGGCTGCCGCAATCGAAGCGATCCGCGCCCAAAACGCCGTCAGTCCCGCCGGATTGATCCAGACGACGGAAGAAAAGATTTCTGTCCGGGTCAGCGGGGCTTTCGCTTCCGAGGACACTCTCAGGGACATGACGCTGAAGCTCGGCGGTCGCTATTTCAGGCTCGATTCGATAGCGACCATCTCGAGACGCAGCGTTGACCCGCCCGCACCAACCGTGCGCGTCAACGGCAAGGAAGTGATCGCACTTGCGATTTCCATGGCGAAGGACGGCAACCTCCTGACCTTTGGCCAGACCCTGAAAACGCAGATGAAAGCCATTGCGTCCCAGCTGCCAGCCGGCATCGAAATGAGCGAGGTCGCGGATCAGTCCACAGTGGTCGAGGATGCAGTCGACGGCTTCACGAAAGTCCTGGTCGAAGCGATCATTATCGTCCTTGCCGTTTCTTTTGTGTCGCTGGGCACAAGGGCCGGCCTGGTGGTGACGATCTCCATACCTCTCGTCCTGGCCCTGACATTTTTCGGTATGGAAATCGCCGGCGTCGGTCTTCAGCGGATCTCCTTGGGGGCTCTCATCATTGCCCTGGGTCTGCTGGTCGACGATGCCATGATCACCGTCGAAAGCATGGTCTCCTGCCTGGAGAATGGCAAGTCGCGCTCCGTTGCCGCGACATACGCCTACGAGACAACCGCCTTCCCCATGCTGACCGGCACAGCGGTCATGATCGCCGGTTTTATTCCCGTCGGCTTTGCGGCGTCCAGTGCCGGAGAATATACATTCTCGCTGTTCATGGTGATCTTCATCGCACTGTCGTCGTCCTGGATCGTGGCGGTTCTCTTTTCGCCCCTTCTCGGCACGTGGATATTGCCGAAGGCACTGGCTCACTCTCACGGCGAAGCGGGCCGGATATCGACCCTCTATCGCAGGAGCGTGGCCTGGACGCTGCGGCATCGCTGGCTGACGATCATCTGCTCGCTTGTGGCATTCGGCCTGTCGGTTGCGGGCTTCGGTCGCCTCGAGCAGCAGTTCTTCCCGGCATCCGACAGGCCGGAGCTGTTAATTGGCCTGACCCTGCCCCAGAACGCGTCGCGGGCAGCAACAGAGATCCGCGCCAAGCAGTTGGAGGATGTTCTCGCCAAGGACCCGGACATCGATCACTACACCACCTATGTAGGATCGGGGTCTGTCCGCTTCTACCTTCCGATGGACCTTCAACTCGAAAACGACAACGTGACCGAAACCGTTGTGGTCGCCAAGAGCGTCGAGGCCAGGGACGCCGTCCGCCAGAGAATTGAAACTGCGCTGGACGACAAGTTCTCGGATCTGGTGACGCGCGTCTCGCCGCTCGAACTTGGGCCTCCCGTCGGTTGGCCTCTGAAATTTCGGGTGTCCGGGCCCGATTATCAGCAGGTTCGCGTCCTGTCGGCAAGAGTCGCATCCATCATCGGCAGCAATCCGGATGCCTGCGACGTCAATATGACCGCCGGAGAGCCGCAAAAGAGCGTGACCATTCAGGTGAACCAGACCGAGGCCCGGGCGCTCGGCATGAGTTCGGAATCGATCGCCAACCAGATCACAGCGATCTTTTCCGGATCGACCGTCACCACGATCCGCGACAGGAACAGGCTGGTGGATGTCGTCGTCAAGGGCACCGAGGCTGACCGCACGTCCGTTGCCGAGGTGAGCAATCTTGAGCTTCGTACCGGCGACGGAAGCCATGTGCCGCTTCGTCAGGTGGCGACCGTTGCCTACGGCATGGAAGACCCGATCATCTGGAGGCGGCAAGGCAAACCGATGATCATCGTGCAGTCGGACGTCCAGAATGGCGCCCTCGCCGCAACGGTCGCTGGAAAGGTCGACGAACAGCTCAACGCGCTGCGTCAGGATCTTCCCTTCGGCTACACCATCACCGCAGGCGGTATCACGGAAGAATCCGACAAGGGCAATTCCTCCATCTTCGCGGTCGTTCCCGTCATGATATTCGTCATCGTCGCCCTCCTCATGATCCAATTGCAGAGTTTCACGCGCATGGCGCTTGCTCTCCTGATGGCTCCGTTCGGGCTTGTCGGTGTGGTTCTTGCGATGCTGCCGACCGGCACGCCAATGGGCTTTGTTGCGCAACTCGGTGTGATTGCCCTTGCCGGCATGATTATTCGCAACGCGGTCATCCTCATTCAGGAGATCGACCAGAATGTTGCGCGGGGACAACTGCCCGACGAGGCGATCATCGCGGCATCCCTCCACCGTGCACGACCGATCGTCCTGACAGCCTGCGCTGCCATCCTTGGCATGATCCCGATCGCCTCCGAGATCTTCTGGGGCCCGATGGCCTCGGCGATCATCGGCGGGCTCGCGGTTGCCACGCTCCTGACCCTGACCCTCCTGCCCTCAGCGATGTCGCTTTTGCTTGCGGCAGAAGCCAGGCGGGCCGTTCCCGCGCGATCGCAGCAGAGCGCTGTAGACCTGGGTTGACGGAGGCGAGCCGCAACGGCAACCCGATTCCACGACAATGTGTATCTCCCTGAAAATTGGACTTTAATGGCTATGACGATCAAAGGCTTGCACCAGACCTTTTTCAAAACCCATCTCGTCATCTGGAAGGCGGCCGGACTTTGTGTCGCGCTCAGTCTTGCAAGTTGCAGCTCGGTTCCGCTGACCGAGTCCGGGGCGCTGACGTCATACGGCAGTCTGGGAGCGAGCGAAGGGCGCTTTAGCAAGTCCCGCTCCTACGTAGATACACCAGCATTGCTGGCTGCGACTACAGTTGCAATTTCTTCGACACGCTTGTCGCCTCAGGCCTCCTCGAGCATTCACAATACTGGCGACGGGCGTCTGGTCTCCAATGCCCTTGATCGAGCGCTCTGCATCGGCCTCAGCGATCGATACAACATCGTTGGTCCCGGCGAGCCCGCCGACATCACCGTCAAGGCCGTCATCACGGACATCGTGCCAACCGGCAAGTTCGCGGCCGGATTATCGACGGCCGTCAGTCTGGGAAGCTCGGTCGTCCTGCCCGTTGGCGTGCCTCGCCTCCCCATTGGCCTTGGAGGACTAGCGGTGGAAGCGGAAGCCCTCGACAAGGACGGCATGCAGAGGGCAGCCATCGTCTGGTCCCGCGGCGCGAACTCGATCACCAATCAAGCGAGGGTCTCCGAAGTCGGAGACGCCTACGGCCTTGCCTCTGCCTTTGCCGGTCAATTCGCAGAAATGCTTGTGAAAGGAAAGAACACCTCTGGTTTACACGTGTCGCTCCCATCCCGGCAGAAATTGCGGTCACAACTCGGTGGGGCACCAAAGAACGCTGCCTGTGAAGCCTACGGTCGTGCACCCGGTGTCTCCGGATTGGCCCTGAGCCTTCTTGGCACGCCACCATCCTGGAGCGATTCTGGCCCTAAGCTTTAGCGCTTGGCCACGACATCTTTCAAAGAGGCAGCGCCCTTTCCTGACGCGCTGCAGCCAAGCTGCGTCCCAATACCGAGAGCAAGACCATTGATATTTCAACCAGTTGATAAAAGGCAGCTACCTGAGACCTCGCCTCTTCCTTCGTTCGCGCCAACGCTCGATCTTGCAATCGTCGTTTCGCCGACCGACATCGATGAGCAGGGGCACGTCAACAATTCCATCTATCTTCAGTGGGTGCAGAAAGCCGTCCTCGGCTACTGGCACCACATCGCACCAACCGATGCCCGGAGCGATCTGGTTTGGGTCGCACTAGCTCATCACATCCGATATAGAAAGCCGGTGCTCCTGGGCGATCCCATCCGTGCGTTGGTGACCGCGACCCACGCGTCTGGACCTCGGGCATCCTTCACAACGCTGGTGAAGCGTCGCGATGAGCTTTGCGCGGAAATAGAAAGCTCCTGGTGCTGCATCGACGCCTCGACAAGGCGTCCCCATCGACTGGCAAGGGAAATCATAAGGGCCTTCCTGCCTGCGTGACAGAGGGAGTAAATCTCACGACTGGCGTTATCAATCGAGCGATCTGGCGCGGTCCGGCCAAATTACCCCAAATCTTAAAGCGCGTTTTTTCAATTCCTTCGCTTTTCAAAGCAGTTACTTGGCCGTGACAACATTGGCGGCGGCCTCTGAGAGTGAACGCTGACTGAATAGTGTCTTCAGCTTCCATTCCAAAGCTGGCGTCTAGAAAAGGGGTGTTCAACCGCGGTCCTATCCGCCTGAGGAGACAAAGTCATGATCCGCACGTCTTTCATTGCAACCGCACTCGTCGCTCTCGTTGGTCTTACCGCCGCAGCCCCTGCCATGGCCAACGATGTGCGTATCGAACAATATGGCTGGTCGAATTCTGCCGGTGGCGCGCAGGAAGGGTTCGAAAATAGGATCAGGACCTATCAGAACGGTGGCTACAACCGGATTGTCGGCCATCAATACGGTCGTCATAACCTTTCGGCTGTCGGTCAGGAGGGCAATGGCAATTACGGCGCCACCTATCAGAACGGTAACCGCAACGTAGCTGGTATTGGCCAGTTTGGCTCCAATCACACGACTATCCTTACCCAGGATGGCAACGGCAATATCGCAGCCGGCGTCCAGGTCGGTAGCGGCTGCAGCGCAAATGTCAGCCAGGGCGGCAACGGCAACGTCGCAGCCTTCGTCCAGACCTGCCCGTAAGCTGCGGCTCGATGACGTCGAAGAGGTCAAGTTCGCAACCGCAGACAATAGGGGATGACCCATGCCAAATAGCGTTGAATATCCGCGCCGTCTGATGACAATTCTTGCGCTGGCCCTGCTTCCCGTGACCGCCGTCGCGGCGATGATGACGGCTGGGCAACCTGACGCGGCGCAGCTTTGCCAAATCGAAGTATCGCCCGGAGCAGGTGTGGTGAAACTGGACGCGCGTGTCGACGTCGATAAGCATGTCAGCGGAACCTACACATTCCGTGTCGAGAAGACGGGGAACGGCGGTATCTCTACGACTAATCAGAGTGGCGATTTTGATGCGACAGTCGGACATCCGACAATCCTCAGCTCCGTCTCCCTCGAAACTGGAGGCATCAAATACAAAGCCACATTGGATGTTCTGATCGGGGACAAGAGTTTCAGCTGCTCGAAACAGATCCCCGGCAGCTAAAGGCTCAGCACTCTGCAATCCCTGAAAAAGGGCGCCGTTTTGGCGCCCTTTTTGCTTTCGACCAACACCACACCACTGAACGACAAGTGAACGGGCAATTCCAATCTGGTTCAGCGACAGGATGCGAAAGTTGATCAACGGCCGAGGTAGCCGATGAATGGAGACGAGGATGACCCGCAACGTGATTAAAATCCTTACCGTCGCTCTTCTTGCTGGGAGCATCGGGCAAGTAGCCTTGTCTGTGCCAGCCTATGCCGGCGGCCAGATCTCTTTCAATCTCGCGCCGGACAATGCTGAGGATAGCGGTCTTTTCTCAACAGGACTGCGCGTCTATTCGCTCTTCCGCGGCCTGAAAGGTGCTGACATCCGCCAGCTGGGCCGGGGGAATGTGGCTGGCATCGCTCAGGCGGGTCGCGGCAATCTTGGATTCATCCAGCAACACGGCAACGGTCATTCCGCAACCTTGCGGCAGAATGGCGACAACAACGCCTACGGTATATTTCAATATGGGCGCAATGCTCGAACCGACGTGGTCCAGGACGGGAACAACGGCAGCGGCGCTACCTTTAGCTACGGCTGGTAACGCAGTTCATCAATGTAAAGAGGTTGGTCGAGGTCGGTCATACGCGTCACCTTACTCAGGACAACGCGGCGCTTGCGTGCATCGGTCAGCAGGTCGATAGAAAGCCTGGTGCGCAAGGAGAACGGCGATGCGGCCACGCATACGTTGGCGACCGGGAACGACGCGGCATTTGCCGTTGACTAATTGCTGCGCTAAGAGAGCTGACACGCACAGAAAGCGCGCCGTTGTGTAACTTGAAGTTCGGATGCGGCTGGCACCAAAATGGGCTCACTCAATTGTCCAACTGGGCGCCTGATCCAGTCCACACAATTGAGGAAAGTGCATGCCATCAACCGACCGAATCGTCCTTGAACCCTGGTACGACAAAGCATTGTTCCATCTGTTGGTTGACAGTTACCGGCGCATTGTCGGCAAGGCGCTGGTGCCCGATGACAGCGATGCGCATTGGCTCTATCATCACGCCCCATTCGCTGTGGTCGCTCACAACACCGATCCAGATCCGCTCTTCATCTATGCGAATATGTCAGCTCAACGTTGTTTTGAATATGACTGGCAAGAGTTTACGTCCTTACCATCCCGTCTTTCCGCCGAAGTTCCCAATCGTGCTGACCGACAACTGCTTTTGGAGACAGTTGCACGCGACGGGCATGCTTCCGGGTACAGGGGCGCTCGGATAGCAAAGTCTGGGCGTCGCTTTTGGATCGAGGATGGCTGTGTCTGGCAGTTGACCGAGCAAGACGGTCTGACGTACGGGCAAGCTGCAACATTTTCGATCACAGACTAGGCGGTCTGCTAATTTACGCGCACGAAAGTGGGGCTGGTCGTTGAGCACCGCTCGCCCGGCGAACGCCTACGCCTGACGCCCTATCGCTTCCGTCTTTTCTGCTTATCGACGATCCTGTCGATCCAGCGCTGCTTATGCAGGTTCACGGTACAGCTCAGTCGAGGCGGCATGCCCATCAATCATATTGCGGACCTTGGCTGCCATCGGCAGGTGGCCTTTCTCCGCGTCCCACACTGCGCGGAAACGTTCGACTGTCTTGTGTGCGGTGTCGAGCACCAGCTTTTCGGACAATTCCACCTTGGCGGCGAGATGCGCCAGTTCGTCCATTGACAACGCGGCCATGTTCTTCGTCCTCGAGAAGTTTAGTGCCGCCGTATCCTCACCTTCGATATGGGTATCGTCGATAGCAGGTCGTAAGCGGGTGAAAGCGCCGGTGTTCGTCTCTCGGGATAGATCAGCGACCAGTTCTTCAGATGCATGTCGCCATTGCATATCAGCGTACTAAATACGAGCCGCCGTATGAACTCGGCGACGAGATTCCCAGCATGCGCGTGATGCTGGGGTAATTGCCTTTGCTGTACCTATCGGCGGGTTTTACGCCGAACACCTGTGCGAAATTCTCGATATGGACCGGCCCGTGCGTTGTGCGATCAAAGCGCCTTATCGCCAGCGCCTACCCTTGCAACTCACTGAGACTTGCGGTAGGCCGCTGACGGTTTCCAGATCGACCAGCTGAATCTCGGGTACGTTCATTCCCGTCATACCGGCGATCGTCATCATCGCGAACTCGTTCTCGGGAACGCCGCTATATTGTTGCGACGGCAGTTCACGATCCATGAACCGCCATCCCGTCCGCCGGTATGGTCAGGCCACCTGCCTTTCCCGTGTTCCAGAATCCCGAGAATTTCAGCTGCACGCCGGCCAGCGAAAACCGCAAGGCTGCCTAGAGAGGCTGCTCGCGATCGGCGAGCTCATCTCGTACCATGTCTGCGCGCGCGCAGTTGCCTGGCCGTCCCTCAAGGTGGCAACCGCACCTATATTTTCACCCCAACCGGCAGACGTAACGCATCCAATGTAAGCGTGATCGACGGCGACGCAAGGAGGCTACAGAGGCCTCAACTGCAACGCTGAGTCGGTGGGTCGCATCTCGCGGGCCTGTTTTAGGGTCCTATAACGTAGATAAATGACCGAGTTTCACCTGAGCGCTGTAAATTATCTACAGGCACTAAGGCTATGAAAGATAACACCATTTGAGATTAACGCGAGTGATGTTAACATCTCGTTACCCAAAATGCGGTTGCAGCACGTCCAGAATCGCTGCTTAGTGCAAGCATCGGAGCAACGCCATATTTCCGCTTGGCAACGCTATTTAGGATAATCGGCTTCTGAAATGGCTCAACTCATTGGTAACATCCCGCCCGCAGACGAAAGTCTCATGGGGCTTATCGAGCGGCATTCCGATACGCTGTCAAGTCAGCTTCAGGCCCATCATCTAAGCGTCTTTCCGCCCCATGCGGATAAAACGATCCGCTATTTTCAGCCGGCTGAAGCCGCAAGGTTTATCGGTGTGAAAGAGGTGTACCTGAGAACCCTTGCGAACGACTTAGCCGACGATCTCGACGTTAGCACCGGCCCAGCAGGCCGGCGATCATATTCAGCGATGGATATGCATAAAATCCGCAATCATTTGGACAAGGTCGGCCGCGGAAGTCGGCGTTATCTTCCACACCGTCGCAATGGAGAAGATCTACAGGTCATTTCCGTTATGAATTTCAAGGGTGGCTCCGGCAAGACCACGACCGCCGCACATCTCGCACAATATCTGGCGTTGCGGGGCTATCGCGTTCTTGCGATCGATCTCGATCCGCAGGCAAGCTTGTCCACCCTCCTAGGGGTTCAGCCCGAGACGGATGTCGGCGAGGGAGAGACGCTCTACGGTGCGCTGCGCTACGAGGCCCCTCGGCCCATGCACGAAATCGTCAGGGGGACGTATATTCCCGATCTTCATCTCGTACCCGGCAACCTCGAACTCATGGAATTCGAGCATGACACCCCGCGTGCGCTGATGAAGCGAAAGCCCGGCGATGTTATGTTCTTCCAGCGGATGAAGGCAGCCCTCGCCTCGGTCAAAGACAACTATGATGTTGTCGTCGTGGATTGTCCGCCGCAACTTGGCTATCTCACACTGTCTGCAATCGCCGCCGCGACCTCATTATTGGTGACCGTTCACCCGCAAATGCTGGACGTGATGTCGATGAACCAGTTCTTATCGATGATGTCCGATCTTTTGCGCGAGATCGCAGGACACGGCGCGGAGTTCGACTACAAATGGATGCGTTACCTCATCACGCGCTTCGAACCGAGCGATGGGCCGCAAAACCAAATGGTCGGCTATCTTCGCGCCATGTTCGGCGACAACGTGCTGATCCATCCCATGCTCAAGACCACAGCTGTCTCTGATGCTGGCCTCACCAATCAAACGCTGTTTGAGGTTGAGCGTGCTGCGTTTACGCGGGCGACGTATGATCGGGCCATGGAGGCGATGAACAATGTAAACGGAGAGATTGAATCTCTCATCAGGAAAGCATGGGGACGGGCAGCATGAGCCGTAAAGACATCTTGCCAATTCCGCAGAACATTGGCCGCGTCGAAACAACGCGCCAGGCCAAACCGCGCACTTTGCCACTCATGCCCGAGCCGCAAGATAGGCTGTCTCTCGTTGAGCAGCCGAAAGCGGAAAACAAGATCGTCAAACAGGTCGGCTCGACATTTGAACTGGAACGCGAGCGTCAGGCGCGTGCCGACGATATCGAGAAGCGCCTGCTCGCCGGCCAATCGGTCATTGATATGGATCCCAGTACAATTGACGCATCGTTTCTACAAGACCGAATGCCCGGCGACATAGATGGGCTAGTGGTCTCAATTCGTGAGCAAGGGCAACAAGTACCCATTCTTGTGCGCCCTCACCCCGATGTCCCAGGCCGATACCAGGTCGCGTTTGGCCATCGGCGCCTTCGTGCCGTTGCAGAACTCGGACTGAAGGTCAAGGCAATCGTCCGCGATCTCAGCGACGATCAGCTTGTGGTTGCGCAGGGACAAGAAAACAATGAGCGCCAGGATCTCACCTACATTGAAAAAGCTAGGTTTGCTGATCGCTTGAAGGCGCGCTTTGCCCGGGACGTGATCATGTCAGCCCTCTCTGTTCAGAAGGGGGATCTGTCGGTCATGCTGTCCGTGATCGCCAAGATACCAGGAGAGCTGATAGATGCGATCGGTCCCGCTCCGGGCATAGGTCGTCGTAGTTGGATGGAATTTGCCGACTATTTGACCGTAGGAAACAACCTCGACAGGGCAATCGATATCAGCGAAAGCGAAGATGTGCGGGGTCTGCCATCGGACGAGCGGTTCAAGGCTCTTTTGAAACAATTGAGGCCCAACGCGGAGCGGCAAACAGCAGAGCCTTGGACAAGCCCCCGGCAGCATCGTCTTGGGCTAATTAAACACGGCAAAGCCACGCTGGATATCTCGATAAGCACGAAAGACGCGCCCGATTTCGCCGCGTTTTTGCTGAACCAAGTACCTGCACTCTACGATGAATTTAAATCGAAAAGTGCCGAACATCAACGCAACGGAGAGTAGACCGGAAAAGAAAAAGGCCCCCAAAACGTTGCCGTCATGGAAGCCCCTTCTGTAGTCCGCAAACACAGAATCGCACTTCCCTGAAAAACAGTCAAGAGTCTCGGCACCATTTTGGTGAGCGGATTTCTTTTGCCTATCGAAAGGTAAGAGATAATGCACACAGAAAGCGTAACGACGCCCTTTGGGCGGCGGCCAGTGACGCTTGCCTTGATCAAACGGCAGATGGCGGCTGTGGAAATCAAACCAGGAAAATCAGCAAACAAATGGAAGGTGTTTCGCGACATTGCGGCAGGAAAATCACTGCTTGGCCTTCAATCTAGCAGCCTTACAGTTCTGAACGCGCTGCTGAGCTTCCATCCTGACGCAGAGTTGCGTCAGGATGGAGCGCTCGTTGTGTTCCCTTCGAACGTTCAACTTGCCCTGCGCGCCCATCAGATGTCCGATGCAACCATCCGCCGACATATTGCCGCCTTGGTCCAGAAGGGTCTGATTATCCGCAAGGACAGCGCCAACGGCAAGCGCTACGCCCGCAAGGACAGATCCGGCGCCATAGAATCTGCGTTCGGCTTCGATCTCTCCCCATTGCTCGCCAGAGCCGATGAGTTTCTGTGTTTGGCCGAGGAAGTGGCCGCCAAACGAGACGCATTGCGAAAGGCAAAGGCCGACTTGACGATATGCCGTCGTAACGTCCGTAAGATCCTCACAGCCGCGATCGAAGAAGGCGCAGAAGGGAATTGGTATGAGATGGAAAACACCTATCTGGGTATTGTCCGCCGCATGTCCCGTTCACCCACGATTACAGAAATAGAGGCTTCTCTAGCTAAGATGGAAATGCTCGAGGCCGATCTTATCAACCGTCTGCATTTGTTGGTTAATCCTGGAAAAATGAACGGCAATGACAGTCAAAATGACCGGCATATACAGAATTCAGATCCTGACTCTACTATTGAATTTGAACCGCCTGTGAAACAAACCGCACAACGGCGTCCAATTGGAAGCGAAAGCACGCCAAGAGATGCACGGGCGATGTATCCTTTGGAAACAATTTTGCGGGCGTGCCCACTTATCTCGGACTATGGCCCAGGAGGGACCATCAACAATTGGCGTGAGCTTATGAATGCGGCCGTCGTCGTCAAGTCTATGCTGGGAGTCAGCCCGTCTGCTTATCGGGACGCATGCGAACTTATGGGACCAGAAAACGCAGCTGCAACGATTTCATGCATTTTACAGCGCACAAATTTTATTACGTCTGCGGGCGGATACCTTCGAAGTCTAACCGGGCGGGCGAGAGAGGGGCGATTTTCCCTCGGTCCCATGATTATGGCGCTTCTTAAATCCAGCATTGGCGAGGAACACTCGTTTGGTTAGCAAAGTTTGCCGCGGCAAACTTTCCCCTCTTAGGAGTTTGCCGCGGCAAACTGCGCATTTCATCAGCCCAAGGAACAGTCAATCGCGATTTAAACGGTCCCGTGACTTCTCAAAACCCCCTCGTCCCACGAAACAAAGAGGGTCACAGGCACGATCGGAATGCCAAGACGAGCTTATCCCGTGCCCACAGCATGGTAACCAATGTGAACGCCGGAACATCGCACGGCAACATGACTGGACCCCAACGAGGCTCCGAAAGGCCGACAACGCAATAGAAACCAGACTGGTCCTACACAGTGAGCAGTCAGCCGAAAGAATAGGATTTCCCGATCGGTTGAGAGAGTTACAGGCAGAACCCCAAGCATGTGCCCACTGAACCTACATAAGAGGTGCGAACGAAGCGCTCCGTGCAGTTTCGGAACTCCATATTGCAGCAACCTATGGGCCAGCAACACGCCCTTGGTCAGACGGCGCCGTTCGACGACCGGCCTTAGACTAGCGGCCAGCAAGAAGCCTAAATTCATTCTACTCAGCAGCTAAGCCGGAGACTGTTCGACATTGCATCGCAATTCTTCACCCATAGCTTTGCAGCCGCCTCGCGGTAAGCGGCATTCCCCCCTGTGGGCAAATTCTCGGCAGGAGACATGTGTGCTTCACGCATTGGCGTGTGGACGCCGTGTTAAGTTGGGACTGCGCCGCTCCGCGGGCCATAAAATGCAGACACCGACTTCGTTGTCCAACGCAAGGATTTTTTCATCCCCACGACGGCGGAAGAGTTCCTGCGCAATTTCATGTTCCAACGAAAGAAGCAACGCTCTCAGCCAGCTGACAAGGCCGGTGAAGTTGAAGCGCAAGGCACCAAAAAAGTGTTGCTGTGGAGTCGCATACGCCAGAAGCAATGAGCGCCAGGGAAAATGATAAACGCCAGACGTTTCCACGTTTCGGCGAAAAAGACGGTAGCTAGTGCCAAGCAGGTCATGTTGGGTGGCGACGCCTCGGGATTGTGACGCAGACTAGACAAGTGTGGTTGACGCTATGAGCGTTACGTCACTCCTCTCCGTTCATATGACGGTTGAAGTCGATACGCAACCGAGGGTAAAACGGCCAAAGCGCGGAGCCGGTGCCCGACAGATCGGTCCTCTCAGGATGCTGGACGCTCTTTTGACTGCTCCTTCCCGCCAGCATTCATTACGTTCGTGCGGCGCTTCTGTCGGTCTCCGCTTTTCCAGAGCACTGTCCTTGTCAAGCGGACGGTTGCATGACGAACAGAGAGGACGTAACTCCCAAGGAGAGGCGGCATTCAACTTGATGACCAGAGACGAGCGCCCCAGCATTTGGCTTGTCTGCCAGATAGAGGGGAATTTTCATTGGCAGAAATGACACGAAGCCGAAGAACACAAGCCCCCGACGCGAGTTTGCGAATGGGTTGCTGGCGGCCGTGGTCTGACCTCTTGAAATAATCCCGCGGCGTTAGTGTGAGGTTTTCCGGCATATTTCGCGCGGGTAGCAGCATGTGGACGCCGTAGATCGCCGCTTGGGGAATTAAACAATCTGCTTGAGGAGGCACCCGATCGGGTTGTTTCGTTCCAAGTAACGCCACTGCAATGGGACTAGTTCTGGCATTCTCCAGTCGTGGAAGTTTGAGATTTGAAATTACACCGGCTCTCACTGTCATCGAACGCCTTGAAACGCCGGCATTGGGTAAAAGTACCGGTGTTGCTCACAGCCTGTGAGGGCTTCGAAATAAGGTTTTAAATAGCTTCCAGTTGTTTGAGTCAATAAACAAGGGATGGAGCGTTAAAGTCGATAATTGCCATAAATAAAGACACTATTTTCCCAGTGAAGGCAGAGTAAAGCGCGGTGAGACCCCTGCTTTTTCCCGCGGGCCCATTGGATTCGAGCGCACCGAGCCCTTGGCGTCATTTCATGACACTTGAACTTTCTGTGTTGCAGTGCATTATAAGTCGATACTAGGGGGTTTATCCAATGGACGCAGAAATCCTGACAGTTAACTTTAAGTCGAGAGCGGTACGGACGGTTCACTATGAATTCGCGAGCAACCGACTTGTAGTTATCACGGCGCACGGCAAGACCCGCGTTTACGGCAGCATACCATTTGAGCTTGTGAAGGCCTTTGCGGAGCATCCGACGCCTGGCGTGTTCTATGAGAAATATCTAAGGGCGGCGCTCAGGCCGCAACTCTTGTCCAACTTGCTCGTCAAATTCGTGTTGCTCAGGCGTATCAAGCGTGTTGAAACGACCTCGCCTGCTGATGTTAACCTGACGGTCTATTCCTAGCTGGCGATGTGCATTGATGTAAAAGACAGGCTGGCCACATGTCTTTTCGATGCATCCCGCGAAATGTCAGGCCGGCACGTCCACGTGTTGCGCTGAACCATCCAATGGACCTCGAGGTATATCGCTCTTATACTCGACCATGGTGATGTCGCCTCGGTAACCCCACCCACTTGTTGCCCAGTGGCAATGCTGGTGGGCAACCCTCCCTCATATCCACCAACCTTGAGTTCGACGCCAATCCGCTTCCGGCGGCGTTATCCAGATTGTCCATCTTCCGACAAGTTGACTGCTGGCAGTATGCTGCATCAAGCATCATCTGCGCGTATTGCATTTTAGTTGTTGTAGTCCCGCGGAAATTCCTTTGGTACTTCCTGTTTTAAAAAAATGGGAAAATACCGCCAGATTAAAAATCAATGCATCACAAGTAAATGGCGCCAACGTCGCGCAGTCAAATTGAAATGTTTTCTCGCTTCCAATAGTCGGTGCGATTATCGGCAACCGCCGATAAATTTTGAATGCCAGTTGATGTTACTATTAATTCTTGCCAATTGGTTTGGATTAGGGAAGATGATGCCAACACATTCCGACCCGGACGATGATCTTCGTTGATTTGAGAATGTACCAGCGGGTGCCGACGGATGTTAAGAACAGAATTTCGTACTGCCTGTATGATTCTGGTAGTGAGCCTTTCTGCTTTGAGCGCAAATGCCGATACGACCGTTACTCCAAAGTCAACACGGAGTGGCGGCCTAAAGATCGAAAATCAATGTCGCATCAGAGCAGATATTTGCTTCGATATATGCGACTCCGAGAAAGATGCCGACCAGCATATGAGATGTCTGGGAACTTGCGTGGATGAATTTGATACCTGCAAGAAGGCGGGTGCGACAAAGTGAAAATTCATTTTTCTGGATGCTGAGGTAAGGGCGGAGGTGCTTACCCGGTATCTCGTTTTTGCTCTCAGTCGCGTATCAGCCCGAACCTGCGGGCCTCGTCGAGAAAATGACGAACCGAGGATGGTTGCCACTTTCGGCCACCGCGGGGCGGTGTCTCGCCGAGCAATTCCAATTGAGCCCCAATCCCTCGAAGCGATAAGGTCGGATCGGCAATCGCTATTGCAGCAATGAGCGTCATGAGGCGATCGTCCGGCGTGCGGCGTGGTGACCGGGTGAGCAAGGCCGAATCGGCGAGATTGGCCCGGGCCATCCTGTGGACAGCGCGCCGGAGGCGCTCGACAGTCCAGTCCATGCCGCGACGGTTGAGCACGCGAACGACATTATCCCAACTGTGATCCGGTCGAAGCTTCTTGACTGTCGGCAGCCAGACATCTGCCGAGCCAACCAACTGGGAAAGATAGTTTTTATCGCGTGCTTTCGATGCAGCTTGGATCGCCTCCGGCCGCCGATCCCGTAGACCCGGATTTCCAGCTAGCTTTCCTCGGCTCTTTGCGGCCCTTATGCCAGCTTTGGTCTTTTCGCTGCCACGCCGTTTCTCAAGCTGGACCAACGCCCGAACAATTGAAAGACACGCAATGCCATGGGGAGGAGAAGTGTCAATCATATCTATGATTGAGCGCAGATGAACGCCACGCTTCTCAAAGTCCTCCATCAGTAGCAGCAAGGAGCTTGGCGAGAGGTCCAGTCGGTCGAGGCGCACGACGACGAGGGTGTCGCCAGCCCGAAGCTCGCCGAGCAGTCTCGTCAGGACGGGATGACCGTGAGAGGGATGAGACGGACGCTCATCAAAGATCCGCTCGCAACCCGCTGCAAGCAGTTCCGCCTGCTGTGTGTCCTCAAATTGCTCATCGCTCGCAGTGCGGGCATAGCCGATGATCCGTTGCTGCTTCAACAGGTCGTTGGATGCACGTTGGATCACAGTCGTGCGTCCTCCCAATTGGCCCGATGCGTTACTGTACAAACAATGTGGATCAGTAACCGCCCCATTACAAGTAAGTTTTTGATACTCGTATACGGCCTCCTGAGCGGCAAAACGCCTTTGTCGTGAAGCGTGGAGAAGCACAGGGCGTAAAATCGCCTGGTGACGGCTTGTGAGGAAACTGGCGCCTAAGACTTTGCGAACGCATTAGGGTGATACCAAGTCAGCAATGCTGCTTGAACCACAGGAATGACGGCAGCTTGGCAAATGGTGACCCGGTCTGATTGTTCACAGAGGGCGCCGCGCCGTCATCTTGCTTTGACGCAGAAGTCGACGCAGTGCGCGGGGTCGTTGCGGGAAAACATTGCGAGCGCCGCCTGGGACATACAAGCGTCATTCGACGCTTGGCGATGTGCAAAGGGAGATCAAGGCACGAAGGGCGCCTCAGACGGCTCTCTACTGAGAGCGTCTCGATGCCCGTTCCCTCTGGCCAAGCGCCGGCCGGTCCCGTGGTTACGGGTCGGCCATCAGGCTATTGCTCACGCCGCCACCGGCGATCGCAAAATATTTCTATCAGGTGCGGCCGAATTCGTCGTTGAGGCGGATGATGTCGTCCTCGCCGAAATAGGAGCCGGTCTGCACCTCGATGAGCTCCAGCAGGATCTTGCCCGGATTGGCCATGCGGTGGACTTCGCCGAGCGGGATGTAGACGGACTCGTTCTCGCGCACGACCTGCACCTTGTCGCCGATGGTGACTTCGGCCGTTCCCTTGACGACGATCCAGTGCTCGGAGCGGTGATGGTGTTTCTGCAGCGACAGCTTCTTGCCGGGCGTCACGAAGATGCGCTTCACCTGGAAGCGGTCGCTCTTGATCAGCGACGTGTAGCCGCCCCAGGGGCGATAGGACGTGGGATGGGTTTCGGTGAGTGTCGCGGTCTTCTTGTGGCCGGCCAGCAGCTTGACCAGCTTGCCGACGTCCTGGCTGTCCTTCAGATGTCCGACATAGACGGCATCTTCGGATGCGATGACGGCGACGTTCTCGAGACCCTGCACGGCAAGATGAGTACCGTGGGTCATGACGAGAGAGTTTTTGGTGTTGACCAGCGTCGTGTTGCCGGCCGACACGTTGCCGTTCTCGTCCTGCTTGCCGACCTTCCAAACCGAATCCCAGCTGCCGAGGTCCGACCACAGGAAGGACGAGGGGACAACGGCGGCGTTCGACGTCTTTTCCATGACGGCATAGTCGATGGATATGTCGGGGCTCTTGGAAAAGGCCTCGCTGTCCAGACGGGTAAAGTCGAGATCGCGAACGCCCTTGGCAAGGGCTTCCTTGGCCGCCTTGACCACGGCCGGTGCAAATTCGGTCAGCTCCGCCAGCAGCGGCGTCACCGGAAAAACGAAGATGCCGGAATTCCAGTAAAAGCCGCCGGCAGCGAGCATCGCTTCGGCCTTGTCGGCGGGTGGCTTCTCGATGAAGCGTTTGACCGCATGGGCGCCAGAGGCCAGCGACTTTCCGACTTCGATATAACCGTAGCCGGTGGCAGGCTCGGTCGGGGTGATGCCGAAGGTGACCAGCTTGCCTTCCGCCGCCGTGGCACGGGCGATGCGGATGCAATCGAAATAGGTGGCGTCTGCCGTGATCTCGTGGTCGGAGGCCAGAACCTGGATGATGGTGTCGTTGCCGAAAAGATCGTTGGCGAGCGTTGCGGCGGCGGCGACGGCGGGGGCTGTGTTGCGGGCAACCGGTTCGAGCAACACGGCTGCAAGTTCGATGCCGAGTTCGCGGGCCTGCTCTGCCACGAGGAAACGGAACTCCTCATTGGTGACGACGATGGCCGCTTCGTAAAGGTCCCTGTCGGAAACGCGCGACAGGGTGTTCTGAAACAGTGTCTGGTCTCCCACGAACTGGATAAACTGCTTTGGCGCCGTGGCGCGCGACAGCGGCCACAATCGAGTTCCCTTGCCACCGGCCATGATGACCGGGACGATTTTTGCTGCCATGAATTCGATCCTCTTTAAAACTTGTCGTCGATGAGTTTCTGCAGGCGAGGCCGCCCTGGCCGCTGTCTGGCTCCGGGATCTACGAACGCTGATTTGGGTCGCTCGTCAAAAGCATGCGAGCACGACGACTGTATCGTGTCTTGCGCTTTCTCCAATCGTTCATTGTCTATTTGTCGATCAAATGAGACACAAGGTTAAGGCTGCAGTCCGGTCTTGTGGAGCTTACGCTATCTATGTCATCCCGCTGAACCCAATGGGCAGCCGGCACAATGAAGTCAGAATTTCTCCACTACGTCTATAAAATAGGTGGTTTTAACTTTTAAGGCGAATGGCTGGTCCGTACCTTTGCACGCAGATGCGACGGGAGGAAAGCTTATGGGCGAACTACGGCTGCTTAATCGAGACAATGGGGACCCGGTGCCTGCGCTGAAGAGCGAGGAAGACGCGATCTCGACTGCGCGAACGCTTGCAAAGGTGTTTGCCCAAACGGCATCCGCGCGAGATCTGGAGCGGACGATGCCTTTCGCCGAGATGGATGCCTTGTCGCGCTCCGGACTGCTCGCGATCACCGTGCCATCCGAGTATGGCGGTCTCGATGTCTCGAATGCTGTCTTGGCCGAGGTCACCGCCATCCTTGCAGAAGCGGATGCGTCGATCGGGCAGATCCCCCAGAACCATTTTTATATTCTTGAAGCGCTGCGCGTCGACGGCAGCGAAGAGCAGAAACGCTTTTTCTTCGGTCGGGCGCTGGCAGGCGACCGGTTCGGCAATGCATTATCGGAAAAGGGCACCAAAACGGTCGGCCATTACAATACTCGCATCACCAGGGACGGCATCGGCCATCGTATCAACGGTCGCAAGTTCTATTCGACAGGCGTCCTTTTTGCCGACTGGGTTACGATTTTTGCACTTGATGCCGACGACAAGCTGACGATGTCATTCGTGGCGAGGGGCACGGAAGGCATAGAGATTATCGATGACTGGGATGGCTTTGGCCAGCGAACCACCGGCAGCGGCACCACTATCCTCAACAATGTCTATGTGCAGGCCGATGCCGTCGTTGCGCACCACAAAGGTTTCGAACGGGCGACCACGATCGGCTCTGTCGGCCAGATCATTCACGCCGGCATCGATCTCGGCATCGCCCGCGCTGCCTTCCAGGACACCATCGCGTTCGTCAATAGCCAGTCACGCCCATGGACGAACAGCGGTGTCGACCGGGCATCGGACGACCCTTTGACAATTGCAAAGCTGGGCCAGATCGCGATCCGCATCGAGGCTGCGTCTGCCGTCGTCGAGCGGGCCGGGCGAAAGATCGACAGCGCCCAGGTCGATCCTACGGAAGCAAATGCCATAGATGCGACCTTGGCCGTCGCGACAGCCAAGGTGTTGACCTCCGAAATTGCCCTGGAGGCATCGACGACGCTGTTTGAGCTCGCAGGTACGTCCTCGACGCGCGCAGGCCTCAATCTGGATCGCCACTGGCGAAACGCCCGCACCCATACTCTCCACGACCCGGTCCGCTGGAAATATCACGTCGTCGGCAATTACCATCTGAACGGCGTCAAGCCGCCGAGGAGCGGCGCGCTATAGAGAAGTTCCGGATACAAACGTCCTCGCAGTCTTGCGGGAAGTTCTACGGATATCGGACCGCGTTCATCTGAAAAGGCCTCGCTCGCTTTACCGAACGAGGCCTTCCGGCTGTTCCTAGACTACCGATCAGCTGTAGAGGCTGACCTCCGGGATCGTCCCGTTGAGTACAAATTCACCGACTTCCCTGGCCTTGTAGAATACTGGGTCGTGAAGGGTGTGGGTCCGCACATTGCGCCAGTAGCGGTCGAAACGATATTTCGAGGCCGTTGCGCGCGCGCCGATGATCTCGAAGACTTTCGACGTGATGTCGAGCGAAACATGCGTTGCGTGAACCTTGGCAGCATAGGCCTCAGCCGCCGCTTCACCGCGTTCACGGGCGGTTGCATCGTGGCCGCGCGACAGGGCTGCCTGGACAGCGGTTGCGGCGAGATCGGCTAAAGCCGCCGAGGCTTTCAGGGATGCTGTGAACTCGCCGACCCGCTCCAGGATATAGGGATCGTCGGCGGCACGAGCAACGCCGGAGGTGATCCAGGGACGCGTGGTCGTGCGAACATAATCCAGCGCCGCAGCCAATGCTCCTTCCGCGGTACCGAGGTAGAAATTCACGAACACCAGCTGAATGAGCGGCGTATTGAAGGTAGCGAGCACGGGCGGCGGCGCATCGGCATCCGCAGGCGGCGCGACGAAATCGCCCTCATAGACCGGGAAATCGCGGAACTCCACGCTGCCACTGTCCGACAATCGCTGGCCCATATTGTCCCAGTCATCATTGGCGACATAGCCGGGCCGGTCGGTCGGAACGGCGAAGTTGACGATCTGTCCCTCGAGAAGCGCGTTGGCGTTGATGTAGTCGGAAACGCGGGCAGCGGTCGAAAACGTTTTCCGGCCGTTTAGCACATAGCCGTTGCCGCGTTGCGTGAGCACCAGCCCCGGATCGCGCGGATTGACGGCAGCGCCCCAGTAGAGGCTGCGCGCAACCGTCTCGGCGCCGAGCGCCTTGGCGCGCGACTGGTCGGCGAAGGACCAGTAGATCGACTGGCTGTTGACGTAGTGGTAACCAAGCAGCTGGCCGAGCGAGCTTTCGCCACGAGCAACGATCCGCACAAGCTTCAGGGCATCGATCCAGTCGAGCCCGCCCCCGCCGATCTCGGCCGCGTGCAGCGCATTGAGAAGACCGGCGTTCTTTAACCGGACAATCTCAGGGATAGGCGGCAGGCCATCACGATCAAGTTCCGCACCGCGACGCGCGAAATCTGCGGAAAGCTCTAATGCCCTTGAAAATAGCGCTTCGCGCCCGATGCCGTGGGCTGCTGCAAAGACGACATTCGACTGGCTCATCTCAAATCCTCCAATTGAAAAGCGCGGAGGGCAAGGCGTACGAACGCCCTGCCCCCACCGCAGATGATCAGAACAATGCCTGCGGGATCCAGCTGGCAGTGGCCGCGCCGCTTGTATTGAAGGCGGGCAGCTTCGCGGCGAGGTCCTCGATTGTCTTAACACCGGCGGCGCGAAGAGCCGCCTGGGTCAGGAGGGTAGGCTCGACCGTGATCTGGTGGGGGACGGGCTGACCGGCGATCTCCAGGGCCGCCGCGCGGACCGAAACCGCTCCGACGACTGCCGGGTTGGTCGCGACGGTGGCAACCCATGGGCTACCCTCTTCGGTGATTTCCTGAATGTCGGCCGTCGAAACGTCGGCGGAATAAATTCGGATCTTGTCCTTGATGCCGAGATCGCCGGCCGCCAGCTTCACGCCACGGGCAAATTCATCGTAGGGCGCAAAGACCACCTTGATGTCCGGGTTTGCCGTCAGGGCCGCCTTTGCCTGGTCAGCGGTCGTCGTCGCCGTCGTATCGCTGACATTCCCAAAACGCGCCTTCTCGACGACGCCGGCATTGTCGGCCTTGAATTTTTCCCAGACCTCGTTACGGCGGTCGAGAGGCGCAAAACCGGCAACATAGACGTAGGCCGCATTGAACGCGGTGCCATTTTCTTTTGCGGCCTGTTCAAGTGCCTGCTTGGCGAGAGCATGGTCGCTTTGCTCTACCTGCGGGATCTTGGGATTGTTGAGGTTGACGTCAAAGGCAACCACCTTGACGCCCTTGTCGAGTGCTTGCTGCACAACGTCGGTGAGCGATTCCGGCAGGCCGTGGTCGACGACGATGCCCTGGACGCCAAGATTGATCGCCTGCAGGATCTGCTCGCGCTGTTCCGACGCATCCTGTCGTCCCGGGAAGACACGAAGGTCGATGCCGAGCGCCTTGGCCTGGGCGACTGCCCCGGCCTGGTAGGCCTGGAAAAAATCACCGGCAGAGATGTAACCGATAAGGGCCAGCTTGACGCCACCCTTGTCGAACGGCGCCGGAGCGCCCGCAATGCCACCGGCCGTAGCGGCCTGGCTCATCAGCAGCGGAAGGATGGCGGCGCCGGCGGCGAGCCGTAGATAAGATCTCATGTTCGCATTCCTTTTGCATGTCTGTCGGGTCCATCGGGGCGTCGTGCGACAGACCGTTTGACCGCCCTGGCGACGCGATTTCAGTAGATCTAATTACCTATTAAATTTGTAGACTGTTTGATGCGTTGTTTCCGGCTGAAGGAGATTGTTTGTTTCCCGGATAGCCTCTCGGCAGCAAAGCTTTGCCTGTCTCATCGGCATCGCAGCTGGCAGAATTGTCGAAACAACGAAAGTTCGACCGTGCCTCTACTCGATGTCCTCAACCTCCGCCGCAGCTTTGCCGAGACGAAGGCACTCGATGGCGCCTCGTTGTCTATCGAGCCCGGCGAGATCGTCGCTTTGATGGGAGTGAACGGTGCCGGAAAATCAACTTTGGTGAAAATACTGTCCGGCGTGCTGCCGGCCGATGGCGGCGAAATACGGCTCAAGGGGCAGAAGTTTGCGCCCGGCAGCCCGGCCGAGGCGGCAATGGCCGGTATAGTGACGGTGCACCAATCGACCGATCTTGTCGGCGCACCAGGGCAAACGGTGGCTGATGCGCTTCTGCTCAACCGCTTCGCCGATGGCAGCATGCCCTTTTTCGTCTCGCGAGCCAGCATTCGCAGACAGGCGCAGGCAATCCTGGACATTGCCGGCTTCGATCTGCCGCTTGACCGAGATTTTGGTGAGCTGTCGGCCGCAGAACGTCAACTCGTGGCGATTGGGAGGGCCGTGGCAAACAGGGCAGATTTGCTGATCCTGGACGAACCTACGGCCAGCCTGTCGGCGAGCGAGAGTAACCGGCTGTTCGATATCCTGCGGCGAACCCGGCGGACGGGGCTCGCAATCCTTTACATTTCCCATCGCACGGCGGATCTTCAGGCTATTGCCGACCGGGCGCTGGTCATGCGCGGCGGTGTCATCGTCGGCGCCTTCGGTCAACCGATCGATTTTGACCGCGCAATAGAGGCGATGATCGGTCGCCCGCTTCGCTCGATGCGTCCGGGCGTGGGGGCGGCGCAAGGCGAAGCTGTGTTCACGATGCGGGGCGCGTGCCTTTTACCCGGAAGCCCAATTTTCGATCTTCGCATGTGGCCCGGGGAAGTTGTTGCCATAACCGGCGTCCTTGGTGCCGGCAAGAGCCGCCTCTTGTCGGCGATCTTCGGCCTAGTGCCGCTGACGTCTGGCGAGATGACGCTCGGCGGATTGCCCTACCGCCCGAAACGTCCTGCCGACGCTATTGCCGCCGGCGTCGCCATGGCAGCCGAGGACCGGCATCGCTCGTCGTTGATGCCGCCCTCCTGGCCCGGCAATAGCATCGCCGCAACCATCAGCCTGCCGCATCTGGCCAAGTGGTCCCGGCATGGGTTCTTCGATAGCGCCCGCGAGCGTCGCGAGGGTGAAAAGGCCATCGACAGGTTGCGGATCAAGGCGACCGGACCCTCATCATCCGTATGGACATTGTCGGGCGGCAACCAGCAGAAGGTCGTGCTGGCTCGCTGGGAGGCCGAACCCAGCCGCCTGCTGCTTCTCGACGAACCCTTCCAGGGGGTCGATGTCGGTGCACGCCAGGACATCATCCAGGCGATCCGCAGCCGCAAAGATCGCGCCACGCTGATTGCCACCTCCGATCCTGAAGAAGCGATTGAAGTGGCCGACCGCATCCTCGTCATGGATCGCCACGGGCTGCAGTCGCTGAAGCCGGACCGCCACGAAGATACCCGAGAAGGAGTACCGGCATGAGCGCCACCGACAGCCGATCTTTCGAAACGGAAAAAGGTCTCCCGCCATCTCGCATCGGCGGTCGTGGGTGGATCGCCAGCCTCCATTCATTCGTGCGCGCTGGCGCCGTATTCATCCTTCTGGCAGCGCTTGTCATCATCTTCACCGGTGCCCAGCCGGCCTTCATCAACCTCGGCAACCTGATGAGCATCCTGCAGGCCGTTTCCGTCGTTGCCATCCTCGGCGCCGGCGTCACGGTGACACTTGCGGTCGGCGGCTTCGACCTTTCGATCGGCGCCGTTGCCGCCTCGAGCGTCATGGCCGCCAGCTATACGATGATCGTCTGGGGGCTTAACGTCTACGAGACCGTCCCTCTGGTCCTGGCGCTCGGCGCTGTTGTGGGCCTGCTGAATGCACTGCTGATCGTCAGGCTGAGGGTGCCGGATCTGCTGGCGACGCTGGCCATGATGTTCCTGTTGTCCGGCCTGCAGCTTATTCCGACGGCCGGTCGGTCGATCTCGGCGGGGCTGGTCCTACCGGATGGATCGAAGGCATCGGGTGCCTACGATCCCGCCTTCCTGCTGATCGGCCGCCACAGCCTGTTCGGCATCGTACCGGTCTCCGTCGTCCTGATGGCGCTGGTGGCCTTTGCTCTCCACGTGCTGACGGAGAGGACCCGCATCGGGCGGCTGTTGTTTGCTACCGGTGGCAACGAGGTGGCGACACGGCTGGCCGGCGCCTCCACGCTTAGGCTGAAAACGCTGGCATACGTGATTTCCGGCACACTCGCCTCGCTCGGTGGCATCATCATTGCGGCCCGGGTTGGCCGCGGTGACGTGTCTTCGGGCGGATCGTTGCTGATGGACGCCGTTGCGGCCTCGCTGATCGGCTATGCAGTGCTGGGCCTGCGCCGCCCGAACGTGCTCGGCACCATCGCCGGTGCCGTCTTCGTCGGTGTGCTGCTCAATGGGCTGACCATGCTGAATGCTCCCTATTACACGCAGGATTTCGTCAAGGGCGCCGTGCTGGTCGGTGCCCTCGCCCTTACCTACGGCCTCAACCGCGGCAATGCCTGAGGCCATCAGCTGCTGCGGTAGCATCGTTTTACTGCGAAAGGACCAATATCATGAGCCGTGAAATCAGGCTGAATGCCTTCGACATGAACTGCGTCGGCCACCAGTCGCCAGGTCTTTGGACCCATCCGCGCGACCAGTCTTGGAAATACAAGGATCTCGACTACTGGGTTCATCTGGCAAAGACGCTGGAGCGCGGCAAGTTCGACGGACTGTTCATCGCCGACGTGCTCGGCGTCTACGACGTGCTGAACGGCAATGTCGATGCGGCGCTGCGCCACTCCGCACAGGTGCCGGTGAACGATCCGCTGCAACTGATTCCGACCATGGCCCATGCCACCGAGCATCTCGGCTTCGGCCTGACGGCGTCGCTGTCCTTCGAGCACCCGTACACCTTCGCCCGCCGCATCTCGACGCTCGACCATCTGACAAAGGGCCGCGTCGGCTGGAACATCGTCACCTCCTATCTGAACAGCGGCGCACTCAACATCGGCCAGCAGGCCCAGTCCAAGCACGACGACCGATACGACCTGGCGGAGGAATATCTGGAAGTCTGCTACAAGCTCTGGGAGGGCAGTTGGGAGGACGACGCCGTCGTCCGCGACCGCACGACGGGGATTTTCACCCACCCCGAGAAGGTCCACCCGATCGGCCATGCCGGCAAGCACTTCACCGTGCCCGGCATCCATCTCAGCGAGCCATCGCCACAGCGCACACCAGTACTCTACCAGGCAGGCGCCTCCAGCCGAGGCAAGGATTTTGCCGGGGCACACGCCGAATGCATCTTCGTGGCTGCGCCATCGAAGCCGGTGCTCAAGCGCTACGTCGCCAATGTCCGGGAGGCGGCCGAGCGCAACGGCCGCAATCCTCGCGAGATCCTCGCCTTCAACCTGCAGACTGTCATCCTCGGCGAAACCGACGCCGAGGCGAAGAAGAAGTTCGACGAATACCGCAAATACGTCTCCTACGAGGGTGCGCTAACGCTGATCTCCGGCTGGACCGGCATCGACTTCAGCCAGTTCGGCCCCGACGAGCCGCTGCGGCATCGCTATACCAATGCCGTTCAATCGGCCGTCGAAACCTTTACCACCATCGATCCCGACAAAGTCTGGACGGTGCGCGAGATGGCCGATTGGGTTGGCATCGGCGGCTTCGGTCCGGTGTTTGTCGGCTCGCCACAGACAGTCGCCGACCTCCTGCAGGAGTGGGTCGAGGACACCGATGTCGACGGCTTCAACCTTGCCTACGCCGTCACACCGGAGAGCTTCGAGGATGCCGTCGACCTCCTGGTGCCTGAGTTACAGAAGCGCGGGGTCTACAAAACCGAATACAAGGCCGGGACGTTGCGCGAGAAACTCGGCGCCCGGGGACCGCGACTGACAGCACCCCATCCGGCGGCCGGATATCGCAATCTCGTTCGCGACTTCGAACAAATGCGGGCGAGCGGCTGAGACCCTGTCCGGGTATGAGCGTAATAGGCTGAAACCGGGGCGAAATTCGATGCGGACATTGCCCGGTTCCGCAGAAATTTGAAAAGCTGTTCCTCGTCTATATCGTTAGAATACTTATTCTATCGACATTATTTATTAAAGGAGAGGGACATGGAATACGAGCGTTCTAAGGGTGGAATTGGCCGGCGTGATCTGTTGAAGCTGTCGGCGATAGCTGGCGCTGCGGTGGCGGGAGCAACATTGGTCGGGCGGGCGCCTGCATCTGCCGCCGATGGCGAACTGTCTCTGAAGGGCAAACGCATCGCGATCAGTGCTACGGGCACGGATCACTTCTTCGACCTTCAGGCCTATAACGCCCAGATTGCCGAAGTGAAGCGCCTTGGCGGCGAGCCGATCGCCGTCGATGCCGGTCGCAACGACGGCAAGCTTGTGTCGCAGCTGCAAACCCTGATTGCCCAGAAGCCGGATGCGATCGTCCAGATTCTCGGCACGCTCAGCGTCATCGATCCATGGCTGAAGAAGGCTCGCGATGCCGGCATACCGGTGCTGACGATCGATGTCGGCTCCACCAACTCGCTCAACAACACGACGTCGGACAACTGGGGGATCGGCAAGGATCTGGCACTGCAGCTGATTTCCGATATTGGCGGTGAAGGAAACATCGTCGCCTTTAACGGCTTTTACGGTGTCACGCCCTGCGCCATCCGCTACGACCAGCTGGTCAATGTCGTTAAATATTTCCCGAAGGTGAAAATCCTCCAGCCGGAACTGCGCGACGTCATCCCCAATACCGTGCAGGATGCTTTCACCCAGATCACCGCGCTGCTCAACAAGTTTCCGGAAAAGGGATCGATCAAGGCAATCTGGTCGGCATGGGATATCCCGCAACTCGGTGCCACCCAGGCTTTGGCGGCTGCAGGCCGCACGGAAATCAGGACCTACGGGGTCGATGGCAGCCCGGAAGTGCTGCAGCTCGTCGCAGATCCGAACTCGCCGGCCGGCGCCGATGTCGCGCAGCAACCGGCGGAGATAGGACGCACAGCCATCCACAATGTTGCAAAGCTGCTCGCCGGCCAGACCCTGCCGCGCGAAACCTACGTCCCGGCTCTGCTCGCCAATAAGGCCAATGTCAACGAAGTCACCAAAAAGCTCGGCATCGGCTGATCTCGGGGTCATCAATGTCTGCGGCCCGGCCGCAGATCGCTCCCGATGCTGCGCGCCGCGCGAGGGTTCCATGACGATTACATCCACACCTCCGCCCGGGGATCGCGATATCATCCGCCTCGAAGGTATCGACAAGCACTTCGGTGGGGCACAGGCGCTGTCCGGTGCGTCGCTCGCGGTTCGCCGTGGTACCGTTCACGGCCTGGTGGGCCAGAATGGGGCCGGCAAGTCGACGCTCATCAAGCTGCTGGCGGGACTGCACCAGCCGGACGCCGGGAGCATCGTCATCGACGGCCAGAGATTCGAAAAGCTGACGCCACATCTGGTGGAAGAGCTCGGTATCCACTTCATTCACCAGGACCGCCTGCTGGTTCCGACCTTTACCGTCGGCGAGGCGCTTTTCCTCGGGCGGGAGCCGCGTATTGCTGGAACGCCGTTTCTGGATCGCCGTGCCATGCAGCGTCGCGCGGCCGCAATACTCGAGGATTATTTTGGCATCAACTTGCCCACCGGCGCCTTGGTCAGCGAACTGTCGACTGCGGAAAAGCAGATCGTCCAGATCACCCGGGCATTGCTCAACCAGCCTAAGATCCTCGTTTTCGACGAACCCACTGCCGCGCTCGTGCACCGGGAAGCGGAAATCCTTTTCCAGCTGATCCGCCGCCTCCGCGATGAAGGCGTGACAATCATCTATATCTCGCACTACCTCAACGAAATCGAGGCTATCTGCGACGATGTCACTGTCTTGCGCAATGGCCGTACCGTTGCGGCGCTACCGATGGCGAGCACCTCCGCCAACGCGATTGCGCGGCTGATGATCGAGCGTGACATCGAAGACATGTTTCCAAAGCGAGCGGTGACTGTCGGAGAGGACCTGCTGCAGCTGGAAAATCTGACATCACCCGGCAAATATGCCGATGTGTCTTTCACACTCCGGCGTGGAGAAGTTCTCGGGTTGACGGGGCTGCTCGGTTCTGGCGCGAAGGAGCTGGTCCGCACACTGTTCGGCCTTGAGACCGCCACCGCCGGCACCATCGCGGTCCTTGGCAAGACGATACAGCCTGCCGATCCGTCTGAGGCCACCGACCGCGCAATAGCCTTGGTGCCAGAGGACCGCCGCATCAATGGAGTGGCGCTCGATCTGGATGTCGGCGAGAACATCAGTTTGGCCTCCTTGCCGCGTTTCACCCAGTATGGACTGATCGACCGGAGCCGGGAGGCATCCGAAACGGAGCGGCTGATCCACCGGCTCGAGATCAAGACCGCAGGACGCGAGGCGCTGGTTCGGACGCTTTCCGGCGGCAATCAGCAGAAGGTCGCCATCGCCAAATGGCTGAGCCGGCATTCCGAAATCTACCTCCTAGACGAGCCGACCGTCGGCGTCGATATTGGCTCCAAGGTCGAGATCTACACGCTGATCGGCGACCTCGCCGAAAGGGGCGCCGGCATTATCGTGCTGTCCTCGGACTTGCCCGAACTGGTCGGGATAACCGACCGCATCCTCGTCTTCTTCCGGGGCCGCATCGTGCGCGAATTCGCGTCGCGCGAGACCACGCCCGATGCGGTGCTTGCCCAATCGACCGGCTCGAAGGAGGAACTGCGCCATGTCGGCTGACGCTCACTACGCGGGTAGCGATTTCGAACCGGCGCAAGACATTCGCCCGAGGCTCGGTCGCAATTTCACGACTGCGGCCCTTCGTGGCGGCTCGCTCCTGGCCTTTGCCGCAATCCTAGTGATCTTTTCGCTGACCGCTCCCTATTTTCTGAGCGTCGGCAATATCGGCAATGTGCTTGGCCAATCGGCCATATCGGGCGTTCTGGCGATCGGGCTTACCCTCGTTCTCATTGCCGGCGGATCGAATGTGGTGACGGGTGGCATCGACCTGTCGCTGGCAGCCAATATGGGTCTCAGCGCCGCAGTCTATGCCAGCCTGATCCAGTTCGGTTTCGGCGATGCAACGGCCATCGCGGCCGCCATCGCGACCGGGGCGTTGATCGGTGCTGTCAATGCAGCGGCGGTCGTCCTTGCGGGTATCGTGCCGCTTTTGGCAACGCTGGCGGTGATGAATGTGGTCGGGGGCCTGGAACTGGTACTGACGCAGAACACCGTGCTGCCGGCATCGACGCCGTTTCTTTCTCTCCTCTCCGCCACCGACCCGTTCGGCATCCCTGTTCTCGCCTATGTCCTGCTCGGCTTCACACTGTTGGTGACCGGCATCGTGCAATTTACACCCCTCGGATTACGCCTTTACGCCGTCGGTGAATTTGCCGAGGCGGCGCGCGCTGCAGGCTTACCCCTCAAGCGGCTGGTGGCGGGAGCATTTGTCGCCAGCGGCGTCTGCGGCGGCCTGGCTGGAATTCTTTCAGTCTCCTATCTGAGCGGGAGCACGACGGGCGCTGGCGAGATGCTGCTTCCGGTCGTAGTGACTGCGCTGCTCGGATCCGTCTTTTCCCGTCGCCTCGTGCCGACCATCCCGGGAACGCTGCTCTCGGCGCTGCTGGTGGGGTTCCTGGTCAACGGCTTTCAACTGCTCAATATATCGAGCACGCTTGTCAGCGGCGTCCAGGGTGCGCTGATCCTGATCGTCGTGTCCGCGACCACATTGCTGCGTCGACAGGAGAATTGATCGATGTCCCTAACCGCACCCTTGCCAGTTACAGACGCTGCATCAGCCCACCGCACCCTGCATAACCTTGGTCGCTACGGACTGGTGCTGGCTCTGATCGTCGTCTTTGCCATTTTCAGCCTAACGACGTCGACCTTTCTGACCTTCGCCAACCTGCAGAGCGTACTCGTCAACAATTTCACGCTGCTCGCTATCGTCTCCGTGGCCATGACCTTCGCAGTCGCCTCAGGCGGCATCGATCTATCCGTCGGCACGGCGGTCGACATGGCAAGTTTTGCCTTCGTCTCGGTGGTGCTGGCGGGCCAGCCAGTGGCGATTGCCGCACTTGCTGGGCTTGTCGCCGGCGGGCTGGTCGGCGCATTCAACGCGCTGCTCATTTCCGGCATCGGCATATCGCCGTTTCTGGCGACGCTGGGAACGCTGTTCATCGGCCGCAGCATCCAGCAGATGCTCACGAATGGCGGTAACCCGGTCTATCTTCCCCCGAACGGCGTGCCCGCTTCCTTCCGCTTTATCGGCCATGGCACGATCGCCGGCGTGCCGACCCCGCTGTTCGTCGCATTCCTCATCATCGTGGCTGCAGCCATTATACTTTCCCGCAGCCGGTTCGGACGCGTGCTGCTGGCATCCGGCATCCAGCCCAGCGTAGTGCGCTATTCCGGCCTGTCGATCCGCGCCCATGTCGCCCTCGTCTTCATCCTGGTCGGGACAATTGCTGCTGCAGCCGGGCTGATCCTGACCGCGACCGTCAGCGTCTACATCCCCTCGTCCGGAAATGCGTTCCTGCTCAACGCCATCGGCGCAACCTTCATCGGCACTACCTTCAGTCCACGCGGCCGCCCGAACATCCCTGGCACAGTTCTCGGCGTCCTCCTGCTCGCCATCGTTGCCAACGGCCTGCTGCTCAGCGACCTGAATTTCTACTGGCAGCAGGTCGGAACAGGAACGCTCATCTTCGCCGTTCTTGCCGTAAGCTTCGCCAGCAGGAAAGCGCACGCTTGACGTGACGCTGTGCGTTTGACCACGCGATGTTGAGCCAGATCAGGCATGCGGCGGTAAGGCGGCGCCTGCGAGTTTCGTCTTGATCCAGTCGGCAACACGGTAATATCGCAGGGTAAGCGGCGGTCCGTATTTCATGTAAAGAGGTGCCGCTGTCAGAGGTTCTAGCTTGAGCGAAAGATCTGACTGCGGAACGCCTTTTGCCCAGTCAGACAGGATGCCGCCCAGCATGCTGCCGGTCGGCACGCCACGACCCGAAAGGCCGGTCAGCGCAACGACGCCCGGTGCCAGATCGTAAAGACGCGGCACGGTGCGGTACTGCATGTCGAGCTCGCCGAACCAGAAATACTCCCATCGGATCTCCTGCCTGATTTGCGGATGCAGCCATTTCAACCTGTCGCTCATCACCCTGCGGGTATACTCCATGTCTCGGCCGCGCCGCCCCATCGGAAACATCGACGCGACGATCCGCCCCTCGGCATTGTACTTGTAGACATAGATATCGCCGCGACCATCGTGGACGGTGGTATTACGTGGCAGGATCGAGCGGCGCTCGTCTTCCGATAGCGGCTGCGTTGCCGCGACAAAGACCTTCTGGATCCTGAAGGTCCGGTCGAGCTTCGGCCATCCGCCAACCGTATAGGCCCCGGTGGCGAAGATCACCTTGTCTGCAACGACTTTTCCCTTGGGCGTGCGGATCGCCCAGGCGGTTCCGTCGCGCTCGCAACCGGTCACCGACGATTGCGTATGAATAATTCCGCCCTCCTGGATGACCGCTCGGGCAAGGCCGCGGGAATAACCGAGAGGGTTGAGGTGCCCAGCCTCCTCATGCAGCCAGCCGCCGTGAAAGCGCGGGCTACCGGTAATCGTCGCCACCTCGTGCCTGTCCAGGGCCCGGGTTTTCGCGCCGACGGCGTTGTAAGTGCGCACCTTCTCTTCGATTGTCTTCATCATGCCGGGATAGGCGGCACCCATGACATAGCCGTGCTGCTGCCATTCGCACTGGATCTGGTAGCGCTCGATCATGGCGGATACGCGGTCGTTGGCGCGAGTCTGCCTGGCGATCAGCCGTTCTGCCCAAGGCTCGCCGAGCATCCGGCGCAACTCCGGCAGGCTGTAATGAGTGAACGTCGGCGTGCAATGGCCGGCGTTGCGCCCGGAACCGCCAAAGCCGATCTCTTCCCTCTCCAGAAGCACTACGCTGATGCCGTCGCTGGCAAGGTCGAGCGCCGTGGTCAGCCCGGTGTAGCCCCCGCCAACGATGCAGACATCGGCTTTGAGCGTGCCCTCCAGCTCTTTCGTTTCGACAGCAGGCGCTGCGGTTTCGTACCACAAGGTCGTCTTGAACGGAGAAAACCGGGTCATATCGCGCCCTTCAGTTTGCATCGCTGCGCGCGTCAAGTGCGTCGCGCAGGCCGTCTCCGATGAAGTTGAAGCTTGTTACCGCCAGTGTGATCGCCACGCCCGGTACGATCGCGAGCCACGGGGCGCGGTCGAGATATTGCTGCGCACCGTTCAGCATATTGCCCCAGCTCGGCAGCGGCGGCTGGATGCCGTAACCGAGGAAACTGACATAGGCTTCGAGCAGGATGGCGCGCGCGACGGTCAGTGTGGCGGCGACGATGATCGGGCCGATGGCGTTCGGCAGGAGTTCGCGAAACATGATCCAGCGGTTGGAAAGGCCGAGCATGCGGGCAGCCAGCACGAAATCTCGCTCGCGCAGCGAGCGCACCTCGGCTTCGACGATACGGGCGATCTCCATCCAGCTTGTGACTGCAATGATAACGGTGATCATGAACGGGCTGGGCTTGATGAAGGCCGCCAGCGCCAGAAGCAGGAAGATACTGGGAAACGACAGGAAGGCATCGACGAACCGCATCAGCGCCGCACCGATACGTCCGCCGTAATAGCCGGCACAGACACCGATGACGGTGCCGAAGATCGTGCTGAGCACCATGGCGAAAAAACCGACGAGCAGCGAAATGCGTCCGGCCATGAACAGGCGGGCAGCGAGATCGCGGCCAAGTGGATCGGTTCCGAAGATATGGTATCCGGTCAGCGGTGGGGCAAAGCGGGCGCGAAGGTCGATGTAGAGTTCGTTGAACGGTAGCAGATAGGGACCGATGACGCAGGCAAGCGTCAGCAGCGTGATCATGATCAGGCCGATCATGGCAAGCCTGTGGCGCGCGAACCGACGGAAGGTGCGGCTTTGCCACCAATGGGATTTGCCGGAGCCGGGTATGGAAGCGATTGCTGACATGATCTTTTTCCTAACTCAGCCGGATGCGCGGATCGACGAAGGCAACGAGGAGATCGGCGATCAGACTACCGAACAGCACGAGGATCGCCGAAAACATCAGGAGACCCATGACAACCGGATAGTCGTTGTACCCGAGACTATCCAGAAACAGCCGCCCCATGCCAGGCCATGTGAAAACGGTCTCGGTCACCAGCGCGCCGCCGAGAATGGTCGGAAGCTGCAGCCCCGCTAGCGTGATCATCGGCAGGAGTGCATTGCCGATGACGTGTTTCATCAGGACCCGCCGTTCCGACAGCCCCTTGGCCTTTGCGGTGCGAACAAAGTCCTGGTTGATGACGTCAAGCGTCGCGGTGCGCATGTAGCGGCTCCAGACGGCGACGTTGACGAGCGCCAGAACCACCGTCGGCATGATCAGGTGGATGGCATAGTCACTGACCGAGCCGTTGCCGATCGTGTACATATTGCCCGCTGGCAGCCACCGCAATTTGAGGGCAAACAGATAGATCGCGACAAGTCCGAACCAGAACGTCGGGATCGACAGGGCGACCATGGCACCCACGGTGGCGGAATAATCGAAGATCGAATAGCGCTTGGTCGCGCCCTTGATGCCGACCCAGGTCCCGACGGCAATCGACAACACGGTCGATGAGCCCATCAGCAGCAGCGTGGCAAAGAGATGCCCGGTGATGATGCCGAGCACCGGCTGGCTGTCGCGATAGGAGTGACCCCAGTCACCCTGCAGAAGATGCCAGAGCCAATCGAGATACTGGATCGGCAGCGGCCGGTTCAGGCCCATCTGCTCGGAGATGCGGTCGAGCGTTTCCTTGGTCATCCCGGGGGTGAGCGCGTATTGCGACAACGGCCCTCCAGGCGCAAGATTGAGGACGGCGAAGCCGATCATCGACACCAGAACCAGAAGGATCAGGCTCTGCCATAAACGGCCCAGAAGATAGTGCAGCATCGCGGTCTCTCCGATGATTGCGGGACGCATAGTCCCGGACGTCGAATGCCTCTCCCGCCCCTCCCGCAAAAGGAAAGGGCGGGTAAGGGATCGGCGTTAGGATGCCCAGTACCAGCTCCCGGGGTTCCAGCTGTCGATGCGGACGTTGACATTGTAGGCGATGCCTTCGGCACCCTTCTTGTAGCCGCGCACTGTGGCGTACTGGAAGATGGGCAGTAACGGCAGATCGGCGCGTATGATGTCCTGGATCTTAAGGTAGATCTTCTTGCGCTCTTCCGGCACAAAGGTCTGGCCGCCCTCGGTCAGCAGCTTGTCCACCTCGGGATTGGCATACTGCCAGGTGTTCTGGCCAGAGCCGCCCTTGGCAACAATGGATGTCGACTTGAAATAGTCAGACGTATCGGGATCGGCGCCTGTTAGGAAGTCGAGGCCGACGACGACGCTGTCGAACTTCGAATTCGACCAGTATTCGCCCCACATCACGGCGGGCGGCAGGTTCGAGATGGTCATTTCGATGCCGAGATCCTTGAAGGACTGCTGCATGAACTGCTGCACCTGTTCGCGGATATGATTGCCGGCCGTGGTCGAATTCGAGAAGGAAAGCTTGACGCCACCCTTAGCGCGGATGCCGTCGCTGCCGGGCACCCAGCCTGCATCGTCCAGGAGCTTCTTGGCCTTTTCGGGATCGTATTCATGCTTGGGCAGATCCGGATTGGCATAGAAGGATTGCTGCGGCATATAGCTTTCCGTTGGTGTCGGCAGGCCATAATAGAGCGTGTCGATGATCGTCGTCTTGTCCAGCGCATGATAGAGCGCCTGTCGAACCGCAAGATCCTTGAACTGCGGCCTCTCCATGTTGAAGGTCACGGATTCGACTGTCGAGCCCGGCACGACGAGCACAGTCTTGCCATCCAGCGCCTTGGCTTCTTCATAGTGGTCCGGCGTGATCCACTGCAGGCCCGCGACATCGATATCGCCGGTCTTGAACTGGGTGTAGAGAACCGTCAGGTCAGGAATGTATTTGTAGATGATGCGCTCGAGGTAGGGGCCGTCACCGAAATAACCGGTATTGGCTTCAAGGGTGATGTGATCGCCTGGGACCCGCTCCACCCACTTGAACGGACCGGTGCCGATGGGCGCATGGTTGAACGGAGCGTTGTTTTTGTCCTTCTCTGCGCCGAGGATGTGCTTGGGCACTATGAAGGTCGAGGCGAGGATCGAGGGATAGGGGGCGAACGGTTTTTCCATCTTCCAGGTAATTTCGGTCGGCGACACGACAGTCAGGTCCCGCACAAGTTCATGGCCGGTCTTGCGCCAGCTGAGGAAGGTTGGATCGACCATCAGTTCCAATGTGAACTTGACGTCTTCGGCAGTGAAAGGCGACCCGTCATGCCACTTGACGTCGTCGCGCAGCTTGACCTTCCAGGAAAGACCATCGGCAGAGATGCCGCCATTCTCAACGCTGGGAACCTCGACGGCCAGCGCCGGAGTGAACTTGCCTTGGGGGTCGATGGCAAAAAGCGGGTCGAACAGGCTGAAATGGATACCTTCGTCGACTTCGATATGCAGCATATGCGGATTGAAGACGGTCGGCTCCTGTGAGAAGCCGACGATCATCTGGCCTGTCGGCTTTGCCGGCGGCGTCGCTGCAAGGGCCTGGTCGCGGCCGAGAAGGCCGGGCATGATCAAGCCGGATGCACCGGCCAAAGCCATCATGGTGAGCGCCTGGCGGCGCGTCGGATTGAAGACTGCATGCTTGGTTTCGTCAGACATCGGCTTTTCCCCTTTGATGTTGCTCAGTCACTGTTCCACTTTGTTTTTCGGCACGTCATGTCATCTGCCTTCTTTGCCCGGGCAGAATTAGAAACCGCTGATCAGCTCGATTTTCGAGCCGTCGGAAAAGCGGGAAAGGCGGAAAGCCGTGGGGTCGACCACTGGCGTTCTGCTGGTAACGATGTCGGCCATCAACTTGCCTGCGGCAGGACCGATGCCGAAGCCATGGCCGGAAAAGCCGGTCGCGATATGGAAGCCGGGGATTTGATCGACAGCTGAAATCACCGGCACGGCGTCCGGCGTCACATCGATATAACCCGCCCAACGCTGGGCAATCTCTGCCTTTTCGAATACCGGAAATGCCTTTTTGAGGTTGGCAAGCGCCAGGTCGGACAGTTTGTTGGCGGGCTTCGGGTCGAGTACGCGATTGTATTCGAACGGGCTTGCCTCATCCATGGACCAGCGATTGGGGATACGCGCCTCGTCGAGGAAGCGCCCGCCCACCCGGAATTTCAGCGAGCGCCATTCTTTTCCAAAAGCAGGCATGAAGTCGCGGGCATAGCGGAAGGATTTCGGCACGATATCGACGACGTTCTCATGTCCGGAGGCAATCGTATAGCCGCCATCCTGGCGCTTGCGCACGGCGAAACCCTGCGACCAGATTGCCTGCTCCGGCCCACCTTCCAGCGGTTTTGTCCGCAGGACCGAGTTCATCACCTTCAACTGCGGCAGGTCGATGCCGAAATTTCCGGAAAACAGGCTGGACCAGGCCCCGCCGGCGAGCACCACTGCCGAACAGGCGATCGGGCCACGCTCGGTCACAACGCCCGAGATCCGGCCGCCGGACGTTTCGATGCCGCGCACTGCGCATTCCGTCAGGATCGTCGCTCCCTTGTCGCGGGCGGCTTCGGCAACTGCGGGGGCTGCGACCTGCGGTTCGGCACGTCCGTCCGCGGAGGTGTAGAGCGCACCCTTGATGTCCATATCCGCATTTGGGAACATCGCACGGAACTCGCCGGCACTCAGCATCCTGGAATCCAGCTGGTAGCCTTCGAGGTTACGGTTCCAGCGCTCGTGATCGGCAAACTCCTGATCGCTGGCGCAGGTGAACAGGATGCCGGCGCGTTTGTAGCCGGTCGCACGACCGATCCTCTGGTCGAGATTGCTCCACAGCCGCAGGGCTTCCGCCATTAGCGGCACTTCGCGCGGATCTCGCCTGGAAATACGCACCCAGCCCCAGTTGCGGCTCGACTGCTCGTGACCGATCCCACCTTTTTCACAAAGGGCAACGCGCAGGCCGCGCTCGGCAAGTTCGAGCGCTGTTGATGTGCCGATGATGCCGCCACCGATGACGACGATATCGACTTCGGCAGGCAGGTCGGCATCGCCGTGAACGGGAACGACATAGGGTCCGGGCATTTCAGTAGGATTCCTCGAGCTGGCAATTGATGTTGAATTCGGCGACGCTGGCTTCGTTTGGCAAGTCCAGCAGCATGGATATGATCCGGGCAAGATCGCGCGGGTCGGTCATCGTTTCGGCGGCGCGGTCGGTGATACCGAGCGCCATGTCTGTCGCAACGAAACCCGGGCAGACGGCGGTAGCGCGTATACCAAGATCAAAGCCCGCATGGCGGATGCCGTGGGCAAGGGCAACAGCTGCAAACTTGGAGATCGAATACGAACCGGCGCCGGCCGACTTCACGCGCTTGCCGGACAACGAACCGAGAATGATAACCCTGCCCCGGCCACTTTTGCTGAGAGCCGGCCATGCAGCCCGGGCAAGCCGGCGCGGCGCCTTGACATTGACAGCAAGCATCGCGTCGATGTCCACCTCATCGGCCTCAATGACCGATTTCGGAACCATGATCCCGGCATTGGCGACGATAGCATCGATGCGGCCGAAACGGTCGACTGCCGCATCGACCCAGGTCTGCTCGGCAGTTGCTTCAAATGCATCGTAGGTGTGAACATGAACGCGCCGTGGATCGGCCCAGGCAGGCAGCGCCGGCGTGCGCATGCCAAGCGACAGGCGCCATCCCTGCTCATGCAGAAAAACCGCGACTGCCGCGCCGATGCCACGATTGGCACCCGATATCAACGCTACACGCTCTGCCATCATGGCATGATCCTTCGAAAACAACGATCAGGACAGGCCGGCGATCCGCCGGTAGGTTCTGCGCAGAATGTCCATCAACAGCTGCCGGTCGCCCTCCGGCACGAAGTCGAAGAAGTCCCTGGATTGCCGGGTAACGATGGCGCGCACCTCGACAGCCAGCTCTGCGCCTCTCTCGGTGATGTAAAGTTCCTGTGCGCGGTTGTCGTCTACCGACGTCTCGCGGGTCAGAAGCCCCTGGCTTTCCATCTGCTCGACAAGGCGGCCCATGGCGGAACGATCCTTGAGAATGAGTTGGGCGATCACAGACGGGCGAATTCCCGGATGACTGTCGACCATGAGCAAGGTAGTGATCTTTCCGGTCCCCTTGGCGACATCGTATCCCTCAAGGCGCTCATCCAGATCGCGCGAGACTGCAATATTGACCGTGCGGATGTAGAAGCTCAGCGTATCTTCCAGCACATCAAGATCGATGTCCTCAAGCGAAACGGGTGGCGTCTTTCTTCGTTCTGGCACAGTCGAAAGCCTCAAAAAAGCAAAGCGATACCAAGCTATCCTTTCTGATAAGGATAGCTATTACGATCTCGGAACGAGAGACATAGGAGTAGTCTTCCAAGGTCATGATTTGCCAGATAGTGGATAATTGCAACTATATTCTGATGAGTTCGCCGATATTTTATTCACCGTTCTGAATTGCCCGTTTATTGGGCGGATACGCATATTCATATGAGGCAAAACGACAAAAAAGCCGCCCTGACACGGGTTCAGGGCGGCCACGCTATACGGGATCAGTTTATGGGCGCCTCAGGCGGCCGGCTCCCACTCGGCACCGGGGATCGCCGCGACAAGCTTGCGGGTATAATCGTGGCCCGGCGCGCGGAAAATCTGCGAGGGTGGCCCATACTCGACGATTTCCCCCCGGTACATGACGGCGACCTCGTCGCAGATCAGGCTCGCGACCCTAAGGTCATGGGTGATGAAAATCATTGCCACCTTTGTCTCTTTCTGGATTCGCGTCAGCAACTCGAGAATCTGCGCCTGGATCGACACGTCGAGGGCCGACACCGCTTCATCGGCCACCAACAGCACAGGGTCGAACATCAGCGCCCTGGCGATGCCGATCCGCTGCCGCTGGCCGCCGGAAAATTCATGCGGAAACCTGTCATAGGCACCCTCGTCCAACCCGACCAGCTTCAACGTTCGAAGCGCCTTGGCCTTCGCCTCCGAGATGGACATCCCATGCGCCACGGGCCCGACGGTCAGGACCCTGCCGATGGTATGACGCGGATTGAGGGAGGCAAACGGATCCTGGAAGATCATCTGGATATAGGGTCGGATCGATCGGAATGCGTCGTTCGACATCGGTGCGATATCGCGACCGTCGAACAGGATCTGGCCGCTATCCGAATTCATAAGCTTCAGCAGAACCCGGCCGAGCGAAGACTTTCCGGAACCGGATTCGCCGACGATGCCGAGGGTTCGCGCCTTGCGGATCGAAAAACTGACATCGTTGACGGCGCACACAGTTCGACCCTTGGTAAAGAACCCGCCGGACGTGTGGTAGGTCTTGCTGAGATGAGATACCTCAAGCACGACGGGCGTATCCGCTGCTCCCTGCCGATCCTGCGCGGTCATGCGCGGAACGGCGGCAATGAGGCGTTTCGTGTAGGGATGCTCGGGCGCGTTCAAGACGACATCGGCAGGCCCCTGCTCCACAAGATGTCCTTTCTCCATGACGATCACCCGATCGGCAATCTCTGCCACGACGCCGAAATCATGGGTGATGAACATCACGCTCATGTTCTTCCGGCGCTGGATCTTGCGGATCAATTCGAGAATCTGCGCCTGGGTCGTGACATCCAGCGCCGTTGTCGGCTCGTCGGCGATCAGGACTTCGGGATCAAGCGCGAGCGCCATGGCGATCATGACCCGCTGGCGTTGTCCGCCGGAGAGACGGAACGGATACTGATGCTGAAGCAGGCCTGGGTCGGGAAGGCCGACCTCATCGAGAAGACCGAGAACCTTGGCAGCACGGCTTTCCGGCGTCCCCACCTTGTGCGCTTCCATCACCTCGGCGATCTGATCGCCGATCGTCATCAGCGGATTGAGGGCCGAAAGCGGATCTTGAAAAATGATCGAGACGGCGCGGCCGCGCAACGCCCGCAAAGTCTTTTCATCCGCCTGGATCAGGTCCCGCCCCTTGAACCAGATGCTGCCATGCGTGACGGTGATGGCCGGTGACAACAGCCCCATGATTGCATTGGCCGTCACCGACTTTCCTGACCCGGACTCGCCGATGATGCAGAGAATTTCCCCCGATCTCAGATCGAAGGAAATGTCACTCACCGCATGCGCGCGCTCCATGTTCTTCGGAAGACTGACGGTCAGTTGCCGGACGGACAGAGCAACATCTCCGCCAGCTTCCAGTGGCATAGTTTCAGTCTGCATGATGGCGGGCCCTTTCCGATTTTCGCGAAGGCTTGGGGTTATGCAAGAATGATGCCGAATATCGGGAGTTTCCGTGCGGGCGAATGCCGAAGCACCCTTGTTGATGATACTACGGCTGGGACAATCGGATGAGCGGACCGCATTTCTAACTCTAAAAACTGAAGTGAACCGTATCGTCTCACCCGGTCAGTGGGATCGGCGTTACGTCGGATAATGGTCTGCAGCATCAATATCGAAGACGATGCGGCGAACGTCTCGCCAGGTTGCGGCACACAGCTTGGCATAAAACATGCTTCTCACCAGCCTGTCACATTCCAAATGGGAAGAAGGCTAGTCATGACGCGACAGGCAAACGGTATGATGGATGTGCGCCTGATGAGGACGCTGTTGACCTTGTTGACGGAATGCAGTGTCTCTCGAACGGCCGATATTCTGGGCCAGGCTCAGCCAACGGTCAGTTTAACGCTGAAAAGGCTGCGGGAAATGCTGGACGACCCGCTGCTGGTGAGGTCTGGCAGCACACTTGTGCCGACGGAACGGGGCCTTGCGCTGAAGCAGACGTTGCGCGACATTCTCGGCCAGATCGACGCTCATCTTTCTCCAGATGCAACCTTCGACCCGAAAACCGCAGCGCGGAACTTCCGCATCATTGCCGATAATTGCCTTGGAGCAGTGTTTCTGCCTCAACTCGTCGGCAGAATTGCGCAAAAGGCGCCCAATGTGGGTGTCGATGCATCTCATATGCCGAGCTACGAGGATCTGATAAGCCAGTTGGCAGACGGCTCCATCGACGCGGTCATTGGCAACTGGCCACACCCGCCGGAATACCTGCGGATGTCCCCGTTGCTGACGACCGACATCGTCTGCGTCTTCCGCCCAAGCCACCGGCTTGCCAGCCAGCACAAGCCGATCACCATGGACGAGTTTCTGAAAGAGAAGCATCTGTCGCCGACATCGGACAAACGTGCGCATCTCAGCCCGATCGACGGCCGGCTGATAGAACTCGGCCTGAAGCGCAATATAGCCGTCTCGGTTCCCGAATATGCGATCACACCTTACGTGCTGACCCAATCCGACCTTGTCTTTACCACGGGTCGTATTTTTGCCGAGCAGATCGCCCAGTCGTTTCCGTTGGTCGTCAGGGAGGCTCCAAGGGACCTCGGGCAGATGCAGTTCTATATGCTGTGGCACGAGTGCAAGCATCAGTCGCCCGATCACCTCTGGCTGAGACAGATGATCAAGTCGGTTGCAGCCGACATTCGCGCCTGCGATCCGACGGGCCCCTTGTCACCCAAAGCCCTTCTTCCTCACGCATCGCTCTACAATTGAAAGGACCGCTTCCGTTCAGAATGTCCGGCCGCACAAAACTGGCAAAGCGCAATATAGTCTATTGTGTATCGGTTATAGGCATTCCTGACCAAACAGACCACACTCCTCTCAGTTTCCTCGCAACGAGATGAGAGCACGATGGCAGGTTCAGGAATTACCCGACGTGAAATGCTTGCAGGTATCGCCGCTGGCGCGGCGGCAGGAACTTTCGGCTCGTTGAGCAGCGCGCGCGCTGCCGTGTCGGAGATGGTCTGGGCAACCTGGGATTCCAACGGCCACCCTGAATACATCGCAGACTTCGAAGCGCAGACGGGCGTCAAGGTAAAGTTGTCCTACCTCTCCAGCGAAGACGCGCAGTTTGCGGCGCTGAAAACCGGCACTGCCTCGGATTGGGATATGATTAACCCATCGCTGAACGGAAGCTGGCGCTATATCAAAGCGGGGCTGCTCGAACAAATCGACATGGGCAAGATCCCCAACTCCGCCAAGATGTACGATGTCTTCAAGACCACACCCAAGGTTCTCGATGCCTCCGGCAAGCAGTTCGCAGTCCCCTACCTCTGGGGTCTCAACCCGATCGTCTACCGCAAGGACAAGTTCGAAAGCGAGCCCGACTACACGACGCTTTTCAACGAAAAGTACAAGGGCCAGCTCGCCATGCGCGACTATGCGCTGGAATCGATCGGTATCGCGGGCCTGGTTGCCGGCATCCCGCGCGACAAGGTGTTTTTCATGGAGACCAAGGAGCTTGCGGAAGCCAAGAAGCTGCTGATTGCCCAAAAGCCGCTACTACGGACTTACTGGCAGACGATCGGAGATCTCACCAACCTGTTCGCCACGGGCGAGGTTTCCTGCGCATTTTCATGGCGTGTTCCCTACGATACCCTGAAGGACAAGTTGCCGTTGGGCATGGCAAAGCCCAAGGCTGGCATCATGGGATGGTGCGACTGCTTTGCCATGCCGGCGACCCTGTCTCCCGAAAAGACGGAGATCGGCTACAAGTTCATCGATTATTTGCTCGGTCCGGAATTCGCAACGCAGATCGCCAAGATCGGCAATTACGCCACGACCTCCTCCGTCATTCGTGACACCTTGTCCAAGGAACAGCAGGAAGCGATCTTCGTAGACGACATGGACGTGATGAAGTCCTTCATGTGGCCGGTTGCCCCTGAGAATTACTCAGAGTGGCTGAAGGTCTGGAATGAAGTCAAGGCAAGCTGATCATGGTGAATACGCCTGACAGGGCGCCTGATCTGCCGGGAGCGGGGTTGTTGCTCTCGGCCCGCGGCCTGACCAAGACTTACGGCAGGCAGCGGGTGGTCGATGGCATCGATCTCGACATCCCGGAAAGGGCGTTCACCACCTTCCTCGGCCCTTCCGGTTGCGGCAAGACGACAATCCTGCGGATGATTGCAGGTTTCGAGAAGCCGGATGCAGGTTCCATCGTGCTGGATGGCAGGTCGCTTTCCGGCGTGCCGCCGGAGCGGCGCCCGGTCAACACGGTCTTCCAGAGTTACGCCTTGTTTCCGCATCTGACGGTATTCGGAAACGTGGCCTTCTCGCTGACGCTGCGTCGAAGCAATATCGATGTGGCAGCCCGCGTGAAACGCGCTCTTGACGCCGTCCACATGGCAGAATTTGCGGACCGATATCCGCACCAGCTTTCGGGTGGCCAGCAGCAGCGGGTCGCCGTGGCGCGGGCCATCATTGCCGAACCTCACCTGCTTCTCCTCGACGAACCCCTGTCGGCGCTGGACAAGAAGATGCGCGGACATCTCCAGATCGAGCTGAAAGACCTGCAGCGGCGCCTCGGCATCGCCTTTGTCTATGTCACCCACGATCAGGAGGAGGCGTTTGCGCTCTCCGATATCGTCGTCGTGATGAACAAGGGCCGCATCGTCCAGAAGGCACCACCGTTGACGATCTACACCCGCCCAGCAAACGCATTCGTTGCTGACTTCATCGGTGCAGCGACACTTGTTCCCGGCGAGATCGTCGGGAACGGTTCAGTTCCCGGATCGGCCGCGATCAGCACGGCGATCGGTGTTTTCGAATGTCCGGCACTCGATGGCCTGTCGCAGGGCGAAAAGGCAATGCTGGCAATCAGGCCGGAGCACGTCCTTGTCGGCGCAGGCGGGTTGAACGCGACCATCCAGCACGTGGTCTTCAAGGGTGACCGATACCTCGTCGAAGCCGTCGTGAACGGCGTTGTCGTGCGATACATGGCCGATCACCCGATGATGCCGGGGGCCGATGTCGCCCTCGTCATCGATCGCGAGCGCGCCTTCATCACGAGGATCGACTGATGGATCCGGTATTTCATCGGGCGCAGCTTGCCGTGCCGGTCGCCTGTCTCTTGATCGTTGGATGCATCTTGCCGCTCGCCTTGCTGGCGGTGTTCAGCGTCTTCGAGGTGGATCTCGATGCTTTCACGCTCGTTCCGGCCTTTTCCGGGAAAAGCTGGGCGCAGATGTTTAGCAACCCGGTCTTTGCGTTTCTGATCGGCAAGGCTGTTGTCTCAGGCGCAGGCACCGCCGTGCTGGCCGCCATTGTCGGCTACCCGATCGCTATTTCGATGACGCGCCTCCCGGTTCTCTGGAAAGGGATCGGTAGCATCGTTCTTCTGACGCCGCTTTATACCGGTGAAATTGTCCGCATTTATGCCTGGCGGGTTGTTCTTGGCTCGGAAGGCCTGATCAATGCAGCCCTGCAATGGTTCGGCATCATCCGTGAACCGTTGAAGTTCCTGTTGTTTACACCGTTCACCACGCATCTTGTGCTGCTCTACAACAACCTGCCCTTCATGGTGCTGGCAATCTGGATTTCGGCTGAACTGATCGACCATCGCCTGATAGAAGCGGCAAGGGATCTGGGTGCCCGCCCTCTGGACGCGTTTTTCAAGGTTATCCTTCCCCTGACGACGCCCGGACTGGCTGTCGGCGTGTTTACCGTCTTTGCACTTGCCGCAGGTGACATGATGACGCCAAGTCTTCTCGGGGGAACGTCTGGCGCTACTCCGATGGCCATGATCGACAATTTGTTCGGAACCGCCTTCGACTGGCCGCTGGCATCGGCGCTATCGCTCAGCCTTCTCATCGTTCTTTTCGTGCTTGCCAGCGGTTTCTTAACAATCCTTCTGCGGGTTAGTGGCGCCAAGGCAGTGTTTCGATGGGGTGCAAGATGAACCGTATGGTCATTCTCACGCTCGCGCTCGCCGGATGCTTCTTCTATCTTCCGATCGTCGTTCTCGGAATATTCTCTTTCAACGCCGCAAGCACCATGGCTTTCCCCTTGAGCGGCTTCACCCTCTCCTGGTACGGCAGTCTTTTGGGGAATGACGCCTTTCGGGGCGGCTTTGCCACCAGCTTCTTGATCGCTCAGCCTGTGGGCTTACTGGGTGCTCTCCTTGGCCTCATGGCCGCACTGGCCCTGACGTCGCCACGCATGAAGTTTCGGGCAGCATTTGCTATCCTGGTTCTCGTGCCCTTTCTGGTGCCGAAGACGGTCCTTTCGATCGCGCAGGCCATGCTCATGAGCTGGGTGGGGCTGGGTCGCGGTGCGACTGCGCTGATCCTGGCTGAGACTCTGGTCGTCGTTCCCTTCACCACCACCATACTTGCCGCTGTGATGGTTCGTCTCGACCCGCGTCTTGAGGAAGCAGCGCGAGATCTCGGCGCAACGCCGTGGCAAAGTTTCCGGCGTGTGCTGCTGCCGCAGCTGAGTGTCGCGCTGAGTGCGGCCTATTCCATCGGCGTCATCCTCTCCCTGGCCGATCTTACCATCTCCATGTTCCTTGCCGGACGAACGCAGCCCCTGTCGCTGATCGTCGCATCGGAGTTCCGGCGCGAACTCAAGCCCGACCTCAATGCCATGCAAGTTGCGGTACTCGTGCTGACGGCTCTGATCGTGGCGCTGACCGAACTCAATCGCCGCCGCCGCTTGCGTGGCCGCATGGCTCATTTGCGAGACCAGCTATGATGATTTCCCCCGTCGATATCCCAGGGACGGCCCTTGACGACTTGAAGCAGGCAGCGCTTGCCGATCTTGAAGCACTTGGCTATCCGAGCGCGCCGTGGCTCAGCGATCTACCAAGGCCCGACGCCGCAGAGATTGCCGATGTGATCGTTGTCGGTGGTGGCCAGTCCGGCGTCACGATAGCGGCCGCCCTGAAATGGGACGGGCTCAGGCGTATCCGCGTGCTGGATAGCAGTGCACCGGGCGCAGAGGGTCCGTGGCTGACGTTTGCGCGCATGGAAGAGTTGCGCACGCCGAAAACTCAGGTCGGCAACGAGTTCAACGTCGTCAACCTGTCCGTACGCCGCTGGTTCGAAACACGCTACGGGCAGAAAGCTTGGGCGGATTTGCCGCGCATTCCGCGCACGGACTGGAAGGCCTATCTCGACTGGTATGCCGACGTATTCGAGATCGCCATCACCAATCATTGCACGGTTCTGGATGTTGCGCCGGACGGCGACCTCATCGCGGTAACCACCAGCATTAACGGCAAGGTTGAAAAGTGCCTGGCGAGAACTGTCGTGCTGGCCACCGGATACGATGGCGCCGGCGCATGGAGGGTGCCGGCAATCGTCTCTGGCTCGCTTGCGCCAGACAGGTTCGATCACACCAACGGTCCGGTCGATTTCGGAGCATTGAAGGGCCGGCGCGTCGGCGTGCTTGGCCATGGGGCCTCTGCATTCGATAATGCCATCAAGGCACTGGAAGCTGGTGCTGCCTCCGTCGATCTCTGCTTCCGGCGTGCGCGACTGCCCCGCACCAATCCCCACCGCGCGGTCGAGACGCCCGGAATGATGACGCATTACCCCGATCTCTCCGAAACCACGCGCTGGAATATAGCCAGGTTCTTTCGCAGTGCCGATCAACCGCCGCCGGTGCGTAGTTTCGAGACGGCGATGAGCCTCGACAATTTCCGGCTGCGTCCCGCCACGCCCTGGCTGGACGTCTCTCAGCAGGCCGATGCAATCCATGTAACGACCCCCGACGATATCCTGGAGTTCGATCACCTGCTTCTTGCCACGGGCATGGATGTCGATCTCGCCGCGAGGCCCGAACTTAAAACCCTTCACGACCGGGTTGCTCTCTGGGGCGACCGCTATACCCCGCAAGACGGCAGCGCCGATGCCCGACTTGCGCGTTTCCCCTACCTCGACGGCTTCTACGGATTCATCCCGAGGGATCCAGATGAGACATGGGTCAGCCGGGTGTTCGCGTTCAACAGCAGCAGCTTTGTCAGTCACGGCCCTCACTCCACCTCCATCAGTGGGCACAAGCATGCGGTGCCAAGGCTGGTGCGCGGCGTTCTGCGCCGGCTGCTTCTCGATCGCGAAAAGGAGATATTGCCGGAGCTGGTCTCCTACGTCTCGGCGGACCTCCCTGTACCGGATGACTTCGAAACAGTGGTAGCCGAGGCCAATCGGCAAGCGGCTAGCTTGCTTGAAACCGGCAGATCCGATTTGTGGAGTGGCACGTGACCCAATCCTTTTATTGGGCGGATCATTCGACCGCCGACTTTGCAGCCCGCGATTTGAGCGAGACTGTCGTTATCCTGCCGATCGCAGCTGTCGAGCAACATGGGCCGCATCTTCCCGTGCAGGTGGATGCGGCCATAAACGCTGCCATCCTGGACCGCATGGTGCGGTTGCTCGACACGAACGCAGACGTCCTGATCCTGCCGTCGATCGGCATCGGCAAGTCCGACGAGCATTTGGCATATCCCGGTACGCTTACCGTATCGGCCCAGACACTTCGCCTCGTCTGGCTCGATGTGGCCAGAAGCGTAAAACGCGCCGGTGCGCGCAAAATCATCCTGTTCAATTCGCATGGCGGCCAGATTTCCCTCATGGAAATGACCTGCCGGGATATCCGTGTAGAGCTCGATATGCTTGCGGTCGCTTGCTCCTGGTTCAGGATCGTAGAGGTCGATGACCTGTTTTCGGCCGCGGAAATCACGCACGGCATTCACGGCGGCGATATCGAGACCAGTATGATGCTAGCCATCGCGCCAGAGCTGGTGGCCATGGACAAGGCAGAGGATTTCGTACCCTTGACCGTGGAAATCGAAAAGTCCGGCAGCCCGTTGACTGCTGAAGGCGCGGTCGGCTTTGGCTGGCAGGCGCAGGACCTTCACCCGGCAGGTGTCAGCGGGAATGCCGCCAATGCCGACGCCACCAAGGGCGCTCTCGTGCTTGACCGTGCGGCCGCGGGGTTGGTGCGCCTGATTGCGGCAACGGGCGATTTTGACATGGAGAGGCTTACCTCCGAAACCCGCTTTTCGGCCGGGAGATAACCATGCTGGCACTTCGCGACATCGAAAATCTTCGGATGCCTATGGCGGACGGTCTTTACCTGGCGGCCGACGTTTATCGTCCTGTGGGCCCCGAACGCTATCCTGTTCTGGTCATGCGCCTTCCCTATGGGCGTAAAGTTGCCTCGACTGTCGTCCTTGCCCATCCCGCATGGTATGCGGCGCAAGGCTACATCGTGCTGGTGCAGGATGTTCGTGGCCGGGGTGATTCCGAGGGTGTATTCAGGGTACTCGAAGACGATGTTGCCGACGGCGCGCAGACGCTGTCGCTGGCGGCCGATCTCGACGGTTGCAACGGCATGGTGGCGAGCTACGGCTTCAGCTACCACGGCATGAACCAGTTCCTAGCCCTTGCCGGCGCCAAGAAGACCGGCGGAAAATTGCCCGATGCCATGGCCATCGCCATGGCGGCTTTCGATGTCCGCAATCACTGGGCATTCGAAGGCGATGGGTTTCGGCTTCAGTCCAACCAGATGTGGGCGTGCCAGATGGCCGTCGAAAACGCCAGGCGGGCCGGCGATCTTGCCACCGCTCATATGTTACATGCCGCAAAGCCATCCCTGCATTCCGGTGTTCTCTCGGGAAAGCCTGAGGCTTTGCAGCAGGCAGCACGCTACACGCATTACCAGGACTGGCTGACCGACGATCCCTCCTATTGGGGTTCAAGGTCGCCAAAATCGCTTCTTGAAGGTATGACGCTGGATGTGCCTGTGCTGCATGTCGGTGGATGGAACGACATTATGCTCGAAGGCACATTCGCAGCCTTCGAGGAGTTTTCCGTTGGCGGCAGTCTGCAGAGACTGTGTGTTGGACCCTGGTCGCACATTCCCTGGGGCCGACGGGTCGGCGCCCTCGATGCCGGGGCGGAGGCTGCAGACGGCATAGACCGCCAGATCGTCGGCTTCTTCGACGAAGTGCTCAAAGGCCGCGAGAATATCGAACCGAAGATCAAGCTTTATGACGTCTTCGACAAGGCCTGGGCCGGCTTCGAGCGGCTTCCGGACGCGCAGACACTTGTGCTTCATCTCGCATCTGACGGTCGTGCAGCGGCAACGAGCACGGATGGATCGCTTGTTGAAACGCCAGGGCCTTCGAGAATTGACCACCTCGTGCACGATCCATGGCGGCCAGCACCGAGCGTGGGCCTTCATCTCGGAACGCCTGCCGATTTTGCCGACAGGTCGGACGTCGACGATAGGGCCGATGTGCTCGTCTATACCTCGAAACCTTTCGCCCTCCCGGTTCTGCTGAGTGCAGTGGCGGAAGTCGATCTTTTCGTCACTGCCGACAGGCCGAGTTTCGACCTCGATTGCACGTTGAGCACAGTGGCCCCGGATGGAGCCGTAATTTGCTTGACGTCGACACATAAGACAATAACGGCGAATAAAGATGGACTGGCCGTTCTGCTGAGGTTACGGCCGACGTATCTGACGATCCCGGCGGGATATTGCCTGCGCCTGTCGATCCAGTCAGCCTCTTTCCCCGCCTTCCCCGTCAATCCGGGCACCGGCGCACGCCCCCAGGACGCGAGCGTCACGGATCGGCTTGTCACGACCCTCATGCTCCGCTCCGGCGACGGCTACCCCTCCGTCTTGCGCTTGCCGATGCTGTCGCAGGCCACTGCCGGCGGTACAGCATCGTAAAAGAGAAGTTTGATCAATGACTGCAACAGAAAACCTATCCGAAGGACTGGAGGCTGTCATGGGCGACATGCCGGCATGGGGCTCGGAGTTCTCACGCACCTTCGCCAATCATGCTCCCATGGTACTCGTCGCACTGGACCGGATAGGCGGCACGCCGTCTCAGCTTCGGCGCTTCTTCAACCACTACAGAGATACAAAGCAACTGCTGCCATTCGCGTTGCCTCTGAAGCCACTCAACCGCGACAGCTGGAAGACTGCGATCGGGATACGCGAACGGGAACCGGATCTGCGAATTTTCTTTACCGGCGAACTGGCGCGCCTGGGCATTCATGAGGCTTTGCAGCTCTATCTACCGGATCTTGCCAACGGCATCGCAGCCAGCGCCTTTCATGCACTGATGCGAACGGCTTACGGGGTGCTTCGCGCGGACAACACCGATATAGCAATTGCGCTTGCCTACTGGGCGGCAACCTATCTGCCACTTCCGGCGGCCAGGGGAACTCACCCGATCACGTCTGATCCGGCCGAAGTTCTCGTTCTGACAGCGGGTCTCACGCCATTGCACGGGATGCAGCTTCACGACCTGCTGTGGCAAAATATGCGCGATGCCAGCAGCGTTCCCGAATTTGCACCCGTGGTGGACTGGCTTGATATCGGGCCTGGCACACTGCAAAAAATGGCGGCCACGGCGCTTTCCGTCTTTGCGGCAACCCAGCATTTTGCGGCACTTCACATCATCACCGGGTTGCACTGGATCCGTCTCCTCGAGCCTCATTGCGACGAGGCCACGTTCCACCGGATGTTGCGGGTGTTCTGGCAAGGGATCGCCGCGCTTATGGGTGAGCTTGGTTTTCCGGAAATTCCGGAGGCGAGCCAGCTTGATCGCTGGCGTCATATCGAAGTGCCGGATTGGCCCGAACTGCATGCGATCGCCGCGCGCAGTTACGACGAACACGATATCAGTCTTGCTTTTTCGGCCAGCGAAGAAATGAAGGTCTACGGGGATCCGCTCTATCGCGTTGTTGTCGCCCGTCGACTCGGGCTTATCGGAGACTATACCAAATGAGCCCGGACGCATCCATCACAGGCGATTGCATCATTGAGGCCGGGACAGTGTTGTCGGGGCTTATGCCGGATGGCAGCATGTCGATGCGCCATGACGTCGGCATCCGGGTGGATCGCGGGATGATCGCGCAGATCGGGGCGATGGAAGCCGTCACATACGGCAACGACCATCTGCCCCGTTTCGGATCTGCCGAGATGATTGCCATGCCGGGGCTGGTCAACAGCCATCATCATTTCGGCGTCACGCCGCTGATGCAGGGCGTGCCCTTCGCGCCGCTGGAATTATGGCTGCCGCAGTTTCGGGCCATGCGCCAGGTCGATACGCGGCTGGATACGCTCTATTCCGCCATCGAGATGCTGGAGAGCGGCACGACGACGGTCCAGCACATCAACAGCGGACTGTCTGGTACGCCGGACAACTGGATGGCTGCTGCGAATGCCACGCTCAACGCCTATGGCGAGATCGGCATGCGGGCCGGCTTTTCCTTCATGATCCGTGACCGCAATATTCTGACTTACGATGACGACGCCAAGGTGCTGGCCGCCCTTCCGGATACCGTTCGCAGCTGGATCGCGCCGAGGCTTGCGGCATCGAACATACCGGTCCCGGAGCTTCTCGGCTTCTACCGCGAGCTGCGGCAAGCCTGGCTTGCGGACCGCCCGGATCATGTGCGCATCAATCTTGCCCCGGCCAACCTGCACTGGTGCTCGGACGCATGCCTGCAGGCGATCTTCGAGACGGCGCGGCAAGCCGACGCCCAGGTTCACATGCATCTTCTCGAAACCGAACGGCAGTCGCATTTCGCGCACGACAAATTCGGCCACAGCGCCGTCCAGCATCTGAAAGCGCTCGAATGCCTCGGGCCAAATGTGACGCTCGGGCACGGCAACTGGATGAGCCGCGAGGATATGGACATCGTAGCAGCATGCGGCTGCAGCCTGTGCCATAACGCCTCCTCGGGCCTCAGGCTCGGGAGTGGCATCGCCCCAGTCAACGAAATGCGCCGTCGCGGCATTCCGGTGGCGCTTGGCATCGACCAGTCCAACATTGCCGACGACCGCGACATGACGCTCGAAATGAAGCTGGTCTGGGCGCTGCATCGCGAAACCGGGTTTTGGAACGAACGGCCGGATGCCGGCGCGGTGCTGCAGATGGCCACCGAACATGGCGCGAAAACTGTCGGTTTCGGTGGCTTTACCGGCAGGCTCGAACCCGGACTACAGGCCGATATCGTCCTGATGGACAGGCGAAAGATCGGCCGGCCGCATGTGAGCGCGCGCACTCCCGTCGTCGAAAGCGTCCTGCACCGGGGTGGACGCCACGCGATCAGCCAGGTCTTCGTCGGCGGTCGTCTGGTGGTCGACGAGGGAAAGGTCACAACCATCGATCGCGACGCGGTTCTCGCCGAGATCGGCGAGCGGCTGCAGCGTCCGGAAACGCCAAGCGAGGGCCAAGCCTGGGAGGCGATAAACGCCCTCATGCCGCATCTCGAGGCGCACCACCGTCAGTTCACACCGACGCCAGGATATCGCCCCTATCGATACAATGCGATGGCGGACGGGATGGATTAAGGGCGGATAGGGGTTGCACGGCACTTTCAGGCGACGCCGTCCGGGAAAAGAGAAAATAACAATAGCGTAAATTCAAAATGCTTCGCGTGTCCCCTCGGCTGCAAAACGTCAGCCGAGGTTCATCTCACCCATCCAGGCGCAACGCCTGGTCAGGCGGCGCGGCTGGCGGGTTTGGTGAAGCTGGGGTTCTTTTCCAGGCTGAAGCGGCCGATGAGTTCGGTCAAGGCGTGGGTTTCGTCCGAGAGCTGGCGTGTCGCGGCGCTGGTTTCCTCGACCATGGCGGCATTCTGCTGGGTCATGCGGTCGATTTCGTTGACCGACGAGGTGACTGACCGCAGGGACTGCGCCTGCTCCTGGGCGGAAGAGGCGATCCGCTCGACGTGACCGAAGATATCGACGATTTCTCCCGAGATTCCGATAAGGGCGCCGCCGGTTTCCTCGACATATTGCGATCCGATGGCGACTTCGTTGACCGAGGTATTGATAAGCTGGGCGATCTCCTTGGCGGCCTTTGCCGAGCGTTGCGCGAGTTCACGGACTTCCTGGGCGACGACGGCAAATCCCTTGCCGGCCTCGCCTGCCCTTGCAGCCTCGACGCCGGCGTTGAGCGCCAGCAGGTTCGTCTGGAACGCGATGCCGTCGATGACGGTGACGATGTTCGAGATCCTGTCGGAGGATTCCTTGATCCTTGCCATAGCCGAGACGGCGTTCTGCACGACCATGGCCGAGTTTTCCGCGCGCTGCTTGGTGTTCTGCACCAGTTTCAGCGCAAGGCCGGAGCGATCCGAAGAGGTATCCACAGTGGCGGCGATCTGTTCGACGGCGGCAGCGGCCTCCTCCAGCGATGCGGCCTGCTTTTCGGTGCGCATTGCCAGATCGTTGACGGCTTCCCCCATTTGCCGGCCATTGTCATAGATCATCTCGGCTGTGCCGCGGATGTCGACCAGCGTCGCCCTGAGGCCTTCGATGGACTGGTTGAAATCGTCGCGCAGCCCATCGAGATGGGGTGCAAACGGCACGTCGATCGCAAAATCGAGTTCGCCCTTGGAGAGCCTTTTCAACGCCAGTCCGAGAGCCTCGATCGCTCCGTCGACCTGGACGCGTGCCTCACGGCGCTCGCGATCATTTCTGACGCGCTCGGCCTCGGAGAGCTCTCTCGCGCTCTGGGCCTCCTTTTCCATGACCAAGCGGGATGTGGCGTTGTCCTTGAAGACCATCAGCGCGCGCGCCATGTCGCCGATCTCGTCAGGACGACCCTCGCCGGCAATGGCGGTGTCGAGCTTGCCTTCGGCGAGCTTGCGCATCGCTATGGTGATCTGGGCGATCGGTCCCTTCAGCGTCATCACGAGGGCTGCGCCAGCCAACATCGCGACGAGGACGCCTATGGTCATGGCGCCGATGGAGATCGTGTTCGCCTGCTGGCGTTCGACACCGGCATTTGCCTTCTGGCTTTCCGCAAACTGCGTAAGCAGGTTCCAGGTGCTGTCGATCAACTTGGCGGCGGCGGAAAATTGCGCCTGCTTTTCCAGGGAGTTGGCAGCGATGTCGGCAGCCTTGGAGGCAAGCGTGTCGAGCACCGGCTTGACCTTGGCCGGAAGCACCGAGAGGACCGGGTCGTCGCTCATCAGCGCGGCAAGGGCTGCAACCTCGTTGGCGTACATATAGAGCGACTGCTGGACCTTCTTGACGCTCTCTTCGTCGGGCTTGGAAACGAGCTCGGCGAAGACGACGCGGATTTCATTGTTGATGTTGACGATGCCGCGCAGCTTGTTGCCGACGGCTTCTGCCATGGAGATTTCCTTGTCGGAGGTGGCGAGATCGAGCACCGAACGGCGCATCAATGCGTCACCGGTCGCCTTCAGTTTCGCGGTCGGCGCCTGGAGGGCGAGGAGTGCCTGGTCGGCAAGCGCGACTGCGGCGTCCGGGCTTGTCGCCTTGCTCTGTTGATCGAGAACAGCGACAGATGCCTGGATGTCGCTTGCAACACTCTTCTGGTCATCCGGCAGTGCGTCGGCAAGCAGCGAGACCGCGGTGACCAGGTCCGGCACGAGCTTCTTCAGCGCCGCAATCTTGGCATCGGGAAGCGCTGCCTCGGCATAGGCCTTTTCGAGGTCGGCAATCATCGAGGCTGCCGTTCCCAATGTCACCGAAGTCTTCAAGCCGGCCTTGTTGGTGTTGTCCTTTTTCTTCGCCGCCGCCATCAGCATGAAGGAGCGCTTGCCGATCTGTCCCTGCAGATCGAGCAGCGCTGCCGAGTTCGCAACGATGTCATCCCAGATCTTCTGCTGGTTGAGCTGGAGCTGCCAGATTGCCTCGATCTTGTCGGGAATTGCTGCGGATTCCGAAAGAGACTGGTCCAGCAGGGAGACATCCGTTCCGGCGCGCAAACCTTCGGTGGTCTGCTTCAGGAGGCCGAGCTGGTCGCGGGCCTGGGCCGCAGCACCGTCGTGCGTTTCCTGCGAAGGCTGCATCAGGAATGTGCTCATGCTGGCGAACACATGCTTGAAGCCGCTGAGCGACTGCAGGACGCTGTTCGAGACCTCCATCCTGCCTTCGAGCAACCGAGAGGCATAATAGCCCGTCAGGCCGACCGCGCCGATACACAGAATGAACGGTGTCACGAGCACCAGAACTTTTGTCTGGATCCGCACCCGCGACATCATTTTGTCCATCATATTTTTCATTTTCCCGACCGTCCCCGTCTCATTGTCGCTCAAGGTGCCACGAGTTTATAAAATTGCCGTTAAGCATACTGGAAACCTGCGGCCTTATTCCCGTTTTACTTGCGCCGTGCTCGGTCGGATTCGTTCGACGTTGCGAGCACGATCTTCAGCCGGAAGCTCTTTAGTCGTACGTCATTTTAAAAGTTGTCACCGGCAATCTTTTTGGCGGGCCGGGACGGTTGTGCGAATTTCCGGTCAGCGGTTGCACTTCGTTGATTAACAACGCATAATTCCACCTCTGCACATTCTGGCAGACAGGAACGTCGCATATCGATGAAAAAGCTGACGCACCGGACGATGGAGGATTTTGCGAAATCCAGCGGGATATCGCGTCCGACCCTGTCCAAGTTCTTCGACGATCCGACCAGCGTAAAGCCAGCCACCCGTGCTCTGATCGAGGCGGCGTTGCGGTCTTCGGACTACCAGCCCAATCTCTATGCGCGCAATCTCAACCGCAAGCGCACCCGCAACATCGGCATTCTCGTGCCTGCTCTCGGCGACCCCTTCTATGCTGAAATGGTCAACCGGCTGGAACTCCGCCTGCGCACCAGCGGCTACTGGCCGATCGTGATTTCATCGCATGGTTTGCCGGAACTGGAGGCCGAGGCCGTCAAAACGATGCTGTCGCTGAAGGTGGCCGGGGCGTTGGTGGCACCCCTCGGCTTCAAGTCCGATCCGCGCGTCTTCGAGAAACTCGGCCAGAACCTGGCGATGGTCTATTTCGACACCTTCATCGAAGGCAGCACGCCATTTGTCGGCAACAACAACAGCCAGAGCGTCGCGACGATCGTCGACTATCTCTGCCGGTCCGGCGACGCGCCGGCCTATCTCGACATTCCGCATATCAATCACAATTCGCCGGAAAGGCTGGCAAGTTATGTCGCCACCGTCAAGGCGGCCGGGTTCGAGCCGCGGGTGATCAAGACGAGCGCGGACTATACCTGGGATTTCGAGCGGATCGGCTATGAACAGATGGACGATATGCTGCGCAGGAAGTCCCTGCCGAGCAAGACGATCCTCTGTGCTAACGATCGCCTGGCCTTCGGTGTGATGGCGGCAGCCTTTGCCAACAACCAGAAGGTCGGACGCCGAAAGGGCGCTCATCTCAGGATCGCCGCCCATGACGACCATCCCCTCAGCCGATATGCATCGCCGCCGCTGACGACAATGGCGCAGGATTTCGCGGCAATGACGGCCAACAGCGTCGACACATTGCTCGCCCTTCTCGGCGAAGGAGAGACGACGACAGGCGCTATCGTCCATGCCATGCGCTCGGACGGCACCCTTGTGATGCGCCAGTCCGCCTGATCCACCGTCCACTTACTATGGAGTTGATGTCTCGAAGCTGTTCCACGCAATCACCGCCTCATCGATGGCCGCGCGTGCTTCCGGGATGTACTTGCCCATGGAAGCGAAGCCGTGGATCTGCGTCGGCCAATGGCGCAGGACCACGGGAACGGCGTCTTGCTTGAGGCGATCGGCATAGGCGACACCTTCGTCAGCGAGGATGTCGTGGCCGGCGATGGCTATAAATACCGGGGCGGCACCTGAGAGGCTCTCTGCCTTAAGCGGCGAGACGCGCCAATCGTCGATATCGTCCGGCGTGCGAATATAATGATCGCGAAACCAGTGCATGGTCGAGGCCGACAAGCCGAAGCCCTTTGCATAGCGCCGGTAGCTGTCTGCGGTCTGGGCAGCGTCGGTATTCGGATAGAGCAGCAGTTGCGCTGTCAATGGCGGCCGATCGGATACCCGGGACATCAGTGCCACCACCGCAGCGAGGTTGCCGCCGGCGCTATCTCCGGCCACGGCGATTTTTTCTCGGTCGATGCCGAGCGTATCGGCCTCTCCGGTCATAAATGCCAGCGCCGCGAGGCAATCTTCAAGCCCGGCGGGGAATTTGTGTTCAGGCGCCAGGCGATAGTTGGGGCAGACGACCGTGCAGGCCGCGCTGTCGGCAAACCACCTGCAGATGTCATCATGGGACTCGAGGTTGCCGATCACCCATCCGCCGCCGTGAAGATACAGCAGCCCGCGCCCGCCGCTCTCCGGTGCACCGAGGCCGCGATAGATCCGGATGTCGATAGGGCCATTCGGTCCCGTGATCGTGCGGTTTTCAATAGAGGCGACAGGCTGCAGATCGCCTTTTAATGCGGGCGCTCCCGCGTTGTAATCTTTACGGGCCTGTTCCGGCGTGCCGTCCTCGAAAGGCCTCGATCTTGCGGCCCTGCCGAGATCGAGCACCCGCTGGGCTCCGGCATCGATTCTGCCAGTCATCCTCCCCTCTCCTGTCATGCGAGCAAGCTGCGCGCTTCATCCTCGCCGAGCAATGGTGGCTGCTGGAAAGTCCCGTCGATTGTGATCGATTGCTGGCTCTCTCCGGATGCAAGGATGGCTTCCATGATGTCGAGAACATGCAACGCAAGATCGCCGGAGGCGCGCGGCGCCCTGCCTTCCTCGAGCGCCCGGACGAGGTCGGCGACGCCAAGCATCCGGTAATTTGCCCTGTCCGGTGCGGCATATGGCCAGTTTCTGGTGCCATAGAGTTCGCCGTCGCTATCGAAGTCCCGCCACTCGGCGCCGTGCTCGGACAGGGACACAGTGCCGCCGAATGTGTCGGGATCCGGCAGACGCAGCGAACCTTCCGTGCCGTGCAACTCGATCGGATGATTGGAGTGGCGGAAGACATCCCAGGAGGCGCCGAAATTCACCGTCGCGCCGGATTTGAATTCCAGAAGCGAGAGGACATTGGTCGGCGTGCCAACGGTGAAGGTGGTGTTCTGGAACGGGCCTTCAGCGGTGATCAGTCGCTCCTCCTGCCCCTTGGTGGCCATCGCCATGACGCGGACCACAGGGCCCAGCAGGTTGACCATCATCGTCAGGTAATAGGGTCCCATGTCGAAAACCGGGCCGCCGCCCGGCTGGTAGTAGAATTGCGGATTGGGATGCCAGTGCTCCATGCCGCGGCCCATCATGAAGGCGGTGCCGCTGACGGGACGGCCTATGGCTCCTTCCTCCATCAGGCGCCGCGCCCGCCGGCCGGCCGCACCGAGAAAAGTGTCGGGTGCAGATCCGAGCAGAAGTCCACGCTGCCGTGCCTCTGCCACCAGAGTGCGTCCGTCCGCCGCCGATGTGGCCAGCGGCTTTTCGGTGAAGACGTGTTTGCCGGCCGAAAGCGCTGACATCGTCACATCGAAATGCACTGCCGGGATCGTGAGATTGAGGACAAGATCGATTTCCGGGTCGGCCAGCAGCTGGTCGACGGTGAGCGCGCGGATATTGTATTGGCCGGCCCGCAAGGCTGCCATATCGGGCGAGATATCGGCGCAGGCTCTCAACTCGACACCGGCAAACAGGGCTGTGTTGCGCAAATAGGTCATCGAGATATTGCCGCAGCCAATTACGCCGAGGCCGATTTTTGCGTTGTTCTTTCTGGTCATAAAGCCCACTCCTCCCATTGATTTCGCTGGTTGCCGCACCTCGCTACGGTCTCCTTATCAGCGACTGATGGCCAGACTAAACCATTTTATTTCTTGACGCGCGACAAATTTTTATAAATCATGCGGAAATGCTGGCGCGGAGTTTTGGAGGTTGCCAGTCTTCCTGGGAGGGAAAACATGTCTGATGTTAAGGACGAGCCTTCGCGCTCGAATTCGACTTTAAATTCGCACATGATTGATCGCCGCCGGCTTCTTATCGGGGCGGCCGGGGCTGCGGTCGGTGCCGCTGCCCTTGGCGTCACCTCGAGCCTGGGCGTGCGCTCGGCCCGAGCCGCCGACCGGACAGAGATCAGCTTTGCCAGCGCCAGCTTCTTCGGCAAGGAAGGCCTCGGCGATCTCGTCAAGGCGTTCAACGAGTCGCAGGACCGCATCATGGTGAAGTTCATCGAACTGCCACCACCGAGTTCGTCGACCGAAGTCTATCAAGGGCTGATCCAGCAGCTGGCCCGCCGCAACGGGACGCCCGACGTCTTCACGCAGGACGTCGTCTGGATTGCAGGTTTTGCCGCCGCAGGCTGGGCGCTGCCCCTCGACGAGTATTTCCCCAAGGAAAAGCGCACCGACTATTTCCCCGGCACGGTGGCTGCCTGCACTTATAATGAGAAGCTGACGGCGCTGCCTTGGTTCGTCGATTCCGGCATGTTCTATTATCGCAAGGACCTCGTCGAAAAGCACGGCGGCAAGGTCCCTGAAACCTGGGACGAGATGGCAACGATGGCGGCGGCCGCCCAGAAGGCCGGCGATGCCAAGTTCGGCTACCTCTGGCAGGGCAAGCAGGCCGAAGTGCTGATCTGCGATGCAGTCGAGATCATCACCTCGAACGGGGGCTCCATACTGGCGCCGGACGGGAAATCCTCCGTGGTCGGAGACAAGGCCGCGGTCGAGGCCATCCAGTTCCTCCACGACACGATCAACAAGACCAAGATCAGCCCGCAAAACGTTCTTTCCTGGGACGAAGAGCCTTCGCGCCAGCCATTCACGTCCGGCGAAGCGATGTTCATGCGCAACTGGTCCTACGTCTATCCGATTGCCCAGGATCCTAAGGCCTCGCAGGTTGTCGACAAGGTGGCGGTTGCGCCCTTGCCGCATTTTCCCGGCGGCAAGAGCGCGGCCTGCCTCGGCGGCTACCAGCTGGGTGTCAACGCCAACTCCAAGAAGCGCGAAGCCGCGATCGAGTTCTTGACCTGGATGTCGTCGCCGGCAACCCAGACCCGGCTGGCACTGAATTTCGGTCTGGCGCCTTCGCGTCCGGCGATCTTCGAGGATGCCAAGCTCAAGGCCGAGCAGCCCTTCATGGCGAGCCTGCAAAGCGTCTTCACCGGCGCCACACCACGGCCGATCACGCCACAATATGCCAAGGTCACGCTGGCGCTGCAGTCGAGTATCTCCAAAGCCCTGGTCAGCGGCGACGTGAAGACCGAGCTCGCAGCTGCCGCTGCGCAAATCAACAAGATCGTCGCCTGACATGGCGGTTTCAGCCACAGTCCCGGCAACGGGGCAGTCACGCAAAGCAAGGAGGGCGCTGCCACGCGCCCTCTGGCCATGGCTCCTGCTGTTGCCGGCTTTCCTGTCGCTTGCATCTGTGTCCTTCTATCCGATCGTCAACGGCCTCTATCTGTCGCTGACAAACCGCTCGCTGATCACCCAGGACAATGATTTCGTCGGCTTTGCCAACTACGTGCAACTGTTCAACGATCCGGCGTTCTGGAATGCCTGGCGCCATACGATGTGGTTTACCGTCGCATCCACTGTGCTGGAAACGCTGATCGGTCTCGGCATGGCCCTCATTCTCTGTGAAACCTTCGGGGGACGCGGGATTATCCGGGCGGCCATGCTCGTGCCTTGGGCAATGCCGACCGTGGTCACCTCCAAGATGTTCGGATGGCTGTTCGATGGCCAGCACGGCATCATCAATTTCATTCTCCTGCATCTCGGGCTGATCGACCAGAACGTCAACTGGTACGGATCGCCGAACACCGCTCTCCTCACCATCATCCTTGCCGACGTCTGGAAGACCACGCCGTTCATGGCGCTGCTGCTTCTGACCGGATTGCAGACCGTTCCGAAGTCTCTGATCGAGGCGGCGCGGATGGACGGCGCCAAGGCCTGGGTGATCTTCTGGAACATCCGCCTGCCGCTGCTGCTGCCAACGCTGCTGATCGCCGGACTGTTCCGTGCGCTGGACGCGTTCCGCATCTTCGACCTCGTCTACGTGCTGACCGGCGGCGGCCCCGCCGATTCCACCGAAACGCTGTCGACGCTGTCCTACAAGATCCTCTTTTCGACCCTGCAGTTCGGCTACGGCTCGGCAGTCTCCACGGCGATGTTCCTGACTGAAGGCGTGATCGCGGTGGTGTTCTGCCTCTTCCTCGTCCGGCAGATAAGGAAGACGACATGACCCAGGGCCGCTCCGTTCTCCAGAGTACTGTGATCTATGCCGGTGCGCTGTTTATCCTGATATGGTCGGCCGGGCCGTTCCTCTGGCAGTTCTCGACCTCGCTGCAGCTCGACAAGGCGCTGACCGAAGGCACGCCGTCTCTCATTCCGCATCCCTTCACGCTGGAGCATTACTATAATGCCTTCGTCGAGAAGGGCCTGCATCACTATGTGCTGAACTCGCTGATCGTCTCGCTGTCGACCACGGCGCTCTGCCTGATCGTCGGTTCCCTGTCGGCCTTTGCGCTGTCGCGGCTCGATGTGAAGGGCCGGTTCGGGATCCTGATGGTGATCCTGTCGGTGTCGATGTTCCCGCAGATCGCGCTCGTCGGCCCGCTTTATCTGCTGGCCTCGGATATCGGTCTCCTGGACACCCATACCGCTCTGATCATCACCTATCTTGCGCTGGGGCTGCCGTTGGTGACCTGGGTGCTGTTTGGCTATTTCGAAACCCTGCCGCGCGAAATCGACGAGGCGGCGCGGATGGATGGCGTCGGTGTCGTCGGCCTACTCTGGCACATCATCCTGCCGATGTCGCTGCCGAGCCTTGTGACGACAGGGCTGCTGGCCTTCATCACCGCCTGGAACGAGTTCCTGTTCGCGCTGGCCTTCACCTCCGATCCCGACAGCCAGACCATTCCCGTCGGCATCGCCAACTTCACGAACCAGTACTACGTGCCCTGGGGAGATATCGCGGCTGCGTCGGCTGTCGTCACCGTGCCGCTTATCATACTCGTGCTGGTCTTCCAGCGACACATCATCGAAGGCCTGACGCAAGGCGGAATCAAGGAATAGACAATGACCACGGATTTCAAGGTCGGCTGCCAGACGTTTACATGGGAGATGCTGGGCGCCGGCTGGAGCGGGACCGCCGATGACCTGTTGGCAGCAATCGCCGCCGGCGGTTACGAGGGCATCGAAATCACCGATACGATGATCGGCCGCTATGCTGACAAGCCTGCCGATTTCAAGAAGGCGCTGGCCAACCACGGACTGCACCTGGTGTCCTTCGCCTTCGGCTCGCAGACCGGGTTCACGGTTGCCGACCACATTGACGCCGATCTGGTCGTCGCGCAGCGCTGGGTCGATTTCGCATCCCATTTCGAGGGCGCACTGGTGTCGATCGGCTCTGCAACGGTCGTCTCGGACGGCCCACGCGGGGAGAAATTCAAAGTCGCCGCCGAGTTCTACAATCGTGCTGCGGCCATCGGCCAGGCATCGGGCGTCACGGTGGCGGTGCATCCGAGTTCGCATCATAACACTCTGCTGTTCGACCGGGCCGATTACGACACGATCTTCGGGCTGCTGGATCCCGCGCTGGTCGGCTGGATCCCGGATACCGGGCACATCCTGCGCGGTCACGACGACATCCTCGACACTCTCAAAACCTACCAGGCCCGCATCCGCTACCTTCACCTCAAGGATGTCGATGCCAACGACCAGTGGGTGATGCTTGGCGAGGGCGTGCTCGACACGCCGGCCGTGCTCGACATCGTCGGCAAGGCGCCGAACTTCAACGGCTGGCTGGTACTCGAGGAAGAATCCGAGACGGCGGGGCGCGATCCCGCCGCTGCCGTGAAACTCAACCGCCAGACAATGCGCGGCTATGGTGCATAAGGAAGAAGTGCAATGATCGAGAAAGAACAGCGTCGATTGCGGGTGGGCGTTCTCGGCTGTGGGCCGATTGCCCAATTTGCCCATCTCGAATCTTGTGTGAAAGCGCGTAACGCCGATCTCTACGCAATCTGCGATGCAGCACCGGATCTCCTGGCGCGCATGGGTGCGACCTACGAGCCGCAGAAGATGTACGGCGACTACGACGCCATGCTGGCCGATCCCGAGCTCGAAGCCGTGATCGTCGCCACCTCCGATGCCTACCATGTGCCGATGTCGATCAAGGCTCTCGACGCAGGCAAGCATGTTCTCTGCGAAAAACCGATCGGCGTTTCCGTCGAGGAAGGCCAGCAGCTGGCCGATGCGGTGAAACGCTCGGGCAAGATCCTGCAGGTCGGCCACATGAAGCGCTTCGATCCGGCTCTGGAAGCGGCGCGCGACTTCGTGCGCGACGATATCGGCCAGATCTTCGCGCTCAAGGCCTGGTACTGCGATTCCACGCACCGCTACACCAACACCGACGCCGTCCAGCCGCTGCCGGTAACCAGCAAGCTGGCACGCAAGCCGGGCGGTAATCCGAAGGCCGATCTTCGGCAGTATTTCATGCTGGCGCACGGCTCTCATCTGGTCGATACGGCGCGCTTTTTCTGCGGCGAACTGGTCGCAGTCCGAGCACGCCTGCTGGAGCGCGCCGGTGCCTATTGCTGGTTCGTCGAAACCGAATTTGCCAACGGAGCGCTCGGCCATCTCGATCTGACCGTTGCCGTCAGGATGGATTGGCACGAGGGCTTCCAGCTCTATGGCGAGCACGGGTCCGTTCTCGCAAAGACCTTCAATCCCTGGTATTTCCGCGCCAGCGAGGTCGATCTCTTCCACGAGAAGGACGCGACCACCCGCAGGCCTCTGGGCGCCGATGGGCATTTCTTCCGCCGCCAGCTGGAGGGTCTCGCCGATACGGTTCTGACCGGGGCTCCGATGCGTGGCGCCAATGTCGATGACGGCATTGCCTCGATCCGCGCCATGGTCGCCATCGCCCGTTCGGTTGAAACCGGCGAACGCGTCAAAATCGCATCCGTGACGGGATCGGTCTGATGCAGGTCGGTATCTTCGCCAAGACCTTTCCGGGGACAGATCCGCTTGCCGTCCTGTCGGCGGTCGCCGGCAACGGCTATTCAGCGACGCAGTTCAATCTTGCCTGCTGCGGCCTGCCATCGATGCCGGACGCCGTGCCGGAGAGCACTGTCACCGCTATCCGGACGGCTGCCGAGACGAGTGGCGTGTCGCTGGTGGCGTTGTCCGGGACCTATAATATGGCCCATCCGGACCCTGCCGTCAGACAGGCCGGGCTGCGGCAGCTGGAGGTCGTGATCAGAACTGCTGCGGCGCTTGCCATCCCGCTGGTCACGCTCTGCACAGGCAGCCGCAACCCTGTCGATCAATGGGCGCACCACCCGGATAACGCCGACCCTTCTGCCTGGGCCGACATGGCCCTGGAGATGGCCAAGGCCTTGGCGCTGGCCGAAGGCTATGGCGTCATGCTCGGCATCGAGCCCGAGCAGGCGAACATCGTGACCTCGGCAGAAGATGCCATGCGGCTGATCGCCGAGATGGGATCGCGCAAGCTGCGCATCGTCCTCGACCCGGCCAACCTCTTCGAGGCGGCCACGCCTGACGAGGCGCGGTCCATCGTGGCGAGAGCGGTCGATACGGCTGCCGGACACGTCGCCATGGCGCACGCCAAGGACCGCCATTCGGATGGCAGTTTTGCCACTGCCGGCAAGGGCGTTGTGGATTTCGGCGATTTCCTCGCCCGCCTTAAAGCCTCCGGCTTCGACGGGCCCCTCGTTACCCATGGGCTCGCAGCCGATGAGGCCTACGGCGTTGCAGCCTTCCTGAAGGAAATGGTCGGATGAGCGAGCCAGTCTATCTCACCCGCGACGATGCCGACCTTGCCGTCTTCGACTTCGGCAACGGTCTGCCGGTGCTCTTCCAGCACGGGCTGGGAGGCAGTGACGTGCAGGTGGCGCAGGCCTTTCCCGCCGGCCGTGGCTTCAGGCGCCTGACTGTGGAATGTCGCGGCCATGGCAGCTCGTCGCTCGGCAGCCGGCGCCCATTTTCAATCGCCATGTTTGCCGAGGACGTTCTCGCGGCTGCCGATCGGTGCGGCATCGAGCGCCTCGCCGTCGGCGGTATTTCCATGGGCGCCGCCATCGCCCTCCATCTGGCCCATTTCCACAAGGACCGCATCGCAGCTCTGGTGTTGGTGCGGCCGGCCTGGACCTTCGAAGCCGCGCCCGAAAACATGGCGCCGATCCGCACTGTCGGCAAACTCATCCTTACTCATCCGCTCGAGCGAGCACGCGACCTGTTTGTCGCCTCAGAGACCGCGTCCGACCTTCAACGGGACGCGCCGGACAATTTTGCATCCTTGCTGGGCTATTTCGATCGACCTGACGCTGCCGCCTTCGCAAAGGTACTCGTCGATATCGCGAGCGACGGACCAGACGTGACCAAGGCCTCGGCCGCTGCGCTTGACGTTCCGACGCTCGTCATAGGCAACCGCCAGGACGCCATCCACCCGCTGTCATCAGCCAAAACGCTTGCGGCCACCATTCGACGCGCCGCCTTCATCGAGGTGGCGGCCAAGGCTGCCGACAAGGCCCGTCATTTCGCAGAGACACAAAGCGCCATCTCGCAATTCCTCTCCTCTGAAACCCTCCGGAGCCGTTTCGCATCATGATCACGAAGACCCTCTCTGGCCCCGCCGCCATCGCCGCCCTCCCCCGCGACCGCCTGCTCGGCGAATTCTCACTCTGGTCGGCCGATCTTATAAACATGGAAACCGATCTCAAACGGATCGAGGATCACGTCGACCTGCATCATATCGACGTTGCGGATGCGCGCTTTACCCCCGGCTTCCTGTTCTTCCCCGATCTCGTGGCCCGCATTGCCAAGTCCACCTCAAAGCCCATCCACGTTCACCTGATGGTCGAAGCCGAGATCGTCGAGGAGCAGACCCGTCAGTTCATCGAGGCCGGTGCCGACCTCATCAGCGTCCATGCGGAAAACGGCGAGGCCGGTCTTCGGGCATTGGCGATCGCCAAGGAAATGGGCGCAGCCGGCGGTGTTGTCCTGCGGCTGGAGACGCCGGTGGAAGCGGTCAAGCCGTTCCTGCCGCATGTTGCCTTCGTGACGTTGCTCGGAACGTCTATCGGCGTGAAAGGTCAGAGCCTGTCGGAAAAGGCATGTAATCGGCTGATCGAGGCGCGCGCGCTCATCCGCGCTGCCGGTCGTGAAGCCGAAATCGTCCTTGCCGCAGATGGTGGCATTCGCGAACAGACCGTGCCGCTTCTGCGCGCTGCTGGCGCCGAGACAGTCGTCCTGGGGTCGCTGGCCTTTGGCGACAAGGATCTGGCCGCCCGGATGAAATGGCTGCATGCCCTGGAAAGCCACGCCCAGTGACAGACGCCGCCCTCGCATTCGACCTCGGTGGAACGGAGCTGCGGGCCGCGATGGTGAACCGCGCGGGCGACCTGCTGTCATTCCTGTCGGTGCCAACGCTGGCAGCGGACGGTCCGCGTGCCGTCATCGGACAGATGCAGGCGCTAGCCGCCGAGATCAGGGGGCAAACGCCAAACATCGAACCGATCGGCGTCGGTGTCGGTGCTCCCGGGCCGCTCGATCCCGTTTCCGGCATCGTCATCGCGCCGCCGACCCTCACCGGCTGGCATGACGTGCCGCTCGCAGACATCCTGCTGGAGCACTTCAAGCTGCCGGTCTGGCTCGAGAACGACGCCAACGCCGCCGCTCTCGGCGAGTGGCGATACGGCGCCGGCAGAGGCGCGGCCTCCATGGTCTTTGCCACCGTTTCGACCGGTATCGGTGGCGGCGTCATCGCCGATGGCCGTATCCTGCACGGGCGACGGGGGCTTGCGGCTGAAATCGGCCATATGACGATCACCAACGAGGGAGCGCGCTGCTTTTGCGGCGCGATCGGCTGCTTCGAAGCCTTGGCCTCGGGCACCGCGCTCGGCCGAAGGGCGACCACCGGCACGCGGCCTTTCGACGGATCCATGATGCGGGCGCTGTCGGCCGATGGCGATGTCACCGGCCGGCATGTCGTCGATGCGGCACGCCGGGGTGATCGGCAGGCGCTGGAGATGCTGGCGGTCGAAGCTCGCTGGCTTGGCATCGGTCTCACCAATCTGCTGCACCTCTATTCGCCGGACATCATTGTCGTCGGCGGTGGCATCTCCCACGGCTTCGATATGCTGCATGCACAGATCAAGGCCACGGTCGCCGAGCGTGCCATGTCCGCCTACCGCGACGTTCCGATTGTCGCGGCCCAACTCGGTCGTCACGCCGGGCTGATCGGGGCGGCGAGCCTGGTCCTGCACAGCGACGACAGGGATACCGCCACGTTTGCGGCCCACCCGAACAATTCAGGCGGGGACAGTCCCGCCAGCACAACGGAGGCTCGTCATGGCCAATCTTAAACTTCGCGATGCCCGCAAGGCCTATGGTGCGGTCGAAGTCATCAAGGGCATCGACCTCGACGTCGTCGACCGCGAATTCGTGGTGTTCGTTGGGCCATCGGGCTGTGGCAAGTCCACCCTGCTGCGGATGATCGCCGGTCTCGAGAATATCACCGGCGGCGATCTTGTCATCGATGGTGTCCGGGCGAACGATATCGATCCCTCCGAGCGTGGGCTGGCCATGGTGTTCCAGTCCTATGCGCTATACCCGCACATGACGGTGGCGGAAAACATGGGCTTTGCACTTCGGATCGCCGGCATCCCGGTCAGTGAGCGCGACGCCAAGGTCAATGCGGCAGCCAAGGTCCTGGAGCTCTCGCACCTGCTCGACCGGCGACCCAAAGATCTGTCCGGCGGGCAGCGCCAGCGCGTTGCCATCGGCCGGGCCATCGTCCGCAACCCGAAGATCTTCCTGTTCGACGAGCCGCTGTCCAATCTCGACGCCGCCTTGCGCGTCAACATGCGTCTCGAACTGATGCGTCTGCACCAGACGCTGGAAGCGACGATGATCTATGTCACCCATGACCAGATAGAGGCGATGACCATGGCCGACAAGATCGTCGTGCTGAATGCCGGCCGCATCGAGCAGGTGGGATCGCCGCTCGATCTCTACAATCACCCGGCCAATATCTTTGTTGCCGGCTTCATCGGCTCGCCGAAGATGAACCTGCTGCCGGTCCGCGTCGATGCCATTGGTCCGGTTGGCGTGACGGTGGTTGCTTTGGACGGTGTTGAGATACCCGTCGCTGTCGCCCCTGGCGAGATCAAGGTCGGCGATGAAATCACGCTCGGGATCCGGCCGGAGCATATCCGTATCGGCGAGACCGGTCAGTTCGACGGCAAGGCTATCCTTGCCGAAAGGCTTGGCGGATTGACGGTCTTTCACGTCGACATCTCGCCTGACATATCACTTGTGGTACAGACGGATGGCGCTGACAAAACCGCCCTCCATGCCCCGATCAAGCTCGGCATAGAGCCGCACAACTGCCATCTCTTCGACAAGGCCGGGAAGGCTCTCGCCAAGTTGAACTGACAAGGACCGCTCGCCATGCGATCGGTCATTCCTTCGAAATCGAGGTAAGAGACATGACATTCACACGCGAAACCCTGACCCTCAGCCATGCCGGCGCGTTGCAGGCCGTATCGGCCGCAGTCGACAAGGCCGTTGCGATGGGCGTGCCCCAGTGCATCCACATCGTCGATGCCAGCGGCGAGACGATCGCCAGCCTGCGCATGGACGGCGCCAAATATCTCAGCATGCACACCGCCCGCGCCAAGGCCCGCACCGCGGCGTCGATCAACGCGCCGACGGGCGGTATGGCTTTTGAATTCGGGGCCGCCGCCGGCATCGCCTCCCAGGGCGGCGTCACCCACCTGCCGGGCGGACTGCCGATCCGTTTCGCCGGCAAGCTTGCAGGCGCCATCGGCATCGGTTCCGGCAGCGGCGACCAGGATTTCGAAGTCGCCCGCGCCGCGCTTGCCGCCATCGGCGCAGATCCGGTCTGAGGATTTGCTGGCGTTAGCAGCTGAAAGACCTGCTAACGCAGACCGCCGTCACGCGGTGCACGACCGATGGCGAAAAGTTTGCGACATGTATGCTTCCAATTCGCGCCGGATGACGTTCGTAGCTGTCTCGGCATTATTTCTCGTAAGTTGGGGTATCGCCGCTGCTGACGAGGTCAAAGTAGTTCCACGACCGCCAAAGCAAGGTGCCGCGAGCACGTCCGCCGCTGCGTCCTGGGATCAGTCGGCGCACATCGGGATCAGGTGCGGTGTCTCCGGACGAAATGGCAAGGACGGGAAAGCAGGCAAAGGTACCGCTGCTGGCAAGGGCGGAAAAGGCGGCGCGGCACCTTGCGCAGACTGAGTTTATCTTTGCCGAAAGGCGAATGATCGCTCTCAGGCCCTAGCGGCGGGTCGAGGACATCGACGGGGCATCCGCTTGTGATCAAAGACCCCAAACGGCTCCATCGGCAGTGAGCTCAATAGGCACCGGCGGACCACAGACGTCAACAGTGGGGCCGCCGAGTTGATTCCAGCGGAACAGATTGAGGTGCCACCCGCCCGGGATAAGGCGCGATCTGTCGATAATTCCATCGGCGCCGGCGCGCCGGGCTATGTCTGCGTTGTGCCAGGAGGGTGGCTCCCGACCCTCCGACAACGCAATTTGCCAGGACTCATTTGACAATTCTCGATCGATACCAAGCTGACTGCAAGCATTCTCGTCATGTTGATCGAGCACAAGAGCTTCGCCGGCGCGAAGCGGGACAACGACGCGTGGCCGACCGTCCTGACGCATATATCCGGCTATCGCCATAACGGCCCATTCGAAGGTCGCGCTCGTATAAAGTGTTGGCTCTCCGTGCCGGTGATAACGACCTGCATGCGTCCCAATGGGAGGTTCCAGCACGTGGTCAACACGATCCAACAAAACAGAACGGAAGAAGCGTCCGGAAATCTTCCTAAAGGGACCTTGGATCTCGATCATGCAGTTACTCATTTTAGCCAACTGACGGCAAAACGATGGATTATCCCGAGATTAAGACGGTCGAGTGACGCGCGTAGAAGCGCCCAATATATGCCATGTGATCCAAAATGGCCCTGCTGTTGGTCCTCGCGTTTGACCTTTCACGCGATTGCGCCCTAAACCTATGGCGAAAGCGGCCATTGAACCTGATCTCCCAGTCCAGCCAACCCCTGCAGCTTTTGCGGGACATCGCCGCCATAGGCCCAGTCCAGCAGTTCTATCGTGTGCAGGATCGGGGTTGCGGTGCCGGTGGCGATCTGGGTGATGCAGCCGATGTTGCCGGTGGCGATGATATCGGCGCGGGTGGCTTCGAGATTGCGCACCTTGCGGGCCTTGAGCTGGCCGGAAATGACGGGCTGCATGATGTTGTAGGTACCGGCCGAGCCGCAGCAGAGATGACCTTCGGCGGGATCCTTCACGGTAAAGCCAGCAGCTTTCAGCAGCAGCTTCGGCGCGGTGGTGATCTTCTGGCCATGCTGCATCGAGCAGGCGGAATGATAGGCGACGGCGATGCCCTTTGGCTGCTGTCGCGGGAGATCCAGCCCTGACAGATATTCGGTGATGTCCTTGGCCAGCGCCGAGACCCGGGCGGCCTTTTCTGCGTAGGCCGGGTCGAGCCGCAGCATATGGCCGTAGTCCTTGATCGTCGTGCCGCAGCCGGAGGCGGTGATGATGATGGCATCGAGGCCACCCCGGTCGATTTCGCCGACCCAGACGTCGACATTGGCGCGCGCCTGCACCAGCGCCTGATGCTCGCGGCCCATATGGTGGACAAGCGAGCCGCAGCATACCTCGCCGGCTGGTACCACGACCTCGACGCCGAGCCGCGTCAGCAGCCGGATCGTCGCCGCGTTGATCGCCGGATCGAGCACCGGTTGCGCACATCCCGTCAGGATCGCCACGCGGCCGCGCTTTTCAGCCTTCGGGACATGGGTGCCGGGTTTTGCGAATGGCGAGGACGGCGGGATGGCGCGGGGTGCGAGGTCGAGCATCGTTGCAAAAGGCAGCAGCGCCGGCACGCGCCGAAGCAGCGAGGCAAACGGCCGCCCCAGCCTGGCGAGACCGAGCGCCAGCCGGAAGCGGCGGGGGTAAGGCAGGACCGATGCCAGCAGATTGCGGATCATGCGGTCCATCAGCGGCCGCTTGTAGGTTTCCTCGATATGGGCGCGGGCGTGGTCGATGAGGTGGGTATAGTCGACACCGGACGGACAGGTGGTGACGCAGGCAAGGCACGACAGGCAGCGGTCGATGTGGGTCACCACTTCGGCGTCGGCGGCCCTGCCGTTTTCCAGCATGTCCTTGATCAGGTAGATCCTGCCGCGCGGGCTATCGAGCTCGTTGCCGAGCGTCACATAGGTCGGACAGGTGGCGGTGCAGAAGCCGCAATGGACGCATTTTCGCAGGATCTGCTCCGAAAAAGCAACGCTCGGATCGGTCAGCTGTTCGGCGGTGAAATTGGTCTGCATCGGATCTTTCGCTGATGGGGAACGTCACCGCTCATCCCATCTTCCCTGGATTGAATATGCCTGCCGGATCGAATTTCTGTTTGATACGCGCCGAGAGAAGCGCCACCGCTGGCTGTTGCGGCTCGAAGGCGTCGTTTTGCGCGCGGGCGTCCGGCGTGGCGCGCAGCAATGTCGCGTGACCGCCGCCGGCATTGGCGATGTGACGGCGCAGCACGGCGCCATCCGGCTCGGCTTCCATCCGCAGCCATACAAGGCCGCCCTGCCAGTCGTAGAAGGCATCGACTCCGGCCTCCTGCCTAAGGGCGGCGACCAGCCGATGGCCGGCGCCGGGGGCGACGGAGACACGCCAGACCGGCCGCATCGTGCCGTCGGCAAAGGGCACGACATCGCGTATCGCGCGCCACACGGCTTTGCTTTCGGCATCCGGCAGCTGGCCGACGGGGCCGATGCCTGCCATGGCGCGACTGAGTTTCTCCATCCGCACGTCAACCGATGCGGCAAGACCTTCGATGCGCAGGACCATGGCGGAATGAGCGGACCAGGCGGCGGGCGCGAATGTCGAGGCGACCGTGACCGGCAGGTGCGCGGCACCCGATACCTCTACCGACAGCGCCATGGCGGCGGCCATCGCCTTGGTCGCAGCTTCATCCGTAAGATCGGAGATCACGAGCGTCTGCTCCGTCTTGGGGCTCGGCGGTACGCGGAAAGTGACCTCGGTGAGCAGGCCAAGCGTGCCGTGCGACCCGGCCATCAGTTTGGGAAGATCCAGCCCGGTGACATTCTTCATCACCCGCCCGCCCGCCTTGACGATCTCGCCGCGACCGTTGACGAAACGCACGCCGAGCAGGCTGTCGCGGGCAGCCCCTGCGAGGATGCGACGCGGGCCGGACGCATTGGCGGCGAAAATGCCGCCGATGGTCGGAACCCCGGAAGTTGCCATCAGGGGAGAATGGTTCATGGGCTCGAAGGCCATCATCTGGTGGCTGGCCGCCAGCGCCGCCTCGATTTCCTCGACTGGCGTGCCTGCACGCGCCGTCATTACCATCTCGCCGGGATTATAGGCGACGATGCCCGTCATTCCGCGCGACGTCAGCTCCGAATGGCTGGAAACTGCATTGCCGAAACCGGCGCGACTGTTGCCGCCAACGATCGACAGCGCGTGGCCTTTGGAGGCGTGATCGCGGATGATAGTGGCCGCTTCCTCTTCCGTGGTCGGGATCAGCGTCATCGGGCGGCGCGTCCATCGAGGGGGAAGACCTTGGAGGGGTTGAGAAGCCAGCCTTCGTCGAAGGCGCTGCGGGCTGCCATCATCTGGGCGAGGTCGACCTCGGCATATTGATGCCGCATAAGGTCGCGTTTCTCGATGCCGACCCCGTGCTCGCCGGTCAGACAGCCGCCTGCATCGACGCAGAGCCTCAGGATGTCCATGCCGGCCGCCTCGGCGTCGGCGGATTCCTTCGGGTCGTTGGCATTGAACAGGATCAGCGGATGCATGTTGCCATCTCCGGCATGGAAGACGTTGGCGACCCGCAGGCCGTAACGCGCAACGATCTCGCCGGTCTTCTGCAGCACGTAGGACAACTGGCTGAGTGGCACCGTGCCGTCCATGCAGATATAGTCGGCAATGCGTCCGGTGGCGCCGAAAGCCGATTTACGGCCCTTCCAGATCAGTGCCGCCTCTGTGGCCGACTGGCATTCGCGGACGGTCTTCACCTGGTGCCGGCCGGCGATCTCGACGATGCTCTTCAGCATCAGGTCCATCTCTGCCTCCGATCCCTCGACCTCGACGATCAGCAGCGCGCCCACATCGAGCGGATAGCCGGCATGGGCAAAGGCCTCGCAGATCTCGATCGCCTGTTTGTCCATGAATTCCATGGCAACGGGGATGATGCCTGACGCGATGACCTCGGAAACGCAGGCGCCTGCATGCTCCGACGTGTCGAAGCCGAAAAGCACCGGGCGGGCTCCCTCAGGCTTGGCGATCAGCCGCACCGTCGCCTCGGTGACGATGCCGAGCTGGCCTTCAGAGCCGCAGACGAGGCCGAGGAGATCGTAGCCGGACGCATCGAGCGCCTTGCCGCCGAGTGTGATGACGGTGCCATCGACGAGCACCATGGTGACGCCGAGCAGGTTGTTGGTCGTCACGCCGTATTTCAGACAGTGCGCGCCGCCGGAATTCATGGCGATATTGCCGCCGATGGTGCAGGCGAGTTGCGAGCTCGGGTCCGGGGCGTAGAAGAAGCCGTCGCCGGAGACGCGTTCGGAAATGCTGAGATTGGTGACGCCGGCTTGAACGGTGGCGGTGCGGTTGTCAAAATCGATATCGAGGATGGTGTTCATCTTCGACAGGCCGATGACGACGGCGTCTTCCTGCGGAATGGCCCCGCCGGAGAGCGAGGTGCCCGCGCCGCGCGGCACGACCGGGATACCGTTTCGGTGGCAGTAGCCGAGCACGACGGCCACATCGTCAGTCGTGCGCGGCAAAGCCACGGCCAGCGGCATGCGCCTGTAGGAAACGAAGGCGTCCGTCTCGAACGGCATGAGTTCGCGCGGCTCGTGGATGAGGCACTCCGGCGGCAGGAGACCGACGAGGTCGGCAACGATCTCCGCGCGTCGGGCCAGTACATACGGTCGCAGCGTCAGGAACTCGATCGCATCAGTCATGGCGCCCTCCTCAGCGACACCCAGAAGCTTCATGTCTAGCATATCCGGCATTCTTGCCAAGCGGTGAATAGTGCAAAGGACTTTTGCAAAGCCGGAACAAATGTCCTATCGAAGAAGCCCTGGCACGCCCGGAAATTCCGGCTCGTCGGGGCACGAACAGGATAGGACGGGGATCTCCGGATGATCAATCTCAATGACCTTCAGATCTTCATTGCAGTCGTCTCGAGCGGCAGCATGTCCGATGCCGGGCGCGCGCATGGGCTTTCGCCGGCAGTGGTTTCGAAACGCATCAAACGGCTGGAAGACCAGCTTGGAACGCGGCTGCTGCAGCGGACAACGCGGCAGCTGTCGCTGACGGAGATAGGCCAGGGCTTCTACGACCGGGGGCTCGCAATCCTGGCGGGGCTGGAGGATGCCGAGTCCTACATCGCCGGTCGTTCTGCGGAAACACAGGGCATCCTCAAGATTTCGGCGCCGACCTCCTTCGGCCGCATGCATGTCGCGCCGAACCTGAAGGTCTTCATGGCCCGACACCCCAATCTGGCGATCAACCTCGTCCTGACCGACGAGATGACGGATATCGTCGGTGGCGGTTTCGATGTTGCCATCCGCATCGCGGAGCTGATCGATTCCAGCCTCGTAGCACGCCGGCTGGCACCGGTGCGGCGAGTGCTGTGCGCCTCGCCGGCCTACATCGCCGAACACGGCGCGCCATCCAATATCGACGATCTCGACCGCCATACCTGCATTCCCGCCCATAACAACGATGCCTGGCGGCTCGAGGGGCCAAGCGGGCATGTGACGCTGAGGCCCGAGGGCATGCTCAATACCAACTCCAGCGAGGTGATCCGCGAGGCGGTGATCGCCGGCCTGGGCATTGCCCTGCGCTCGACATGGGATGTCGGTCCCGAGCTGAAGCAGGGCAGGCTCGTGCAGGTCCTGCCGCAGTTCGAGGGATCGCAGAATGTGGCGCTTTCAGCCGTCTACCCCAGCCGCCAGCATCTTCCGTCCAAGGTGCGCCTGTTCATCGACTTTCTCGCCGACCTCTATGGCCCCGTCCCCTACTGGGAGCTTTAGCCCAGGCCGTTATTTCTCAGATGGCATAAATGTTATTCACTATCGCCGAATTGACTAGGTGAGTTCGTCGCCGCTAACTACGCTCCATGCGAATTTCAGGAGCGAGCGACATGAAGCGTATTGACAAGAACGGACTGCAGATCGATGCAGCGCTGCACGATTTCCTGGTCGACGAGGCCTTGCCCGGCTCAAGCGTTGCGGCCGATGCGTTCTTTGCCGGCTTTTCGGCTATCGTCCATGACCTTGCCCCGAAGAACCGGGCACTGCTTGCCCGCCGCGACGAACTGCAGCTTCAGATCGATGACTGGTATCGCAAGAACGGCGCGCCCACTGATATGGAGGCCTACCAGGCTTTCCTGCGCGAGATCGGCTACTTGCTCCCGGAAGGTCCGGATTTCACCGTCTCCACCGCCCACGTCGACGCTGAGATCGCCACCATCGCCGGGCCGCAGCTGGTCGTGCCGGTCATGAACGCACGCTATGCGCTGAATGCTGCCAACGCCCGCTGGGGCTCGCTCTACGATGCTCTCTACGGCACCGATGCCATCCCGGAGAGCGACGGGGCTGACAAGGGTAAGGGCTACAATCCAACGCGCGGTGCCAAGGTGATCGCCTGGGTCCGCGACTTCCTCGATACGGCCGTGCCGCTCTCCGGTGCCAGCTGGAAGGATGTTACGGGGTTCGCCGTCGTCGACGGAAAGCTCGACGTTACTGCGGCTATTGGAAAGCCGGTTGAGCTGACCAGCGCTGCGCAGTTTGCCGGCTATCTCGGCGACAGCGCCGCGCCGACCCATCTGCTTTTGAAGAACAACGGCATCCATATCGAGATAGTCATCGATGCGACGACGGCGATCGGCAAGAGCGACGCCGGCCACATCTCCGATGTCCGGCTGGAATCGGCGATCACCACGATCATGGATTGCGAAGATTCTATCGCCGCAGTCGACGCCGAGGACAAGACGGCTGTCTACCGCAACTGGCTTGGGCTGATGAAGGGCGATCTCACGGAAGAGGTGGAAAAGGGCGGCAAGACCTTCACGCGGCACCTCAACCCGGATGTCTCCTACACGGCGCCGGATGGAACAGGCGTCCTCGTGCACGCCCGCTCGCTGATGCTGATCCGCAATGTCGGCCACCTCATGACCAATCCGGCTATTCTCGACCGCGACGGGCACGAGGTGCCGGAGGGCATCATGGATGCCGCCATCACAGCGCTGATCGCCCTTCACGACATCGGCCCCAACGGACGGCACCAGAATTCGCGCGAGGATTCCATGTACGTCGTCAAGCCGAAGATGCACGGGCCGGAAGAAGTGGCCTTCGCAGCCGAGATCTTCTCGCGCGTCGAGGACGTGCTCGGCATGCCCCGCAACACCATCAAAATGGGCATCATGGACGAGGAGCGCCGCACCACCATCAATCTGAAGGAGTGTATTCGCGCTGCCCGGGAGCGCGTGGTGTTCATCAACACAGGCTTCCTCGACCGCACCGGCGACGAGATCCACACCTCGATGGAAGTAGGCCCGATGATCCGCAAGGGCGACATGAAGCAGGCCGCCTGGATCGCCGCTTACGAGAACTGGAATGTCGATATCGGCCTTGCCTGCGGCCTGTCCGGCCATGCGCAGATCGGCAAGGGCATGTGGGCCATGCCGGAGCTGATGGCGGCGATGCTGGAGCAGAAGATCGCCCATCCCAAGGCCGGCGCCAACACAGCCTGGGTGCCATCGCCGACAGCCGCCACCCTGCATGCCACGCATTACCATCGCGTCAATGTCGCAACCGTCCAGCAAGGGCTAAAGGACCGCGCCCGAGCCAAGCTGTCCGATATTCTTTCCGTTCCGGTCGCCGTCAGGCCGAACTGGACGCCGGAGGAAATCCAGCACGAGCTCGACAACAATGCTCAAGGCATCCTCGGCTATGTCGTGCGCTGGGTCGACCAGGGCATCGGCTGCTCGAAGGTGCCCGACATCAACAATGTCGGCCTGATGGAAGATCGCGCGACGCTGCGCATCTCCGCCCAGCACATGGCCAACTGGCTGCACCACAAGGTGGTGAGCGAGAGCCAGATCATTGAGACCATGCGGCGGATGGCTGAAGTCGTCGATCGTCAGAATGCAGGCGATCCGCTCTACCGGCCGATGGCAAAGGACTACGATGCCTCCATCGCGTTCCAGGCGGCGCTTGAACTGGTGCTCGAAGGCCGCAATCAGCCCAACGGCTACACCGAGCCTGTCCTGCACCGCCGGCGGATCGCGCTGAAAGCTGCGTGATCCCATAGCTGTTGCCAGAGTGGGCGGTAGGTTTCTGCTCCACTCTGGCATTCACGTCAGGCTAACGTTCCATGATCTCCGGGCCGGTCAAGTCTTCGCCGCTTTGGCAAACGTCGGATCGAAGGTCTTGCTGAAGGGAACATCGGCATTGGCAAGTCCTGGATCGAGCGTCTTCAGCACGCCCATCATCGAGTCGTAGCCTTCCCTGGTGACCAGACCATCCAGCGAGTACATCTCTTTCGAGTTCTTGAACGCCTGCATGTACAGATCGCGGTTACCCAGCTGGTATTCCGTTGGCACCACGCTGGCCACATCCTCGGGGCTGGCCTGCCCAATCCACTTCAACGCCTTCATGAATGCGTTGACGGTGCGCTGCGTGGTCACCGGATTGGCGACAGTGAACTCCTTCTTGATATAGACCGTCGCAGCTGGATTAGGGCCGCCGAAGAGGGACCGGGTGCCGGCCTCTGTGCGCGTATCGAGGAGAATGGCGATGTCGTTGTCGTATTGCAGCTGCGCGATGACAGGATCGACATGCGATAGGGCATCGATCTGACCGCTCTTGAAGGCTGCGAGTGCGGCTGCACCTCCGCCGATCCCGATCAGCGAGGCATCGTCGGCCTTCAATCCGCTCTTCAGCATCGCGTACTGGAACATCAGCGCTGTCGAGGAGCCGGGCGCGGTGATGCCGACCTTGCGCCCCTTCATGTCGGCCATAGACTTGATCTCGCCGGCGAGATCCTTGCGCACGGCAATGACGATACCGGGGAAGCGGCCGAGATTGCATATCCCGACGATATCCTGTCCCTTGGTCTGCATGCGGATCGTGTGCTCGTAGGCACCAGCGACAATATCGAGCGAACCGCCGACCAGACCTTCGAGTGACTTCGAACCACCCGAAAAATCATTGATCGTGACGTTCAGGCCCTCCTCCTTGAAGAAGCCTTTGCGTTCCGCGATTGTCAGCGGCAGGTAGTACAACAGGGGCTTGCCGCCCACTCCGATAGACACGTCGGTCTTTTCAGGCTTGGCGTCCTGTGCCATCGCCGACGGGATGCCGTTGAGAGATGCGCCGAATATCGCACCCGTCGTTCCGATCAGAAAAGTCCTGCGTTTCATGTCTGCTCCTTGGTTTCGGTTTCGCTACAGCGGTAGGCGGAAATTGAACTTATTGGCCCCGCCAGGCCAAAAGCCGGCGTTCGACGACAGTCACCAGACCGTCGACGATCAAGACGAACGCCATCAGCACGAACATGCCGGCAAAGACGCCGGTCACGTCGAACACCCCCTCGGCCTGTTGGATCAGATATCCAAGACCGGCGGATGAACCGAGATATTCACCGACAACTGCGCCAACCACTGCGAAGCCCACCGAGGTGTGCAGGCTGGAGAACATCCATGATAGGGCGGAGGGCAGGTAGACGTGGCGAAGCAATTGCCGTTCGTTCATGCCGAGCATTCGGGCATTGGCGAGGATAGGCTGGCTCACCTCCTTGACACCCTGGTAGACGTTAAAAAACACGATGAAGAACACCAGGGTGAAGCCAAGCGCCACCTTGGACCAGATGCCGAGACCGAACCATAATGCGAAAATCGGCGCCAGCACGACGCGGGGCAAGGCGTTCGCAGCCTTGACATAGGGATCGAAGACCGCAGCGAGCATCGGTTGTCGGGCAAACCAGAAGCCCAGAAAAACACCGCCGAAAGAGCCGAGCAGAAAGGCAAGCGTGGCTTCCGATAGGGTGATCCAGAGATGGTACCAGATCGAGCCGCTCGCAAACCAGTCAACTATGCGCAACAACACTTTCCATGGATCTGCGAAGAAAAATGCCATGGTTTTTGGGTTTCCGAACAGCGTTGTGGTGGTTGCCACGTGCCAGGTCGCCAGGATGAGGGCGGCGACCAGCACACGCAGGGAGAAGAGAAGCACGCGGTTCATCGGCCAGCCCCGCTCGTCTGCCGGTAGGCAGTCATGACCTCGTCGCGCAGCGCCTCCCAAATCTCGCGATGAAGCTCATTGAACGTCGCGTCGTGGCGGATATCGGCAATCTCGCGCGGGCGGGCGAGCGGCACCCTGAAATCACCGATAATCCGCGACCGTGGGCCGGCCGACATGATCAACACCCTGTCGGCAAGAGCAATCGCCTCATCCAGATCGTGGGTGACAAACAGGACAGCCTTGCGATCCTCAGACCAGAGTCTCAGCAGCAGATCTCCCATGATCTGGCGTGTCTGGGCATCGAGCGGGCCGAAGGGCTCGTCCATCAGCAGGATCTTCGGGTTGCGGATCAGGACCTGCGCCAGGCCGGTGCGCTTGCGCTGGCCGCCGGAGAGTGTTGCCGGGAAGCGGTCGGCGAAAGCACCGAGCCCGACGCGCTCCAGCCATTCGAGCGACATTCGCCGGGCGTCGCTCGAGGACATACCTGCAACCTCCAGGCCGATCGCGACGTTTTCGAGAACCGTCTTCCATGGCATAAGGGCATCTTGCTGGAAGAGATAGCCTGCTTCGCGGTTCAGGCCCTTCAGTGGTTTTCCGAATATCTCCACCGATCCCGAGGCAGGCGCGAGAAGGCCGGCCACAGCGTTGAGAAGCGTGGACTTGCCGCATCCCGTCGGTCCGACGATGGCCAGGAATTCATGTTCATCGATATCGAGATTGGTCGGAGCGACGGCTTGGTATTGCTTCTTCCCGATGTGGCCAAACGAAATCGCCACGTTCTTCAGACTGACCGCCCTCGGGGTCCCTGACGTCATGCCATGCGTTCCTTTTTCGACTGCCGCTTAGCGTTCCAGGAACTTGGTGCGCGTATTTGCTTCATGAAATCAAAGCCCCATTCTGCCGTCAAGCTCGTCGGCGGACCATAGCCGAGACATTGTTGGCAAATTATGTCAGCTCTATCCCGTGGTAGCGAGGCAGAAGAAAGGCGCTTTCTCGTGCATCAGCGGCTTGCGTTGCGTGGATCGAGCAGGTCGCGCAGGCCGTCGCCGAGCATGTTGAAGCCGACTACAGATAGGGCGATGGCAAGGCCGGGCAGGATGGCAAGCCATGGGGCCAGCGCCAGATAGGTCTGCGCGTCGGCCAGCATCCGCCCCCACGTCGGAGCCGGCGGGGAAAGTCCCAGCCCCAGGAAACTGAGCCCTGCCTCGGTCAGGATCGCAAGGCCCAGCTGGATGGTTACCTGGACGATGATCTGGCTGGCGATATTCGGCAGCACGTGCCGGAGGGAGATGGACAGGCGGGTATTGCCGAGCGCGTGGGCGGCGAGAACGTAATCCCGGCTCCAGGCCTGCAGGGCGCTTGCCATGCTGACGCGGGCAAAGACCGGGATCATGAAGGTGGCGATCGCCAGGATCGCTGTCAAACGACCGGGTCCGAGAAAAGCCCCGAGCAGCATCGCCGACAGGATCGGCGGCAGGGCGAAGACCACGTCGCACACCCGCATCGTCACGAATTCGAAGGCGCCGCGCAGGGCCGCCGAGGTAATGCCGATGATAGAGCCGAGCGTGCCGCCGATGGCGACCGAGACGATGGCGATCGACAGGGAGTTCCAGCAGCCGACCATCAGCATCGACAGCACGTCGCGTCCGAACTGGTCCGTGCCGAGCAGGCCAAAGGCGAGTGGCGGCTGCAGCTTGTGGGCGATCTGCATTTTGGCTGGCAACGCCGGTGTCCAGGCAAGCGACAAGAGCGCCACCGCAATCAGCAGCACAACAAGGGTGGCGCCGGCAACGAGAGCTTTTCGCCGGCGGGAGGGGCCTGTGTCCGGCAAAAAGGCGGCCACCATCTCAACCTCCTTTTTGTAGGCGAGGATCGATCGCCAGATAGGAGAGGTCAACGAGGAAGTTCATGACGATCACGAGCGTTGCAAAGAACAGCACGACATCCTGCAGCACGATGACGTCGCGTTGCGATAGAGCCTGTAACGCCAGCCTTCCGAGGCCCGGCAGGTTGAAGACGTTTTCGACGAGAACGGCACCCGCCACCAGGAAGGTGAACTGCAACCCGAGCACCGTCAGGATGGGGATCATCGCATTCGGCACGGAATGTCGCCAGAGCACGGCGCTGTCGGAGAGGCCCTTTGCCTTTGCCGTGCGGGTGAAGTCCTCGTGCGTGGTATCGACCACAGCTGCTCTGGTGACGCGGGTTAGCACCCCCGCCTGCGGCAGCGCCAGGGCAACGGCCGGCATCAGCAGTGCCTTGACGGCAGGCCAGAAGCCGCCGCTCCAGCCGGGAAAGCCGCCCGACGGCATCAGCCCGAGCGTGGTGGAAAACAGCATGATCAGCAACAGCGCCACCCAGAAGGCAGGTACGGCGATGCTGACCTCGGCGATAACAGAGGCGATCCAATCGAACAGCCCACCCCGGCGCGATGCGGCGAGCGCGCCGAGCGGAATGGCGATGGCCATGGAGATGAGGACGGCACCAAGCGCCAGCGGCAGCGTGACGGCCAGCCGTTCGACGATGAGGCCGGCGACGGGGACAGCGTAGGTCGAGGACTGGCCAAGATCCCCCGTTGCAACGCCGGCCAGCCAATGGCCGTAGCGCAGCGGCAGAGGCTGGTCGAGGCCAAGCTGGTGGCGCAGCGAGGCAAGGGTTTGCGGCGAGGCAGAGGTGCCGAGCATGATCGAGGCCTGGTCGCCCGGCATGAGGTCGACCACGGTGAAGAGCAGCAGCGAGACAATCATCAGGGTCGCGAGGAGGCCGGCAAGGCGCCGCGCAATGAGTGCGATCAAGCGGTCACTCCCGGTCGGCGTGAGCGGGCGAGCAACGGTGTGCCATCTAGCCCCGATACGCTCGGCGAGGAGGATGGCAATACCATCGGCTGTTCAAGCGTCCTGATTCGGGTTTTGGCCACGCTTGCTCTCACTCTTCCCAGAAGACATTGGTGAGAACGTTCGACGGGACAGGCTCGTTTTCCCAGAGCCCCTTCAATTTCCGGCTCCAGACGCCGAGCTTCGGCATGACGAAGAGAAAGAGCGCCGGCACATCGTCTGCGAGAACGGTCTGCGCCTTGCCGTAGATCGCGGCCTGCTCGGCGGGATCCGTGGTTTCCTGCACCTTCTTCATCAAGGCGTCGAAGGCCGGGTTGCGATAGTTGAAGTAGTAGGGATCGCGCGAATAGATGTCGATGTCCATCGGCTCCGCATGGGCGACGATGGTCATCTGGTAGTTTTGGTCCTGCATGACATCCTGCACCCACTTGGCCGGAAATTCGGTGGTCTCGATGGTGACAGTCACGCCGATGTCCGCCAGCATCGCCTGGATGATCTCCGCACTGCGCGAAGCGTACGCCATCTGCGGCGACTTGATGGTGAAGGAAAGGCCTTGGGGATAGCCGGCATCGGCGAGAAGCGCCCTGGCCTTTTGCGGATCGTAGGGCCACCTGGCGGTCAGGTCGAGAAAGCCCGGATCGTTCGGCGTGTAGTGGCTACCGATGGGTGTGCCGAGGCCAGACCAGGCGCCGTCGACGAGCGTCTTGCGGTCGATCGCCATCATCAGCGCCTGCCGGACGCGCTTGTCGTCGAAGGGCTTCTGGCTGTTGTTCATGCCGGCCACGACCTTGAGTTCGGTGTTGCCGATCCTCGTCACAAGCGCCTCGTCGCCTGCGAAGGAAGCCATCAGCTCCGGTGCCGCAAATTCCGGAATGGCATCCACGCCGCCGGACTTCAACGCCGCGGCCTGGGCCTGCGGATCGGAGATGAACCGGAACGTCACCTTGTCCAGCCTGACAGACACGGTCTTGTTCCAGTAGTTGTCGTTCCTTTCTAGCTCGACCCTGTCGCCTTTCGCCCAGCTGACGAACCTGAACGGGCCGGTGCCGATCGGTCTGGTCTTGTCGTCGGCGGCCGAATTGGGTGACACCATGACGGCCGCCGGCCAGCCGAGCCAAGAGAGCAGGCTGCCCGTCGGTGCCGACAGATGCAGCACAAGGGTTTGCGGATCCGGCGTGTCGATGGAGGCGATGGTGGTGAAAAACCGCTTTTGCGGATTGACCGAGCTGCTGCCACGGGCGCGATCCAGGGTGAATTTGGCGGTTGTCGAATCAAATGGCTGGCCGTCGTGGAATTTGACGCCGGATTGCAGATGGAACGTATAGGTCAGGCCGTCCGGCGAGATTTCCCAGCCTTTGGCCAGCTGCGGCTGCACCTTGCCGGCCTCGTCTATCGCGACCAGTCCCTCGAAAATGTTCTGCCAGCTGACCTGGCCGATGGCGACGGGAGCGGCGATGGTCGGGTCGAGGCCCGAAGGCTCGATCGTCATGCCGAGATCGAGCGAGCTTTTGGCCGCCTCTGCAGGCGCAGGACCGAAAATCAGAAGGCTGGTGGAAACTGCTCCCCAGATTGCCAGACGTCGAGCCGGTCGGATCAACGATGCGCGCGCGACCGTCGCCAGATGCTCTCCTGCACATGCGTTGCGCCTTGCTCTCGTCCAGTTCCTCATGGAGATTCTTTCCTTGACGGCGATATCTGGAAAGCTACAGCGGAATTTGCGGGTCGATGCAAGTCCGCTGACACATGGCAGGTCGCGCCATACGATCATAGAGGCATCCGTCTCCATGCTGCACCGCGAAAGGATGTGACTTGCAACGCCCGCCGCGATGGTATATCGAACTGTACGGTTCGGTTCGATATTTAACTGTGTGACTTTTGTCAGTCATTGCATTTGCAGGCTTGTTCGGCTCCGTCGGCGTGACGGCGTTCACGCTATAAAGATTTAAGCGGCACAGATATGTCTGTCACTGAAAATGAAACGGTTCACCGGTTGCCTCGCGGCCGACCCCGCCTGGACCCCGATCTCCGCAAGACAAGTATCGTCGAGACCGCCCTCAGGGTTTTCATCGAGGTGGGTTTCGTCGACGCGACGATGGAAATGATCGCCGCACGCTGCGCAATCTCCAAGGCCACGCTCTATAGTGCGTTCTCCAGCAAGCGTGACCTTTTCACATCGGTGGTTGAGGTTGCCGTCCGCCTGGAAATTCCGGATGAAATCGAAGGTGGCTCGGTTGCCAAGACCCTCGAGACGATCCTTCTGCCACCGTCCGACGGTCATGAGTCGGAGCTGGACGACCGGGATGCCATCCTACGGATCGTATACACCCAAGGGCAGGACCATCCCGAGCTCTGGGAGATCTACCGGTGCACGACTAGCAAGGAGTCCGAGCGGCTGACGGCCTGGCTGCTGAAGCAGCAGGCGCAAGGACGGCTGATCATCGACGATGCAACGATGATCGCCCAGATGCTCATGAACGTCGCCCTCGGCTATCCGCCAAACCGATCCGAGGCTGTGGTCGGACCCCTGACGCGGGTGCCCTACCTCAGGGAGTTCGTAACAATATTCTGCCGCGGGATTTCCGTCTCCTGACGGCAGGCAACCCAGGTCGCCGTTTCAGTGGCGATCAACAAGTACCGAGCAACTGGCCGCGCGCGTGACGCGGTCGACGATCGACCCGAACAGGGCATCCGTGATGTCCTGCACATGGGTGCCGACGATGACGAGGTCGGCATTGCGCTCACGGGCTGCATCGAGGATCGTCGGGGCAACGCGGCCGGCCTTGATCATGTAGGTGGCTTCGATGTTGAGGCGCGAGCAGAGGGATTTTAACTTTGCCTCGACGTCGCTCATCCAGTCCATATCGGCGCTCGATGGCGCGGATTGGGGTGTGTAATGCGGAACTGATTCCACGACGTGCAGCGCAATGATCTCGCCATCACTGTCGAGCAGCGCGGATGCGCGACGCAACATGTGTTCCGCCTTTTCACGCGGGCCTAGTCCTATGGCGCAAATTATCCTGGAATACATGCTGTCTTTACCACCGAGAGAGAGTTGATCCGTCCAAGATCACTTGGACCTTCCACCCTCGGCTTGGCTTTGACAAAGATCAACCGGAATAGCTGTTTTGGTCGCTCTATTGTATAGCCGGCGCAATAAACCTGGTCATGTGGCGTGTCATGGAAACAGACCTGCGCAGCGCGCGGTGTTGCGCACATGGGTTTCCATGGCCAGCCTGGCGCGTTCGACATCGTTGGATTTCAGCGCCGCGATGATGGCGCGATGCTCGGCCACCGATGCCAGCATGCGCGAGGGTTCGGTGATCGGGATTGGCTGTCGCTGCGTTTCGGTCAGCTGCTCGCGGACCGTCTGGTAGAGTGCCCGCAGCATTGCATTGCTGCAGCCCGAGGCGATGATGCCATGGAATTCGAGATCGGCTTCGACATTCGTCAGCAGATCCTCGCTGGCCCAGCACTCCTCCATGGTCCTCGTCGCGTCCTCCATTGCCTGCAGCTGGCCTCCCGTCAACCGTCCGGCCGCAAGGGCCGCAATGTTGCCTTCGAGCATGATGCGCGTCTGGAAGACATCGAACACCGAATAGCTGTCGGCGTAGCGCCACGGTGCCATGGCGTTGGTCGCCGACGGGCGGTTGCCGGCCACGAAGGTGCCCCTGCCCGCCTCTGTCTTGAGCAGGCCCAGCGTTTCGAGCGTCAGCAGCGCCTCGCGCAGCGATGCCCGGCTGATGCCAAGTCGAACGGAAAACTCCCGCTGCGAGGGGATCTTTTGTCCTGCCTTCAACTCCCCGGCCTTGATCATATCCTGGATAAGCCGGGCGGCCGATTGGGGAACGAGTGTTCTGGTGAGCATTCAACGTCTTCTTTGTGCCGGCGCGGCCGATGATGTCGTGCCACTAATGTCGTGAACTCTATTTTACTTTATTGCCGTCTTGCAAATGCCAGGCCGCCATGCTTGATTGGTCGAACTGGTCTGACCAGTTCGACCACATAAAACTGATGGGTAAAATAAATCAAGGGGAACCCATGCGCACTCCGTCATTTCTAAAAACAACCATTCTCACAGCAATCCTGGCCTTTGCCGGATCTTCGATCTCTTTCGCAGCCGATCTCTCGGTCGGTGCCAACATCGGCAATGTCCCCTGGGAGTTCCAGGACGATACCGGCAAGACTGTCGGCTTTGAAGTCGATCTTGTCACCGAGATTGCCAAGCGTCTCGGCAAGTCTGTCGAGTTCGTCAACATCCCGTTCAACGGGCTATTCTCAGCGGTGCAATCCGGCCGCATTAACATGGCCGTTTCGTCGATCACCATCACGCCCAAGCGCCTCGAATCCGTCACCTTCGCCCAGCCCTACTACGATAGCGACCAGTCGCTGACGGTGACGGCAGCCAGCGGCATTGCCGATCTTGCCGGGATGAAGGGCAAGGTCGTGGGTGTCGATACCGGTTCCACCGGCGACATGTGGGCGACCGAGAACACCGGCAAATACGGGCTCGGCGAAATCCGCCGCTTCGAAGGCTTGCAGCCTGCGATGCTCGATCTCGTTGCCGGCCGCATCGACGGCTACATCAGCGACATCCCGGCTCTGCAGTATTACGTCAAGGACAAGCCGAACCTGAAAGTCGTCGAGCGTATTCCGACGGGCGAGAAGTATTCGATCATGTTCAACAAGGGCGATGCTCTTGCCAAGCAGGTCAACGACGTCATCACCACGCTGAAGGGCGAAGGCTATATCGCCAAGCTGCACCAGACATGGTTCGGCGCAAAGGCCGAAGACACCACCTCGACGGTCAAGGTCATGGATATGCCGGCCGCCAAGTAACCGGCTAGCCCGACGGGGATGGCGGCTGATGTCGCCATCCTTTTCCCGACGATCTGACCGGCGGTTTCATGGATATATTCACGACATTCTTCAACGTTCCTGTCCTCATCAGGGCGTTTCCACTTTTGATATCGGGGCTCTGGGTGACGCTGGAGATCGGTATCACCAGCATTTTCGCCGGCCTTGTCGGCGGCATGTTCCTGGCGCTGCTTCGCCTCTACGCGCCGGCACCGGTGCGGGCGATCGCCAAGATCTATACGGATTTCTTTCGGTCCATCCCGCTGCTCGTTTTGTTGATCATCGTCTACTATGCCCTGCCCTTCGTCGGCATCCGCTTTTCGCCGTTCTTCTCGGCGGTGGCAGCCCTGACACTCGTGTCGATTGCCTATACTGCGGAGATTTTCCGGGCCGGCATCGAGGCTATCCCTCGTGGCCAGTTCGAGGCTTCGGAGGCGCTGGGTCTTTCCTACCGGCCGATGATGATCGACGTCATCCTGCCGCAGGCGATCAAGATCGTCATCCCGCCGCTGACCAACAACTGCATCAACGTCATCAAGGACACGGCGCTCGCCTCCGTCGTCGCCATGCCGGATCTGCTGAAGCAGGCGACACAGGCGCAGGCGCTGATGGCCAACCCCTCTCCGTTGATCGGCGCTGCCATTATCTATGTCGCCTTCCTCTGGCCGCTGGTGACCATCGTTGCCCGGCTTGAGAAACGCTTCAATGTCGGGAGGCGCTCATGAGACCGATCATCAGCATCCAGGGCCTCAAGAAGTCATACGGCGATTTCGAGGTGCTACACGGCATCGATCTCGAGATCGGCGAAGGCGAGGTGGTCTGCGTCATTGGGCCATCCGGCTCCGGCAAGTCGACGCTGATCCGCTGCATCAACCATCTCGAGGGATTTTCGCCGGAGAGCACAATCCATGTTGACGGCATCAAGGTCGAGCGCGGCAAGGCGCTGGCGCAGGTCCGCGCCGAAGTCGGCATGGTGTTTCAGTCGTTCAACCTGTTTCCGCACCTGACCGTGCTGAAAAACGTCATGCTGGCGCCAATGCGGGTGCGCGGCACGACAACTGCGGATGCCGCCCGCAAGGCGCGCGAGTTGCTGACCCGTGTCGGCATTTCCGAGCAGTCTGACAAATATCCGGAGCAGCTTTCCGGCGGCCAGCAGCAGCGCGTCGCCATTGCCCGGGCGCTGGCCATGGAGCCGCGGGTGCTGTTGTTCGACGAACCGACCTCATCGCTCGATCCGGAAATGGTCGGCGAGGTGCTTGACGTCATGCGCAAGCTCGCCGGCACCGGCGTGACGATGATCGTCGTCACCCACGAGATGGGCTTTGCCCGCCAGGTAGCCGACAGGGTGATCTTCATGGATGGCGGGCGCATCATCGAGGCCGGCACGCCGGCGGAGATATTCGACGCGCCGCAACAGGAGCGCACCAAAAGCTTCCTGCGCGCCGTTCTCAATCACTGAAAAACAAAATATTCCGGGAGAGATCACCTCATGCAACGCCCCCTCGACATCGATTTTGCCAGAAGCCAGTTTCCAGGGCTCGGCAACGGATGGACATTTTTCGACAACGCCGGTGGTTCGCAAATCCTGAAGCCGGCGGTCGATCGCATGACCAGCTTCCTCTATGACAAGAACGTCCAGATCGGCGGCAGCTATGACGTCTCGCTGCAGGCGGCAAAGGCGCTTGCGGACGGGCGTATGGCGGCAATGCTGCTGGTCAATGCGTCGCGTCCCGAGGAAATCGTCTTCGGCGGCTCGACGACTGTCCTGCTGCAGAACCTGGCGAAGGGCATGCGCAGCCAGCTGAAGCCGGGCGATGAGATCATCGTCACGATCTCCGACCACGAATCGAACATCGGCCCTTGGGAAGGTCTGACGGATGCCGGTATCGTCCTCAAGTTCTGGCCGCTCGATACCGAGACCTACGTGCTCGACATGGCCGATCTCGCGCCGTTGATGACGGAGCGGACGAAGCTCGTCTGCGTCACCCATGTCTCGAATATTCTCGGATCGATCAATCCAATCGCCGAGATCGCCGCTTTCGTCCATGCACGCGGCGCCCGCATCTGCGTCGACGCCGTCGCCTACGCGCCACACCGCGCCATCGACGTGCAGGCATGGGATGTCGATTATTACGTCTTCAGCCTCTACAAGACCTACGGCCCCCACTACGCGATGATGTACGGCAAATACGATCATCTGCTCGAGCTGGATCCGCTCTATCATTTCTTCTACGGGCGGGACAAAGTACCCGGCAAGCTCGAGCCCGGCAATGCCAACTACGAGCTCGCTTATTCGCTGACCGGCATCGTCGATTATCTTGCCGAACTCGGTGAACGCGCTGGCGCAAGCGGCAGTCTCCGTGAAAAGATCGTCGCGGCCTTCGACGTCATCGCGAAGCAGGAAAACGCGTTGGCGGACCGGCTGCTCGCCTATCTCGGCAGCCGCAACGACTGCCGTATTTTCGGCGAACGCGATAATGCGCGCGGAAGCCGCATACCGACCATCAGCTTTGCATTCGAGGGGCGCAATTCCGAAAGCATCTGCAAGGCCATGGATGCCCACAAGATCGCCATCCGCTTCGGAGATTTCCACGCGCGACGGCTTGGCGACCACATCGGCTTGCCGCAATATCATGGGGCGGTGCGCGTCTCCATGGTCCACTACAACACGCTGGAGGAAGTCGACCGGTTGATTGCGTCGCTTGACGCGATCCTTGGCAGTGACGTCGGCATGCTCAGCGCGACAGCCTGAAGAAGAGCCTGAAAAAGAGAGAGTGCAGCATGCGGTTCGATACGATCATCAGGAACGGAACTGTCGTAACCGATAGCGAAACGTTCAAATGCGACGTCGGCATTATCGATGGCCGGATCGCGGCGATTGAGACTGGTCTCGCTGATGCCGCCGAGATTATCGACGCGACAGGGCTCTATGTCATGCCGGGAGGCATTGACAGCCACGTACATCTTGCCCAGCCTTCCGGCGACGGTATCGTCATGGCCGACGATTTTGCCAGCGGCACGTTGTCAGCGGCCTTTGGCGGCAACACGACGGTGCTGCCTTTCTGTATGCAGGAGAAGGGCACCAGCCTGCGCGAAGGCCTGAAAGTCTATCACGCCAAGGCCGATGGGGAGTGCTACGTCGATGTCGCCTTTCATCTCGTCGTCACCGACCCGACCGCGGCCGTGCTCGGCCAGGAGCTTCCGGCGCTGGTCAATGACGGCTACACCTCGATCAAGGTGTTTATGACGTATGAAAGCCTGCGGCTTCGCGATGACCAGATCCTCGATACGCTCGACGCCGCAAGACGGTCCGGTGCTGTCGTCATGGTCCATTGCGAGAACGAAGACGCCATCCAGTTTCTGATCGGCAAGCACGAGGCGCAAGGCGAGCTCGCGCCGAAATACCACGCCTCCAGCCGGCCGATTGCCGCCGAGCGGGAAGCCACCCATCGCGCCCTGTCGCTTGCCGAAATCGTCGAGACGGCGATCGTTATCGTGCATGTCTCCAATCGTCAGGCGATGGAAGAGATCCAGCGGGCGCGCTCACGCGGCGTCAATGTCGCCGGCGAAACCTGCCCGCAATATCTCATGCTGACCGCTGACGATCTCGATGCGGCCGAGCTGGAAGGCGCCAAGTTCGTCTGCTCGCCGCCGCCGCGCGATGCGGAAAGCCAGATCGCCTGCTGGGAAGGCTTGCAGAACGGTACGTTCGAATTGTTCTCGTCTGACCATTGCCCGTTCCGCTACGACGACGACCAGGGCAAGCTCAATGAGAAGGGAAAGCGCAATTTCCGCTGGATACCGAACGGCATTCCGGGTGTCGAGACGCGGTTGCCGATCCTGTTCTCCGAGGGTGTCGGCAAGGGGCGGATCGATCTCAACCGCTTTGTCGCGCTGTCGTCCACAAATCATGCGAAACAATACGGCCTCTATCCGCAGAAGGGCACCATCGCCATTGGCTCGGATGCCGATATCGCTCTCTGGGATCCCCTGCGGTCCGTAACCATCACCAACGATATCCTGCATCACGGCGCCGACTACACGCCCTATGAGGGCCTCGAGGTCACCGGCTGGCCGGTGCGTGTCATCCTCCGGGGCAAGACCATCGTCAACGGCGATAGTCTGAAAGGCACCAAGCAGATGGGCCGCTACCTCCAGCGTCCGGGTGGTGTCAGCGCCGAGCGTGCCTGAGGCGCCAGCCCCTACTTCACATAGTCTCCGCGCGTAATACCGTGCCTTTGCAGCTTGTCGTAGAACGTCTTGCGGGGGATACCGAGTGCTTCGATCGTCAGCCTGATGTCGCCGTCATGATCCCGGAGAGTGCTTCGGATCAGATCGGCTTCGTATTGCTCCATCCGCGCAGGCAGCGATAGGATCGGGCTGGACCCGTCATGGGTTCCAGGCGCCGCAGGGCCGGTGTCGGCGAGGCCGAGGACGAAGCGCTCAGCGAAATGCGCCAGTTCTCGGACGTTGCCCGGCCATTTGTGCGCCTGGAGATAGCGGTGTACGTCCGGCGGCACGGCCGGTGGCGGCTTGTTGAACCGGACGGCGGCGCGATCGACGAAATGGCCGAAAAGAAGCGGGATGTCGGCGCGCCGGTCGCGCAGCGGCGGAATGGAGATGGTCACCACGTTGAGCCGATAGAACAAATCCTCGCGAAAGCCTTGCCGCTGACCAGGATCGCTCAGGTCGACCTTGGCGGCCGCGACGACACGAAGATCGACCGGCCGGATGTCATTGGTGCCGAGCGGTGTGACTTCGCGCATCTCCAGCACCCGCAGCATCTTGACCTGCGCCGACTGCGGCATGCTCTCGATCTCGTCCAGAAACAGCGTGCCCTCGCCGGAGTGTTCGATGCGGCCGATGCGCTTCTTCTGGGCGCCGGTGAAAGCGCCGGCTTCGTGGCCGAACAGCTCGCTCTCGATCACGCTTTCCGGCAGCGCGCCGCAATTGAGCGCGACGAAATTTCCCTTCGAGCGGCGGCTCCAGCGATGCAGCAGGCTTGCCACGACCTCCTTGCCGCTACCCGTCTCGCCTGTCACGAGCACGTCGACATCGGTATCGGCAATCTGGCGCAGGGTGCGCCGCAGCCGCTCCATCGCCGGTGTCTGGCCGATCAGCGGCAGGCCGTCCTGCGCCTGGTCCGTTGCTTCGCGCAGCCTCCTGTTGTCGAGAACGAGCCGCCGTTTCTCGATGGCCCGCCGCACGCTCTGCACCAGCCTGTCCGCCGCGAAGGGTTTCGGAATGAAGTCGTAGACGCCGTCCTTGATGGCCTGCACCGCCATCGGGATATCGCCGTGGCCGGTCATCAGGATCACCGGCAGGTCGTCGTCCTGTTGCTGGACGCGGGCAAAAAGCTCCAGCCCGTCCATCTGCGGCATCCGGATATCCGAAACGACGACGCTGACGGCAGCGATGTCGAGGGCCTCGACCGCATCGCGTGGGCGCGAAAATGCGCTGACGGAAAAGCCGGCAAGTTCAAGTGTCTGGGCCGTTGCCCGCAGCAGGTCGGTATCGTCGTCGACGAGCAGGATGAGCGGCGCTTCTTTCATGAGGGTGCCTTTGGCAGATGGAGGACGAAGCGCGTGCCGGTCTCGCCGCTGTCGACATCGATGCGACCGCCGAAATCGGCCGCGATGTCCTTGGAGATGACGAGGCCAAGACCAAGGCCGCCGGGCTTCGAGGTGTTGAACGGGGTAAACAGCGAATCGAGAATTTCCGGCGCGATGCCCGGCCCGTTGTCGGCGATGCTGATGGCGATTTCGTGCGCTGTCTCGCAGACCGATACCGCAACCCGCGCGTCGTTGCGCCCCTCGAGCGCTTCCAGCGCATTTTGGAAGAGATTGATCAGCACCTGCTCGAGGCGGACGCGGGTGCCCATGACCATCATACCCCGTGGCGGCAGGTCGATCGCCAGGGCCTCGATTTGCCCGGCAAAACGGCTGCGGAGCAGCACCACGGCACCTTCGATGATGCCGCGGACATCGACCGGCACGGGCGAGGTCCGGCCCTTGCGGGCAAAGGCCTTCAGCTCCTCGGTAATCGTGCCGATCCGCTCGGTCAGCGCGGCGATCAGGCTGAGGTTTTCCCTGGCCGGCCCGGGCTGATGGCGTTCCAGAAAGATCTGGGCGTTGTCGGCATAGGCACGGATGGTGGCAACCGGCTGGTTGATTTCATGGGCGACGCCGGCCGCGACCTGGCCGAGGATCGCCAGCCGGTTCGCCTGGACGAGTTCCTGCTGGACCACCTGTAGCTTTGCCTCGGTGGTCCGGTGGCCGGAGATCTCCGCCTCGAGGCGATCCCGAGCGCGGCTGAGATCGTCGGTGCGCTCGAGCACCCGGCGTTCCAGTTCCTCCCGCGCCACCCGTCCGACGGCAAGCTCCATCGCCGAGACATGCCGGCGACGCAACAGGAAGGCGGCAAGCGCCAGCACCGGCAGGACTATCGCAAGCGCGATGAAGCGATCCTCGCGGATATTGGTCGCAATCGCAGCGTCCGTCGGCACGAGATAGTTCAGCGTCCACGGCGTCGAGGGCACCGGCGCTTTCAGGCGCAGATATTCTCCAGCGTTGGTGCCAGGCAGCACGGCGCGGACGATCGAGGCATCCGCATCGAGCGCCACCGGCGCGGTGATCGGCAGGGGAGTGAGCGTCGCGTCGCCAAACTGCAGGCTTCGGCGGATGGCCGACAGGCGGTCGCTTGCCAGCGGTGCATCCGTCATGAAACGCCAGGACGGGATGCTGGTCACAAGGACGATGCCCCGGTCGTCGGTGACATAGGCAGGGCGCGCCGTCTCGCGCCAGTCGGCTTCCAGCTGATCGAACTCCATCTTGACGACGACCACGCCGATGGGTGACCGAGGGTCTCCGACGCGGCGGGAGATATAGAGGCCGGGCCGATTGCTGGTGTTGCCGAGGGCAAAATGTTCGGCCGTTCCGTCGACAATGGCGCGGCGAAAATAGTCGCGGAAGGAGTAATCCTTGCCGACGAATGTCAGCTGGTCCTGCCAGTTGCTGGAGGCAATCGCGATGCCGTTTCGGTCGATGACATAGAGCACGGAGGCCTTGGTGCCGGAGACCAGGCTTTCAAGTTTGCGATCCAGTAGCCGCACGGGCTGGTCGTCTGCGGTAGCAAGGGCGTCGCGAACCTGCAGGTCGTCGGCCAGCAGCAACGGCAGGGCGCGTGGCCGCTCGAGGACTGCCCGCAGCAAGGCGATTTTCAGATTGGCATCGGTCCGCCCCTGGTCTGCCAGCGCATGTACTGCAACCGAGCGTCCATAGACGCCGGCCGTATAAAGGACAACGGTCAGGACCAGCGCGCTGGTAGCAGCAAAGGCAAGCCATACGCGGCGGTGTCGCTTGGCAAGGTCCAGAGGCGTCTGGTTGTGAGGTTGGGGGCGATGAAGCATGCTGCATCTGTGCATAATCCCGGCCAGACCTCAACGGTTTTGTGCGGATTTCCGCACTGCAAGCGCCCAATTGGCCGAACGGCTTTCACCAAAGTCTATTTTAAGCAAACACTTATGACGCTTGGGGAGTTTGGCATGGATGTTGCTAGTCATGTAGCTTGCAGTCGGAGGGCTGCTTGTCATTTGCAGCCCGGAGGGCCGAGAGATCGGTTTGGGCGAAGAGGAGGATCTTGTGATAATTCCTGACGCTGGTAGCCCGACCAAGGGCAAACTTCCCTTTTATCGACAGATGTACGTGCAGGTTCTGACGGCCATTGCCGCCGGTATTCTGCTCGGCCATTTCTATCCCCAGGTCGGCGCTTCCATGCAGCCGCTTGGCGATGCCTTCATCAAGCTTGTACGCATGGTCATCGCCCCCGTCATCTTCCTGACGGTGACGACGGGTATCGCCGGCATGTCGGACCTGAAGAAGTTCGGTCGCGTCGTCGGCAAGGCGCTGCTCTACTTTCTCATCTTCTCGACGCTTGCTCTCGTCGTCGGCCTCGTGGTGTCGAATGTCCTGCAGCCCGGCGCGGGCATGCATATCAATGCGGCCACTCTCGACACCAAGGCGGTCAACACCTATGCCGCCCAGGCGCACGATGCGACGATCATCGGCTTCCTGATGAACATCATCCCCGATACCATCGTCGGCGCCTTTGCCAAGGGCGATATCTTGCAGGTGCTGTTCTTCTCGGTGTTCTTTGGCATCGCGCTCGGTGCCGTCGGTGAGCGTGGACGCGTGGTTTCGGATTTCCTTCAGGCCCTTACGGCCCCGATCTTTCGTCTCGTCGCCATCCTGATGCGCTTTGCGCCCATCGGCGCCTTCGGTGCCATGGCCTTTACCATCGGCAAATACGGGATCGGCTCCATTGCCAATCTCGCCTTCCTGATCGGGACGTTCTACCTGACGTCGCTCCTGTTCGTGCTGGTCGTGCTCGGGGCCGTCGGCTGGTACAACGGATTCTCAATCCTCAACCTGATCCGTTATATCAAGGAAGAGCTTCTGCTCGTGCTCGGCACGTCGTCCTCGGAGGCTGCTTTGCCGGGCCTGATGAACAAGATGGAGCGGGCCGGCGTCAAGCGGTCGGTCGTCGGGCTGGTCATTCCGACCGGTTATTCGTTCAATCTCGATGGCACCAATATCTATATGACGCTGGCGGCACTGTTCATTGCCCAGGCAACCGACACACCGCTGACGCTCGGCGACCAGCTCCTGCTCCTGGCAGTGGCGATGCTGAGCTCCAAGGGCGCTGCAGGCATCACCGGCGCGGGCTTCATCACGCTGGCCGCAACACTGTCGGTTGTCCCCTCTGTGCCGATCGCCGGCATGGCGCTTATCCTCGGTATCGACCGCTTCATGTCGGAATGCCGTGCGCTGACCAATCTGGTCGGCAATGCGGTCGCGACTGTGGTCGTGGCACGTTGGGAAAACGAGCTGGACGAAGTCCAGTTTGCGGCCGCGATGAGGGGGGAGCTTTCGGGTACCCCCGAGATCCCCGCGTTGCAGGCCGCAGAGTGATCCCAGGCATCTATTGATCTTCGGCATGGCGCTCGCACCTCGATCGCCATGCCCCCCCCCTGAAAATCACCTATCCGCCGATGCGCTAAGCGATGTCGCCGCCGCATCGAGCCGACGTCGGTTGCTCCAGGCACGCGGCGTCGTACGTCTCAAGGACGGCATCGACAGACTGGATGAGAACGAGTTCGGCATCTATCGGCCGCCCCGACGGAATGACAAGGCTCGGTAGGAACTGCCTGGCGACGGTTTCCGGGATGACGACGCCCCGCAACGCCATCAGCAGATTTTCCACTGCTTCCGTCGCTTGCGGCTTGCCCCAGTAATAGCGGATCCGGTCGCTGTAACTGTAATGCCGCTCCACTCTCAGCGCATTCGCCTCCCCATGATAATGGCCAAGCCAGTTCGCGGGATCGGCGAGCATCGTGTCTTCCATGGCTCGCATAAGCGACCGGTCGCCATAGCCCGGGACCAGTTCCGACGCGATCAGGTCGAGCCCGTACAGCGATTCGCGGTAGGCAAAAGTTAGGCCCGGTCCGACCTTCAAGATCGGATAGCCATCGCGCACCAAAGCCGACAGCGCCTCGACGGTCTGGTAGTCAGTGGAATGGGCCTCGAAGACAAATTGCGGGACCGCGTCGAGGACAGCGCCGAGATCGAATGCCGCTTCTGGCCTGTAGGCTATGACGTTGGCATTGCCGAATTCGACGCCGGGCTGGACGACGAAGGCGATTACCCGGGAGAAGGCATCGGCAAGTCCTGCCCGCTCGAATACCTCGCGGTGGATCTCGATGGTCGAACGTGCGTCAATGGCTGAAGTCGGCGCCACTGTATCGAGGGCGTGGTCGGCGCCGCCGGGTGTCGGTACCTCGGTGCCGAGCACGTAGACCGGCATGGCGAGGCCGTTGGCCCGGGCGGCCTGCTCGGCGACTGCGGCAAGGCGGGCTGCCCGCTCGGCGATGATCCGGTCGCCGAGGCTCGCTTGCTCGCCGGCGCAAGCCATTGACGTATCCAGATGGATCTTGCTGAAGCCTGCCAGAACGTAGTGTCGGACCAGCGTCTCAGATTTCGACATGGCCGCCTCGGCAGTCTCTTTCTTCCAGGGGTTTGGACCGAGATGATCGCCGCCGAAAAGGATGCGGGAGCGCTCGAGGCCTTCGTCTGCGGCGATCCCGCAGACGAAGCCGATGAAGTCTGCCGGCGTCATGCCGGTGTAGCCGCCAAACTGGTTGACCTGGTTGCACGTTGCCTCGATCAGCACCTGCCGGCCGCTGTTTCTGGCGCGGCGCAACGCTGCCCGCAGCACCGTCGGGTGGGCGGAGCAGACAGAGGTGATGCCGAACGGCGAGCCCTCTTGCCGGGAAGAAGCGAGGCGTGTCAGCAGCTGGTTCATCAGATCACCCTCGGTGTGGTTCGCGCAAATTCCTGCAGTTCCTCAAGGCTGGAAACACCTTCCATCGGCCCTTGCCGCGTGACGTTGCGGGCGCCGGCGGCGTTGGCCAGCAACAGCGCACGCTCCGGCGTCGAGCCCATTCGCCGGGCAGTAAGATAGGTGGCGCCGAAACAATCGCCGGCGCCGGTCGGATCGACTTCGGAAACCGCGAAGGCGGCTGCATGAAGCGGCGGCGAGCCGGGTGCGAAACAGGAAGACCCATGGCGGCCGCGCTTCAGCACGATCTCGCCAATGCCAATACCAAGGAGCTTGTCGATGGCCGTCGGTTCGTCGCTGGTATCGGCTGCGATCAGCAGTTCGTCGTCGGACGGGAGCAGGAGGTCGGTGACGGCGAGCATATCGTCGAGCAGCTGCCTGCCCTCCCCGCCATTCGCCAGTTCCTTGCGAACATTAGGGTCGAAGGATACCGAGCCGCCGCGGGCCTTTATCGCCGAGACAGCAAAATGGATGATGTCGGAGGCGCCCGGAATGGCGAAAGCCGATCCCATGACATGCAAGTGGCCGCTGCGCTCGATCAGCGCCGTTGCAGGCGCCGTCAGCTGGATCCGGCCGGCAGCGGAGCTGGCGATATTGAACACGAAATCGCGGGCGCCATCCGGCCGGTAACGTACGAAAGCGCTCCCCGTTGGGAGATCGCCGATGACAGATATGGCTGAGACGTCGACACCGTCGCGCCGCAGCCTGTCGATATTGAGCTTGCCGAAATCGTCGTTACCGACGCTGGCGATGATGCCAGCCGATCCGCCCATGCGCGCGACCTGGTCGATGAAGATCGCGGGCGCGCCGCTGGCAAAGGGGCCGATCAGGGCCTGCGGCTCCAGAAAACCGTGGCCGACCGTCGTTGCCATGATCTCCACCAGGATTTCGCCGATCGTGATCGTCGGCCCGAGCGCTTCAGGCGCAAGCCCTCCGGTCTGTAAAGCAGACATCTTACCTCCCTCGCCCCGCCAAGGACGGATAATGCAATGCGGCGGTCCGTCTTGGCTAAAGAAAGGGAAATCGCGAGTCAACAGAATTTGACGCGAGTAAATTAAAGCACGCCTTACGAATTGCTTATCGCCTGTGCAGGTAAGCGCAATCAAGCAAACGAAATAGCCATTATGCTAAGTGATTTTCGAGATATGACCGAAAATTCGGCAGCGGCCATCTCCGGTCGGTTGACAGCAGGGCGCTTCGTTGCGATAAAACTTTACGCATGTAATTTTATGTTTAGGTTTCCTTTCGGGAGGAGAAACGAAGTCATGACAACAACTATTCGCACGCTGACCGCATCCGCCGTCGGCATCGGCCTGATGGCGGGAATGGCCCAGGCCGAGGAACTGACGATTGCCACCGTCAACAACGGTGACATGATCATCATGCAGAAGCTGGCGCCCGAGTGGGAGAAGAAGACGGGCAACAAGCTGAACTGGGTGGTGCTCGAGGAAAATGTCCTTCGCCAGAAGCTGACCACCGACATTGCCACGAAGAGCGGCCAGTTTGACATCATGACCATCGGTGGCTACGAGGCGCCGATCTGGGGCAAGTCCGGCTGGCTGGAGCCGGTTGGCGATCTCGGCAGCGACTATGACTACGACGACCTTCTGGCACCGATCAAGGCCGGCCTGACAGTCGACGGCAAGCTCTACGCAGTACCGTTCTACACCGAAAGCTCGTTCACGCTGTACCGCAAGGACCTGTTTGATGCGGCCGGTCTCAAGATGCCGGAGCAGCCGACCTACGACCAGATCAAGGAATACGCGGCCAAGCTCACCGACAAGTCGAAGGAGCAGTACGGTATCTGCCTTCGCGGCAAGCCGGGCTGGGGCGAGAACATGGCGTTCCTCGGAACCATGATCAACACCTATGGCGGCAGCTGGTTCGACATGAAATGGAAGCCGCAGATCAATTCGGCACCCTGGAAGAAGGCCGTCACCGACTACGTCGAGCTGCTGACCAAATACGGTCCTCCCGGTGTGACATCGAATGGCTTCAATGAAAACCAGGCGCTGTTTGCGACCGGCCATTGCGCCATGTGGATCGACGCGACGTCGGCCGCCGGCCGCGTGTTCGATCCGAAACAGAGCAAAGTCGCCGACAAGATCGCTTTCACGGCCGCCCCGATAGCGGTCACCCCGAACGGCGCCAGCTGGTCGTGGTCGTGGAACCTGGCGATCCCGGCAACATCGACCAAGGTCGAGGCCGCCAAGTCGTTCGTCAAATGGGCGACCTCCAAGGACTATGTGAAGCTGGTGGGAGAGAAGGAAGGTTGGGTCGCCGTGCCGCCGGGCACGCGCAAATCGACCTATGACCTGCCGGAGTACCAGAAGGCAGCGCCATTTGCCGCCGCCGTGCTGAAGGCCATCCTGTCGGCCGATCCGACCAAGGCCACGAAGGATCCGGTGCCCTACACCGGCGTCCAGTTCGTCGCCATTCCTGAGTTCCAGGGCATCGGCACCATCGTCGGCCAGCAGATATCGTCCGCGCTTGCCGGTCAGCAGACCGTCACCGCCGCCCTCGACAATGCCCAGAAACAGGTCGAGCGCGATATGAAGAAGGCCGGCTATCCGAAATGATCGATAGTGCTCGCGGCTTGCCGCCGCGAGCACCTTCCCGGGCGCTGGAAGTTTAACCTCCCAAAGCCAGGGCTTTCCGGCAAACATTCGTTAGTATCTAGAATTTGGAGCGTGTTATGAGATTGAAGGACAAAGTCGCGCTGATTACCGGCGGTGCCCGCGGTATCGGCCTTGGTTTTGCAGAAGCCTTCGTCAAGGAAGGAGCGCGGGTCGTTATCGCCGACATCGACATCGACCGTGCCACCAAGGCCGCCGCTGTCATCGGCGATCGCGCCAGCGCCGTGAAGCTCGATGTCACCGATCTTTCGGCCATCGAGAGCGTCGTCAGTTCGGTCGATGAGGAGTTCGGCGGCATCGACATCCTCATCAACAATGCCGCCATCTTCGACATGGCGCCGATCAACGAGATTACCGAGCAGAGCTACGAGCGCATCTTCGACATCAATCTCAAGGCGCCGCTGTTCATGATGAAGGCGGTTTCCAACGCCATGATCGCACGCGGTCGCGGCGGCAAGATCATCAATATGGCGAGCCAGGCCGGTCGTCGCGGCGAAGCGCTGGTGACCCTCTATTGCGCCTCCAAGGCGGCGATCATCTCGGCCACCCAGTCTGCGGCGCTCGCCCTCGTCAAGCACGGCATCAACGTCAACGCCATCGCCCCCGGTGTCGTCGACAGCGAAATGTGGGATGTCGTCGACGCCAGCTTCGCCAAGTGGGAAGGCCTGCAGCCCGGCGAGAAAAAGGCAGCCGTCGCCAAGTCCGTGCCGATCGGCCGCTTCGCGACACCCGACGATCTCAAGGGTATCGCTGTCTTTCTCGCATCCTCCGAAAGCGACTACATTCTCGCCCAGACCTACAATGTCGACGGCGGAAACTGGATGAGCTGACCTTACGGTCGGCCATCGTCTGAAAGCGTGCGGGAGGACGTCTTGGAAGCTATCAATTATACGGCCCTCGGCGTTGCCGATATCGCCGACCTGCCGGTACCGACGCTTTTGCCCGGCCAGGCGCTGATCCGGGTCAAGGCATCCGGTCTGTGCCACACGGATATCGACGTTCTCTACGGCCGCTATGGCGAGGGGCATTTTCCAGTCGTCCCCGGCCATGAATATGCGGGCGTCGTCGAGGCTGTCGCAGACGATGTGCGGTCGGTCAAGGTCGGCGCCCGCGTGGTCGTCGATCCCAATCTCACCTGCGGCCATTGTGACGCCTGCCTGAAGGGGCTCGGCAATCTCTGTCGGACGCTGAAGGCCTACGGGGTCACCCACAATGGCGGTTTTGCAGCCTACAGCGCCGTCGACGCCGGGCACCTGCACCAGATCGGCGACATGCCCTTCGAGCTCGCAGCACTTGCCGAGCCGCTCGGCTGCGTCCTCAACGGTCTCCGCAGTGCCAACCTTGTCACCGGTGCTCACGGCACGCAGACGGCACTGGTCTTCGGTGCCGGGCCGATCGGGCTGCTGCTCGCCCTCTCGCTGAATGCGGAGGGCGTCGCCGCCGTGACGGTTGCCGACATCAACGAACGTCGTCTCGACTTTGCCGGTAGCCTCGGACTTGCCACCGCCGTCTCTGGGTCGGCGGATCTGGCCCGCTCCCGACGCCAATTCGATTTTGTCGCCGATGCCACGGGAATTCCCGCTGTCGTTGAGGGCATGGCCGATTTTACCGCCGATGGCGGCACCATGCTGGTGTTCGGCGTCTGCGCGCCGGATGCCCGGGTGTCGATCGCACCGTTCGAGATTTTCAGGCGGCAGTTGAAGCTTGTCGGTTCCCATTCGCTGAACAGGACCATTCCCGATGCACTTGCGATTCTGAAGCGGGATGCGGATCGGATGGGGCGGCTTATGTCGCACCGACTGCCCCTCGCCGAGGTGCTGTCGTACCTAACCAGCAACTCGAAGGACGCGGCGACCATGAAGATACAATATGTCGCCGACTAAGTGACTTTCTGGCCTCGATTGCTTGCCGATTCCGGCTTTTCGCCCGGTTACGAGTGATCTACAGGTGAACTTCTGATCGATGGGAGAGACAATGTGGCGAAACCGATAAGGACGATGGAGGATTTTTCCGAACTCGTCGGCCTGTCCCGTCCGACCGTGTCGAAATACTTCAACGATCCGAGCTCGGTGCGTCGCAAGACGCGGGATCTCATCGAGGATGCGCTGAAGAAATCCGGCTTTCGTCCCAACATGTTCGCCGTCAATCTCAACCGCCGGCGCAGCAATATCATCGGCGTCATCATCCCGAATTCGACCGATCCGTTCTACATGGCGCTCACCCGTCGGATCGAACTCATCGCCAACGAGGCCGGCTTTCTGGCTTTCGTGCTGTCCTCGGATGGCAAGGCCGGAATGGAGGACGAGGCGATCAAGACCTTCAAGTCGCTGAATGTTGCCGGCGCCATCATCGCGCCGCTCGGGATAGAATCGCACCACGCGACGCTGCAGCAGCTCGGCCAGAGCATTCCCCTCGTCTATGTGGACTCGCCGCTCGACGAGACCTCTGCTTTCGTCGGCACCAACAACCGCCAGAGCTTCAGCCTCATCGTCGATTACCTCTGCCGCTCCGGCGAGCCGCCCTGCTATTTCGGAATGCCTGACGTCAACACCAATGCCGCGACCAGGCGCCTTGCCTATATCGAGGCGATGGAGCAGTTCCGCCTCACCCCCGAACTCGTGGGGCTGTCCCCCGTTGCAAGCTGGGATTTCGAGCGTTTTGGTTTCGAGGAGGCAAACCGTATCCTGGCGTCGACATGCGGCTTTCCCTCCAGGACCATCCTTTGCGCCAACGACCGCGTCGCCTTCGGCGTTATTTCCGCCGCTTATCAGAAGGGAATGCGGGTCGGGCACGGCGCCGATTGCGACCTGCGCGTTGCCGGCCATGACGATCATCCGCTGTCGCGCTACGCCTGTCCGCCGATCACCACGGTTGCGCAGAACTACAACGAGATCGGCAAGCTCGCCATCGAACTCCTACTCAACAAGCTCGGCGAATCCACAGCCTCCACGCCGTCGGCTACCGTCGAGGAACGCATCCTGCTCAATGCCGAACTCATGCTGCGCAGTTCCGCGTGATGGCATCGGTTTGATCCAAGGGCTTGGTTACCTGCAATTGTCGTCTGCATGGCTTCTCGTAGATTGGCCCACGCCTCCCCGTTCACGAGGCCTTTCGGTCCGTGTCATGAAATTCTGATGGCCGGGGCACACCGTGTGCCTGATGATTTTTTAGTGAAGTGACACGCGATGTGCCCCGTTCGACAGTTTTTATCCGCAACTCCGGATCCTCTGTTTCCGACCCAGGTCCCGTTGAGGGAAAAGCTGCCGGAGTTATGCCACACAGGCACGCCGAGCCTAGGGGCCCGAAGGGATCCACTTTCTGCGGACCCTTGAAGGAGTGCCTGCGTAGACGGCAACCCCTTCAAGACCCGTCCCCACCTCGCCGGCAACGCAGACCGGTGTATCCGATGGCGGAACGAGTGATTATAGATCGGGACGAAAGCACGGGGATGAAAATATGATGCCGGCATTCTTTCCAAACGAAAATCCCAACGGTTTATCCCCATGAGGTGCTGCGAGCAGGGGCGATGGAGGGAAGCGAGAGAGGAGTGTGTGTCGGTGAGAAAGATCAACCGCAAAGAACCACCGCCGCCTACCCTCATTCCTGTGCCCGTCATAGGAATCCAGCCGCCCAAGTCCCTAGGCGATAAGCACTTTCTCCACCAACGGGGATCCAGTCACGGCGCAGACGCGCCGTGACTGGATCCCCGTGACGGGCACAGGATTAGGGTCTGGGGAGCATCCCAGGCAAGGTTGGATCTTAGAATACGTGGCAGCAGTGATCCTTCTTTCACAGAGTTGGACACCGCGATAAATTCGAGTTTCCAATGCCTTGCTTGATCTGCCTCCTGACTTCCCCCATTCCTGTGACGAGGGAAAGTGGGGGGCACCCCAGGCGAGGTCGGACCTTCAAGGGTTCGGCAATTATGGATATATGTTTTATTGGGTTCGGGCGCTTGGATACGCATCATATTCCAGCGCGTTGCCCGATTTGCGTCCCGCTCCCTCGTTCCTGACCCGTCACACTCGCCCCTCCCCTGCTCTCTCATCCTGCCAGGGGAAAGTACGGGAAAGTGCGGGCGGGGTGCGGTTGGCGGCTTGTTCAATGGTGCGGGCAGCAATAGCATCGGGGTCCCTGCGGTCTGCAGGCCAGGCTTTACCATGCAAGGAACAGAACCGATGGCGCGTCACGATAAGCTGAAGCTCGGGACATTTGTCTATACGTTTGGATTTCATCCCGCGGCATGGTTGCATCCCGACAGTGATGTCAACGGTGCGAACGAGTTTAGTCATTTTCTCAACATCGCGAGGCTCTCGGAAGAGGCGAAGTTCGATTTTATGTTCCTCGCCGACTCCGCGGCCTCGGCCGTCGGCGATGCCGATGCGCTGGCGCGCCAGCCGACCAAGATGAACCGCTTCGAGCCGACATCGCTGCTTTCGGCGTTGGCTGTCACCACCACCCATCTCGGCCTGGTGGGAACGGTTTCCACCAGCTATTACGAGCCCTACAACGTTGCCCGCATCTTCGCCTCCATCGACCAGTTGTCGAAAGGTCGCGCCTGCTGGAACGTCGTTACGTCCGACCACAACGAAACGGGTTATAATTTCAACCGCGAGGGCCTCGATCCGCATGCGGTGCGCTACGAGCGCGGGACGGAGTTTGTCGATGTCGTGTTCGGCCTATGGGACAGTTTCGAGCGGGATGCGCTGTTGCGCGACCGGGAAAGCGGCATCTACTACGATAAGGACAAGCTGCATACGCTCGACCACAAGGGCAAGCATTTTCAGGTCCGGGGGCCGCTCAACATTGCCGGCTCGCCGCAGGGTCGTCCGGTCATCGCACAGGCCGGCGGTTCCGAGGCCGGCATGGATCTCGCTGCCCGCACCGCCGAGGTGGTGTTCGGCCTTGCCTCCAATATCGACCGTAGCCGCGCCTTCTACAAGAACGTCAAGGGACGCATGGCCGCCTATGGACGCAGCGAGGACGACCTGAAGATCATGCCGGGAGTGGTGCTGAATGTCGGCGCGACCATGGCCGAGGCGCAGGCCAAGGTCGATTTCATGATCGACAAGCTGCATCCCGATGTCGGCCGGCTGATGCTGTCCGAATTTCTCGAGGCCGATCTCACCGGCGTGCCGCTCGACCAGCCCTTCCCCATGGACCGGCTGCCGACAACGCCGCGCGGCTCCAAGGCGCTGTTCGACGAGCTGGTGGATTTCGTCAACAAGGGCCACACCGTCGGCGAACTTGTCCGGCACTATGCCGAGAAACATACCGGCAACGGTATCACGGGCACGCCAACCCAGATTGCCGACTTCATGGAGGAATGGTTCGAGACACGTGCCGCCGATGGCTTCATCCTGATGTTCCCGACGTTACCGTCCAGCCTCACCGACTTCACCGAACTGGTGCTGCCGGAATTGCGCCGGCGCGGCCTGTTCCGGGAGGAATATGAGGGCCCGACGCTGCGCGAAAATCTCGGCCTGTCGATGCCGGTCAACCGCTACACGGCGGCCCGCAACAAGGGTTGAACGAGGGGCGCCGCAGCCCAATTGCCTGGGCTTTGGCGCCGGCACCCGAACGCCGGATGATGCCCGCCGCTCCACCGTCCGCTTTCGGACCGTCCCAGACGGCTGCACATAAACAAGACGTTATCAACTCTTGAAGTGTTCCTGAGGATGCCTACTTCGGCAGCGATCGTTAGGGTGGAGTAGACATGAAAGTTTTAGTGGTTGAGGACGAACCGATCATCGCGTTCGACCTCGAAAATCTCGTCCTCGATAATGGATTCGAGATTGCTGGGCTGGCGCGCACGCAGGTCGAGGCGCTGGCTCTGGCTCCCAAAGCCGACATTGCCCTTGTCGACATACAGCTCGCGGATGGTCCGACAGGCCCCAAAATTGCTCGCGAACTGATCGATCGATACGGGATCGAAGTGATTTTCATGACGGGGAACCCGGAGATGGTCGCTGATTTCTCCGACGCCGTCTGCGTCGTGCCGAAACCGCAGAGCCTTGGGAAGATAGAGGCGGCATTGTTGAAGTCCTTGTCCATCATACAGGGCAAGCGGCGCGCGCGCGCATCCTAGGCGGAACTGCTTCTATCCATCTGCCGCAAATCTCATGACAGGCTTGAAACGCATCTATGACTACGCAGCACACACGTGCCGACATATTGGCGAACACTCTCGAGAAATTCCGTGGGGCCGGCGTTCCCATCGACGCCGATCCCATCCTGCGCGGCTGGCTGGAAGCCTGGGTCGATGGCGGTTTGAAAATGTCCGACATCGCGCAGCGCTACCAGGACCTGCTGAAGCAAAGACTGAGTGTCAATGCAAAGGTGGCGGGTGGCGATGAAGCCGAGGATCCGCTCAGCCTCGAACACAACCACCGACTCATGGACCGGCACGAATTGCTGGAAGAAGTGGCAAAGCTGCTGTCCGAAAAGCCCGAAGATGGCCGCTAATAACCAGCTTGTACTCTCGCAAAACGCATCAGCGCTTGCCGGAGTTGCATGCTGAAGTAGCATTACGTTGCTGTGGTTGAGGCCGGTGCAGGCATTGTGGCAAGTTCGCAACGGTATGTTATTAGCTTCAGGCAGAAACCCTAGAAATATGAATAGAAGCAATGCAAATCGCTAACATGCGCCTATATGCAATATTCATTGAAGACGTCTGAACCGAACACCTTAAAAAATGTCCAAGGAAATCAAATGAAGAAGCTCCTCCTCGCGGCCCTGGTCTCAACCTCGCTGGTCTCCGTCGCAGCCGCTGCTGACATGACGCCACCGATGCAGCCACCAGCTGCCGTTGACAACGGCATGGGTTTTTACATCGGCTCGCTGAGCTCGGTCTCCTTCCTGAAGCACACGGACTTCGACATCCTGGGTGTCAACATCAACACGAAGTACGACACCGGCTTCTACAGCGCGCTCCGCGGCGGCTATAACTTTGGCTCGATGGGTTTCGTCGCTCCGCGCGTCGAACTTGAAGTCGGCTACGGCACGGCCTCGGTCGACCAGCACCGCGTCACCGGCATCGGCAGCTTCAGCTCGATCAATTCCTACGGCGATGCAAACACCATCCAGGGCTTCGTCAACGGCTACCTCGACATTCCGCTGGCACCGGCTGGCGACACCGGCATGCTGTCGGTCTTCACGCCTTACGTCGGCGGCGGCGTCGGTGCGATGAACCTCAAGCTGCGCAAGCAGGGCGTTGGCGGCGTTGGCACGCTCATGGACGACAGCAACACGGCATTCGCCTACCACCTCGACGCCGGCGTCGGCATCAACCTGCAGCCGATTTTCTCCGGTTCGTCGCTGTTCGAAAAGACAACGCTCGACATCGGTTATCGCTACACCGCAGCCGACAACTTCGACTTCACGGCCCGCGACGGCACGTCGTCCAGCACTGATTTCCGCAGCAACGCTGTGACCTTTGGTCTCCGCAAGCAGTTCTAAGATCCGATTTCGGACATCAAAGGCTTCTTCAAACGGCCCCGGCAAATATGCCGGGGCCGTTTTCGTTTCGCCTGATATTGTGTTTTCGGATCGTTTGCGGTTCAGACGATCAAGGTGGAATCGCGCCAAAGACGGAAGCCGCCTTCGAAAGCGAGGGTGTTGTCGCCACGACGGCAGGATTTTGGAAGCTCGTCCAGCTTGTCGACATTGCCGCCGCCGATAACGACGTAGTCCGGCAGCAAGGCTGCTTTCATCCGATCGACCACATCGAAGACGTGTCCGCGCCACTTCTTCTTACCACGTTTTTTCAACCCGGCCTCGCCGAGGTAGTCTTCAAAGCTCTTGCCTTTCTTGTGCGACAGATGGGCGAGCTCCATCGGTTGCGCGACATTCTCGATGACCATGGCAGAGCCCAACCCGGTACCGAGTCCGAGGAAAAGCATGCGGCCGCCATCGTAGCTGCCGATAGCCTGCATCAGCGCATCGTTGACGATCTTGACCGGCTTGCCGAAGCTGTGGGCGAAGTCGAAGCCGACCCAGCCGTCACCGAGGTTGACAGGTTCCTCGATGGCGAAATTCCGGCGAACAGGACCGGGAAAGCCGATCGAGATCACATCGAATTCCCAATCGCTGACAAGCGTCGCGACAGCGCTGACCATGGCGGTCGCCGTCAGGGACGCTCCCGATTCAATTTTCCGCTCCGGCGTGCCAGCGCTCGTCATCACCTTGACATGTGACCCGCCGACATCGACCGACAGCACGACCTGCGGCTTGTCTGCGCTGCGGCTCTTAGTTTTCGTCATCGTTGTTTCCTGTATCTGCAGCTTCCCGAATGTTGTCCGGGACTATCGCTATATCTCGGTGAGGCATCAGGCAAAAGCAATATGCCGTGACCATCGTCGGGGATTACGGCAGGTAGGCGAGAGCGGTGATCGCCGTTCCCACCACGCCAAGCGCCAGCGAGGCGTACCATGGCCAGCGCTGGCCGCCGGTGATGATGGCAATCGTGGCGATGGCGATGGCAATGTGGAGAAAGGTGGTGGCGACCGTCAGAAAATGATGACGGCCCTCATGGCGTGTAGCTTCGACGTTCGATTGCTCCGACCGGGCTTCGAATTCCTTCGCGGTCTTGGCGGCTTCCTGGCTTTCGGTCTCGTTGCGTCTTGCCTGTACCTGCCAATCGGGCGCGAGCGCCCCGCCCTGGGCGGCGGCGATGTCGTACATGTTCTTCTTGAGGCTCTTCGCCTCGAAGAAATTCCAGTTGTCGGTTGCCTTGTTCTGAAAGAGCACCGCCTCGGAGCGTGCCGCTGTCGCAGCCCCGCTCTCGATGGTTTCGAGACTGCCGGCGCTGGCAGCGAGGACGGCGAGAATGGCAATGCTGACGGCAACCCTCGACAGGAAGGAGTTGCCGCTATGGGCAGCGTGCTGTGCATGCTCGGTATGCTCGAAGGCTTCCGTGGCGTCGTTTTCCATCAATGTTTCCAATTGTTGACTGCATGGTTCCGGGCCGCAGTCAAAGTTGTTCACCAAGGCAATTTTGTGTTGGCAGCATGTTTAAACTGAAGCACGCGCTGCAACGCATACTTTGTTGATGATCACCGCCGCTGGAATCTGAAGTTACTGTAATATAACGGTGAATTAACGTCGATTCCGACAATCGCGCAAGCTGGATTGACTCCGGTTGCATCTTCTCTAAACTTGGCTGCAAAAGATAAGGGGCAAAAAGATGACGCGGTTCGAAGAAACGAGGAGAATAAGGTGCCGGGACGATGCCGGGCGCCAAATTGTCATTATTGAGCAGAAGAAATGGCCGCGTTTTGCCTTTGCCAACCAACCGATAAAGCCGGTGTTCGACTATATGACCGAGGACGGTCAGGTGGCAAACAAGCTCGAGGGCGAGGATTTCCTCTTGCTCTTAACCGATGAAGTTTTTCACGCTGCCTGAGGCTTGCAGTAGCTGTCACGCCTCCACAATCCTATAGTTCGAAGCGCTGAATTGCGCTTCCGCGCCATCACTGGCGCACCGTCGGCTGTTGTGCCGGCACGTTTCCCCGCCTCGCTGCCGTGATTGTCGCCCGATGTGATCGCATGCCGCTTGGCCGCCTTCGAGGGAGTTCTCCACGACAGTCTCAGGCATGGAAAAACATTACTATCGGTAAAATTGTAGCTGCGTTTTGTCAGCTAATTAAGGGTCTAGTGTTATAAGCGATCCCTGACGTGAATGGCCGTGAGCATCCAGATGAATTACCCCCTCGCCGACAACGAAGATGAGCGCATCAGGGCGTTGGATTCATTCGGGCAGATGAATACGTCCCCGGATCCGGATTTCGACCAGATCGTGCAGATGGCCTCGCGGATATTCGACGTTCCGGTCGCACTGATCTCGCTGGTGCACCGCGACCGGCAATTCTTCAAAGCGCGGGTTGGCCTCGATGTGTGCGAGACCGGACGAAACGTGTCGTTCTGCACTTACGCTATCATGGCAGCAGACGTCTTCGTCGTTCCCGACGCAAGTCTGGACCCACGGTTCAGTGACAATGCACTGGTCACCGGTTATCCCGGGATCCGGTTCTATGCCGGCGCGCCGCTGCTGACCAAGGCGGGCCACGGTATCGGTAGCCTTTGCCTGATCGACAACAAGCCGAGGCTCGATTTCTCCGAACGGGACAGGCGGGTGCTTCAGGATCTGGCTTCCATGGTGCTCGATCGGATGGAGTTCCGCCGTCTGGAGTGTTCCGACCGGGAAAGCCGCAGCCGCTTCCGCAATATTGCCTCGACCTCTCCGGACGGCATTATCTGCGCTGATAGCAACAATCGCATTACGTCGTGGAACGGCGCAGCTGAGGCCATGTTCGGCTACTCCGTCGAGGAAGCGCTCGGACGGTCCCTCGACATCATCGTGCCGAAGGCTATGCATGCAAGACACGGTGCCGGATTGGCGCGCGTGGCGGCTGGCGGCCCTGCCCGCATCATCGGCACGTCGGTGAACCTCACCGCCTGCAGGCGCGACGGCTCCGAGTTTCCGATCGAACTCTCCCTCTCCCAGTGGTCCGAGAGCGGCGAGCGCTTCTTCGGCGCGATCATCCGCGACATCACGCTGCGGGCCGAGGCAGAACGCCAGATGAAGCTCGCTGCAGAATTCGACCATCTCACCGGCCTTTCCAACCGCCCAAGCCTCAATCGCCAGATGAACCGTGCCTGTTCGGTCGGCGCCCACGCAACCGTGGTGTTGATCGATCTCGACGGCTTTAAGGACGTCAACGATATGCTTGGACATTCGGCCGGAGACTTCGTGCTGCAGGTCATTGCCGAAAGACTGCGGAAGGCGACTGCCGACGACCAGATGGTGGCGCGTCTCGGCGGTGATGAATTTGTGATCTTTCTCACTGGCACGGCCGATCCTCTCAAGGCTGCCAATCTCGGCCTGTCGCTGATCGCCCTCATCGAGGAACCGATCGAATTCGAGGACCAGCCGATCCACATCGGTGCCAGCATCGGGATCGCCGTGACGATTGCCGGCGATTGCAACTACGAAGAACTTCTCGGCAACGCCGATCTAGCGCTCTACCAGGCAAAAGGCGACGGACGTCATCTGGTCCGGGTGTTTACGCCCGAACTTCGCCAGAGCGCTTCGCGCAAGGGCGCGATCAGCTCGTCGTTGCGCCAGGCATGGCAGCGCCGGGAATTCGAGCTTTACTATCAGCCCCAGGTCAACCTTGCCGACGGGCGCCTGACCGGCGCCGAAGCGCTGGTAAGATGGAACCACCCGACGCTCGGAGTGGTGTCGCCGTCTGCCTTCCTGCCGGTGCTGGAGGTCGGCCTTCTTGCGGTGCCCGTCGGCGAATGGATCCTGCGCTCCGCCTGCCGGCAGGCGGCCCGCTGGCGGCGTGCCGGGATTGCGGATTTTCGCATCGGCGTGAACCTTTTTGCAGCCCAGTTCCGGACCCGGGATTTTGCCGAGGTTGTCGAGGCAATACTCGAAGAGTTCGATCTGCCGCCGGCAGCGCTCGAGCTGGAGATAACAGAGAACATCATTCTTCAGAACGAGCAAAGGATCATGCAGCCCCTGCGCCGCCTTCGTGCCCTCGGCGTCGGGATTGCCTTCGACGACTTCGGGACCGGCTTTGCATCGCTCAGCCTGCTGAAGGACTATCCTGTCAGCCGGCTGAAGATCGACCGCTCCTTCGTCAGCGGTGTCGATCGCAGCGAGAAGGATGGTGCCATAATCGAGGCCGTCGTCAAACTGGCCGACGGCTTCAGCCTGGAGGTGATTGCCGAGGGCATCGAGACGGAGGAACAGGAAATGCTGATGCGGCACTACAACTGCGACGAGGGGCAGGGCTATCTCTACGGCAGGCCGATGACTGTCGACGCCTTCGAGCAGCGCTATCTCGCCAATGGGGGCCGCAGTGACGCCGCTGCCGTTGTGGCCCGCATGGGCGATTTATAGAGACTGTCGTAACAATGCGCTGACCTTGTGCATGTCGTTTCAAGATATGGCGCCGATAAGTTGCCAGGTGGCAACTTCGTTAAGAGCAGAGCAACACCCTTTCCGGCGCTAACTGCTCATTAACCCTTATTTTCTTGCCAAGCATTGCGACTCGGAGCATTCTCGCCTACGGATAATCCTCGTACCTTGGAGAAAATGCGTAGTTATGACGAAGGCCCGTAGTCAGCTTGGGGATACCATGATGCCGAGGCGTCCAATGACGGAAGTCATTGCGGCCGATGGCGCTGCTTTGTCGCAGGAGCTGCTGGCGATGCGTCAGGCGCTTTTCCCGCCGGTATCGCAGAAAACCTTGCGGTCATTTTCGTCCGTCGAGTCGGCAAAGCTTATCGGCATTACCGACGCCTATCTTCGCCAGCTTTCGCTGAATGGCAAGGGCCCGCAGCCGACAATAACCGCCGGCGGTCGTCGCTCCTATACGCTCGATCAGATCAACGAGATTCGCGTTGTGCTGGATGAGAACTCCAAGGGCAAGCACTACGTGCCTCGTCGTCGCGAGGGCGAGCATTGCCAGGTCATGGCAGTGGTCAATTTCAAGGGCGGCAGCGGCAAGACAACGACTGCGGCGCACCTTGGGCAATATCTCGCCCTGCAGGGATACCGTGTCCTTGCTGTCGACCTCGATCCGCAAGCGTCTCTGACTGCCTTGCATGGCTATCAGCCGGAATACGATATCGGCCCTAACGAGACGATGTACGGCGCCGTCCGCTACGATTTCGATCGGCGCCCGCTCACCGACATCATCCGCCGCAGCTATATACCGGGTCTCGATCTGGTGCCGGGTAACTTGGAGCTGATGGAGTTCGAACACGATACACCGCGCGCTCTTGCCGAGCGATCTGCAGAACCGTTTTTCGGGCGCGTTGCATCGGCTCTGGGGACAGTCGCGGACAACTACGACGTCATGGTCCTCGACTGCCCACCCCAACTCGGTTTCTTGACGCTCGGAGCCTTGTGTGCGTCGACCGGCCTGCTGATCACGGCCCATCCGCAGATGCTCGATGTGATGTCCATGTGCCAGTTCCTGCTGATGGCATCCGATCTTCTCGGTGTCGTGCAAGAGTCCGGCGGGGATCTCGACTATGATTTCATCCGCTATGTGGTGACGCGCTATGAGCCCTCCGATGCGCCGCAGGCGCAGATGGTCGGATTCATGCGGTCGCTGTTCCGTGAACGCGTGCTTACGAATGTCATGTTGAAGTCGACGGCGGTGTCGGATGCCGGTCTCTCCAAGCAGACGCTCTACGAGGTAGGCCGGGAGAACTTTTCCAAGAACACCTATGACCGCGCCATCGAATCTCTGGATGCAGTCAACGGTGAAATCGAGAGCCTGATCAGGCAGGCCTGGCGGAGGGCGACATGAGCAGAAAAGACACTCTCAAGGCCATGCTTTCGCGCCGTGAACAGGAGTTGCCAACTGGCAACTCCACAGCTGGTGACCCTGCCCCGCAGGTCGAACTGCCAGCGGAAAAGAAGCTTCATCACATCCGTTCCGGTGCCGTTGGTGCGATGGGTCGCTCCCTCGGCAATATCGCCAGCGCTGCCGATCAGGCGAGAGCGCTGATCGCAGCTGGTGCTGCTGTTGTCGAAATACCGACGGATAAAATAGAAGCCTCCTTCATTTCGGATCGCCTCGCTGACGATGGTGTCGATCTGGCCCGTCTCACCGATGCAATTCGTGAATCCGGCCAGAAAAGTCCCATCCTCGTTCGCCCTCACCCTGACAAGCCGGACAGCTACCAGATCGCCTTCGGTCATCGCCGCGTACGCGTCATGGCGGCCCTCAAGCGGCCGGTGAAGGCCGTGGTGCAGAACCTCAGCGATGAAGAGCTGGTGGTTATCCAGGGGCAGGAAAATTCGGCACGTGCCGACCTCAGCTATATCGAGCGCGGACTGTTTGCTCTTGCGCTGGAAGAACGCGGCTTCGACCGTCGCGTCATCATGTCGTCGCTCGGCATGGAGAAGACGCAGCTGTCGAGGCTGATGAGCGTCGCCCATTCGGTGCCGCGGTCGCTTATCGAAGCGATAGGCTCGGCACCGAGGGCCGGCCGTCCGCGATGGGTGGCACTTGCAGAACGTCTCGCCGATGCAAAACAGGGTTCCGCGCTTCAAAGCCTGCTCGATAGCCGGGCATTCAAGGATGCCGACAGCGACAGCCGTTTCGGGCAGGTGATGGAATGTCTGGCTGTCCAGAAGACGCGCAAGAAGCCCGAAGCTGTGAAAAGCAGTGCCGGTGTCCAGCTGGCGACGCTCGAGCGCGGAGGTTCAAAGATCAATATCGTGTTCGACGAAAAGACGGCACCGGCTTTTGCCGATTACGTCGCCGCACGACTAGCGCAGCTGCATCAATCCTATCTCGCGGAGCAACAGGCAGATTAAGCCCCAGCATCGCGAACCCGTTTTAACGAAGCAAAAGAGGACTGTACCGCAAAAGAAAAAAGCCCCCGAACGTTGCCGTCACGGAAGCTTTCTCTAAGTCTCGCAGCTTGCGAATCGCATTTTCCGGAAACACCATCAAGAATGTTGGCTCCGTTTGGTGAGCAGATTTCTATTGCCTTATCGAAGGTGACGAGAAAATGCAGACAGGAAGTGTGACGACGCCCTTTGGTCGGCGGGAGATGACGCTTGGCCTGCTGGCAAGCCAATGCTCGGTCTTTCCGACAGGGCGCTGGCGGTGCTTAACGCGCTGCTGAGCTTCTATCCGGGCAATGAGCTCAGTGCAAAGCACGGCCTCGCTGTCTTTCCCTCCAACGCCCAGCTGTCGATCCGCGCCCACGGCATTGCGCCAGCGACGCTGCACCGCCATCTGGCAGCGCTGATGGACGCCGGATTGCTGGTGCGCAAGGATAGCCCGAACGGCAAGCGCTTTGCGCGCCGGGACGGGGAGGGGGAGGTCGACCAGGCCTATGGCTTCAATATCGCCCCGCTGATTGCCCGCTCTGATGAATCCAGACACTGGCAGCGCAGGTCACCGTCGACCGAGCCCGCTCAGGGCGATGCGCGAGCGCCTGTCGCTCTGCCGGCGTGACATTGCCAAGCTGATCGCGACGGCGCTGGAAGAGGGCGTGCCGGGTGACTGGCCTATGGTACAAGGGCATTTCCGCGATCTCATAGCCCGGATCCCACGCTCGCCCGACATCCATGACATCACGCCTATTGTCGAAGAGATCGATGAGGCCCCTGCGGCGGATGAGGCTTTCGAGCGCAAAAGCCTAACGGATGGCCGTTTGGTGAAACCACGACGGCGAGCAGAGATCAACCGGGCCTAAAGGCGTTTCCGCTCGGGCTTGTGTTGCAGGCCTGCCCGGAAATCCTGTCCTACGGCCCGGGCGGCAGTATCGGCAATTGGCGAGACCTGATGGGGGTCAGCCCCAGCGCCTGCGAGGAGGCATGCGCCATCATGGGGCCCGAGAATGCGGCGACCGTCACGGCCTGCGTGCTGGAACGGGCCGGCAGCATCACGTCGGCCGTCAGATATCTGCGCGACCTCACCTGCAGGACGGAGCGCGGCGAGTTCGCCATCGGCCCGATGCCGATGTCACTCGGCAGGGCCAATGCCGGTAGACGCGAGGAGACAGGGTGAGATAATGGTAGATGGCGATTTGCTAGACAGGATACCCGCGTTGTCAATTCGGCCACGCTCAGGTCTGAGCAATGGAAGCGTTATGCCTTTTTACTACCGATAAGCTACCGACTGCTCATTACTGCAAATGGCTGACATTCGTAAAAATGGTTTTTTCGAGGTAAATAGTTCGGGCATCGGTCAAGAGGTAGCCAAGGCTCGCGGCAATTTTTGCTGAGCCTTGGCAACGAGTTTTGAAGTTCTATAGCGTCAGGCGGCCTTGCTTTCGCCGACTGCGGCAAACTGCTTCGACCAATCGGCATACCAGGTCTGGAACAGAGCAAACTGCTTTTCGACGAAACCGCGCTGGCTGTCGGACAGGCTGTCCGTTTCGTTGAAGTGCAGCGTGAATTCGGGATGGCCGGTGAGCACGAGCATGTGCTTGTAGTAGAGAACCAAATCCGGGCCTTCGTCGAAGGAGGACAGGACGCCAAGCGCCGCTTCGAGTTCCAGGGCGTGGGCGCGGGCCTTTGCATCGCCGGCGGCTGCGGCCTCGGACAGGGAAACAAGATGCAGGACTTCGCGGGGCAGGACATTGCCGATCCCGGTGATGGCGCCAGCCGCGCCGCAATTGACGAAACCGTGGAAGACCGCGGTATCGACGCCGACCATCAATGTGACGCCGTCGTCGCGGCTGGTGATGTTTTCAGCCGCATAGCGAAGGTCGGACGGACCACCGAATTCCTTGAAACCGATAAGGTTCTTGTGTTCGTTGCGGAGTTCGAAAAACAGGTCCGCGCGTGTGGCAAAGCCGTAATAGGGGCTGTTGTATATGACAGCCGGAAGTTCTGGGGCAGCCGAGAGAACCGTCTTGAAATGGGCGCGCTGGGCCGAAACCGATGTGCCGCGCGACAGCACGCGCGGTATGACCATCAGGCCGTGGGCGCCGACGCGCTGGGCGTGGGCTGCGTGAGCGGCTGCCATCCGGGTGTTGACGGCGCCGGTACCGACGATGACGCGAAGACCGGCCTTCACCAGGCGCTCGACGCCTTCCATCCGCTGCTCGTCCGTCAGCAGTGGCCAGTCGCCCATCGATCCACAATAGACCACGGCAGACATGCCGGCCGCGACCAGTTCCTTGCCCTTGCGCACGAGACCGTCGAAGTCGGGGCTGCGGTCGGCATTGCATGGCGTCATCAGGGCCGGAATGCAGCCGGTGAAAATATTGGAAGTCATTGCACTCTCCATCATGGTGTCGGTCAGCAGCGGTCTCGCGGCGATGTTTCGTTGTATACAGTTTGTATTTTAATGTCGATGCCGAATTTGCGGCGGCATGTGGATTGTCGACCGTGTGCGTTGGTCGGAAAACGGAACGGGGAAGGGGGTGACAAACGGCCTGGGAACGTCACCCAAGACGCCGGGCAAGCGATGAAGGGTTCGCGATTCGCGCCAACAACGCAAAAGCACCTACGGCACGGGCCGCACGACAACATCACAAATTGTGAAAGGGGAAAGGTCAGCTTTAAAAGCTGAAGTTGGTCGGAGTGGAGAGATTCGAACTCCCGACCCTCTGGTCCCAAACCAGATGCGCTACCAGGCTGCGCTACACTCCGAACCGTTGGTGAGGCGGGGATACACAATTCACTCCCCGCCTGCAACAGCAAATGTGCCGGCATTGCCGTTGCAGGCCGATTTTCCTCTGCGGCCCACAAATTGCGGCCCGTACTGCCCCTTGTTCATCGCTGGCTGGCGGCTTGTCTTGACGACAGATGCCGTAAGCCCTGTAATTTGGGATCAATCGTGCGCGCAGAGAAATGCGGAGACCGTCTGCATGCAGAGATTCTTTTCCTCGACATGCGGCATATGGCTGGAATGTTCGAACAGCACCCATCGGCAATCAGGCACCCGGTCGACATAAGGCTTGACCACGAGCGGCGTCGCTTCGTCGTATTTTCCGGAGATCAGCAGCGTCGGGGCGGTGATCCGGCCCAGCCGGTCCTCGATCGTCCAGTCTTTCATGGTGCCGATGACGTGGAATTCGGTCGGTCCGTTCATGTTGCGGTAGACTGTATTGTCTTCTTCCATGATCTCGAACGTCCGGGCCACTTCGGGAGGCCAGGGGGTGACCCGACAGACGTGGCGGTCGTAGAAGACGCGTGAGGCGGCGATATAGTCGGGGTCGGTAAGCGTGCCTGCGAGTTCGTGGCGGAGCAGGGTGTCTTGGACGTCCTGTGGCAATGCTTCGCGCAAGCGGTTGGCCTCCGATACCCAGGTGTGCATGTTGGCCGGGGAATTGGCGATGACGAGCGCCGTCAGGCCGTCTGGTTGCCGCACCGCGTGTTCCGCGCCGAGCATCCCGCCCCAGGACTGCCCGAGAAAGGCATAGCGGTGCTGGATGCCGAGATGGGTGAGAAGAGCGTCGAGCTCCTCAAGGAACAAGGCGGGCGTCCAGAAGTCCGGGCCCTTGTCCGGCAGGCGGGTCGAGTTGCCGTTGCCAAGCTGGTCGTAGTGGATGACGGCCCGGCCATCCAGGGCCGCGATCTCCTTGAATGCGTCGACATAGTCATGGGTGCAGCCGGGACCGCCATGGGCCACCACCAGCGGTAGCCGGTCGCTGTCGAGCGATCCGGTGATGCGGAACCAGGTCCGGTAGGTCCGGAACGGCAGATAATCTTCTTTCGAGGTCACGTCGGCCACCTGTGTCTCCATCTCGATGAACTATCGGGAGCAGCATAGAGGCGGAGGTGTGCCACTGGCAGCTATCACAAGTTATAGGATGGCGGGGTTTCCAGCAGCCGGTAATGGGTGGCGCGGACGACGGCCTGGGTGCGGTTCCTAGCGCCGAGCTTCCGGGCAGCGGCATTCAGGTGCATGACGACGGTCGGCACGGAGCGCTCGATGATCCGCGAGATTTCCTTGGCCGAAAGTCCCTCGGCGGAATAGCGCAGGCATTCCCGCTCCCGCTCTGTCAACCGCATCTTGGCGACCGTCAGGGCAGAATTGTCGAACAGGCAAAAGGCCGCCTCGTGGAAGACATGGGCAAGCAGCCCGAAGTCGGCGATGTAACGCAGGGCATGTTTCTTGAAGTCGCCGTTCTGCCCCAACCTGATGCCGGTAACAGTTGCATAGTCGCCGCGCGGCATGTGAACCGGCACGGTGACGCCCGTCGACATGTCGTGCTCGCTGAGATAGCGGGCAACGGGTTCGCTGGCTTCGCTCATAAACCTGTTGATGACCGTACCGGCGCGCCGGTCGTAGTCCCAAAAGAACGGCGTCGAGGTGCGCAATGCTACCTGCTGTACCGGGTCGAGCCGGAAATAACCGCGGTCGAACCAGTATTCGTGCATGTCGTCGGAGATATTGCGCAGCTTCAGCAGCGAGGGAAGCATGATGCCGCCGTCGAGGTCGTAGGGCACCGGCGTGTAGTCGTAGATCAGCGCCTCAAAGCCGAGCTTCTTGATCGCCTCGAACGCGTGGTCGATGCGCCCGTCGAGGGTGTTGTGGGCAGTGAACTGCCGTCGGATCGTCCCAATCTCATCGAGCATCGCTGTTTCCCCGGTCGTCGAACCGCGACCTATCACTTCTTATAGCTGGTAACGCAGCCGGTTTCCGGTAAAAATTTAGTCATGCCTAAAAGTTGAGCAAGAGAAATCTTCCTGGAGCCCCATCGATGTGGCATGAAATGCAGCCGGACGCCCGCTACGAGGTCGAAGTCGACGGCTTCAAGGTCGTGGCTTACAGCTTCGGCAGCGGCAGTGAAACGGTGTTTTGCCTGAATGGCGGACCGGGGCTTGCCTGCGACTATCTTCGTGAAGCGCACAGCTGCCTTGCCGCAAAGGGCTATAGGGTCGTTACTTTCGACCAGCTGGGGACGGGGGCATCGGATCGGCCGGATGACGCCGCGCTATGGACAATCGAGCGCTATGTCGAGGAGACAGAGACGGTCCGCCAGGCGCTGGGCCTCGGCAAGGTGCATTTGCTCGGTCACTCCTGGGGCGGCTGGCTCGCCATCGATTATGCATTGCGCTACCCGGACAATCTCCTTAGCCTCATTCTCGAAGACACTGTCGCTGACATGCCGCATCTGATCCAGGAACTGGACCGGTTGCGGGCGGCGCTCGGGCCCGAGACCGTGGCGATGATGCAGAAGCACGAGGCGCAAGGGACCTACGACCATCCCGAATACCAGGCGGTGCTGACCATCCTCAGCTACCGCCATGTCTGCCGGCTTGCCGAATGGCCGGCGCCTGTCCGCCGCTCGCTCGATGACTGGAACATGGCACCCTACATGGCGATGCAGGGGCCGAACGAGTTCCTCTATATCGGCAATCTCAAGGATTGGAACCGCATCCCGGATCTGGGGCGACTGACGCTGCCGGTGCTGATCACGGTAGGCGAGCACGACGAACTGACGCCGGCCTGCGCCCTGCGCATGAAGCTGGCCCTGCCGAATGCCGATCTTAAGGTTTTCTCCAACGCCAGCCACATGCCGTTCTACGAAAATCCTGGCGACTACTACCCGGCGCTTCTCGATTTCCTGACCCGGCAAAAGGCTGCCTGATGCCATGTGAGTGCAAAGAGGTCCGGCTGGAGCGAGGGGGAGTGCGCCACGATGCATCGCTATAAGTTCATCCTGACCCGGCCGCTGCAGTTCGTGCCCGTGTTGTTCGGCATCAGTGTCATCACCTTCATCCTCGTCCGTCTCATTCCCGGCGATCCAGTGCGCAATATTCTCGGTACCCGCGCGACGCCCAGTGCCATCGCCAATATCCGCGCCCAGTACGGCCTGGATGAGCCGATGTGGGTGCAGTACTTCTATTTCCTGCGCAATCTCGCCAATGGCGAAATGGGCAAATCCATCCTCTACAAGATCGACGTGCTGAAGCTCATCCTCACCCGTATAGAGCCGACGCTGGCACTGGTCGCGACAAGCGTCGTCCTGTCGGTGCTGATTGCCGTGCCGCTGGCAGCGATTGCGGCGCGCAGCAATGGGCGCGCGCCCGACCACATCATTCGCGTCGTCTCGACGTTCGGCATCGGCTTCCCGCCGTTCTGGCTGGGGCTGATGCTAATCATCCTCTTCAGCGTTGATCTCGGTTGGCTGCCGGTCTCCGGCTACGGCAATACGCTCGGCGATAAGGCCGCCCATCTGCTGTTACCGAGCCTGACCATTGCCTTGTCGCTCTCCACCGTTCTCACCCGCAGCCTGCGCACCGCGATGATCGAAGGCCTGAAATCCGACGTCGCAACTGCGGTGCGGGCGAGGGGCATGCCGGAAAGCACCGTCTTCTGGCGCCACGTCCTGCCTAACTCTCTTTTGCCGACCATCAACCTGCTTGCCGTCAACATCGGATGGCTCATCGGCGGGACCGTGGTCGTCGAAACCGTCTTTGCCTTGCCCGGCATGGGGCAACTGCTGGTCCGCGCCATTTTCTCCCGCGACTATATGGTGGTCCAGGGTGTCGCCATGGTCTTTGCCTGCGCCACGGTGTTCATCAACTTCATTGCCGATATCGCGACGGTGATGGTCGATCCGCGGGTGCGGCTATGAGTGTGCCATTGGCGTTTTCCACTGCGTTCGGCTGGCGCCGCGTCTTCGGGGGCCGGTTGACCCTGGCCATCGGCGCGGGCATCCTGCTGTTCTTCGTGCTCGTGGCAGTCGGCGCACCGTTGATTGCGCCCTACGACCCGGTCCTCCAGGCCGGCGATGTGCGTCTGCAGGCACCGACGTTGCTGCATCCCTTCGGCACCGACAATTTCGGGCGGGATATCCTGTCCCGCGTCATCTGGGGTACGCGGATCGATCTACAGATTGCGGTGATCGGGGTTCTCTTTCCCTTCATGATCGGCACGACGGTCGGCACTATCGCCGGTTTCTTCGGTGGGCCGGTCGACGCGGTTTTCATGCGGCTCGTCGATATCATCCTTGCCTTCCCTTTTCTGGTGCTGATGCTGTCGATTATCGCCATCCTCGGGCCTGGGCTCGGCAGCTTCTATGTCGCCATGGCGCTGGTGGGATGGGTGTCCTATGCGCGGCTCATCCGTGCGCAGATGCTGGTGCTGAAAAGCAGCGACTACGCGGTCGCGGCCGTCAGCCTCGGTTTCAGCCGCCCGCGCATCATGTTCCGGCATCTGCTGCCCAATGCTATCGCCGGATCGCTGGTGTTCTCGATGTCGGATGCAGTGCTGGTTCTCCTCAGCGGCGCCGCAGTCAGCTATCTCGGCCTCGGCGTGCAGCCGCCGCTTGCCGAATGGGGTGTCATGGTGGCCGAGGGACAGAGCTTCCTGACGACGGCCTGGTGGATCACGCTGTTTCCCGGCTTGTCCATCGTCCTCCTGGCTTTCGGTTTCAGCATGCTCGGCGATGCGCTTGGCGAACTCTTCGGAGTACAGGAATGATCAGTCCCCTTCTCTCTGTCCGGGATCTGACCGTCAGGCTGCATGGCCTCGGCGAGGAGAGGACGCTCATCGATGCTGTCTCGCTCGACGTCGGCAAGGCCGAGATTGTCGGGCTCGTCGGCGAAAGCGGCTCCGGCAAGAGCCTGTTCTGCCGCTCGCTGGTGCGTCTGATGCCGTCGTCGCGCCTGAAGATCGACAGCGGCTCCGTGCTGCTGGATGGCCGCGACCTCACCGAAATCAGCGACGTCGAGATGCTGAAGGTCCGGGGGGCGGAGATCGGCATGATCTTCCAGAACCCGACGAGCCACCTCGACCCCGTCATGCGGATCGGCGATCAGATTGCCCAAGGTATCCGCTATCATCAGGATGCAAGCCCGCGTGACGCGAAGGCCGCAGCCATCGACATTCTGGGCCAGGTCGGGCTGCCCGATCCAGTCCGCCAGTACGACAGCTACGCCCACGAATTTTCCGGCGGAATGCGGCAGCGCGCGATGATCGGGGTTGCTCTGTCCTGCAACCCCAAGATCCTGATTGCCGACGAGCCGACGACTGCCCTCGATGTCACCATCCAGGCGCAGATCCTGCGGCTGCTGATGGACATCCGCGACAAGCGCGGCCTTTCGATCATTCTCATCACCCATGACCTCGGCATCGTCGCCCAGACCTGCGACCGGATCGCGGTGCTGCGTGGCGGACGATTGCTGGAGACGGGGTCGAAGCGCCAGGTCCTGTCCGCGCCGCGCGATCCCTATACGGTCAGCCTGATCGCCAGCCATCCTTCTATCGTCGAAGAGGCGCCGTTCTCCGTCGGATGCGTCAGCGCCGCAAAGCCGGTTGAGCGGCCGCTTCTCGAGGTGGACGACCTCTATGTGCGCTTTGCCCTGGGCGGTGGGCTGTTCAAGGCCGGCGCGAAAACCGTCACTGCGGTTTCCGGCGTGAGCCTGCGGATCATGCCCGGAGAAAGTGTCGGGGTGGTCGGCGAATCCGGCAGCGGCAAGAGCACGCTCGCCCGCGCCATTCTCGGCCTGACACCGCTCTCCTCCGGCCATGTCTCGTTCGAGGGTATCGATCTTGCCCAGCAGAGGCGCGCCGCCCTCGACAAGTTGCGCCATGAGGCGGCGATGGTGTTTCAGGATCCCTACAACGCACTCAATCCCCGTCTGCGCATCGGCGACATGCTGGCCGAAGTGCTGCGCGTGCAGGGCAAGACCTCTGCCGCCGATATTCCGGCGCGGATCGGCGAGCTTCTGGACCTTGTCGGCTTGGAGCGTGAGTTTGCCAACCGCCGGCCGCGCAGCATGAGCGGCGGGCAATGCCAGAGGGCGGGGATCGCCCGGGCGCTGGCCGTCGATCCGAAACTGATCATCGCAGACGAATGCGTCGCCGCCCTCGACGTGACGATCCAGGCGCAGATCATCGAACTGTTCCGGGATCTGAAGCGGAAGATGAACCTGACGCTGATCTTCATCGCCCATGACCTCGCCATCGTGCGCAATCTTTGCGACCGGGTCGTCGTCATGTATCGCGGCGAGATCGTCGAGGAGGGGCTCTGCGCAGAGGTTTTCGCCCGGCCGAAGCATCCCTACACCGCAGCCCTGATCGCAGCGATTCCCGATATCGATCCGGATAAGCCCTTGCTTGCCGACATCGCCTGCGAGCAGCGATTGACGCTACCACCTTCACTCGAACGACTGTCATAACAAAAAAGGGAACGACATCATGACCAGGAAATGGAAGACTGCTGGCCTCGCGCTCATCGTCGCGGGCCTCACCCTCAGCGCCAGCTTTGCCGAAGCGGCCGGCGTTCTGACCATCGGCCGCCGCGAGGACTCGACCACCTTCGACCCGATCAAGACGGCCCAGAATATCGACAACTGGGTGTTCTCCAACGTCTACGACGTTCTTGTCCGCGTCGACAAGACCGGCACGAAACTGGAGCCGGGACTGGCCGAAAGCTGGAAGATCTCAGAGGACGGACTGACCTACGTCTTCAAGATCCGCGACGCCAAGTTCTCAGACGGCTCGCCGCTGACGGCTGAAGATGCTGCCTACAGCCTGTTGCGTATCCGCGACGACAAGGCATCGCTCTGGGGCGACTCGTTCAAGGTGATCGACACCGCAGTCGCGACCGACCCCCGCACCATGACGATCAAGCTCAAGAACCCGTCCGCGCCCTTCCTGTCGACGCTGGCTCTGCCCAACGCCTCCGTGATTTCGAAGAAGGGCATGGAGGCGCTCGGATCGGATGGCTACAGCGAGAAGCCAATTGCTTCCGGTGCCTTCGTCGTCGACGAATGGCGTCGCGGCGACCGCGTCATCCTGAAGAAGAACCCGTATTTCTGGCAGGCCGATCGCGTCAAGCTCGATGGCGTGGAATGGATTTCGGTTCCCGACGACAACACCCGCATGCTGAACGTGCAGGCCGGCCAGCTCGACACTGCGATCTTCGTTCCCTTCTCCCGCGTCGCCGAATTGAAGAAGGATGCCAACCTCAACGTCGATATCGACCCGTCCACCCGTGAAGACCACTTGCTGATCAACCACGAGCATGGCGCCCTCGCCAAGAAGGAGGTCCGACAGGCGCTGGATCTGGCCATCGACAAGAAGGCAATCGTCGATGCTGTGACCTTCGGCCAGGGAACCGTCGCCAATTCGTACATTCCGAAGGGCGCACTCTATTATTACGCCGACAACATGCAGCGCCCTTACGATCCGGAAAAGGCAAAGCAGATGCTGGCTGCTGCGGGAGCCTCGGACCTGAAACTTAATTATCTCGTGCGTGCCGGCGACGAGGTCGACGAGCAGATTGCCGTGCTCTTGCAGCAGCAGTTGCAGAAGGCCGGTATCACCGCGACCCTACAGAAAGTCGATGCCAGCCAGGAGTGGGACATGATCGTTGCCGGCGACTACGATGTGTCGGTCAATTATTGGACAAACGACATCCTCGATCCGGACCAGAAGACGACATTCGTGCTCGGCCACGACTCGAACAACAACTATTCGACCCACTACAAGAACGAGAAGGTGAAGGCGTTGGTGGCTGCCGCTCGCCTGGAACTCGATCCGGTAAAACGTGAGCAGATGTATGTCGATCTCCAGAAGATCGCCAAGGACGATGTCAACTGGATCGACCTTTACTACAGCCCCTACATCAACGTCTCGCGCAAGAATATCGACAACTTCTACCAGAACCCGCTCGGACGCTTCTTCCTGGAAGACACCGTCAAGAACTGAGCCCTTCGAAAACGAAAAAGGCTGCCGCGAGCAATCGCGACAGCCTTTTCGGTTGAATGACGGTCAGATCGCCGTGGAAAGGCGGCTTGCCGTGTAGAGGTCGCGCAGCTGCCGGCAGATCGGGCCGGGTTTTCCATCGCCGATCGTTGTGTCGTCGATCCTGACCACCGGCGTTGCGAAATTGGTCGCGGACGTCACGAAAGCCTCTGCAGCCTGCTTGGCTTCCTCGACGCTGAACCCACGCTCCTCGACGGCAATGCCCGCGCCACGCGCAAGGTCGATGATGCTTGCCCGGGTAATTCCGTGCAGGATCGCGTGGGAGAGGCCACGAGTTACCAGCGTGCCATCGGTCTTGACGATATGCGCCGTTGCAGAGCTGGCCTCGGTGACGAGCCCGTCCTCCACCAGCCAGGCGTCGTCGGCGCCGCGCCGCATCGCTTCCATCTTTGCCATTGAAGGGTAAAGCAGCTGGACGGTCTTGATATCGCGGCGCTCCCACCGCCAGTCCGGAACGGTGGCAACCGCGATCCCCGTCTCGTTGCGGGGATTGGCGAGCACCGGTTTTGCCTGGGTAAAGAGCACGATGGTCGGCTCCGGTTTTGCCGGAAAGGCGAAATCGCGGTCGGCAGGACCGCGGCTGATCTGCAGATAGATCAGCCCCTCGTCGAGCCCATTCCGGCTGACGAGTTCCCGATGCACGGAAAGCAGTGCGGTCTCGGACAGCGGGCAGGCGATATCGAGTTCGGACAGCGAGCGCTGCAGGCGGGCGGAGTGGCCCTGGTAGTCGATCAGCTTGCCACCGATCACGGCAGTCACTTCGTAGATGGCATCGGCGAACAGAAAGCCGCGGTCGAACACGGAGACTTTCGCGTCGGTTTCAGCAAGCCAGTCGCCATTCAGATAAACAATGCGGGTCAAGTTTGGGTCCTCGGTCAAAGAGCGGGTTTTGCGAAAGGGGCGATATCGATGCCGTGTGCCGAAAGCGATGCACGCAGGGCACGGGCCATGGCGACGGCGCTGGGATTGTCGCCATGGACGCAGATCGTTGCAGCCTCGACCGGCAGCATTCTGCCGCCGATGGTGGGGATCAATCCATCCCGGACCATAGACAGGACCTGGTCGACGCTCTGTTGCAGGTCGTGGATGACCGAGCCCTCCTTCTGCCGCGATGTCAGCATGCCGGTATCGTCGTAGGTCCGGTCCGCGTAGACCTCGCAGGCAACCCGCAGGCCGACGGATTCCGCCGCCTTCATCGTCTCGGAATAGGGGAGGGTGACGAACACCAGAGACGGGTCGACGGCCTTGATGGCGCGAACGCAGACGTCCGCAAGCTCCGCATCTTCCGCCGCCATGTTGCCGAGCGAGCCATGGGTCTTGACGTGGGTCATCGGCCAGCCGAGCGCTCTTGCCATCCCCTGCATCGCGGCTATCTGGTAGATGATCTGGGCTTCCAGATCTTCCGGCCGTTCGCCCGAGATGCGACGGCGGCCGAAGCCGTAGAGATCCATGAAGGACGGATGGGCGCCGATGGCCACGCCCCGCGCCTTGGCGGCAAGGATCGTATCGCGCATCACTACGGGATCGCCGGCGTGAAAGCCGCAGGCAATGTTGGCGGTCGAAATCACCTCCAGCATAGCGCTGTCGTCGCCGATCTTGTAGGCGCCGAAACTTTCGCCCATGTCGCAATTGAGGTCTACGGTTGCCATGGCTGGGATCTCCTTGCAGGATAGGCGTCAGGCCAGCAGACTGATGTCATGCGCAGTTTACGACCGGGCGGTCGCGCGAAAAAGCACTTTCGGTTGACATACAGTTGGTATACTGAAATAGCAATATAATATGACAACCGATAATCGCACCTTACTCGGATGGACGGAAGGGGACCGCAGACAATGGTGAGGACGTTTCCCCGCATTCTTGCTTGCGGCGATAGCGCCTTGTCGGTTGAGCTCGCGGATACCATCGACGAAGCCGTCAGCGAACGGGTGATCGCGCTTGCCGCGAGCATGGCCGACAGCCCGGTGGATGGCGTCGAGGAACTGGTGCCGACCTACCGCTCGCTGATGGTGGTCTACGATCCCGCCGTCGTTCGAGGCCGCAGCCTGGCGCTGACGCTGCAGCAGCGGCTGGATACGCTGGTAGTTGGCAGCGTCCACCCGCAGCGCTTCGACGTCCCCGTTGTCTATGGCGGCGCGGTGGGACTGGATTTGCAGGAACTTGCCGGCATGAAGGGGATGACGGTGTCCCAGCTTATAGAGCTCCATTCCTCCGTCGAATACCGGGTCTACATGATAGGCTTTGCGCCAGGGTTTGCCTATCTCGGCGGCCTGCCGGAGATTTTGCACACGCCGCGACTGCCCACGCCCCGCCAGAGGATCGAGGCCGGCGCCATCGGTATCGGAGGCAAGCAGGCAAGCATCAATTCCGTTCCCGGGCCGAGCGGCTGGCGCTTTATCGGCCGGACGCTGCTTCGCCTGTTCGACCCCTCCCGCGCCACGCCCTTCCTGCTCGGTGCCGGTGATCGGGTCCGCTTCCGGCCCGTCAGCGAAGACGAGGCATCGCAGTTCGAGCGTACCTCGGCTGCTGGGGAGGGGGCGACGTCATGAGCTTCCTCGAAATCCATGGCACGGGACCGATGACGACCGTCCAGGATCTCGGGCGGAAAGGCCTGCAGCATGCCGGCGTCTCCGGTGCCGGCCCTATGGACGGGCCGTCGTTTCGTATCGCCAATGCCCTTGTCGGCAACCCCGCAACATCGGCTGCGCTCGAGTTTGCTGCCGTCGGCGGTCGTTTTACAGTCACCCGGCCGGTTCGCTTTGCCGTCACCGGTGGCGATGTCGATGTCAGGATCGATGGCGACAAAGTCCACCCGTGGGAGAGCCATCACCTGTTGCCCGGCATGACGCTCGCCATCGGCGCGCTCCGCGATTGCGTCTGGGGATATCTGGCGATCTCGGGCGGGATCGATACCGTTCCGGTTCTCGGATCGCGTTCCACCCATTTGCGCACCGGGCTCGGTGGTCACGAAGGCCGGCGGCTGGAGATTGGCGACCGGTTGCCGCTCGGCGACGCTGCCCCATTGCCCAACCGCGCCCTCCGGCAGCCCTTTCGGCGCAGTGGCGGCCCGATCCGCGTCGTCTGCGGCCGGCAGGACGATTATTTCTCCAAAGCCGCATCGGAGATATTTCTCGAGGCATCGTTCGTGGTGTCGGCCGCGCGGGATCGCATGGCCCAGATGCTCGACGGGCCGCCAATTGCAGCAGACGGCGGGCATGACATCGTTTCGGACGGCACCTCGGCCGGCTCGATCCAGGTGCCGTCGTCCGGCAGGCTGATCGTGCTGATGGCCGAGCGACAGACGACCGGCGGCTATCCAAAGATTGCCACGGTGGCCTCCGTCGACCTGCCTCGCCTGGCGCAGGCGGTCAGCGGCCGGTCCATCCGCTTTGCCCGCATCGCGCAGGAACAGGCCGAGGAATTGCTGGTCGCCGAGAGACATCTTCTAGGCGGCATCCTCGACAACCTCGCCGTCAAGCCCGAAAGCAGCGATCGATCAGGAGGCAGAGTGTCATGAGCCAGCCGCTTGCCCAACGGGCCTATGGCAAAATCATCGAAATGATCCTGTCCGGCGCGCTGACGCCGGGAGATGCGCTGCAGGAGGCGAAGCTGGGCGAAACGCTCGACATGTCGCGGACGCCGGTGCGCGAAGCGATCAAGCGTATCGAGGCCGAAGGTCTGGCTGTGCAGGATGGTCGCTTCCTCAAGGTGCGAAGGCTGACGGCGGCCGAAGTGGAGGAAATCTTCTTCCTGCGCCGGGTGCTGGAATCCCATTGTGCCCAGCAGGCGGTCGCGGTGCCACCGGCGGCGCTGGAGGCGCTCGAATTGCGGGTCCGCCGCCTGCACGACGAAGGTCCCGGCGAAGAAGACGAGCAGAGACGGGTGGATGACGACCTCCACCGGGTTATCGCCGAGGCCAGCCGCAGCGAGATGATGGTGTCCACAATTGCCGACCTGCGCCGCCGGACCTGCATGTTCGACCACACCCATCTGCCGGACCGCTTCCTGAAAAGCTGCGAGGAGCATCTGGGAATTCTTGCAGCCTTGCGCAGCGGCGATGGCGACCGTGCAGCTCTGCTGATGGCCGAGCATGTCACCCATGCACGCGACGCGGTTCTCGAGAAGCTCGCGCTACCCCCCGGAGGAACCGGCGCATGAGATGCCTTGTCGTTCAGCCGGTCCATGCGGATGGACTGGATTTGTTGCGCCGCGCCGGCGTCGAACCCGTGCTCTGCCCGAAGCCGGACATGGAAACGGTCGCACGGATGATCTCCGGCTGCGATGCGGCGATCACGCGTGACGCCGGCCTTTCGGCTGAGGCCATCGGCGCGAGCGACATCCTGCGCGTCATCGTCGTGCACGGCGCCGGCCACGATGCGGTCGATAAGGATGCAGCCTCCGAGAAGGGCATCCTTGTCTGCAACACACCGGGCGCCAATGCGCGGTCGGTGTCCGAACTGGCATTGGCGCTGGCGCTGGCTGCGGCCCGGCGTATTCCAGCCGCCGACCGCAGCGAACGCGGCGGCGCCCATGGTTTTCGCGAATGCGAGACGTTTATCGAGCTTTCCGGCAAGACCGCGCTGATAATTGGCTGGGGCGCCACCGGCGCCGGTCTTGGACATATGCTCAAGGCGGCACTCGATATGCGGGTGCTGGTCTATTCGCCACGCGTTGCCGATATCGATGGTTTCGAGCGTGTGGCGACGCTGGAGGCGGGATTGCAGCAGTCGGACCTTGTGTCGCTCCATACGCCACTGCGCCCGGAGACGAAGCACCTTATCGGCGAACAAGCGCTTTCGCTGGTCAGGCATGGCGCAATTCTGGTCAACACCGCGCGCGCCGGGCTTGTCGACGAAGGCGCGCTTGCTGTTGCCATCGAGACCGGTCGCGTGTCGGCAGCCGGTCTCGATGTCTACAGCCATGATGCACCCTTGGGGCCGCTTGCCTCGACCGGCCGAGTGATTTTCACGCCGCATCTCGGTGGCGCGACGCAAGAAGCCTTGCGCCGCGTGGCCGTCGGGTCCGCCCGCAACGTGTTGACTGCTCTCTCCGGCAAGCGGCCGGCGACCGCCCTCAACGATCCCTTGAGGATATCCCGATGAGCGACAAGGAAACACTGGCACAGCAGGCCTACCGGGACATCAAGCAGCGCATCCTCGAAGGTGCCATCAAGGCCGGCGACCTGCTGACCGAGCGGACACTGGCAGTGGAATCCGGCATTTCCCGCACGCCGCTCAGGGCCGCGATCTCGAGGCTCCAGAAGGAAGGCGTGGTCTCTCGCCTGACCAACGGCACCCTGATGATCCTGCCGGTCACCGTCGAGCAGTTGCTGGAGATCATCCAGATCCGCCGTCTCCTCGAAGGGGCGGCGGCAGCCCGTGCGGCAGGGCGGCCGATGACGGCGGCACTTGTCGAGGCGCGCCGGGTCATGCGCGCCTATGTCGAGGCCGAGGATGTCGCCTTCGATCGTTTCTGGATGGACGACGACGCATTCCACGAGGCCGTCGCCGAAGCTGCCGGTCTGCGTCTTCTGCCCGGCATGCTGCAGGAAATGCGCAGCATCGCGCGCCGCTGCACGATCACGCGCACCCATGACCGGTTCGCTGAACAGGCTGCCGAGCACATCGCCGTCATCGACGCCATCGAGGCGCAGGATGCGGATGCCGCCGCTGCTGCCATGGAGGCGCATTTCGACAGCGTCCGCAGCCGGTTTCTGAAATGGCTCGCGCGCTGAGCGTTCATCACTGTCTGACCATCCGTTCTTCCGTCCCGATCCCGGGACGACATGCCTGAACCGAGTACCGTGACATGCCTGACTATGCCGAATTCCGAGGTTGCGAGGCCTCGTTCCCCGAGAGCGAGTTCAAGGCGCGGCAGGACCGCGCCCGGGTGGCCATCGCTGCTGCCGGCCACCGGGCGCTGATCGTCACGACGCCCGAAAACATCTTCTGGCTGACCGGCCGCCAGACGGCGGGCTATTTTGCCTTCCAGGCGCTGGTCATGCCGGTCGAGGGGGAGGCGACACTGCTGGTTCGCCAGCTTGAACTGGTGGGCTCGATCGCCAATACCTGGCTCAACGACATCGTCGTCTATCAGGACGGCGAGGCGCCGGCGGCGGTCCTGGCCGAGGTCCTGCGCGAACGTGGCATCCACCGGCCTGCTATCGAGCTCGGCGGCTGGTTTCTGCCGCCGGTCCTGGCAGACGAGATCTCGCTCCGGACGGGGGGGAACGCGCTCATCGACGGTTCCGGCATCATTGCCCCTCTCCGGGCGGTGAAGTCGCCTGCGGAACTTGCCGCCATCCGGCTGGCAGCCACCTACGCGCAGGCAGGGATTGCGGCCGGGATTGCGGCCTGCGGCGCCGGGACTGACGAAAATGCCATCGCCGCTGCCATGCTCGATGCGGCCACGCGCGCAGGGTCCGAGGCAATGGCGATGGAGCCGCTGGTGTCATCAGGGCCCCGCAGCGGCCTGCCGCACATGACGTGGCGCCGCCGCCGTCTCGAGGTCGGCGATCCGGTGTTCCTCGAACTAGCCGGCAGCCATGCCCGCTATCATGCCGCGCTGATGCGAATGGTGTGGATCGGCGGGCCACCCGTCGAAGCACGGCGGATGATGGATTGCTCGCTTCATGCGCTCGAGGCTGCGCTGCATGAAGTCAGGCCGGGCGTGCCGTGCTCGGCGGCGCACGAGGCAGCCCAGCGGGTCATCGACGATGGCGGCTACACCGCGGCATTCCGTAAGCGGATCGGCTATTCCATGGGCGTCGCCTTTGCGCCGGATTGGGGGGAGGGCGGCATGCTCAGTCTGTTTTCCGGCGTGGATAGGATAATCGAGCCCGGCATGGTGTTTCACCTGCCGGCGACCTTGCGCAGCTACGGCGTCTGGACGGTCGGCGCTTCCGAAACCGTCATCGTCACCGAAGAAGGCTGCGAACCTCTGTCTACCCTGTCACGCGATCTAACCATCCGGTAAAGCCGGTTCCTCCCCGTTGCACCACTGAAAAGGACATCTCCATGCGTTCGCTTTTCCATCTCGCCTACCATGTCACCGATCTCGATGAGGCGCGTCAGTTCTATGGCGGCGTGCTTGGCTGCGAAGAGGGCCGGTCCACCGACACCTGGGTGGATTTCAACTTTTTCGGACACCAGATTTCACTGCATCTCGGCAAGCCGTTCGAGGTCACCCGCACCGGCAAGGTGGGCGATCACATGGTAATGATGCCGCATCTCGGCGTCGTCCTGCCGCTCGATGCCTGGCTTGCGCTGTCCGAACGGCTGCAGCATGCGGGCATTGCTTTCGACATACCGCCGGTCATACGGTTTGAAGGCGAGCCGGGCGAGCAGCGCACGATGTTCTTCTTCGATCCGAGCGGCAATCCGATCGAGGTCAAGGGGTTCAAGGATTTCGACGGCGTTTTCGCCCATTGAGGCCAAGCCACCGGCGGCTCCGGCCGCCGGCTCTTCCGTCATTGCATTAGGCGCTCACCACCAATATGCGGGCGAGCGGGTCAGCAGTTCGTTTTCATCTCCGCCGATAATCAGGATGTCTTCGAAGAACGCCGCTCCGACCCCATCGAGCGACAGGAATGCCTCGACTCCGAACACCATGTTTTCATCGACGACATCGTCAGGCTGCGACATGACAGTCGAGATCCGCGGCTGCTCGAAGCCGAGGCCGATCCCGTGTCCATAGAACGGGAAATTCTTCATGATCGGCGAGACCGATCCGCCAAAGGCAGCTGTCAGGCGGTCGCCTTCGGCAGCGACGTCCAGAAGCTTAGTTCCGGGGCGCATCATGTCGGACAGGCGATGGACGATGTTTGCCGCTGCCTCGATCAGCCTCCGCTGGTCGGCGGTCGGCCTGCCGCGCACGCCAGTACGGCCGGGGTCGAGATAGTAACCCTGGTAAAAGGCGCCGTGCAGCGTGCCGGTTACGATATCGCCCGGCTTCGGCGTATCGGCGCTGTAGCCCGTCAACGGAAAGCGCTGGTCGAAGCCGAGGGTCTCGCCGTGGTTCGTGCCGATCATCTGCAGCCGGCCGCCGCGCCGCACCACCTCGCGGGCCGCCTCGCCGGCGGCTTCCCGCTCTGAAAGGCCGGACATCAGACCCTCCATCAGGCGATTGAGCCCGGCCGTGGCCGTCTCGCCGCCGATGCGATAGCACTCCAGCTCAAGCGGGCTCTTGATCCGCCGCGCGGCGCGCACCAGGTCGTCTGCGGGCACCCAGTCGATACCGGGCGCTTCCTCGAGCAGTTGCTGGTAGAATTTCATCGGGATGAACTGTGTACCGACCAGCGCCACGCGGCCCGTGATGCCCCTGTCGTTCAACGCCTTCGCCACGCTGCGGAAGGGATGGTTCGAACAATGCGCGTCGGAGATGGAGACGAGATCGGTTCGAACCTCGGGTTCGTCGATGTGGAGCTGCGGCTCCCTGCCCTGTTGAAGAATGATGCCCGAGAACGACCGCGCCGACCAGATCAGCGAATCCATGCCGCCGCTGATAGCGTAGTGGTTCGAAAGATAGAGGATGTCGCCGCAATTATCGGTGGTGCCGCCACCACGTCCGAAGACGACGGCCGTCTCTAAGCCATGCAACCGCATGTTTTCCAGCACCCTGTCCCACCGGCTTTGATATTCGTCCAGCGGGAAATAGCGGCTCATCGTCAAACTCCTGTCGGCGGACCATGGCGCCAGTGGCTGCGTTCGCAGATCCTACGCATTCAGGGCGGCGGCGGATTGGCAAAACGTCGAAACTTCACCGGCACGGAAATTGGGTACACCAAGCGTGTTCCCAAGTCAAACCTCGGAGCTTCTTCAATTGATTATTTAATGGGCCGGGTGAAATTTTAATCAATCAGAACAGTCTGATGACGGGCCGGCTGGTAAATGTATGAAATCAGTTCTTGAATTCCAGCGGTATACTGAATACCCTTCCTGTGGGCGGTAAGGCAAAGGCAATCCCGGCAACAGGCTTAGAGCCATTCCCGGGGTGAGAGTATTGGGTAACCGAACGATGACAGACATTTCCGAGACGGCAATTGCTGGCCAAGCTACACCGCCCCCCACGACACCGCTTCTGGTCCTCAAGGACATCCGAAAGAGCTTTGGCGACAACGAGGTCCTGAAGGGTGTTTCGCTTGCGGTCGAGCCCGGCGAGGTGGTTTCGATCATTGGCGCCAGCGGCTCCGGCAAAAGCACTTTCCTGCGCTCGATCAACGGCCTCGAGATGCCGCAATCCGGCTTCCTGAAGTTCGAGGAACTGTCTTTCGATTTCCGCACGGAATCGCGTTTTCTTCCGACTCCGGCGCAGATGCAGTCGCTGCGGACCCGCGTCGGCATGGTCTTCCAGAGCTACAATCTCTGGCCGCACATGACGGTGCTCGAAAACGTCATCCATGCGCCGATGAAACTGTTGAAGCTTCCCAAGGCACAGGCCGTCGAAGAGGCGGAGGCACTGCTGTCGCGCATCGGTCTCTACGACAAGCGCCACAGCTATCCGTCCCGGCTTTCCGGCGGCCAGCAGCAGCGCGTCGCCATCGTCCGGGCGCTGGCGATGAAACCGCGTATGATGCTGTTCGACGAGGTGACCTCGGCCCTCGATCCCGAACTGGTGCACGAGGTTCTCGTGCTGATGGCCTCGCTTGCCGCCGAGGGCATGACGATGCTCCTGGTGACCCACGAGATTGCCTTTGCGCGCGACGTGTCGTCCCGCGTCCTGTTTTTCGACAAGGGCGTTATCGCCGAAACGGGGTCGCGCGATATTCTGCGCAACCCCGGCAGCGACCGGCTGCGGCAGTTCCTCCATCGCATCCTTCACGATGGCCTGGCCTATGGCTCCGCGCCTGCTGAAACTATCGAGGGAGCATGATGATGCTGGCTGATTTCCTGGGGGATGTCCGTCTTTACGGATCCGGCTTCCTGATGGCATCCTGGACCGTCTTCTGGCTGACGATCCTCACCATTGTCGTCAGCTGGATTTGCGGTCTGCTCGCAGCTCTCGGCCAGCGGTCGAAATGGCGTGCCGTTCGCTCGGTCACGGCCTTCTACATCTGGTTCATTCGCGGCACGCCGACGATCATCCAGATATTCATCGTCTATTTCGGCTTTCCGCAGGTCGGGATCCGGTTGTCGCCGTTTACCGCCGGCGTGCTGGCGCTCGGCATAAACAGCGGCGCGTATGTGGCTGAAATCATCCGCAGCGGCCTCATGGCGATCCCGCGCGGGCAGACCGAATCCGCACTGGCGATCGGCTTCAGCCAGGCTGCCACGATGCGGACGATCGTCTTGCCGCAGGTCTTCCGCATCGTTCTGCCGTCGCTCACCAACGAGGCGATCTCGACGCTGAAGAATACCTCGTTGCTGTCGACAATTACGGTTGTGGAATTGACGCTCTACGCCCAGACGCTGATCGCGATGACCTTCCGCCCGTTCGATTTCTACATTGCGGTTGCGGTCATCTACCTGCTGCTGACGACGATCCTGACCCAGCTTGCCGCCTGGCTGGAGCGCCGCTACGCGGTGAACAGCTGAGGCACCCTGCCTATTCCTCGTGCGCCATGCCCGAAGAAACTGACCCCGGTTGCAAACGACAGGGGATATCGATCAAGAAAAATGAAGGGAACAGTCATGAAACGCCAGCTTATCGCCCTTGCGCTTGCCGCAGCGGCCGCCTTTTCCACTCACGCTCCGGCTTCGGCCGCCGATCTCGAACTGCTGCAACCCGGCAAATTGCTGGTGGCTACCGAGGGCACCTTTCCGCCGTTCAGCATGCGTGGTGCCGATGGCAGCCTCGACGGCCTGGAAATCCGCGTCATGAAGGAGATTTCCAAACGTCTCGGTCTCGAATACACACCGGTCATCATCAAGTGGGAATCGCTGTTGATCGGGTTGCAGGCCGACCAGTATGATATCACCAGCGACGCCATGGATATCACGCCCGAGCGCCAGAAGCAGGTCGTCTTTGCCGATGGCTGGCTCGAATCCGGCGCGGCTGTGGTCGTTCCGAAGGGCTCCGCCATCAAGACGCCTGCCGATCTCAAGGGCAAATCCGTCGGGGCGCTGGCATCCTCGACCTTCGCCAAGCTGGCAGAAGACAAGGGCGCCACGGTCAAGGCCTATAAGGCCGAGACGGACGGCATCCAGGATCTCCTCAACGGCAACATCGACGCCGAGATCACCGACGCCATCGGGGCCGGCTACATGATTAAGTCGGCGAAGATGCCGCTCGAGGTGCTTCCGGAAGCCATCAGCCATATCCAGAAGGGTTTTGCGGTCAAGAAAGGCAAGCCTGAACTCGTCAAGGCCGTCAACAAGGCTCTGGCCGAGATGGTTGCCGACGGCACCTATGCCAAGCTGACGACAGATCTCGTCGGCTTCGATCCAGCGCCGAAGAATCCCATCAGGACTATCCAGTAAGGCTCACTGCCGACATCGCCTAGCAGGTCGCTGCAGCGGTTTTGCCGTAGCAGCGATCTCTTTCGTCAATAATTTAAAACAAAAGAGATCGATCATTACCTTGCCTTGAAAGCCGTATCGTGTGAACAGGTTATATATCCTGAGAGACAGAGACTTGTGGAAAGCAACCATGAAGTTCAAACTGCATACCTTCGGTCGCTTAAGACTTGTTGATCGCGTCGGTGATGTTTCTTTTCCTGAAAAAGCTCTTTTAGCGCTCTGTTATCTTCTTGATACCAAGCAGATGGAAGCAAAGCGCGAAGATGTGGCCGCGTTACTGTGGAGTGGCTCAAGTCAATCCGGCCTGCTCGCCAACATGCGCAAGCTCATCTCCCGGATCAAGGACAGGCAGTTCGAACTCGGTGTCGAATTCCTGACGTTTACCGACAAGACAATTCGCGTGGAGATCGGCTCGCTCGATTTCGACCTCACATCCATCGACACTCTGGAAGACGAGGACGCGGTCCGCTCCCTGCACCGGATGTTGAATGTCATTGGTCCGGAGTTTCTCCAGGACTTCGTGCCCATGGACACACTGCTCGACGCCTGGGTCGAGGAAAAACGCAAGGGCTGTTCAGACCGGTTGCTGCGGGCGTTCAAACGCGCCTTGCCGATGCTCTCGGCCCGGGGCTGCGACGACGCGATGCGGACAGCCGCGCTCCGCCTATTCACGCTCTACCCTCAGGACGAAGAGGTCCAGCGCTTCCTTCTCGAATGCTCGGGGAGCGAGGGTAGCCTGGAGGGTTTGTCATCCGGCGCGAGCCTGAAGGAGGAGACGCCATCCGGCTCTGCGGATGCGGGGCAAGACCTGCTTTCGCTGGATCTGGCGGGCCGGATGTTCAACAAGCAGTTTGCGGAGGCCCGCGCGTTGCTGCTGGCTCGCCCGTCGCCGTTCCTGTCTCCCTACGGCGGCGGCCATCTCAAGCTGCCGCGTCTGGCACTTCTGCCGCCGCAACTCGACAGCGGAAATATTGTCGCGACGCTGCTCGCGGCCTCCCTGATCGAGGACATCACGATCGGTTTCGGCGCCCTGAAAAGCGTGCGCGTGATCGCACCCCACACGGCTGGCCAGTTTTCCCGCGATCCGGACAAGGCTGCGACATTCGCCCGCCATTCCATTTCCTATATCCTAGATACCCGGATCAGCTACGACGAGGAGGTTTCGCTCTTTGCCCAGCTGATTTCCTTTGCCAATGACGAGATCGTCTGGGCTGAACGTTTCAGCCTCGATGCCTCCAACCTGACGCGCCAGAGGCGGGAAATTTCCAAGCGTATCGCGGTGACCGTTGCCTCGCAGATTGAGCGGGACGAGCTGTCACGGGCTTATTTCGAGGCCAGCCCGGAGGCCTATCACAGCTATCTGGTTGGGCAGCGTCATCTCAAGGATCTGACATTGCCGAATCTGCGCCGGGCCCGTCGGGAATTCCGGTCCGCGCTGCAAACCAACCCGCATTTTGCTCCGGCGCTGAGCGGTATAGCGCGCACCTATTCCAAGGAGTGGTTGCTCACGGCGCGCGGCGACCAGGAATTGCTGGCCTCGGCTGCGGAGTTTTCCACCAAGGCGATTGCTGCCGGTGCAGATCTCGGCGGAGGGTATCGCGAGTTGGGAGTGGTCAGGCTGCTGCAGGGGGACCTCGACGAGAGCGTCGAGGCGATGAAGCTTGCCGAGAAGCTCAGCCCGCACAATGCTGATATTATCGCCGACCATGCCGATACGCTGGTTCATTATTCGCAGCCGGCGGCGGCGATGGAAAAAATAGTCAATGCCATCGACCTCAACCCGCTGACACCTGACACCTACCTTTGGACTGCCGCCGGTGCCAGCTACTGCCTCGGGAATTTCGAGGCTGCCCTGGCTTATATCGCCATGACGCACGACAAGAGCCTCACCAATAGGCTCTCTGCGGCCTGCTGGGCGATGCTCGGCGACATCAGGAAGGCGCGTTCCTTCGTGCGCAAGGCGCGGCAGAGCAATCCTGATTTCGATGTGGATAAGTGGCTTTCAGTCATCGCCATGAAAGAACAGTGGCAGAAAGATCTGTATCGCGAAGGCCTGCGAAAGGCTGGATTTTAAGCAGACACGAGAGGGGACATCGATGGCGAAAGTGGTTGTAATCGGACTGCCAGGAGAAGACGGCTTGTGGATCGCGGATCTTGCTGCGGGGACAGTGACCGCTCTTGCCGCACCGACTTCCGGAGCGCTCAAGCAAGCGAACGATCTTAGGGCGGCCGGCGCAACGGTCGTAAAAGAGGTCGATCTGGCTGTTGCCGTCAGCAGCACGGCCGACGTGGCCTCCGGTTTCCTCGACGGCTAGGGCCTCGTTTCCCGGGTTGCGCGGCGAGGTGGCAGAGGCTACCACAGTCAGGCAATCACACGCTGCAAGCCTTGAATAGGCCATTCGTAAAGAGGGGAACACCGATGAAAGCACTTTCACTCCTGGCAATGTTGAGCGCCTCCGTTGCCGGACAAGCCTTTGCGATAGAGACCGGGCCGGTTTCGGCCGAACCTGCGGCCAAGACATTCACCATCGGCAGCATCAAGGTGACCGCGCTGCGGGATGCTCAGTTCGTTGCAGCCAATGACGGCAAGCTTTTTGGCGTCGGGATCGGACCGGAGGCCGTTTCCAAGGTGCTGAAGGCAGCCGGACAGCCGACGGACCGCGTTACGCTCAGTGTCGACGGGCTTCTTGTGCAGTCCGGCAGCCAGAAAATCCTGATCGATACCGGCCTTGGGCCATCGGCGCACGGTGTTCTGCTGGAAAGCCTCGCCAAGGGCGGGAGCAAGCCCGAGGACATTTCCGACGTACTGATCACCCACGTTCACGGCGATCACATCGGCGGACTGGTAAAGGCAGACGGTTCTCTTGCATTCGCCAACGCGACGATCCGCATCTCGGCGCCCGACTGGACGTGGCTGCAGACCCAGCCGAAGATGGCCGCGCTGGTGACCGCCATCACGCCCAAGGTGAAGACATTCGCGCCTGGTGACAGCGTTGCCGAGGGCATCACCTCCGTGCCCATCAAAGGACACACCCCGGGTCATGTCGGCTATCAGATCGTCTCCGGCAAGAAACGGCTTCTGGACATCGGTGACACAGCCCATAGCTCCATTGTATCGCTAGCCGAGCCCGATTGGGCGATGGGCTTTGACAACGATGCAGTCGAGGGCAAGGTCAGCCGCCGGGAAATCCTGTCGCAACTCGCCAAGGATGACGAGCTGATCTTTGCACCCCACTTTCCGTTTCCGGGTGTCGGCCACATCGTGGCGGTAGGCGATCACTTCGCCTGGAAGCCGCAAAAGTAAACATGTTTAGCCGGCTCCACGCCTAGGTTTACCAAAAGCCGAGGCGGCGTGGTCTGGAATGCGGGTACTTTCCTGCATTCCACCTCGCTCAGACAGCCGTTTCAGTAGCCTTTGCCGGCCAGGTATCTGTCGATGATGTCGATGAAGGCGTCGATATCGGCGGATGTCGTCCTGTGGTTGACGATTGCGCAGCGCACTGCCAGCTCGCCGCCGACCGTCGTCCAGGACGGGGCAGCCAGGCCGGATTGCTGGAGGTCGAGCACCAGATCCCGGACAAAATCGGAACCTGCCCCGCGAACACCGAAGCAGACGATGTTCAAGGCGACCGGTGCCCTGAGTTCCAGCAGCGTGTGCCGCTCGATATGGTGGGCAAGATGGGATGCGAGTTCGCAGGTATGCGCAATGGAACTGCCGATGCGCTCCGTGCCGAGCGTTTCGATCGTCATCCAGGTCTTGAGCGCTCGAAAGCCGCGCGACAGATCGGGGCCGAGATCGCAGGGCCAGGTCTCACCGGCCGCAAGGCCGCGATCGGCGCGCTGGAGATAGGCCGCCGGCTGGGCGAAGGCCCGCTTGTGGGCGGCGCCGTCCCTGACCAGCAGAAACCCGGCATCATAGGGAACATGGCCCCATTTGTGAAAGTCCAGCGCCACAGAGGCTGATTTCTCGATGCCCGCAAACAGCTCTCGCAGATCGTGCGAAAGCACTGCCAAAGCGCCGATAGCGCCGTCGACGTGGAACCATAGATTTTCCTGGACAGCGATGTCGGCTATGGCAGAAAGCGGATCGATGGCCCCGGTATTGACGGTGCCGGCGGTGCCGACGACGAGAAACGGCAGGTGTCCGGCGGCCCGGTCGGCGTCGATCATGGTGCGCAAAACGCTGGTCTGCATTCGTCCGTCAGCGTCGACAGTCACCGTTCGCAAATTGGCCGAGCCTATGCCGGAAAGCTCCATCGCCTGGGCAATGCAGCCATGGGCTTCGCTCGAGGTATAGGCGACGAGTTGTCGGTCCCGATTCCGCAAGCCGTTTTGGCGGACGGAATGGCCGAGCGCCTCCGTTCTGGCGATGATCACAGCCAGGAAGTTGGCCATGGAAGAGCCGGTGAGAAACAGGCCGCTGGCGCCTTGGGGATAGCCGAGGGCCTCGCTCATCCAGCGGACGATCTGTTGCTCGACCTCCAGTCCGATATGGTCGCGGCCGCCGCAATTGAGGTTCATTCCGGCGGCGACGATCTCGGCCACCATACCGACGGGCGTACCCGCGCCATGGACCCAGCCCATGAACAGCGGATGCAGGTTGCCGGTGGCGAAGGGAAGGATGTGGGTGCGCACGTCATCGAGGATGTCGCCGAGTTCGCGAGGGTCTGCAGGCAACGGACGGGCAAACCGGGCGCGCGTTTCGGCTGCCGGCGGTTGCCAAACCGGTCGCTGCCGGACGGTCTCGATATGGCTGATCATGTCGTCCAGCATGCCGTGGGCGAGCGCGCGAAATTCACTCCAGTCCAGCGGGTCGAGGCTGGAGCGCTCAGCCGTTCTATCGCCGCGCGTATCCGCTTCCGGCATCAGAGAGCCCGGACATGGTGAAGGACGGCCGCCAGCTTGTCGAACACCGCATCGAGCCGCGATTCCACCGGATGGAATGCCTGGTGCAACGGCAGAGCAGCTGCCATGCGGGCCGAGACATCAAGCACGTCGGCCGCTGAAGCCGCGACCCTGAGGACCGTGCGAGATCCAAGCCGGACGGCTTGGCCAAGATGGCAAACCGGACCGTCGTCGCGCTCGCGCATGAGCAGGTGGATCATCTGCGAGTGCTCGAAGGAGGCAAAGCCGCCGGTGCGGTTGGAGATCGTGAAGGGCACGATCGTTCTTGCGTCGAGATGGGCGCCCTCATCGTTGGCATGCAGGCGGATACCGGCGACGCTGTCGATACGGGCGCGCACCAGTTTCACGAAATGGGCCTTGATGAGCGCCTGCTCGTCGTCCTGGATGACGGCGTAGCGATCGAGGGCGGCAGAGGCCGCCACCCATCGAAGGCCGAGACCGAGATTGAAGTGCGAGCCGAATGTGAAATCCATCTTTTCCCGAAGTGCCGATGGCCAGTCATGGGCTGCCGTGTAGGCCGAGAGGCCGGAAGGAATAGCGCTTCTGGTGGCGAGGGCCTCCCCGAGAGACGTCGGCACGAGGAGAGCGCCGGAAAAGGGTGGGCCCCCGACAAATTTCGAGCCAGTCAGTACGACGAGAAAACCGTCGGCAAGATCCTGCCGGATATCGGACGCCGAGCAGCGGAACTGGCAGGCATCGACGATCACATGCACGCGGCCGGGGGCAAGCAAAGCCGCATGCCGGGCTGCCTGCCGCGTCACGCCGGACAGGCCTGTCTTCGATGTATCGAGCACATGGACGAGCACGTCGCGGTCGCGTTTCAGCTCCCGTTCGACGGCGGCGATCATGGCATCGTCGATCTCCTCCTGACGACGCGGTTCGCCTTCGCCGTTGCGGATGGCCACGGTGCACACCTCGATCCGCTCGGGATCCAGGCCTTCCAGCGGCTTTCCGGCTTCGACGGTGCTGCCGAGGGCAGCAAGATCCGAATAGTGGCATCCGGATGCAGCCCGGGGCACGCCGCTGCCGGTCTCTTCCGGCGCAACGAGAATATTGGTGAGGGGCCGCGCGGAAAGCCCTGCAAACAGGCAAAGGGCCATCAACTCCGCGTCTGTCCCGGAGGCTGCCAGAATGATCGTGGCGTCGGTACAGCCAAGGCTGGTGGCGATGCCCTTACGGATATCGGCAAACCATCGGTCGATCGCAACCGGATCTGCTGACTGGCGATCGACGAGCCGCTCGAGAGCGATCCCGGCCGCGCGGAACCCGTCGCCTGATACGTTGCTGGCCGTCGTCGACGAGAACGAAATTTCGTGCTCGGCGGGCGTCGTCAGTGTGCCGTAGCGGTTCCGTCGATGGACGGGATCGGGCGAAATGCGCTGGTCGCCGCCAGCCCCGAGCAGCAATGGAACGGAGGCGAGCGATTGCCCGAGAAACGCTGTTTCAGCCGGCGTCGATGACGGGTCGACTGGCATCGGTAGGATTAGACGCTGACTTGCAGCCATGATGGTCTCCGGAATTTGGCTGCGAACGACGGCTTCAGAGGATCGGCTCGTCGACCGCCACGGCGCCGGCGATATAGGAGATTTGCATTTCGTGCTGGATCAGCGGCGCAAGATCACGGGCGCGCTGGGTGAACTCCAGCCCGCAACGGTCGACATATGCGCGGTCGACGCGTGCGCTCGAGCCGGGGTCGATGATCTTCTCGCCGTCCCAGAAGACCGCATGCCCGGTGTCGGGGACCGTCGGTGAGACGACGCCGATGATCCCGGGCTTGTCCCACAGCATGTAGATACCGCTGAGCAGGACGAGGCCGCATGCGTTGGCGACGCCGCGCATGATGGAGTGGCTCATTGGGCCGCCCAGAGGGAACCGGGGGTCGCTTTTTATCGCCATGTCCTGGATGTCTTCGTAGGTCCTGCCGGTAAACATCGCCAGCGCGCAGATCAGGCAGTCGTCGTCAGTCCTTTGGTAGACAGCCGGTTTTCCCGTATGGGCACAGGTGACGTCGGAGGCGGAGGTCGCGCGCAGCATGCGATCTCTCAGGGCGCCTTCGAAGGCTGCGAATAGCTTGGTCGTCGCCTGCTTCTTGTAGGGGAAGACCTTTTCGGAATCCATCGAGTGGACGATCATGGCGACGTCGGCTTCGAACATCAGCAGACGTCCGTCCGACAACTCGGCGCAATCGATGGCGAAGTAGTCAAGCCCGAAGCGGCGATGCAGGGCGTCGAAGGCTGCTGCGTGGCGGACGGCGAAGTCGGTGTCGAAATTGGCCATACAGCGGCCTTCTTCCTCGCGACGCTCCGCATGCTCAGCCATGCCGGCGCTGAGGTAATGGACCATCCAGTGGTCGGAAATCGCCAGGTGGCTGGCATAGGCCTTGCCATTGATGAACGCGATGCGCTGTTTGCGGAACTTTCCGTCCTCGTCGCTGTAGTCGATGAAGGGCGTCAGGTAGAATTCGGTGTCGGCGTGCGCGGCGAGATAGCCCGAAAGCTCCCAGCGGGCCGAGATTTTCTCCATGCCCTTGCCCGCATGCGTGCCGTGTGGCCGGACGATGATCGGAAAGCTCGTTGCGTCGAGGATGGAGCCCAGTTCGATCTCGCCAGCAGCGAGCCGCTGAAGCTTTTGACGATCGACGCGAACGGTTGCAGGCGCGAGAACCCAGCGCTCGTCCCTGAAGGCATTGGAAACGCCATCCCTGGAAAGATCCATGATGGACTGCGGCGCATTGTTCAGGATCGGTCCCGACCAGTCGCGCAAAAGCCGCTTGAGGTTTTCGAGGACCGGGAGATTGTCCGTGGATTCACCAACCGCGACGAAGGCGACGTCATGTGCCGGGATATCGGAGAGATCCCGGGTTTCCGCGTCGACGTAATAGAGCAGGAGGTTGGTATCCGAATGCTCGAGCAGAAACTCGATCGGCGTATTTGCCATGAAATCGCCAGCCGTCATGAACACCAGAATGTCCAGGCCTGTGCCCTTGCCATTCTGGATCCGGTACTGGCGGCTGATATCGAGGGCAGCCTTCTGGCTGATGACGGCCTTTTCCTTCTCGCCCACCGTATGCAGGACGATCGAGGCATCCATGAAGGCGGCAGCGTCGCCGAGATCGGCAGAAGCCCGCTTCAGCAGCTGGTTCCAGAGGGGCGTGATGTCTCTCTGCTCATAGATCGCCCGCACGATCGGCGCCTTGCCGATGATCAGGTTGGGGTCCGCAAATGTCTGGATCTGAGCCGCTGCACCAATCAAACTCTCAAGCCTTCCACTATGCGGCGCGCCCCGCCTTGCCCGGCGTGGTTCCGCTTTCAGATACATGTTGTCACGATATTCGCTCCCAGCGCTTGCGCGAGCCTTGTCCGGGCTGCCTGAGCTGACGAACGATCGGATCGCCGCGTTTCAAAGCGCGCGCTCTGCTCGTTCGCGATTCGCAAGGACGGCCTTCCCCCCATGTCCGGTCGGAGGGCTCAAGGGCCCGAAATGCGTCTTCCGGGTGACTATTACAAAACGTAGTCGTGCTAGCCGTTTTCTAAATGTGTTTTCACAGCCGCGTCGCCGGAAATCGGCTCTTCCAGCGGCCCCGTTTGGCGAGACGGAAGTTGTGCGGCCACACCCTTTCGCCATAGCCTTGGTCCACGGGCGAAAGCTCCGGATAAAACAGGCTCCCACCTAGCAGGCTTCAGACCGTATCGACCCTCTCGATACAAGCGACCTGCACCGAAGAAATGGATTTTAAAGATGATGATTAAGGGTCTTCTCCTTGCATCGGCTGCCGCCCTCTCGGCATTCTCGGCTGCCAATGCGGCGGACGCAATTGTTGCAGCTGAGCCGGAACCGCTCGAATATGTTCGCATTTGCGATGCCTACGGCGCCGGTTACTTCTACATTCCAGGCACGGAAACCTGCCTGAAGATCGGTGGCATGGTTCGTACTGAAGGCGAGTGGAAAGATGCCTACCAGCCTGATCACAAGATCGGCACGCTTTGGCACACCCGCGCTGAACTCAGCCTCGACACTGCCAGCGACACCGAATACGGCGCGCTGAAGACCGACATGGTCATGCGTTGGGATTCGCAGGAAGGCGACAACTCCACAAAGCTGCTGTTTGCCAACATCAGCCTCGGCGGCTTCCTCGTCGGCAAGGCCGACTCGCAATTCTCGTCCTATCCGGGCTATGCTGGCGACATCATCCAGGACGACGTGGTTTCCTACGGCCCTGGACCGACGAACACCGAACTCAACCAGCTGACCTACACGTTTGATCCGGGCAATGGCTTCACGGCTCTCGCTTCGATCGAAGACAGCAATTCGAGCGGCGACACCTACTACGACTCCAGCTTCACCCAGAGCAACGGCAAAAGCTGGCAGATCTCCAAGAACGACCAGTACGTTCCAGACGGCGTTCTGGGCTTCGGCTTCAAGTCGGGCGCATGGGGCATCAAGGTTGTCGGCGGCTACGACTCGATCGTCAAAGAAGGCGCCATCAAGGCTCGCGTCGATGCCGATTTCGGCACCTTCTCGGCATTCCTGATGGGCGGCTGGAACACAGACGGCGACAAGCTCAACAAGTACGCTTCGGGCTATGTTACCGACGGTGCTTGCCCTGCGAACAAGGAAGAGCTTTGCGGCTGGGGTGACTGGGCAGTCTGGGGCGGTGGTTCTGCAACCATCAACGACAAGCTCAAGGCCAACGTTCAGGTCGCCTACACAGACTCGAAGATCTTTGCCGCTGCTGCAAACGTCAAGTTCCAGCCAGTCAAGGGCCTGACCGTCGAGCCTGAAGTCGAATACACCAACTGGGATTCGACAAACGAACACTCCTGGGCTGGTATCCTGCGTTTCCAGCGCAGCTTCTAATAGACAGCTTCTTTAAAGCAGTCTGAGCATGGCCCGGCTTTTGTCGGGCCATGTTTTTTGTGGTTCACAACGCATGACCGGCGTGCCACCGCGGCGGCTTTGCTGAACGCCATGACGCACGCCGTTTTATTAATGTGCACAAGCAGCCACGTCTCGCAGAAGATGTGATCCTGGTCGTGCTGCTAGCGCAGGAATGCGTTGCCGAAAACTTATGCTAGGCTAACAGTAACGATGCTACGCGCGACATTCCCTGCCGCTCAACGTAGCACACCAATTGGATTGACCTCCAATGGCGGAGGCCTGGTCTCCCTGGCCAGGCCTCTTTCTCCCCGCTAGATCCGGGTGAACCTCGGGCCTTCTGCAAAGCTGCCTCCAACGGTATGTTGGCTATCGGCGATCAGCTTGCGCCGGAAATGACCATCTTTCTCCGACGAAACACTTTAACCCCGCTGCAATATATATTCGGCAAAATGCATAAACAGCGGCGGGAGATGTATTCCGACGATCGGCATGAAGCCATTTTCCGTCTCCGGGAGTAGCTCTGTGCAATCACTGCGCCGAAATCGCGCCAAGGTCGAAGCAATCCTCTGGATTGCGACATTCCTGGTGATCTACGGGCTGGCCGTTCATTACAACGGGCACGAGACCCTCGATACATTTTTCCGCGAAAACGAGAAATACGATTTCGATGAGGTCTTTACGGCCCTGAATATTGGCGGCGCCCTGGGTCTGATCTATTCGCTGGTCCGCATAAAGGACATGGCGGAAGAAATTCGCCGGAGACATGCCGCCGAGAAAAATGTCGACTGGATTGCCTGCCACGATCCCCTGACCGAGCTCCCCAACAGGCGTTTTCTCGGCGCGGATGCGGCGACACGAGAAAACCTTGCCTGCAAGGATGGATACGCAGTCTTCAGCATCGACCTCGATGGCTTCAAGAAGATCAACGACCTTCTCGGCCACGATTACGGCGACCAGGTGCTGAAGATCGTGGCGGAGCGGCTTCGCTACATTTTTCCGGATGCCAACGTCTATCGCCTGGGCGGCGACGAGTTCCTTGTCATCACGGAGAGGATGGGAAATCCCGATCTTATCGCGGTGGGAAACCGCATCGTCAGCAATATCTCGAAGCCGATATCAATCAACGCTGCAAACGTCGACGTGGGTGCCAGCGTCGGCATCGCGCGGATCCCCGAGGACGGCGCCACCTTGGCGGAGGCTATCCAGCAATCCGACTGCGCGATGTATGCCGCGAAGAAAACAGGCCGCAACGGCGTCAGGACCTTCGTACCCGCCATGCAGACCGAGCTTGAAAAGCGCGTCCAGATGGAAGCCGACCTGAAGCGCGCCATGAAGGCGGGAAAAATCCGTCCGCATTACCAGCCGCTGGTCGATCTCAAGACCCGGGAGATCGTCGGTTACGAGGCGCTTGCGCGATGGGAGGTCTCGCCGGGTCAATTCATTCCGCCCAGCGACTTCATTCCGCTCGCCGAGGATAGCGGCCTGATTGTCGAACTGACCGACAGTCTCTTTCGAACGGCCTGCCGGGATGCTCTGTCCTGGCCAGTTGATACCGTGCTGTCGTTCAACATCTCTCCCGTCCAGCTCAGCGACAGGCTGCTGGGGCTTCGCCTGATGCAAGTTCTAGGAGAGGTCGGCCTTCCCGTCCACCGGCTGGAACTGGAGGTGACGGAAAGCGCGCTCATCCAGGATCCCGAGGCGGCCCGCTATGTCCTCGATCAGTTCACCAAGGCCGGCATCAAAATCGCGCTGGATGATTTCGGCACCGGCTATTCCAGCCTATCCCAACTGTCCGCATTCCAGTTCGACAAGATCAAGATCGACAGGAGCTTCGTCGCGACCTTCGAAAACAGCGACAAGCAGGACAAGGTCGTCAGGGCAATCATCTCGCTGGGAAGCGGGCTCGGCGTCAAGATCACGGCGGAAGGCATCGAGGAGGAGAGCCAGCTCCAGCGGCTGCAGGCCCTGGGCTGTGACATCGGCCAAGGCTACCTGCTAGGCAAGCCGCAGGCGATAGCCCAGCCTAACCTCATCCTCCCAAACGAGCGGCCGCAGACATCGTCCTCCCGCTGACTTCTGAGTACGATCTCACGGGCATGACGGGGTCATGCTCCTAGTTCCGTTTTGTCTCCGAGCGCACCCTGATGGCAAATGGGACGCAGGCCAGGGCGGCGAGGGTCAGGATGGCCACCATTGCCCATGCCTCATTGATGGACTGGGTGAGCGCTGCCTTCTCGACCAATGGCTGCAGCATGGATCGCGTGGCGTCGTCGATAGGTCCTGACGGGCGGGAGGTGAACATGTCGAGCGGTATGCCGACATAGGTCGCCGTGGCTACGTCTCCGGCGGCAAGCTTTTCCATCAATGCCGTACCGTGGCCCGGCGAGCGGCCGTAGATCACCGTGTCGATCAAGGCGAGGCCGATAGCACCGCCGAGGTTGCGCATCAGATTGAAAAGACCGCTGGCGTCGGGAACGCGGCTTTCGGGCAGGTTGCCGAGGGCAAGGCGCGTCGGTGGAAGCAGGCAGAACATGATCGCCACGCCACGGATGACCTGGGGCCAAAACATCGCGGCGGAATCGCTGTCCGGCGTCTGGAACGCGCTCATCCCGAGGCCGACGGCAAAAAGTGTGAACCCTGCTGCGGAGAGAAGTCGCGCCCCGACGCGCTGCTCGAGAAAGACGGCGATCGGCGCTGTCAGCAGTTGGGCCACGCCGGTGACCAGCATGATGGTGCCGATTTCGAGCGCATTGTGACCGCGCACGAACGCCAGGAACACCGGCATCAGATAAACCGATCCGAACAGTCCGATGCCGAGAACGAAGCTCAGGATGCAGCCGACCAGGAACGACCGGTCGGCGAAGTTTCCGAGGTCGACGATGGGCACCCCGGCTTTCAATGTCCGGCGCACGAACATCGAAAGGCTGGCGAGGCTGAGCACCAGCAGGCCCAGCACGAGGCCGGACAGCCATCCGCGCTGCGGGGCTTCTTTGAGGGCAATTTCGAGGGCCGCGAGTGCCACGGCCATCGCGAGCAGCGACACGAGGTCCAGAGTTTTCAACGTGCCCAAGCGCATCGTCGACTTCGGCAGCAGGAAGCCGGCGATACCGGCCGACAGGATGCCTGGAATGATGTTGATCAGAAACAGCCAGTGCCAGGAATATGTTTCGGTGATCCAGCCGCCGACGACCGGGCCGACCGTCGGGGCGAGAACGGCAAGAACGCCGGCGATGGTGGTGGCTATACCCTGCCGCGCTACCGGGAACAGGATGAAGACGGCAGAAAAAACAGCCGGAATCAGCGTGCCTCCGGAAAAACCCTGCAGCACCCGCCAGGCTATCAACTCCGAAAAGCTGTCGCTGGCGGCACAACCGGCCGAGGAGAGCGTGAACACCGTGACGGCAAGCACGAACAGCCAGCGCATCGTCAGGGTACGCGTCAACACGCCGGTCAGCGGGATCGCAATCACCTCCGCGATGAGATAGGCGGTCTGCACCCAGCTCATCTGATCCTGAGGAATATCGAGTGCGCTCTGGATGGTCGGCAGGGATGTCGCCACCACCTGGACATCGAGGATCGCCATGAACATGCCGACACACATGACGATAAAGCCCAGCCAGGTGGCCGTGCCGGTTGCAGTCACTTGAGATTGGCTCACTTTCGATCCTCCGCACGCCGTTCGTGCGCGATGATTGATATGGTCGGATCATGGCCGTTGGCAATGGAGGGGCGGCGATGGCGATCTGACGCGTCAACGGGGTCCGGGCTATCTTACGGCTACGTCCGGTGGCGGACGGATTTGATTTTCAATCTTGCTAACGGCGGTCGTCGTTCCATATCGTCAAGTTCGCGAACCATTTTATCAGCGTTCGCCGTTGAAAGCTTCCATGACGCGCATCGCTATTATCGGCTCCGGCCCGACCGGCATCTATACGCTGAAGGGTCTGGTAGGCTCGCCCGAGCCGCTGTCCATCACCATCTTCGAGATCGAGCCGGATCCGGGCAAGGGAACGCCCTATCATCCGGCATTGAACGACCAAGCGATGCTGTCGAATATCGCGAGCATCGAGCTGCCGCCGATCTGCGAGACGCTGGTTGCCTGGCTTCGGCGTCAGAGCGACGCTGGGTTGGAGAGACTGCACGTGTCGCAAGACGCAATTGACGAGCGCGAGTTCTATCCGCGCGTGGTTCTTGGTGAGTATCTGCAGGCTCAGTTCTCGCAGCTCGTGCAGGCGGGGAAGGAGCGGGGGCATAGGATCGACATCAAGCCGCGCCACCGCGTCATCGACATCGCGTTGCAGGTTGACGACATTGCCCTCGTGGCTCAGCGGCCGGATGGGACGCAGGCCGATTACGGGTTCGACCACGTCGTCATGGCGACCGGCCACGACTGGCCTGACAACATCGAGATCAAGCCGGGATATTTCATGTCGCCCTGGCCGGCAGTCAATCTGAAGTCGATCGGCAATTGCGCCGTTGGCATCCTCGGGACATCGCTGAGTGCAATCGACGCAATGGTGACCGTGGCGACGGCGCATGGCGCATTCTATGTCGATGCCAGCGGTTTGCTCGAATACCAGCAGGCCTCCGATTCAGAGGGCTTCAGCATCACCATGATGTCCCGCAAGGGGCTTCTGCCGGAAGCCGACTTCTATCACGAGATCCCCTACCTTCCCTTGCAGTTCTGCACGAATGAAGCGATCGACGCCTTGCTGGCGACGGGCCGTGGCAACTTGCTCGACGATATCTTCGACCTGTTCAAGGCCGAACTGCTCGCCAACGATCCGGAGTATTCGGCGAGTATCGGCCTGTCGCTGCGGACGATCGAGACCATCGGACCCGCTTATTTCGCAGAGCGCGAATCCCGCGATCCTTTCGCCTGGGCGGCACTGAACCTTGCCGAAGCGGCGCGCAATAAGCAGCAGCGCCATACCGTGCCATGGCGCTATGCGATCCTGCGCATGCACGAGGCGATTGCCCGCGCGGTACCGCAGCTGGACAGCGAGGACCTGAAGCGGTTTCACAAGCACTTCAAAAGCATTTTTATCGATGACTATGCCACCGTGCCGCATGAATCCATCAAGAGGATATTGGCGCTGCGGCGCGCGGGAAAGCTGGATATCGTTGCCCTTGGCGACGACTACGAAATCGACAACGAGCGGGTCGAGCGCGGTGCAGAGGTCACCTACGACGGCAAGACACTAACCTTCGGCGCCTTCATCGACGCGACGGGGCAGCATCCGCTATCGGTACGGGACATTCCGTTTCCAACCCTCCTGAAGCAGGGCGTCATTCGCAAGGCAGCCACCAGTGCCGCGTCATCGATCATCGTGCCGGACGGTCACCAGGCCGTGGTGCGGACCGGCGGCATCGACCTGGATGACGCTTTCCGGCCGAAATTCGAAAGCCCGGTATCGAACAAGCTCTATTGCGCCGCAATCTCGTTCCTGCTGCACAAGTTACCTTTCGTCCAGGGCATTACCAGTGCAAACGATATCGGTGGCGTGGTCTCCGCTGCCATACTGGCCGACAGTATGCCGGGTAGCGCCAAACCGGAGCTGCTGGCCGCCGGCTGACATTCCAGCTTCAGGAGTCGAGCCGGAGCTTCAGTTGCTGTCCCGGCTTTTCAAGATAGTGCTCGAGCGAACGACCGAATTGCAGGCGGGAGTAGGTTTCCTTGCGCTGTCGTTCGGCATGCTCGCGCGCAGCTCTTGATTTTGCGACGATTTCGAGAGTCTTCTGAATGACGAGGTTGGCACTGTCCATCTGCACGTCTCCATTTGTTCTCTTTATGTTCTCATTTTTCGCGAGGTATGTCAATGCATGCCGAAGCAGGCGTTTCGCAAGCCGGACTTGAGGCTGGAAGGCCTTATGCCGACTGCTGCGCCAGGAAGGATTTTGCAGTTTCGATTGCCGGGCGGCAGCTTGGCACTGCGTTCGACAGGATCCGATCGGGTGCGGTGCCGAGGACCCAAATGTCGAATGCCATGGATACGAGCGGCAAAGGATTTGTGGTGGCGTGGTCGGTGATCACCTGACCGGCGCTGGTCGTGCAGGCCCTGACATTGGCAACGACCTCGTAAGGCACGTTGGCCTTTGCAAGGCGGCTGGTAATCTCGGTTTGAAACGGGTCGAGGATAAGGAGCTGCACGAAATAAAAAACGAGGGCGCTGAGCATTTTGGTTTCCAGTTGGCCGTGACGTGCGATCCGACATCGCACAAGCAGCCAAAAGCTTGCACCAGAGGGGCCCGGATCAGGGTAGTCCCTATGTAGGAAGCCTGGAGCGATCCGCAACACGGGGGCAAGCGTTCCGGCCATCTTGACCGTTCGGCAGGCGTACCAGTGCCCATCGGTTTTCATCGTCTGCTCCGAGGTATATAGGACCCTGGCGCTCGTCCCAAGAATGCCTTCGTTCAGGTAGATGTCAGGAAAATCGCACACTGTTTTCTGCTGCATTGCCAGGGTGCAGCCGGCCTCGTACCGCACGCCCGGGCATGCCATTTTGGAGACCTTCTTTGAACGATCGTAACACCGAAAACGCGCGGCCCTTCGGTCGGCCCGTGCTGGGAAGCGTGACGCTTTGCTTCCTGACGACGCTCTATCTGCTGGTCGTCACAAACTGGACGTTCTGGCAAAAGGCCCATGGCTACCTGACCGGAAATGCGCTTGCCTTCACCGCATTCGTCATCGGCATCTCCGCGCTTTTCATGGCCGTCGTCACATTGTTCTCGGCGAAATATGTCACGAAGCCGATCCTGATCTTCTTCGTGCTGGTGTCGTCCGCCTGTTCCTGGTTCAACGACCAGTTCGGGGTCGTCATCGACAAGGACATGATCCGCAACGCGGCCGTTTCGACCGGCGCCGAGGCCGGGCACCTCATTACCTTCCGATTTGCCCTTCATCTACTGCTGACAGCCTTGCTGCCGTCGCTGCTGATAATCTGGGTGCGTATCCGCCACCGGACAATCCTGCCGAAGCTGGCGCAGAACACGGCGATCATCCTCGGCTGCCTTGCTATCTTTGCCGGCGCCGGCATCAGCTATTACAAGGTCTTTGCCGGCGTCGGGCGCGCCCACCGCGATATCCTGGCTACCCTCAACCCGTTCATGCCGATCAATAATGCCGTCAGCTACGTCGTGTCGGCACAGAAGGATGCGCATGTCGTCGCCGAGCCCCTGGGGACGGACGCCCACCGGGTCAACATCGATCCCTCCGGCAAGCCTCGGGTGACGATCATCGTTGCCGGCGAAACCGCGCGCGCCTCGGATTTCTCGCTCGGTGGATATAACCGCGATACCAATCCCGAGATGAAGAAGCAGGACGTCGTCTATTTCCCCAACACGACCAGCTGCGGCACGGCGACGGCGACGTCAATTCCCTGCATGTACTCGATCTACCCGCGCGCCGACTACACCCATCGCAAGGGGCTGCAGACCCAGAATCTTCTGGATGTCCTCAGTCATGCCAAGGTGGACGTCTCCTGGCTGGACAACGACACCGGCAGCTACAACGTCACCGACAGGGTGGCCTACGAATACCTGCCGAATTCCAAGGATCCGCGCTTCTGCAAGGATGGCGAATGCCTGGATGCGATCCTTCTGGACAAGGTCGATGCCTGGCTCGATCACGTCAAAGGTGACAGCGTGCTGGTTCTCCACCAGCTCGGCAGCCACGGACCTGCCTATTTCCAGCGCTATCCCGAGGAGTTCCGACGCTTCACACCGGATTGCCGCGCCAACGATTTCGGTGCCTGTACGCCGGAGGAGATCACCAACGCCTACGACAATACGATCCTCTATACGGACCACGTCGTCTCGGTCGTCATCGACAAGATTAAGCAGCGCGCTGCCAAGCTGGATGGTGCCGTCGTCTATGTCTCCGATCACGGAGAGTCACTCGGCGAGAATGGTATCTACCTGCACGGCACGCCCTACTTCATCGCGCCGACGCAGCAGACGCACGTGCCGTTCCTGGCCTGGGTATCGGACGACCTGTCGAAATCTGCCGGCTTCGATATGAAATGCCTCGGGCAGCACGCCGACGGGCAGTATTCGCACGACAATTTCTTCCATTCGATCCTCGGCCTTATGGATGTCTCCACCAAGGTCTACAATGCGAAGATGGATGTTTTTTCCCAATGCCGCCGGCCCGCCGGCGCGCTCGCCAGCGCTGGATGAGAGCTCAGTGGCAGGCAAAGCACAGAGAGAAACGCCCACGGACAGTGGGCGTTTCTGGCCTTTTGGGGGGTGGCTCAGGCCTTGAAGAAGGCTAGCAGGTCGGGGTTGAGAACGTCGGCGTGCGTCGTCAGCATGCCGTGCGGAAAGCCCTTGTAGACCTTCAGCGTACCGTTCTTCAGGAGCTTGACCGACAGCATGGCGGAATCGGCGATCGGCACGATCTGGTCGTCGTCACCATGCATGACGAGGACGGGAACGTCGATATTCTTCAGGTCATCGGTGAAGTCCGTCTCGGAGAAGGCCTTGATGCAATCATAATGGGCCTTTGCCCCGCCCATCATGCCCTGACGCCACCAGTTGTCGATCACGCCGGGATAGGTCTTGGCGCCATCGCGATTGAAGCCGTAGAACGGGCCTGTCGGAACATCCCGGTAAAACTGGGCCCGGTTGGCAACGAGTGCCGAGCGGAAGCCGTCGAAGACCTCCATCGGCAGGCCGCCGGGATTGTTCTCGGTCTTGAGCATGATCGGCGGTACGGCACCGACGAGCACTGCCTTAGCGACCCTGCCGTTTCCGCCATGCTTTGCTACATAGCGGGCGACTTCGCCACCGCCGGTGGAGTGACCGATGTGAATGGCGTTCTTCAGGTCGAGATGTGCAACCAGCGCTGCGACGTCGGCAGCGTAGGTGTCCATTTCGTTGCCGTGATCCGTCTGGCTGGAACGGCCGTGGCCGCGGCGATCATGGGCGACGACCCGGTAGCCCTGGCCGAGGAAGTAGAGCATCTGGGCATCCCAGTCGTCTGCGCTGAGGGGCCAACCATGGTGGAACACGATCGGCTGACCCGTGCCCCAGTCCTTGTAGTAGATCTGCGTGCCGTCCTTGGTCGTGAAGATGCTGCTGCTCATGGTCGTTCCCTTCGGTTGTGAAGCTTTGGGTGTTGCTGCGTCTGCAGTTGCAACCAATGGCATGGTCGCTGCTGCAGCGGCAAGGCCCAACCCGGCGGTCATCACGCCACGGCGTGTCGTGTGATTATTCGAAGCCATCGTTCTGCTCTCCTGATAAGTGAGATCGCAAAAATATTTATCGCGATAACGAACTCGTAGATAAAAAATTTTGGCTAGTCCAGTCAAAATCGATATCGCGACATTATTTTTAATGATATCGATATTTGCTTATAAACGGGAGATGACGACTTTGAGCCAAGCGCTCCTGCCATTGGATGACCAGCTGTGTTTCTCGCTGTATGCGGCGAGTATTGCTGTCAACCGCACTTACAAGCCGATGCTCGATTCCATGGGCATTACATACCCGCAATATCTGGTGCTGAGCGCGCTCGGCCAGGAGGATGGCCTGACGGTGGGCGCGATCGCCGAGCGGCTGGGGCTGGATTCCAGCACAATCACCCCGCCCGTCAAGCGCCTCGAGGCGGCAGGCCTTGTGGAGCGCCGGCGCAGCAAGGTTGACGAGCGTCAGGTCCATGTCTGGTTCACCCATGCGGGGCAGGCGCTGCTGAAAAGATGCAGCTGTCTGGCGGAGACGCTCCTGCGGAAGTCGGGCATGACGCTTGAGCAGGTGCACGCTCTGAACCGGCAGGTTCGAACCTTGCGCGCCGCACTGGAGGCAGAGGAACAGCTCGGCACAGGCTCGCAGTGAATATGATGACTTCAGTGGGAATATTGTGACAGCGGTGCATTGCACTATATAAATAGCAGAGCCATCCGGAAGACGATTTTCAATCTTTCCTGTTGACGGCTGCGCTGAAACAAAAATTGTCACCCAACGGTCGTTCTTCGTTGTAATATGGTGGAAGAAATGAATGAGGTTTGATTTGTGGCAGTTCTTTCAGACTACGCAGGGCAGCATCATCCTCGGTGTCCTGTTGGGCGCCGGTAGTATTGCAACAGGCGTCATGCTTTCCAGATCTCTCTTATGGGCGGGTATCCGACGCCCGCAGCGGGTCAACCGCAGGCGGGAGGAACGTATGCTGGCCATGCGGGTCGTGCTCGCATTGGACGATCTGGTCGGCGGCTGCCACAGTGCAGCAATAGACGCACCTGAATTCAACCCGTCCGATGCCGGCGATTTCGTCCTGCACACGGAGGATCCACGCCTGATCTTGCCGAAGGATGTTGACTGGAGCCTCCTTTCTCCAGAGCTGGCCGAGGAGGTCCTCTGGATGCCGAACCGCCTGCGCAACATACTCGACGCGCTGGAATCGCTCGACGTCAACGCGCCCGAATTCGACGACTTTTTCCTGCATCGGCAAGCGGATTTTTCGAAGCTGGGCCTGCGTGCGATGGATATCATCGACACCCTCTGTGCCGAATATGGCATCGAAGCGCCTGAGCGTCCTCTCTACTACGATCCGCGCGCGACCTTCGAGGAAGGTGTCGCACTGGCCGTGGACTTCACGGATCGCCGTCGCAAGTCGCAGAAGAATGCCTCGACCGGGCGCTCAAACGTGACGCCGCTGTTTGGCAATGGCGGTATCGAAGCCAAAACCGTCAAGCCGTCGGACAAGGATCCGATCGCCTGAGCATCTCATATATGACCATCGAAGAGGCCACCGGCAAAGCATAGTTCCTATGCAGCGCCGGTGGCCTCGGCGTTTTCTGGATGGTGTGCCTCAACCTTCCCGGTTGACGCGGAAACTGAAAACCTGCAACAGCCTCTTCACAACCGTGCCATCCGGCGCAGCACTCTCTGGACTTTGCCCGACGATGATACGTATCGAGAATATCAGCAAGCAGCTCAGCCATCGCATCCTGTTCATCGAGGCATCTGCCGCCCTCAACAAGGGTGAGAAGGTTGGGCTGGTTGGGCCGAACGGCGCCGGCAAGACCACGGTCTTCCGTATGATCACCGGCGAGGAACATCCCGACGAAGGTCAGGTCGCCGTCGATAAGGGCGTGACCATCGGCTATTTCAACCAGGATGTCGGCGAGATGCACGGTCGCAGTGCCGTTGCCGAAGTTATGGAAGGTGCCGGCCCGGTCAGCATCGTCGCCGGCGAACTGCGCGAACTCGAAGCTGCCATGGTCGATCCCGATCGTCTCGACGAGATGGATGAAATCATCGAACGCTACGGAGAAGTCCAGGCGCGCTACGAAGAGCTGGACGGCTATGCGCTGGAAGGCCGCGCCCGGGAAGTGCTGGCTGGCCTCAGCTTCAGCCAGGAAATGATGGACGGCGATGTCGGCGGGCTGTCGGGCGGCTGGAAGATGCGCGTGGCGCTCGGTCGCATCCTGCTGATGCGCCCCGACGTGATGCTGCTCGACGAGCCGAGCAACCATCTGGATTTGGAAAGTCTGATCTGGCTGGAGGAATTCCTCAAGAACTACGAGGGCGCATTGTTGATGACCTCGCACGACCGCGAGTTCATGAACCGCATCGTCACCAAGCTGATCGAGATCGACGGCGGCACGCTGACGACGTTCTCCGGCGACTATGCCTTCTACGAGCAGCAGCGGGCGCTCAATGAAAAGCACCAGATGGCGCAGTTCGAACGCCAGCAGGCGATGCTTGCCAAGGAAATCAAGTTCATCGAACGCTTCAAGGCGCGCGCTTCCCATGCTTCGCAGGTGCAGAGCCGGGTGAAAAAGTTGGAAAAGATCGACCGTGTCGAGCCGCCGAAGCGCCGGCAGGTCGTCTCCTTCGATTTCGCGCCGGCGCCCCGCTCCGGTGAAGACGTGGTGAACCTGAAAAACGTCTACAAGAGCTACGGTAGCCGCAGCATCTATGCCGGCCTCGATTTCATGGTCCGCAGGCGCGAGCGCTGGTGTGTCATGGGCATCAACGGTGCCGGTAAATCGACATTGCTGAAGCTGGTTACCGGCTCTACCGATCCGGACGAGGGTGCGGTTGCACTCGGCGCCAGCGTCAAGATGGGCTATTTCGCCCAGCACGCCATGGACCTGCTCGATGGCGAGCGTACCGTGTTCCAGTGGCTCGAGGATTCCTTCCCGCAGGCGGGGCAGGGGCCTTTGCGGGCGCTGGCCGGCTGCTTCGGCTTTTCCGGCGACGATGTCGAAAAGAAATGCCGGGTGCTGTCAGGCGGCGAGAAGGCCCGCCTTGTCATGGCAGCGATGCTGTTCGACCCGCCAAACCTGCTGGTGCTGGACGAGCCCACCAACCATCTGGACCTCGACACGAAGGAAATGCTGATCAAGGCATTGTCCGAGTACGAGGGCACGATGCTGTTCGTCTCGCACGACCGCCATTTCCTCGGCGCCCTGTCGAACCGCGTGCTGGAAGTCACGCCCGATGGCGTGCAGCAATATGGCGGTGGCTACACGGAATATGTGGCGCGCACCGGCCACGAGGCCCCCGGCCTGCACGGCTGATCAGGGTTCGCGGACGTCGTGGGAGCCGGCAGCTTGGGCCGCCTTGATAAACCTGCGGTCGAACGTCATCATGGCTTCACAGCTGCCGATTCTGCCCAGATGGAGGGCATCGGCGAAATCCATGCCTTGCTCGGTGCGATCGAGCGCCCGCGCCACCAGCGCTGGACTTTCTAGCGTCACCCGACGCAGGCCGGCGAAGGCCCGGAGCGCCGCACAAACCTGCTGCGGCTGATAACTGTAGACGCTCCGCAGGACCCATTCGCATTCGAGCATGACAGTTGTTGCCACGAACACATCCTTATTCTCGACAAGGCTGCGTGCTTTCGTCGATTGCTCTGGATGATCGCCGGTGAGGTAGCGAATGATGATATTGGTATCAATCGCCAGCATGGCGACGCCTTGCCTCGGCGATGATGCCCGCGTCCATATCCTCTATCGATTTCGAGGTGCCGGCATAGGCAAGCGATCCGAAAACCTCGTCCGGCTCGGTGGCTGCGAAATGCGGTGCCGCGCGTAAAAGCACACCGTCGGCGGTTTCCTCGACCACCAGGCGCGTGCCCGGCTCCCACTGCTGGTGCAGACGCACCGCCTTGGGCAGGATGACCTGCCCTTTGGTGGACACGACGGTTGTCAGTTTTTCCGGCACGGCCATCACAAGCTCCTTGTAAGACGGAGGTAAGATAGCACGGCAGGGCGCCAATGCCAATCGGACGATAGCGCGGGGCTAGCGCAACCGCTCGCCGGCAGCGTCGAACACCAATGCCTTAGCCGGATCGAAGCGGGCGGTGATGGTCTGGCCTGATTTCAGGCCGCGGCCGTTGCGGGTCAGCACTGTGACGAGTTCGCCTTCGCCATAGCGGGCAAAGGCGTATGTTTCGCCGCCCAGATGTTCCAGCATGTCGACGACCATATCGAGTGACGCATCCCCGACCTCGTCAAAATGTTCAGGCCGGACGCCGATCGTCACCGGTGTTCCCTCTGCTGCCTTGTCGGCGCCGATCACCAGCGGAATGGTGGTGTCGCCAAGCTCCGGGAGCTTTGCAGACCAGCGGCCATCGGCGTTTCGAGCCAGCACGCCCTTGAAAAAATTCATCTTTGGCGAGCCAATGAAGCCGGCGACGAACAGGTTGGCCGGATCGTCGTAGAGATCGAGCGGCGCGCCGACCTGCTCGACCGTGCCGCTGCGCAAGACGACGATCTTGTCGGCCAGCGTCATCGCCTCGACCTGATCGTGCGTCACATAGATGATGGTCGTCGCCAGCTTCTTGTGCAGCCGGGCGATCTCGATGCGCATATGCACGCGCAATTCTGCATCGAGGTTCGACAGCGGTTCATCGAACAGGAACACCTTGGGATGGCGGACGATGGCACGGCCGATGGCGACGCGCTGGCGCTGGCCGCCCGAAAGCTGCTTCGGCTTGCGGTCGAGCAACGGCTCCAGTTCGAGAATGCGGGCTGCTTCCTCCACCTGACGCGCAACCTCGGCCTTGGCGACGCCGGCGAAGCGCAGCGCAAAGCCCATGTTTTCGCGCACTGTCATATGGGGATAAAGCGCGTAGGACTGAAACACCATGGCGATGCCGCGCTTTGACGGATCGACATCGTTGACTTCCTTGCCGGCAATCGACAGCGTCCCCGAGGTGATATCCTCGAGGCCGGCGATCATCCGCAGCAGGGTCGACTTCCCGCAGCCCGACGGCCCGACGAAGACGACAAATTCGCCGGACTGGACGTCAAGGTCAACGCCCTTGATGACGTCGAGGCTGCCGAAGGATTTGCGGATATTGCGGAGAGAGACTTCGCTCATGGGGTTACCGCTTCCTGCTGGGTCGAGTTGACCGCCGTGAGTTCTACCGTGGTGCCGGTAAAGCGGGGCGAGGTGACCTCTATGGTAATATCGCCGCTCTCGCCTGTCGATTCCAGCCAGAAGCCGGTCGTGCCGCCCTGGAACGGAATGACGTGGGGGCCGACGATCTTTGCCGGACCAGACACCTTTAGTGTCACGACATCGTTGATGAACGGGAGGCGCGAGCCGACCTGATCGAGCGCGCGGACGATAACGCGGGTGCTGTCGCGCCCTTCGGCACGGATCGTCTTGCTGTCCGCTTCGACCTGCAGTGTCGTCGGCAGCGGATCGGCGACCATGTGCAGTTTTGCGACGGCTTCGCCGGCGACAAATCCAGTGAAATGGGCGTCTTCCCACTGCATGCCCCAGACGCCGAGTTCGTCCTTGGTGAAATGACGATGGTCGACGACGATGGGCGGGTGCGGCAGGTGTGGAAACGTCTCGCGGTCAGGACCGACGCGCTTGACCAGCGAGCCGTAACGCAATTCGATCTCGTCGCAGTTGCTGAGGATGATCAGTGGCAGCACGCCGCCGATGTTGCGCTCGCCACGCGCCCAGAAGGTGACTGGTTTCATCACCACTTCTTCTGATGGCTCGCACTGGCTGGCATAGACATAGGCTGCAAATTTCGGTTCGCGGAACATGTCCATGACGCCATGGTAGCAGATCCGGTCGCCGGAGCCGAAGTCCTTGTGGGTGTTGTAGTCGAACATGCACCAGCCGATGGCACCGGAAATGTTGGGATCACCATAGGCAGCGTTCAGCACTTCCAGATGGCGCCGCACATGCTCGGCCTGCCGCTGTTCCTGGTCGTAGATTTTCGTCGGATACATATGGCCGCCGAATTCGGTGATCAGGTATGGCACGACCTTCTGCAGGCCCGTGCATTCCTGCTGGCTTCTCAGCGCCGTGCGCGGGCGGTTGCTGCCCGGCAGCTCCTCGTTGCCGAGGATAAAGTCGTTCATCGTGAAGACGTCTTCGAGGAATTCGCTGTCGAGGATGAATCGGACGCCGCCGGTCTGGCGCGTGCTGTCTAACTCATGGGCGAGCCGGTTGGTCTCGAGATAGAAGTCGTGGCTATCCTTGGATTCGTTGATGCGCACGCCCCAGATGATGATCGACGGATGGTTCCAGTCGCGCTCGATCATGCGGCGGACGTTCTGGATCGATTCCTGCTTCCACTCCTCGCCGCCGATATGCTGCCAGCCGGGGATTTCCTCGAACACCAAGAGGCCAATGCGATCGCACCGATCGAGAAACCATTTGGACTGCGGATAGTGTGAGGTGCGGACGAGATTGCACTTCAGCGTGTTCTTCATGATGTCGGCGTCCAGCTCCTGGGCGGAGCGGCCGGCGGCATAGCCGACATAGGGGTAGGACTGGTGACGGTTGAGGCCGCGGATCTTTAGCTTGCGACCATTGAGCTTGAAGCCTTCGGTCGTGAACTCGGCCGTGCGAAAGCCGAAATGCGTGCCGACCTGGTCCGAGCCCTGGTCGCTCTCGAGCGAGACGGCGACGGTATAGAGGACAGGGTCGTCGATATCCCAGAGCGACAGGCCTGTGAGGTTGGCGAAGGCCAGCGTCACGCTTGTGCCTGTCGTTTCGGACGAGGCCGTGGCAATTTCCTTGCCTGCGGCGTCGGTGATGACGGCGGTCACGGTGCCGTTGAACGCCACACCCTGTGGATTGGAGAAGTCGCAACGCACCGTCGCCGACTTTGCCTCGCTGAGCACATGGCCGGTCTCGATCTTGATGTTGCCGATCGACACCGTATCGGTGACCTTCAGCCAGACATCGCGATAGATGCCGGCATAGGTGAGATAATCGATTCGGCCACCGAAGGGCGGGATTTCCGGGTTTTCGCTGCCGTCGATCTTGACGGTGATCAGGTTGTCGCCCTGATGCAGACCGTCGGTCAGGCGCGCCTCGAAGGGCGTGTAGCCATCCTTGTGGGCGACAATCTCCTTGCCATTGAGATAAACGACGGAGTCGGCCATGGCGCCGTCGAATACCAGCGACACTTCGCGACCGACGAACTCCGGCTGCCACTTCAGGACGGCCTGGTAGGTGAAGGCGCGCTGATAGGATTTCTCGTCGAAATAGTTGAACGGCAGGTCTACCGCATTGTGCGGCAGGGTGACCATTTGGCCGGCGGTCAGGGCCTCGGTGAGACCAGGGGCGAAACCCTCGTGAAAGGTCCAGGTATCGTTGAAGGAAACAACAGAACGCATTTTCATTCCTATTTGACGGAGCCCAGCATGCCCTGGACGAATTGACGTTGCATGAGAAAGAAGACGACGAGCGTGGGCAGCGTCGCAAGCACGGTGCCGACCATGACGACACCGAAATCGGGGTAGTAGGCGGAAGCCAGTGACGAGACGACCAGCGTGATGGTCTTGGTGTCGTTCGACTGCAGCACGATCAGCGGCCAGAGATAGTTGTTCCACGCCGTCATGAAGACGATGATGAAGGCGGCCGCATAGGTCGAGCGCATCACCGGCACGTAGATGAACAGGAAGATCTGCCATTCCTTCAGCCCGTCGACCTTGGCGGCATCGCGCAGTTCGGACGGAAAGGCCTTCGTGCTCTGGCGGAAATAGAAGATGATGAAGGCTGAGCTGATTGTCGGCAGAAGAACAGCGATATGGCTGTTGATAAGACCGGCATGGCCCATCAGCACGAAGAGCGGGATCATAAGGGCGGCAAACGGGATCATCAGCGTCAGGAGGATGGCGCTGTAGACCCGCTCGCGAGCCTTTGACTTGAACATCTCGAAGCCATAGCCGGCACAGGAAGAGATGGCGAGCGTCAGCACGGTGCTGAGGATGGCGATCTTGGCCGAGTTCCAGAAGATCAACGGCACGTCGACTTGCGAGAAGAAGCCCTGCACGTTGATCCAGAAAGCCGAACCAATGGTCACGCTACCCTTGACGATGTCGATCGAAGAATTGCTGGTGCTAATGATCATCCAGAGAAACGGGAAGACCGAGATGAACGACATGACGCCGATGAAGCCATAGGTGAAAACCTGGATGGCGAGTGCCTTGAAACGATCGCCGCTCATTGGTCTTTCTCCCGTGCCGCGTAGAACTGCACGAAGGCCAGCATCGCCACCAGCACGACGATGACGTAGGAGACCGTCGCGGCATAGCCGAGGTTCGGTATGAACTTGAAGGTCAGGTTGTAGATGTAGAGCGACAGGGTCAGCGTCGAATCCGAAGGACCGCCCTGGGTGATGTTCATCACCTCATCGAACAGCTGCAGCGTGCCGATGGTCGAGATTACTGAGGTGAACAGGATAACCGGCTTCAGCAGCGGGATGGTGATGTAGACGAACCGTCCCCAGGCATTGATTCCGTCGATGCGCGCCGCCTCATAGATTGACTTGTCGATGTTCTGCATGGCGGAGAGGTAGAAAATCATGTTGTAGCCGGTCCACCGCCAGGTGATGGCAAGAATGATCAGCACCTTGGCCCAGAAACCGTCGGTCAGCCACGGGATCGGCGACGCGATGATGCCGATGGCCTCCAGCGTGCTGTTGACCACGCCCTGCTCGGCGAACATCCCTTTGAAAAGCGCGGAATAGGCCACCAGCGAGGTGACGCACGGCAAGAAGATCGCGGTACGGAACAGGCCCCGTCCGACGAGCTTCGGCATGTTCAGCACGGCCGCCAGCGACAGGGCCAGCAGGATCATGATGGGAACCTGGATGATGAAGAACGTCACCGTATTGGTCAGCGCGTGCAGGAAGACCGGATCGTTGGCGAGGCGGACGATATTGCCGAAACCGACGAATTTTACCATCGCTCCGCGGCCGGACTGGGACGACATGAACAGCGACCAGAGGATCGGATAGACCATGAACAGGCCGATCAGCACCAGCGCCGGGGCAATGAAGAGCCATCCGTTGACATTATAGAAGCGGCGAACGCCGCTGGGACGCGCAGAAGCCATCGATCGCCCTCGAAGCTGCAGAAAGAGATGGGGGCGGCTCGAAAGCCGCCCCTTCGGGGAGGAAGTCCTACTGGATCTGGGTCTTTGCCTGGGCGTCGATGGCCTTCAGCGCTTCGTCGACGGAACCGCCCTTGGCAATCGCCGGGATCTGCGCCGTTACAGCCGCATCGACTTCGTTTGTGTAGATGCCGTAATTGACCGGGGGAACCTTGGCCAGCCAATCGGCAAAGCTCTGCCACACCTTCTGGCCGCCGAAGAACGCGTCGGCCTGTTCATAGGCAGCACCGGTGCGGGCGGCCGTCAGTGAGCCGACAGCGCCACGATCGGTCAGGATCTTCTGGTAGAAATCGATGTCCTTTGCGTATTCCGCATTGAGGAAGTCGATCGCCTCGTCCTTCTGCTTGGACGCAGACAGAACGTACCAGCTGGAACCACCGAGGTTCGATGCATGCGTTGCGCCCTCGACGTTCAATGCCGGGATCGGGGCAACACCCCATTTGCCGGACTGGTCCTTCTGGGCCTTGATTGTGCCGGTAATCCACACCCCGGTCACTGTCGAGGCAACATCGCCCGAGGTGAACGTGTTGACGTAGTTCGACCAGCCGACAGCCTGCTTGGCAATGCCCGAGGCCATGATCTTGCCGAAGGTTTCAAGCGATGCCTTGAGCGCCGGATTGTTGAGGATGTTGGGGTTGCCATCCTTGTCGAAATACCAGCCACCAGCCGACTGCATCAGGATGCGGACGAGACCGGCGTCGTTCGGGTCGGTGCCCATCATTTTCTTGCCGGTCTTGGCTTCGACCTGCTTGCCGATCTCGATGAAACGGTCCCAGGTGATGTTGTTGAGATCTTCTGCCTTGAAGCCAGCGGCTTCCAGATAGTCCTTGCGATAGTAGAGGCCGGTGACGCCGGAATCGAACGGCATGCCGTAGACCTTGCCGTCGACCGTCATCAGTTCGACCTTGTAGGGGGCGAACGCCTTGTAGTCGACCTTGTCAGACATCGGCGCAAATGCACCCGGGAAGGACTGGAGATATTTCTGTGCGCCGTAGTCCTCTATGAGGACGATATCCGGCAGGCCGCCGCCAGCACCCGACGACAGGCCGGTCTGCAGCTTCTGCTCGACGTCAGCCTTGGCAAAGTCGACGACGTTGAAGGTGGTGTCCGGGTGTGTCTTGGTGTAGCGGGCGCCGGCTTCCTTCATGATTGCGACGTTGAAGTTCGGATCCCAGCACCAGACGGTGATTTCTTTTGCCTCGGCGGCTGTAACCGCCAAAAGGCTGACGCCGGCCAGAGCCAGAGCGATGATGCGCGGCGCGCGGGCGCGCAGAAAATTATCCATTGCTTCCTCCCAGAAGTCACGTTGACGAGACAAGCCTCCTGTCTCCGAAACGCAGTATTCCTCATAAAAGAAAAAGAAGCAATATTTTCAGTAAATTTTTACTGCGCTGCACAAAGAGCCCCTTTGTCGGCACCGTTTTGGCCCGTCAACGCGTGCTTTCCCGCCAGATAATGTCTGTGGATAAGATCACCGTCTTGACGATATCGCGGCCGGCAAACCGCTCCAGCAGCAGGTCGACAGCGGTCTCGCCGATCAGTTCGGCCGGGATACGCACGGTCGACAGCGGCGGATTGAGCAGCTGCGCCACCGGAATGTCGTTGAAGCTGGCAATAGCCACATCGTCCGGGATCTTGAGGCCGAGTTCCAGCATTGCCCGGTAGGCGCCGATGGCCATGTTGTCGTTACAGGCGACGATGATGTCTGGCGGCGACGCGATCTGCATCAGGGATTTCGCAAGGGTGTAGCCACTGTCGGGGGTGAGGTGTTCGGTAACGCAAAGCTCCGGGTCGAAAAGGTCGTGCTGCTTCATCCACTCGATATAGGTCCTGCAGCGCCGCTCGGTGAAATGATTGGGGACCTGGTTGATATGTTCGAGCCAGCCAATAAAGCCGATGCGCCGGTAGCCGCGGTCGCGGAGTGCCGAAAGCAGCTTGCGCATGGCCAGCTGGATGTTGCTCTCGACACTGTCCTCGAGGTCGATCTGCGGCGAAAAGTCCGCAAAAACCACCGTACGGCTGTGTTCGCGCAGCCATTCCACCTCCTCGTCGGTGTGGCGGCCGATGGCGATGACGCCCGAGGCCTCGCGCAGGAGTGTGGCATCCGGCAGGCTGTCGGCGTGGTAGACCTTGACCACATCGATCTGCAGCGCGCGACAGCGGTTCTCGATGCCGAGGCGAACGCCGATATAGTAGGGATCTGTCAGCTCCTGCGGCGGCCGCAGGAAGTGGACGAGGGCAATCCGCCCCGCACCGGAGACCAGTGCTTGCGCGCCATTGAGGCCGTTTGCCCGGTTGCGGCTGCGCGGCGTCGCGTAGTTCAATGCCTCGGCGGTTTCGATGACAGCCTGGCGCTTGGACGCGGAAATCGACAAGGTCGCATCGTAGTTCAGGACGCGGGAAACCGTAGCCGAGGAGACGCCGACCGCATTTGCTATTTCCTTGATCGTCACCATTCTACTGATTGCCTATCACTGCATCGCCGCAGTGCCGAGTCTGCCCCAAGATTATATTCATATTTGCGCTTGCGGCACCGCAATGGGAAGCCTTTTCCATCAGTAAATTTTTACCTGCTGTATGGGGTGCGATGCAGCAAGGTCCGAATTTTACTCCGCGCGGCTTTGGGGGGCGACAATCGCCGGCAGGTTAGCAACCCAGGAATGAACTCTGGATATCGGATTTCTCTTCCGTTAGCCTGCTCCCTGTCTCGAGAGGAGTCCTTCATGCGCCTGCCTGCCTTCGTTTTCGCCGTTCTTGCTGCCGTCGCCGCCGGTCCAGCCTTTGCTAGCAGTTTCGAAACACCGCAGGCGCTTTTGAAGGCGCTCTATGACGACAAGGTCGGCTCGTCCGATCCCGCCTCCGTGACCCGGTACCAGGACTACTTTTCGGATCATCTGAACGGTCTGTTCAAGGCCGATGCGGCAAAGACCGACCCCGGGGATTCGCTGTCTCTAGACTTCGATCCCGTCATTGCGGGTCAGGACGGGGAGGCCGAGCACCTGAAGATCGGCAAGCCGGACATCAAGGGCGACAGGGCGACGGTCTTGGTCAAGTTCATCAACGGTGTGCCGGTGACCTTGCACTACAGCCTCGTTCATCAGGCTGACGGCTGGAAGGTCGACGACATCGAGGACAAGGGGGCGCAGTTTCCCTGGAAGGTCAGCGCTATCTTTGCGGATGCGAAATAGCATCTCGGGCGCCACGCAGATGTGTATCGCAGCTTGAAGTCGGGACGCCGATCAGTCATGCCGTTCGCCACGCTGGATGCCGCCGGTCAGCCGTGCGATATCATGGCGCCAAAACAAGGAGGCCGCGATGGCTCTGGACCCGATCAAAGTTCTGAACGACTACGCCATGGCCGATTGCTCCGTGCAGTTCTGGGTTCCGGGCGCGACGGCCGTGCAATTCCGTGGCCTGAAGGCGGCCGTCAGGTACGCCAAGGAAAATGCCGGCCGCTGGAACGAAGTCGAGATCACAGTCCACCTGCCGCAGGAAGACATTGTCTACGCGACTGACAAGGTCCACCGCCTGATAGACGCTCTACGCCCGCCCCGTCGCTCGAAATCCTAGCAATTTCGCTCGACCCCAAAAAGGCAATCGCGTGGGCGATGGCGGATAGCGTTGTAAACTACGGGCCCGTCTGTTCTCGTGTTCAAACAGTGGGAAGCCTGCCGGCGAAGTTGCAGGGTCGCTCGGAAATTCAACTCGTCCGTATTGTTCCCGCTGCGATGGTAAGCACGAACTGGTCGACCTCGCGTTCGAGGCGTTCGAGTGGGAGGCCGACGAAGCGGCCTGCCAGGCTGATGCTGATGACGCCGTGAACGGCGCCGAAGAGTGTCCTCGCCCGGATCGATCTTTCTTCCGCCGACAAACCGGTCTGGAGTCCGGCAACCGGTTCGGCGATGACTTCCATCAGGGCCAGGTGCTCGTCGAGATGCCATTGCGGGGCAAGGCGTCCATCGGCAAAAACATGGTCGAAGAGCGCGCTCCAGAGATTGCGATGGGCGACGGCAAACTTCAGATAGCCTCGCGCCAAGTTGCGCAGCCGGTCCGTCGGAGAGCGATCCCCGACTTCGCCAAGGACCAAAGTCTGCTCAAGCATCCGCAAGGTCGCGGAGTTCACGTGGATGACCAGGTCGTCCAGATCCTTGAAGACCGTATATAAACCACCGAGCGCGCAGCCTGCATCGAGAGCGACATCGCGGGCCCTCAGGTTTGAAAGCCCTTCCGCTTCGATCCGGCGCCTTGCGGCCTCTATCAGCCGCACCTTCAAATCCTCGCGCTTCATCTCTCTTTTGCCGGCCAAGCGACTATCTCTCTGTAAAAGTGAACGACGTTCATTTTTATTCTTGAACAATGTTCATGTATGTGTCACATAGATATTCATGAACATTGTTCATAAACGGGAGAGTGAAAATGATCAAACAAATTCGTACCTTGATCCGCGGCAGGCTTTTCGAAGCACAAGAGGCTGTCGTCGACCGGAATGCAGCGGTGTTGCTGGACCAGCAGATACGGGATGCGGCAGGCGACATACAGTCAGCACGGCGGGCCGTGGCGGTTGCCACCGCCCAGAACGAGCAGGAGAAGAGCCGGCGCGCACTTGTCGTCTCGCGGATCGCCGATCTCGAGGCGCGGACCATGGCGGCTCTTGAAACGGGGCATGATGTGCTGGCCCGGGAAGCGGCCGAGGCGATCATCCAGCTGGAAGCGGACAGGGATACATCAGAAAAGGCCGAAGCCCAGTTCACAGCTTCTATCGGCAAATTAAAGAGCCTGGTCCGGGCGGCAGAAGCGAGGTTGCAGGAACTGCAGCGCGGCCAGCGCATCACACGTGCGACAGGCCAAGTGCAAAAACTCAATAGCCTGATCCATGGTGTCGGCTCAGCCTCGCTCGACGAGGCCGAACAGACGCTGGCCCGGCTCAGCGAGCGCCAGATGCGGAATGACATGGCCACCTCGGTCCTGCGGGAATTGGATGGCACGAGAAACACCGCTTCTGTCCTCGAAAAACTCGCGGATGCGGGTTGCGGCGCGCCGCTGCGTGTTTCCGCTGACGAGGTACTGGGCCGCCTGCGCACTCGCATGAACTCCGCCGCTTAAATCAACATCAACTGACAAAGGACGACGACAATGAACGACAGTTTCCAGAAGCACTCGTCAAGCTGGATCAGCTTTTCTTATGTCTCATTCGCTTCTGCTGCCATCATGCTGGCGGTCGGGCTTTACATGATGCCCCTCGATCTCTGGGGGAAGGGATACCTGACGATGGGTATCGTCATGCTGGTCCAGACAACCGTCAACATCACCAAGACCCTCCGCGACAATTCCGAAGCTGAAAAGCTGATCCGCAAGGTCGAGGATGCCCGCACCGAGAAGCTCCTGGTCAATTTCAACCGGTCTGGCGAGAACTAGTTTCGTTAACTACACGACAGAGTTGTTAGGTGCGGAAACCGTTGCGTAACAACTCTGTGGCCCTCTCTCCACTCATCTCCAGGAGTACCGACATGCAACGCAATCTGATGACCTCAAGGAAATTCGCGCCACTTTTCTGGACGCAATTCCTGACCGCGTTCAACGACAATTTTCTCAAGCAGACGCTGGTTTTCGTGATCCTCGTGCAGATGGCGGCAGAGGGGGCCTCGCTGGTCACCCTGGCCGGCGGCATCTTCATCGTGCCGTTCCTGCTGCTTTCCGCCATTGCCGGCGAACTGGCGGATAAATACGACAAGGCGAAAATGGCGGAGCTTCTGAAACGCTGGGAGATTGCCGTCGCTGCCATCTCGGTCGTCGGCATTGCGTTCTCCTCGATCTCGATCCTGATGATCGCCCTTCTCGGCTTCGGCATCATCTCAGCTCTGTTCGGGCCCATCAAGTACGGCATTCTGCCCGATCATCTTCATCGCAACGATTTGCCCAAGGCCAACGCCTGGATCGAGGGCGGCACCTTTATCGCCATCCTGACCGGCACCATCGTTGCGGCGCTCGCCTTTACCAAGGGCGATAATGTCTGGGTGTTCGGGCCGATGATGATGGGCCTGTCGTTGCTTTGCTGGTTTTGCGCCCGCCTCATCCCGCCAACAGGGGCAAAGGCGCCGGATCTGGTTGTCGACCGGAATGTCCTGCGCTCGAGCATCCGCCTGATCAACGAACTGCGCGCCGATACACGGATCTGGCGCTCCGCCCTGATGAACTGCTGGTTCTGGTTTGTCGGCGCCTTCGTCATGTCGATGCTGCCGGTCATGATCAAGGAGATCCTCGGCGGGTCGGAAATTATCGTTCCGGTCTATCTCGGCGTCTTTGCAATCTCCATTGCCATCGGCTCCGCTATTGCCGGCTGGATGTCGGCCGGCCGCGTGGTCCTTTTGCCGGCTCCGATCGGCACGCTGATCATCGCTCTGTTCGGCCTCGATCTCGCATGGAACCTCTGGGGCCTCACCTCCATAACCCAGGCCGAGACGATTTCCGCATTCTTCGCCGGGCCGAACACCATCCGCGTGGCCATCGATCTTGCCGGCATGGCAATCGGCGGTGCCTTCCTCGCTGTTCCGACCTTTGCCGCCATGCAGAGCTGGGCAGACGAACATCGCCGTGCCCGCGTCATAGGGGCTGCAAATGTGCTGTCCGCGCTGTTCATCGTCGTCGGGCTTGGACTCGTTGCCCTCCTGCAGGTGGTCGGCATGTCGATCCCGGCCATCATCCTGACGCTGTCGATCATCAACGCCGGCGTTGCCTGGGTGATGCTTAGAACGCTGCCCACCAACGCTTTTCGGGATTTGATCTCAATCCTCTTCCGTGCCTTCATGCGCCTTGAGGTCGAAGGGCTGGAGAACATCAAGAAGGCTGGACCCGCGCCGATCATCGCCTTGAACCATGTTAGCCTGCTCGACGGCGCCCTGGCGCTTGCCATCACCGAGGAGGAACCTGTCTTTGCTATCGATACCAATATTGCCCAAGTGTGGTGGGTGAAGCCATTCCTCAAAATGTGCAAGTTCCTGCCGCTCGACCCGACCAAGCCAATGGCGACGCGGTCGCTCATCAAGGTCGTTCAGGACGGCAACCCGATCGGCATTTTCCCCGAAGGTCGGCTGACCGTTACCGGTAGCCTGATGAAGGTCTATGACGGCGCCGCCATGGTGGCCGACAAGACCGGGGCGATGATCGTGCCCGTGCGCATCGATGGCCTCGAAAAAAGCTACGCCTCCTACATGAACGACAACCACGTCCGCCGCCGTCTCTTCCCGAAGGTCAAGGTGACCATTCTGGAGCCGGTAAAGCTTGAAGTCGCCGCTGATCTCAAAGGCAAGAAACGCCGCGTTGCTGCTGGTGCGGCGCTCTATCAGATCATGTCGACGCTGATTTTTCGCACGACGAATACGGATGCTACGCTTATCGAACGCGTCATCCAGACAGCAATCACCATGGGCGGAAAGACGCTGGCGGTCGAGGATCCGATAGCTGGAAAGCTTTCCTATTCCAAGCTTTTGACGGGGGCTGCCGTTCTCGGTGCGCGCTTCAAGACCATGTTTCCGAATGAAACTACGCTGGGCATCATGCTGCCCAACGCCAACGGCACGGCAGCCACCCTGCTCGGCGTCATGTCAGCGGGCAAGGTTCCGGCCATGCTGAACTTTACAGCGGGTGCGGCTAATGTCTTGTCCGCCTGCAAGGCCGCGGAGGTCAAGCACGTGCTCTGTTCGCGGGCCTTCGTAACCCAGGGCAAGCTCGGCGCCCTCGTCGAGGAAATGCAGCGCGAGGTAAAGTTCGTCTGGCTGGACGAACTCCGCACGACGATTTCAACCTTCGAAAAAATCCGTGGGCTGTTCAACAAATATCGCCCGCTCGTCCGTCGTTCGCCAGAAGACCACGCCGTTATCCTGTTCACGTCGGGCTCTGAGGGCTCGCCGAAGGGCGTGGTCCTCACTCACCGCAATATCCTGTCGAACGCAGCACAGGCAGCAGCGCGCATCGACTTCCACCCGGGCGACAAGGTTTTCAATGTCTTGCCTATGTTCCACTCGTTCGGGCTGACGGCGGGAACCGTGCTGCCGCTGATTTCCGGCGTACCGGTGTTCTTCTACCCGTCGCCGCTGCACTACAGGATCGTGCCGGAACTGGTCTACGTCTCCAACGCCACGATCATCTTCGGCACCGATACCTTTCTCAACGGCTATGCTAGAACGGCGCATCCCTACGATTTCCGGTCCATTCGCTATATCTTCTCCGGGGCAGAACCGGTGAAGCCTTCGACCCGCGAGACGTATACCGAGAAGTTCGGGCTCCGGATTCTCGAAGGCTACGGCGTCACCGAGACTGCACCGGTGATTTCGCTGAACACCCCGATGTACAATCGCTCCGGAACGGTCGGTAAAATCCTCCCCGGCATGGAATGGAAACTGGAGCCTGTTCCCGGCATCGACGAGGGAGGCCGTCTTCACGTGCGCGGCGCCAATGTCATGGCCGGCTATCTCAGGGCTGAAAACCCCGGTGTCCTCGAGCCCCTGAAGGACGGCTGGCACGATACCGGCGATATCGTCACCATCGACGACGACGGTTTCGTCAGGATCCGCGGCCGCGCCAAGCGCTTTGCAAAGATCGCCGGCGAAATGGTTTCCCTGGCGGCTGTCGAAGCACTGGCCGGAGAATTGTGGCCCACCGCCCTTTCCGTTGTCTCGGCGCTGCCGGACGAGAAGAAAGGAGAACGGCTGGTCTTGCTGACAGATGCGCCTGCCGCCAGCCGATCGGCCTTCTCGGCGTTCGCGAAGTCCAAAGGAGCAATGGACATGATGGTTCCGGCCGAAGTCACCATCGGCGTGGTCCCGGTGCTGGGCTCCGGAAAAGTCGATTTCGTGTCCGCGCGGAAGCTTGCCGAGCAGAGGTCACAGCCGCAGCAGGTCGCTTAGCTGCTCATTCGTCCCTCCAGTGAAGACGCGGGGCAGGGCTCACTCCTGTCCCGCACATCCTGCCCGCTGATTTGAAGCCGCAAATTCGAAGAGCGTAAAACGGCGTCAGGACGACTAATTAGCGGCCATGCATCGCCTAAATAATATGCGCAACATGAGAGGCGCGATTTTTTCGGCATAAATCTACAATAAATCGTGTGGCTTGCGACAATCGCTCCCATCGGCAACATCGCTAAGCTTCCCTCCGTCGAGTGCAGAACACTGCACCACTCACAAGAACGGAGCGGGAAATGATGAAGCTGAAAAATGGGAGCCGCAAGGCACTGAAGCCATGGCTGGGCCTGTGCATCATGGCGCAGTTGTTTGTAGCGACGGTGACCGGCGCAACGCTGGTTTCAATGGGAGGTGCCGAGGCGGCTTCCGCGACGCCTGCCGCCTGCGCCGATCTGCAAGCCAAATACCCGGCCCTGAAAGGCAAGACGCTCGTCAATGCCATCAATCCGCATACGCCCGGCTACGAGACGATCGACCCGAACAATCCGGACGCCTATATCGGCTTCGACGTCGATTTTGGCGAAGCCATCGGTGATTGCCTCGGCTTCAAGCTGACTTACAAGCCGGTGACCTTTGCCGCGTTGCTGACCACGGTCCAGGCCGGCCAGGCTGATATCGTCATCTCCGACATCTACGCAACGAAGGACCGTGCCAAGGCCGCCGACTTCGTGACTTACCTGAAGGTCGTCGACGGCGTGCTCGTCGCCAAGGACAATCCGAAGAAGATCACCGGCATCAATATCTCGCTGTGCGGCGCGGTCGCGGCTGAAAACACCGGTTATGTCGAGGTGCCGCTCATCCAGGCGCTGGAAGCAGAATGCAAGGCTGCCGGCAAGCCGGCGCCTGAAATCCAGCTCTACGACAATAACGACAATTGCATCCAGGCGATCCTCGCCGGCCGTGCCGATACTTACATCAACGACGCCAACACCGTCGATGGCGCGGTCAAGGCCTATCCGGACAAGCTCAGCAAGGCCACCGCAGTGACGCTGCCCTATTCGGTCGGCATCGCTGTGCCGCGCAACAATGTCGCATTTCGCGATGCAGTCGTTGCGGCCGTGACGGAGATCCAGAAGTCGGGCCTGCAGCTGGAGCTGATGAAGAAGTGGAGCCTGCCGGCAGACCAGATCGAAGCGCCTTCGCTCATTCTGGCCGACTAATGCACCTTCTCCCGGCCGGGCTCATTGGCCCGGCCGCTTTTCCCTGGACATTGCGAAGGCCATCATGGATCTTTTCCTCCACTATCTCAGCCAGCCCTACCTCATGACCGGGATCGTCTACACTCTCCTGATCACGGTTTTCGGTCTCGCCGGCGGCTTGGTCATGGGCCTTCTTCTGGCCGGCATGCAATTGAGCCGGTTTCGCGCCCTTTCGCTGCTTTCCCGCACCTACGCCATCATTTTCCGCGGCACGCCGCTCATTCTGCAGATGATCTTCTGCTACAACGTTTTGCCGATGATCGGCATCAAGCTCACGGCCATCGAGGCAGCCAGCCTTGCCCTTGCTCTCAATGAAGCGCCGTTTATCGCCGAAATCATCAGGGCCAATGTCATCGGCGTCGATCGCGGCCAGGTGAGTGCCGCGCAGGCCTTGGGCATGACGCCAGGTGCCATCATGTGGCGCGTGATTGCGCCGCAGGCGATGCGATCAATGGTGCCGGCGCTCGGCAACGAAGCCGTCAGCGCGCTGAAGAATTCGTCGCTTGCCTCTGTCGTCTCCGTGCAAGAACTGACGCTTCGAAGCACACAGCTGGCGTCTGCAACGTTCGACTTCTTTTCGATCTTCTGCGCCTCCGGGCTGATGTACCTCATACTGACCGGCGCAATTGCGATCATCCAGATTGTCGTCGAAATGCTTCTGGATCTCGATCGCCCCAAACCCAAGGAACAGATAGCACGGTTTTTCCGCGCGCTATCCCCGGGCCGCGCTGTGATAGCCACCACCGCGACGCCGGCTGCTGTGGGCACGGATATTCCGGCAGCGGAACGCGATCCGCTGCCGCCGGCCTCGCCGAAAGTGACGGCGGCGGCGCGCGGCATCGATCGACAGGCCCGCGCCGCACGGCTGGCCGGAAACCAGGTCGCGGTGGACGTGCGCGGCCTGCACAAGGCCTATGGCCCGAATGTTGTTCTCGACGGCATCAATCTGACAGTCAAGGCCGGCGAAGTCGTGGCCCTGCTCGGACCAAGCGGCTCCGGCAAGAGCACCTTGCTCCGCTGCATCAACCGTCTCGAAGGCTGGGAGGAGGGCTCCATCGAGGTCGGGGGAAGGTCTCTGGCGTTGAATGAAAGCGGCAGGACCCTGTCGCCACGGGCAATCGCGCAGATGCGGGCCAGTGTCGGTGTCGGCATGGTGTTCCAGCAGTTCAATTTGTTCGCCCATCTCACGGCCAGGGAGAATGTCGCCGATCCGCTGCAATGGGTTCAGCGGCTTTCACGCCTCGACGCAAATCGTCGGGCCGAAGCGCTGCTGCAGAGAGTGGGTCTGTCACACCGAGCCGATGCCCTGCCGCGCCATCTGTCCGGCGGCCAGCAACAGCGTGTCGCCATTGCCCGCGCCGTTGCTCCCGGTCCGACCGTCCTTCTGCTGGACGAACCGACTTCGGCACTCGATCCGGAACTGGTCAACGAAGTGCTCGAAGTCATTCGCCGCCTTGCTGTCGAAGACGGCCTGGCGATGATCATCTCCACCCATCAGCTCCGTTTTGCTGCCGAAGTCGCAGATCGCGTTGTCTTTCTCTCCGGCGGCTCCATCGTCGAGGAAGGACCGGCCGAGGAAATACTGAACAGGCCCCGGCATCCGCTGACGGCGCGCTTCCTTAGTAAGATGGAAGGCGAGTGAACCTGCGGTTCCTGCCTTCCAGTCTGTATTCTCAAAGAGGTCTTCCATGACGAACCATCATTTGCCAGCGACGTCTTCCACCGTCCACTGGGGCTATTTCAGCAAGACGCTTGCCCCCGTGCTGACGCTGAAATCCCATGACCGCGCCACCATCGAAACCATCACCCACCATGCCAATGACGACTATGATCGCATGATTGCCGGAGATGCTGAGGCAGAAAAGATTTTTCGCTGGACGAGCGAGCAGAAGACCATGGGCCGTCGTGGCGCCGGCGCTACCGAGGGTCCGTTCACCCATGGCGCCGGCGAAGGCCTCGGCGTGCATCTGCTGACGGGTCCGATTGCCATCGAGGGTGCAGAGCCCGGCGATGTGATCGAAGTCCGGATCCTGAATGCCTATCCACGACCCAGCGCCAACCCCGCCTATGAAGGCCGCTATTTCGGCTCCAACCCCTCGGCAAACTGGGGCTTTCAGTACAATGATTTGGTCGAGGAGCCGAAGCAGCGGGAAGTGGTGACGATCTACGAGCTCGATATGAAGGAGCCCGCCACCGTCTCGGCCGTATACTCCTACCTTTGGACGCCGCAGACCGATCCGGATGGCATTGTCCATGCGACGATCGATTATCCTGGCGTCAGGGTGGACCACAATACCGTTGTCAAGAAAGACGGGGTTCTCGCAGGTATCAAGGTGCCGGCCCGCCTGCATTTCGGCACGATGGGGCTGGCTCCGGCCGAAGCCGATTTCGTCAGCACGATCCCGCCGAACTATACCGGCGGCAACATGGACGATTGGCGGATTACCTCAGGCGCTCGGATGTATTATCCGGTCGCGGTGCCCGGCGGCCTGTTCTCCGTCGGTGATGCCCATGCCTCACAAGGCGATAGCGAGTTGAGCGGCACCGCGGTCGAGATATCGCTGACGGGAGAGTTCGAGTTCATCCTGCATAAAAAGGCAGACCTGCCCGGCACCGTGCTCGAGGGGCTGAACCATCCGCTGCTGGAGAATGACGACGTCTGGTCGGTCTACGGTTTCAGCTACGCCAACTATCTGTCCGAGCTCGGTCCCGATCACCAACAGGAAATTTTAAAGCGGTCCAGCCTCGATCTCGCCATGCGCGATGCCTTTCGCAAGCTCCGCCGCTTCCTGATGACGGCGCATAATCTGTCGGAGGACGAGGCAATTTCGCTGATGTCGGTGGCTGCGGATTTCTCGGTGACGCAGGTCGTCGATGCCAATTGGGGGGTCACCGGTTCGATCCGGAAATGCGTGTTCGCCAGCAAATGACGAGCAGGCTGGCATTCTCTTCTTCGCATGTGCAATATGGATCCGAAGGGATCCAGGCGGGGGCTGTTGCAGACCCTGCCGCCACTGCAGATCAAGGGATGACCATTAGGCAATTTCTCAGCGAAGCCTATCCGACACGCTCTCGTAAAGGGGCGTGGCAGGATATCCTGTCCGAGTTCGGCCTTAGATCCGATGCTGCCGATCAGGGGCTGGAAAGCTTTGCCACTGCCTCGCTGAGGGGCGATCGTCAGTCGTTGCTCCTGGCGCGCCTGACCGCCGGCGACCAGACGTTGTCACCGCTCGTCCGGCGACCCGGCGGCCCGATTGCACTGATCTCCCTCGACGAAAGCCTTGGGATGCGGCTCGGCAGCGAGACGCTGTTGATCGAGGCTGGTAGTCTGGTGATCGTGCCGGCTGTCGGCGAGTGGCAGCTATGCCTTCGCAAAAGCGCCCGGATGATCGTTCTTTCCATTGCGGACAGCCTGTTTCCCGGCCACAAGGCCGGCCTGCAGACCTTGAAGGCGCCGCGGCATTACGTGGCCACAGGGATTGCGGCAATCTTCATAAAGACTGTCGAGACGGCCGCTGGCGAGATGGATAGCGTCTCGGAGTTGGAATGGCGATCGCTCGAAGGCGCCATTGCGGATCTGTTTGTTGCCATCGTGCTGCAGGCCGAGACACATGACGCCGCCGCAAGCCCCGGTTCCGCGGCGCTATTTCATCGCGTCACGCTGGGTATCGAGCGCCATCTTCACGAGCCGGAATTGACCGCACTGCGCATTGCGCGCCTCGAAGGCATTTCGGAACGCTACCTGCAAAAGCTGTTCTTGCAGAACGGCGAAAGCGTTAGCAACTATATTCGTGAACGCCGTCTCCAGCGTGCGAGGGCAGCGCTCGTCGCCCCCGGCGAGATCCGTCTGCCGATTGCCGAAATCGCCTATAGCTGCGGTTTCGGAGATGCAGCCAATTTCAACCGTCTGTTCAAGGAGCGCTTCGGCTTGCCGCCGGGCGCATTTCGCAGCCGGCACCTGGAGAAGCTGGCTGCCAACACGAATGCAGAGCAGCGTGGCTGGCCGTTGAGCGCGCTGGTCGCCAAGCGGCTCCAGCAACGATCTATCGACACGGGCGATGCATTTGCCGATAGCGATGGCAGCGAGGCCGAGGCAGGCTCATCGGTCCATCACGTTCTTGCCGCCTCTGCTGCGACCGTGCACTGGGGCTATTTCAGCCGGGCGCTGCCGCCTGTCCTCGAGATCCGCTCGGGCGATACCGTTGAAATCCAGACGTTGACGCAGCACGCCTCCGACGCGCCGGAACTGATGATCCACGGGGATGCGGGGGCCGAGGACGTGTTTTACTGGACTGCCCAGAAAAAGTCCGTAGATCGCCGGGGTGCGGGTCCGATCGACGCCTCGATTTACGGCCGCGGTGCGGGCGAAGGCTTCGGGGTACATATCTGCACGGGGCCGATCTATATGAAGGACGCGGAGCCGGGCGACGTCATCGAGGTCCGCATCAATTCGATTTCGCCACGACCGTCCAACAGCCCCGGCTATGAAGGACGAGCTTTCGGCAGCAGCGTCGCTGCCTGGTGGGGTTACCATTATAACGAGTTCATTCAGGAGCCCAAAGCGCGTGAAAATATCACGATCTACGAAGTCTTCGCAGACGAAGGCTATGCCGAGGCGCTGTATTCCTATCGCTGGCAGCCGCAGGCCGATCCCTTCGGGGTCGTTCACCGAACCTATGATTATCCGGGCGTTCCGGTCGATCGAAGCTCGGTCGAGATTTGCTCGCCTGTTCTGGAGGGCGTCCGCATCCCGCTCAGGCCGCATTTCGGCGTAATCGCAGTGGCACCACGCGAAGCGGAGCTGGTCGATTCCGTGCCACCCTCCTATTTCGGCGGCAATCTCGACAATTGGCGGCTCGGCCAAGGATCCGCCGTCTACCTGCCGGTATCGGTGCCGGGTGCGCTGTTGTCGATCGGCGATCCCCATGCGGCGCAGGGCGATGGCGAACTCGGCGGGACAGCCATCGAGTGCTCGATGACCGGCGACGTCACCGTCATCCTGCACAAGAAGGGCGAGCTCTTTGTGGAGTTGAGCTATCCCTTGCTCGAAACGCCGACGGAATGGATTTTGATCGGTTTCAGCCACCCGAACTATCTCGCGGAATTCGGCAAGAAGGGACAGGGAGAGGTCTACGCAAACTCTTCGCTCGATCTGGCCATGAAGGACGCGTTCCGAAAAGCCCGGCGTTTTCTCATGGAAAGCAAGGGACTTACGGAAGACGAGGCGATCGCCCTGATGTCTGCGGCGGTCGATTTCGGCGTGACGCAGGTCGTCGACGGCAACTGGGCTGTCCATGCAATCATCAGGAAATCCCTCTTCAGGGTATAAAATTCAAAGTCTTCAAGGATAAAGGAAATCGATCATGCAGTTCCACATGATAGCCGGCGGCCCCAAGCCCGTTGCACCGTTTAGCCATGCCGTCGAAGTCGATGGCACGGTATACGTAACAGGGCAGATGCCCGACACGCCGGGAACGCCCGGCCAGCTACCGGAGGGCATCGAAGCCCAGACGCGCAACGTCATGGCAAATTTGCTCACCGTTCTCTCCGGACTCGGCCTCGGTCTGGAGCACATTGCGATGGCGCGCATCTACCTGACGCATTTTGACGACGACTATGCCGCCATGAACGAGGTTTATTGCAGCTATTTTCCAGAAGGCCGCCTTCCCGCCAGAACATGCGTTGGCGTGACGGGCCTCGCCTACAACGCCCGCATCGAGATCGACCTCGTCGCCAAGCGGCCGTCTTGATGGGATAGCGCAGGAGGGTGGGGTAGGGGGCTACCTACATGTGATGCAACAGGGTGACAGACCATTCCCTTCATTGATTGGAATGAATCTTGCATCGTCATCCGTCATCAGGTGCCGACCTCTTTGCTCGAGCACCAAAATTGATGGGAAGAGATATTTTATGAAGTTTTCGATTGCGATGGCTTTTGTCGGCCTGATGGCGGCGGCGCCTGTTTGCCATGCGCAGGATGGTGCATTGGCTGCCATCAGGCAGGCTGGTGTGCTCAAGGTAGGTACGACGGGCGACTATAAGCCGTTCAGCTACAAGGGTGCGGATGGCGCGCTAGTCGGTGCCGATATTAACATGGCAAAGGACCTGGCGGCAAGCCTCGGCGTCAAGGTGGAATTCGTGACGACCACCTGGAAAACCATGCTGGACGACTTCAAGGCGGGCCAGTTCGACGTTGCCGTGGGCGGCATTACCGTCAATCCGGCACGCGCCGAGGTGGGCGACTTTTCATTGCCAAACGTCAGCGACGGCAAGCGACCCATCGCTCGTTGCGCCGACAAGGACAAATACACGACGATCGAAGCCATCGACCAGCCTTCGGTGAGGGTGATCGTCAATGCCGGCGGCACCAATGACAAATTCGCCCATGAGCACTTTACCAAAGCCGCGATTGACGTTCTTCCCGACAACAAAATGATTTTCGATGAGATTGCTGCCGGCAAGGCCGATGTCATGGTAACGGACGGAATTGAAGCCGACCTGCAATCGAAATTACACAGCGGCGTCCTTTGCCCGGCGGCAGTCAAGGAGCCTTTCACGCACTTTCAAAACGCCTATTTGTTGCGCAAAGATCCTGAGTTGAAGGCGGCTGTCGATGCTTTTGTAAACAAGGAACTGGCGAGCGGAGCATGGAAGCAGAAACTTGACGCCGCCATGTAGGCAAAGGCGATGCAAGTTCGCCCCCACGTTTGCCTGTTTTACGAAGAAGATCGGGTCCAGTTCTGGGCTTTCTCAAAAAGCCGCCCATAGACTTGCTGGCCTCGGCGAAAAACGTCGAGGCGGAAGAATTCATTAGGGGCATGCAGGTTCTCGTCGCCGTGGGAAAAGCCGAGCATGACCGCATGTAGCCCCAGAATATCGACAAATGGCGAGAATGCCGGGATCGAGCCACCGGCCCAGATACGGTAGGGGGCCTTACCATAGACTTCCTCGAGCACCTCCCCTGCTAGTCCGCTTGCAGGGTGGATGTCCGGAATGCTGAAAGCGCGGGCTTCCCGCTCGGTCGCGGAGAACTCCACGGCAACCCCCGGCGGGCAATGGGCTTCGACATGCTTGCGGATCGCCTCCGTAAGTTTCTCCGACGATTGTGCATGAACGATCCGGCAGGTGAGCTTGGCACTGGCTGAGGCAGGCAGGACGGTCTTTGCGCCTTCGCCCTGCCAGCCGGATGTCAGGCCATTCACATCCAGCATAGGCCGTGCACCGATGCGCTCCAGCACGGAGTAGCCGGGCTCCCCGTGGGTCGAAGGGGCGCCCGTTGCGTCGAGATAGTCATGCTCGTCGTAGGGCAACAAGGCTATGGCGTTCCGCATTTCCTGCGTCAGGGGAACGACGTCATCGTAGAAACCTTCGACCGTCACCAGCCCATCCGGTGATTTCATCGTTGACAGGATCTGCGCCAGTGCCATGGCCGGGTTGGCTATCCCGCCGCCGTGCAAGCCGGAGTGCTGGTCTGCCTTCGGCCCGGTGACCTTAATTTCAAAAGCCAGCGTTCCCTTCATCGCCTGCATGATCTGCGGCTGGTCCGGTGCCCATTGCAGGCCGTCGGCCGAAAACGCCATGTCGGCCTCAAGACGCGCAGCGTTCTCCGCGATGAATGCCCGCAGCGAAGCCGAGCCGACCTCTTCCTCGCCTTCGAACAGGAATTTCACATTCACTGGCAGGGTGTTGGTGGTCTTCAGCATGGCTTCGACCGCGAGGATCGGGGTCAGCATGCCACCCTTGTCGTCGGATACGCCACGTCCCCAAAGCTTGCCGTCTCTCAGCGTCGGCTCGAAGGGAGGGTTGTCCCAGAGATCCAGCGGTTCGGCAGGCTGTACGTCGAAATGACCGTAGATCAATACTGTCGGCTTTCCCGGACCCGCATCCAGCCATTCGCCATAGACGACGGGGTGCCCTTTGGTCGGCATCACCTCGGCCTTTTCGACACCTGCCGCCTTGAGGCGGGAGACGACCCATTCGGCGGCGCGATAGACATCGCTCGTGTTTTCCGGCTTGGCCGAAACGGACGGAATGCGCACGAACTCCGTGAGTTCGTCGATAAAACGAGACTGCTCTTGATCGAGGTAGGACGACCAGTCCATCATTTTTTGCTCCACCTTCACGTATGCCTGTCATTCGCTCGTTAGCCGGGGTGTGTGCATCAGCTGCGCATCGCGCGCCCGGCTGGATCGTAAGGCGAGTTGGGAATGATCCGCGCCGCGCGGGGCTGCCCGACGACGTGGACCACAAGCTTCATGCCTTCGGCTGCAAACTGCCGATCGACGAGGGCAAGGGCGATGCTCTTTCCAAGTGTATGGACGTAGCCGCCGGAGGTGATGTAGCCGATCAGGCTGTCTTCCTTCCAGACCGGTTCGTAGCCGCTGGCATCGGCATCGGTCGCGTCGACTTCGAGCGTGACGAGCACCCTGGCAGCTCCACCGGCGTTACGCTCCGCCAGCGCCGCCTCCCGGCCGACGAAATCACCCTTGTCGAACGCTATGAAGCGCTCCAGCCCGGTCATTGAAGGCGTGTAGGCCTGGGTAAATTCGCGCGACCAGATGCCGAAGCTTTTCTCCAGACGCAGGGCATTTGTCGCGCCATAGCCGATCTCGCGAAGGCCGGCATCTTTGCCAGCGTCCAGCAGGATGCGGCGGAGCGTGGCGTGTTCGAAGGCCCGGCAGTTGATCTCGTAGCCCAGTTCGCCGGTAATCGAGAGCCTTGCCACCCGGGCCCGAATAAGGCCGATATCGATTGTATCGCAGCCCATGAAAGGCAGCGCGGAGCGCGCTATATTTTGATGGGTGAGACTTTGCAGGATCTCCCGGGAGGCGGGACCGGATAGCGCGAAACCGGTGAAGTCGTCCGAGATGTCATCTACGGTCACGTCGCAGGAAAGATGGCTCTCGAACCAGCGCATGTGCCAGTGCCTGAGGTAATAGGAGCCCATGATCCACCAGCTGCCATCGCCCCAGTTGAACAGCGTCAGGTCGCCCTTCAGCTTGCCGCTGTCCGAGAGCATCGGTGCAAGCCTTGCCTGCCCCGGTTTGGGCAGGCGACATGCGAAGGTCCTGTCGAGCCAGCCCTGCGCGCCCGGACCCGATACCCGGTAGCGCGAGAAAGCAGACGTATCCAGGAGCCCCGCTTTCTGGCGGACGGCAGCGACTTCGGCGCCGATGATGGCATCTGCGTTGGAGCGCTTGAGGCTTGGTTTTTCGACGAAGTCGGGGTCGGCGAAATAAAGCGGGATTTCAAGGCCCCAGCTGCTGCCCCAGCGGGCGCCGGCCGCAGTCATCGCGTCGAACGCGGGTGGCGTGCGCAACGGTCTTCCGGCCGGCAATTGCTCGTTCGGGTAGCTCATGACGAAGCGGCGCGAGTAGAACTGTCCTGTCGTCTGGCGAATATATTCGCGGTTGGAGGCGAAATCGCCGTACCGGGCGATATCCATACCGAAGATGTCCGCCTCGGGCTCGCCGTGCACCATCCACTCGGCCAGCGACTTGCCGACGCCGCCGCCCTGCAGGAAGCCCGCCATCACACCGCAGGCAACCCAGTAGTTCGGCACGCCGCGCACCGGCCCGACAAGCGGGTTGCCGTCCGGAGAAAAGGTGAAGGCGCCGTTGACCCATCGCTTGATGCCTGCCGTCTGCAGGCACGGGAAACGCTCGAAGCCGAGTGTCAGCTCGCTGGCAATGCGGTCCGTATCCTCCTGAATAAGCTCAATGCCGAAATCCCATGGCGCGCCGTCCATGTTCCAGTGCCGGTAGTCGGTCTCGTATATCCCCAGTAGCAGGCCTTTCTGCTCCTGTCGCATGTAGGTGAAGCCTTCGAGATCGACGATCATCGGCAGTTCGTGGTCGAGAGCCGCAATTTCCGGGATAGACTCCGTGACCAGATAGTGATGCTCCATCGGCGTCACCGGCAGGTCGATGCCGGCCATGCGGCCGATCTGCTTGGCCCAGAGACCGCCTGCATTCACCACATGCTCGGCGATCACGGTTCCTTTTTCCGTGACGACGTTCCAGGATTTGTCGGGACGTTGCGTCAGTTCCAGCACCCGGTTGTGCTCGATGATCGTGGCGCCGCGTTTTTTGGCGCTGCGTGCATAGGCATGCACAACGCCCGACGGGTCGATATGCCCCTCGCGCCCGGCATACAGGCCACCCAGCACGCCTTCGATACTGACGATCGGGCAAAGCTTCTTGATCTCTTCGGGGCCGACGAGGTGGACGTCGGATATGCCCATGGTCTGGAAGACGCGGTAAGTGGATTGCAGCCATTCCCAGCGTTCGGGAGCGGACGCAATGGAAATGCCGCCGGTCATGTGCATGCCGATATTCTGGCCCGATTCAGCCTCTATCTCCGACAGAAGGTCGATCGTGTAGGATTGCAGCGCAGCGATATTGGGATCGGCATTGAGGGCGTGAAAGCCACCCGCCGCATGCCAGCTCGATCCCGCCGTCAGTACGTTCCGCTCGAAGAGCGCCACATCCGTCCAGCCGAGCTTCGCCAGATGATAGGCCACAGAGGCGCCGACAACCCCGCCACCGATAATGGCAACTCGGTAATGGCTTTGCATGGGTCCGGTCCTTTCCATGTTGGCGGGCAACGTTCTCTATTTCCAACCTGCCAATAATGGACACTAATGTCTATGAATTTCAAGGCTTGAATTTCTCTCTGCCTAGCCGCTCGGCTGCTCAGACGTCCGGGTGAAAGCGACGAGCGAACCGCCTGAAGGCCTCCATCTCATCCTCCGTCACATGCTGTCCGCTGAAAGCCAGGACGTAGGATTCCACATAGGTAAACCTGACCTTCATGCTCTCCGGTACATCGAGCGCATAGTGACCGATCTGCGTGAAATAGAGGACCCGTGCCCTAACAAGAGCTTCCTTGGCGGGGTAGCCGTGGCGAATGAACATCTTCTGTAAAGCGTCTACGCGCTGATCGTCTGCCTGTACCACCACGGCGTTCACGGACGAGGAACGCTTAGCCCAAAACCGCACCGCCATATCGAGCTGGAAGTCGAAAAGGCTGGCGTCCACCCAGCATTCGAAGACGTTGAGGATTGCCTGCGTTATCGTGTCTGCCGGTCGCATGGCACGCTCGATGATCGGGCCCGTGTTCTTGCGGAGCCACAAATCGAGCATCTGGGCGTGAAGGTCCTTGGTGTTCTTGAAGAAGAAATAGAAGCTCGAGCGGGACACGCCGAGTGTCTTGGCAATGATCTGAACCTTGACACGATCTATCCCGTCGCTGATCAGCGCCTGGATGGACAGGTCGAGCCATTCCTCCTTCGTCGTGCGGCCAACCCTCTCTGGGGCATCGGCCTTTACCCTGGTGTTGCTGCTACTCATGCCTGCACCCGTAGTTTCATCTTCGCTCATTATCAAATAGCCCATGCGCCGGATAAAGTTCTGGCGAAATGCAGGATTGACGAGCCGTAATAATGGACATTAGTGTCTATGGAAGCTGCTCGTCTAGAGATGATCCGTCCGTTGTGCACTTTATCGAAAAGGGGATGCCGAATGACGTCGAAGTTTGGAAATGAGAACCGGGACCCCCTTTCGACGGTTCAGTCTGCCGAAGGCGTGACTAGGCGTACCGTCTTGCAGGGTTCGCTCGCAGGCGCCGCATTGATGTTTACGGGCAGCGGCGCATTTGCACAGGCTGCAACACCCAAGAGCGGCGGCCATCTGAAGATCGCCATGAACGGCGGCGCGTCGACCGATGCACTCGACCCCGCAAGCTACATCAGCGCCCTGCAATTTGTGCTGGCCCGCAGCTGGGGCGATACCCTGGTCGAGACCGACCCGACGACCGGCAAGGCGGTTCCGGCTCTGGCTGAATCATGGGAGACGACCGATGGCGGAACGACCTGGTCGTTCAAGATCCGGAAGAACGTGCGCTTTCATAATGGCGATGCGCTGAAAGTCGAGGACGTCGTCGAGACGCTGCGCCGCCACAGCGACAAAGCCTCCAAATCAGGCGCGCTCGGCTACCTCGCCAGCATCAAGTCCGTAGAGGCTTCGGGCGAGAATGTCGTCGTGACGCTGACCGAGCAAAACCGCGACCTGCCGCTGATCTTCAGCGTCTACAACCTCGTCATCCAGCCGAACGGTGGCAGGGGCGATCCCAATGCCGGTATCGGCACCGGTCCCTTCAAGATCGTCCGCAACAATCCCGGCGTCCAAATCCTGCTTGAGAAGAACAAGGACGACTGGCATCCCAACCGTGGCTGGGTCGACAGTGTCGAGATCCTGGCGATTGCCGACGTATCGGCGCGAACGGCCGCTCTGGCCTCGGGGCAGGTTCATTTCATCAATGCAATCAACCCCAATACGATCCCACTGCTGGGGCGAATGAAGAATATCACCATTCACAACACGCCCGGGCGCAGCCACTATACGATGCCCATGCTGGTCGACCAGAAACCGTTCGACAACGTCGATCTTCGCCTTGCCTTGAAATACGCCATCGATCGCAAATTTCTGCTGAAGCAGGTCCTTGGTGGATACGGGACGCTCGGCAACGACTTTCCTGTGAATGCTGCCTTCGACATGTTTCCCGGCGACATTCCGCAGCGTGAATTCGATCCGGAGAAGGCTGCCTTCCACTACAAGAAGTCCGGTTTCGACGGGGCCGTTCCAATCTATGCTGCCGACGTCATGCAGGGCGGCGTCGATATGGCGGTCATCCTGCGGGATGGCGCGGCGAAGGCCGGCATCAAGGTCGCCGTCAACCGCGTTCCGACGGACGGCTACTGGAGCGGCGTCTGGCGCAACAAGCCTTTCTGCGTCTCGTTTTTCGGAACGCGCCTGACGCAGGACCTGATCTATTCGCTCGAATTCTATTCGAAATCAGCAAGCAACGAGTCGAAGTTCGACAATGCGAAATTCGACACGCTGCTGCTGGCCGCACGGGCCGAAGCAGACGAAGCGAAGCGCAAGGAGATGTACCGTGATATGGCACTCCTCGTGCGCGACGAGTCGGGTTCGATCATTCCCGTGTTCAACAACTACCTGAATGCGTCGAGCCCCGCCCTGAAGGGCTTCGTACCGGACGTCGGCAACGATCTCAGCAACGGATACATCGCATCACGCGTCTGGCTGGAGAGCTGAGGCAATCGGCGTGATCGTTGTCTGATCGATTATCGCGCCGACCGTTCATCCCGCAATACTTCCGCGTTCGCCTCTCAGCGGACGACGAATTTCTATTGCTGTGGCTTTCCGCGGGTCGCACGAAAAAAAGATTGACCTGATAGCAGATGTCAGACCAATCTATCGGCAACGAGGGAACGTACGTTTGCTGACACCATTGCCTACTCAGGATCGGACGCGCCAGGTCATCGATGCGTTGTCCGATTTCATAGAGAAAACCAACCTCCAATCCGGCGACCAACTGCCGACCGAGCGCGAGATGATGGGTGCCTTGTCCGTCGGTCGCTCGACCATTCGCGAGGTCATGACCCACTTCCAGGCGCTTGGGGTCGTAGAGACGCGCAAGGGGAGTGGCACCTACCTGCTGAAGCCGGTTTCCAAGGCAACGATCCATATGCCGCTGTCAATGGACACCACGCATTTGCGCGACGTCCTGTTGCAGACACTCGAGGTTCGGCGCGGTATCGAATGCGAAGCTGGGATGGTGGCTGCCAGGAAGCGCACTCCGGAAGATCTTGCGATCATCGAGGAAAAGCTCGACGAGATGGAGCGCGTCCACATCGCCAAGGGCGCCTCCGGCCCCGAAGACCTGGCGTTTCACCTCGCCGTCTATGACGCCACCCACAATCCACTATTCAAGCAGTTGCTGGAGCAGATGCGTGGCACCTTCGAGCGCTTCTGGACCCATCCTTTCGACCGGGAAGACTTTGCGCGTCGGTCGTTTCCGTTCCACCGCACCCTGTTCAACGCGATCGTGGCACAGGATCCGGAGGCAGCGCGCCTCGAAACATTGAAGATTCTCGACGTCGTCGAGGAAGACATCAAGGAAATGTCAAAATGACCGCAGAGCTCGGGCCATTCGATCTCGCATCACTGATTACCGCTCATGACGAAGGCAATTATGCCGAAGCGGTGGTGCCTCCGATCTTCCAGACATCGCTTTTCACCTTCTCCGATTACGACGATATGATCGCCTCCTATCGCGGCGAAAAGGTCCGGCCCATCTACACCCGCGGCCTGAACCCGACGGTCCGGATGTTCGAGGAGATGCTGGCCAAGCTCGAGGCGGCCGAGGATGCGCTCGGATTTGCCAGCGGCATGTCGGCGATCTCGTCAGCCGTGCTCACATTCGTGGAACCGGGCGACCGGATCGTCGCCGTCAAGCATATCTACCCCGATGCCTTTCGCCTGTTCGGCACGATCCTCAAGCGCATGAAGGTCGAGGTGACCTATGTCGATGGTCGCGACGAGGAGGCCGTCGCAAAGGCGCTTCCGGGCGCCAAGGTATTCTACATGGAAAGCCCGACCAGCTGGGTGATGGAAGCCCACGACGTCGGCGCCCTTGCAACGCTCGCCAGGCAGCACGGTGTCGTTTCGATGATCGACAACAGCTGGGCCAGCCCCTTTTTCCAGCAGCCGCTGACGCTGGGCGTCGATCTGGTCATTCATTCCGCCTCCAAATATCTCGGCGGCCATAGCGATGTCGTCGCTGGCGTTGTCGCGGGCTCGAAGGCGCTGATCGCAAGGATAAAGGCCGAGGCCTACCCCTATCTCGGCGGCAAGCTTTCGCCTTTCGATGCCTGGTTGCTCATCCGCGGCATGCGCACATTACCGCTGCGCATGAAGGCGCACGAAGCCGCAGCCATGACGATCGCCAGACGGCTGCATAACCTCGACGTCGTCGAGGAGGTCTGCCATCCCGGCCTTGCCAACCGATTGCCGGCAGGCCTCAACGGCACGTCCGGCCTGTTCTCTTTCATTTTCCGCGAGGGCGTCGATATCCGGGCCTTCTCCGACCATCTCAGGCTTTTCAAGCTGGGCGTGAGCTGGGGTGGCCACGAGAGCCTCATCGTGCCCGGCGAAGTCGTCCTGCAGCAGAAGGCCCAGCCCAATTCCGCGCACACCTTCGGGATCAGCGCGCGGTCCGTCCGCCTGCATGTCGGTCTCGAAGGAACCGAGGCCTTGTGGAGAGATATCGAGGAAGCAATCGCTGCAGCCTCGTAGGAACCATCAACAGGAAGAAAAACCGAAAAGGGGGAATAGCATGAAAAGACTGATAACAGCGGCACTCTTTACCGCGATGATGGCGGGAACCGCGTTCGCCGATACGACACTCAAGCTCGTCGAAGTCATCACCAGCCCCGAGCGTACCGAGACGCTCAAATCGCTCGTTGGCAAGTTCGAAGCGGCCAACCCCGGTACAAAGGTCGATATCATTTCGCTGCCCTGGAACGAAGCCTTCCAGAAATTCGCAACGATGGTCTCGGCCGGCGATACGCCCGATGTCATGGAGATGCCGGATACCTGGCTGTCGCTCTATGGCAATAACGGTATGCTCGAAAGCCTCGAGCCCTATCTGGCGAAATGGGAGCACACCAAGGAACTGACGCCACGTGCGCTGGAACTCGGCCGGGACGTCAAGAACACCGCCTACATGCTACCCTACGGCTTCTACCTGCGCGCGATGTTCTACAACAAGAAGCTGTTGGCACAGGCCGGCATTTCCGAGCCACCGAAGACCATGGACGATTTCGTCAAAGCCTCCGCGGCGGTCTCGAAGATCCCCGGAAAATACGGCTACTGCATGCGCGGCGGCCCCGGCGGCCTTAATGGCTGGATGATCTTTGCGGCCTCCATGGCGGGCGACAACACGTATTTCAAGCCGGACGGCACGTCGACCATGAACGACGAAGGCTGGGCCAAGGGCATCGAGTGGATGGTCGATCTCTACAAGAAGGGATATGCGCCAAAGGATAGCGTCAACTGGGGCTTCAATGAGGTCGTAGCCGGCTTCTATTCGGGCACCTGCGCCTTCCTCGACCAGGATCCGGATGCACTGATCGCCGTTGCCGAGCGCATGAGCAAGGACGATTTCGGCGTCGCGCCCTTGCCGAAGGGACCGTCCGGCAAGTCTTTCCCGACGATCGGCTATGCTGGCTGGTCGATGTTTGCGACAACCCAGAACAAGGACCTGTCCTGGAAGCTGATCGCCACCCTCGAGGGCCAGGAAGGCAACCTCGAATGGAACAAGAAGATCGGTGCGCTGCCGGCCTATACATCGGCAGAGAAGGATCCGTTCTATGCCGGTGACCAGTTCAAGGGCTGGTTCGAGGAACTGGCCGACAAGAACACGGTGCCGACTGTCATGCCGACCTATCTGGAGGAATTTGCCTTCTTCAAGGATTCGCTGGCCATCAAGACCTCGCAGCAGGCTTTGCTGGGCGATATCTCCGCCAAGGATCTTGCCGATCAATGGGCCGACTATCTGACCAAGGCGCAGCAGAAATTTCTCTCCAAGAAATAGGGCTTGATGCGGCGACGGAGCAATCCGTCGCCGTTTTCGCACACACTGTTGCCAGCCGCATTGCCGCTGCAAACCTGAACGGACCTTTGGCCGATGACCATGACCGCCTATACCGATGACAGGCGTCGAGACCGCAGGCCCTGGAAAAAGCGGCTCGCCGATGCCTCGGAACCCTATCTCTACAGTGCACCGGCACTGATCCTGATCGTCGCCGTCATGCTGGTGCCGCTGGTGATTGGCGTCTCTTATGCCTTCCGGGATGTCCAGCTGCTGAAACCGTTTTCCGGCGGCTTCATCGGCCTCGATCACTTTCGCGATCTTTCCAAAGATGCAGCCTTTTACGGCGCGCTGAGAAACACCCTGTGGTGGACCGGCGCATCGGTCGTCCTGCAATTTGCCTTCGGGCTGATCCTTGCCCTGCTGCTGGACAAGCCATTCTGGGGGCGTGGCCTCGTTCAGGCCCTGGTGTTCCTGCCCTGGGCCGTGCCCTCCTTTCTGGCCGGTCTCAACTGGGCCTGGCTCTTCAATCCGGTGATCGGACCGATCCCGCATTGGCTGTTCGCACTCGGCCTGATGGATCAGCCCGACAACATCCTGTCCAACCCGCATTATGCGATGTGGGGGCCGATCGTTGCCAATGTCTGGTGGGGGATTCCGTTTTTCGCGATCACGCTTCTGGCCGCGCTGCAGGCAATCCCGCGCGATCTCTACGAGGCGGCCTCCATCGATGGGGCCAGCTGGTTCCAGCGGTTCCAATCGATCACGCTTCCATTCCTGGCACCGACCATCGCCATCACCGTCCTGCTGCGAACGGTCTGGGTCTCCAATTTCGCTGACCTCATCGTCGTCATGACCGGCGGTGGCCCTGCTGATCGTACGCAGATCGTCGCCAGCTACATCTTCACCCAGGCCTTCAAGCGGCTGGATTTTGGTTATGCGTCGGCCATCGCGCTGGTGCTGCTGGTGCTGTTGCTCGCCTATTCGATGGTGATCATTCTGCTCCGGCAGACATTGCTGAACAAGGACTAGGCCCATGAGACGATCTTTCCTGCCCATCATCGCCCATCGGCTCGCTATCCTCGTCTACATCGTATTCGCCCTGTTTCCGCTGTTCTGGCTGTTGAAAGTTTCGCTGACGCCGAACGACCTCCTCTATACCGAGGGGGTGCGGATGTGGCCTTCGCGCACGACCTGGGAGCACTACGCGTTCGTGCTGGAGCACAGCGATTTTCCGACGTTCTTCAAAAACAGCGTGATCGTCTCGGCCTCTACCGCCATTGCCGTGACGATCTGCGCGTCATTGGCCGGCTATGCGCTGTCCCGCTTCGATTTTCGGGGCAAATACTGGATCGTGGCGCTCATGCTGCTGACGCAGATGTTTCCGCTGGTCATGCTGGTGGCGCCGATCTTCAAGATCCTCTCGCCTCTGCACCTGACAAACAGCCTGACCGGCCTGGTGATTGTCTACACGGCGTTCAACGTGCCCTTCGCGACCTTCCTGATGCAGTCATTCTTCGACGGCATTCCGAAGGAACTAGAAGAAGCCGCGATGATCGACGGCGCAACGCAATTCATCGCCTTCCGGCAGATCATCCTGCCGCTGACCTTGCCCGGCATTGCGGCAACGCTCGGCTTCGTTTTCACCGCAGCCTGGAGCGAGCTGCTCTTTGCCCTGATGCTGATCAACGGCAACCAGGCGGCCACCTTCCCGGTCGGGCTCTTGACCTTCGTTTCCAAATTCTCGGTCGATTTCGGTCAGATGATGGCGGCGGGCGTCATGGCACTCATTCCGGCCGGGCTGTTCTTCCTGCTCATTCAACGTTACCTCGTCCAGGGCCTGACGGCCGGCGCGGTCAAGGGATAGTCACCATGGCATCGATCGATATCCAGAACGTCAGGAAGGCCTACGGCCATGTGCAGGTGCTGCACGACGTAGACCTGCAGATCGAGGACGGCGAATTCATCGTGTTGGTCGGTCCCTCCGGATGCGGAAAGTCCACGCTGCTGCGCATGATCGCCGGTCTCGAGGACGTCACCGGTGGTGAAATCCGGATCGCCGGTCGCCGGGTCAACGAATTGCACCCGAAGGACCGCGACATCGCCATGGTGTTCCAGTCCTATGCTCTCTACCCGCACATGAATGTCGCCGGCAACATGAGCTACAGCCTGAAAATCCGGAAGATCGCCAAGGAGAAGATCGCCGCGGCGGTGTCGCTGGCGTCTTCCAAGCTGGGTCTCGATCCGCTCCTCGAGCGGCGCCCCAAGGCACTGTCCGGCGGACAGAGGCAGCGTGTCGCCATGGGTCGGGCAATCGTGCGGGAGCCAAAGGCGTTTCTCTTCGACGAACCGCTCTCCAACCTCGATGCGCGTCTGCGCGAACAGATGCGTGCCGAAATCAAGAAACTGCATGCCGATCTGAAAGCGACTTCGATTTACGTCACCCATGACCAGATCGAGGCGATGACGCTGGCGGACCGGATCGTCGCCATGCATGGAGGCGTTGTCCAGCAGGTCGGAAGCCCGCTCGAACTCTATGACCGCCCCGCCAATCTTTTCGTCGCAGGTTTTATCGGCTCTCCCGGCATGAATTTTCTCGAGGCCAGCTACGACGGGCACCAGATGATCCTCGGGGATGGCACTCCAGTTCCGCTTGCCTCAACACCAATCGTCACGACCGGCGAAAAGGCAACGCTCGGCATCCGCCCGGAACACGTGGTCGTGACACGGAATGGATCTGGTATCAGTGCCGACGTGGACCTGATAGAGCCGACCGGTTTCGGTATTATCCTCCACCTGAAGCTGCACGGCCTGCCATTCAAGATCTTCACACTCGATCGCGAAACCATGTCGATGGGCCCGAAAGTCTCCGTCGCCTTCCCGACCCAGCATCTGCATGTGTTTGACGGCGAAGGAAACAGAGCGACCTGATCGGCTGTTATGCCGGAATCCGAGAAGGCGCTGCTGTGTCAACGACTTAAAGCGCGATCCCGCTGATGCGATCGAAGACGTAAACCTGGTCAGGGTTGATGTTGACGTTGAGCGCGGCGCCGTAGCTGACAGGGAACTCGCCATCCACAACGGCTGTCATTTGTTGGCCGGCAATCTCGAACAACACATGTGTCTGCGCACCGGTTGGTTCAACAAGCAGGGTCCGACCGCTGAGTGGTGATCCCTTTCCTGCCGGGTTCAAGTTCTCTGGACGCAAGCCGATCGTAACCTCCTGTCCCGACGTGACCCGCCTCTCGGCGGCAATGCGCAGCGCAGTCCCGTCCTTCAGCCGGACAACTGGCTCGCCCGCCAGACCCTCCACCACGCCGTCGAGCACATTCATGGCAGGCGAGCCAATAAAGCCCGCGACGAACAGGTTGGCGGGGGTTCGGTAAAGTTCCAGGGGCGTGCCGTGCTGCTCTATCCTGCCCTGGTTGAGCACGACGATCCGGTCGGCAAGCGTCATGGCTTCGATCTGGTCATGGGTGACGTAGATGGACGTCGTCTGGACCTTCTGGTGGAGCGTCTTGATCTCGGCACGCATCTGGACACGGAGTTTGGCGTCGAGATTGGACAGGGGCTCGTCGAAGAGGAAGACGGAGGGATTTCGCACGACGGCCCTGCCCATGGCCACCCGCTGGCGCTGGCCTCCGGAGAGCTGGGCCGGTTTCCTCTCAAGAAGCGCGGTCAGATCCAGCATCCGTGCCGCCTCGTTGACGCGCTGGTCGATCACAGTCTTCGGCTGCCCTGACAATTTGAGATTGAATGCCATGTTCTGCGCCACTGTCATGTGCGGATAGAGCGCGTATGACTGGAACACCATGGCAATGTTGCGCTCGCGGGGCGTCAGCGCGTTGACGATGTCGCCACCGATCAGCACATCGCCGCCGGTAACCTCCTCCAGCCCGGCGATCATCCTCAGCAATGTCGACTTGCCACAACCGGATGGACCGACCAGAGCGATGAATTCCCCGTCGCTGATCGAGAGCGAGATGTCATGAATGACATCGAGCGCACCATAGGATTTGCGGAGGTTCTGAAGTTCGACGGATGCCATGCTTTGGATGCTCCAGTTGCGCCTGTCAGGACTTCACCGCACCGGCTGTCAGGCCAGCGATGATGTGTTTTTGCGCGAGGAAGAAGACGATGATGGTCGGCAGGATGGTCAGCGTGATGAAGGCCAGCACCAGCTGCCACTGTGTCCCGAACTCGCCGCGATAGACCATGATCCCGAGTGGCCAGGGATAGATCGATTCCGAGTTCAGCATGATCAGCGGCAGGATGTAGCTATTCCAGCTGCCGACGAAGGAAATGATGCTGACAGTGGCGATGATCGGTCGCGAAAGCGGAAGGGTGATGTACCAGAAGAAGCGCATGTAGCCGCAGCCGTCGACCAGCGCTGCCTGGAACAATTCCTCCGGCAGGTTTTTGAAATAATTCCGCAGGAGCAGGATGCTCATTCCAAGTCCGAACGCGACCTGCGGCAGAACGACGCCCCAATAGGTATTGAGAAGGCCAAGATCGCGGATGCGGATGAACAGCGGCAGTATGGCTGTTGCCGCCGGGAACATCAGGCCGATCAGGAAGTAATTCAGCAGAAAATCCGAGCCGAAGAAGCGCACGTGGGCAAAGGTGAAGGCGGCCATCGCCGAGACGCTGACGGTCAGGAACACCGTCAGCAGGGCGATGATCAGCGAATTCATCATCTGTCGCCAGTAGCGATCGCCAAACAGGATGTCGGTGTAGTTTTCGACATGCCATTCCGCTGGCAGGCCGAAAGGATTGACCCTGAGATCGCCGAGCGACTTGAAGCCGCCGAGCGCGGTTGTCAGCAGTGGCACGAGGACGATGGCTGCGATGATGGTCAGCGACAGGTACAGGTAGGCCCTGGTGCCGGGGCTGACGCGAATGGATGTGGCCATATCAGTCATTGCGCATAAATATCCGTTTGTAACCGAAGGCGAGGGTGACGCAGATCACGAACAGCACCACCCCGACGGCGCTGCCGAGGCCGACCTGCATCCTGGTGACGCCGAAATTGAAGAGGAAAGTCACCATCGTCTGGGTCGAGTTGAACGGTCCGCCACCGGTCAGCGGCATGATCAGGTCAAACAGTTGCAGCGAGCCGACGATCGCGAAGAAGACGGAAAGACGCAGTGTGGAGGCAAGCAGGGGTAGCGTAACATAACGGAATTTCTGCCAGCCCGTAGCACCGTCGATCTCGGCGGCTTCCAGAATGCTCTTGTCGAGCGATTGCAGCCCGGCGATGAACAACATCATGTGAAAGCCGAAATACTTCCAGACGATGACCGCCAGGACGGCGTAGATCGCCAGGTCCTTATCGGCGAGCACATAGGGCGTCGCAACGCCGAACAGATGCGCCAGCGACGCGAACAGGCCATAGTCGCCATCGTAGACGAAGCGCCAGATCAGGCCGGCGGCCACCTCGGCGAGCACGTAGGGCAGAAAGAAAATCAGCCGGAACATCACCACGCCGGCAATCCTGTTGGCGAGCATCGTCGACAGCCAGATCGCCAACGGAATCTGCACGATGATCGAGACGACAATGATCAACGCGTTGTTTTTCAGAGATGTCAGAAAGGCCTGGTTGTTGAACAGGACCTGGAAATTCCGCAGGCCGACAAAATCCGTCGGTGCGCCGTAGCCACTCCATTTATAGAGGCTGTACCAAGCCGCTTCTCCCATCGGCAGGATGACAAAGATCGTGAAAAGCAGCAGGGCAGGTGGCAGGAAGATGAGCAGCACCGGCAGGCGGCCGTGGTTTGCCGAGCTCTTTCGCCGGACAACAGGCTTGGGCCGTGCCGCCGCACTGACGGTCGATGTGACGCTGATATCAGTCATAGGGATTGCCTGTCTCGAGATTCGAGGTTGCGGCCGGCGGCGGGCAACGCGTGCTGCCGCCGGACACAGGCTTCAGAGTTGATCCTGCTCGAAAGCCTCCTGGATCTGCGCAGCTCCATCCTTCGGCGTCAGCTGGCCGGAGACAATGCCAACGGAAACATCGTTGACTACACGCCCGACGGACGGTCCCAGATCCTGGTCGAAGAAGTTCTGGTGCCAGGTGGTATGGGCCAGTTGTTCGGCGGACTGCCTCATCAGCGGATTGGTGACCCCATCCTCGGCGCCGACCGCCACGGGAATGATCATACCGGCCTTCGCCATCGCCCGCTGGTTGTCGGCATTGTTGAGATAGGCTAGGAAATCCAGCGCTTCCGGGGGCGCTTTTTTCGACACCGCCCAGGCATTCAGTCCCCCGAGCGTATCCGTCGCGGCACCAGCACCCCCCGTTACTGCCGGAAACGCAAAGCGACCGATATTGTCGCTGGCGAGGCCTTTGCCGTCGCCGGCATTGGTGCGCTGGTTGGATTCGGTATTCTCGAAGCCAAGGATCATCGCCGCCTTGCCGTCGGCAAATACGCCGAGGGTCTGCGGCCATGTCGCGCCGAGATACCCCGGCTGGAACGGTTCGAGTTTGCCGAGGTCGGCAAGCTGCTCGCCGGCCTTGATGACGGCGGGATCGTTGAAGCCTTCACCCTGTCCGGTCTTGGCGGCGTCGAAGACCTTCTGGCCGCCGTCGCGCATGACGAGGTAGCTCCAGTAGAAGTGGATCGGCCACTTTTCGCCGCCACCCCCGGCGATCGGCACGATACCGGCAGCCTTGATCTTCTTGACCGCTGCCAGATAGTCTTCCCAACTCTTGATGGCGGTTGCGTCGACGCCGGCTTTGGCGAACAGCGCCTTGTTGTAATAGAACGAGACCGTGCCGAGCTTGAAGGGTACGGCGCTGATTTTGCCGTCGAAGGTCAGGCCCTCGACGGCAGCAGGATTGAAGCTCTTCAGCCACGCGCCGTCATTGGCCTTCATTGCAGTGGTCAGATCCAGCAGAGCGCCAGTTGCCATCTGCTGCTTCAGGACGCCGCCACCCCAGCTATAGAAAAAATCCGGGGCGTCGCTCGATTGCAGCAGCGTCGGCAGCTTGGCCTTGAATGCTTCGTTTTCCAGAAACTGCATCTGGATTTTGACGCCGGGATGCTGGGTCTCATAGGTATCGGCTATCTTGCGCCAGATGGCGACATAGCCAGGATCAAGCTCAAGGTGCAGCCACTTGACGGTGGTATCGGCCATCGCACTGGCCGCACCGAGCATCATGGCAAGTCCGGTGGTAGCGACAAGCATAGCTGTCCGCTTACCGCGAAGGGCTTTCGCCCCGACGATCTGAAACATCATTTCTCCTCCCAAGGGAATGACAAGTCCTCACTATTTTTCCCTTATGCGGATTAAGTCATCGGAAAATTGCACAGTTGTCAATCGCTAAACTTGTTTTTTAGGCAGCAAGGCTTGACAGTCTTCAACGTGGGGTCTCTATTTAATTCATGATCCGGCCTAAATTCCACGGCGGGATAGTTGGTCCAACAGGTTGCTTTGTCTCAATGAAAACTGCCGACCCAGAGCTGATGCGGGCGATCAACCGTTTCAGTATCCTTGATACGATCCGGCGCGCGGGGCCAATCGCGCGGATCGAAATCAGTGAACTCACGCAATTGTCGACGACGACGGTGTCAGCCATCACGGCAGCCCTGCTGGACGATGGTCTGATCCTGGCGCGACACGAGGGCGATCTTCGCAATCCCGCAGCGCGAGGTCGCCCGAGGGTGGCGCTGGAGCTCAATCCGGCTGCCGCGCGCGTCGTGGGCGCAAAGATTGCTGCCGATCGGATGATCTTCGTGGTGACTGATTTTTGCGGCGAGGTGCTGTCGAGACAGACGATGGCGCTGCGCGTCGATCGGCAGCCGATCAGCGTCATTGCCGACCTTATCGATGACGGGGTCCGTCGTTGCGTTATCGATGCGGATCTGTCGATCCATGATATCGATCTCGTCTGCCTCGGTTTGCCCGGGCTGATCGAACACCGCACCGGGCATGTCCGCACCAGCCCGATTTTTCGCGAAACCGGCGTCGATTTCGCCCGGGAAATGTCCGAGCGGCTGGGCATTACCACGATCGTCGAGAGCGATGCCCATGCGATAACTCTGGCGCATCACTGGTTTGGACACGCCCGCGAGCTCGATGACGTCGTCGTGGTTTCGCTGGAGAAAACTCTTGGTCTCGGCGTCCTGCATGGTGGCCAGCTGTTTCGTGGCGCTGGCGGTCTTAGTCATAACCTCGGAGATCTCGTCATTGGCATGGGATCGGAAGGGGCCATCCGTCTCTCCAGCCAGGCGGGGGAAAACGCCATCTTCGGTGCACATTCGAGTGGCGGACGCTTTGCCGAAGCCGTCCGGCTTGGGCGCGGCATGGCGCACGCGCAAACACTCATTGCTGGCGAGGACAATGGACTGATCGTCGCTGCCACCCGCGCCGGCGAGGCCTGCGGCATGGCCGTCGCCAATATCGTCACGTTGTTCGCACCGCCCCGCGTCATCGTCGTCGGATCGACACTTGCGCTGGGAGCGCCGTTTCTCGATAGCCTGCGTCATGCCTATGCGGCGGCTATTCCGCCTTCCATCCGGGGCGTCGCCGAACTTGTTTTCGACCAATCGACCGATGAGACCTGGGCACAGGGAGCAGCGGTCGTGGCCCTTCGCGAACTCTACGAATCGCCCTGGAGCACGACAGGGCCCGCGCCGGCGCACTAACCCACAAAAATTCGAACCGGTCTTGGAGGAGGCAGTTATGGAAAAAGTTGGAATCGGCATTATCGGCTGCGGGAATATATCCGGCGCCTACCTGAAAGCCATGAGATCGTTCCCCATTCTCGATATCAAAGGCGTGGCGGACCTCAATCGCGACCTGGCGGAGGCAAAGGCTGCGGAATTCGGCCTGAAAGCGGTCGACATCGCAGAGCTTTTCGCCGATCCGGCGGTTGAGATCATCGTCAACCTGACCATCCCGAAGGCCCATGTGGCTGTCGCCCTGCAAGCGCTCGATGCGGGAAAACACACCTATTCGGAAAAACCGCTCGGCATCAACTTCAATGAGGGCAAACGCCTTGCCGATGCTGCCGCGGCGAAGGGGCTGAGGATCGGTGCTGCGCCGGACACATTCCTCGGCGGCGGCCACCAGACGGCGCGTGCCATCATCGATGAGGGCGCCATCGGGCAGCCGGTCGGTGGTACCGCGACCTTCATGTGCCCCGGCCACGAGCGCTGGCATCCAAACCCGGATTTCTATTACGAGGTCGGCGGCGGCCCCATGCTCGATATGGGACCCTATTATATCACCGATCTTGTCAATCTGCTCGGTCCGGTCTCGCAGGTGGCCGGCTTCGCCACGACCCCGCGCAAGGAGCGCATCATCACCAGCGCGCCGCGCAACGGCCAGCATATCCCCGTGCATGTCGCGACCCATGTCGCCGGCGTCATGGCTTTCGCAAATGGTGCCATCGTACAGATCGGCATGAGCTTCGATGTCGCTGGCCACAAACATGTTCCGATCGAAATCTACGGGACGGAAGGCACGCTTCTCGTGCCCGATCCGAACCACTTCGGCGGATCGGTGGAATATCTGAAGAAGGGCGGCGAGTTCGAGACCCGCGAGGTTACAGGACCTTATGCAGACGGCAACTACCGCTCGCTCGGGGTTGCTGACATGGCACATGCCATTCGCTCGAACCGACCGCATCGCGCCAGCGGAAGCCTGGCGCTGCATGTGCTGGAGGTGATGGAAGCCTTCCAGACCGCGTCCGATACCGGCCGTACGGTCAGCATCGCCACTGAGACCGGGCGTCCCGCTCCCCTGTCCGAATCCCTTGTGGACGGGCTGATCGGGCAATGAAACAGGAGAACAGTACAATGCGCGAAGCACTTATCGTTTGGGGCGGCTGGAGCGGTCACGAGCCGCAGGAATGCGCCCATATCGTCCGCGACATTCTCGAAGAGGATGGTTTCAAGGTCTATCTGGAAAACAGCACGGAAGCGTTTGCCGATCCATCCATCCACGACCTGAGCCTGATCGTGCCGATCGTCACGATGTCGAAGATCGAGAAGGAGGAGGTAAAGAACCTGGCCGCTGCTGTCGAGAGCGGTGTTGGTATCGCCGGTTATCACGGCGGTGCGGGCGACAGCTTTCGCGATAGCGTCGACTACCAGTTCATCATCGGCGGCCAGTGGGTGGCCCATCCCGGTAACATCATCGATTACACCGTCAATATCACCAAGCCGGACGATCCGATCATGGAGGGGATCGAGGACTTTCCTTACACCTCCGAGCAATACTACATGCATGTCGACCCATCGAACGAGGTGTTGGCAACGACTACCTTTACCGGCGAGTATGCCTACTGGATCAACGGTGTCGTTATGCCGGTCGCCTGGAAACGCCACTATGGCAAAGGCCGGGTCTTCTATTCGTCGCTCGGGCACCAGGCCAAGGAGTTTTCGGTGTCGCAGATGAGAACGATTTTCCATCGCGGCATGAATTGGGCGGCAAGGTGATTGGCGGACTGAATGCTGCCCTATGGCGCTCGGGCGAGCGCCATAGGGAAAGTTGAACAGGGCGCACAGCGCGAATAAGGGAACCGGGTTTGACGGTCAATCTCATCCAATCCGTCAAATGCCGGTACTAAACTCCTACGCCTGCCTTGCGCGGTGGCGGCGACCTTTGCCTATATCTGGCAGGAAGACGGTGAGAAGCCCTAGGAGCGGCAGGTAGGAGCAGATGCTATAGACGTAGGCGATGCCCTTGTGGTCGGCGACAATGCCGAGCCCGGCAGCGCCGATCCCGCCGATGCCGAAGGCAAAGCCGAAAAATAGTCCGGCGATCGTACCCACCCTGCCTGGCACCAGTTCCTGCGCAAAGACGATGATCGCTGAAAATGCCGAGGCGAGGATGACGCCGATGATGACGGTGAGCACCACCGTGACCTCATAGTTGGCATAGGGGAGTGCGAGGGTGAACGGCAAGGTGCCCAGGATGGAGAACCAGATCACGAACTTGGTGCCGAACCAATCGACGGCAGGGCCGCCGGCAACGGTGCCGACCGCAACAGCCCCGAGGAACACGAACAGCAGAATCTGCGCATGCTGGACCGACACGCCAAAGCGGTCGATCATGTAGAAAGTGTAGTAGCTCGACAGACTGCTCATGTAGATGAATTTGGAAAAGACAAGGAATACGAGCACGATAATCGACTTGACGATGGTTGCGCGCGGCAGGGCCACGACGGCCGCGACCACCTTTCGCTTGGCGTTGGCAATGCGGTGGCGGGAATACCAGACGCCGACCCGCCACAGGACGATCATGCCGAGCAGGGCGACCAGCGAAAACCATGCAACGCTGACCTGTCCGCGCGGCAGGACGATGAAGGCTGCCAGCAGCGGTCCCATGGCCGAGCCAAAATTGCCGCCGACCTGAAACAGCGATTGCGCCAGCCCGTGACGTCCGCCGGAGGCAAGCCGCGCGACGCGCGAGGATTCGGGGTGGAACACGGCAGAACCCAGCCCGACCACGCCGGCGCCGACGAGCAGTACCCAGTAGGCATGGGCAAACGCCAGCAGCAGCAGACCGATCAGTGTAAAGCCCATGCCGACCGTCAGCGAATATGGCAGCGGCCGCTTGTCGGTATAGATGCCGATGAGCGGCTGCAGCAGCGAGGCCGTTACCTGGAAGACCAGGCCGAGGAAGCCGATCTGGGTGAAATCGAGCCCGTAGCTATCCTTGATCATCGGATAGAGTGCCGGGATGAGAGACTGCATGGTATCGTTGAGCATATGGCAGAAGCTGACCGCCATGATGATGCCGAAAACCGTTTCCTCGGCAGTCGGCGTTGCTGTGCTCGCGGTTGTGTCGGTCATGTCAGCCTCCCGTTTGTCCACTTGAGGTTGATCAAGTAGCGCCGGGTCGGGACTGGCTCAAGCCGGGTTGGGCTTCTATCCGTCGCATCCGCGCAATTCCTGCAAAAGTGCCTGGCGATTTGGTGTCCGGAATGCGTAAAAACAAAGGGATAGAGGCTTTCACGTCTCCGTGAAAACAGAATTGCCCTAGTATTTCTTTTTGCGACCCGGAACCTTGTTGCCGCGCGGCCCCGTCTGCACCGGGGTGTTCTGGACATTTTCCTCGGAAAGCTTGCGCCAGCGATCCAGCCGTTCGGCCGAAAGCGTGCCTTCCTTGACCGCCTTCTGGACAGCGCAACCGGGCTCGTGCGCGTGGGTGCAATCGCGGAACCGGCAGAAGGGTGCCAGATCTGTAATCTCGGCGAACAGCGTTTCGATGCCGAATGAGGCGTCGCTGACATAGAGCGTCCGCATGCCGGGCGTATCGATCACCCAACCGCCGCCGGCGATAGCGTGCAGCGAGCGAGAAGTGGTGGTGTGACGGCCTCTGGCATCCTGCTCTCGAATACCGCCGGTCTCCTGGGTCTGCTCGCGATCAGGCCCCGCCAGCGTATTGACGAGGGTCGACTTGCCAACGCCTGAAGAACCAACCAGCGCCACCGTGCGGCCAGCTCCGCACCACGGTGCCAGTGCACCCACTGCATCCGGAGAGCGGCCGTTGAGCACGACGACGGCGAGATCGCGCTGCAGCGCCTGCGCCTGCTGCCTGTAGCTTTCGGCGTCGTCGACGGTGTCGGCCTTGGTGAGCAAGATCACCGGCTCGGTGCCCGCCTGGTTGGCAAGCGCCAGGTAGCGCTCGAGCCGCGAAGGATTGAAGTCGGCATTGCAGGATGTGACGATGAACAGGGTGTCGACATTGGCGGCGGCCAGCTGGTTGTCCTTGCCTTCCGTGCGGCGCTGCAGCAGCGCCTTGCGGTCCAGGCGGCGGACGACGAGATCGGTCTCGCGTTCCGCTAGCACCCAGTCGCCGACGGCGAACTCGCCGGTACTAGCGTGCGGCCCAAGAATGAGCTGCTCCGGCCCATGCTCCGATATGCCAGCGAGACGGGTGCGGTGAACGCCGGAAATGCGGCGCGGTTCCAGACCGGCGTCGGCATCCTCGATTTGCGATTGGAAAAACTCAGACCAGCCGAGTGCTGCAAGCGATGCTGTATCCGTCACAGGTTGCCCCCGGGGCTTGGCGTTGCAGTCATCGGCCAGCTCCTCTTCGATACGGGCATGGACGCTGATAGCAGACCGGTCGCCGAAAGGGCAATCACTTTGGCGGATGCATTGTCCAGAACTAATCGACGACCGTGACTTGCGGCCATTGTTTCAGCGCCTGCCTGCCGCCCTCGGTCAGGGCGTAGACGCCTTTTTCCACCCGTTCGAACCAGCCGTAGACGTTGCGCAGCAGGATCGTTCCTGCCTGCGGTGCTACCAGTTTCATATCCTTCGGGCGAAGAGGCCCGGCCTCGAGCGCTGCAGCGATAGCAAGCGCCTGCTGGCGGTAGGCGGTCATGACGGGAATTTTGGTCGAGCCGCCGAGCATGGGATCGCCGCGCCGCCGCTGGTGCTCCCGGACGAGCCGCGAGCGCCGCTTGGAATTGGTTCGAGGCATCGGCGTTACCGACTGGACGATGACGCTGACCACGCCTGCATCCGAGACGCCCAGCATGCCGAAGCCCAGTCGCCGGCAGAGATCGCGATAGCGACTGTCGGATTCGCGACCTTTGCCCCTGGCCGAAATACGGGCCGCAATCCACACCTCGTCGCAGACGGACGCCCGGTCGACTGCTTGCAGGACGAGTTCGAGGTTGAACGTCAGCTTCAGTTCGCAGATGACGACGATGCCGGGGTCGTCGTCGCTGAGCCCCACCATATCGCAGCCGCCGATCTCGCCCTTGACCCGGTAACCGGCACTTTCCAGAAAGGCCTTCACGGGAAGATAAAGCGTTTTTTCCAAGCTGGGTCCGACCTAGGTGATTCTGTCTCTCTTCTTTTGCAATGCCGTGGCCGGCTTCGCAATGCCTGCAGCGCCGATGCCGCCTTGCGAGGTGCTGCTAGCTGAGATAGCGCGCTTCGAGCAGATCCAACTCCTGGACCAGTTTCCGGCCAGTCGCGCTGCCGAGCTCGCGGGCGCGGACCTTGCGGAAAATCTCGCTGCGTTCGGCCCGGACTGCCGCCAGCCGCAACTGCATTTCGATCTTGGCGATCTCGCGCGACGTCGAGCCCTCATCTTCGGCACCCGTATGGATTTCCAGCCGCCGCCGATAGAATTCGGTGACCCGCGCTGCGGCCTCGACATAGAGGTCGGTGTCGTCCTTGCCCTTGGCAAGATTGTGCTGGACCTCCTCGACTTCCTTCATGGCGACCTGCGCCGCAGCGATCCGGGCTGCGTCCTCATCCTCTTCCCGCTTGGTTTCCTTCGGTAGCTCCAGGTTGCGCAGTAGTGGCGGTAGGAACACGGTGGCGGCGATCAGCGAAAAGACGATGACCCCCATGGCGAGGAATATCGCAAGGTCGCGTCCCGGAAAAATCGATCCGTCGTTCATGGTCAAGGGCAGGGTCAGCACGCCGGCCAGCGTCAGTGCGCCTCGCACGCCGGCGACGGAAAAGGCCGCGACAATGCGCGAACTCGTCGAATCGTGTCGCCGCTTGTCCCGAAGCAGCGTCAGTTGCAGCGACACCCAGACCCAGACGAAACGCAGGCTGGCAAGACTGACCGTCAGCGCGAGGACATAGGCCAGCAGCCACCACGGGTTTTCGTGGCCGGTCAGCTTTACCGTCTGGTCGGCGCGCGACAGGATGCCCGGCAGTTGCTCGCCGAGAAGGACGAAGATGGTGCCGTTCAAGGCAAAGGCGATCATGTCCCACACGGCACTGCGGCGAACGCGGGTGATGGCCATGGCCCGGCCCGAATTCTCCGCGATGCTCATCGTTACCCCGGCAGAGACAGCCGCGAGGATCCCGGAGCACTTCAGATGCTCCGCCAGCAGATAGGCGGCAAACGGCATAAGCAGGCTCACCAGGATCTGCGAGCCGCTCTCCTCGCCGTAGCGCTGCGAAAGGCGCGTACTGACCGCGTTGATCGTCCAGGTGACCGCGATGCCGATCACCAGCCCGCCAATCGCTACCCAGAGAAAATTCAACGTTGCGTCATAGAGCGAAAACGTGCCGGTCAGGGCGGCAGCGATGGCAAAGCGCAGGCAGACGAGGCCGGATGCGTCGTTGAGAAGCGATTCGCCCTCGAGGATATGCATCATCCGCGGCGGGATCTTCACGCGCTTGGCAATGGCCGATACGGCAATCGGGTCGGTCGGAGAAACAACGGCTGCGAGCGCGAAGCAGACGGCCAGTGGCATGGCAGGTATCAGCCAGTGGACAAAAAGTCCGACGCCAAGAACCGTAAAGACGACCAGCCCGAGCGCCAGTTCAAGAACGATGTTCCGGTCCCGTATCAATTCCTCGCGCGGAATGCGCCATCCGTCGAGAAACAGCAGCGGCGGCAGGAACAGCAGAAAGAAGATATCCGGTTCCAGCGTGACGCTGAGATTTGCCGACAGGCCGATCGCTGCGCCAAGCACGATCTGGATAAGCGGCAAAGGCAGTGTTATCGGGATAACCCGCGACACCAGGCCGCTGACGACGATGGCCAGCAACAAAACGAGGGCTGTGGTGATGACGTCCAAGAGATGCTCGTCCTTCGGTTCTGCACAGTTCACGTCGGGACGAACAAAAACAACGAATGTAACTGCATTGCAATTCGCCTGCGCTGAAATTCTGCAACTAATTCATCAGCACCGTGCCGCTGGCCGCGAGATCAGGCTGCCTCTATGGCCGCCAGCGGCTCGTCGTACCGCATCAGCCGGGCGGCGTTGCCGAGCACCAGCAGGGTGCTGACATTGTGCAGGATGGCCGCCACCAGGGCGCCCTCCGTGCCAAGAAGGCCGAGGGCTGCAAGGATGACGATGGTGACGGTCCAGCCAAGGCCGATGACGACATTGGTCTGCAAGGTCTGGCGGCAAAGGCGGCTGAGGCGGACAGACGTGCCGAGCCTGCGCAGATCACTGCCGATCAGGATGATATCCGCCGAGGCAAGCGCGATGTCCGATCCGCCGACCCCCATCGCCACGCCGACGACGCCAGCCTTCAGTGCAAGCGAATCGTTGATGCCATCGCCGACGACCATCGGCCGGAAACCGCTGCTGATTTCGCGCGACACCCGCATTAGCTTGTCTTCCGGCAGTGCCTGCGCCGCAATATCGGTGATGCCGACTTCGGCTGCCAGGGTGTCTGCCACCGACCGAAGGTCGCCTGTCAGCAGCAATTGCCGGGCTAGGCCAAGGTCACGCAGATCGGCCATCGCCACCGAGGCCTCCGGCTTGATGGTGTCCGACAGCAGCAGCCAGCAGGCAAAGCGTCCATCGAGCGACAGGCCGGCTATCGGGCCGTCGTGATCGGGCGGCGAGGGTGCCGCGACCGAAAGTCGGGTAAACAATTCCGCCCGGCCGAGTGCCGCTTCGCCGCCTTCGGTCATCGCTACGACACCAAGCCCCTGGACCTCGCGCAGGCCGGTCAGCGGTAGGTAGCTCGCCTGCGGCACGAGCGAGGCGAGGGCGCGACTGACAGGGTGGCTGCTGGCAGCGCCGAGCGAGGCGGCAAGAGCCAGCAGGGCCGGTCGTTCCGCGTCGCTGACGGCATTCATCTGCTGCAGACGCAGTTGCCCGTAGGTCAGTGTTCCCGTCTTGTCGATTACCACCGATGTCAGCTCGGCCAGTTCCTCAAGGAAGGCGGAGCCGCGAATGAGGATGCCGTGCCTTGCCGCCACCGCAATGCCGGCAACGGCCGTGGCCGGAGCGGACAGGACGAGGGCGCAAGGGCAGGCAGCAACCAGCACGGCAAGCATGATCTGGTCGTCATAGGTGAGGAACCAGGCAAGGGCCGCAATCATCAGCACCAGTGAAAGATACTGGTAGGCATAGCGCTCGAGCAGCCTCGTGATCGGCGGCTTGGCATTTTCGGCGCGTTGCATCAGGGCGATGACCTTGCCGAGGGTCGACTGCTCGCCGGTGCGCGTCACCTCGAGACGCAGCAATCCATCGAGATTGATTGCGCCGCCGAAAATGTCCATGCCGAGACTGACTTCGAGAGGCACCGCTTCGCCGGTGATCGGCGCGGTGTCGAGACTGGCCTGGCCCTCGACGACGCGGCCATCCGCCGGAACGCGGTCGCCGGCCCTGACTTCCACGATGTCGCCGGGCTTTAGCGACGCATTGTCGATCTCCTCGATGTTGCCATCGGAAGTTACCCGGCGGGCGAGGCTGCGGGTCAGCTGCGCCAGGGCGTCCATCGCCTCCTTCGACCCGATGACACTTCGCTCCTCCAGCACGTGGCCGAAGATCATGATGATCGGCAGCAATGCTGCGGTCAGAAGGTCGCCCGTGGCCCAGGCGGCGAGCATCGCCAGCGCGATCAGCTGGTCTGTGATGCCGTGCAGGCTTGGATGGCGCAGGCTGTGCCATGCCGAACGGATGACAGGCACGGAGACGATGATCGATGCTGCGGCAAACAACAGCTGGCCGATGCCGGCCTCGTCGGGCAGGAGCCATCGCCAGCCGAGGCCCAGCACCAGCAGCCCGACGGCTACCATGGCCAGCAGCAGCTGGAAACCGGCGCTTCTCTTTTCGTTCGCTGTCAGCAGGCCGGTGCCGAAGACATGGCTGTGCGCGTGCGAATGCCCGTGGCCGTGATGGGACCCGTGACCATGATGGGAATGTCCGGATGCCTCGCTCATTTTTCTACCCCCTGCAGAATGAGCCGGGCATCGTCGCGCGGATCGATGGTGACGACGGAGCCCGCCTGCGACAGGATGGTTGCGATCCTTGCGCGGTAGAGGCGCTGCAGCAGGCCTGGGTCGCTGTTGCTGCCTTGCGTGGTCGCAAGACCGGTGATCGTGGCTGTGTCGGTGCGGGCCTTGCCGACGCGCTCGGTTGCCTGCGCCTGGGCCAGCTTGACGACGAGATCGGCGGCCTGCGCAGCCGCCTGGTTCTGCTTTGCAGCATCGTTACGGGCGGCAGCGATGGCCTGCTCCGCCTGCTGGCTGGTGGTCAGCACGCCGTCGAAGGCTGCAACGGCTGAAGCTGGCAATGACGACTGGACGTCTGCACGTTCAACCTCGATGCCAAGCCCGAGGCCCTGCGTTGCCAGCGCGCGAAGGCCGTCGTTGATGCCGATGAGCAGGTCGGCCCGCAGCCGTTCGCGCCTCTCGGCAACCCCGCTGTCGGCGGCGACCAGCTCGGGCCTGGCGACAAGAATGCTGTCGAGATCGCGGGAGGCGCAGACCATCACCGCGCTGCGTGTCGCAAGCCGGTCCAGCGCCGGTATCACATGAGCGCCCTGCAGGACGTAGGCCACGGGATCGGTGACGCGATAGAAAACACGGACGTCGAGATGAACGGCGCTGGCATCGGCGGTCAGCAGATAGCCCGATCCGGCCTCCGCATCGCTCTGGAGACCTGTATTGGAAGTCACGAGGTCGGCTGTCGGTGACCTCAGCAGACCTTCGACCTTGCGCTCAATCACCTGAGCAGCATCGGGTACCAGCAAAACCCGCTCGAAAGGCTGTGGCCAGGCGAGCGTCAGGCCGGCGTTCTGGACGCGGTTCAAGGCGCCGAAACGCATCACGACAGCGCGGCTCTGGGGCGGGATCTGGCGGATATTGGACGTCGCCCAGGAGATCGCGGCCACCAGCATGATGCCGAACATCGCCATGAAGGCGAGCCGCACGGCTTGTATATGCGGCGCCGCTTTGCTTTGTCGCATGCCGGACATGTTACTGCTTCCCGGGATCTGGCGAAGGCGGTGTCGGGCCGCGTGGAGCCGAGACCGGCGGTCCGTCTATCAGGGCCCGGAACGGCGCAGCATCGGTGCGCAGGATCAGCCGCGTGTTGGCGTTGACGATCGTTGCCAGCGTATCGAGGGATCGGAGCATCTCGTAGAGTTCGGGCGCGGTCTTGTAGGCCGCCCCGTAGATCTCGGCAGCCTCGACACGGGACCTGGCTTCGATACCGGCTGCCTTGACCGATGCGTCGGCTTGCAGCACCCGCGCGTCCCGTTCGGCTGCAGAGCGGATTTCCGCCGCCTGTCGCTTGCCAACCGCAGCCCGCTCTGTCGCAATCGTTTCACGCTCGGCGCGCATCCGGTCGACGGTCGCATCCAGCGTCACCGATGGCAGCGTCAGGCGCTCGATACCGACCTCGACAACGCGGACGCCATAAGTATCAAGCAATGATTGGGCAATCTGGTCCTTCAGCCGCGATTCCAGAGCCGAAATCTGTAGCTTTGAAGGATCCGGGTTTATCAGCGCCGAGAGGTCGTAGTTGGCAGCCACGGTTTCGAGCGAGGAACCGAGAAACGTGCGGATCTGGGCTGCGGCCTGATCGGGCTGGTTTTCCACCGAGCGAACGAAGCGCTTTACGTCTTCCGCATCCGGCGGGACCTGCCAGATCGCGTAGACCTCGGCAATCACACGCAACCCGTCCCTGGTGCCGACATCCTGCAGCCCGCTCGACGTGGACTTGGCGCGCAGGTCGACATCGATCGTCGTTTCGAAGGGCAGAGGATAGCGCAACGCCAAACCCGGCTCGATCAGGACGCGGGTCGGATTTCCGAAGCGCGTGATGATCGTGGCTGCGCCGGAGCGAACCTGGACGACGCAGGCCGCAGCGACGACGATCAGCGCCAGTCCGACGGCGAGCACGACCCGATACCACCGGAAGGGCATCGCCTCGCTGCCGTGCTCATGATGGTCGTGGTGATGATTGTGATCGTGATCTTCGTGCTGATGCACATGGGTCATGGCTCGACCTCGTCGTTTCCTGCGGGGGCGCTGGCCTTGGGGGCCGCGTCCGGGTCAATCGGCATCGTCATGCTTCTGAGATCGATGGTCGGCGCTATCTCTCCGCCGATACGATGGTCGAGGATGAGCGCCTTGGCCTGGCCCAGCCCCGATGTCAGCTGGGTGAAATAGGCCTCGTCGAGGAAGACCCGGCCAACGTTGCGGTAAGCGGTCTGCTCGGCCTCGAACCGCAGCCTGGCGACGTCTGCCGCAGCAACGCTTTCACGCGCCGTGGCTGTTGCCTTGTCGCGCCCGAGGCTGACGATGCGCTGGGCCTCATTGGCCGATTGGGCGGCAAAACCGCGCTCGCGGGCGACCAGCGCCTGCGCTGTGATTTCGGCGGCCTGGACGGCGTGGTAGGCATTTGCGGCGCCTGCCGGCGGGTGGATGGCTTCGACCACCACCGCCAGCACTTCTATGCCGCTCTGAAGACGATCGAGGTCAGTCCGGATGGCAGCGGCAATTTCGTCCGCCATCTCCAGCCGGCCTGAGCCCAGCACATCGTCGAGGGTCCGGACGGCGAAATCATGCACCAGCACGCGACTGGCCGTCGCCTCCATCAGCGCCGGGATATCGGCCGTGTGATAGGTGGCGTCGAGGGCTGCCCGGTCGGACAGACCGATGCGGTAGACGAAGCGCACGTCCATATTGACGATCTGGAAGCTCTGCTTGCCCTCGGACCGGCTGGCGATAATCTGCGACTTCTCGCTGACATGGGTTCCATCCCACAGCCTGTTGGCACCGCTCGGTGCGGGTCCCTCGGCATCGGGCGCCGATAAATCGCTGCCGTCGCTGACGAAGGAGGTTGCGAGTTCGTGGACAATGCCGTTTTCGACAGAGACGGTCCGTCCGAAGGGCCAGGGTAGCCCGACATGCAGGCCGGAATGGATGACCGCGATGGGTCTTCCGAAACGCTCGTAGATGCCGCGCCCGCTCATCGGCACCGCAGTGACGCCGCTGAGAAGCCAGCCGACGACAGCAATGGCCAGCGCGACGGCGGGGAAAGTCCTGCCGATGAAGGTCAATGCCCAGATCTGCCGCAGATCGATGCCATGCCGGCTGCGCAATTCCGCCTGCAACGCTGTCAGCGGGCGTGGCGGCCAGCGCAAGATGCCGGCAAATAGGCTCTCGGCAAGCAATTGCGGCGGCCGTTCATCGCTCTGCGGGCCGAACATCGCAACGACGGCGCGCACGAGAAACTCCAGTCCCACCAGTATCGACAGGAAGGCAAGCAGGGCCGGCACCTTGACGGCCCAGAGATAGCCGGAGCCCACCAGCAGCAGGGAAAATGCCGAAAGCGACAGTGTGACAATCGGCAGCCGGGCGAGGAGCATCAGCGATTGGGCTTCGGGCCATTCGTCGGCATCGGCGGCGGCAAAGCCGCGCTCCACCACCAGCAGTCCGAAGGCAAGCACCAGGCAGACGCCGCTGATTGTGTAGGCCACGGGGCCGAGGAAAAGAGGCTGGGCGACCCAGGAAAGAGTGTCGAAGGCAACGAGCATCGAAAGGACAGCAAGGGCTGCAAGCGATGCTGCGCGGGCGCCAAGGCGGTGTATGGAGGAGGCGGCGAGCATGGCGATCTTGCCGCTGAGACGCTCGATACGATCCTGCGACGGACCGTCGGCGGGCTCTGTCGTGTTCCATGGTCGTAGCAGCAGGGCTCGCAGATGCTGCGACCATGCCGGTACCGCCAGGCTCGAAAGCCCGGCCTTTCGCCGCCGCCAATCGGCTACTTCTATCGCGGATCTCAGCCCGGTCGCAAACAGCATCAGGGCTGCGGCGTTACAGCCAAAGAAGGTTGGCCAGATCGATGCGGGGGCAACTGCGCCGGTTGCCCAACTGGCAATGAGCAAGACGGCCGCAGCGAGCCATACCCGCCCGCCATGCGTCGAGAGGGCACGGGCCTGGATTGCAGCGCGCTGATATCGCGGGGATGTGTCCGGATCGCTGTCCGGGTTGCCGAAGGACTTGTTCATCTGCACTGTTCGAGCACGACGCCGCGTGTATCTGAAGACATTGGACCGGCAGGATGACCCGATCGGCGGCCAGATTATTAGGCGCCTTCCGACTCCGATGCTAGAGCCTGTCGCGTGTAGCGCTTCAATTTCGCGGCAGTAAGGTCGGTGCGAAGCCACATTCCCCCATGGCGGGTGCAAGGGATAAACAGTTCGCCCGACAAACGGGACATGCGCGCGAGTTTTGCCCGCATGTCCCTCACATGCCGGTCAGGCGGCGAGCATGCCGTGGGGATCAAGCACGAATTTCTGTGCCGCCCCCTGATCGAAGCTTTCGTAGCCCTGTGCCGCCTCTTCAAGCGAAATGATCTTCGCGTTGACGATATCGGCGATGGGCAGTCGGTCGTGGAGGATCGCCTGCATCAGCTGCCTGTTATACTTGATGACGGGTGTCTGGCCTGTGTGGAAGGACTGCGCCTTCGCCCAGCCCAGTCCGAACCGCATCGACAGGTTGCCGAGCTTGGCGGCGCTATCGACGGCGCCGGGGTCTTCCGTGACGTAAAGCCCGGGGATGCCGATGGAGCCTGCAGCGCGGGTGATTTCCATCATCTGGTTAAGGACGATGGCCGGCTGTTCGCCACCGGCATGCCCGCGCGCTTCGAAACCGACGGCGTCGATCGCGCTGTCGACCTCGTTGCTGCCGGTCACCTCGGCAATCATGTCGCCGAGCCTGTCGCTGGCCGACAGATCGATCGGCTCGAAGCCGACCTTGGCGGCATGGGCGAGCCGCTCCTTGTTGAAATCGCCGATCATCACCACGGCAGCGCCGAGAATGCGTGCCGAGGCTGCGGCTGCGAGGCCAACCGGTCCGGCGCCGGCGACATAGACGGTCGAGCCGACCCCGACGCCCGCCTTGACGGCACCGTGAAATCCGGTCGGCAGAATGTCGGATAACATGGTGAGATCGCGGATCTTGGCCATGGCCTTGTCACGGTCCGGAAATTTCAGAAGGTTGAAGTCGGCATAGGGGATCGTCACGTAACGGGCCTGCCCGCCGATCCAGCCGCCCATGTCGACATAGCCGTAAGCGCCGCCGGCACGCGCCGGATTGACCGTCAGGCAGACGCCGGTGTCTTGCGCCTTGCAGCAGCGGCAGCGACCGCAGGCGACGTTAAACGGTACCGAGACGATGTCGCCGATCTCGAGCATTTCGACATCGATGCCCTTCTCGATGATCTCGCCGGTGATTTCATGGCCGAGAACCAGGCCAGGCAGGGCGGTCGTGCGACCGCGTACCATATGCTGGTCGGAGCCGCAGATATTGGTCGAGATGACTTTCAGGATGACGCCGTGCTCGATCCGCCGACCGTTCGGGGCCTCAAGTTTGGGATCGTCGATATCCCGGACCTCGACCTTGCCGGGGTTCAGATAGACCACGCCTCTGTTCTTGCTCATGATGATCTCCTCCATTGTTTGCCTGATCGACTCCTCTCGATGCAGACAAGTGATCGTAGCGCGATTTTCGTCCGTTGGGTTGCCAATGTTCGAGGTCGCGTGGACATTATTCCATCGAACAGCGCTCCACGGGTCACCGGCCTGCGACGTCGGGTGTCTCGCACAGGGCAAGGCGCGCAATTTTCCGATATACCGATATGCGCGATCTCTCACCGCGCAGGCCTTTCATCTGCTACCGTCACGACAGCATCGGCCTTGGGTCGACAATGGAGCATGTCGAACATGGCGTCACCCAGTATTCTCCTCACATTCAACGCGGGCTCATCGTCCGTCAAGATCGGCATTTTCGAGATCGAAGACGCAACCGCCAGGATGATCGGCAAGGCCGTCATCGACCTCAGGGCAAAACCGCTGGTGTTCGAGGTCAGCCAGGGCCCCGAGCCCTTCGAGGCCGAAATGGAAAGCACGGTGACGGCCGATCTGCACGAAGTCATCGACGAAGCTTTTAAAATCCTGGCCGGCCATTTCGAGATGGATGCCATGGTTGCCGCCGGCCACCGCGTCGTGCATGGCGGAGACAGGTTCCTCGAAGCCGTCAAGCTCGACGACAGCGTCATCGATGCCATCGAGGCATTGACCCCGCTGGCACCGCTGCACCAGCCGGAGGCACTGCGCTTCATCCGCGCTGTCCGGCATCTGCGCCCGGACCTGGCGCAATCGGCCTCGTTCGACACGGCCTTCCACGGGACGCAGGACGAGCTTGTGCGACGCCTCGCCATTCCGCGCGCGCTGCATGACGAGGGCATCAAGCGTTACGGGTTCCACGGTCTCTCCTACAAATTCGTGGCCGCGGAACTTTCCCGTCGGGCCGAAAAGTCGGTCGGCAAAACCGTGATCGCCCATCTCGGCAGTGGCGCGAGCCTCTGCGCGCTGGAAGATGGGGTCAGCCGAGATTGCAGCATGGGCTTTTCCACCCTCGACGGCATTCCCATGGCAACCCGGCCCGGATGGCTGGACGCTGGTGTCCTGCTGCATCTGATCGGCCAGAAGAAGATGGCCTATGCCGAGGTTGAGGATCTGCTTTATCATCGATCCGGCCTGCTCGGTGTGTCTGGCACCAGTGCCGATACGCGGGCGCTGCTGGCGGACGACCGGCCGGAGGCAGCCGAGGCCATCGATCTCTTTGCGCTGAGGATCGCCGGCGAGATCGGCAGGATGGCCTCGACGCTCGGCGGTGTCGATACGCTGGTGTTCACGGCCGGCATCGGCGAGCATCAAGCGGCCATCCGGGAAAAAATCGTCACGCGTCTTGCCTGGCTCGGAGCGCAGATCGATGCGTCGGCCAATGCCGAGAACGTCTTCGTCATAAGCAAAGCCGAAAGCCGGATCGCAATCCATGTCGTCGCCACCAACGAGGAGCAGGTGATCGCCGACGAAGCCCTGTCGATTATCGGCCGAATTTGATCCATGTCAGATTATTGACGTCCGGTTGCGTTAGTATCGCGGACGAAGCCTAGCCGTGTGGGCCCGGCAGTTGCACCGCTTCGGTCGACATTATCAGGCCATGTGTACAATCGACATGAGGGATCACGATGGACGGGAACACAAAGTCGGTAGCAATGCCGCTCAGTGCCGAAGAACTTCACTGCATGGATGCCTGGTGGCGGGCGGCGAACTACCTCAACATCGGTCAGATCTACCTGTCCGCAAATCCCCTGCTGCGCGAAGAGCTGACCGTAGACCATATCAAGCCGCGGCTGCTCGGCCACTGGGGAACGTCGCCCGGCCTCAACCTGATCTATGTCCACCTCAATCGGCTGATCAAGAAATACGATCTGGACACGATCTATATGGCAGGCCCCGGCCATGGGGGCCCTGCCTTGATCGCCAACGTCTGGCTGGAAGGCAGCTATACGGAGTTCTATCCTGACATTACCCGCGACGAAGCAGGCATGCTGCGGCTCTTCCGGCAGTTCTCGACGCCCGGGGGCGTTCCGAGCCATGTCAGCGTCCCGACGCCCGGCTCGATCCACGAGGGCGGTGAACTCGGCTATGTGCTGGTGCACGCTTTTGGCGCCGTCATGGACAATCCGGACCTGCTGGTCGCCGCCGTCGTCGGCGATGGCGAAGCCGAGACCGGGCCGCTTGCGGGCAGCTGGAAGAGCATCGATTTCATCAATCCCACCCGTGACGGCGCGGTGCTGCCGATCCTGCATCTCAACGGCTACAAGATTTCCGGCCCGACGGTCTGGGCCAGGCACAGCGACGAGGACCTGACCAAATTCTTCGAGGGCCAGGGTTACAAGCCCTATTTCGTCGAGGGCGATGTGCCCGAAAAAGTCCACCAGGCATTTGCGTCGGTGCTCGAAACTGCGGTGCTGGAGATCCGCGAGATCCAGTCGAAGGCACGCAGCGGTGCCTCGCATGGGCGACCGCAATGGCCGGTGATCGTCTTGCGGACGCCAAAAGGCTGGACGGGACCGAAGGTTGTCGACGGCCTGCAGATCGAAGGCACGTTCCGCGCCCATCAGGTGCCCGTTTCGGACGTCCTGACCAAGCCGGAGCATCTTCAAATCCTCGATGATTGGCTTCGCAGCTACAAGCCGGAGGAGCTTTTCGATGACGCGGGATGCTTCCGCGCGGAATTTGCCGATCTTGCACCTGCCGGCAATCGCCGCATGGGCTCCAACCCCAACGCCAATGGCGGCCTGCTGACGGTGCCTTTGAAACTACGGGATTTCGAGAACTATCAGTTCAAGTTCGAGGAGCGTGCCCGCCAACGCATCGGCTCTACCAGCGTTCTCGGCAACTATCTGCGCGATATCTACGAGGACAACCCGCATAATTTCCGGCTGTTCTGCCCCGATGAGACCAATTCGAACCGGCTCGGCGCCATCTTCGACGTTTCCGACCGATGCCTGGTCAGCGAGATCCTGCCCGGTGACGATCACGTGTCGCATGATGGGCGGGTGATGGAAGTACTCAGCGAGCACTGCTGCCACGGCTGGCTGGAGGGCTACACGCTGACCGGCCGTCACGGCCTGTTTGCGACTTACGAGGCCTTCGCCATGATCGTCGATTCCATGTCGATGCAGCACGGCAAGTGGCTCGAACACGCAAAGCGGGTGCCATGGCGCGCCGACGTTCCGTCGCTCAATTACTTGCTGACCTCCACCTGCTGGCGCAACGATCATAACGGTTTCAGCCATCAGGGGCCCGGCTTCATCGATACCGTCATCCACCGCAAGCGGACCGTAGCGCGCGTCTATCTGCCGGCCGATGCCAATTGCCTGCTGTCGGTTGCCGATCATTGCCTCAGAAGCGTCAACTACCTGAACCTGATCGTCATCGACAAGCAGCCGCAGTTGCAATGGCTGACGATAGACGAAGCCAAGGTCCATTGTGCCAAGGGCGCCAGCGTCTGGGACATGTACAGCAACCAGCCGGACGAACCGGATGTCGTGCTGGCCTGCGCCGGCGACATCCCGACGCAGGAGACGATAGCCGCTGCCTGGATGCTCCGGAAGCACGCGCCCGGCCTCAAGGTGCGTGTTGTCAACGTGGTCGACCTGATGCGGCTGTCACCGGCTGACCGCCATCCCCATGGCATGACGGATGCCGATTTCACCGACATCTTCACGCAGACGGCGCCGGTCATTTTCACCTTCCACGGCTACCCCGGCGTCATCCACGATCTGCTGCATGGACGTGACGCCCATGATCGCTTCCACGTTCGCGGTTATCTCGAGGAGGGAACGACGACGACGCCATTCGACATGGTGGTTCTGAACAGGATCAGCAGGCTGCATCTCTGCCTGGATGTCCTGCGCTATGTGCCGGGCGCGCTGATCGAGCATGGAGAAATTGCGACCCTCTGCACCGAGATGCTAAAAGAGCACGATCGCTATATCCGCGCGCACTTCGACGACCTGCCAGAGATCAAGGATTGGGTCTGGTCGGACTAGCAGTCATCAAGATAATGGCAGCGAATGACCGTCGCCCTCATTCGCTGCTGTCGTCGCGGCCGCTGAACACGTAGCCGATGCCCCGCACCGACTTGATAATTTCCGGCTTTTTCGGATCGCGCTCGATCTTCTTGCGCAGACGGGCGATTTGGGCGTCGATCGTCCGGTCGAAGGCTTCGAGATTGCGGCCCCGGGTCATGTCCATGAGGGCCTGACGCGTCAGGACCCGTCGGGGGCTTCTCGCCAGAACCGCGAGCATGTCGAACTCACCCGTCGTCAACTCGATGTTAGCATGGTCGCTCGAGGACAGGACGCGCCGGTCGATGTCCAGTGTAAAGCCGTCGAAACGGATCAGCTCCCTCACCTCTACCGGGGCTGCCGGCATTGGACGACGGCGGCGCAGGATCGTCCGGACGCGGGCAAGGACTTCCCGCAGGTGAAAGGGTTTTGCGATGTAATCGTCGGCACCGATCTCCAGTCCGACGATCCGGTCGATGACATCGTCCCGGCCGGTCAGCATGATGATCGGAATGTCGGAGCCGGCCCGGATATCCCGCGCCAGCGTCAGTCCATCGTCGCCGGGCAGCACGAGGTCGAGAAGTATGGCGTCGAATGCCATCGTCGTCATGGCCCGCTTCATCGATTTGCCGTCATGGGCAACGGTGACCCCGTAGCCTTCTTCCTCGAAATACCGCTGCAGCATCTGGCAAATTCGCGGGTCGTCATCGACGACAAGGATATGAATTTTCGAAATCAAATCATCAGGCATGGCGTCGCCGATCGTAAACGCGGGGCGGCTGTTACAGTCCGTTACAATTTGGCACTGTTTATCACAGCGGCATCGTTCCTACGTAACGGGCGACGGGTCAATTGCTCTGGTGAAAATGAACAGAGGTTTGACCCATGTTTTCGGAAAGTGCTCATCATCTTTCGACCAACGTAGTCCGAATGACTCCGGGCGGCCCCTCGACACTCTCCTGCGCCTTCCAGTGGCGGCCCCAGGAAATGCTCGATGCCGGCGATGCCCTGTTCTGGGAGGGTGACAAGGCAAGCCACATTTTCGAGGTGACCGAGGGTCTGTTTCGGGTCTGCAAGATCATTGCCGATGGCCGTCGCATCATCACCGGATTTCTCTTCCCCGGCGACATCATCGGCCTCTCGTTTCGCAATCTCTATCTGTATACGGCAGAGGCCGTGACATCGGCGAGGGTACGCCGCTGCTCGCGGCTCCATTTCCAGCAGGCGATCAACGAGGACGCCGGACTGCAGCCGAAGCTGTTTGCGAAGTTGTGCGAAGAAATGGCGGCAGCGCAGGATCACATGGTTCTGCTCGGTCGGAAATCCGCCGAGGAGCGCCTTTGCAGCTTTTTCCTGATGCTGGCCCGCCGGCACGAGCGCGCTGCAGAGTCCAGAATGACAGTTGACCTGCCCATGAGCCGCCAGGACATAGCCGACTTTCTGGGCCTGACGATCGAGACCGTTTCGCGCAACATCACCAGACTGACGATAGCAGGCGTTATCAGTCCGGTTGGCAGGCACAGCATTGAAGTGAGGTTGAACAGGCTTTCCTTGCTTGCGGGAGATTGCGATGCAGACAATAACAACACACCGGATGACAAGAGACGCCAGTTGGCCAATTGCTGACCGTCGGGATAGAGGCATGATAGACAGTTTCACGGCACATCGCGGTTCCGACGATCTGGGAAAAGGCGAGATCGAGCGCATCCTCGACGGCGCGACCATCATCGTCCACGGACTGGACGGGGTCGTGACCCGCTGGACCGGCGGATGCGAGGAGCTATACGGCTGGAAGCGCGAGGAGGCGCTCGGCCGGCTTGTCCATGATCTGCTGGCGACGGAATTCGCAGTCCCGGCCGACGAGGTGCAACGTGACCTGCTCGCCAACGGCGTGTGGACCGGCGAAGTCAGGCAGAGGCGCAAGGACGGACAGGTGCTTCATGTCGCAAGTCGCTGCGTGATCGCCGTGCGGGAGGGCGACGGCACGCGCGTCATTTTCCAGACTAACAACGACGTTACGGCCCTGCGCCATGCGCAGGGCGAGCTTGCAAGCCGGGAGGTCCATCTCAGCTCCATTCTGGAGACGGTGCCGGAGGCCATGGTGGTCATCGACGACGTCGGGAAGATCACATCTTTCAGCGCCGCTGCCGAGCGCCTTTTCGGCTATGGAGCAGCAGAGATCTGCGGGCGGAACGTTCGCGACCTCATGCCGCAGCCCGATCGCAACGCCCATGACGGATATCTGTCTCACTATATGACCACCGGCGAGCGGCGCATCATCGGCTACGGGCGCGTCGTCACCGGCCAGCGCAAGGACGGAACGCTGTTTCCGATGGAGCTCTCCGTTGGCGAGGCCATTTCGAACGGCGAGCGGATTTTTACCGGGTTCATCCGCGACCTGACCAGCCGGCACCGGATTGAGGAAGAATTGCGCCAGGCGCAGAAGATGGAAGCCGTCGGGCAGCTGACAGGCGGCCTTGCCCACGATTTCAACAATCTGCTGACTGTGATCAGCGGCAATCTCGAAATGCTGGAAGCCAAGCTGCACGACGAGGGGCAGCTGTCGCTGTTGCGCGAGGCGCAGTATGCAGCCGAGGACGGCGCGAAGCTCACGGCGCAACTGCTTGCCTTCGGTCGAAGGCAGCCGTTGCATCCAAAGCCCGCCGATATCGGCAAGCTGGTCGGCAGCTTTTCCGACCTCTTGCGAAGGACGCTCGGCGAAACCGTCGAACTGCGCACCGTCGTCTCCGGGTCTTCCAATCTGGCGCGGGTCGATACATCGCAGCTGCAGAATGCGCTTTTGAACCTGACATTGAACGCCCGGGATGCAATGAGCGAAGGCGGGCGGCTGACGATCGAGATCAGTCGCGTCCGGCTGGATGTAGACTACGTCACACGCTATCCCCATGTTCGCACAGGCGATTACGTGCTGATCTCGGTGGCTGACACCGGCGAGGGAATGCCAGAAGATATCCGCAAGCATGCATTCGAGCCGTTTTTCACGACCAAGGCCATGGGTGCAGGGACGGGTCTCGGCCTCAGCATGGTCTATGGTTTCGCCAAGCAGTCGGGCGGGCATGTCGAGCTTGAAAGTATCGAGGGGTCCGGCACCAATGTTCGGATATTCCTTCCCGTCTTGCGCTATGCTCAGCCTCCCGAGATGGCCGTCGCGGCCGAGGTCGGCGATGGCCCGCGCGGCAGCGAACTTATCCTGGTCGCCGAAGACGATCCGCGCGTGCGCCGCATCGTCGTGGCGCGGCTGGAGGAGGCCGGTTACCGGGTTCTGGAGGCTGCAAACGGCCCGGATGCGCTCACCCAGTTCGAAAAGACGCCCGAGATCGCACTGATCCTGACCGATATCGCCATGCCGGGTGGCATGACGGGCGACAAGCTGGCGGAGCGCGCGCGCCTGCTGCGGCCCGACGTCAGGATCCTGTTCACCTCCGGCTATGCGTCGCCGCAAATCGCCGAGGGCGAAATGTCGAACGACGCCAGCTGGCTGAAGAAGCCCTACACGGCACGCGAACTTGCGGTGCGACTGCGGGAATTGCTCGACTGATACCGGCGGGGTGCTGGACGGACGTTGTCGGTGCGAATTGACAAAACGTTGACCCCTTTGCGCTAGCCTGCCCGAAACCACGCTGGAGCCTGACATGTCGATGCGCCTTTACCGTTATGCCGTGATGATCGCGTCGCTTGTGTTTCCGGGCCTCGCTGCCGCTGAGACCCAGTGGACGGCACAGCTCAACCAGTGGTCCGTCGGCTTCGACGTCGGAACGGATGCGCCATACTGTCGGCTTCTCTGGGACAGTCACCTCGGCAAGACCGTGGAATTCCGCGCTAGCCGCGATACGACGCGCTGGCTCGTCTCCAGGGATGGCTGGTCCATCCCCGCAGGAACCAAGACCACCGTCACCATTGTCGATGGCACCCGACGCATCGTCGCGCCTGCCGCCTTCTTCGATGCCAGGACGCTGCAGGTCTGGACCAAGGATGGCAAGACCAGCGACGGTCCCATCAGGCGGCTGGTCACCGATGCGTTTCAGGGCAGGCCCGACGTGCAGCTGACGTTTTCCGGAAATGAGCCGGACTGGACCGTGCCAATGTCGCGCGTGCAGACGCTTTATCCGGAGTTCGTCCAGTGCATGGGCCGCCTGAGCGGCCAAACCCCTCAGACCGCAGAGACAGCGTCAGCCCAGCCATTCTGACGAGAGACCCGCATGCTGTGCCCGGACCTCAGACTGCAAGACTGAAGCGGCTGGTCGTGTCCCATCGGTGGCGGTCGAAGATCGCTGCCGCGACACGAACGACAGCGCGTCCTGCTGCGGTCATTGCCACAACACCCTCCTGCACAACGACCAGTCCGTCGTCGATCATTGGCTGAAGTGCGGTGAATTCGTCCGCGAAATCCTTTCCGCCAGCGACCTTGCCAAGGTCGACGCGAAAATTGCACATCAGGGATTCGATGATTTTCGCCCGTACCTGGTCATCGGTGTCCATCAGGCAGCCACGGATGCTGGCCAGCTTTTTCTCTCCCACCGTTCGACAATAGCGCGGATTGTCCGCCATGTTCTGGACGTATCCATCCGGAAGCCTCGATATCGCCGAGGCGCCGAAGCCGAGAAGCATCGGGCAGTCGTCATCGGTATAGCCCTGGAAGTTGCGGTGCAGCCGCTGCCCGTGGGACGCGATGGCAAGGCTGTCATCCGGCCTGGCGAAATGGTCGAGCCCGACTGCCTCATAGCCATGCCGCAGGAGTTCCGAGAAGACGGTTGCCGCTTGCTCGATGCGCTCGGCCGAAGTGGGGAGGGCGCTGCCGTCTATCTGGCGCTGGTTGGCCCGGCGGTCCGGCATATGGGCGTAACCATAGCATGCGATGCGATCCGGACGCAGTTCGGCGACTGTCTGACAGGTCTGCGTCAACGAGGATACCGTCTGCTTCGGGAGGCCGTAGATAAGGTCGAAATTCAGTCGGTCGATTCCAGCGGTCCGCAGATGGGCGACGGCGGACTGCACGGTTTCGATCGGCTGGATGCGCCCGATCGCGGCCTGCACCTGCGGGGCGGTGTCCTGGACACCGAGGCTGGCCCTGTTGATGCCCATCGCACGAAGGTCGGCAGCCAGCGCTTGGTCGACATAGCGTGGGTCGAGTTCGATCGCGTGTTCGCCGGCCTTTTCGAATGTGAAGTGGCTGTGCAGGACGTCCAGCACGGATTTCATGCCGGACGCGCCGAGAATGCTCGGTGTGCCGCCGCCCCAGTGCAACCGGACAACACTGGGTCTGCCGCCGAGATGACCGGCGACCGTCTCGATTTCCGTCTCCAGCGCCTGCCTGTAGGCGTCGATGACATCCTCGCGGCGGGTGAGCTTGGTATGGCAGCCGCAATAGAAACAAAGCTCGCGGCAATAGGGGACGTGCAGGTAGACGGATACTCGTTGACCGGCACCCACGCGCCCGAGCCAGCGGGCGTGGTGATCCGGAGTGACGGCCGCTGAAAATTCCGCAGCCGTCGGATAGGATGTGTAGCGCGGCACGGCAAGGGCTGCATAGCGCCGTACGATATCGTCGCCGCTGCTCATTTTACGTCGCGGTCCCGGTCAGGCTTGACGGGGACGAGCGCGAGCTGACGATCCTCGCGCATCTCGAACCACATTGCATTGAGGATCGCGAAGGAACAGGCCAGCCCGACGCCGAGGATCCAGGTGAAATACCACATATCGTTGTCTCCTTAGTAGGCGTTGGGGTTGCGGCCGAGCGAGGCTGTCGTCACCGTGCCACGCATGACGCGGAAGACGAAGCCCGTGTAGATGAGAATGATCGGCAGGAAGATAATCGTGGCGATCAGCATGATGAAGAGCGTCAGGTGGCTCGACGATGCATCCCAGACCGTCAGGCTGGCTGCCGGATGGATGGAGCTTGGCAGCAGGAAGGGAAAAAGCGACAGGCCGGCCGTCGAAATGATGCCGACGATGGCGATTGTCGTGCCCAGCAATGCTGTTTTCAAGGCTCCACCGGAAAGGCAGACGAGTGCCAGCAGGGAGCCGAGGAAGCCAAGGGCGGGGGCCGCAATCATCCAGGGATGAGTGCCGTAGTTGCTGAGCCAGCCGCCCGAGACGAGGACGACCGTCTTCGACAGCGGATTGGAAGGGCCAAGCGCATCCTGGACGCTGGATACGACATAGCCATCCATACCAATGCCAACCCAGAGACCGCCCATAGCAAACAGCACAATGCTTGCCAGCGCAGCCGCACGACCATAGAGGCGCGCCCGCTCCGCAACCTGGCCCTCTGTCCTCAGCGTGATGAGCGCTGCGCCATGGGCAACCAGCATGGAGACACTAAGCAGGCCAGCGAGCAGCGCGAAGGGACGCAGCAGCCCGAAGAAGTTGCCGGTGTAGCTGGCGCGCAGGGTTCCGTCGAGGTCGAAGGGGACGCCGAGCAGGACATTGCCTACGGCCACGCCGAAGATCAGCGCCGGCACAAAGCCGCCGATGAACAGAGCCCAGTCCCAGGTTGCCCGCCATGTCGGATCTTTCATCTTGCCGCGGAACTTGAAGGCGACCGGACGCAGGATGAGTGCCAGAAGAATAGCGATCATGGCGAGATAGAAGCCGGAGAAGGAGACGGCATAGAGGGCCGGCCAGGCGGCGAAGATGGCGCCGCCACCCAGCACCAACCAGACCTGGTTGCCTTCCCAGGTCGGGCCGAGAAGGTTGATGACGACGCGCCGCTCTTCGTCCGTGCGGGCAACGAAGGGGAGCAGGGCGCCGACGCCGAGATCGTTGCCGCCCATGATGGCAAAGCCCATCAACAGGATGCCGAGCAGGGCCCACCAGATCATTCGCAGTATTTCATAGTCGAGGGGAATCGTGTTCATCATCGTTCTCTCTGCGCTTGAGGTTAGGCGGCCGCGCTTTTAGGCATCTGAATTGGTTCGGCGGATCCGTCGAGCATGGCGTAGTCCCCGGGGCCGGCCTTGATGGTCTTCAGCATCAGAATGATCATGACGACCAGAAGGGCGGTATAGAGGACCAGGAAGAAGCCGAGGCTGATCAGCATGTCGATCACGCTGAGACCCGAGGCGGCATAGAATGTCGGCAGCACACCCTCGATAGCCCAGGGCTGACGGCCATATTCCGCCACCAGCCAGCCGGATTCGATGGCGAGCCACGGGACCGGCATGCTCCAGAGCGCTATCCTGAGCAGCGTCCTGTTGTTTCCAAGCTTGTGGAGGCTGCTGAGCACAAAAGCGGTGGCGAAGAACACGATCATGTAGAGGCCGAGCGCCACCATGATGCGGAACGTCCAGAACAGCGTGCCGACGTCGGGGATGGTATCGCGGGCGGCCTGGTCGATCTCATCGGGCGTGGCGTTGACGATGTCCTCGCGGTAGCGTTTGAGCAGCAGGGCATAGCCGAGATCCGGCCAGTTCTTGGCAAAGGCTGCCCGTGCGGCCTGGTCCTTCGGATCCTTGCGGATCGCGTCGAGATCGGCGGACGCCAGCAGGCCGTTGCGGATACGCTCTTTGGCATGGTCGACCAGCGGCAGGATGCCCTGGACTTCGGTATTGAGGCTACGCGTCGTCATGAGCCCCAGCACCCAGGGGATCTTGACCTCGAAGCGGTTGCCGTCCTTGCCGGGTATCGCGAACAGGGTGAGGCCGGCCGGTGCAGGCTCGGTGTGCCACATCGCCTCGATGGCGGCGATCTTCATCTTCTGGTGTTCTGTGGCGACATAGCCGCTTTCGTCACCGAGCACGACGACCGATAAGGCCGAGGCGATGCCGAAGCTGGCGGCGACGGCCATGGAGCGCTTGGCAAGGTCGAGGTGGCGGCCGCGCAGCATGAACCAGGCGCTGACAGCCATGACGAACATGGCCCCCGTGGTATAGCCGGCACTGACGGTATGAACGAATTTTGCCTGTGCCACCGGATTGAACAGCACGGCGGCGAAATCGGACACTTCCATGCGCATCGTGTCTGGATTGAAGGTGGAGCCGACCGGGTTCTGCATCCAGCCGTTGGCGATCAGGATCCACAGGGCCGAGAAATTGGCGCCGAGCGCGACCAGCCAGGTGACGACCAGATGGCCGGCCTTCGGCAGACGGTCCCAGCCGAAGAAGAAGAGGCCGATAAAGGTTGCCTCCAGGAAGAAGGCCATCAGCCCCTCGATGGCAAGCGGCGCACCGAAGACGTCGCCGACATAATGGCTGTAATAGCTCCAGTTCATGCCGAACTGGAACTCCATGACTATGCCTGTCGCGACGCCCATTGCAAAGTTGATGCCGAACAGGGTGCCCCAGAAGAGCGTCATGCGCCGCCAGACTTCACGGCCGGTCATCACGTAGACGCTTTCCATGATCGCCATGAGGAAGGACAGTCCCAGCGTCAGCGGGACAAAGAGAAAATGGTAAAGTGCGGTCGCCGCAAATTGCAGGCGTGCCAAATCCACAACGGTGAAGTCGATCATGCGCGCGTTCCTATCAGTGTGCCGGCCGGATGCCGGGCCTGCAGGTTGCTACGCCCAGCCCCGAGGACACGCATTGATTTATGTCAATGCCTCCCCCCGGCGGCTCGGGCACTGACTGTGACAGTGAAAACGGCATGGCCTTCGCAGGATAGAGAGCCTGCTGCGGCGGTTGAGGGCAGCGATGACGGCAGAACACGGTATCAATCAAAGACAGTGGTTATCCCGGCTTCAGCGGCATGGCGGCAAGGCCATGGTGGTTGCCTGTGCCCTGCCGATGTTATCCGGGATGCTGCTGGTGGGGCAGGCCCTGCTGCTTTCCGAGATCCTCGGTCGGGTCATCGTGTCGCGGCAGTCTGTCACGGAGGTGCTTCCGGCTGTCGGCTTGTTCATCGGCATCTTCATCGCGCGGATCGGGCTGGGGCTCGGCGCCGAGAGCGCCGGTATCGTCGCCGCCGAACGTATCAAGCTGTATCTGCGCCGACTGCTGCATCGCCACATCTTCGATCAGCGGCCGGACTGGATGGCGCTGCGCTCCTCGGGTGCACTCAGTTCCGCAGTCATCGACCAGACGGATGCGCTGGATGGCTATTTCGCCCGGTTTGTCCCGGCGATGATCCAGGCGGCTGTGCTGCCCATCGTCTTTGCCATGGCCGTCATGCCGGTCGACTGGACCGTGGCACTGTTGTTCCTGCTGACTGCGCCGCTCATTCCCATCTTCATGGCACTGGTCGGATGGGGCGCGCAGGCAGCCACCGATGCCCAGGCGCAGGCGATGTCCCGCCTGTCCGGCTTCTTCGCCGACCGTTTGCGCGGTATCGTGACGCTCAAACTGTTCGGCCGGGCCGAGAGTGAGACGACGAAGGTGCTGGATGCTAGCCATGACCTGCGGCTGCGGACCTTGCGCGTGCTGCGCATCGCGTTCCTTTCGTCGGCTGTGCTGGAATTCTTTGCGGCGCTCGGCGTCGCCGGCGTCGCCCTCTATGTCGGCCTCAGCTATCTCGGTTTCGTCCATATCAGGGTGGCGCCTTTTACGCTGCAGGCAGGTTTGTTCTGTCTGCTGATGGCGCCCGAGGTCTATCAGCCGCTGCGGCTGCTCGCTGCCCACTATCACGACCGGCAATCCGCCAAGGCGGCCATCGTCGAGATCGCCGCGCTGTTTGGCGATCTCCCGGAAAACGGCGTCGAAACATCCAGCCGGCCGGCCTCGATGCCGCTGAGGGGAGGGGCGATCGCTGTTGCCGCTTCCCATCTCGGGCTTGCCACCCCGGACGGCGGGCGGCGGCTGCTTGAAAATGCCACCCTGTCCCTTGCTGCCGGCAGCCATGCGGCGCTCCTCGGCGAGAGCGGCATCGGAAAGTCGACGTTACTGGAAGCCATTGTCGGGCTCAGGGCCTTCGAGGGACGCATCTGTCTTGAAGGACATGAGCTACAGTCTATTGACCCCGCCGGGCTGCGCAATGCGGTGGCCTTCCTTGGCCAGCGGCCTATGCTGTTTGCGGGGACAATCGCCGATAACATTCGTTTCGGCGCGCGACTGGCAAGCGAAAGCGATCTTTCCCGCGCGGCAGAACTCGCGGGCGTCCTTGGATTCACCAACGCCCTGCCCGACGGGCTCAATACGGCAATCGGCGCGGGCGGGCGGGGCGTGTCCGGCGGCGAGGCGCAGCGGATCGCTCTGGCAAGGATTTTCCTGCGCGACCCCGGCCTGATTGTTCTCGATGAGCCGACGGCGCATCTCGACCGCGAAACCGAGAGCCGCGTTCTCGATGCGCTGCAGGTCTTTGCACGCGGTCGAACCCTGCTGGTCGCCACCCATTCGCTCGCCGTGGCCGAGCGCTTCTTCCATGTATTCCGCGTCGCCGGCGGCGATATCGTGCCGGTCGTAAAGCCAAGGCCGAAGGTATTGCTCGCGTTCGAGGAGAATGCCGCATGATAGCCCTCATGTCCTTCCTGCCGCTGTTTCGCACCCGGGCACTGCGGTTCGGCCTCGCCTTCGGCCTTGGTGCGCTGACGCTCGTTGCCGGCATGGCACTGCTTGGCGTTTCCGGATGGTTCCTGACTGCGGCTGCCCTGACGACCGCAGCTGCGAGTTTCAACCTGTTCGGGCCGTCGTCGCTGATCCGCGGCTTTTCATTGATCCGCATCGGCGCCCGCTATGGAGAAAAGCTCGTCGGTCACGATGCAACGCTGTGGCTGCTTGCCGATCTCCGGGGTTGGCTGTTTTCGCGGCTGATACCCCGTATGCCGCTCAAGGACACCGGTATCAGCCACGGCGACCTCGTCAGCCGGCTGACGGCCGACATCGATACGCTCGACACGGCGTTTCTGGTGGCCATTGGCCCGATGCTGACGGCGCTGGTGCTCGGGGCGACGATGAGTGCGATCCTCGGCTGGTACATACCCGCGGGGGCAGTGGTCTATGCGGTGACGCTTGCAACTGCGACCCTGGCGGTGCCCGCCGTCCTCGTTGGAGCGACACTGGCGCAGGGGCGGTCCGTGATCGCGGCATCGGCTGCAGTCCGCAGCGCCGCCCTGCAAAGCATGGACGGGCTGGCGGACTTCATCGTCTTCGACCAGATCGCCATGGCAGAGAAGCAGTTCGACGATGCCGCGAACGCCGTGGGATCGGCGCGGCGGCGTCTCGCGTTACGGGGAAGCATTGCCAGCGCCATGGTCCAGCTTCTGGCCGGCACGGCGCTGGTCGGCGTGCTGTGGTTCGGCATCCAGAGCTTTCAGCGTGGCGATATCGGCGGCCCGCTGCTGGTCGGTCTGCTGCTGGCGACGCTTGCAAGCTTCGAGGCGACCGGTGCAATCGTTCGCAGCGTCTCGCGCCTGAGCTCCTCTATTGCTGCGGCCGAACAGATACGGGCAGTCGCCGACAGCCCGCCTGCGGTGGTTGATCCCGGGCGACCGGTGGCAATGCCGGAAGGCAACGACATCGCCTTCCACGGCGTGCGTTTCGGGCATCATGCCGACAGGACGATCCTGGTGGATGTCAGTTTTAAGGTCGCCACAGGGTCCCGCGTCGTGATCCTCGGTGCCAGCGGCTCCGGCAAGTCGACGTTGATGGCGCTGCTGCTTCGCCTCTTCGATCCGCAGGCTGGCACGATCACACTCGGCGATATCGATCTTCGTTGGCTGAGGCAGGACGAACTGCATCGGCGCATCGCGCTTCTGACCCAGGATACGCAAGTCTTCATGGGAAGCCTGCGGGACAATCTGCTGATGGGCGATCCCGGCGCAAGCAGCGAGCGTCTCTGGCACATGCTCGACGCGGTCCGCCTCGGCGACGTCGTCCGGCGGCTGCCAGACCAGCTGGATGGCTATGTCGGCGAAAAGGGCTGGACACTGTCCGCCGGACAGGCGCGTCGCCTGTGTCTTGCGCGCGCGCTTCTCTCGAAAGCTCAAATCCTCGTTTTGGACGAACCGACGTCCAATCTCGATCCGGAGACAGAGCGCGCGTTTTTCGAGGATCTCTGCAATCTGGCGACAGGAAAAACGGTCATCCTTGCCACGCACGCAAAGCCGCCGTCGGGCGTCTTCGACCAGTGCTACGTCATGACGGCCGGAAAGCTGGCGGTATCTGGGGCAACCGCCACAGAGGAGCCGCGAGGGCCAAGTGTTGAGAACGTCCCACTCTGGAGCGTTCCGAAGGACTGTTAATGCTGAGTTCACCATGATCGACTGAAGCGCTCTCAGGTCCATAAGAGAGTGAAACATTAGTAATGCATAACACGTTTACATTGTGACGGATCGATAGCACCCGCTATCACTCCGTTTCAACAGGAAGCGCGCGCTCCTCGACCTAGTCCCGCCAGTGACATCAGTCACGGGCTAAACCAACGAGGATGATAATCATGCAGAATCTCAGAAAGAGCATTTCGCTTGCCGTTCTTCTATCTGCGGCAACTGTGGTATCCGTACAGGCCCAACAGGGCGGCTCCAACCGCGGAGGCCTTGGCCTCGGCGGCGGGGTATCACTCGGCGGAGGTCGTGGACTGGGCGTCGGCGTGGGCGCTTCCGTCGGCGGCATTAATGCCGGCGTCGGTGCGAACGTCGGCGGCTCCACCGGTGTGAATGCCGGTGTCGGCGCAAATGTAGGCGGTACCAATGGTGTTAATGCCGGAGCCGGAGCATCGATCGGTGGTGCGCAAGGCGTGAACGCGGGAGCAACTGCCTCGATTGGTGGGTCAAGCGGTGTCAATGCTGGTGTCGGTGCGTCGGTTGGAGGCGGCAATGGCGTCAGTGCGGGTGTCGGAGCGTCAATTGGTGGATCCGGCGGCGGCGGCAATGGATCCACTGGCGGCGGCGGCAACGGATCCACCGGCGGCGGCGGCAACGGATCCACCGGCGGTGGCAGCACCGGATCCATCGGCGGCGGCAACACCAGCGGGACTGGTCTTGGATCTGGCAACAATGCAGGTGTAGGCTCGGGTCTGGGCGGTCGGGCGGCAACCCGACGCGCTGCTATCGCGTACCAGGGGATGTCGCCCACTCAGCAGAAGCTCGTCCTCACCCGCTGCAAGACCTTCGGAGCCGGAAATGCCGATCCCGGTCTGGCTGCTCTCTGCAAGCTCCTGAAGCAAATCGCCGCGCGCTAGGTCTCCCGAGATTACCAACCTAAAACACGATGGCGCCCTGTGTGAAAACATGGCGCCATCTTTTTTGCTGGCAGTCGTATCCCGTCACCATCGACCCAGGTGCGGAGGGTTCCGAGCCTTATCCCCGCCCTATGAACGGCATGCTCGAGGCCATGATGGTGATGAACTGGACGTTGGCGTCGAGGCTCATTTTCGCCATATTGAGGACGGTGGCACCCACGGTTGCGACGTCCATGGTGGGTTCGACAGCAATCGTGCCATCCGCCTGTGGCACGCCCTTGGCCATGCGCGTCGTCATATCCGTGGCGGCGTTGCCGATATCGATCTGCGAGGCAACGATGTTGTGGATGCGCCCGTCGAGGCTGATCGATTTGGTGAGGCCGGTCACAGCGTGCTTGGAGGCCGTATAGGGTGCTGAGCCTGGCCGCGGCGTGTGGGCCGAGATCGAGCCGTTGTTGATGATGCGTCCGCCCCGTGGCGTCTGGTCGCGCATCATGCGGTAGGCCCGGTTGGCACAGAGAAACATTCCGTTGATGTTGACGGAAATGACGGCTTGCCATTGCTCGAACGTCACGTCGCCGAAATTCGTCGTGGGCGCACCCACGCCGGCATTGTTGAACAGCACGTCCAGCCGCCCTGCCTTAGCCTCCAGTTCGGCAAAGAGCGCGTCGACCGACGCCGGGTCGGTGACATCTGTCGGAACGATCAACGGTATGCCCGCCATGGCCAGAGAGGCTGTTTCTTCCAGCGGCTCCGCACGGCGACCGGCGAGCGCAACGACGTAGCCATCCCCCAGGAGCGCCAGCGCTACCGCTCTTCCGATCCCTGAACCTGCGCCCGTGACAACTGCAACCCGGCCATCCATCATGCTTTCATCCTGTAAACGATGCGGTATGTGTCATGTTAGCTCAAAGGCCCGCCGGCGCATAATCGTTTGCGGTAAACAGGTGGTGGTGTACCCGGCCTGTGAACATCTTCAGAAGTTCGCCACTGACCTCGCGGCTTTGGTAGCGGACATCCGAGCGAAGTGCGGCATCAACGGCATCCATGTCGGGGTAGCGAACTGCAAGGGCCATTGCATAGACCGGCGCCCCTTCATCGCGATCGAAGCCATCGAGGACGCGAACTTCCTTGGCGCCCGGGAACTGCGTCCAGAGCGGCACCAGTTTTTCTTTCACGAAGGCACGGAATTCGGCCTCCTTGCCGGCATGGATTTCGCCTTCGAACAAAGCATATCGAACGATCATCGACTTTTCCAAATTGGTTGATGTGAGGGCGCGGCTCCGTCTGTGCCCGGAGCGCGGGGCGCAGGCATCGGCCGCGCCCCGCATGGCGACGTTATTTGCCCCAGATTGCCTTGTAGTGATCCCGATAGCCGTTGTCGGGATCGAAGCTGTTCTTCGGGCCTCCGTCGAATTCGACATTGGCTGTCGTGACCACATGCAGCGGCGAAACGTAGCCGGACCATGCGACCCCGGCGAAGGCGCGGTTTAGTTCGTCGACCAGTTGCCATCCCTGCAGGGTGAGCGGCTCGGCCACCGTGACTGCCTGGTATTGCTTGGCGCGAATGCGCTGGTAGGCGCTTTCCGAGCCGTCGCCGGCGGCGACATTCACCGGCTTGCCGTCTCCCTCGATGCCGGCCGATGCCAGCGAGGGACCCATGAAGTCGAAATAAAGGTCATTGATCGCCAGCGAATGCGTCCACTTCTCCCCGTATTTCTGCAGCAGCGATGTCGTCAGCTGCGGCATGCGTTGCGAGGTTTCGGCGATCGGCGTATCGACATATTCGAGCACGGTGCCGCCGAGGCTCTCGATTTCCTTTTTCATCCGGTCGGCCTTGGCGATGGCAATCGCATAGGTGCTGTCCGTGAAGATGACGACGCCGGGCTTGCCGCCTGCATCGACGAATGCCCAGTCGGCCGCAGCCTTGGAGACCTCCATGGCGTCGGTGGTGACATTGGCGAACACGCCGACTTCCGGGACGGGACCGACATTCGATGCCGCATGCCAGGAGACCATCGGAATGCCGGCAGCCTTTGCCTGCTCCATCGCCGGCTTCTGCTCGATAGCGTCGAAACCGTCGATGATGATGCCATCCGGCTTCAGCGCCATCGCCTGGCCGAAGGCTGCCGTCCGGCCGCCGATCGAGCCGGCGCCGTCGAGCGCGGTCACTTTCCAGCCGAGCGATCCTGCCGCCTCCTGGACGCCGTTGACGACGCCGAGAATGCCGCCGTTCTTCATGTCGCCGGCAAGGATGACGATCGACTTGCCGGCTGCGCCCTTGGGTCCGGTGGTCGGGCCATCCCATGCACTCGCCTTGGATGCATATTTGTCGACGACCGCTTTCGCATCGGACATAGGGTCGGCAAGCGCCGGCAGGCTGGTCATCAGGGCAAGCGCTGCGACCGTCGCCTGCAACATCGTTCTACGCTTCATGTTCACTCCTCCATTTTGGTTTTGATGTACCGGTGTTGATCCCGGCGTAGTCTACTTGGGCGCGGGCGTGATCCTCCTCACGGCGCCGCGCTTGCGCTGGGCGTAACCGGCTATGCCGATGGCAATAAGCAGGGTGACCCCGTTGAAGAGCGGCTCGATGAAGAAGGAGCCGCCGAATTGCTGGATGCCGGAAATCCCGACCGCCAGGATGATGACGCCGATGAGCGTCCCCCAGACGTTGACGCGTCCGGGCTTGATCGTCGTCGAGCCGAGGAAGGCGCCGACGAGGGCCGGCAGCAGATATTCGAGCCCGACGCTCGCCTGGCCGATGCGCAGCTTCGAGGCCAGAAGTACGCCGGTGAGCGCCGCCAACAGTCCCGACGTCACGAAGGCACCGATCACGAACTTGCGCACCGGAATGCCATTGAGGGCTGCGGCCTTCGGGTTGGCGCCGATTGCGTAGAGATATCGCCCGACCGGCAGGTATTCGAGCACGACCCACATGCAGATGGCGATGCCGAGGACGTAAAAGCCAGTGATCGGCAGGCCGAACAGCATCGTTCCGTTCAGTGCATAAAAGCCGTGCGGCAGGACGCCGACAACCTGGCGGCCGCCGGTGTGCCAAAGCGCCAGCGCGTAGAGGACGGTGCCTGTTCCGAGCGTCGCGATAAAGCTGTCGATCTTGGCGACCTCCACCAGCAGTCCGTTCAGGAAGCCCGTGATGGTGCCGAGCGCCAGCACGATGAGGACGGCCACTGGCCAGGGAAGGCCGTAGGCGGTCTGCAGACTGATGGCAAGGATGTGCCAGAGCACGATGCCGTAACCGACGGTCAGGTCTATGCGGCCCGACGCCATCGGGATCATCGCGGCCAGCGACAGCAGCGCGATGATCGCCTTGTCCGACACGATGGAGCGAACGTTGAGAAGTGTCGGGAAAGTCGCCGGCAGCAGCAGCGAGAACAGCAGGATCAGCACGACGGTCAGGATTACCAGTCCGTAGACGGGGATAAGCCGGCCGATCTTCTGGCTGGTCGACAATCCCGCCATTTCGCCCTTCGTCGGCTCCAGCGCGGTTGATTCAATGGATTGCATGGCTTTCCTCCTGAATGTTCATGCGGCTTCGGACGCGGACGCAGCTGTGATGACCGCTTCCGTCGTCAGCGCATTGCCGGCCAGTTCGCTGACGATCCTGCCGCGCGAAAAGACAAGGGCTCTGTGGCAGATGTGGGCGATTTCCTCGAAATCGGTGGAAACGACGACGACGGCAAGCCCGGCATCCAGCGCCTGGGTGATAAGGCGGTAGATATCGGCACGGGCGCCGACATCGACACCAGCGGTCGGATCCTCGGCAACCAGCAACTTACGCCCGGTCGCCAGCCAGCGGGCGACGACGACCTTCTGCTGATTGCCGCCGGATAGAGCTTCGACAGGCAAGTCGGGATCGTTGGGTCGCAGGCCGACGGAACGACCGATGGCCGAGGCAAGATCGGCTTCGCGTCGGGGGGAGAGAAAGGACAGCAATCCCCGGCCCGATGCACCGGGATTGAGGTAGGTGTTTTCGCGCACCGATAACGGCATGGCGACCGATTCCTCCGTCCGGTCGCGGGCGATCAGGCCGATTCCGGATGCCATGGCGCTTCGGGGGCTCGACAGGTCGGGTGTCTGGTCATGCAGCAGCACGCTGCCGGCAAAACCCTCGCAGCCAAACAGCGCGCGGCCGATCAACTCCTGTCCGGCGCCCCGCAATCCCACCAGCCCGAGCAATTCGCCCTCACGGATATCGAAAGAGACCGGGCTGGTGCCGGCGCAGGCGAGGTTGCGGACCTTGACGATCGCCTTGCCGGCGACGGCCGGCTTTTTGGCAAACAGGTCGTGATTGGCGCGGCCGATGATCATCGTTACGAGGTCGTCGGGCGTCGTGTCGGCGACAGCCTTCTGGCCGACCATCTTGCCATCTCGAAGGACGGCGACGCGGTCGGCAATGCGGAAAATCTCGTCCAGCCGGTGCGAGACGTAGATCATCCCGACGCCGCGCTCCTTGAGGGGCCTGATGGCGTCGAACAGCCGCTCGACCTCGTCTGCCGGCAGGCTTGCCGTGGGTTCGTCGAGCACAAGGACGTCGGCTTCGACGGCAAGGGCGCGGGCAATCGCCACGAGGGACTTCTCCGTCCTGCTGAGGGACGAGACCCGGGTCGTCGGATCGAAGTGGCAGCCCACCAGTTTCAGCGCATCCTCGGCGCGCGCCTGCGTCCGCTTCCAGTCGATCACGCCGCGACGCATGGAGAACCCTTGCGCCAGGCCCATGTTCTCGCCGACCGTCATCCACTCGATCAAGCCGAGATCCTGGTGGATGAAGGCGACCGGCTGGCGTTGGTTGGGCCGCGACGGACGGTGATGATAGCTTTCGCCACGAAAGAGGATGTCGCCGGTATCGGGCTTGTAGATGCCGGCGAGCGTCTTGATCAGCGTCGACTTGCCGGCGCCGTTTTCGCCCAGCAGGGCCAGGATCTCGCCTTCGCGCAAATCGAAGGAGACGTCACAGAGCGCTTGGGTTCCGCCAAACGTCTTGGTGATCGTCTGGAACTCCAGTAGTTTTTTCGCTTCCACCGATGCTCCTCCCAAAGCCACGCGTATACAGAGTTTTATGTTATCGATAACATCGATAACCGGTCAAGCGAAAATCCGTTCTCGACGGAAAACGTCCTGCGGCGTGGAAATTTACGGTGCGGCGGAGAAGCCGTCGAGCAGGCGGATCATCTCTGCGGAGTCGCGGCTGCCGAGACCGGCGGCACACAGCAGCCGGTGGATCTCCACCACAGCGCCCGTCATCGGAAGGGGTGTTTTCGTCTTCAGTGCGAAGGCCTGCAGCGAATCCAGGTCTTTCAACATGTTGTCGATCCGCCCGGTCGGCGAGAAATCCCGCTGGGCAAACTTGCCCATGAATTCCTGCAGAATGCGGCTGTCCGCCCTGCCGCCTGCCAACGCCGCAGGGATTGCCGCCGGATCGACTCCGCCGGCTTCGGCGAGCTTCACAGCCTCCGCGACGGCCTGGAAAAGCACTGCGCAGAAGAGCTGGTTAATGAGCTTCGTTGTCTGGCCGGCTCCTGATCCGCCCATCAGCGTATAGTTGGCAGCCAGATGCTGCATGACGACGCGGGCCCGCCCGAAATCGGTCTCGCTGCCGCCCGCCATGATCGTCAGCCGTCCCGATAGCGCGCCCGGCACCCCCCCGGACAGCGGGCAGTCCACCCAGCCCATGCCTGTCTCATCTCGCAGTCGGGTTGCTATCGAGGTCGTCTCGGCGGGGTCGATGGACGACATGTCGATCACCAGTTTGTCGGCACTGGCGGCAGCAGCCACGCCGTCCTCGCCGAACACGACGGACCGCACGATGTCGGCGTGGTTGAGGCTGAGAATGCAGAATGCGCTCGTCTCGACGGCGGCCCGGACAGACTTTGCGGGAGTTGCGCCCTTGTCTGCGAGGGCCGCGACTTTATCAGGATTGAGATCGAAAGCAGATGTCGCATGGCCCGTCTCGAGCAGGCGGGTGGCGATCGCCGTTCCCATGATGCCGGCGCCGATCACTGCAACGCTTGCCCTGTCACTATCCATCATGTCCTCCTTTGCAATCCAACGTCGTTGCCTCTACAGGCGATACCTCACCTCAAAGGCAAGTGGTGATGCCGCCATCGACATAGAGCGTGTGGCCGTTGACGAAGGAAGAGCTTTTGCCGGACAGGAACACGGCAGCGCCGATCAGTTCCTCGACATCGCCCCAGCGTCCGGCCGGCGTGCGCTTTTCGAGCCACGATGTGAACTCCGGATTGTCGACCAGCGCCTGGTTCAGCGGTGTCTTGAAGTAGCCGGGGGCAATGGCGTTGATCTGCAGGCCGTGCTTTGCCCAGTCGGCGCACATCCCTCTCGTCAGGTTGCGCACGGCGCCCTTGGTTGCGGTGTAGGGCGCGATACCGGGCCTTGCCAGCTCGCTCTGGACCGAAGCGATGTTGATGATCTTGCCCTCTTTGCGCGCGATCATGCCCTTGGCGACCGCCTGGCCCACGTAGAAGACGCTGGAAATGTTTGTTGCCAGCAAAAGCTCCCACTTGTCGGCCGGAAACTCTTCCAGTGGCGAGCGAAACTGCATCCCGGCGTTGTTGATGAGGATGTCGATGGCGCCGATGCCAGCCTCGATTTCCGCAACGCCCTGATCCGTCGCATCCTTTTTGGTGACGTCGAAGACGGATGCATGGGCAACAAAGCCCTTTGCCCTCAGAGTTTCGACGGCGGCAGCCACTGCCGATGAAGTCCGGCCGTTGATCACCACCTCCGCGCCATAGCTCGCGAGGCCCTCGGCCAGGGCGTATCCGATGCCTTGGCTGGACCCGGTAATCAGCGCGCGCCGGCCGGTCAGATCGAACAGGTTCCTCATCTCGTCTCCTTCAATTCTTGCGGTCATCTGGAAATGTTTAGCATCGACAGGGCAGAAATCATCCCTTGACATGACCAACCGAACTATATGTTATCGATAACATAATCAATCGACAATTCACGGGAGACAAGACATGCCGAAGGCAGATATCCTGATGACCGGCGTGTATCCGGATTGGGACATGACGGCGCTGGAGGAAAATTATATCGTCCATCGGCTGTGGGAGGCCGAAGACAGGCAGGCCCTGCTGAAGGCTGTCGGCAAGGACATTCGTGCCATCGCCACCAAGGGCGAGCTTGGCGCCTCCGCCGAACTCATGGCGGCGTTGCCGAACCTCGAGATCGTGTCGTGCTACGGCGTCGGCACCGACGCCATCGATCTTTCCTATGCCCGCGACCGCGGCATTCGCGTCACCAATACGCCCGATGTTCTCACCGATGACGTCGCCGATATTGCCATTGGATTGCTGCTGGCCGCAGCCAGGCGCATCGCGCAAGCAGATGTGTTCGTGCGCGCCGGAGACTGGCGCAACGGCGCGATGCCTTTGGTGACGCGGGTGTCGGGCAAGAAGCTCGGTCTCGTCGGCATGGGGCGCATCGGCCAGGCCATCGCCCGGCGCGGCGCGGCCTTCGGCTGCGATATCGCATACTTTTCCCGCAACCAGCGCCCGGACGTTGCCTTCGCGTTCGAACCGGACCTGATCGCGCTGGCGAAATGGGCCGATTTCCTGGTGGTCATCGTTCCCGGTGGGGAGGCTACCCGAAATCTGGTCGATGGCGCGGTGCTGGCAGCCCTCGGAGCTCAAGGGATACTGGTTAATGTCTCAAGGGGTTCCACCGTCGATGAGGCGGCCTTGATTGCTGCCTTGCAGGAAAAAACCATCCAGGCCGCGGGCCTCGATGTGTTCTGGAACGAGCCCAACATCGACGCGCGTTTCATGACGCTCGACAATGTCGTCCTGCATCCGCATCATGGGTCCGGGACGGTGGAAACGCGGCAGGCGATGGGCCAACTCGTTCGCGACAATCTCGCGGCGCATTTCTCCGGCGCAACACTGCTCACCCCGGTTGTTTGAGGCCTACTCCATTGTTTGAGGTAAGACGATGAAAGCACTTGTCATTCACGCCGCCAAGGATCTTCGGATCGAGGAAGTACAGGCGGGATTGCCGGGGCCGGGACAGGTGGGCATTGCCATTCAGGCCGGCGGCATCTGTGGTTCCGACCTGCACTATTACAATCACGGTGGCTTCGGCACCGTGCGGCTGCGCGAACCGATGATCCTCGGGCATGAGATTGCCGGCACCATCAACGCCATCGGCGAAGGAGTGACTGGCCTCTCTGTCGGCGACCGCGTCGCCGTTTCGCCCAGCAGACCTTGCAATCATTGCCGGTATTGCCTCAAGGGGCAGCAGAACCAATGCCTCAACATGCAGTTCTACGGCAGCGCGATGCCGATGCCGCATATCCAGGGCGGCTTTCGCCAGCAACTGGTGGCGGAAGGCTGGCAGTGCCACAAGGTCAAGGACGGCGTTTCCATCGAGGAAGCGGCCTTCGCCGAACCGTTCGCGGTCGTCCTGCATGCGGTCAACCGCGCAGGCTCGCTGCTCGGCAAGCGGGTGCTGGTGACCGGCTGCGGACCGATCGGCGCGCTCGCAATCATTGCGGCACGGGCACACGGCGCCCGCGAAATCGTCGTCACCGATGTCGTCGACAATGTTCTCAATCTGGCGCGGACCATCGGTGCTGACCGGACGATCAATGTCGCTTCCAACCCGCAAGATCTGTCCGCCTATGGTGCCGACAAGGGTTATTTCGATGTGATGTTCGAAGCGTCCGGCAATGAACGGGCGGTCAGGGCAGGGCTGGAGGCGTTGGCGCCGCGCGCCGTGCTGGTTCAGCTCGGCCTCGGCGGCGACATCTCGCTGCCACAGAACATGATCGTCGCCAAGGAAATCGAGATACGCGGGACCTTCCGGTTCCACGAGGAGTTCGCTCTGGCGGTCGATCTGATCAACAGCGGGCGCGTCGATCTGAAGCCGCTGCTGACGGCGGTTTTCCCGATCGAGGATGCGGTGGCAGCCTTCGAGGCGGCGAACGATCGAAGCAAGGCCATGAAGGTGCAGATCGCCTTCTAGATTTGCCTCAGGCGCTTTCGCGCAACACGACGCGGCAGCTGGTGAGAGTGATCTCGTCGCCCTTCGGCTCTCCGCCCTGGATGGCTTCGAGCAGCTTTGCCGCCGCCTGGCTGCCGATGCCATAGCAATCGGCATTGATCGTTGTGATGCGCGGGTGGCAGATCGACGAGATCTCGTAGTCACCGAAGCCGGCGATGGCAATGTCTTCCGGTACGCGCATGCCGCGGCGCTGGCATTCCATCATCGCACCGAAGGCCGACAGGTCGGAAACGCACAGTACGACTTCCGTGTCGGGCCAGCTTTCGAGCATGCTGACGATGGCCTGCGCGCCCTGCTGCATGGTGATCGGCGGGACGCCGAAGGAGATGACGCGGCCAGGTCCTAGCCCGAGTTCCTCGACCGTCTTCAGGAATCCGCTGCGCCGCTGGCTGCCGCGCGTGTCGCGCGCCGTGGTGCCGCCGATATAGCCGAACTTGCGGTAACCCTTGTCGGCGAGCGCGCGCACAAGCATCGACATGGCCTCGCCATTCGAGAAACCGACGACATGGCCGAGCGGCTTCTCCGGGATTTCCCAGGTCTCGACAACCGGGATATTGGCATTTTCCAGCATGCGCCTCGCGCGCATCGTGTGCGATCCACCGGTCAGGATGATGCCTTCCGGGCGCCGGCGCAGCATCGCCTCGATAAGCTTTTCTTCCTTGTCCGCCGCGTAGTCGGTGTAGCCGAGAAGCAGCTGCAGGCCGGTATTTTCGAGCGCGTCGGTGATGCCCCGCGCGGTGTCGGAAAAGTTGGAATTGTTGATCGATGGCACCAGCGCCGCAATGAAGCCGGTGCGCCGGGACGACAGGCTGCCGGCCGACTGGTCAAGCACGTAGCCGAGTGCATCGACGGCATCCATGATCCGCTTGCGCGTTTCCTCCGAGACGCTGGCATCCTGCCGAAAAGCCCGCGAGACTGTCATCGCGGATACGCCGACATATTTGGCGACCTCGGCCATCGTCAGCTTCTGGATGTCTCGCGGCGCGCCGTTCGGCCTGCCCCCGGCTGGTTTTTTCACTGTGTCCCCATACGTATCGGTTGCCCCAAACACCGCGCGGCTTCGAGCAAGGTTCACCAATAAAGTTATCGCTACCATCGCACAATCGCAAAGTTGCGCACTCTCGCGCTGCGCGCATTGCCAAGAGGGCTATCTCTGAGGGTCTTGTGTTATCTGTCTCAAACTAATTTGACGCCGACAACGTCAGGGTCTTGGCTGGACGGGAGAAAATGATATCGATAACCGAAATGCAGATGGAGGTGACGATGTTTGGTGAAATCGAAGGCAGCGGCTTTGAAGTTATCGATCCTCGTTTCGAGGCCTGCTTTGTCGGCCATGCGCGGGTCGAGCGGCTCTGGACAGGAGGCCGCTGGTTGGAGGGGCCTGCCTGGTTTGCCCCCGGACGTTACCTGGTGTTCTCCGACATTCCGAACAATCGGATGATGCGCTACGATGAAGCCAGCGGTCAGACCTCCGTATTTCGGTCGCCATCGAACAATTCCAACGGCAATACCGTCGACAACGAAGGTCGGCTCGTGACCTGCGAGCATCTGACGCGACGGGTCACCCGGACGGATTTCGACGGCAAGATTACTGTCATCGCCGATCAGGTCGACGGCAAGCGTCTGAATTCTCCGAACGATGTGACCGTGAAGTCGGATGGCACGATCTGGTTCACCGATCCGACCTACGGCATCCTGACCGATTACGAAGGTGATTATGGCGAGGAGGAGATCGGCGGTTGCCATGTCTATTGCCATGATCCGCGGACCGGAACGCGTCGTGTCGCCGCCGATTTCGTCAAGCCGAACGGGCTGGCATTCTCGCCGGACGAATCCATTCTCTACGTTTCCGACACCGGCGTTTCGCATCTCAGCGGCGGACCGCGTCATATCCGTAAGCTTGCCGTATCCGCCGATGGCAAGCTCGAAAATATCGGCGTCTTTGCAGAGTGCACGTCAGGTCTGTTCGACGGCTTCAGGGTCGATCGCAGGGGCCGTATCTGGGCCAGTGCGAGTGACGGCGTTCACGTCTACGATTCCGATGGCACCCTGATCGGCAAGGTCCGGATCCCCGAAGGCGTGTCCAACCTCACCTTCGGCGGTCCGAAAGGCAATCGGCTGTTCATCACCGGAACAACATCGCTATACGCGGTCTACGTGACGGCGAACGGAGTGAAACTGGGCTGACGCAAGGCCTGCCATCGTCAGGCGCCGAGATGGTGGTAGGCACGCTTGTAGTAGACCAGCGCCTTTTCCGCAGCGCTTTCGCGGATAGCCTTTACCGAGCAGAACAGCACCCGGTGGGTGCCGACATCGACCATGTCGGTGAGCACGCATTCGAACGATACCATGGCATCCTCCAGCACCGGAGCGCCCGTAACCCCATAGTGCCAGTTGGCTGCGGCAAAGCGCTGTTCGACGGGGGTCTTGCCGCCAAACAGGCCTGAAAGCCCTTCGTGCCCGGCGGTCAGGACATTGACGCAGAGCGCCTTGTTGCCCATGACCGCATTGAATACCGACGCCGTCCGGTTGAGACAGATGAGCAAGGTGGCGGGGCTGTCGGTGACGCTGCAGACAGCGGTCGCTGCAAAGCCTGCCTTGCCGGCCGGACCATCCGTCGTGATGATGTTCACGGCCGCGCCCATCTTCGCCATTGCGTCGCGAAAGACCTGCGGGCTTACGTCTTCAATGGTTTCGATCTGGGTCGTGGCGTCCATCGGTATGATCCTTCATGGGGTGTCCGCCCGTTCCGGCGGGTTGCATGTTTTGCTCAGGCGGCCGGCCGCGCAAGCGATGGGTCGGTGAAGGCCGTCAGGCCAACTGCTCGTTCGAGCCTCAGGGCGACGCTGGCGGCCAGATCCTCGCGCCATGGACGCGCGACGACCTGCAGCGCAATGGGTAGCCCGCCAGCGGACATCGAAACCGGCACGGTGACCACCGGCAGGCCGAGATAGCTGAACGGTCTCGTGAACGCGGTCATCGCGCTGACGACAGCGTTCATCGTCGGGCTCGTCCCGACGTCGACCTCGCTGGACAGCGGTGGAATGAACGGCATTGTCGGCGCAATCAGGACATCGATGCCGGCAAAGGTTGTCTCGAGAAACTCTCTCAGCATCACCGACCTCATCTGCAGGGCACGCAGATAGATCGGCGCCGGGATCGCCAGCGACTGCGAAAGTCGCATGCGGATCTGCGGGCCGTAATCTTCCGGACGCTCGCGCATCCAGTCGAAATGCACCGTACCCGCTTCTGCCATGGCCACTGCATTGGCGAGTTCAGCGATGGCGGAGAGATCGGGCAGGGGTGCAGCAGCGATGCCGGCTACATCTGGCGACAAAGCCCTGATTGCCGTCTCCATCCCGCCTGCAACGTCGCTTTCCAGTCCGTCGGCAAACGGACCGCCGGCAATTCCGATCCGCAGCGATGACAGGTCGGAAAGCAGCGCACCGGGCTTGTCTGCATCCATGCAGGTCGTGTCGTGTCCGTCCGGGCCGGCGATCAGCTGCAACAGCAGGTAGGCGTCTGCGACGGAGCGCGCCAGAGGGCCGACGCAATCCTGCGAGAATGACAGCGGCATCGCCCCATGACGGCTGACGCGTCCCTGTGTCGGCTTGATCCCGACCGTGCCACAACAGGCGGCCGGCAGACGGATGGAGCCGCCCGTGTCTGAGCCGAGAGCCGCCAGCACCACCCCGCCGCCAACGGCAGATCCGGACCCGGAGGAAGAGCCGCCGGTGATCCGCGCAGCATCGATCGGGTTCAGCGCCCTGCCGTGGTGAAAATTGTGCCCCGTCGGTCCCATGGCGAATTCGCTCATGTTGAGCCGGCCGATGGAGAGCGCACCCGCTGCTTGCAGACGCTGCATGACTGTGGACGTCGAGGTCGCCACATGACCCTTGCGGATCTTCGAGCCGCAACCGGTCACGAAGCCGGCGCGGTCATACATATCCTTGTGGGCGAGTGGCACACCATGCAGCGGCCCTACCGTCCGGCCGGCGGCAAGCGCAACATCGGCGGCACGGGCTGCCTCGAGCACGGGGCCTTCCTCGATCTCGATAAAGGCGTTCAGCCGCTCGTGGCTGGACTTTGCGCGGGCGAGTGCGGCGGTTGTCATCTCGACGGAAGTAATCCGGCCGGCGAGGATCGCCTCCGCAGCCTCCTTGAGCGTGGTCGGGTTATCGAGGCTCATCGTCCGGCCTCAACGCGCAAGACAGCTTCGAAATGGGCTGGTTCGGTGTTGAACAACGCGCCTGCCTTATCGGTAAGTGGCTTGGCGATGCTGGTCTTGTCGCGCATGGCTTCACCGGCCATGGCCACAAGCTCCGCCTCGTCGGCCGGGCGATCCCAATAGGTCTCGGCAAGGGCAGCCATGATCTTCATCAGGTCCATCAGCTGAAATCCTGTGGCTGGCGATTGCGCACGAGCTGGCTGAGCGACACGGCGATGACCAGGGCGCCTCCGTAGAACAGGTTCTGCACATAGGCATCCGCCCCGAGCATGGTCAGGCCGGTGATGCCGGTCACGAGGAAATAAACGCTGATCACCGCGCCGAAGGCATTGAAGCGGCCGGGCGAGATTGTCGTTGCGCCGAGGAATGCTGCGGCGAACGCCGGAAGCAGAAGGTTGAGGCCGGACAGCGGATCGGCTGATCCCGTCATGCCGGCATAGAGCATGCCGGCAAAGGCGGAGATCAGCCCGGAGAGCACGAAGGAGGTGGCGCGCACCCTGTCGACATTGATGCCGTTCAGCCGGGACACTTCGCGCCCGCGGCCGACGAACAGCAGCTTGCGGCCGGCAATGGTGAATTCCAGCGCGTACCAAAGGATGACGGCGAGGATCAGGGCATAGAAGAAGGCGAGGGGAATGCCGAACAGCCGGTTGATGATGACCCATTTGACCAGGCCCATGGAGACGCCTGATATCGTCTGCGAATTGCTGACCCAGAGGATCAGCCCGTTCGCGAACGTACCGACACCGAGCGTGACGATCAGCGAATGGATGCGGAAATAGAGGACGAAGAATGCATTGACCGCGCCGATGACGATACCGCTCACCAGCGCGATGACGATCACGGGGACGATCGGCCAGCCGAATTTGACGTTGAGCACGGCGATCAGCATGGTGCTCATCGTCAGGGTCGAGGCCCCAGACAGGTCGAAATCGCCCGATGTCAGCGGAATGATGATGGCAAGCGTCAGCACCACGAGCACGGCCTGTGAGCCGAACAGGGTGGAGAAGCTTCGCCAGCTCAGGAACGAATCCGGCATCAGCGTTCCGAAAATCACGATGAGCAGCAACCATGCGCCCACAAGGGCGAAGCGCTCGCCCTCGGTTTTTATCGTGAAGCGGCTCCTTGCCGGCATCGAGGTCTTGGTCGTCGGCATATCCAGCGTCGTCATTCTGCGGCCTCCGCGTCATGGCTGTGGAAACAGGCTTCGGTGATTGCCTTGCGGCTGATCTCGGCGCCCTTGAGTTCGATCACCGGGCGACCGCGCGAAAAGACGATGATGCGGTCGCAGATCTGTTCGAGTTGTTCATTGTCGGTCGAGGCGCAAAGTATCGCCGTGCCATCCGCCGCCGCCCGGTCCAGCGCCCTGAAAATCTGCTGGCGAGCGCCGAAATCGACGCCCTGCGTCGGTTCGTCGAGCATCAGAAGCTTCGGCTTAGTCTGCAGCCATTTGGCCAGCAGCACCTTTTGCTGATTACCTCCGGACAGCGAGCCGAGCGGGAGATGCGGAATGGCTGGCCTGACGTCGTAACTCTGGACGAGCGCTGCCGCTGCACGCGTCATTCCGGGACGATCGAGTCCGTAAGGCCTGGTGAGGCCATCCAGCATGGGGAGCGTGATATTGTCGGTCACCGACAGTGTGCCGATGCCGGCAGCACCCAGGCGATCTCCGGGCAGGAAGGCGATGCCCAGCTTCTGCGCAGCAAGCGGCGTCACCGCGCTGATCTTCGCCGATTTGCCCCCGATGGTGATTTCACCGCTGCCCCGTCTCGCACCATAGAGCAGGTAGGGGAGGGCTGCAAAGCCGGTGCCGATCAGGCCAGTCACACCCAGCGTCTCGCCCTCCCGGATCTCGAAATCGAAAGGTGCGCTGGTGCCATTGGAAATACCGCGCACGCTGACCGCCGCCGGCACGCCTGTCCTGGCCATGCGCTTCTTTTCGAACGCGTCGATCCGCGAGCCGACGATGGTGTCGAGGATAGACTGCCGCTGTGATGTACGGGTATCGAGGATATCGACCAGCTCTCCGTCGCGCAGCACCGCGACACGGTCGGTGATATCTCGGACCTCGTCGATATCATGCGTGACGATGACGACGGAGGCGCCGGTCTTGACGATGGAGCGGATCAGCGCAAAAAGTCGCAGCACGTCGTCGGCCGGCAGGAATGGCGTCGGTTCGTCGAGGACCAGGATGCCTTCGCCGCCATAGCCGGCATCGGACGCCCTGAGGTCCTCGAACGCACGGATGATGGCGACAAAGGCCCGCTCCACCGGCGCAAGGTTCGCCACCGTCTGGAACGGATCGATCGAAAGGTCGAATTCGGAAAACAGCCTGGAGATGGCGGCTGCTTCCTTCTTCCAGTTGACGAACCAAGGCGTCTTCTGGCCAAGCGCTGTGACCCGCATATTCTCGAGCACCGTCAGGGATGGCACGAGACCGAGGTGCTGGTGGACGAAAGCTACTCCTCGCTTCTTGATCTCCATCGGATCGAGCGGCAGAGACATTTTCTGCCCCCAGAGGATGACCTCGCTGCCCTCTTCCGGCTGGTGAAAGCCGGCCAGCACCTTGATCATGGTGGATTTGCCGGAGCCGTTCTGGCCGAGAAGGCCGAATACCTCGCCCCGCCGTATCGACAGCGAAACACCCTTGAGCGCATAGTAGCTGCCGAAGCGCATACGGATGTTGTTCATGGTGAGGACGGCATTTTCGACCATGAGGCGCTCCTGCTGCGTTCGCGTTGACCTACTTCATCATCCAGAGTTTGCGGAAGCCGTCGAGGTGGGCGTCGCCATAGCCGTCGTTGAAATTGGCAGGTGTGCCGGCGGTCTGGATATTGGTGTCGTCGAAGACCAGCAGCGGCACGTTGAGCTTGGCGACTTCAGGCTTGCCGCACAGCATCCGCATGATGTTGTCGATCGCCGCATAGCCGGCCCAGCCGAGGCTTTCGCCAACATCCATCTGCACCTGGCCTCCGCGCACCATGTCGAGAACGAATGGCGTGCCATTGAAACTGGCAAGCTTGACGCTGCCTTCCGAGCCGGTGATGCGGAGCGCCGGGATGACGAACTGCGACATGGAGTCGTAGATCGGCAGGATGTAGTTGATCGAGGGATCGGCCAGCAGAGCGGATTGCGTGCCCGACTGGATCTTCGTTGCCCATTCGGAAACGGGCACGTCCAGATGCTTCATCTTGCAGCTCGGGCAAAGCGTTTTAAGTTCATCCTGGATCGACTTGACGAAGGGGATCGAGGGGAGGACGTCGGACGAGCCGATGATCAGTACATTTGGTTTACCTTCGGTCTGGACATAGGCCCAGGCTGCCAGCAGCTTGCCGGCGCCGCTAAAGTCGATCTTGCCGGAATAGTCGACGGTGTCGATTGCCGGCTGGGTCACGTCGTAGAAATGCGTCGTCGATATCTTCAGGCCGGCGGCGCGCGCTTCGCCCAGTTGCGGACCGAGAACTTGCGGGTTCAGGCCGCCCGCCAGGTCGAGAGCGTCATATTTCTGGCTGATCGCCTGCGAGATACCCTGCACCCACTGGTCGATCTTCAACTGGTTGTCCCAGGTGGTGTAGGTGAAGCCCACTTCGGCTGCAGCCGATGCCATTGCCTTCTGCAATTCGACATTGAACGGGATGGTCATCGAGATCGGGATCGACAAAACCTTCTTGCCGGCCATGCACTGCTTGGCGTTGAACGGTTCGCCCGGGGGCGTGAATACCGGCATGGCGCGGTGCTGCGTGATGATCGCCTTGGCATCCTCCATGGGGTCGGCCATCGCGGTTGTGGACAGGCCGGCGAAGGCGGAGACCGCCAGCATTGTACTCACGAAAAGCAGGCGCATGATCAACATTCCCCTCTGTGATCCCGGTCTGCCCGGGGTCCTACAACGTAGCTTTCGATCAGCTATCTAAACTTAAAGTACGTACATACTCAAGGAAACGTCAACCGGATTTTGCCTATTTTTTTGCACTGCACATTTATACGGCGATTGCTAAAAACCATATCAGATAGGCGCTTGAATCGTGTTCAATTGCACATCGGAGCCAATCGTCAGCCTATAGCGAGCGCCTGCAGCAAGCGGCGCCGCATGCATGCGTCATCAGTATGTCAGTACATATGGAGAGATTTTCAGGTCAGTGGCTTGAGCGATGGGCTCGCCATGCGATGATCATGCCGCCGAAACCGAACAGGGAAAAGACCATGAAGCTCGCACCATAGTGGCCAGTCAAAGCATAAAGACTGGCAAAGGACGACGGACCGACGATGACCCCGATGAAGGTGTAGACCAGAGCGCCCCCGGTGATCGCGCCGACCCTGCCTTCCGGGGCATTGTGGGCCACCTCTGCGAGCAACACGCCGTTCCATCCAATCGTCACGCCGCCCATGCAGACAAAGAGGGCGACCTGCGCGACTGGTGGCAGGCCGGGCAGCCAGTAGAGCAAGGCATAGCCGGCGCCACCGAGTAGGCCAAGCAGTGACAGGGTGATGAAGCCGCCGCCGATGCGATCGGCGACCACGCCCCAGAAGATGCGACCGAAGGCGCCAGCGAACTGCATGGCTGCGGCAACGGACCCTGCGGCGAGCAAGGACCAGCCGGCGTCGTGCACAAGCGTGACCACAGCGAAGGCGGAAACCGACAGTTGCATGGCGGAATATGCAAAGCCCAGGCCGCTCAGCGTCAGCAGACGCGGGCTGCGCCAGATCGTCGATTGTTCCTCGATCAACCCGCGCAACAGGGATCGGCGCTTGCTGACTACGACGGGTTCAGCCGCGTGCGTCATCGCCAGCAACCCCATCGTCAACAGCGGTGCGGCCGCCCCGATCAGCAGTGCGATATTCCAGTCGACATAGCGAGAGAGATAGGGGAAGGCGAAGCTTGCGAGGATGCCGCCCAGCGGGACGCCGGATTGCTTCAGCGAAAATACGATGTTCCGCTTGTTCTGCGGGGTGACTCGGCTCAGCATTTCGGAAGATGCAGGATTGTTCAGGCCGTAGCCGATGCCGATAAAAAGCGACGCAATGACGATCAGTGGAATACTGGCGGTGGCAATGCCGGCAAAACCGATCACGCAGCAGACAAGTGCAGCCTGTTCAATTCGGATCGGCCCGAAGCGCTGGACCAGCGTGCCGGCGATTGCAGAGGAGAACATGCCAGAGGCATAGATCAGGCTGATCTGATAGCCGATCCAGTAGGCGCCGATATCGAGATCTGCTGCCACCGTCGGCGCAATGGCCGTGAGTGCAAGGACGCTCGCGGTCGCCACGATCTGGATCAGCGTTGCCGCCACAAGGGTTTGCATCAGCGAAGAAGCTCGGCGCGTTTGCGTGGCCTCTCCGGCAATCAGGTCCGACATGCGTCTCAATATCCTGGGAAATTATAGCTGGGATATGTACGTACTAATAGATTTGCTTTGCTGGCACAAGCGGGTCAGGATGCGTTTGCGGACATGCTGGAATTCGATTGCCTTTCGCCGGGAAAGACGATTGAAACCTTTACAACGGAGATGCGCCGGTGATTTTAGCTGGCAAGGGGTGGGGTGCTTGGATCAGAAAAGCAATGATTGGAAGCCCGAGCTGGATACGGCGCCGCTCTATCTGCAGGTCGCCCATCACCTGGAGTCTCGCATCAGCAATGGCGACTACCCGGTTGGTACCCTTTTGCCAACAGAGAACGAGATTGCCGCAGCGCTGGGCGTCAGTCGCCAGACCGTGCGTCAGGCAATCGGGACCCTGCGCAACAAGGGGCGTCTTTCGGCGCGCAAGGGGGTAGGCACCCGTGTTGAGGCCGGCTTCGATCCGGAACGCAAACGCTTCATCGCTCACTCGCGCTCCGAACTTTTTGAAATCGCCGCCGAGACCGAATTTGTAATCGACACGAAGGAGGAGGTCTCGGCGCAGGGTAAACTTGCGATCGAGCTGGGTTGCCGTCCTGGCCGAAAGTTCTTCCACATGGCCGGTATCCGTTATCCCGGCAATCGAAGCAGGCCGTTTTCGTGGAACGAGGTCTACGTCGATTCCAGGCTTGCTGGCGCCGTGAAGGACATCACGGTCGCGAGAAGTGCTATTTTTCACTATATCGAACAGTTTACCGGCGAAAAAATCCAGGAAATCCAGCAGGAAATCAAGCCTATCGCGCTCGATGAGGTGATTGCCGACAAGCTCGGCGTCAGCCCGGGCGATCTCGCGCTCGTCGTCACGCGCCGCTACTACGGCTCCGGTCGCCGCCTGCTGGAATATGCTTTCCAGGTTCTGCCGGCAGAGCGCTTTACCTTCACCACGACCCTGCGCGCCGAGAGCTGAGGCTGACAGCCGCGTGAATGGTTCCTGGGCCTGCCCGCAGCCATGATTCGTCTGCCCATTCCGCCTGTAATTGCCTTTCTGATTGGCTTTCTGCCTCGTCATTCGCCGTTTGGATAATTTCCCGCCGCCAAACTTCTGCGTGCAAATCAGCCTTTTGATTAATAAATAGGCGCGCCTAAAGATGCGTCATTTTTGGCTTTACAGGCCCGAAAAATTTTGCATTAGTTCGTACATACTGCCTTGCATGTCCATCAGATAAAAGGGGAACCACATGGATATCGGTGTTTTCATTCCCATCGGAAACAATGGCTGGCTGATCTCCACTACCTCGCCGCAGTACATGCCGAGCTTCGAGCTCAACAAGCAGATCGTCCAGAAAGCAGAGGGATACGGGCTCGAGTTTGCGCTCTCGATGATCAAGCTGAGAGGCTTCGGCGGCAAGGCCGAGTTCTGGGACTACAATCTTGAGAGCTTCACGCTTATGGCCAGCCTGGCGGCTGTCACCAAGCGCATCAAGCTGTTTGCCTCGACTGCCGTGCTGACTCTGCCGCCGGCCATTGTCGCGCGCATGGCGACGACGATCGACAGCGTGGCGCCCGGCCGTTTCGGGGTCAATATCGTGTCGGGCTGGCAGATGGCGGAATATGACCAGATGGGCATGTGGCCGGGAAATGACTATTTCGGCTACCGCTACGATTATTCGACCGAATACGTCCACATCATGAAAGAGCTTTGGGCCAAGGGCGAATGCTCCTTCGAAGGCAAGCACTTCACCATGAAGGATTGCATGATGAAGCCGATGCCGGCGAACAAGATTGAGATCGTTGCAGCAGGTCAGAGTCCGCGCGGCATGGAATTCGCGGCAGAGTACGCCGATTACAACTTCGTCATGGGCTCGGGCATCAATACGCCGACCGCCTATGCGCCGAACAACGCCAAGCTGGTTGAAGCGGCTGCCAAGACCGGCCGCGATGTCGGCGCCTACGTGCTGTTCATGGTGATCGCCGAAGAGACCGACGAACTGGCAAAGGCAAAGTGGGAGAGCTACCGCGAAGGGGCCGATGTCGACGCCCTCGCGTGGATGGCGGACCAGGGCAGCAAGGATGCAACTGCCGACAGCAACTCGACCGCCAAGCACATCAACCTGCCGGAAGGTGCTGTCAATTTCAACATGGGCACCCTGGTAGGCTCTTATGCCAGCGTCGCCCGGATGCTGGAGGAGGCCGGCAGCGTTCCCGGTACAAAGGGCATCATGCTGACCTTCGACGACTTCCTGGTCGGTCTCGACAAGTTTGGCGAGCGCATCCAGCCGTTGATGGCGTCGCGCATGCCGAGCCAGATGGCGGCCGAATAAGGTGCATCGCCTTCTGCCAGATGCCGGGGCCGCAGCACCGCTTGTCGGCCCCCGCGACCTCCTCGATCCACTGACGCTGGTCGACCCCGGCGTCGCAGATCGCCCCTACGCCCGTTTGGCACCCTCAGGCGAGCCGTTGCCAAGCCCTGATGTCGAGCCCGCGATCGAAGATTTGCCAATAAGGACCGCCGGCGTGGACGCGCTTCTTTCCGCGTATGCCGGTGGGAGACTGTTGCCTTCGCACGCCCTGCGCTCGCTTATCAGTGCGTCGCGATCCTGCACCGCAGGTGGCGAGGCTATCCTTCGCTTCGTGCCGCAGGCTGAAAAGGCCGCCTGTGAAAGCGACGAGCGTTGGCGCAATGGAACGGTGCGGCCGCTGGAAGGCATTCCGTTCGGCGTCAAGGACATCATCGATGTCGCCGATACGATCACCACATCCGGCTCCCATTTTACCGGCGATCGCGTCGCGCCGGCCGATGCCGATGTCGTGGCCGGCTTGCGTGCCGCCGGCGCCATTCCCTTTGCCATGACTGCGACCACCGAGTTTGCCACCGGTTCACCGCACAACCCGCGCTTCGGTACGGTGCGCAATCCGTGGGATCAAAGCCGCTGGACGGGTGGATCGTCGACGGGATCCGCTGCAGCACTGGCCGCGCAGCTGATGCCGCTTGCGCTCGGCACGGACACCGGTGGATCAATCCGGGTCCCATCCTGCTGGTGTGGCACGACGGGCCTGAAGCCGAGCCGGGACCGCGTGTCCCGAAAAGGTGTCGCGCCCCTGTCCTGGACACTGGACCATGTCGGTCCGATGGCCCGCTCGGCAAGGGACATCGCCCGCGTATTGTCTTTCATGACCGCCCAGCGGGAGCCATCCTTGGCTGCGCAATGTGCTGCCATTCTGGCGGGCGAGACTTTAGAGGGTCTTCGCATCGGCGTGCCCGTCAACTGGTTCACGGATGTGGTTGACGACGCCGTTCTCGCCAATTGGGAGGCTGCGCTGAAGACGATGGAGAGGCTTGGATGCATCTGCATTCCGCTCCCTGCCATCGATATCGCCCCTTGGCATGAGGCCGGCTGGGTCATCCTCCAAAGTGAATTGGCAACGCTGCATTCTCCCCGTCTCGATCGTGTGGAGATGTTCGACGCGGGCCTTGTTCACAGGCTGAAGAACGGCCTCACCTATTCCGCGGTCGATTACGGGCGTGCGCTCCAGATGCGCGCCGAGGCACAAACCGGCTTCCTCGACGCCATGGCCGATGTCGATCTGGTCGTTACGCCCGGCATCGGTGGCGAGGCTGGCCTGCTCGATGGGCTGACCGTCGACGTGAACGGGATCTCCAACACCTTCCAGTCGATGATTTCGCGAAATACGATGATTTTCGACATCACCGGCCTGCCAGCCCTGATGCTGCCGTCCGGCCTCGGTCGCGGCGGCCTGCCGACCGGTATACAGATCGTCGGCAGGCCCCAGGCCGATGCGATGTGCCTTTCCCTTGGAGCCGCTTTTCAGCGCGCGACCGAGTTCCACCGCCTGATGCCGCCGGGATTGGCGATATGAGCGCTGATCCTCCGCTTGTGGCCTTGCCGAACCAGCTGACTGCCACGGATTTGCTGGCGATGCTGGCCGATGACAAGTTGAGCGCTAGCGATGTGGTGGAGGCGTGCCTTGAGCGCATCCGCCTGCGGGATGGCGATGTGCAGGCCTGGCTCGCCGTCAATCCGCAGGCACTGGCCGAGGCCGCCCGTCTGGATGCCTTGCCGAGGGAAAAGCGTGGCCGGCTGCATGGCCTGCCGATTGCTGTCAAGGATGTGTTCGACACCCACGACCTGCCGACGACCTACAACTCGCCGCTTTATGGTGGTTTCCAGCCTGCGGCGGATGCTGCGGCCGTCGATCTGCTGCGCGCGGAAGGTGCCATCGTGCTCGGCAAGACCGACACGACGGAATTTGCCGCCGCCGGGCAGGATGCCAGAACCGGCAATCCGCACGATCTTGCGCGCACGTCCGGCGGTTCGTCTGCTGGTTCGGCTGCAGCCGTTGCCGACTTTCACGTGCCGCTGGCGCTCGCCACGCAGACCGGCGGTTCGACCATTCGCCCGGCTTCGTTCTGCGGCGTCTATGCCTTCAAGCCGAGCTACGCTCGTGTCAGCCGGGAGGGTGTGAGGCTCTATTCCATCAGCTTTGACACCGTCGGCTGGTATGGTCGCTCGATTGCGGACCTGGCATTGCTGGCAAATATCTTCGGTCTCGACGAACCTTGCGGGTCGGACAGTCGCCCGGCTGCGCTGAGAATAGCAGTGACCACAGGCCCCTACCATGACCGCCTGCAGGACGAGAGCCTGCGGGCAATGACATCAGCCGCGGACAGCCTGCGACAGGCCGGCCATCAGGTCCATGAGCTCGAACTTCCGCCGCCCTTCGAAGCGCTCGATCGCTATCACCGGGTCATTCTGCATCGCGAAGGCCAGGCAGCGTTTCGCAATCTTGCCCGTCGAAATGGCGCCGCGCTGCATGACGATTTCCATCACAGGGTGGAAAATCGCGATGGTACGACGCTCGCCGAACTGAGAGACGCCTATGACGGGATGGCGCTGGCGCGGATCGCTTTCGACGAGATCGCGGCCAACTACGATGTGGTGATCGCGCCGAGTGCTGCCGGGTTTGCACCCGTCGGCCGCAAACCCGGCGATCCCGTGTTCAATGCCTCGTGGACGCTGCTCGGCGTGCCCTGCGTGAATATTCCAGTGCTACTGCCTGCATATTCCGACGGACCATCGCTGCCGATCGGGGTCACGCTGATCGCGCCGCGTTTTGCCGACAGCCATCTTCTGGCTCATGCCGACCGGATTGCCGCCGTCCTGAGTACCAGAGCCTCTGTCGTCGAGACTGTCCATGAATTTCGAGGGAGCCGTCCGTGAGCGAAGCCGACCTGCATGCAAACTATGCCAAAGCCTATGATAACCGCATCGGCTTCGGCAGGAAGCCTGCCCTGGTGCTTGTCGATTTCGTCCAGGCCTATTTCGAGCCCGACAGCCCGCTGTTCGCAGGTGTCGATGCGGCGCTGGAAAGTGCCCTGCGCATCCGTGCTGTAGCGCATGGCAACAATCTTCCCGTCATTCTGACCGGCGTCGTCCTGCATCCGAGCGGTCTGGATGGCGGCCGGTTTTTCCAGAAGGCCAAGCCGCTGGCAAGCTTTACCGCCGGCAATCCTCTCGGCGCCTGGCCGAAGGGGCTCGAGCCCCGGGCTGATGAGTTTATTGTCACGAAGCAATATCCCAGCGCATTCTTTGGCACGTCGCTGGCGTCGATGCTGACTGCGATGGGGGTCGACAATGTCATCCTCACCGGTCTGACCACCAGCGGCTGCGTGCGTGCTTCCTGCGTGGATGCCATGTCGCACGGCTTCATCACGACGGTGGTGCGCGATGCCTGCGGCGACCGTCATCCGGCTCCGCACGAGGCCAATCTTTTCGATATGAACGCAAAATATGCCGACGTCGTCTCCGAGGCGGAGATTCTGGCGTTTATCGGCGGCCTCGATTAACGCCTGCCTCCGCCAGAAAGTGCCCGGCGGCCACAAGGCCGCCGAAGCATCGTCATTTTACGCTTAACTCGCGCCATTTGCCTTGGCTATGAAGTCAGTAAGGTGCGGAACATAGTCTTCTGCCCCGGCACCGCCATTTGCCATAGCCACGGCGAACGAGTTCTTCACTGCGCTCGACATTGTAGTGGTGACGGTCACGGCATTTGCCATCGATTCCACGTAGCGCATGTCTTTGTAAGCATTGCTGAGAGTGAACTTGTGGGCTTCCCGGTTGCCTTCCAGCGCATAGCCCATGAAGGTCTGATAGAAGCCGCAGTCCATACGTCCTCCGCGGATCACCTGGTCGAATGTCTCTATGGAGATGCCGACTTTTTTCGACAGCGCCAGGGCCTCGGAATAGAGCGCGGCATAGCCGAGCGAGATGAAATTGTTCAGGAGCTTCATCCGATGGCCGTCGGCGACGCCGCCGATGTGGACAATCTTCCCCGCCCATGTCGAGATCACCGGATTGATGCGCTCAAAAACCGCCGCGTCGGCGCCGACCATGCAATCGAGAGTACCCGCCCACGCTTCTTTCGGCGTGCGGCTCAAGGGGGCATCGGCGTAGAGAACGCCGATCTCGGCCATCTCTGCGGCCAGCGTCTGTGTCACCGTGGGCTCGCCGGTCGAGCAATCGACGATGACGGTCCCGGCGCCAAGGCCGGGTTTCATGGCCGCGACGGCAGCCGCAACTTCCGGCGAGCCGGTCAGGCAAAGAAAGACGATGGTGGAGTGACGGGCCAGTTCTTCAAGAGACTTTGCCTCGGTGGCTCCCCTTGAAACCAGGTCGTCGACCGGCACCCGGTTGCGATGGGCGACGACGTGCAGCGCGTAGCCCTTTTCAACGATATTCTTTGCCATGCCATGGCCCATCAGCCCTGTGCCGACAAACCCGATGGTCTCAGTGGTATTGGTCATTTTACTCTCTCCCTGAACGTAAATGGTCGGCGATCATGACAAATTGAATTTGCTGCGCAGCTCGTCTACCTGCTGCGGCGTCAGCGCGCGCAACACGTGGTTTTGCAGCATCAGGAACAGCTTGGCTGTTTCCTCAAGCTCCTCGGTGGCATACTGGGCGTTGGCAAGCGAAGTTCCGGCGACGACAGGACCATGATTTGCCAGAAGCACCGCGTGATGCTTGCCGGCCAGCGCCTTTACGGCGTGCGCCAATTCGGGATCTCCCGGCGCGAAATAGGGCACCAGCGGCAAGCGGCCGATGCGCATCACATAATATGCCGTCAGCGCTGGAAGCACATCGTTGGGATCGACGTTGGCAAGGATGCTGACGGCTGTGGCATGGCTCGAATGCAGGTGGACGACGGCTGCCGCTTCTGACCGTTCATCATACATCGAAAAATGCAGGAAGGCTTCCTTGGTCGGCTTGTCCCCCGACAAGAGCTGGCCGGATGCGTCGAAATGTGAAAGCCGATCTGGCTCGAGGTTTCCCAGCGAGGCGTTCGTCGGCGTCATCAACCATCCGCCATCGGCAAGGCGCACCGAGATGTTTCCGCTTGAGCCGGCAGTCAGGCCGCGATTGAACAGCGAGGCGCCGACGCGGCAGATTTCGTCGCGCGCTTTGTTGATCTCACGCATTCCCGTGCTCCGCTCGTAACAGATGCCAAGCCTTCAGAAAGAAATCCTCGGCACCGAAGTTTCCCGATTTCAGCGCCAATGCCAAGTCCGGGCCGTTGATGCTGCGGGTCCAGGGGACGCCGGGATCGATCTCCGGCCCGATCTCGAGCATCGCCACCTGCAGCCCAGCAACGATAGCACCGGATGTTTCGCCACCGGCAACCAGAAACTTCGTAAATCCTCTGTTCTTCAAATGGTTTGCGACTTCGGCCAGCGTCGTTTCGACCAATGCGCCGGATTGGTGCCTGCCCATCGATGCCTGAATGTCTGCAAGGGCGGCCGGATCTGCGCTCGAATACATAAGCACCGGCGCAGAGCTGTCCTGCGCAAGAGCCCAGTCTGCTATCTCCGAAGCCGTCTGCCTCCCGTCCGAAATTGCGTTTACATCGAGCGCTAGCGTCGGCATGCCGCTGTGTCGCGCCGCCTCGATCTGGCCGCGGGTTGCGACCGAGCAGGATCCTGCCAGAATGGCTGCCCGACCCGCTGGCGCCGCCATTTGCACTTGTTCCTGCCGGCGTGCGACGCGGCCCTTGGCAACGAGATCTTCCGCAAGGCCCAAGCCGATGCCTGAGCCGCCTGTTACAAGCCGCATCTCCGCACACGCTTGTCCGATGGCATGCAGATCGGTGTCTGCAAGGGTGTCCACGATCACGATCCGGCGCCCGGCTGCTTTTTCTGCTGCGAAGGCCCCTGATATCGCGTCCTGTCCGGACCTTACGATATTGATATCGACCAGTCCTACGGCCAGCGACGTCTGACGGCCCAACACCCGCACGATATTTGCATCGGTCATCGGGTTCAGCGGATGATCTTTCAGGGGGCTGTCCGACAGCAGCTGATCTCCGACGAACAGGTGGCCTTTGTAAACGGTCCGGCCCGCTGCCGGAAAAGATGGACAGGCGATTGTGAAATCGACATCGAGGAGCGTCATCAGCGCTTCGGTGACCGGCCCGATATTTCCCTCGTCCGTGCTGTCGAAGGTCGAGCAGTATTTGAATAGAAACTTTTCCGCCCCCGCAGCAAGCAGGGCCCGGGCTGCTGCGCAAGACATATCAACCGCCTCATCGACTGGAATCGATCGTGACTTGAGGGCAACAACGACAGCATCCGCATCGGCGAACTTTTCACCCGGCGCGGGTACGCCGATGCGCTGCACCGTTCGCAGACCCGCGCGCGAAAGCATCAGGCAGAGATCGGTAGCACCGGTAATGTCGTCCGCAATTGCGCCTATCAGCACGTTCGTTCCTCATTCTGCCAGCCGTTATGCTGCTCCAAGGGTGTAAGCGAGGATACATCCGACGGTAGCATCGAATTTCCTCCGCGCCTTCCCGTTCGCGCCCGACCCTGTTGTTGCTTCAGCGCAAAAAGCCCTTGCATTGCTTTTCCGACGCGCGCTAACTATGTTTATGGCAACGCTATCATTTGAATTTGACGAGCACAAGCGCGTGTTTAATCCTGCGGTATCGGCCGCACTCCATTCGGCAAGGAAGCTCAGATGACGACAAAACCTCAACAGACTGCCTGCGTGATCGGGTTGGGATCCATGGGGTTCGGGATAGCGGCCTCTCTTCTTCGCGGCGGCTTCGATGTCGTCGGCTGCGATGTCAGTGCGGACGCGATGGCGCGGTTCGAGGCGCTCGGCGGCAGGGTTGCAGGACTGCCGATCGATGCCGGGCGGGACGCGCAGATCGTGATTTCGGTCGTGGTCAACGCGGCGCAGACCGATGCCGTCCTATTCGGTGAGAATGGCGCGGTGACCGAAATGGGCAAGCGCGGCACCGTTTTGTCTTGTGCCACCATGTCGCCGGAGGCTGCGCGGGATTTTGAGCGTCGCGCCCAAGCTCTTGATTTACTTTACATCGATGCCCCGATCAGCGGCGGCGCCACGCGTGCTGCCGCTGGTGAGCTGACGATCATGGCGTCCGGTGCGCCAGAGGCCTTCGCCTCGGCACGTCCTGCCCTCGACTGCATTGCCACCAAGATCTACGAACTTGGCGACGCCGCAGGGGTCGGTGCTGCGTTCAAGATCGTCAACCAGTTGCTGGCCGGCGTGCATATCGCCGCTGCCTGCGAGGCCGTGACCTTCGCGAAGGCCATGGACCTGGATATTGCCAAGGTTTACGAGGTTATCTCGGCCTCCGCCGGCAATTCCTGGATGTTTGAGAACAGGGTTCCGCATATCCTGGAGGGCGATTACCGTCCGCGCAGCGCTGTCGATATCTTCACCAAGGATCTCGGCATCGTCTCGGATATCGCCCGCAATCTCAAATTTCCCACGCCCATAGCATCGACTGCCCTGCAGATGTTCGTCATGACGGCTGCCGCCGGCATGGGGCGCGACGACGATGCATCGATCGCGCGTATGATCGCGAACCTGACGGGGCTCGATCTTCCCGGCCTGGAGGCCTGATATGCCACGTTTTGCGGCCAATTTGACCATGATGTTCACAGAAGTAGGCTTCCTCGACCGGTTCGCTGCTGCTGCTGCTGCCGGATTCGATGCGGTGGAATATCTGTTCCCATACGATTTCGACCCAGCCGATATCGCCGAGCGATTGCATCGACTCAAGCTCTCGCAGGCGCTTTTCAATTTGCCGCCGGGCGATTGGGCATCGGGCGAGAGAGGTCTCGCAGCGCTGCCAGACCGGACAGATGAATTTCGCGCGTCTGTCGAGACAGCGCTCAGATATGCTGCGGCAACAGGCGTGAAGCGGTTGCACGTGATGAGCGGTCTGGCCGAGCGGTCGGACCCGGCCGCTGTCGCCGCGTATCGCCAGTCAATCGCCTACGCATGCGACAAGGCGGGCGAGACCGGGCTGGATATTGTTCTGGAGCCGATCAACGGGCGCGACATGCCCGGATATTTCCTCAATAATTTCAATTTCGCAGCGGATTTGATCGCAGCTCTTGGCTATCCAAACCTGAAATTGCAGTTCGATATCTACCATCGCCAGATCATCCATGGCGATGTGCTCTCTGGGCTGCGAACGATGATGCCCATCATAGGCCACGTTCAGATCGCATCGGTGCCGCTCCGCCACGAGCCTGGAACGGGAGAGCTCGACGACTTTACCGTCCTGCGTGAACTCGATCGGCTGGGATATGACGGTTTTGTCGGCTGCGAGTACCGCCCGGCACGCGGCACGATCGAAGGCCTCGGATGGCTGGCGACCTTTCGCCAGTAGGGATGCAGTCAATTAATAGCCGACATGCTGACTACCAGCGCTGCCATTCAACAGAGAAATTCTGTGCGTTTCAGGCACTGGCAGACGCGGAGAATGACCGCGCGCACTTCCACCTTGACCGCATAACACCGATAAATTCGTTCCATCTTACATAAAATCGAAAACGAGCTTGACAGATGGCGGAATTGGCAGAAGTTATGGCAGCGCTGCCATAGACATTTCAAGGCAGTCTTCGAATAGCTGGCTTGCGTACCCCGTCACCACCAAACGCATCTGGAGGTTGCAATCTGTGGTGACGATAGACAAACGGATATGCTGACAGCTCACGCGAGCAGCGGCGATAGGGAGGAGAATTCATGTCCGGACTCGTCAATGACGAACCGTCGCCCCGTAACTCGTCATCGGGCTTTCTTGCCCAGTTGGCGAAATTGCGTCATGTGCGAGAGGTCAACGTGCTCGTCGCCCTCGTGGTCGTCGGCGCGCTCATCAGCCTGTACACGCCGTATTTCCTGACGACCAATAATCTGATGGGCGTATTTCGCGCATTCTCGCTGACGGCGATCATGAGCATCGGCATGGTTATGGTCATCATCACCGGCGGCATCGATCTATCGGTCGGCTCGGCAATGGGTCTCGCCTCGCTGGTGACCGCCCTGTGCTTCGAAGCCGGTTTTTCGACCGGCGGCAGTGTCGCTGCCGGCCTTTCGGTCGGCGTGGCGTTCGGGTTTATCAATGGCGCACTGATCACCATGATCGGGCTGCCGCCATTCATCGCGACGCTTGGAACCCTCAGCATCGGGCGTGGCCTTATGTACATGATCACCCACGGGGTTCCTGTCACGCCGACGCCGCCCGATGCTTTCTCTATTCTCGGCCAGGGCTATCTCGGTCCGGTGCCGGTGCCCGTCGTGATCATGCTGGTCCTCATGGCGATATTCGCGCTGATCATGCGCCGCACGCGCTTCGGTCGGCATATCTACGCGACAGGTGGAAACGAAAATGCGGCGCGCCTGAGCGGTGTGAAGGTAGATCGGGTGAAACTGGCCGTCTACGTGCTGTCTTCAACCATCGCGGCGGCAGCCGGCGTCATTGCATTTTCCAGATACCTGTCCGCCGAACCTGCGTCCGGCTTTGGATCGGAGCTCGATGTGATCGCTGCTGCCGCAATCGGCGGAGCCAGCCTTGCCGGTGGGGTTGGCAGCGTCTCCGGGGCCGTCATCGGCGCAGCGCTTGTCGGCGTCATCGCCAATGGCGTTGTGCTGCTCAACATCAATACCTATGCCCAGCAGGCCATCACGGGCGGGGTGATCCTCATTGCCGTGAGCCTGGACGTTTTGAGAAATCGGCTCTCGGGAGGTCGCGGATAACGCGGAGGCTGCAAGTTTCAATGGAGATACCCGGCGGAGGACGTACGGGTGAGGAGGAGAAGGAAAGATGAACGAGTTCAAAAAAGCAGTGTTTGCCGCATTGGTATCGATGACGGCGGTCGGCGGCGCGGTGGCTCAGGACATTACCATCGCTGTGGTGCCAAAAGTGGCGGTGCCGTTTTTCGACGACTGTAACAAGGGCGCGCAGGAAGCGGCCAAGGCTGCAGGAGTCGATTATCAGTGGGTTGTTCCGCAGAACACCCAAGGGTCGACACAGGTCAAGATCATAGAGGATCTCATTGCTCGCCACGTCAGCGGTATCGCCGTCTCGGTCAACGAACCGAAGTCGGTGGAGGGGATCATCAAGCAGGCCATGGCGGCCGGCATCAAGGTCCTGACCTTCGATAGCGACAGCGCCAAGAGCGGCCGCAGCATGTATATCGGCACGATCAACAAGCAGGCCGGCGTCACCATGGGCAAATCCATGGGCGAAGCGCTCGGCGGCAAGGGCGAGGTTGCCATCGTCACCGGCCAGCTCGGCGCCTCCAATCTCAATGAGCGGATCGACGGCGTCAAGGAAGCGCTGAAGGCGTTTCCCGATATCAAGGTTGTCGCTACCGAGGGCACCGAAGACGACCTCGCAAAGGCCGTCTCGGTGACGGAGGCGTTGCTGCGCGGAAACCCCAAGCTGGCCGGCATTATCGGCGTCAGCCAAGTCGGCGGCCCCGCCGCTGCCAAGGTCCTGGCAGAGCAGGAATTCTCCGATCGCAAGGCGGGCGTTAAGGTCTACGCCTTCGACGACCTGCCCGACACGATCAAGGGTGTCAAAAACGGATACATTGCCGGCATCATGGTCCAGCGTCCTGTGACCATGGGCAAGCTTGCCGTCGAGCACCTGGTTGCCCAGATCAAGGGCACGGAGACTGAAAGCAAGGATATCGACACCGGCGTGACGGTTGTCAACGCCTCCAATCTCGGAAGCTACACGAAGTAGGCGTCAAGGCCGACGGCGCCGGAAAGGGCGCCGCCGGCAGCATCCTCATGTGGAGATTATCATGACGCCTTTTCTGGAAATGCGCGGCATCTCGAAGACTTTTCCCGGTGTCCATGCACTCAAAAACGTCGATCTCTCGCTGAGCAGCGGTGAGGTCCATGTGCTCGCCGGAGAAAATGGTGCGGGAAAAAGTACCCTGATGAAGATCATGACGGGTGTCTACCGCGCCGATCCTGGCGGCTCGATCCGTGTCGACGGGCAGGAGGTAATGATCAGCGACCCGGTCCACGCACGGTCGCTGGGCATCAGCATCATCTACCAGGAGCTTGCGGTAGTGAATAATCTCACCGTGGCCGAAAACATTTTTCTGGCCCGCGAGCCTCTCGGCCCCGGCGGTCTTATCGATACGCGCAGGATGAATGCCGAAACACGGGCCGTCCTCGCCGAACTGGAGATGACCATCGAACCGACGACGCGGGTAGGCAATCTCAGCATCGGCCAGAAACAGATGGTCGAGATCGCGCGGGCGATCTCGTATCGCTCGAAATTGATCATCATGGACGAGCCGACCGCATCGCTCAGCCATCACGAAGCGTCCACCCTGATGCGGATCGTCCGCAAGCTCGTCGCGCAGCAGATCGGTATCGTCTATATCTCGCATCGCATGGACGAGATTTTCGAGATTGCCGACCGGGTCACGGTCTTGCGCGACGGCCAGACGGTCGATACGCGGCCGATTGCCGAAATGACCCGTGAGTTGCTGGTGCGCAAGATGGTCGATCGCGACCTGTCGCAACTGTTCGGCGAGCATCAGTCCTACGCCACATCCGACATCCTGCTTTCCGTCCGCGGACTGGGCCTGAAGAGCAGGACCGCGCATGGTGCCAAGGTGGAGGATATTTCTTTCGACCTGCACAAAGGCGAGATTTTGGGCTTCTTCGGGCTCGTCGGGTCCGGTCGTACGGAAATCATGGAGATGATCTTTGGCTGGCGTCCGCGCGTCGGCGATGTGATGATAGAAGGCGCGACAGTGACGATACGAGATCCCGCCGATGCCATCGATCTCGGTATCGGCTTCGTTTCTGAAGACCGAAAGGAACTTGGGCTCGTGCTCGGCATGTCGGTACGTGAAAATTTCAGTCTCACGCACCTGTCCGACTATTGTACGCTGGATGTCGTCAACCAGAAGCGCGAGACAAGCGCCTGCGCTGCGTTCATCCGCTCTCTCGGCATCAAGACGCCGTCGACGGAGCAAAAGGTGCTCAATCTTTCCGGGGGGAACCAGCAGAAGGTGGTCATCGCCAAATGGGTGGCGCGGCATCCGCGTATCCTGATTGTCGACGAGCCGACACGCGGCATCGACATCGGCGCGAAATCCGAGGTTCACACGCTTCTCAACAGCCTTGCAAAGCAGGGGATCGCAATCATCGTCGTCTCCTCCGACTTGCCAGAGATCCTGGCCATCAGCGACCGGATCGTCGTGCTGAAGGAGGGCCGCATCACCGGCAAGATCGAGCGCAGCGAGGCGACGCAGGAGCGCATCATGCTCGCCGCGACAGCTTGACGAATTGGTTTCGGCGCACATTTTTCAACGAAAAGGAGATCTACAAAATGACCAAACGCATTGTGTTTACAGGCGGTACGGGGAAGGCCGGTCGTCACGCCGTTCCCCATCTGCTGGAAAAGGGATATTCCATTCTCAATGTCGACCTGAAGCCTCTCGACCTGCCGGGCGTTAATACGCTGATTACCGACATCACCGATAGCGGCCAGGTCTTCAACGCGTTGACCACGCACTTCGGGTTTGACGGCTACGACGATGGCGCCCCACCGTCTGCCCCCGATGCCGTCGTTCATTTTGCCGCCATTCCCCGCGTCATGATCGAGCCGGACAACAAGACGTTTTCGGCCAATGTCGTTGGAACCTACAACGTCATCGAGGCGGCCATGAAGCTGGGTGTCCGCAAGGTCATCATCGCATCGAGCGAGACCACTTACGGCGTCTGCTTTGCCGAAGGCGACAAGGATTTTCACAGTTTCCCGCTGGAAGAAGACTACGACAGCGACCCGATGGACAGCTACGGCCTGTCGAAGGTCGTCAACGAAAAGACGGCACGGGCATTTTCGATGCGCTACAACGCCGACATTTACGCCCTGCGCATCGGCAACGTCATCGAGCCGCATGAGTATTCCAATTTCCTGGCCTACCTCGACAACCCAATGTCGCGCAAACGCAACGCCTGGAGCTACATCGATGCCCGCGATCTCGGCGAGATCGTCCATCTCTGCATCGAGAAGGACGGCCTCGGCTATCAGGTCTTCAATGCGGTCAACGACACCATTACCGCCGACCTGCCGACTTCGGAGTTCCTCGCCAAATACTGCCCGCAAACTCCTGTAAAGCGTGAGATGGGAAGAGACGAAGCGCCGATTTCCAACCGCAAGGCTCGCGATGTCCTCGGTTTCCGGGAAGCGCACCCGTGGAAGAACTATGTGAAGCGCTAAATTAATCCGGCCGGGGCTGATTTGCATTTTTAGCCTCGGCCAAATACCGTGCGAACAAGGAGCATGTTGGTCGCTCGATTGGCCAATCCTGACCATGGCCGAAACGGGAATCCGCATAATGACAACACGGCGCCGCCTTCCCGACAGAAAGTCCAAGATTACCCTGCGCGAAGTTGCGCTGCGGGCCGATGTGAGCGAATCGACCGTATCCCGCATCATGCGCAACCAGTCGCTGGTCGCCGACGCGACGCGCGAAAAGGTCATGGAAACCGTACGGGCGCTCGGATATGTGCCGAACCGGATTGCAGGTTCGCTCGCGTCGCTTAACTCCCATCTGATTGGCGTGGTCATTCCCTCGCTGTCGAATATCGTCTTTCCGGAAGTCATCCAGGGCGTGCACGAGGCTCTGAAATCCTCGGATTTCCAAGCCGTCATCAGCACCACGGAATATGATATCGACCGAGAAGAGGTGATGGTGCGTGGCCTTCTGGCCTGGAAACCTGCTGCAATCCTTATTGCAGGATTCGATCACACCATGGCGACGCGACGGATGCTGGACCAGAGCGGCGTGCGCGTTGTCGAACTGATGGATATCGACAGTGCGCCGATCGACATCGCCGTTGGCATGTCGCACCGCCGGGCGGGTTACGCGATAGGGCAGCATCTGATCGCGCGGGGCTACCGTCATTTCGGCTATGTCGGTCACGACTGGGCGGCGGACCGCCGCGCGCGGCTTCGCTACGATGGGCTAAGGGAAGCCTTGGCTGAGGCTGGCCTGTCGATCGAGGCGCATGCGATTGCGGATGGTCCGAGTTCGGTCGGCACCGGTCGCGAGCAGACCAAGCATCTTTGTGCGGCGTCTGCCGAAATCGACGTGGCGGTTTATTCCAATGACGACATGGCCGTGGGGGGCGTTTTTCATTGCCTGAGCGCCGGCATTTCCCTGCCCGACGACATGGCGATCTTCGGCTTCAACGGTCTCGAAATCGGCCGCGAACTGCCGCAGCCACTCTCGACGCTGCGCTCCAATCGTTTCATGATCGGCAAGAAGGCGATCGAGGCTATCCTGGAATCGCCGGAGCGATGCACCCGTCCGGTTGTCATCGACACAGGCTTTGAGATTTTCCCCGGCGCCACGGCCTGAAGCGTGTAATCGCCTCGCGTTGGCCGGCGGTCTCATCACGCGCGACATTCGTGGCGCACTCAACCTCAAAATCAAGTTAACTCGATGTAAATCATAATATTTTACCGCTTTTTGGCCCGGTCCGGTGAGCCATGATGCCCTGCTTCTAGTGTTTCAGTTTGCTCAAATGCATGAGGGACTGCCATGTGAGTCTGTCCATGTCCCTCCTCGCCATGGATCGGTGCGGCAAACGCTTTTCAGCGGCGACTTCCAGGGCTTGCACGGAGCTGCAGGTCTATCTGTCTTGCAGCGTCATCGAGTGCCACCCTGTCGGATTTGACCCCCGACAGGGCGTTGTGGATCTCTTCGCCGAGGATCCGCTCTATGGCCGTATACTGAGGGATATTCGGTCGCTGCCAGGTGTGCAGAAGGTTCTTTTTTGCCAGCTGGTCGACGAACCTGACGATTGGCGAGCTCGCCGCCGCCTCGGGGTCGGCGCTGACGGAAAAACGCGGCGCGATGGGAAAGCCGTTCTTGACGTGAGCCTTCATCGCCTCGCGCGATGCCATCCAGGCGATGGCGTCGGCGGCAAGCTCAACCCGCTCTTCCGGCAGGTTGGTTGGAATGCAGAACAGAAACCCGCCGATGGGCGAGGCGCGCGTGCCGCCGGGACCAGCGGGCTGGGGCAGATATTCGACCCGTCTCTTGACCACGGAATGGACATCGTATTCGAAACGCGCGGTGCGCATCGTCCAGAAATAACCGAGACTGGCCTTGCCGGTCATGAACACGTCGAGCGTCCGATCCCAAGCCATGTTGAGGATATCCGGCGGTGAAATCTCGATCAGCCGGCGCATGAAATCCAGGGCCGCCAAACCGGAATCGGAGGAAATCGTGCAGTGCAACTGTTCGAGATCGACACCTTCCAGGGTAAAGCCGGCACGGGTCTTTCTAAGCGAAATTGTCGGCTGGCCGCAGGCGCCGAGGAAAAACATGAAGCTTGAAGCGATCGGCATGCCGCGCGCACCGTCCCACACTGCACCGTACATGCCGTGGTTCGGCGCGTGAAAATGGCGCCCGGCCGCGATGACGTCCTCGAAATTGCGCGGGAAATCTAGGCCTGCATCGGCAAACAGGTCCTTGCGCGCCGCCAGAATCTCGACCGTGCAGTAGCCGGGAACGCCATAATCCTGCCCGTCCCATCTCGCCGTCGACCAGATGGACGGGTGAAAATCGAGGGGATTGATGCCGGTCTTCTGGACCAGTGCGTCGATCGGGCGAATGATATCCTTTTCGACGAACTCGCCGAGCCATGGCATGTTGATGGCGATCACATCGTATTCGGAGACTCTCTTCTTCCGGTTTTCCAGGGCCCTGTTGTACAGATCCGGAAGCGACAGGAGATCGAAGCTCTTCCGGGAGGCAAGGTTGTTGCGGAAATCGGCCCACATGTTGCGCATCGCAGAGAAATAATTGTCATTGTTGAGCAGGAAACGCAGTTCGATTTGGGATTCGGCACGTTTCTGCATGAGCCGCATCGGTGGAATGATGTGTGAGCCGAGAGGGGTGCCGCCAAAATAGTAGTCGTCCTCCTGCTCGCCGCTTCTGAGGCCGAGCGTCTGCGCAAGCAGGGACTTAGTCTTGCCGGCATAGACCTGGAACGCCTTCAGCAAGCTGTCGCTCGGCTGCAGCGCAAAGCTCTTGCCCGTCGTTCCCTTGGCGACCTTGAGAATATATCCGCTGTCGACGAGCCGGTTTATCAGACGCATGGACGTGGCATAGGGCAGTCCGGATTCCTGGCCCAGCGTCGAGATCGACACCGTCTGGCTGTGGATGTGGGACTTGATGAGATACATGACGATCCTCCAGACAGGATCTTCGTCAAAACCGACGACGACGTCCTGGAAAGGCCTGCGGGTCCTTTCCAGAAATTCGATCACGCGCAGCATTTCGTATTCGTTCACGTCGGCCCTCCCGCCCGTCGCGTCATGACATATGGTCGTAGCTCTACCTGATCCTTTTGGCTAGGATCGGTGCAGTTCGGAACCAAAATGCCGGATGGCTATTTTTCGGAAGGGGGAGCAAGTCCGGCGAGGCGTTCCGATTGCTCGAACAGCACGAAGAAGTCCTTGTCGGCCTGGCCGCCGGCGTAGGCCGCCTCGTATTGCTGGCGGATCATCGATGCCAGATACATCGGAGTGTGATCGGCTCTTGCCGCATCCAGGATGAGGTCGAAATCCTTCATCATCTGGGATACGGAAAACGCCGGGTCGAAATTGCGGTTGACCAGCAAGTCCCGCTTGTAGGCAATCAGCGGTGAGGCGACGGCGCTCTCGCAAATCACCGAAAGCATTGTCTCGACCGTGAGATTTCCCTTCAATCCGAGGGTGAGGGCCTCCCCGAGCAGCGCTGACGTTGCGCCGACGAGAGCATTGAGCACGAGTTTGAGGTAGCGTGCCTCCTCGGCCTCGCCGACATAAAAGCGGCGGGACGCAAAGCACTCGAACATCGGCTCCACGCGTTTGTAGGCCTCCTCAGGCCCCGAGGCCATGACTGACAGAGTTCCGGACGATGCGGTCGCGGTGCTGCCGGAAACGGGTGCGCGCAGGTAGGAAACGCCAAGCGCCGACATTGCCTCGTTGACTTCCATAGAAATTGCCGGCGACACCGTGCTCATTTCGACCAGGATCTGTCCGGTCTTCATCGTGGTGGCCAGGCCGCCCGGCGAGAAAACGAGCTCCCGCAGAACGGCATCGTTCGGGATTGTCAGGACGATGACGTCGGAAGCGGCTGCCAGATCTTCAAGCGAATGCGCCACATTGGCGCCCTCGGCAACGATGGTGGCGCGGTTTTCGGGCAAGGGCTCGTAGACGTGCAAGGCATAGCCGGCATCGAGAACGCGGCGGCTCATCGGGGCACCCATTTTACCTATGCCTGCCCAGCCTACTGTAAATCTCTCGCTCATCGACCTCTCCCTTATTCCCGACGACCAGCAGCGCCGGTTTGCCGATCCCTTGTCTGCGGGGGGAACGTGCGTGTCGACAGATGCTCGGCATTCGACCGCATAAACTGTCTCCGTCCTCCCGGAGAAATTAATAGGACGAAGTCGGGATGGAATGCTTGGCAGAAAATATCCAATCCGGACAAATATAGGTTTGTCGGACATCGTGTTTATCCACTAGCTTCGTGGCAGGATGGGCAGCCGTTCCCGGGAGGAACACGAACCGACAATTTTGCAAATTGGCGCGCTTTACTTCGGTAATGCGGCACCGTTGCCTGTCGTCGATATTCGGGACTGGAGGAGGAGGATTGGATGACTGAATCGCTAGAGGGCAGGGTCGTTATCGTCACGGGTTCCGGCAGGGGCATCGGCGCCGGTATTGCCGGCGACCTGGCATCCAAGGGCGCGAAAGTCGTCATTGCAGACCTTGTGGCAGCCGCCGCTGATGCCGTTGCTGCCACTATCAGGTCCGAAGGCGGCGATGCGCTCGGTGTTGCCGTGGACGTTTCGGACCGCTCGAGTGTCAAGGAATTGATTGCCCGGACCGTATCGCATTTCGGCCGGCTGGACGTGATGTTCAACAATGCCGGCATCAGCCAGACATGCCCCTTCCTCGATGTCACCGAAGACGATTTCAACCGCATCATGAAGGTCAATGGTCTCGGTGTTCTGATCGGCACGCAAGAGGCTGCCAAGACGATGATAGCCCAAGGTACAGGCGGTAAAATCATCAACACAGCCTCTATCGCAGGTAAGCAGGGCTATCCCTTGTTTGCGCATTATTGCGCATCGAAGTTCGCGGTGGTGGCCATCACGCAGGCCGCAGCAAGGGCACTTGCAGAGCACAAAATCACGGTCAACTGTTTTGGTCCGGGCGTTGTTGCGACGGAACTCTGGCAGCAGCTGGACCGGGAGTTCATGGAGCATGGCCTGACATCCCAGCCGGATCAGGCCATCAACGAATTCTCGCAGTCGATCTTGCTTGGGCGTGTGTCCGTGCCGAAGGATATCGCCGGCGTTACCACATTCCTGGCTTCGGCCGGGTCCGACTACATCACCGGGCAGACGGTGATGGTGGACGGAGGAATGGTTCTGATCTGATGACATCGGGAGGTGCGGCCGCCACCCGCTGCTCCCACCTGAATGCTGGCAGCGAGAGCTCCTCGAGAGATTACCTCAACGCCGCCCCCACTGGAAAGGATTTCCGTATGAAAGCCGTTCGATACTATTCGAAGAAAGACATTCGCGTCGAAGACGTACCCGCTCCGTCCGGGCCGCTGGGCGATGACATGGTTCTCATACAGCCGCTGGTTTGCGGCATCTGTGGAACCGATCTGCATGAATATATTGCCGGACCGATCGTCACGCCGAGCACGCCGCACGTCTATTCCGGCGCGGTCCTGCCGCAGATCCTCGGGCACGAACTGTCTGCCCGGGTCCTGGCTGTCGGCAAGAACGTGACGCACGTCGCGCCGGGATCGCGCGTCTCGATCCAGCCGCTGATCTCGCCCCGCGAAGACTATTACGGTCGCCGGGGACTGTATCATCTCAGCGAGAAAATGGCCTGCTTCGGCCTGTCCTGGGAATGGGGCGGCATGGGGGAACAGGCGGTCGTCAACAGCTACAATGTCTTTCCGGTGCCGGACAGCGTCAGCGATGTGCAGGCAGCCATGATCGAGCCTGCAGCGGTTGCTCTCTACGGCGTCGATCGTGGCGGCGTGGAGGCAGGCAGCACTGTGCTGGTCTCCGGCGTCGGCCCGATTGGTGCGCTGGTGCTGCTTGCGACGCGGGCAGCCGGTGCGACGACCATTTTCGTTTCCGAACTGAACCCGAACCGCCGCGCCCTTGCCAAGAAGCTGGTGCCGGAAGCGATCGTCTTCGATCCGCGCGAAGTGGATGCCGAGGCGCTGTTCCGCGAGCACACCGAGGAAGGCGTCGGCGTCGACGTGGCGCTCGAATGTGTCGGGGCTGAGGCTTCGCTTAACCTCTGTGCCAGGGCCGTCAAGCGTCAGGGTACGGTCGTGCAGGTTGGTCTGCACGTCAAGCCGGCGGCTATCGATGCGATGCTTTGGGCCCTGAAGGACATCACCGTCGAGGCGACCTGGTGCTACCCGGTGACGATCTGGCCAAGGATCGCGCAGATGATCGGTTCCGGCATCTTTCCGGTCGAGCAGATCGTCACCGCGCAGATTTCTCCGGACGACGTCGTCGAAAAGGGCTTCGAGGCGCTGCTCGATCCCAATGCGTCCCACATGAAGATACTCGTCAACATGAAGGCTTGACCGGAGCACTGACCATTGGATTTCGGCGGCCGCATTTAGGCGGTCGCATTGGTAACTGCCGAAGCCATCGGCCGCGTTATGGGTCAATTTCCGATGATAGACGGCGGCTATTCGATCGCCTGAACAACGAAGAGGTTTTGTCATGCACTATATCGTTCACTGTCTGGACCATCCGGGCGCCGTGGAAAAGCGGCTTGCCAACTATGAAGCGCACAAGGCCTATCTCGGGGCCGCAAAGACCAAAACAATCATTTCGGGGCCTCTCCTCGCCGATGACAACGAAACGATGATCGGTTCGCTGTTCCTGTTTGAGGCAGACACCATCGAAGAGATCGTGGCTTTCAACAAGGCCGATCCGTTCACGGCAGCCGGCGTCTGGAAGTCGGTGAATATCCATCCCTTCAGCAAGCGGGTGGACAACAGATGACAATGATCGAAAACAAGCCGGTGCTTGCGGCCATCGTCGGCCTCGGCTGGTGGGGCAAGAAGATGGCGACACTGGTCAATGCCGGGGGTGCGGAAATGCACTTCGTTCGTGCTGTCGATCCGAGCCCGGAGGCAGAAAGCTTCGCCGGCGAAATGGGCCTGCAATTCTCCCCGGATCTCGCCGATGCGCTGGCTGATCCCGACATCGAGGCTGTTGTCCTTGCAACGCCCCACTCCCTACACCAGAAGCAGATTGCCGAGGCAGTGGCTGCCGGCAAGCATGTGTTCTGCGAAAAGCCGCTGGCGATGACCAGGAAGGATGCCGAAACCTCTGTGGCGTTGTGCCGGGATGCCGGGCTGGTTCTCGGTATGGGCCACGAGCGTCGTTTCGAGCCGCCGATTGCCGAGATCCTCGAGGCGGCAAATAGCGGCAAGCTCGGTCGTCTGCTGCAGATCGAGTCCAATTTCAGCCACGACAAGTTCCTCACGCTCGATCCGTCGAACTGGCGGCTGAACGCGGAGCAGGCGCCTGCCGGTGGCATGACGGCAACCGGCATCCATCTGACCGACCTATCGGTGAAGCTGATGGGGCCCGCAAAAGATGTCCGTGTCATCTGCGAGAACCTCGCTTCGGAGATCCCGCAGGGGGATACGATGAGCGCCCATATCCGCTTCGAAAACGGCGGTTCAGCCTATGTGTCCGCGACGCTGGCCACACCCTTTATCTCGCGGTTCGCGGTGTTCGGGACGTTGGGTTGGATCGAGGTACGCGACAAGGCGCACGTCGAGTCGCCGGACGGCTGGATCGTTACCGAGGGTTGGAAGGGCAAGCCCATCACCGTGCGCGAAGTCGCGCCGGCCGAGCCGGTTCGCGACAACCTGCGAGCTTTTGCCCGAGCCGTGCGCGGCACCGATCCATATCCGATCAGCGGCGAGGAGATGATCAACAACATCGCGCTTCTCGAAGCGATTATCCGCTCCGCACGCTCCGGCGTCGTCGAGCAACTTTGACAGGGAGAGTGTCATGAAAGCTTTGGTATTCGAGGCCCCTGACAGGCCGGCAATCGTCGATGTGGCGATGCCGGAGGTTTCTGCCAACGAAGTGCTCGTCCGCACGCGCGCTGTCGGCATTTGTCACTCGGACTACGAGTTGCTCGCAGGACGATACATCATCCCGATCTCCTATCCGGTGACGCCGGGTCACGAGTGGAGTGGCGAGATCGTCGAGGTCGGGCGCAACGTCACCGGCTTCAAGGTCGGCGACCGCGTCGTCGGCGAATGCGTGGTTCGCACGCCGGAGCGCCTTCATCACTTTGGATTTTCGATGAGCGGCGCCGATCGCGAATTCTTCAACGTCAATCCGGAATGGCTGCACAAGCTGCCGGATGCCGTCGATGACAAGAAGGCGGCGCTGATTGAGCCCTTTACATGCGGCTTTTACGCGATGCTGCGCTCCGGCGGCACCAATGCCAGCGAGACCGTAGTCGTTTCTGGCGGCGGCACTATCGGCCTCGTGTCCGCAGCGGCTGCCATCGGCATGGGCGCACGCGTCATCGTGGTCGACCCGCTGGCTGCCCGCCGCGACGTGGCCCTGAGGCTCGGGGCAGACGCCGCGCTTGATCCGTCCGATGGAGGAGCTGCTGACCGTATCCGCGAAATGACCGGCGGTCACGGCGCCGACCTGGTTGTCGAGGCATCCGGTCACGATGCATCGCTGGCTGCGGCATTCGACTACGCACGGGAAGACGGCCGCATGTCGATGGTCGGGATCAATATCGGGCGCAAGGTGCCGGTCGTCATCGGCCAGATCCAGATGAAGAACCTGACCGTCAGGGGATGCATCGGTTCGCCGGGCGTGTGGCCTGCAGCAATCCGTTTTCTCGAACGCACTGGGATCGATCTTTCGCCGATCCAGACCCACGACTATGCGCTGACGGACGCCGTCGATGCTTTCAGCTTCGGCAAGGACGCAACCAAGAGCATCAAGATCACTCTCCTGAACAACTGACCGCCGCCTCGCGCGGCGGCGATCAGGGAACGGCCAAACCCTCACGGATGCGACCGGATCGTGCCGCGGGGCTCATGGGAAAGGACAACGGAAATGATTGACCAGCAGACGAAACACGACGCCGAGAGCGGATACTTCTCCGAGGAGAGCTCGGTCGAGGTGGTCCTGGCACGGATGGCCGGTAAAACCGATCCGCGTCTGCGCGAGGTCATGAGCGCAGCAATCCGCCACCTGCATGCATTCGTCAAGGAGGTGGAGCCCAATCAGCAGGAATGGGGCATGGCCATCGATTTCCTGACCGAAACCGGCCAGATCTGCAACGAATGGAGGCAGGAGTTTATCCTGCTTTCCGACATTCTGGGCGTTTCCATGCTGGTCGATGCAATCAACAACCGCAAGCCATCCGGGGCGACTGAGACTACAGTGCTCGGTCCGTTTCATGTCATGGACGCACCGCAATACGAGAATGGCGCCAATATCTGTCTGGATGGCAAGGGCGAACCGCTGCTGGTGCGGGGGCGCGTTACCGATACCGACGGAAAGCCGATCGCCGGCGCGATGCTCGATGTCTGGCAAGCCAACGACGAGGGCTTCTACGATGTCCAGCAGAAGGGCCTGCAGCCCGAGATGAATCTGCGCGGCATCTTCAAGACGGATGCCGACGGGTCATACTGGTTCAAGTCGGTGCGGCCAAAATTCTATCCGATCCCCGATGACGGCCCTGTTGGCAAGCTGCTCGGCCAGATGGGGCGCCATCCATTCAGGCCAGCCCACATCCACTTCATCGTCGGGGCTGCCGGCTTCGAGCCCATCACAACGCATATCTTCACGCCGGATTGCCCCTACCTTCATTCTGATGCGGTTTTCGGGGTGAAGGAAGACCTGATTGCCGATTTCGGCAAGCTGGACGATCCGAAGCGCGCTGCCGAGCTCGGCTTCGACAATCCGTTCGAGGCCGTGACTTGTGACTTCGTGCTGGTCACGCCGCAGCAGAAGCTGGAGGCATAGCGATGCAGGCCTTCACCTATAACGCCAATCCCGGGCGCGTGATCTTCGGGCACGGCACGATCGCAAGGCTTGGAGAAGAGGCGGACCGTCTGTCAGCCGACAAGGTACTCGTTCTGTCGACGCCGGAGCAGGCCGAACAGGCGCGGGCCGTGGCCGATCATCTCGGACCGCGTTGTGCCGGCATCTATACGAAGGCGCAAATGCACACGCCAGTCGACGTGACCGTCGATGCGATGCGTGAAGTCGAGCGGCTGAAGGCCAACGCGGTGCTGGCAATCGGCGGCGGATCGACGACGGGGCTCGGAAAGGCCATCGCCTTTCGCACCGATATTCCGCAGATCGTGGTGCCGACCACCTATGCCGGCTCCGAGGCGACGCCGATCCTTGGCGAAACGGAGAATGGTCGAAAGGTCACCAAGTCAGACCCGCGCATTCTGCCTGAGGTGATCGTCTACGACATCGACCTTACCCTAACACTGCCGGTCTCAATGTCCGTCACTTCAGGCCTCAATGCCGTGGCCCATGCGGTCGAGGCACTGTACGCGCGCGAAACCAATCCGATCATTTCGCTGTTGGCCGAGCAGGGGATCGCGGCATTCTCGCGCGCCCTGCCGGTTATCGCCAAAAACCCGGAAGATCCCGAGGCAAGAGCCGATGCGCTATACGGAGCGTGGCTTTGCGGCGTCTGCCTGGGTTCCGTCGGCATGGCGCTCCACCACAAGCTTTGCCACACCCTCGGCGGCATGTTCAACCTACCGCATGCGCCAATGCACACCGCTGTCCTGCCGCACGCCGTCGCCTACAACGCGCCAGCGGCACCGGAAGCGATGGCGCGGATTGCCAGAGCGCTCGGCGCTGAGGATGCGGCGACGGGCTTGTTCGATCTCGCCTCTGGTCTCGGTGCGGATATGGCCCTCAAGTCACTGGGCATGCCCGGCGACGGGATCGATGCGGCGCTCGAGCAGGCTATGTCCAATGCCTACTGGAACCCGCGCACATTGGAAAAGGATGGTCTCCATCAATTGCTGTCTCGCGCCTATGAGGGCGCAAGGCCAGCAGGCGCGTCTGCGTCGTCAAGCTGACCCGGGAAACAGAAACGATGATCAAACATATCGTCATGTGGAACGTCCGCGGTGTCACTGCCGCGGAAAAGCAAGAGGCGGCTTGGAAGGTCAAGCGCAAGTTCGAGGGTCTGGTCGGGAAGGTCCCGGGCTTGCGGACGCTGGAGATCGGCATCGATATCAGCCGGATTTCCTACGCCTGCGACGTGGTGCTGTATTCCGAATTCGAAAGCGAGGCCGATCTGAAGGGATACGCGGAGCATCCGGCCCACCTGCAGGTCAGAAACGAGCTCGAGGGGGTCCGCACGGACCGTTATCAGGTCGACTACATCCCCTGACCCCTGAGACGAGGCTAATGAACTCTCTCACATGCGCTGACGACCGGGCGCGATCATACCCGAAGGAGATACCGCATGAGCTGGGATAAAAAGGGCGGTCCGAGGATCGCGTTTCTGGGTACGGGCGCGCAAGGCGCTTCCATCGGCGCAGATTTCGCGCTTGCGGGCCTGGACGTTACCTTCATCGAACAGTGGCCGGATCACGTGACCGCAATCCGCGAGCATGGCATCACCGTCAACCTGCCGACGCGAACGATCAATGCCAAAGTCCCGGCATTGCATCTTTGCCAGGTAGCGGAAATCAAGGAACCCTTCGATGTCGTCTTCCTGGTGGTCAAGGCCTACGATACGAAGTGGGCCTGCCAGCTCATTGAGCCGGTCCTTGCGCCAGACGGTCTGGTTGTCGGCCTGCAGAATGGCATGACCCATGAGGATATTGCTGCGATCGTCGGCCGGGAGCGGACCATCGGCGCGGTGATCGAGATCGCCTCGAACATGTGGGTGCCCGGTGTCACCAACCGTCAGAACGACCACGACACCTCTTGGTTCGCTCTCGGCGCGCTCGATCCGCAAACGCAGCCAAGGGTCGAGGCCGTTGCCGATCTGCTGCGCAATGCAGGCACGGTCGAGGTCACGGACGATATCCGTTCGGCGAAATGGATGAAGCTCGTCGTCAACGCGGCCGAACTTATTCCTTCGGCGATCATCAATCTGCCGCTCGGAGACGCAGCACGAACTCCCGGCATGCTGGAGACGATGCGTGCCGCCGGCTACGAGGCCATGCATGCGGCGCTCGCCGATGGCGCCAGGATCGTGCCCATCATAGGCATGCCGCCGGTCACGACCAACGACCCGGAGCGCTATGTCGACAAAATCTTCGAAGAAGTGCTGACGGTCTTCTCGCAGGCCGACACGTTGACGACGTCGTTGCAGGACTGGCGAAAAGGGCGTCGTGCCGAGATCCAGGAGGTCAACGGCTGGGTCGTGGACATCCTGAAAGCGCACGGCCGGCCGGCTCCGGTGAACCAGCGCGTCATGGAAATCGCCTACGAGATCGAAAACGGCACGCTCGAAGCTAGGCCGGAGAATTCGAAGCTGCTGATCGAGGCCTATGAGGCTGCCGGCAAGAGATGACAGCTGCCGACCAGGGCAAGTCTATTGATGAAACAGTCCAGATGGTCGGGTTTGTGCCGCCTCGATACGCAGGCGGAGATGCACCCAAGTTTTTGATTTCTTTCCATGAAATTCCAGCGATCAAGCTTTGAAAATGCGCCTTATCCAATCCGGACATCTTCGATGTTTTCTCGCGCTTCAAAATGCATAAAGGTGGAGGCGAGGAGTTGGGAGGAGTGCCCTTACCTCAACAAATAGATCGAAGCCGTAGCTTTCTCGAAAGGGAAGGTCTCTTGTTCTGTGACTTTATTTTGCAGTTGCTTGGAGGAGCATGGATATGGACGACCAAATCTACAATTCGCCTGCCTGCAATTGCGCCGGACAATTGAAACTGCAGGTAATGACCGTGCTTTCGGGCGATAGGCACATTTCCGCTCAGGCGCGTGAAGTACAAAATTCAGGATTGGCAGTAAATGCCCACGAGTAACCGCGGGTAGTGTCAGGCACGTGGGCTCATGCGTGGTCGTTCCGGCATGGCGCATCCGCGTATCCCGGGTGCCCGAGTTTTTCAGCATACGACCAGAGGCCGCCCGGGCAGCAGAGGTGTTTTTCGTGAGCGATTCCAAGAAAGGTGAGCTGAGATGAACTCAAGCTCGATGACATCGACCAGCTTGCAGAAGCAAAGCCTGTTTCGGATCCCGATGGCGCGGAGCTTCATGACGGTCGTCTTTTCGACTGTCCTGCTGCTGGTCGTGTGCAAGGTATTCGCGCCCTCGAGTGTCTCCTGGGGAGCGCTGTCGGGAAGCCTGCCGTTCGCAGCGATTATCGCGGTCGTCGGTCTCGGGCAGCTGCTCGTAGTGCAGCAGGGCGGATTCGACCTTTCACTTCCCGGCTCCGTCTCGCTTGCCGTCGTGGTTGCCACCCACTATCCTCAGCAGAACGATGCGCTGCTCTATCAGGCAGTTCTGATCGCGCTCGGGATGGCCCTCATTGCAGGTTTCGCGAACGGAATCCTCGTCAGCTTCTTCCGGTTGAACTCGATCATTGCGACGATCGGTGTCAATGCGCTGCTTTACGGCGCAGTCTTTGCCACCTCGGGCGGGGTTCCCTCGATCACGACGAACCTCCTTGCGGAGATTGCCGGTGGTGAGACCTTCCGGGTTCCGAATGCGGTGTATTTCGCGCTTGCCGCCACCGTGGTTGTTTCGTTCGTGCTCAAGAAAACACTGGTCGGGCGCCGCTTCGAGGCCATCGGGGCCAGCCCGCCGGCCGGTCGTGCCGCCGGACTTCGCGTTCGTGTCCACCAGATGATGGCCTATGTCTTCGCGCAGCTGCTCTATTGCACGGCCGGCATCCTGATCGCCGGCATCACCCGCGAGCCAACCGCGTTTCAGGGAGACACGCTTCTGCTGCCGTCTGTCGCGGTCGTCGTGCTGGGAGGCACTTCGCTGCTGGGTGGCCGGGGCTTCCCGATCTCGACTGTCATCGCGGCCTTCTTTCTCAATCAATTGAGCCAATTCGCCCTGTCAGTGGGGGTTCCGTATTCGGCTCAGACCATCATCCAGGCGCTGGCCCTGGGTTTTGGCATCGGTGTTTACTCGCTGCGTTGGCGAAGAAACGTAAGAAAAACGACCTGAACGAAAAACTGTGGAGGAGAAAAACATGAAACATTCGACATTCAAGAAGGGCTTTGCGCTCTCCGTTGCCGCCGCCGTCATGGCGCTTGGCAGCGCGGGTCTTGCCAAGGCCGAGACGCCCTCGTGGTGCGGCCCGAAAAAGGCCTCGTTGGCACTGCTCGACGGCTACGGAGGCAATAGCTGGCGTCAGGTGACGACGGCATCGGGCAAGCAGGTCGTCGATCTCTGCCCGAGCATTACCAAATATGAATATGCAGATGGCCAAGGTGATACGCAAAAGTCGATTTCCGACATCAAGGGCATGGCGGCCAAGGGTATCGACGCACTGGTCGTGTTCGGCGACGCCGGCCCTGCCGTGCTTCCGGCCATCACCAGCGTTTACAAGTCCGGCAAGGTCATCGTGCCGTACCGGGTCGCCGTTGGCGGCAAGGAGGGCGTCAACTATTCGAAGTTCATCGGCTCGTCGTTCGAGAACGATGGCGTGACCTGGGGCAACTGGATCAAGGGTATCCTCCCCAAGGGCGGTAACCTGCTGTTCCTCAGCGGTCCGGCAGGCAACAGCCAGGGTCTCGATGAACTCAAGGGCCTGAAGAGCGTTCTCGGTCCGGAATATGTCTTCGTCAACCCGCAGCCTTTCGCGGTCACCAACTGGGATCCGGCTCTGACCCAGAAGGTTCTGACGGCGGAAATTGCCAAGAATGCCAAGATCGACGTTATCGTGTCGGACTTCGGCCCGTCGCTGGTAGGTGCGCTGCCGACATTCACCAAGCAGGGCAAGTCGATCCCGGCGCTGGCAACATCCGACGGCAATTCGCTGGGTTGCCTGTTCGATGAGAGCAAGGCCAAGAACCCTGATTTCAAGCTGTTCACGGTCGCGACCGGCAACGACAACGTGCGGCTTGCCGTAGAATGGGCCATTGCGCTTGCAACCGGCGGAGAGAAGCCGAAGGACGAAATCTTCAAGGCCCCCGCATTCGAAGACTCGGTCTCCGGCACGCCGAACCCCGTCAAGTGCCGCAAGGACCTGCCTGGCTCAATCTATCTGTCGTCCGCACTTTCGGCAGAAGACCAGGCCAAGGCGGTCACCAAGTAACCGACGAACAGGCATGGATTTCCCCGGAGAGAACACTCTCCGGGGCAAGTTTTCGAGGACGGATAACAGATGTTGCAAACAGGCGTTAAAGCGGTCGAGGCGGAGACAAGAGACGTGATTATCCGTCTCTCCGGTATCTCCAAGTATTTCTCTGCCATCCCCGCACTCAGCGATGTGAACGTCGAGTTCTGCAAGGGCGAAGTTCACGCCATTCTCGGAGAGAACGGCGCCGGCAAATCGACGCTGATGAATATCATCTCCGGCACGTTGCGCCCGACCGACGGCGAAATCAGCTTCGAGGGTCGGCCGCTCCAGCAATTGACACCCGAGATTGCGAAGTCGCTGGGGATCGGTATCTGCTTCCAGCATCCGGCCATTCTCGAAGATCTTTCAATCATGGAAAATCTGCGTGTGGCGCTTCCGTCTTCGGTTTTTGCCGGCCGGTCGCCGCAGGAGGTCGTACAGGAGGTTCTCGATACGGTCGGGCTTCAAGTGCCGCTTGTCATGCGTGCCGATAGCCTGACGGTGGCGCAGAAGCATCTGCTTGAAATCGCCAAGGCCCTGGCGCTGAAGCCACGGGTTCTCATCCTCGACGAGCCGACGGCTTCCCTCGACCAGGATTCGACCGACATGTTGTTCGGACGTATCCGCGAAATTGCGGGCGCCGGCACAGCGGTCATCTATATCACCCATCGCCTGGCAGAACTTCGGCAGATCGCCCATCGTGTCACGGTATTGCGCGATGGCAAGGTGCGCGGTGCGGAAATGGTGCGGGACATCAGCGACGGTGATCTCGTCAACATGATCGTCGGGCGCACACTGAAATCGGCCTTTCCCCCAAAGTCGCAGCGGGCAGAGGACGAAACCAGCCTTTCCGTTAGCGGCATCAGCTCAAAGGAGCTGACAGACATCAGTTTCAACATGCAGCGCGGCCAGATCATCGGCGTCGCCGGCGTGGCTGGTAACGGCCAGCCGGAACTCATGCGCGTACTTGCAGGGTTGCATGTAGCGGAAGGGACTATCACGCTGCGTGGTCGGCAGCTGACGCAGAGCGAATTGCTGCGCGAAGCAGCCTTCATGCCATCCGACAGGCATGTGGAAGGGGTGGCAAGCAGCCTCACGGTGCGCGAGAACGCAACCTTCTCGGCTCTCGAAAAATTCTCTGTCGGCGGCGTCATGAGCCGCAAAAAGGAACTCGAGCAGGTCAACGCGATTTTCAGCGAGCTTGCGGTGAAGACACCCGGCTTGGAGGCGCCCATCCTGTCGCTTTCCGGTGGCAATCAGCAGAAGGTTGTGATGTCGCGGGCAATGCTATCCGATCCCGGCCTCATCATTGCCGACGAGCCAACGCAAGGCGTGGATGTCGGTGCCCGCTTCGAAATCTACCGTATCCTGCGCGAAGTCTCCGACCGGGGCACACCGGTCATCGTCAACTCCTCGGATGCCGTCGAACTCGAGGGGCTGTGTGACAAGGTCATCGTCATGTCGCGTGGCCATCTCGTTGCGACGTTGACCGGCGACGACGTCACCGAAGGACGCATCGTTGCTGCTGCCGTCAATGCCAGTACCCATGGAGGCGCCAGCGTTTCCAAGGCTGTTGAAAAGACCAGTGCATTCCGTCATTTCCTACAGTCTGACAACGCACCTGCTGTGCCCCTTGCGCTCGTCACAATCCTGCTCGGGCTCTATGTCTACAGCCAGAACGACAACTTCTCTTCGATCTACAACATCTACAATATCTTTCTTCTCGCAACGGCGCTTGGGTTCATCGCCCTCGGGCAGACCGTCGCGCTGCTGATGGGTGGCATCGATCTTTCCGTCGGCCCGCTCGCCGGCTTCCTCGTCGTCGTGGCCTCCTTCTTCATCAATGACGATAAATCCTCCGTCATGATGCTGGCGGGCTTCGTGCTGATGTTTGCCGGTGCTTTCATCACCGGTACGATCAACGGGCTGTTGATCCGCTTTGCCAATTTTACGCCGATCGCAGCCACGTTGGCCATGTATATTGCCGTACAGGGGCTGAGCTTCCTGCTGCGCGACAATCCCGATGGCTACATCAGCGCGACCGTCACCGATTGGGTCAATTGGCAGTGGGGGCCTTTCCCGGTCGCCTTCCTCGCATTGGTTGCAATCGCGGTCGGCGGCGAATATGTGCTGCGCCAGACAAAGGCAGGCTGGCGGCTGCGTGCCGTGGGTTCTGACGAGCATTCGGCGCGCAGGGCCGGCATCCGTGTCGACCTGACGTTCATTGCTGGCTATATCGCCTGTTCGCTGCTCACCGGCCTCGGCGCAATCATGCTGATGACGCAAATTGGCGTCGGAGATCCACGCCAGGGGATCAACTATACGCTCTCAAGCATCACGGCTGTGGTCCTTGGCGGCACCAGCCTCACCGGCGGCCGGGGAACGTTTATCGGAACCTTGCTGGGTGCGGTCCTGCTCACCGAGGTTCTGAACGCAGTCACTTTCCTCGGGCTTAGCCAAACGTTCCAGTATTTCTTCCAGGGTCTGCTGGTCGTCGCGGCTGCGCTCATCTATTCCGGTGTTCGCCGACGCGCCGCCAACTGAGATAGCGGATACGCTTTTCGCCGATGGCTACGGCTAGGATCCGGTTTTTGACCCTGCCGGGGGCAAAGGCTTCGGTCGGGGCTAGTTGAGGGTGCTCGGCACTAGCGAAGTTTGGCCAGCAGCGCGTCCGCACCTTTTTCAACGCCCACCATCGAAGCTTGCATCGATCCCATGCTAGCGCCGATATTCATTGCTCCCGGAAATTGTTTGCTGACATAGGCAAGCAGCAGGCGGCTCGTTGTTGCATCGTAGACCTCGACCGCATAGTTGACCGATCCCGTCATCGATCCTTCGCCCCCTCGGACTGCCTGAACGCCGTTGTAGACGCCGCCCGCGACGTCGAAATGGGAAAGCGTGCCGAGCACGGGGGTATTTGCTTTCGCGCCGGTGAGCGTTAGGTGCAGCCTGAGTGTGCTCGGCTGCGGAGCCGTCACGATCGAGAACCGCGTCTTCAGCTTGTCGGTGAATTCCGATTGCATGTAGCGCGCGAGAGCCTGCTTGTCCTCGGCGGAAACCTTGCCAAACTGAGCGTCGGCGCCAGCATAGACAGTCACGGGGTCAACGATCATTCTAGTGTATTGTCGAAAGCTGATGTCGCCCCGGAAAACAAAGGGTTCGCGACCATTCTGGTCATTGGGATTGGGTTTCAGCACCGACGCTGAGGCGAGCCCGTCGTAGACGACAGGACCGGTCGTCGTACATCCGGCAGTCACTGCACACGCAAATGCAATCGCGAAAAAGGTTTTGATTGTTGGCATAGAAAGATAGTCTCCGAGCTAAGATTCAGGAATGACCATCCGACATTTGTGTATTGTCGTGTCTTCTTTGATGTTCTGAAATATTCGCAGCCACGAATGAACAAACGGGGCGCTGCAAGCCTGTCAGGTTGCGGGCGGCAGCCGGATATCGGCCATCAGTCCTTTCGGCATATTGTCGAGCAACTGGAACGTGCCGTTGTGACCTTTCTCAACGATGCCCTTCGTGATCGTCAGGCCAAGGCCGAATCCGCTCCCCATCGCTCCGCCCTGCCGGGATGCATCCGCCTTGAAGAACGGCTCGAGCACGCGTATTTTCATCTCGTCGGGAAGGCCCGGCCCATTGTCCTTCACTGCGATCCGGACACTGCCGTCGTCCAGGCATTCCAGCGTTATGCAGACCTGATCCGCATAACGGACGGAGTTCGACACCAGGTTGCTCACGGCTCTCGTCAGGCCTTGCGGCTTGCAGATGTACACGACACGTCGCGGACCTTCGAACGTAACGTTGACGCCAGTGTCGGCGAAATCGCTGGCGACGGTCTGGAGGAGGCTCGACAGATCGACTTTGCGGGTGTTTTCGACCTTGTCGTTGAGGAATGAGAGGCTTTCGTCGATCATCGAGCCGAGAGTGGTGACATCTCTCAGCATCAGATCCTTGAGGTCGGAATCTGCCAGCCGTTCGGCTCTCATGCGAAGCCGGGTGAGGGGCGTTCTGAGGTCATGGCTGATGGCGCGCAACAGCCTCGTGCGATCGACGGTCATCTGCTGAATACGGCTGCGCATGGTATTGAGAGAGTTTGCGAGAATTCGGATCTCGCTCGCACCCTCGACCGTGAACGGTTCCGCATAGGTTTCGTTCAGGACCGTTTCTCGCTGGGCCGCCGTCGCGATGCGCTCCAACGGCCGGGTTATCAGCCGGCTGCTGAGATAGGCCATGATCGCCAGGGGAATGATGATCTTCAAAAGCCCGCTGGCAACAGCTGGAGCAAACCAGAGATATTTCGGAAACGCAGGGGCTTCAATCGCAAGCGCGTTGTTGTTGTCGAGCATGACGAGAAGGCTATGGCGGGGACTGGCGTGCGAGAAGATTTCGCCGATCTCCGCGGCAAAGGATTTGTCCAATAGCCTGCGAATGCCCGGGCGAACGTCTGCCTGGATCGGCACGACGGCGGCTGCGTCCGCGAACTGCCTGGGATCGACCCGCCCCATGCGGAGCCCGACGGCGGCCGCATTGGCAAGTGCTGCATCCTCGTCTGCCCGGGAACTGGCCTTTTTGAATTGCTGCAGCACCGTCTCCACGCGACCGGCGAACAAGCCGATCTCGATCCCCTTGTCATGTCGGCCATAGATGAACGGCTCGGTAATCGTCGCGACAGCGGATACGAGAACAACGAGGAGAATGGCAAGCAGGAGTATCTGTATGCGAAGGGACGCAGAACGCAGCGATATCACAATATCCGCTCCACTTTTGCGGCAAACATGTAGCCGCCGAGCCGGACCGTCTTGATAAACGTCGGCTCCTTGAGGTTCGGCTCGATCTTCTGGCGAACCCGACTGATGTGCGCGTCTATACTGCGCTCGATCGGTCCCGCAGTGCCCGCATGGGTCATCGACAGCAATTGTTCCCGCGTCAGGATCTTGTTGGGATTTTGGCAGAAGGCCAGTAGCAGGTCGAATTCGGCAGTCGTCATCGACACCTGCGCGCCCTCGGCGTCGTGCAGCTGGCGACTGTTTGGATCTATACGCCAGCCGGAAAATGTCAGGGCAGCGAGCCCGCCATCCTGTTCACGCACATAGGAAGCCCGACGCAGTATGCTCTTGATGCGGGCAATGAGTTCGCGCGAGTTAAACGGTTTGGTGACGTAGTCGTCGGCTCCCAGCTCGAGGCCGAGAATACGATCGATATCCTCCTGGAGCGCCGTCAGCATAATGATTGGGATGGTGCCGGAGGAGCGCAGCCTTCTGCAAATGCTGAAGCCGTCTTCTCCAGGGAGCATCGCATCCAGAACGATCAGATCGTATTTGTAGCGCGCCAGAAGGCGGTCCATGTCCGCACCGCTGTCGGCCGACGTCGCCTTGTAGCCATTGGCGCAGGCCAGCTCGACCAGCATTCCGGCGATTTCGGTGTCATCTTCAACGATGAGGATGTGAGCTTGGTCTTGAAATGTCATCTCGGCGGGCTCCCCGATCTCAGAGGCCAGTCTTATCGCAGTTGCAAGCCGATTGCTGGATTTATCCGCTCCGGTCTTTTTTGCAAGCTCCAGATCATATCCCACCGGACATCCCCGTATCGACAATGATCATCGAGATATAGCAGGCGCGTGCCGCAACCAGGACAAAAAAGGCAATTCCAAGAGTGAGTGTCGCGTAGTGGCGCCCACGGGAATACTTCGGCATGCCTTCGATGATCTTCATGAGCGTTATCCTCAGAACCTTCGCAAAAGTCAGAAGGCAAAAGAAGGCTGTCAGAACGAAACCGCTGACCGAGGCAGCGCCAATTATCCACAACATCAAAAGAGACCCTATCCAGAAGAGGAGTTCGCATTTTACCGCGGCGGCCTGTGCAGGATCCAATCCCTGGGAGAGCCAGGTAAAAGCGGTTCGGCCAGTTGCCAAAGTTTTCAAGCGACCAATGTGAGACATCGTGTCTGCGCTCCCATGACGCGTCATGAAACCCGGACGATGGCAAGAGAGATCGGAAATAAGCACGCTCAGACGTCCATCCTCGCCATGGAGCGGCTTTTGAAAAAATGCGCCGCTGCCTTGCGCCATCCCGCGTAGGCGGGGTTCGCTCCAGTCGGCTTGCGCCCGAACTCCGTGACTTTCTCAGGCTCCCGTCCTGATCGGGGCGCAGTGAGCGTCTTTATGCGGTTGACGAAGGCATTGACGTCGAACTGCTTGCTGCTGATCTCACCGCTGTCGGCTGTGAGCGACATATGGAAGAAGACCTCGAGGTTGACGACCGGGATTGTGATGATGTTTCGGACGATATCGATCTGCGGCCGGACGGTGACTGCCAGCGCGAATGCATCCGTACGAAGCGCGTCGAACAGGTCGGGGACTGTCGTGACTGCCACGGCGGGATAGCCCGCAAGTTCGAGCTTGGCGACGATGGTGTTTGCCGCGTTGGCCGGAAGAAAGACAAGAATGGGTCGTCTGTTATTTTTGCTCGCAGGTCCGCTCACGGCAAAGTCTCCTTGCTTGATCCGTCTGTTAGTTGGATTTTGTTCCGTCAATATTGCCGAGCTGCGATTGGCGGCGGGAGGCAGGTGAGACCATCCCGGATGAGCCGAGAAAGTCTCGCCTTTGTGCTTCCCGGGCCATCCTGTCCGCGGCTAGAACTTGTAGCTCGCGCCGATCATGACCTTGTTCTGTGTGGCGCCAAAATCGCCGACGCCGGCGCCGAAATCCTTCTTGCCGAAGTCCGAATATCGATATTCGCCACGAACCAGGACGTTGTCCGTAATAGCGTGTTCGACACCTCCACCCGCAGTCCATCCAATAAGGATGTCGTCTTTCTTGCGTATGGCGGGCAGGTCCAGCTTGCCGCTTGTCGCCGCGACGCCGGCAGTTGCGAAGATCAGCGTTCGGTCGAGGGCATAACCGATACGACCGCGTCCGGATGCATCCCATTCAAGGTCGGTGTCCTTGTCTTTGGCGAAGTTGTAGTTGAAGTCGTTCTCGATGCCGTAGACGATGCTGCCCGACTGGAAGTTATAGCCGGCGTGAATGCCTGCGGAGCCGTTGTCCAGATCTTCCTTGGTGCCGAGAACGGTCGTTTGATTCCAGCTATAGCCGCCCTGGGCGCCGATGTAGAAACCTGACCAGTCATAGGCTGAATAGGCAGCAGGCGCGGCCTCCGGAACAACGGACAGGTCCGCAGCCATTGCGGGTGCTGCCGACGAAATAGCGATAATGGCAAATACGAATGACTTGATGTGCAAGGGAATAACTCTCTTTCATAAAATGGATGCAGAGGCTGACCCCACGACGGGAGGCCGGTTCGCATTGCACTATGCCGGAGAGCAATATTGCAGAGTGTCTTTTTGTATTAAGTTATGTTGCGGCGCGAACAAGACGACCGTTTTCGTTCGCGCGCCGTCTCGTCGTTCAATGTTGCGTCGACCCTGAAGCACCGGAATCTGCCGTCTGTAGGTTCGGGGTCACCCGGCTGTCGAACGTAACGCAGTTCCGGCCACTCGTCTTCGCGGCGTAGAGTGCTTTGTCGGCGCTGTGGATGACGTCTTCAAGATCGCGGGCAACCGGCGTGCTAATGGCGCATCCGACGCTGGTTGTGAAAGTGATTCTGTGAGCGCCGGTGTTGACCATGGTCGCTGCAATCTCTTCCCGAAGACGATTTGCGAGCATGACGGTCGCCGCTTCGTCGGTCTCGCGAAGCAGCACCACGAATTCTTCACCTCCGAACCGTGCGACCTTGTCGGTGGAGCGGATACCGGCGCTAATGATATTGCCCATGGTGCGGATGACATAGTCACCCGCCGAGTGGCCAAACGCATCGTTTATTCGTTTGAAATTATCGATGTCGAACATGAGAATGCTAAAGGTGCCATTGCTCTTCTTGTAGTAATTCCAGGCGTCTTCAGCAAATTCCAGAAAGGCCCGCCGGTTGAGAAGGCCGGTGAGGCCGTCCGTATCGGCGAGGACCTGAAGGGTGTGGAGATCCTGCCCGAACCGACGCATCTTCTCCTCGTTGGTTCTCTTTTGAACCTCCACTTCGCGCTGCAGCGTATCGATCGTGCTGTAGGCATCCTGCTGGCCGGCTTCGGCAGATCCTAGTCTTCGCAGCAGGGAGCGGACCGCAGCGGAAAGCTGCAGAATATCCAAAGACCCGTGTTCACGCTCCACAGTCGTGCCATCTGTCTTGCGTCCGACGAGATCGAGGCTCTCGGCCAGGTTTTGCAGCGGCCTTGTGACAGCGCCTGACAGCACCCAGGCGAGGCAGGAGGCAATGCCGGCCACTGCAAGGCCAACCAGCAAAATCTGCAGCACCAGTTTGTTCGCCGCCCCATAGATCACATCGACCGGCTTGCGGGCGGCGACTGTCCAGCCGAGACCCGGGTAGTCTCCATATCCCTTGGTCGCAACCAGCGCGGTTAGCATGTCCTTGCTGTCCGCGTGATCGATGAAGACCGTGCCCCGGCTCGTCCCGGCGGCCCCGAGACGGGAAACGTCGATCTTCGCCGAATTATCGCCGATTAGAACCGAACCGTCACGCCCGACGACCCAGAGATCCGAAGGCGAGGCTTGATCCTCGTTGCTGAGAACGGTCCGTCGCACATCGTCCGCCCACGTCCAGCTCATATGGGCGCCAAGCACGCCGGCAAGCGTTCCCTGCCGGTCCCGCACAGGCATGGCAACGTCGACAAAGCGAAACGGGGCCTCGGTCGAAGAGGAGCGCAGCAGTTTGTCAAGCAGTTTTGCTTCGTGCACGTCCTCGACAGTGGGCGCTTTCAGGCCATTTACAAACCAGGGGCGTGCAGACACGGATTGACCTTCGAGCATGCCCTTGGTGGCAGCCCGCACGATCCCGTCCGGCGATGCAAAGCCCAGCCAGGCATATTCCGACAAGCTCTCCTGGAGCCGCTGGAGAACGACGCGCACCGCATCGGGTTCGCTTCCCCAGATCGACTGAAGCGGTGCAAGGTTGGCGATATTCTGGATTTCCCGGTAGCGTTCGAACATGTGCTGGTCGAGACGTTCTGCCATGTGGCGTGCCAGGGTCAGCAACTCCTGGTTTGCGCTGGAGACCGCGTTCTGACGTGCTAGAATTGCAGCGCCGGAAGCAGCAATGCCAACGGCTCCGACGCAGGTAACCGCTGTCAGCAGTGCCATCTGTGCCCTGATCGTCAACCGGTCGCGAAGACTTTGGAAAGACCAACTGCCTAGCGAAACATGCACGTTGAAAACCTCGCCTGCAAGAAACCCACCTTCAGAATTAACGCCCGTTTTGACGAGGCTGACCGACAGAAACCACACAACCATTTAAAATTCACGCACGTCTACCGCGCCGGCGACGCCCACATTGGGACGTTCGTTGTTACAGGTCCATAGCCATCCTGCGGCAAATTGCTGTGAATGCTGTCGAGACGGTACTGATCCGGCCAAATATCTTAAGCAGCACGAAGGGCTGGCATTCACAATTAATCGCTTTTTAAGCAAGATGTCAGACAATTGGGCCAGCATCTTAACACTGACATCCTTGGAGCCGCGCGGTGGTAAATTTTCTTTCTTCAAATTCCAAGCAAGTCCTCGACGCCCTTGATCTCTCATTTGCCGTCATCGAATTCGACATCAACGGAAATATTCTGGCGGCCAACAAGAATTTCTGTGATCTGATGGGCTATGCGCCGTCGGAAATTATCGGGAAGCATCATCGGATCTTTCTCGACAAGGAGTATGCGGACTCTGCCGAATACGTCGCATTCTGGAAAAGGCTCCAGAGCGGCATATTCGATTGCAGGGAATTCACGCGCGTCGCCAAGAACGGCAATGAGGTTTATATTCGCGGAAACTATAACCCCATCAAGAACAGTCGCGGCAAAGTCCTGAAGATCGTAAAATTCGCCAACGACATTACCCAGACCAAGATCCACGAACTCGACAGCGCCGCGAAGATCACCGCAATGTCTCGTGCGCAGGCAATGATCGAATTCACGCCCGACGGAAAAATCCTTTCGGCGAACGCAAATTTCCTGAAGGCGCTCGGCTACACTCTCGAAGAGGTGGTCGGCAAACATCACCGGCTTTTCGTTTCTGCCGCCGAAGCCAATTCTGATGAATATGCAGAGTTCTGGACGCGTCTGCGAGGCGGAGACTTTGTTGCGGACGAGTTTACCCGTGTCAGCAAGTCGGGACATCAGGTCTTTATTCAGGCGTCCTACAACCCGGTCTTCGATCTCAAGGGCAAAGTGATCAAGGTGGTGAAATTCGCCACGGATGTCACCCAACGCGTTGAGAACGTCGAGACACTTGCCGGCTGCCTGACGAAATTTGCTTCCGGCGACCTTTCCCAGCAGATCGACACCCCCTTTATCTCATCGCTGGAAAAGCTACGGGCCGATTTCAATGCAGCGTCAGGAAAGCTGCAGGATGCCATGAGAACCGTCGCTGAAAACGCAAAGGCGATTTCGGCGGGATCCAATGAGATTCGCTCATCCGCCGATGATTTGGCGAAGCGGACCGAGCAGCAGGCGGCATCCGTCGAGCAGACGGCTGCAGCTCTCGAGGAAATTACCACGACCGTCAAGGATTCCAGCCGACGCGCAGAGGAAGCCGGACAACTCGTTGCCCGGACCAAGGATCATGCGGACCATTCCGGTGCAGTTGTGCGCGAGGCAATCGGGGCGATGGACCAGATCGAGAACTCCTCGCGGGCGATCTCCAATATCATTGGCGTCATCGATGAAATTGCGTTCCAGACCAACCTTCTTGCCCTCAACGCCGGAGTGGAAGCGGCTCGTGCCGGCGAGGCAGGCAAGGGATTTGCCGTCGTAGCGCAGGAAGTGCGAGAGTTGGCACAACGTTCGGCAACGGCGGCAAAGGAGATCAAGGCGCTGATCACCGCCTCCAGTGTCCAGGTCGGCAACGGCGTTGCACTGGTCACTAAGGCCGGCGGCGCCTTGCAGGAAATCGCGCAGCATGTCGAAAACATCAATGCCGATATCTCGGCAATCGTTGATGCCTCCAGGGAGCAGTCCACGGCTCTGGCGGAGATAAATCGCGCGATCAATACGGTCGATCAGGGCACGCAGCAGAACGCGGCAATGGTTGAGGAGCAGACTGCTGCAAGCCACAGCCTCGCCAGCGAAGCCTCCGCACTCTTCAGCCTGCTCGACCAGTTCAGATTTGCCGATGGTGCCGCGACCAAGTCGCAGCGCTCTACGACGAACGCCGCTCTGCGAAAGGTCGCATGATCGCTTTCTGAAACATGCCCGAAAGGGTTGCTAATCCTGCCCGCCATTGGCCCCGCTGCTTGGCATCTAGCGAACAAGGACACGGCTGCAAGCCGTGTGGTCGGGCCTTATGTATCTCGACGCTGGCGGTTTGCGATCGGTTGAAGTGATCGTTTTTTTGTAAAGGTCGTGCCGAGCGAGCAGTGTCCACGCGGAGCGGGCGCCAATTCTTAGTCAGAATAAGTTCATAATGGGTCCAGGGCTGACCGTACACTGGTTTCATTTGCGTAGATAGAACACGTCATTTTGCTTCCTCGACTTGCAACTGGCGCTGGCGCCAGCAATCATGGGGAATGACAATCGACCGACACCTGTTTCAGCCACCAGCGAGCAATTACGCGGACATAGTGCGTCGGGATATTCTGGCGCAGCTGCAGCGTTCTGGATCGCGGCGGTTGACGACGATCGTCGCTCCGGCTGGCTACGGCAAGACGTCGCTTGCCGCACAGTGGTACCAACTCTTGAAAAGCGAGGGTGAGCGGCCGGTCTGGTTGACGCTTGATGCCGAAGATTGCGACGAGCGTCGGTTTCTACTGGCGTTGATGGATGCGCTTGCGCCGCTCTTGCCGGACGAAGGGCGGGGGCTCGATGCCAGCAGCATGGCCGTGCCGTCAGTCCTCTCGGTGTTCATCACGCGGCTGCGCCAAATCGAGATGCCGGTCACTGTGTTCGTCGACGACTATCATTTCGCCCAGACCGACACGACGGAAGCACTTCTGGCAAGACTGCTTGCCGCAGCCGATCTCACCCATATCAGCTTCATTCTCATCTCCCGCAGCGCGCCCCGGTTTCCGCTGTCCGCACTGCGCCTCAACGGCGAACTCAGGCAGATCGGCGTTGCCGATCTCAGCTTTTCAGACTGCGAAGCGCAGGAATTCTTTGCGGGTCGCTCGACGCTGCTGACGAGCAGGCAGGTCGGCGAGTTGAACAAGCGGACCGAAGGATGGGTCGTCGCCCTGCAGATGGTCCGGGTCCTCGTCAACGATACCGCCGACAGTGCCGCGATCCTCAATTCTTTCGATGGCAGCAATGCTGAGATGGGGCGATACCTGTCGGAGCAAGTGTTCTCCAGCTTGCCGGAAGACATCCAGCGGTTTCTGATCGAGACCGCCACGCTTCCGGTTATCGGCCGGACGCTTGTCGCCGCCGTTTGCGATCTGCCGGATGCCGTCGGGCTGTTCAATCGGCTAGGCACTTTTGCGCTGCCGATCGCCGTGCTCGATAGGCATGGAGCATGGATCCGGTATCATCCGGTGTTCAACGGTTTCCTCAAGGAGGAGGCTGCCCGGATCGGTATCGATCCAGGTCGAGTGCTGAGAAAGGCGGCACGGTGGTTCCAGGCATCTAACGACTGCGACGCGGCCGTCCGGCATGCAATGCTGGCGGGCGATATCGCGCTGGCGGCCGAGATCATCGAGGCTGCCGGCGGATGGCGGCGGGTGTATGCGACGACACGAGGCGGCGCACTTTTGTTTCAGGCGCTGATCGAAAAGGCTCCGTGCATCAATCTCTCGGCATTCCCACTGACGACGCTCGGGCTTTGCGTCATCAGCGCCAAGGCCGGGCAGCTCGATACGGCCAATCACTACCTGACGCTGGCCGAGCGCTCCTGTGGTGAAGGGGAATTGTCCCGCGACTTGCGGGTCGTCCGGGTGCTTCTTTCGCTCTACACCGACCGGTGGGCAAGTGCTGGCGATCTATCGGCTCTGGAAGCGGATCTGTCGCAGGCTAGCGACATGGAGCTTATCCATCGCGCCCTGGCCTTGAACATGCTGTCCTACAATTTCCTGATCCGGACCGAGCTCGATCGAGCCTTGCATTACGGGCAACTCGCGCTTCGGGCTTTCCGCGATGGCGGCGCCGATTTCGGGGCGATGCACCTCTACACGCATATCGGTCAGGCGTCGTTTTTCAGCGGAGACATCATAGGCGCCGCCGAAGCCTATCGTAACCTCATCGTCGAGGCGCAGACGCATATTGGCAAGGGAAGCGATCTCGATGCCGTCGGGCAGGTGCTGGAAAGCGAAATACTCTCCATGCGCGGCGAGCGGCAGGCCGCGTCATCGGCGCTATCCTGGGCTCTGCCGCATCTCGAGCGCCACGACACCTGGTTCGACCTGCTCGCCGCTGGTTTCATGGCGCAGCAGCGCGTGCACCGGCTGAACGGTCACATCATTGCGGCCCACGCCGCCATGGACAGCGCTCGCGCGGTGGCTGCCCGTCGTGGCTTTGACCGCTTGACGCGGCTGATCGACGGCGAGCGTGTCACTCTGCTGATCGCCTCAGGCCACGTCGACGAAGCAGCCCGATTTGCCGAGGTCCAGGGAATGAGCCGGCAAAGCGCTGCCACCGATAGTTTCAACATGTTCGCCTACCATCTGCGGGGAGCCGTGCCGGCGTTATTATGGACCCGTATCGATGCGGCGCGCGGCGAAATCGCGGCAGCGCGCGCAGGGTTTCAGCGGCTGATGGCCCAGCAGCCAGCAAAGCCGCACATCCCCCGCCGTATCGAGCTCGGCTTTCTCGATATCCGCCTCCTGCTTGCCGAAGACAAGCCGCACGAGGCAGCGGCGAAACTATCGGACATGCTGCTGTCGCTGCCGGTCTTCGACTACCGCGCCATACTTCTGGTGGAAGGTGCGGAATTCGCCGAGCAGCTGGTTGGCCTTGCGGCGTCAATGGACGTGCCCGACGTCGTGTCGCAACGACTTGCCGACGCTCTGAAACTCGAGCCCGAATTCGATCCGCCGGTAGAGGAGGTGGCTGTCATTGCCAAGGTCGAGCCGGGCGGACTGACGGAACGTGAGCGCGGCGTCATGCAGCTACTCAGCGAAGGCCTGAGCAACAAGGAAATCGGCCGACAGCTGAGCCTCAGCGACAACACGGTCAAATTCCACCTGCGCAACATCTTCGCCAAGCTCAATGTCACGACACGCACCGCTGCCGTGATGGCGATCAGGCACCGCTGACCTATCCATATGGGTGGGGTGCCGCGAAGGCAGCCCACCCATATGGCAGGCTACCCGCAATGCGCGAGGTCGCTTAATCTGCCCTCAATATGAATGATGAGGGTAGAAAATGACCCCAGGGAACATGACTGTCGATCCCGTTACTCAGGAGATCATCGAAGGTAAGCTTATGGCGACCGTCGACGAGATGGGGATCGTCATGGCGCGCACGAGCATGAGCCCCGTGATCTACGAGGTGCTGGATTTTGCCTGCGGCCTGCTGACGGCTGAGGGGGAACTCGTTGCCCAGATGAATGGCATCACCCTATTTACCGGCACGTTTGGCGTCCAGGTAAAGGCGCTGATCGGTAGATTTGACGGCAATCTTGTCGATGGCGATATCCTGCTTTCGAACGACCCCTACGCCGGCGGCACGCACGCTTGCGACTTTGCCATCGTCAAGCCGCTGTTCGCCGATGGTACGATCGTCGCCTATGCGATCAACGTCGCCCACTATCTCGACGTCGGTGGATCGGTGCCCGGCAGCCTTGCGCCGGATGCCACCTCGGTCTTTCAGGAAGGCCTGCGGCTGCCCGGCGTTAAGGTAGTGCGCTCGGACGTGTTTTCCGACGAAATCCTCCACATCATCAGTGAAAACGTCCGCCTGCCCGAGATCGCGCTTGGTGACCTCAATGCGCAGGTCGCGACGGTGCGTGTGGCGGCGCGGCGGATGATGGAGCTATCGGCGAAATACGGCTCCGAAACGGTTAGTGCTGCGTTCACCAGTTTGCTCGATGCCAGCGAAAAGCGCAGCCGGGCTGCCATCTCCCTCATCCCCGACGGCTGTTACGAGGCAACCGATATCATCGATGGCGACGGCGTCAGTTCGGCGCCTATTTTCGTCAAAGTTGCCGTGACGATTTCCGGGGACAGCATTACAGCCGATTTCACCGGGTGCCCGCCGGCCGTGGCCGGACCTATCAACTGTGCACGCGGCGCGCTGCAGTCCGCAGTCAAGACCATCGTCAAGGCAATGGTCGGGCCGCAGGAGCCCTCCAACGAAGGCTGGTTCCGGCCGCTGACGGTGATCGCGCCGTCCGGTACGCTGTTTACGGCTGAAAAACCCTCGCCGACGGGTTGGTACTACGAGGGATCGGTGCATGCATCGGAGCTGGTCTGGAAGGCGCTCGCCGCCCTGGTGCCGTCGCGATTTTCCGCCGGTTCCTATTCCAGCCTTTGCGTCGTCTATATTTCCGGCAGGGATGCCAACGGGCAACCGTTTATCCATATCGAGCCGCATCACGGCGGCTGGGGTGCCAGTGAGCATCGAGATGGCGCCAATGCTGTCATCGCACTCACCGACGGCGACACCTACAACTATTCTGTCGAGCTGATCGAAGCCCGTTTCCCGTTGCGCGTCAAACGCTATGCCTTGAACGTCGAGGGTGGAACCGGCGAGGGGCGCCGACGCGGCGGCTTCGGCATCGTGCGTGAGTACGAGATCTTGAGCGGCGGTGCATCGGCCTACGGCAGCTTCGGACGCACCAGCACCCTTCCATGGGGCATGGATGGCGGCGGAAGCGGCACTGCGAATGTGCTGCAGATTGCGCCGGCAGATCGAGGTGCGCCGCAATCGCATGGCCGCGTCGCCCATATCGATCTTGCGACCGGCGACATCCTGCGGGTTGTCACCGGCGGCGGCGGCGGATGGGGAGACGCGCGCGACCGCGAAACCTTCAAGATCGAACAGGATCTGCAGGACGGATTTTTGACGGAGGCCGACGCGTCCAGGCTTTACGGATACGAGAGAAGGATTGCGGGATGATCAGACTTGCAACGGATGTGGGGGGCACGTTCACGGACCTCGTCGGCTATGACGAGCAGAGTGGCGAATTGTTCACCGCCAAGAGCCTGACGACTGTCGACGACCAGTCGATCGGCGTACTCGACGCCATCGCTGCTGCCGAAGCGAAAGACGGGTTGCGCACGCGGGACGTGACATTTTTTGCCCATGGCGGCACCACGGTCATCAATGCCATCACCGAGAGAAAGGGCGTGCGTACTGCGCTGGTGACCACTGCCGGCTTCCGCGACGTTCTGGAAATCGGCCGCGGCAACCGGCCCGATCTCTATAACCTCCAGTTTCACAGCCCCGAGCCATTCGTCCCCCGGCATCTCCGTTTCGAGGTTCGGGAACGCCTTGATGCTTCCGGCAAGGTGCTCATGCCGCTGGAATGCGACGACCTGCGGCCGATCATCGCGAAATGCCTCGAAGAGGATGTCGATGCTGTTGCCATTCTCTTTCTCCACAGCTACGCGAACCCCGAGCACGAGATTCTGTGTGCCGATATTCTGGCCGATGCGCTACCGTTTACGACCATCTGTGCAAGCCATGAAGTCTCGCGGCAGTGGCGGGAGTACGAGCGCTCGAACACAGTCGTGCTGAATGCCTACGTACAGCCAATCATTCGCAACTACTTTGCCCAGCTGGAAAGCTCGCTGACGGGCCGCAACCTGACCTGCCCCTATTACGCCATGCAATCGAACGGCGGTATCTCGACGTTCGACCAGGCCGTCAACAGCCCGCTGACGCTGGTGGAGTCGGGACCGGCGGGTGGTGTTGCCGGGGCGGCACGTATTGGTACCGCCATTGGCGAAAGTGAGGTTCTGTCGCTGGACGTCGGGGGCACGACGGCAAAATGCTCGCTGATCCACGATGGCCGCCCGACCTTGAATGTCGAATACAAACTGGAGCACACACGGATTGCGCCCGGCCATGCCATCCAGGTTCCGGTTGTCGATATCGTCGAAATCGGCTCCGGCGGTGGCTCAATTGCGCGCATCGACGATCGCGGAGCGCTGATCGTGGGCCCGCAAAGTGCCGGCTCGACACCGGGTCCAGCCTGCTACGGGCGCGGCGGCACGCAGCCGACATTGTCCGATGCCATCCTCGCCATCGGCATCTTCGATCCCGCGACATTTGCCGGCGGCAGTATGCGCCTGGACAAGCAGAAGGCGGAAGAAGCGATCGCGACTGTCGCCAGGCCGCTGGGGCTGAGCATCGAGGATGCAGCACTGGCGATCATCGATATTGCCCATGCGAGCATGATCAATGCCCTCAAGCTGGTGACCGTCCAGCGCGGTCATGATCCGCGCGATGCCGTCTTTGTTGTCAGCGGCGGTGCCGGACCTGCACTCGCGACCCGTCTCGGCCGCGATCTCAGCGTCAAGGCGACGATCATCCCGCCGCATCCCGGGATCTTTTCCGCATGGGGCATGCTTGCGGCTGAACCTCGGGCGGATTTTCGCGGCACTTGGTTCGCGCAGTTGTCGGCAGGGTCTCTGGCAGAACTGGCGCTACGGTTCGAGAGCCTGGAGACGGAGGCCATCGCATACTTCGCCAAGGGGCAGGAGGCCGATATCAGGTTCACCTATCAGGTCGAAGCGCGCTATCGCGGACAGGAGCATGGTGTCTACGTGCACTTCCAGCACGAAGACGATGTCGACAGCCTTGCGGAACGCTTCCATGCGGCGCATGAACGATCCTATTCATTCAGGCTCGCGGATGCGGCTATCGAGATTACGACACTGCACCTCGAAGCGGTCCTGAACGGAACGGTCATCGCATTGCCGAAGATAAAGTCGTCCGTCGAGCGCGTGGCGCCCAGCGAACAAAGAAATGTCTATTTCGGCGGTTCGAAGGGATGGATCCCGTGCCCGGTCTATGCGCGTGAAAACCTCGGCGGTGGCCAGCAGATCGTAGGACCGGCTATCGTGGAGGAGGCGACGGCAACGACCTTGATCCAGGAAAATCAGACATTGAGCGTCACGGATAGCGGCATTCTGATCGTTCGCGAAAACAGCGCCAAGGCAGGATAAAGATGGCGATATCGATCCAGATCGATCATGTCAGCAGGGAGTATGGGCCTGTCAAGGCGCTGGACGATGTGACGCTCGAGATCAAGGCGGGTGAATTCTTCACGCTACTCGGATCGTCCGGATGCGGGAAAAGCTCGCTTTTGAAGCTGATCGGCGGCTTTGACCGCCAGACCTCGGGTCGTGTTGCGTTCGACGGCAAGGATGTCGGCGATGTTCCGGCCAATCGTCGGCCGGTCAATACCGTCTTCCAGAATCTGGCGTTGTTTCCCCATATGACCGTTGCCCAGAATATCGGTTACGGGCTTCGCCTGAAGGGGATGTCCAATGCCGAACTACAGGCAAAAGTAGACGATGCGCTGGATCTTGTCGAACTCTCCGGCTTCGGCCCACGCGACGTCAATCTGCTCTCCGGCGGCCAGCGGCAACGGGTGGCGCTCGCCCGCGCCCTGGTCATGGAGCCGGGCATCCTGCTGCTGGACGAACCTCTGACCGGGCTGGACGAACGCTTGCGCCAGCAGATGCGCGACGAATTCGGACGCTTGCACAAACGCACCGGCGCGACCTTCATTCTGGTCACCCATAATCAGGATGAGGCCCTCAGCCTCTCAGATCGCATGGCGGTCATGCATCGCGGCCGCATAGAGCAGGTCGACGTGCCGGCGCGGTTTTTCGAGACGCCGGCCAATGCTTTTGTCGCCCGCTTTGTCGGCATCGACACGGTGCTGCGGCCGGAGGCGGTGATGTCGGTGGGCGATCATGCGCAGGCGACTGTCGCCGGTCAGACGATGCCCGTGCGCATGGCCGGACCTTTGGACCCAACTGCAAGCGTCGTTGCCATCCGGCCGGACCGGTTATTTGTGGCGCCGTCGGGCGCGTCTCCGTCGCTGCGGCTCACCGTTGTCGGTACGACATTCCGGGGCCTGCACCGCGATCTGAAACTCGCCTTTGCCGATGGGCAGACGCTGATGATCGCGATTGATGCTGATAGTGCGGATCTCGCGATCGGGCAGGAGGTTTCGGTCGGCCTGAAGCCCGATGCCGCCGTGCTGATTGCAAGTTAGAGACTGCCGCCTGACGGTTCTGCAAGCTCCGCAAGCAATGCATGCAACAACAAAAAAGGGGAATGACAATGACGATCCATGACAGACCACTTTCATCCAATCGGCACAGCAATGTGCAGCGGCGCGATTTCCTCAAGTTGATGGGCGCAGGGGCTGCCCTGTCCGCCGGCGGCCTCGGTTTCGCCTCGCGTCTTTTAGCACAAGAGGCCGGCACGGTTGCCTTCTGGGCGACGGCGACGCTGGACATCGGCGACAAATGGCAGGCCTTCGCCAAGCAGAGCGGCGTGACGCCCGAGTTTACCGACAACGGCAACGACCTCGGCCCGGTGATCGCCCGCCTCGCGGCAGGCAATGCCAACGATCTCTTCGATGTCGGCGGCTTCCAGGGCGGCGCCGAAAAGGAACTTGCACGCCAGGGCGTCATCGTTCCCTGGGACCTTGCAAAGATCCCGAACTATGAGAGCCTTTGGCAGTGGGCAAAGAACATCCCCTACTTGAAGCAGGACGGAAAGCAGTACGGCATTCCGACCGTGGTCAACGCCGACTCGATAATCTACCGGCCCGACAAATTGGGCAAGATCGACAGCTACGGTGCGATCTTCGATCCGAAGCTGAAAGGTCGCGTTGCGATGGAAGATGCGTGGATCAACAGCGCCATTTTCACTGCCATGTACCTGAAGGAAAGCGAAAACAAGCCGATCGTTGATCCCGGCAACCTGACCGAGTCCGAACTCGGAATGGTCATGGAGTTTCTGATCAAGCACAAGACCGACGGTCAGTTCCGCACGTTCTGGAATGGCTGGGAACAGGGTGTGCAACTCGTTGCCGACCAGGAAGTCGATGCGATGACCGGATGGGAGCCGATTGTCTATGAAGGTCGCAAGCGCGGGCTCCAGGTGGAATATGCCGCCCCCGTCGAAGGATACGAGGGCTGGGGCAACAACACCGTTCTCCTCAAGGGGGCTGCAGATCGCGGTGTAGCCGACGCTGCGCATGGCTTCGTCAATGGCCTGCTAGGCGGCCTCTACGGCTGCGAGCTCGGCCAGGCGCGCGGCTATCTCGTGCCGACCGACAACAATGTCGCCTATGCCAAGGCGCATCCGGAAGAGTACAAGCCGGAAGAGGTGGAGAAGCTGGCGGAACACGTGAAAGCCAAGTTCGCCGGCAAGATCTACTGGCAGAACGCCCGGCCGGATAATTTCCAACTCTACGAAGAGTGGTGGCAGAAGCTGCGCAACGCCTGAGCCCCACAATCGGCAGCGGTCGTTTTCACCACCGCTGCCACCGAACCCCGGAGATGCCGATGGCGAGATTGCGCCTGCCCCTATCGTCGATGCTGATGACGCCGCCGCTCCTGGCGATCCTGACGCTTGGGCTGGTGCCGCTGACCGTCGTTATCGTCTGGAGTTTCTGGAGCTGGGATCCGCAGACCTATTGGATTAGGCCGGATCTTAACCCCGCCGGATACGAGGCTATTCTGGACGCAGGCCGATGGACCGTCATCGTCTCGACGCTGGTAAAGGCTTTTGCCACGGCGTTCCTCTGTCTGCTGATTGCCTATCCGACCGCCTATGCGATCCATTTTCTCGCCGGACGGCGGCTGAGCATCCTGCTTCTAGCGCTGATCACCACTCCCTTTTTCACGTCATACCTCATACGCTCCTTTTCCTGGCGGCTCGTGCTCGGCCGCACAGGTGTCATCAATACGATGCTGCAGGATCTCGACATCACTCAAGCACCCCTCGACTGGTTGCTGTTCAGCAATTTCGCAGTCGTCGTCGGGCTTGTTGCGTCCTATCTGCCGTTCGCGACCTTCCCGTTGTTGCTGTCGATGCGCCGCGTCAATCCGACATTGCTGGCGGCGGCTCAGGATCTCGGCGCCGGCTTCTGGAGAAGCCTTGCGACCGTCCTCATTCCCCTGACCTTATCGGGCATCTTTGCCGGCTTCCTGTTCGTCTTCGTCATGGTGGTCGGGTCTTCGACAGAGGTCCAGATGCTCGGCGGCGCGGGCGCTTCGATCGTTTCGGTGATGATCAACGACGTCATGCGTGTCGCCAACTATCCGTTGGCATTTGCAATTTCGACGGTGGTGCTTGCTGTCATCTTCGGTCTGGTGCTGGTCGGCAACCGGCTTTTCGACCTTGCCTCGCTCTTCGAGGATCAGTCGCCATGATGATCCGTGAAGGACTTTCCAACCGCATCCTGCTCTGGGTCGTCACCATTGCGGGACTACTCGTCATCTACGCGCCGCCACTCTATCTGCTTGCCGTGTCGTTCAATCCGGCGCTGCAGCCGGGTCTTCCGAGCCTCTCCAACCTCAGTCTTCAGTGGTACCTCGCGCTGCCGAAGGAAACAGCGCTGATATCGGCGTTGGAGCAGTCCCTGATCATTGCGACGGTCACGGCGGTTCTGGCGACAGGGATGTCGCTGCTCGCAGCCCTTGCCTATTTCGAATTGCGAGCCCGGCGGCGGGCATGGTTCCTGACCGTCATCCTGCCGATGTTCGTGCCGGGCGTCATCCAGGGGCTGGCTCTATCGGCCGTTTTCACGCGCGCCGGTATCAAGGCGTCGAGCATGACGGTCATCGCAGGCCATGTGCTGTGGGCGATGCCGTTCGCCTTCATCGTTATCCTGACGAGCTTTGCTGCCGTGCGCCGGTCCTATCTCGTCGCGGCCGCCGATCTCGGCGCCACCCGCTGGCGCCAGTTCATCGATATTACCTTGCCGCTCATCCGGCCGGGCCTGATAAGCGCTTTCATATTCTCTTTCCTGCTTTCACTGAACGAATTCACCCGGGCCTTCTATCTGGCGGGCCGCCAGAACACCCTTCCGGTGGTGCTGTTCGGCAAGATGAATTCCGGTGCGTCGCCAGTCATCTACGCGATGTCCGGCGCCATATTCCTGGTCTCGGTCGCCTGCGTCACGCTCATCGCGATCCGCTCTCTCATTCGCAGGTCAGAACCGGCGACCGGCTGATTGCGCCGGAAAGGGCGCTGGAAGCCAGCGCCCCCCAATGCTCATATGTTCACTGACATCCTCAGGCAGCTTTCTTGGCTTCAAGTTGTGGAGCGGTCGTGCTCGCGGCCAAAGTCGGGCCTGTCTGGATCTCGATCTTGCGCGGCTTCATCGCTTCCGGAATTTCGCGGACCAGATCGATGGACAGCAGGCCATTCGACAGACCAGCGCCGGAGACGCGGACGTGATCTGCCAATTCGAAGCGGTGCTCGAACGGGCGACCGGCAATTCCGCGGTGCAGATAACCTTCACCCTGCGTTTCCGCCTTGTTTCCGGTAACCGTCAGCAGGTTCGACTGGAACGTCAGGCTCAGCTCGTCCTGCGAGAAACCGGCGACTGCGACCGATATGCGGTAGGTATCGTCGCCCGTCTTGACGATGTCATAAGGCGGCCAGTCGCTGATCGAACGCGCGCGCTGAGCATTTTCGAGAAGGTTGAAGACGCGGTCGAAACCGACGCTCGAACGGAAAAGCGGTGCATAGTCATAAGATGTTGCCATAGCCATATCCTCCTTGAAGCAACATGGGTACGAAGACGCCGAAGCAACCGGCGCCTCGGTGATCGCTGGCCCTTTCTGGCATCCAGCAACAATTATATGGTTTTCCAAAAATTCGGTTTCAAGAGTTGTTTTGCAAAAAAAAGTGAGGGCTTCCGACGGACTGAATGTGGTCTCGCCGCGCTGCACCCGGTGTCATTTCTCCGACAGCCTCTCCACGAGCCAGCGACCCGCTGTGCCCAGGGCCGTGCCCCTTCTCCGTGCAACAACGAAGGGAAATTGCGGCATCCTGTCCAGTCCATCCCATTCTGTCGGGTGGAGCTCGACGAGCTTGCCCGCTGCGATATCTGCTGCCACTCGCGACCGTGGCATGCTACCCCACCCGAGGCCGGCAAGCAGCATAGCGTGCTTGGTCTCGAGTTCGGTCGTATACCAGCGATTGACGGCGATGATCCCGTGATCCTGCTTTGTCGAAACGGAGGGACGTGCTGCAAGAATGAGCTGCAGGTGATCTCGCAGAACTTCAGGTTGGATGGGGCCGGCGATCCTGGCAAGAGGATGTGCAGGTGCCGCGACTGCAACGAGTTCGATCAATCCGCACGCACTGCGTTCCAGCTGGTTGGTCAAGGGGAAATAATCGACGGTAATCGCGACATCTGCCCAACCATCCATCAGCGCCCGGACAGACGTTTCGACCGGCTCGACCATCAGACGCACCTGCAGGGTCGGGAAGGTCTCGTGAAAAGCCTTTAGGATCGTCGTCACGAGGTCCATCGGAATGAACGGATCGATCACGAGCCTGACCTCCGTCTCCACGCCTTTTGCCAATCCCGTGGCAACGAGTTGATATTCCGCGACGACATCGAGGATCCTTCGCGCGCGCGGCAACAGCGCAATGCCCGCTTCGGTGAGCACCGGACGGTAAGCGGAGCGGTCGAAGAGCAGCGCGCCCGTTTGGTCCTCTAGTTTCTGGATGGCATAGGTTATCGCCGAGTGCGCCCGGTTCATGCTTTTGGCTGCCGCCGCGAAGCTGCCCTCGTCAACGATGGCTACGAAAACAGCGAATTGGTCGAAGGATGCAGCGTTCATACTGTTCAGATTATCCGAACGTCTCCTTCGAAACTATCCCAATTTCATTTCACGCATGGCGAAGGCAAGTTCTCGCCGAGCAGATGAATTCACCAGAGATGTGAAGAGGCACGACATGATCCCCTCCGCAATCGGCATCGAGACCAGAAATAGTCACAAGCTGCTCAAAGGCGCGCTTTGGGCAGCCCAGGCGTTGCTCTTCGCCAGCTTCTGTTTCTTCGGCTTGACCAAGCTGACCACACCGATCTCCCAGTTGGCCGGCATGATGCCGTGGACAGGTGCCGTTCCCTCCAGCTTCGTGCGCCTGATGGGGCTCATCGATATCGCCGGCGGCATCGGCATCTTCATGCCGGCGCTGACCCGAATCCGGCCCCGGCTCACCGTAGCTGCAGCATTTGGCTGCACGGCGCTGCAGATCTGTGCCTCAGCGTTCCACATTTCCCGTGGCGAATTCGCGGTGTTGCCGCTGAATGTCGTTCTGCTGGCACTCTGCCTGTTCATTGTCTGGGGTCGCACACAGCGCTTTCCGATTTTGTCTCGGACAGACCAGGTCTGACGGAGCGAGGATTGCTTGCTGTGCAGTCCTTCCTCGATATCACCCATGAAGTGCAAAACGACACCCTTCGAACCCGCGTTGAACCCGAAGCGGTCGCCTATCGTGTGAGGAAGCAAATCGTATGAAGTTCGAGGAGGACCGTTTTCCGCTCCTGCGGCGTAGCGTGATGACGATGATGTCGTTTGGGCTCGTCGGCTTTGCCACCGCAAGGCCTGCCTTGGCGTCCGAGCCAAGCCCCGCCATCACGCCCGCCGCAAAATGGAAGAAGCCTCACCGCGTGATATTCCACGTCGATAGCAGCGATGAGGCAATCATGGGTCACGCGATCGGCGGCTCCATGAATCTGAGCCGATACTATGGCGACAAGGGCGAGCCACCGCTGATCGAGATCGTCGCAAACGCCGCGGGCATCGCGATGTTTCGCGCCGACAAATCTCCCCTTGCCGATCCCATCCGCGCGCTGCGGGAACTCATCCCCGGGCTGACGCTCAGTGTCTGTGGTTCCTCGAAGGCGATTGCCGAGAAAAAGGAGGGACAGGAAATAACGCTACTGGAGGGCGTGAAGGTCGTCCCTTATGGTGTAGGGAGACTGGTCGATCTCCAGGAAGCCGGATGGAGCTATATTCATGCATGATTTGACGACGCGCGGGCTGCGCAAGCCGGTAACGCGGCGGAGCGTAGTTGCAGGCGGCCTTGGCGCGGCAGCGACCCTTGCATATCCGCACGTTGCGCCGGCCCGCTCTTTTGACAATCCGCCGGTGCTTTATTCTGACCATCACCAGTTCACCATTCTGGAGCCATCGCTTGTCATGGCGCCGACGACGCTGTCTGGCCTCGACGGCAAGCCAAAAATCCTGAAGCCAGCCAGTGGCAAAGTAACATTGGTAAGCTTCTGGGCGACGTGGTGTGTCTTCTGCAAGACGGATATTCCTGCCCTGGCGAAACTGAAGGCTTCCATGGGAAAGCGGATCGACGTCGCCGCAGTTTCAATCGACAAGGGCGATCGCGGAGACGTCAAGCTCTTCCTCTCCGATCTCTCCGTCGCGGGCTTGCCGATCTACCTGGATCCGAACGGTACAGTAGCGGGAACGGATGCTGCCTCAGGCCAGCAGTTTCCGCTTTACGGAATGCCGATTACCTATCTGGTAACCCCTGATCAGCACATAGCCGGTTACATCGCAGGGACAGCAGACTGGCTAAGCAAACCGGGCCAGGACCTGCTATCCTATTACAGTTAGCTGTCAGCCCGCGGTCCGCAAATCCGCTCAGGTCGGCAGGATCTTGAAGTCGGCGCCTTCCGGTAACAGCTGTCCGCCATCGACGACGATCGTCGTGCCCGTCACGTATTTCGCGTCGTCCGATGCGAGGAACAGGAAGGCGTTGGCGACATCCCGGGGTGTTCCGAGACGGCCGAGCGGGATCGAATCCTCCATGTTCTTGATGAAGGCAGCGCTGCGGTGCATCTGTACGGCCTCGGTCAGGATATTGCCCGGCTCGACGCCGTTGACGGTGATGCCGTAGGACGAGAATTCCAGCGCGGCCGAGCGGATAAAGCCGTTGATGCCGGCCTTGCTGGCCGAATAGTGGCCATGGCCCGGGCTGGTGACATGCGGCCCCGTTATCGACGAGGTGAAAAGGATGGTGCCTGACCCTTGCGCCTTCATTGGCGTAAGGGCTGCGCGCGCGGCGTTGAAGCAACCGCGCAGGTTGACGGCCAGCACCCGGTCCCAGTCGTCGGGCGTGGTGTGTTCGATCAACTGCCAGGGATAGATGCCCGCGTTCTGGACGATGATGTCGAGGCGGCCATGACGCTCGATGGCGAGCGAGACGGCAGCGACAGTCTCCTCCATCGATGAGACATCGGTGCGAATGAAATCTGCTCCGAGTTCGCTGGCGGTTGCCTCGCCCTCGTTTTCTTCGAAATCGGCGAGCACGAGCTTCGCACCCTCTTCCTTGAACCGCAGGGCGACGGCCTTGCCGATGCCACGCGATGCGCCGATGACCAATGCCACCTTGTCTTTCAGTCTGTCTGTCATGCGAGCCTCTGGCGAAGTCTTTGTTTGAATGTATCGAGAAGAACTGCGGCGAGTACCAGGAAGCCGTGGATGACCTGGGTGTAGTTTGCCGGCAGTCCCATGAGGTTGATGGCGGTATTGATGGAGGAAAGCAGCAGCACGCCGGCATAGACGCCCGGCAGGCCGCCGACGCCGCCCTTGAGGCTGACGCCGCCGATCACCACCGCTGCAAAGGCATTGAACAAGAGCCCGACGCCGAGGTTGGCAGTGGAACCCGATGTCCGAATGGCCAGCAACCAGCCTGCGAGCCCGGCAATGGCACCTGCCATGACGAAGGCGAGGATCAGGTTGCGGGTAACGCGAATGCCGGCCCGGTATGTCGCGGTTTCGTTGCCGCCGATCATGACCAGATGCCGACCGAATTTCGTTTTCGACATCATAACCGAGAAGATCAGGAAGCAGCAGATGGCGATCCAGGCCGAAAGCGGAATGCCGAGGAAACGCTCGATGGCGAACCAGCGGATGGCCGGCGCAAGGTCCTGGGCCGATCGTCCGCCCGAGATCGCAAGCACGATGCCGCGCACCCAGATGAACGACGCCAGCGTGATGATGAAGGCACTCATCTTCAGCTTGACGACCAGCACTCCGTTGAGGAGCCCGATCAGCCCGCCGATGGAACAGGCGATCAGCAGGGAAACGGGGACCATGAGCCATTCGGGCGACAGCTTGATGCCGAGACCTATGCCGGCAGAGCAGAAGAGGATACCGACGGCCATCGCCGAGAGTGCGGCCACTGATTCAACCGAGAGGTCCATGTGACCGGTGATGATCACCAGCGCCAGGCCGATCGACATGACGCCGAGCACGCTCGACGCTTCGATGATGTTGGTAAAGATGCCGATCTGGAAGAAGTTCGGGATCACCGCCGAAAATACGGCAAGCACGAGGATAAGCATGAACCAGACGAGATTATCGAGAACGTATTCGAGGGTTTTGCGTGTACGAGGCGTCATCAGGCAAATCCGAATTGGAGGGGAGGGGTCCGGGGTACTGTGACCCCGGACGGAAAGTCCGACTACTTTACGGATTCAATCGTTCCAGCAGGTGGCTTGAGGTTGCCCCAGAATGCGGGGTTGTCGACATTGGCCTTGGTGATTGCGGAGCCCGGGACCTTGATGTTCGGCCCCCATGGCTCGATCGTTACCTCGCTCTTCAGACCCAGCACGTCATAAGTGCCGGCCTTGATCTCCTGCTTGGCGACCACCTTGTCCATGAACATGGCAACGGCGGCGGCCTGGGCGTAGAGCGGCTGCTCGACTTCGGTATTGAGCCAGCCCTTGCGGATCAGGTCGAGACCGACGGGAGCGCCGTTCGAGCTCATAATCATGACATCGCCCGGCTTCTTGCCGGCTGCCTCGAGCGAAGCCACCGCTGCCACCGAGAGATGGGCGGCATGCAGGAAGATCAGGTCGATATCGGGATTGGCGAGCATCTGGTCGGAGACGATGGTACCGGCATTGCTCGCTTCCCACTGCATGGCGGGAACCGAAATGATTTTGACGCCGGGAAAGGCTTTCATCTTTTCCTCGAAGCCCTTCTGGATATCGAGCGTGTAGGGGTCGCCAGGGTCGCCGAGGACCTGCAGAATCTTGCCCTTCACGTCACCTTTCCTGGCCTTCAGCATCGCCTCGGCCTGATCTCCGGCGATATGGCCGATCTCGACCGTGCCGGCCACGGAGGTGAAATCAGACGGCGTCGAGGTGATCTGGCGGTCGAATTCGACGACAGGAATGCCGGCAGCACGGGCTGATTCAATCGAGGGCTTCAGCGCGTTGAAATCGACGGCAGCGAGAATGATCGCCGCAGGCTTCAGCGCCATGACGTCGTTCATCTGCGACTGCTGGGCGTCAGTCTTGTTGTCGGCATTCAGTGTCTTCATGTCATAGCCGGCCTGCTTCAGGAACAGTTGCAGGGCGTTGACCGAGCCGGTCTGGAATTCGTCGAGCAGGGTGGGCACGAGGTAATAAACGGTGCCCTTGCTTTCGGCGGCGGCTGTCGTGAGCATGGACAAGCCGAGCACCATCACGCTCAGCAAGGTTAGCATTATTCGCTTCATGATCGTTCTCTCCAGTTTGAGCCGGACCCCTTTCATTGTCTGCCCACCGGTCCGGCTCCGGCGAGAGTTTGCCCTGTGATCATCTGGATCACTGCATCCGGGCTTGTCTTGCTGCATTCGACATCGCCGGCGACGACGCCGTGGCGGATGACGACAATGCGATCTGCGACCTGGAAGGCCTGCTGCATGATGTGGGTGATGATGACGACCCCGATGCCCTGGTTGGCAACGTGGCGGATCATGTCGAGCCCGCGCCGCGTCTGTTCTACGCCAAGCGCTGCGAACGGCTCGTCCAGCAGCACCAGCTTTCCGCCCCAGTGGACGAAGCGGTTGAGCTCGATCGCCTGGCGCTGGCCGCCGGACAGGTGCTCGACCTTGGTGCGCATGGAAGGAATGCGCGTTCCGGCGCTGGACAGCGCCTCGCTGGTGATTTTCTCCATCGCTTTCTCGTCAAGAAACGGTATGCCGGCGAACTTGCGGGTGATCTCGCGACCCATGAAGAAATTGCCGACCACATCGACATTGGTGCAAAGGGACAGGTCTTGGTAGACGGTCTCGATACCGGCTGCCTTTGCCTCCGCGGGGGTTTTGGCCTGGAACTCCTTGCCCTCGAAAAGCATGTGTCCGGCAGTTGGCTGCAGGCCACCGGAGATGATTTTCACCAGTGTCGACTTGCCGGCGCCGTTATCACCGAGAAGGGCGACGACCTCGCCCTTGCCGATCGAGAAACTGATACCCTTCAGGGCTTCGATCGCGCCGAAGTTCTTGCGAACACCATCGAGGACGAGCAGTTTCTCAGTCATACGGCAATCCCTTTTTCTGAAGTTTCAAACATCTGGCCGAAGCGTGGCGAGAGCGCCCCGAAGACCGCAAGCGCCGCCGCACCGCGGAGCGCTGAATGCTGGCAATCGCTCGCCACCATCACGCGTGGATGGGCGCGGTCTGAGCGGTCGGAAACTGAGCTATTGAGCCCGTCGACCAGCGACGCCAGCTCGTCTATCAGCGGCTGTGGTGCTAGCCCGCCGATGACGACGGTTTCGGGATCGAAAAGGTTCTCGATGGTGCGGATCGTGTTGCGGAAGATCGGCGCGATCTCGCGCACCCAGTCGGCCTCCGACAGCCCGCGCCTGTTGAAGGCATCGAGGGACAGATAGCGCTCCAGGCAGCCGCGGTTGCCGCACGGGCAAGGCTCGCCGTCGGGGACGGCCGGCATGTGGCCGATTTCCCCGGCATTCCCCCAGGCCCCGCGCATAACGAGGCCGTCATGCATCATGGCGCCGCCGAGACCGACGCTGAAGAACAGGTAGTAATAATCCGAAAGCTGCTGCCCGAGGCCGTAAAGCTGCTCGCCGAGCGCTGCGGCTGCCATGTCGTTCTCGAAGAACGCAGGCAGGCCCGTGGCATCGGCGAGGCGCTGGCGGATGTCGACGTTCTTCCAGCCGATCATCGTCGTGGAGCCGACGAAGCTCATGGATTCGACGTCGAAGGGTCCCGGCAGCGCCAGGCCGGCACCCAGCAAACGGCCGCCGCGAAGGCCTGCCTTCAGCTCGGAGATCATCTCTTCGATCAGCGCGAAAGCGTCGTCCGGAATTGGATTCAAGGCGACGCGATGGCGGCTGTCGACAACGTCACCGAGCAGGTTGACCAGCGCCGCTTCGATGAAAAGCGGTGTGATGTGGATCCCGATGGAAAGCCCGCCGTCGGGATTGATGGTCAGCGTCGAGGGCGGAATGCCGCGTCCCCGGGGCTCCTCTTTTACGGACAGGATGAGACCCTGTTCCTCAAGCTCGCGGACGATGGTGGAAACGGTCTGCACCGTCAGTCCTACTCGAGTGGCGATATCGCCACGGGTGGTCGGACCCAGAAGCCGGATCGATTCAAGCACGATCCGCCTATTGTAGGGCCTTCCCGACTCCTGATTGGTGCCCCGCAATGCCATCCCAAAACTCCATGCAAGCTCAGGATGGCAGCACAATTCTATTTAGTCAAATGGTTTTCATAAATAATGATGACTGTTGCTTCTGCCGGTTTCCTAGGCAAAAAATTGAATATTTCTGTCGCGACCCATCATTATCGCAGGCTTGCCGCATGGCACGCCGATGGATTGGAGGGGAAATGGTCGAGCAGGCCCCGTGCCCCGTGAGCGATCAGTTCGGCGCCATCCATTGTCTGGCGGACGGTCAGAGATGCTCGGAACATCGCTCTTGTGTGATCTTCGGTTGACAGCCCGTCCAGCCTTGGGGACGCTCGCGTGCGAGGCGACGAGTCGCCACCCAGTTGCCGATAGCGCCAGGAGTACAGATGATGCTGCATGCCCGCCCCTTCGAAATGATGCCCAAGCCGGGCGACGCGATTGCCGACCTTTCAACGCCGCGACCGGTCATCGACGAGGACAGGATGACGGCGAACATCGAGCGGGTGCAGGCCTATGCGGACAGCCACGGACTGGATTTTCGCCCACACATCAAGACACACAAGCTGATCAGCGTTGCCGCACAGCAGGTTGCAGCCGGTGCCAAGGGGATAAACTGCCAGAAGGTCACCGAGGCGGAAGTTTTCGCCGATGCCGGTTTCGACGATATCCTGATTACTTTCAACATCCTCGGCGCCGAGAAACTCGATCGCCTGGCCGCCCTCAACGAGCGCATATCGAGCCTCAAGGTCGTGGCCGACAGCCGGACCACGGTCGACGGACTATCGGGCCGTTTCAACGGTTCGAAGACGCTGAATGTCCTGGTTGAATGCGACACCGGTGCCGGTCGCTGCGGTGTCGCCGATCCTGATCAAGCCTTTGATCTGGCGCGATATATCCATGAGAGCCCGGGGCTCGTCTTCGGCGGGCTGCTGACCTATCCAAAGCCGGATTCGGCGCAGGCGGTCCAGGCCTATTTCGCCCGTGCTGCGATGCTGCTGGCAGATGCCGATATCCCATGCCCTGTCATCAGCCATGGCGGCACGCCGAGCCTGTTCGATGGTCACGATGTGAAGGCGGCAAACGAATACAGGGCAGGCACCTACGTCTATAACGACCGCTCGTTGATCCGCGCCGGGCACTGCACCGAGGCCGATTGCGCCATGACCATTCTTGCCACCGTCGTTTCACGCCCGGCACCCGGCCGCGCCGTGATCGATGCTGGAGTGAAGGTTCTCACCAGCGATCTGCTCGGCTTTTCCGACTACGGCCTCATTGTCGACTTTCCGGATGCCGTCATCAAGGCGCTCTCCGAGGAGCACGGCGTCATCGACATCTCCGCCTGCAGCGACACCTTTCCCGCCATCGGTGAAAAGATCCGCATCATCCCGAACCACACCTGCGTCGTGACAAACATGTTCGACACCATGATCTTCCATCGCCACGGCATCGTCACCCGCACCGAAGACATCGCCGCCCGCGGCATGGTCTGGTAATGTTCCAAAAATTGGCGCTATTCCGTGAAGCGAAACAGCAGGGTCGAGTTTCGGCTCTCATCAAGAGCCAAATATTGCCGACCGGTCCTGCGTTTCGGTTTTAACGAGAGGCTTGCGCATGCGGTTGAAGCGTCGCACCAACTTTTTGTGCTGCTGCCGCCAGGCGCTTATCTCTTGTCCACAATCGTGACCCCTGGTCGAGCTTGTTGAAGTCAACAAGCGTGCGTCGTTGTAACCGAAGTCCATGCTGAATATCGAATGGCGATCAATTATCGTCATTACCTCTTGCATGGCTCGCGATCATTGCTTCGCGTTGAGCTGTGCCCCTTCGCCCGCGACGCACCTTGGTTTTCAAAGAGAGAAGGCTTTGGCTGGCGTCCTAGATCGGTAACGGCCCGGCATCGATCCACCATCTCGGTTTGCTTGGCGTGTTTCCAAGTTCAACGCCGAAGGTCAATCCGCTCGGGATCGTCCCTGGAGGCCCGCCCGCGTACACGGGCGGGCCTCCGTGATGCTAGAAGTCCATACCAGCGCCGGCAGGCAGCGCCGGTGCGGCGTCCTTCTTGGGCTTGTCAGCAATCATTGCTTCTGTCGTGACCAGCAGGCCGGCGACGGAGGCTGCATCCTGCAGCGCGGTGCGCACCACTTTGGCGGGATCAATGACGCCCTGGGCATAAAGATCGCCGTATTCGCCTGTCTGGGCGTTCCAGCCAAAGGATAGATCGGTCTTTTCGCGCAGCTTGCCGACGATGATCGAACCCTCGGCGCCGGCGTTTTCCGCGATCTGGCGGACTGGTGCCTCGATCGCCCGACGAACGATGTCGATCCCCACGCGCTGATCGTCATTGGCTGTAGGCAGGCCATCCAGGGCCCTGACCGCGCGCAGGAGTGCCACGCCCCCACCGGGTAGTATACCTTCTTCGACGGCGGCGCGGGTCGCATGCAGCGCATCGTCGACGCGGTCCTTCTTCTCTTTTACTTCGACTTCGGTCGATCCGCCGACACGGATCACGGCCACACCACCAGCGAGCTTGGCAAGACGTTCCTGAAGCTTTTCGCGGTCGTAGTCCGAAGCGGTTTCCTCGATCTGAGCGCGGATCTGCGCAACGCGACCGTCGATCTCGACCTTTGAGCCAACGCCATCGATGATGGTGGTATTTTCCTTCTCGATTGCCACCTTCTTGGCGCGGCCGAGCATATTCAGCGTGACGTTTTCAAGCTTGATACCGACATCTTCCGAGATGACTGTTCCGCCCGTCAGGACGGCGATATCTTCAAGCATCGCCTTGCGGCGATCACCAAATCCCGGAGCCTTGACCGCGGCAATCTTGAGGCCGCCACGCAGCTTGTTGACGACGAGCGTTGCAAGCGCTTCGCCTTCGACGTCTTCTGCAATGATCAGTAGCGGCTTACCGGATTTCACCACCGATTCCAGAACCGGCAGCATCACCTGCAGGTTGGAAAGCTTTTTCTCGTGGATGAGGATGTAGGGATCCTCAAGCTCAACCCGCATCTTGTCCTGATTGGTGACGAAATAGGGGCTGAGATATCCGCGGTCGAACTGCATGCCTTCGACGACTTCCAGCTCGGTTTCAGCCGTTTTGGCTTCCTCGACCGTGATAACGCCCTCATTACTGACTTTTTCCATTGCTTCAGCAAGATACCGGCCGATCTCCTCGTCGCCGTTGGCGGAGATGGTGCCGACCTGGGCGATTTCGGAATTGCTGGTGATCTTGCGAGCGTTGGCTTTCAGTTCATTGACGACCGCATCGACGGCGATGTCGATGCCCCGCTTTAGGTCCATCGGGTTCATGCCGGATGCCACCGCCTTGGCACCTTCCTTGACGATCGCCTGGGCCAGAACAGTCGCGGTGGTGGTGCCGTCGCCGGCGAGATCGTTGGTCTTTGACGCCACTTCGCGTAGCATCTGTGCGCCCATGTTTTCGAACTTGTCTTCAAGCTCAATTTCCTTGGCGACAGATACGCCGTCTTTGGTAATGCGCGGTGCGCCGAACGACTTGTCGATAACAACGTTGCGACCTTTCGGGCCGAGCGTGACTTTCACGGCATTCGCCAGAACGTCGACCCCACGCAGCATGCGTTCACGGGCATCGGTGTTGAATTTGACTTCTTTCGCAGCCATTTTTTTAACTCCTCAATAGGCAGCTATTTGACTGATGGTTAGACAGGTCAGGCTCAGGCGGCCTTCTTCTGCTCGACTTGGGCCTCGATAACGCCCATGACGTCGCTTTCCTTCATGATCAGCAGGTCTTCGCCGTTGATCTTGATCTCATTGCCGGACCACTTGCCGAACAGGATGTGGTCCCCGGCCTTGACGTCGAGCGCCTGGATCTGACCGGCTTCATTCCGCGCGCCGGGCCCGACGGCGATGACTTCGCCTTCCTGCGGCTTTTCCTTGGCGGTATCGGGGATGATGATGCCGCCCTTGGTCTTCTCTTCAAATTCGACGCGACGGACGAGAATGCGATCATGAAGCGGTCTAAACGACATGTTTTCCTCCATGGACAAACAATGATGACGTTGTTGCCCGGCCGGATGCCCAGTCGGGCAGGAACGAAACCTCTTTGAGCGTTTCGCGCAAAAATTTATTTTCGTATTTTTTTGATTTCAAGAGGGTAGCGGAAAAAAATTAGCACTCGGTTTTGACGGCTGCTAACACGCTGTAAAGGAATGACAATATCAATTTTTTCGTTTGGAAAGGTTGATGATGGCGCACAGTTGAGGCATCCTCCTGATGTCACAAAACGGAGATGAAAGCATGAATTTTTCATCTGATCTGGAGCGCCAGCTGAAAGGCTATGGGCTGACAACCGCGCATATTCTCTATCGCATCCCGGATTTCGAATCCGTCCTGCAGACCTATGTCTGGCAGGATTACGATCTCGCCCCTGACTTTCCCGAAATGCGCAGGTTCCTGGATTTCTGGCAGGCTTCCCTCGATGGGCCGCTGCATTCGGTGCGTTATAGCCACCAGCGCCTAATCGGCCCCAATGAGTGGCGGCGCGTCGACGGGGAATTCAAACTCCACTGAGGCTTGAAGCTTATTTCCTCACTTCCTAGCTCATCGGGCGGCCGAGTCTTGATGAGCTCTGCCGACTTGTCCACGTTTGTATGGAGTGAGGCCGCATGGAAGAAAACATCAATATCATCAAAAGCGCGAGCATCCCTGAGCGGGAGGAGATCATCGTCGATTTTGCCCGTTGGCTTGAGACCGCCTCACAGGAGGCTGTGGTGTATGGCGAGGGACGTTTTGCGGCACTGTCGGCCAATATGGCAGAAGCAATCCGCATCCATGCCGATGAACTTGCTCGTGACAGGCCCGAGGTTGCCGAGCGGGTGTTGCAGCAGGCCTTTGCGATGATATCGCAATTCAAGGCAGCTTATCCGCATCGCGTTATCAGCCGCTCTGTACATTAAGCTGCGACGCAGACAATCGGACCAACCGACCGGTTCGCAAGGACGATCGGCGCGGTCGTTGCCGCGCGTGTTTCAGGCTGCGTGTCATTCGAGAAGTTCTTGTCCGGGACAAGGCGAGCGAATTTTTTTCACAATGGCCCTTGAACTTAAAAATTGCAAAAACCAATTCGAATGAGGTCAGCCGCTGATGACAGGTCCGACACCGGTCCGACGCTGCCTTTTGGCGCTTCCGTAACCATGTTGCTTAGAGGAGGATATGGCTATGGCAACATCTTACGACTATGCACCGCTGTTCCGCTCGAGCGTCGGCTTCGAACGGGTGCTCAACCTTCTGGAAAACGCTGAGCGCGCCCGCTTGACCAACGACTGGCCGCCCTTCGACATAGTCAAGAACGATGACGACACCTACCGGATATCGATCGCGGTGGCTGGCTTTGCCCGGGACGACTTCAACATCAGCTTACAGTCCAAGCTGCTGACTGTCACTGGCAGGAAGCAGGAAGCATCCACCGATTGCTGCCTGCATCGCGGTATCTCCGCCCGTCCGTTCGAGCACCGGTTCAAGCTTGCCGATCATGTCCGGGTGAACGGAGCAGATCTGAGCAACGGTGTCCTGTCGATCGATCTCATTCACGAGATCCCAGAGGCCCTAAAGCCGCGCAAAATCTCAATCCAAAACGAGGCCGCTTTGACCTCTGCCGCTCACGCGCAGATCGAAGCTCGCAAGGCCGCTTGACTCTGTCGTCTTGGCTAAACCGGGCGCAGTTGTAGCGGCGCCCATCAACATTCGGGGTTGGAAAGGAGAGAGCTATGAAATCCGATATGTTCAGACAGCCCGTTTCCATTCTTGTCGGTCTTGGCTTTCCGACGGAAGTAAGCGGCGTGATGGACGCCTACCGGCATCTCATCGAATGGCCTGCCTCACTTAGAGACCCAGCCCATTCGGTTGTGCTCAAGGCATGCAATGCCGCGTTGCGGGGTGAGATCGAAGGAGAGACCGTGCGGGGACTGTTTGCCGCCTTTGCCGAGAAACACGATCTGCTGGCGCCCGAAACAAACGTGATCGCCGCGTCACGCCAGCGGCGTGACCGGGATCCTCAGGTACGATGAGGTAGACCGATGATGCACACAATGTTGCAGCAGGCCGCCAACAATGCAATGGCGATGGGGCCGTCGGTTCTTATTCAGGGCATGAAGCTTCGGAGGCCGATCGACGTGGTGAGAGCGCCGACTCTTTCCGTCGATGACAAGCGCGCCATCCTCGCGGCGTGGGCGTCGGATTTCTATGCGATCGACTCAAAGCCCGGCCTTCGTCAACTGCCTGGAACGCCAGAGCCAATCGCGATCGATGAAGTGCAATCTGGCCTCGAAGAGCTCGATCGGCGGTATGGGATCTGATGGGTTGCGTGTTCAGGCTAACTGCTTGATCGCCTGTTCGAGCGACCGCTGACCGTCGCATCGGCACCTCACGGGTTTCAGGGGGCGATACGACGTTAGCAAGACATTTGGGGACCCCACTGCCGGGCACTCTGTTGTCACTATGCCGGAAGGAGCCCGGCAATGCGATAGGCGTCGATCAAGGCATCATAGAGTGTTATGTCTGATCGACTCCTTGCCATTAGCTGGGCGCCGGCCACGGCGGCGAAGACGGCATGAGCTCGTGCTTCGCTCTCTTCATGGCCGACAATCCCTGCAGCAAAAAGGGTTTTGCTCAGCCACGCCACGTTGACATCGGCGAACGTCTGCACTTCTTTTTTTAGCGCCTCAGGCAAGTCGTCGTACTCGGCACCCATGAAGCTGCAGAGGCACATGCGGTTGTCGTTCTGCAACGCCCAACGAAATGTCTCAGGATATCGATGCAGGGAGCGGCCCGGATCGTGCGGCGTCTCTGCCAGCAGACCCTCAAGGTATTCGGCCGAGTCTTGCCAGCATCGCTTCGCCACGGCGATCGCGAGATCCGCCTTGCTCGGGAAGTGGTAGTAGAGGCTTGCGGCCTTGATGCCAACCTCCGCCGCCAGATCGATATGCAGGCAAATCTCGAAGGAGCCTCACATGAGCACAACTCATCGACGATCCTGCACCTTGCTGCACTGCTGGAATCGGTCAGTACGGTTCGCGATCTGCGGCCCGTCGTCTGAATTGACGCAACCAGAGCACTCCGGCATAACCGGGGTGCTCAGTTGCCTGCTGTCATTCCAAGAAGACAGGTCAAACGGGAAGTGTCATCCGCATGAGCAGACCGCCTTTGGCAGGAAGCTCCGCTTCCACATGGCCGCTGTGGCTGGCGAAAGCATGTTTGGTGATTGCCAATCCGAGTCCGAAGCCGGGGGTACCTTCAGGCACATCGTTTCCACGGCGGAACGGCTGGAATATGGCGGCGAGGATGTCTTTCGCTATGCCGGGTCCTTCATCGAGGACTGTGATGACGAAGTTTTGGCCGGCTCTTTCTGCGCAAATGACAACCCTTGAATCCGGCGGCGCGTATTTTACGGCATTGCGCACGACGTTTTCGATAGCCCTGTAAATAAGCTCACCATTTACCGATGTGACGAAAGATTTCGCGCCTTCGTAGGTGACGTGGATGTTGCGGGAGGCGCCTTCAAAAGCGCAGTCATCGACAATCTCCTGAAGCAAATCGACCAGATCGACAGTCTGCCGCTCCATTGGCTGTTTGTCGCTCGCCGTCAGTCTCGCGAGCGTCAAAACTTCACCGACGAGGTCGTCCATCCGCGCGATCTCGCGCTCAAGGCGCTCGGCCATAGCCTGCAACCGGCTGGGATTCTGCTTCAGCAGCCCCACGGCCGCCTGAAGTCGAGATAGGGGCGACCGAAGCTCGTGAGACACGTCGTGGAAAAGACGTCGCTGGATATCCTGGAAATCCTGAAGACGGGCGGCTGTCACGTCGAAGTCATGGGCGAGCGCTTGAATCTCGTCTCTTTTCAGATTGGTGTCGCCGCCAATCCTGACATCGAAGTGACCCTGCGCAAGTGCGCGAAGACCGCCTCGCAACTGCTCTACCGGTCGTGTCAGATACTGGGCTAGCCAATAGGCCGTAACCGCAGCAGCGAGCATTGCCGACGTCCAGGGGACGAGCTTTGGCAGAGTGCGCGCCAAAAAATCGATTTCTGTTGTGACTGCGATCACTTGATAGCACTGGCCACCATAGAGGATACGTCGCTCGAATTGACCCGTAACCTTTGTTGCACATGCCATGGAATCTCCAATGACCGCCAGGCTCAGATGAACGGGTGAGGGTGTCGTGGCGACTGCCGTCAGGTATTGTTGTGTTATCCCAACACCGTTTTTCGCCAAGAGCACTGCGGCTGTATCAAGTGCCAGGCCTGTTCTTTGATCGCGAAGTTCCTCGGGGAGGGGTAATACGCCGAAAAGGGAATTGATGACGAACAATAGCGCAAGCGACGCCGCCATCGTCAGCCAGACAATCGCGAAAATTCTCCAGAAGAGCCTCCGCATCAGAGTGCCTGCACCAGCTGGTATCCTTGCCCACGGATCGCGCGGATCCACGAGGTGCCGTCAGCACGAACACCGAGCTTTTGACGGACGCTGCTGATGTGCACATCTATGCGCCGGTCAAACGGCGTCAGCGGTCGACCGAATGCACGCCGGGAGATTTCCTGTTTCGGTACAAGCTGTCCGGCGTTGCGCGCCAACACGTCGAGAATATTGTATTCGGCACCCGTTAATTCCAGCGGCTTTCCCTGCCATTGCGCTGCTCGCCCCGCAGAATTCAGGATCAGGTCGCCGACACGAAGAATATCCTGTTCATCAAGTCGGCCTCCGGCTCGCCGGAGGATGGCGCGGATGCGCGCGACAAGCTCACCCGGAGAGCAGGGCTTGGCGACATAATCGTCGGCGCCGAGGTTAAGGCCGGAAATCCGGTCGATGTCGTCCCCTTTCGCCGTGAGCATCAGGACGGGAACATTGCCAAGGCGGCGGATACGCTGCAACGCATCGATGCCGTTCATTCTCGGCATCATGACGTCGAGAACGATGATGTCGACCGATTGGTCGGCGGCACCGGAGATGCCGACCCGGGCGTCAGTCGATGTTTCGACGTCGAATCCCTCTTCCACGAGATATTCGCTGAGAAGCGTCGTCAGCTCGATATCATCGTCGATGAGAAGAACTTTCGGCATCTTGGCTTCCACGTTGTCAGAGATAAACGAATATACAGAAGATGGCGAACCGGTAGAAGTTTTACACAACTTTACACTTCCTTAACGGCGCTTAACATCGCAGTCGCTATCAGAAGATCCGTCGGCAATTGCCTCGGAGCCAGTTTGACCAAGATGACCATAGCCCAAGCCCGGTTTCTCTGGCCGAGCGTCCGTGAAAATGCTCCTCCCAGGTCCAACGGCGCATTACCGGCCAACCGCCATTTCCATGTTGCCCGACATCATCGTCTCTGGGCAGGCCTTAACGGAGCGCCCCGCCAGTTGTGCGCGCTGCTTCTGGTCGCCGGCGGGCTCAGTGGCTGCGTCGTGGGTCCGGACTACCAGAAGCCAAGCTTCCCTATGGCTGCAAGCTGGAGCGGGAAGGCGGCCGTCCATGCCGATAAGCCGCCTCAGTTGGCTGAGTGGTGGAAGCAAATGAAGGACCCAATTCTGGACGATCTCATCGCGCAGGCCGTTGCCGCGAACCTAGATGTTGCCACCGCAAAGGCCAAGGTGCGCGAAGCGCGTGCCAGCTATCGAGAGCAGGTGGGCACATTGCTTCCAACGCTCGAGGGTACGGCATCTGCGACGCGCAATCGCACCGCCGCTGCCGCCGGCGCGCCGGCGACGATCTACAACAATTACCAGCCGGGCTTCGATGCAAGCTGGGAACTCGATCTGTTCGGAGGCAACAAGCGCGCGGCGGAAGCCGCGAAATACGGGGTCGATGCGGCAGACGAGGAATTGCGCGATACGCTCGTGACCCTGATCGGGGACGTTGCCACCTATTACATTCAGGCACGGGAATACCAGCAGCTCACCGAACTGGCTCGCGATTCTTCCAAATCCCAGAGCCAGACCGCATCGCTCACACGGACGGAATATGGGGCGGGCGGCTCATCGATGGTGGATGTCTCCAAGGCCGAGGCGCAGGCTGCCTCCACCCATGCCGATATCCCGACCTATGAAATCTCCTATGCCAAGTCCGTCAACAGGTTGGGTGTGCTGCTCGGCAAGTCCCCTCTCCTGCTTGACGGCCTTCTTGGCAAAAAATCGAGGCTTCCAGCGCCTCCTCCGAGGCTATCGGTCGGAATACCCGCTGACATCTTGAACACCCGACCCGACGTCCGCCAGGCTGAACGGCAACTGGCCCAGGCGACCGCAAAGATCGGTGAGGCCGAGGCCAACCGGTATCCTTCTGTGAGCCTGACGGGATCCATAAATTCATCTGCTGCGAGCGTTTCGGAGCTCGGAAAGAAATCCACGATCGGCTGGTCGTTCGGGCCGTCGCTTACAATCCCAATCTTCAAGGGTGGCCAGTTGAAGGCAGCGGTCGATGTCGCCAAGGCGCAGCGCGACCAATACGTGTTCGCTTATCAGTCAGCCGTCCTCTCCGCTTTGGAGGACGTTCAAAACGCCATCGTTTCCCTCAATCGATCGCGTGCCCGGTCGGTGGACCTCGGCAAGGCTGTCGAAGGCTATCGCACGGCCGCCAATCTCTCCAAAAAGCTCAAGACATCCGGTGAAGGCGATCTGTTCGATGTGCTGGACGCCGAGCGCTCGCTGTACTCCGCTCAACAGAACCTCATCGAGACCAGGACCGATATCGCCACTTACTACGTCTCGCTGAACAAAGCCCTCGGGGGCGGTTGGACCGGCCCAATTGACATTTCACAGCCTGCCGCGCGCGACCTGGTCGAAGCGCCGCACCTACCAGCAAAGCCAATCGCCCAATGACAAATTCGCGCCAAATCGAACCGACTGAAAATTCCCGACATCGCTCTAACCGTCTCGTTCATCGGGTGCTGGCGACTGCCATCGTCACCTGTTGGGTAGGCGTGGCACAGGTCTCGGCGGAAGAACAGGCAAAGACCGAGGGAGCAGCTGCATTGACGGTGGTCGCGGTCAAGCCGGAAACCAAGGACTGGCCCGAAACCGTGCCGGCGACCGGCTGGCTCAAGCCGTGGCATGAAGCCGTCATTGAATCCGAAACGAGTGGGCTGCGTATCACCGAGGTCCTGGCGGACGTCGGCAGCGTTGTAAAAAAGGGCGACATTCTGGTTCGGCTCAACCAGGAGACAGTAATTGCGGATCTGCGCAAGGAGGAAGCCGCTGTCGTATCCAAGCAGGCATCCCTGACAAAGGCGAAAGCGGATGCTGACCGGGCCCGCCAAATGAGCGGTTCGGGAGCACTTTCCGATCAGAAGCAAGTTGAATATCTCACGACAGAACAAAGTGCGCAGGCGGACCTCGATTCCGAACAGGCTACGCTTACAAGCCAGCGCATCAAACTTGCGCAAACCACGATTGCCGCCGTCGATGACGGCATCATCACGTCGCGATCCGCGTCCTTGGGTGCCGTGGTATCCACAGGAACGGAGTTGTTTCGTCTCACGCGTCAGCAACGCATCGAGTGGCAGGCTGAGATTCCGACCCAATATCTTATGAAAATCAAAGAGGGGCAAACCTCGGAGATCAGACGTCCCGACGGCGCAACTTTCAAGGGTACCGTCAGGCTCATCGCGCCGACAGTCAGCACCGATACGGGTCGCTCGATCGTGTACGTGGCCTTGCCCAAGGAGCCGCAGCCCAGGTCGGGCCTCTATGTGTCGGGCACAATCGATATCGGCAACAAGGACGCCCTGACTGTGGCGGAATCCAGCTTGGTCTTCAAAGACGGCATCAATTACGTTTTCACAATCGATCAGGCGCACAAGGTTCACCGGACACGCGTCGATGTCGGTCGCCGCAGGGACAACCGGGTCGAAATTTCTTCTGGCTTGAAGGGCGATGAGGCAATCGTTCAGTCTGGCGGTGCTTTCCTGTCGGAAGGCGCGCTCGTGAAGGTTTACGGGGCGGCACAATGAATATTTCCGCATGGTCCATCCGCAACCCTGTCCCGCCAATCCTGCTTTTCGCATTGTTGACCGTTTGTGGGCTGCTGGCGTTCTCCAAGCTGCAGGTCCAGAATTTTCCGGACATGGATCTTCCCACCATCAAGATTGCCGCATCGCTGGAAGGCGCGGCGCCGACCCAGCTCGAGACGGAGGTGGCACGGAAGATCGAAGACAAGCTCGCGACCCTGAGCCTTCTCGATCACATAACGACGACGATCACCGACGGGTCTGTCGCCATCAGCGTCTCGTTCAAGCTCGAAAAAAACAGCGAAAGCGCACTGAACGAAGTGCGCAACGCGGTCGACAGCGCCAAGAGCGATCTTCCGTCGGAAATGGATTCGCCAACGGTCTCGAAGGTTACGGTCCAATCATCCGTCCTCGTCGCCTACGCCGTGCGCTCGAAGCAACTGAACGAGACCGAGCTCTCCTGGTTCGTCGACAACGACATGACCAAGGCGCTCCTGTCGGTCGGCGGGGTAGGGGAGGTCGATCGGCTGGGCGGGGTTGATCGCGAGGTCCATATCGACCTCGATGCCAACACCATGACCTCGCTCGGGGTGACCGCATCAGATGTGTCTGCACGGGTTAAATCTGTGCAGTCGGACAAGTCCGGCGGTCGCGGCGACATCGGCTCTTCGCGTCAGACCATTCGCACGCTCGGTGCCGTTCCGTCCGTCGAGGATATAGCGACGTTGGCGATCCCCCTCTCGACGGGACAGAGTGTCCGGCTCGACGAGCTTGGGAAAGTGACGGACAGCTTTGCGGAGCGCTCGTCCCTTGCCTATCTGAATGGAGACCGGGTGATTGCCGTTCAGATCAAGCGATCCAATGGGTTTTCGGACACGGCCGTTGCCGAAGATATTCAAAAGGAGATGAAGGCGTTCGCGTCGCAGCATCCCGAAGTGGAGATCGTCGATGCGTATACGACAGTCAATCCCGTCATCGAAAATTACGACGGCTCGATGGAGATGCTTTACGAAGGCGCCATTCTCGCTGTCATCGTCGTATGGCTATTCCTGCGGGACTTCCGGGCAACATGCCTGTCCGCAATAGCCCTGCCGCTGTCCATCATCCCCACCTTCCTGGTGATGCATTTCTTCGACTACAGCCTCAATACCGTTACACTCCTGGCATTGTCGCTCGTGGTCGGCATTCTGGTCGATGACGCTATCGTCGAGGTGGAGAACATTTCCCGCCATCTCCAGGCGGGCAAGACGCCGATGAACGCGGCGATCGAAGCTGCCGACGAAATCGGTCTGGCCGTCATCGCAACCACATTCACTCTTGTTGCGGTTTTTCTACCAACGGCCTTCATGAGCGGCATTCCCGGTCTGATTTTCCGGCAATTCGGGATCGTTGCCTCCGTTGCCGTGCTATCCTCGCTTCTGGTGGCCCGCTTTCTGACGCCGATGATGGCCGCCTATCTGTTGAAGCCGGGTCAGGCTGAAGCGGCGGACGGCCGAATAATGAGGGCCTATATCGCGCTGGTCAAAACCTGCCTCAACCATCGCAAGATGACGATGCTAGTGACCGGCATCTTCCTTGTCCTGTCCTTGTCGAGCATCCCGTTCCTGCAAACCGGCTTTTTCCCTGCCTCGGACGATGCCCAGACGCAGGTCACCCTGACGCTTCAACCCGGCAGCACACTGGACCAGACGGATGCCGTATCGAGACGTGCGAGCGACATCGTCTCCAAACTCACCGATGTCACGCAGGTCTTCAGCGTCGTCGGCAGTTCCTCAAGCAGCAGCGGGATAGATTCCACGACAACGGCGGATGTGACGAAGGCGACCCTCGTCGTGAACCTGACCGACATCAAGAAGCGCAGCAGAAAGCAGGCTGCGATCGAGAGCGACATCCGTAACGCGCTCTCCTCTCTTGCCGGCGTGCGCGTCGAGGTCGGGACCGGCGGCAATGGCACCAAGCTCGAGTTGACGCTGGCCAGTGATGATCCCACCAGCTTGGAGCAGGCGGGAAGTGCGCTCGAGGAACAGCTCCGGACACTCAAGGGCATCGGTGCGGTCACATCGAGTGCATCGCTGCAAGCCCCAGAAATCCAGATAAGGCCTGATTTCGCAAAGGCTGCGGCGCTGGGGATCACATCCGAGACGATCGCCGAGGCGGTCCGGGTGTCCACCAATGGCGATTACTCCAGCGCACTGGCCAAACTCAATCTGCCGCAACGCCAAATTCCAATCCGCGTGCGTTTCAATGCAAACTCCCGCGAGGATATCGATGCCATATCGCAGCTGCAGGTGGCCGGCGCGAACGGCAAGGTCGCGCTCGGAAGCATCGCCGCGATTTCGATCGGCGGCAGTCCATCCGAGCTCGATCGCATCGATCGTGCTCGAAACATCACGCTGTCCATCGAGTTGAACGGGCGCATTCTGGGGGACGTCAACAAGGAGGCCCAGGCGCTCTCCGCACTTCGCCAGCTTCCTCAGGGTGTTCACCAGGTGGAGCAGGGGGAGTTGCAGCGCAGTTCCGAGCTTTTCACCAGCTTCGGGACCTCAATGGGCATCGGGATCTTTTGCATCTATGCGGTCCTTGTTTTGCTCTTTCATGACTTTTTCCAGCCCGTCACCATCCTGATGGCGCTTCCGCTCGCACTCGGCGGTGCATTGGCACCGCTCCTCATCACGGGAACGAGCTTCTCCATGCCAGCCATTATCGGGCTGATCCTGCTGATGGGCGTGGTGTCCAAGAACTCGATTCTCCTCGTCGAGTACGCGATCATGTCCCGCCGAAACGGCATGGCGCGCTTCGAGGCACTGGTCGACGCCTGCCACAAGCGAGCCCGGCCCATCATCATGACAACCATCGCCATGGGAGCAGGCATGATGCCGGCCGCCATGAGCCTGAGTGGCGGCGATTCTAGCTTTCGCCAGCCGATGGCGATCGTGGTCCTGGGAGGCCTGATTACATCGACGTTCCTCAGCTTGCTCATCATCCCGACCGTCTACACCTTCGTGGACGACCTCGTCGGCCTGCTAAAACGACTGTTCGCAAGCAAGGCGGAGCAGTCGGCAGAGGGCCTGCAAACGACGACGGCAACGGCAACAAAATGATCTGGATCATCCCAGTCACGGGGGGACTTCGGCTCGACGGTAAAAGCCCCTCGCCGATTTCGTGCGTCCAAAGCCGGCCTTTCGCCCCTATGCAGCCGCAAGCCGGTCATTCTCATCGGCCCGCTGGCGGCTTTGCGCGCGCCGACGACTCGCTGCAGCCGATTAACCTTCAATTCGGCACCCATCACCCTCGAAATGACGCGCTATGGGCCGAGGAGATTTCCGATTGGAGGAATAACGCTCGGCTGACCTTGGTCTTGACCGCTTATTCGGGGACACAGACGCCTAGGTCCTGGACATTCTGCGCAACGAGCTCGTTCTTTCCGTCCTGTTCCTGTATTATGACCTCAATAGGCGCTCTGGATGCGGTCTTTTTGAATCTTGAATTGTCTCAATCCGGAATTGGCTGTTCTCATTCAGCGATTGCACGTAGAAAACCATCTTGTCTCTCGCATCGGCTGGCTTCGCGCCGCGGTTCTCGGCGCAAATGACGGTATCGTCGCGACGGCGAGCCTGATCGTTGGTGTAGCGTCCACCTCCACTGCTTCTTCGGATATACTCGTGGCCGCCATCGCCGGCATGGTGGCGGGTGCAATGTCGATGGCGGCTGGCAAGTATGTATCCGTCAGTCAGCGTGAACACTGCATAGTTCAAGCTTCTTCTGGCCAGGTCAGGTCGGGGCCAATCCGATCCGCCACTGATAAGGCGGCGGCGTGCCGTTCACGGCGAAATCGCCAACGATTCTATCTTTGTAAATGCGTGGATTATGTGATGCCAGCGTGCGGGCATTGCGCCAATGGCGGTCGAGGCCGGCTGAAATCCGGGTGGCGGACGCCCCAAGCGCGTCGAAGGCAATCGTTGCGGCTTCGAGAACGAGATTGCTTGTGACGGTGACGGCCTGCGAGGTTTCCAGCTCGGCGATGGCATTGGCCCTCTCCTCGGCCTCTGGATCGCCGGCAAAATGGGCCTTATGGGCCCGCTCCACGGCGGCGGCAACCTGCAGCACAATCGCACTTGCAGCATAAGCGTTGGACCGCAAGCGACCGACTACCTGCAGAACCTGTGGGTCCTGGCTTGAGCGCGGCCCGGCGCTGTTCGAATAATGGCGAGTGCGCGCCGCTACAGCCTGCGCCACCTCGTTAGCGAGCGAACGGCCGATACCTGCGAGAGTGGCAAGATGGACCAGCTGGTAGAAGGCAGCGCCGTAGCGAAACTTGTCGTCGTCGACGACAATGTCACCGGGATCGACAACCGCGTCCGTAAAGACGGTCGTGCCGCTCGCCGTCAGCTTCTGGCCAAAACCGTCCCAGTCGTCGACAACGTTGACGCCGGGATCGTTACGCCGAACCTGTAGCGAGACGCCCTCTCCCTCCAGCCCTGTCGCGCCGACGTCGATCCAGTCGGCGAAGATGGATCCGGTGGTGTAGTATTTGGTGCCGTTAACGACGAGCCCGCCGTCCTTGCGCGAGACCCGCGTCGAGAAGGCATCCTGCTTGGCGGCCCCGACCTCCGTCCACGCATTGCCAGCTATCTCGCCTCGGACAATGCGTTCGACCCAGCGCTGGCGAGACCCGCCGGGCGCCTTGTTAACGACATCCTCGACAAATCCGAAATGCCCGCGTAGCGCTTGGGTAATGTTTGAATCGGCGTTGGAAAGCTCGATCAGTATGTTGGCCAGTTCCGGCAAGCTCGCACCCATTCCGCCTTCGGCGACCGGTATGCGCAGTGCGCCCAGTCCCGCTTGCTTCAACCGGTCGATCTCGGCCTGTGGCAAGGTACGCATCAACTCGCGGTCGAGCGCGCCTTTGGCAATATCGTTGAACAGAGGGCGGAAGCTCGAAGCCAGTTCCTCATAGCGTTCGGTTGGGCCTGCACCCCATGCAAGATCTATCTGGGTGGTCATCATGAAGTCCTTGTCAGTTTTGGATCTAAAGGAACCGTCAGTTAATTGTGACTGCTGCCGCGCCGCCAAGATAAAAATCCTGAACATCCTCGCGAGCGCGCAAGTCAGCTGCAGTCCCCGAAACGGCGATGCGCCCATTTTCCAAGATGTAGCCGTAGTCGGCGTATTTGAGCGCGAGATTGGCATTCTGCTCAGCCAGCAGGAAGCTGACGCCAGACTGTCTGTTCAGCGCCCGGATGATCTCGAATATCTCCTGGACGATAATCGGTGCCAGGCCCATTGACGGCTCGTCCAGCAGTACGAGGCTGGGCTTTGTCATCAATGCTCGACCGATTGCCACCATCTGCTGCTCGCCGCCCGAGGTCAGGCCAGCTTTTGTTCGACGCTTGTCGCGAAGACGCGGGAACCAAGCATAGATCTGCTCGAGATCGTCGAGTAACGCCCGGCGCGACGGTTTTCGGACAAATCCGCCAGCGAGAATGTTCTCTTCGACTGTCAGTTGCGGGAAGCAATGGCGACCCTCCAGAACCTGAACGAGTCCTTTGCCCACCAGCCTTGAAGCTGACGACGTACTAACGGATTGGCCGCGCCAACTGATGCTGCCACGACTTACCTTACCGCGCTCGGAGCCCAAGAGATTGGAGATCGCCTTCAGGGTTGTCGTCTTACCGGCGCCGTTCGCGCCGAGGAGGGCAACTATCTTGCCTTCCCCGACCGAAAGCGACACATCCCGCACGGCGAGAACGGCCTGCCCGTAGACGGCCTCTATCTCCTTGACTTCGAGAAACCCTTCCGCCTGTGTGGTCATGTCACATATCCTTTTAGTGTTAGTTGACCGCGTCGGACGGACGGGGCGTGATGCCTTTTTCTTTCGCGTAGGCTGCGGCCCTGGCGTAGATGGCATCCTTGAACAGCGGTCGATCTCCTTTCAGCCAATCGGTTTTTGCCGTCCATCTCGTGCCGTCCCACTGGACGATCTTGGCAGCGGGACTGCCCTCGTGATCCTGTGGCGTCACCTTGATTGGGCTTATGAGGCCCGTGGCACCGAGTTCCTCGATACGCTCGGCGGTCAGGTTGAGATGTTCAACGGCCCACTGCCCTTCGGCTGAAGTCAAAGGCCGGTTTCCGTACTTGGCTTGTCCCGTCCGCAGGATCTCGGTGTAGAGGATCGCCTGCAGCAGGCCGGCATTGTAATAGACCGAACCGAACTTCGAGCCGTCGCTCAGATCTCCCTTGCCGGCATCGATGATGTTCTTCTTAATCTCCTGGCTGACCTTGAAATCTGTCCCAGACGGGAACACGGAGACCGCCAGATAATTTTTGGCGGCTGGTCCGGCGGGACGCGCGTCTTCTTCCGATCCGGTCCATATATCGCCTATGATGTGGTCGGCCGGGAAGCCGACGCGGGCCGCAGTCTTCAGGCCAACCGGCGACATCACGCCCCAGGCTCGGAAGAAAACCCAATCGACGCCGGCGCGCTTGATCTGCTGCCACTGCGCCTGCTGCTGTTGGCCTGGGTCCGGAACGGGGATCTGGATATTTTCGAAGCCGTATTTCTTGGAGAGGATCGCCATGGGCTGGATGGTTTCACGCCCATAACCCGAGTCGTGGTAAAGGGTGGCAATCTTCAGTCCCTTCAGCTTGTCATAGCCGCCCACCGTATTGGCGATGTGCTCGACGACGATTGAAGCCTCGGTCCAGTAGTCGAATAGCAGCGGAAACTGATAGGGAAAGACGCTTCCATCGACGGCATCGCCCCGACCGCCGGCGACCGACACGATCGGCAGCTTGTCTTGGCGGGCCTTGTCGGAGACGGCGGCGTCGAAGCCGCTCGATGTGGTGAAGAGCACAGCAACCGGAGCGCCGGCATATCCATTTTTATAGCGCTCGTAGCATTCGAATGCGCGTTCGAGCGTATACGCCGTTTCACATTCCTGAACGAAGATCTTGACGCCGTTTACCCCTCCGTTCGCATTAATATAGTTGAAATAATCCCGATAGCCGGCCCACTGCGGAATGCCGGATGGCGCGTAGGGCCCGGTGCGGTAGGAAAACAGGGGGAAGAGCTGCTGGCCACTTCCCTCTTCCGCGTGTGCGGCTGCGCCGAGAGTTGATAAAGCGATCAATGCTGTGGCGCTGAGCGTGATTGTCTTAGAAAAAAGAGACATGGTAACCCCTTGATGCGGTGGTTGAAGGATAGCGATGAGAATGATTGATCGGGGCGACCGCCATTTGCGCTTGTCGCCAACAGGCTTCATTCGGACCTTTTTGCCCTAAACATGCCGACCGCGCGGCGAATGAGCGCCGTCAGGCCGTCCGGCTCCTTGATCAGCAGGACGATGATGATGACGCCAAAGACGATGCGCTGCAGGTTTGTCAGGGCGCCTTGGTCACCGATGAAGGACAGGTGGGCTGCCAGGACGACGCGATCGAGCAGGATCGGCGTCAGGACAATGAAGGCGGCGCCGAGGAAGTTGCCGAAGATGGTCGCAACGCCTCCGATCAGGACGATGAACAGGATCTGGAAGGACTTGTCGAGACTGAAGGTGTGGGCGTCCGACGTACCGAGATAAGCGAATGCCCAGAGAATGCCGGTGATGCCAAGAAAGAAGGAACTGATAGCATAGGCTTGCAGCTTGCGCCGCGCGACCTTGATCCCGAGCACCGATGCCGCCGTCTCCATGTCGCGGATAGCCATCCATTCGCGCCCCAGGCGGCTCCGGACGATGAGCAGGGCGAGACCGACCAAAAGGGTCGTGACGCCGGTGGCCAGCAAATAACGGCCCAGCGGCGTTTGCAGGTCGTAGTTAAACAGGGTCAGACGCGGCGCCGAAATAGTCAGCGACTGACTGTCGTTGGAGAACCAGCTGAAGTTGCTGAACAGCCATTCGAAAAGGAACTGTGCACCGAGCGTTGAAGCGCTAAGATAGAAACCCTTGATGCGCAACGCAGGCAGGCCGAAGACGACGCCGGCAAGTGCAGCAACGAGCCCCGAGGCCAAGAGGACGACTGGCAGCGGCATGCCAGGAACTCTCAGGATGAAATTGTACGCGGAAAAGGCGCCGATGGCCATGAAGGCGGCAGAGCCAAGCGACACCAGCCCTGTATAGCCCTGCAGAAGATTGAGGCCGATGCCGGCAAGTCCCATGACGACCGTCGGGATGATGATGGAACTCAACCAATAGTCATTGGCGATTGCCGGTATGAGTCCGAAAACGACGGCTAGGCCGGCGGCGATCAGGAGGTATCGCGCATTGGGCGCAATACGCCCACTGGTGGGAAGGCTTGTATATTGAAATGCGGTCATCATCACACCCTTTCGATTTCGCGCTCGCCGAACAACCCTGAGGGCCGAACGAGGAGGAAGGCGATGGCGAGAATGTAGGCGAACCAGGAGGAGACACTGCCGTTGACTAGCGGGCCTATGTAGATGTCGGCCAGCGCCTCGCTGGCGCCGACGATCAGACCGCCGGCAATAGCTCCCGGGATTGACGAAAAGCCGCCGATAATAAGTACCGGTAGCGCCTTTAGCGTAATGAGGGACAGCGAATACTGAACCCCTTGGCGTGCGCCCCAAAGTAAGCCGGCGACAAGGGCGACGATTCCTGCAACGCTCCAGACGATCCGCCAAATAGCGGGCAAGCGGATGCCGATCGATTGCGCTGCCAGCATATCGTCGGCGACAGCCCGCAGCGAGATCCCCATGCGGGTCTTATTGAACACCAAGGCCAGCACTGCCACCAATGCAACGACGATGAACGACGCGACGATGTCAAACTGGCTGATGAGGATGCCGCCGTAACTCTCGGCGATATCCTCGACACCGATGTCGAGCATATGGACGTCGGTGCCCATAAAGAACTGCGAGGCGCCGTCAACCACGAAGCTCAGACCAAGCGTCGCCATGAACAACGTCAACGGATCACGGTTGCGCAAGGGTCGCAGAACCGTCGCCTCAATCAGGACAGCCGCAGCTATCATCAGCGCGACCGTCAGCACGAATGCGATCCAGAAATTTACCCCGTGTTCGACAAGCGTGACAAAGGCAAGGGCGGCGAGGAACACCATCGATCCCTGGGCATAATTGAACACGCCGGAGGCCTTGTAAATCAGCACGAAACCGATGGCGACGAGCGCGTACATTAGCCCCGCAAACAGTCCGGTGACCAAGGTTTCAAAGAAAAAGGACATGGGCTCTCCTCAATGAACCGTGCCGAGATAGGCCGCGATGACGTCTGGATCGGCGCGCACTTCAGCAGGAAGGCCGTCGGCGATCTTGCGGCCGTAGTCTAGAACGACGACATGATGAGCAAGGTCGAGCACGATGCCGACATCGTGCTCGATCAGCACGACGGTCGTCCCGAAGGTCCGGTTGACCTCCGCAATGATCCTGCTCATCTCATGCTTTTCCTCTTGGTTCATGCCGGCCATCGGCTCGTCGAGGAGAAGAAGTTTGGGATCAGCAACGAGGGCACGACCAAGGTCGACCCGCTTCTGCAAGCCGTAGGGCAGGGTCGAGACGATGGTCTCGGCATGCCGCTCGAGGCCGAGGAAGGCTAGTATACTTTCGGCGCGGGCAAGGAATGTCCGCCGCTCCTCCCAATCGCGCCCGATGCGTAGGATGTTCTCGACAAAACTTGCCTTGCCATGCCGTGAAAGACCGGCCAACACGTTCTCGCGGACCGAAAGCCTACGAAAGAGAGCATTATGCTGAAAGGTTCGCCCGATGCCGAGACGCGCGGCCTTTTGCGGCCGGATTGCCTCGAAGCGCAGGCCGTCAAAGACGACGTCGCCTGAATCGGCACGATAGACTCCGTTGATCACGTTTAGCAGTGAACTTTTACCTGCGCCGTTCGGCCCGATCAGGGCGCAGATTTCCCCCGGCTGCACCGAGAAGCTAAGGGCGCTGATCGCAGTAACGCCCTTGAAGGAAAGTGAGACGTGATGCAGTTCCAGAAGCGCCGACATTACAAGCCCGCAGTTCTAAGCTGTTGCGTTGCCGCCCGTTCAGTCTGGCGGCGCTTGAAAGCCTCGATGTCGCGATATGCGTCTGCGGGATGAGATTTGGCAAGATATGGACCTTCGCCGAACAGTTTTTCCCGCAACGTTCCCGGCCGGTACGCGGTTGGATAGACCCCGCGCTTCTGCAATTCCGGTACGAGCAGATCGACGGCCTGCTCGAAGCTTTCGGGCGTTACCGCGTAGGCAAGATTGTAGCCATCGACATCGGTCTCTTCCGACCACTCCTGCAGGATGTCGGCGATAGTCGACGGCGAACCCACGAAGACTGGCCCAACACCGCCGATGCCGCCCCAGCGGGCGAGTTCCTCCACGGTCCACGTCTTGTCCTTGCCAGCGAAATGCTCGACCATCGAAACGATCGCATTGGTTTCGACCTTCTTCAAAGCATCGGTCGGCGCGTACTGGCCAAAATCGATGCCGCTCCAGCCTGACATGAACACCAGCGAACCGTCATAAGAGCTATGGGCCTGGTATTCCTCGAAGCGCTTTCGTGCCTTCTCGTCCGTCTCGTCGATGATCAGCGTTGAGAGATTGTAGATCAGTACCTTGCGTGGATCGCGACCGGCATCGGCAGCCCGCTGGCGGATCTCGGCGACATAGGCTTTGAGCAATGATTTGGTCGGCGCGCCAACGAAGACGCATTCCGCGTGTGCTGCGGCGAAAGCCTTGCCCGGCCCTGAGGCGCCAGCCTGGTACAGGACGGGCGTACGCTGCGGCGAGGGCTCGCTCAGATGATAGCCCGGGACATCGAAGTATTTGCCTTTGTGGCCAATCTCGTGCACCTTGCTGGGGTCGGTGAAGATGCCGCGAACCGCATCGCGCTGAACTGCGCCTTCCTCCCAGCTGCCCTCGAACAGCTTGTATAGGACCTCAACATATTCGGCAGCGATTTCATAGCGGTTGTCATGCCCCTTCAGACCAAGCTGGCCAATATTCTTCGCACCGCTTTCAAGATACGAGGTCACGATGTTCCAGCCAATGCGCCCCTTAGTGTGGTGATCGGCCGTCGCGAGGCGGCGCGCGAAGGTGTAGGGATGTTCGAACGATGTCGATGCGGTGATGCCGATGCCCAGGTGTTCGGTCGCAAGCGCGATGGGTGCCGCCAACTGCAGAGGATCGTTGACTGGAATCTGTGCCGCCTGCTCAATGGCGTGATAGTTCGAACCCTTATAAACGTCATAATAACCGATCACGTCGGCAATGAAGATGCCATCGAAGATTCCCCGCTCAAGTGTTCTAGCCAAGTCCTGCCAGTAATCTAAGTCTTTGTATTTCCAGGACCTATCACGCGGGTGTTTCCATAGGCCGGGAGACTGATGTCCGACGCAGTTCATATCAAAGGCATTGAAGCGAATTGAACGCGACATGGCGGCTCCGGCTGCTCGTTTTACTGAACGAGAATCTAATCGGCCGCTTTCCAAATGCATAGTTAGTATATATTTTTAATAGAGTACTTCGTAGAGTTTTTTTCTCCTTTTGCGCTGCCGGAGGTCATCTCTGACACTTGGTCAGCCGTGAGCTCGAATTATTTTCCATTGGCTATAATCCTTCCACACATTGGCTAGCGAGCGCTTCAAGCCCGCTATAATCCAATCAACCATCGCCACTCATGCGGTTGATCGAGAAGCTTTCGTTCGGCGTCGGTTTGAAATTTAAGGGCCTCGCTGCGCTGTAGATTGCCACCATCTGGTAAAGCGGCCCAGTGGGGATGCCCTTGGCGATCCAGTTCGAGACTTTTTTGCGAGTCGGCGAGGCGGCGCTTGTCGTCTGAGGACGAGCCAGCCTTGTTGACCAGGCTGCCGATTTCCGGCCTTTTCGCGACTGTCCAGCTGCTGCCGGGGTGGAACAATGAGGAGAGGGCGTCGTCGGCATGCGCAGGAGAACGCGCTGATGGCGAGGGTGGGGCCATCTGCCGTCCCCTTCTGGATAAGCTGCAGAAAGGCGGGGTGTCGACCTGAACCATATCGGCATCGAAACCTAGGTCCTGCAATTCCTGCAGGATAGCTTCAGCAACGCGTTGGTCGAAGAACGCGCCAGTCGTCAGGTGTAATTTTAGGGGTTTGCCGGCTGCGGCGATCAGCGCCGTGGCTCTGTCGAGATCGTATTCAAGGCCCGAAACACTGTCGCTCCAGTCGAAATGCGCCGGAGTCACCATCTGCGCAAGCGGCTTGTTGAGGCCGTCGAGAATACCTTGTGTTATGCCGTCCTTGTCGATGGCATAGACCGGCGCTGACGCAGCGCCGAATTGTCGAATGGCGGCTTCTTTGAATTGATGCGGATACGGAAGCGTTGCGCCGAAGACAGTGCGCGCAGGCGAATTTTTCGGGCTCAGGTTCAAGGTTAGGCGTTCATTTCTTCAATCTACTAAATCTATCGACAATATTGGTATGTGGCGGCCGACCGGGCTGTATCTGGCACCCTCAAGCCGCAGATACCACGTCGACGATAGGATCATTCAAATGCTCAATAGACAGAAGGGGATCAGCATGAAGCCAAAATTTTTTGGACATTTGACACTGCGTCTCGCCACTCTTTTCGAGCGTGGACAGCGGCAGAAATTGCGCACCCCTGAGGTGTTTCCAGAGCACGAGCGCGAGCGCCCGACCAGTGAATACGAGATGTACTATTGGGGATTCAGCCCTGCACCGTGGTATTGAGGCCCATATATGAGCTATGTCATTGGATACACTTGGCATTTGCAGCTTATTCAGCCGGTCGATCTGAGGCGCAGCTTAGCGCGCTGCGCTGAGACGGGGGCGGTCGTCTTCGCATTCCTGTTCCTGTTCGCATTTGTCGCGGGACTGGTCTGAGGGGAGCTCAACGAGCAGGACCAGGGATTGTTCGCGTCCCAGAATCCTCTTGAGGGAGAAAATCAGGTCATGACCGCAGTCCTAATCTTGCCGGGGCTATTCGGATCGGATGAGGCACACTGGCAGCAGCATTGGTTGCGGGACCAGCCTGACAGCCTATGCGTCGTTCAGGATGATTTCAACAATCCGAGGCTCAGTGATTGGATGCTGCGTCTGGAAGAGGCGCTCGATGCTGTCGGCGAGGCTTATATCGTTGCCCACAGCCTTGGCTGCCTGCTCGCCGCACACCTCGCCGGGAGAGGCGCCGCCAGACAGGTCAAGGCCGCGCTGCTCGTCGCGCCCTGTGATCTAGAGCCGACCCACACTCTTCACCCCGGGAAAGTCCTCTTCGGCGACATGCCGATGGGGCAATTGCCTTTTCCCACTAAAGTCGTTGGCAGCCTCAACGACCGCTACATGTCGCTCGACCGCCTGACGCTGGTCGGCCGTTGCTGGGGCGCAGAGATAAAGAATATCGGTAACGCCGGACACATCAACACGGCCAGTGGCTTTGGTCGATGGAGCGGCGGTTATCAGCTGCTTGAAGGTATGAAGTCACGCACCCGCCGTCGCAGGTCAGTGGCCGAACTGCCGACGTGCCCGGTTCGGTGACGTCGGCGATGTCCGACTGGTAACACACTGATCACGATCGACTTGCGGTCATCTGACACGCTGCAGATTGTAACGACATATTCAGAAGCGCCAGGATTTCGCGTCTTTTAGCTTCAAAGGCGGGGGCTGTCCTGTCTCGCTTTCTTGGCAGCTGGATCGCAACCTCATCGAGTATCTGGCCAGGACGTGGGCGCATGACAACGACCCGGTCTGCCAACGCTACTGCCTCCTCGATGTCGTGAGTAACGAGGATCAGCGTCGGCCGCGTATCATCCCAGATATCGAGAAGATGGTCTTGCAGATCTATTCGGGTAAATGCGTCCAAGGCCGAAAACGGCTCATCGAGAAGCAGGACTTTTGGGCGGGTCACCAAGGCACGCGCAATCGCCACACGTTGCGCTTGACCACCCGAAAGCTCCTTCGGCCACCGCGCCGCATAGGATGAGAGGCCGACCTTCTCCAGCGCCTCATTTACAAGGCCAACCCGGTTGATAGCGGTTTGTTTCGGCAATCCAAAGCCCACATTGCCCGCCACCGTCAACCACGGCAGCAGCCTCGGCTCCTGGAAAATCAGATTGATGCGAGGGTGCGGTTCCAAAATCGTTTCTGCGCCCAGCATCACACGGCCACGGCTTGGGTGATCAAGGCCGCTAACTAGACGCAGCAGCGTGCTCTTGCCGCAGCCGGAGCCGCCGATCACGGCGACGATCTCGCCGGGTCTCACCCGCAGTGAAACTCCCTCAAGAGCGTGCATGCCGCCGGCGAATGTTTTTGAAAGACCCTGCAACGACAACATCAGCTCTGCCCCCGGTTGAAAGTGTCCTGCCAGCGAAGCAAAGGGGCGGTGGCCAAGACCAGCAAGCTGTCGGTTGCCTTGCCGATAATTGCAAAACAGACAATAGCCGCCATGATCTGCGCCGGTTTCCCCAATTGCTGGCCGTCGACGAGCAGGTAGCCAAGTCCTTCGGAAGCGCCCATGAACTCTGCGGCGACAACGAACATCCAGCCAAGTCCAAGACCAGCCCGCAATGCAATCACGTAGGCAGGAAACACCGCTGGCAGCAAAATGCGCCCGACCATCGCAAAACCTGACAGCCGAAAGATGCGGCCGACCTCAACGATCTTGCGATCAACCGACTGCAGCGCGCCGGAAAAGCCAAGATAGACAGGAAAGAACACGCCGACGGCAATCAGCGCGATTTTTGATGTCTCGAAGATACCGAGCCAAAGGATGAACAAGGGCACCCAGGCGACTGAGGGGATGGCCCTTAACGCCTGCAGGGTCGGATCGAGCAACTGGCGAGCAAGCGGAAAATAGCCCGTCAGCGCGCCGGCAATGGTGCCAGCCACGGTTCCGATACAGAATCCCAGCAGAACGCGAAGCGTCGTGATCCACACATGTGTCAGCAACTCGCCACTCTGCAACAGTGCCCAGATTGTCTTCATCACCATCGACGGCGGCGGCATCAACCGTCCACCCATCCAGCCGAGATCGACAGCCACTTCCCAGAAAATGAGTAGACCAGCGGGAATGATAATTGCCTTGGCAATGCGCACGGAAAAAGCCGCGAGCGCCCGTCGTTTGCGGGCGCTCGCGGCTTGCTTATCGATAGTCTGCCTGACTTCGGCTGCATCCGTCATGGAGTGAACCGTAACCCTACCGAGTATCTGTGACGGCAAAGTCCGTATCGATCAGTTCACCTGCCACCTTCTCGACATCCGCCCCTGCCTGTATGACTCCGGCCTTCTGTAATGCCTTTCCAGCCGCGACAACGGTTTCCCTCTGGGCTGTACCGATGGTCGGCTTGGTGAGGTCGGTGCGCTCGAGTTGCTTGTCGATCACGTTTTCCGGTAGCTTCGCTGCCTCGACCAGCGCCGCCTTGAGCGCTTCAGGGTGCTTTAGGGCATCTTGGCGTGCCCGCTCGTATACCGCAATCACGCGCTTCACGATGTCTGGATGCTCTGCAGCGAACGTCTCCGTGGTGTTCAGCACGCCCCAGGTATTGTTCTCGGGCTTGCGGAAAAAGAGCTTCGCGCCCTCTTCGACCTCGGCCGATGCCATCAGGGGGTCGAGGCCCGCCCAGGCGTCAACATCGCCACGCAATAGGGCGAGCTTACCGTCGGCATGTTGCAGCAGCACAAGCTTGACATCCTTTTCTGTCAACCCGGCATCTGCCAGCGCGCGCACGAGGAATATGTGTGGATCGGTGCCACGCGTGACTGCGATGGATTTGCCCCTGAGGTCGGCTACAGACTTGATCGGGCTGTCTGCACGGGTGACCAGAGCCGTCCACTCAGGCCGCGAAAAAACATATATCGATTTGACCGGATTGCCGTTGACACGGGCAATCAGCGCCGCGGCGCCGGCTGTCGAGCCGAAATCGATCGAGCTCGCATTAAGGAATTCCAACGCCTTGTTGGATCCGGCCGACTGCACCCAGGTGATCTTGATGCCGTCATTCTTGAACTCCTTTTCCAGCAAGCCCTCCTTCTTGAGAAGCAGGCTTACCGGATTGTAGGTAGCCCAGTCGATGCGGATCTCTGAAAGCTGGGCCGCCCCTGCAGACCCGGCGACCATGCCGACGGCGACTGCAACTCCCAAGAATGTAGCTCTGATCGTCGACATCATCTGGGGCTGCCTCTTGTTTTTGATTTGACGAAAAAATTGTCTTATCGCAATCGTAAGAGAAGGCACCCCGATGCGGGACGCAGATTTCTCTCATTCGGCTGCCTCAACAGGAATAATTTTTCGAGAATAGCTGTGCCGACGGCAGCGGACATCCCGAGCGGTGGGGATAGGCCAACTGATGTCTAGGCCGCGTGCCGCATTCACGGCGACAATGCCACGGGCAAGTGCTGGCCGATGTCGCAGTTGTATACCGAACGAGCCGCGAGACAGGGTCGGCGGATGGGATCGGAGACAAGTTGCAAGGAAAGATGATCTTACGCGTCGGTTGTTTTGCATATACCGACAAAAATAGCACACTAATTTAATAGAGAATATTGCGCCTGCAGCCGCATGCCGTACCCTTGAGAGGAATTCACATCAAGGGCTCTCCCATGCGCAACAAGACTACCTTCATGGCCGCAACATTCGCCGGCATCGCATCGCTGCTGTCATCGACTGCCTTTACGGCGGATGTCGCGAAACCGGTACCAGGTGGCACGCTGGTCTATCTCGAGCAGCAGGCCCACACCAATCTCTATCCGCCGGCCGGCGGCTTCTACCCGAACGGCGGCATCCTCAACCAGATCACTGACAAGCTGACCTACCAGAACCCAAAGACGCTGGAGATCGAGCCGTGGATAGCCGATTCCTGGACTGTAAACACCGATGCCACCGAATATGTCTTCAAGCTGCGCAAGGGCGTGACCTTCTCCGACGGCACGCCGCTCGATGCCGACGCGGTGGCCAGGAACTTCGATACTTTTGGACATGGCAACAAGGCACTGAAGCAGCCGGTTTCCGAAGTCATCAACAATTATGACCACAGCGAAGTTATCGATCCGCAAACGGTAAAATTTGTCTTCAAGAAACCGGCGCCCGGCTTCCTGCAGGGGACCTCTGTGATCGGCTCCGGGTTGGTGTCGTTGAAGACGCTAGGCCTGCCCTTCGAGCAACTCGGCGACGCCACGAAAATCATCGGTTCCGGCCCCTTCACGGTCGCAGCCGAGACCATCGGCAAGGATCTGACGCTGACGGCACGCGGCGATTACAACTGGGGTCCTCAGAAGCTCGTGCATCAGGGGCGCGCCTATCTCGATAGCCTCAAATACATAATTACCGGCGAAGACAGCGTTCGCATCGGCGCGCTGCTGTCAGGGCAAGCGGATTTCATCCGCCAATTGCAAGCCTATGACGAAAAGCAGGTCAGCGACCAGAGCTTCCCGATCTATGCCGCGCCGACCCGCGGCGTCAACGACAGCATTGCCTTGCGACCGGAGAACCCGCTGGTGGCCGACGTGCGGGTGCGCCAGGCGCTTCTGCATGCGACCAACAACAAGGAGATCGTCGAGACCCTGTTTTCTGCCAACTACCCGGCTGCCAAATCCGTGATTTCGTCATCCGCCGCGGCCTATGAGGATCTGTCCGATAAGCTATCCTACGACCCGGCGCTGTCGGAAAAACTTCTCGATGAGGCTGGTTGGGCGAAGGGGGGAGACGGCGTTCGCCAGAAGGACAGCAAGCCACTAACGCTGGCCGTCTACGAATCCCTGCCGCAGCCGCAGAACAAGGCTGTGCTGCAGCTCGTGGCGCAGCAGTGGGCAAAGGTCGGTGTCAAGCTGCAAGTGCTGGCCGGCACCTCGGGCAATGTCGTCGTCGACACCGTCAATCCCGATAAAACGCCGCTGGTGGTTGCCGAAGTCGGCCGCGCCGATCCCGATGTGATCAAAAGCCAGTTCTACCCGCTCAACCGCGATGCATTGCTGCAGAAGGGCGGTCTCAACGCCAAGGCGACCTTCGTCGATGCCAAGCTGAACGGACTCCTGGAAAGCGTTGCGTCGGGAACCGACAGCGCCCAACGCTTTGCCGCCTCCAAGGCGGCGCAGGCATATCTGCTCGACCAGGCCTATGTCATCCCGATCTTCGAAGAGCCGCAAGTCTTTGCCAGCGCGCCTTATGTCCGCGGCATTGCCTTTGAATCCGTCGGCCGTCCAAGCTTCTACGACACCTGGCTTGCCGAACACTGAAACATATCTGGCCCGGCCAGACGTCCGGGCCAATGCAGTTGATGAGGTCTGTCATGCCAAGATATATCATGTTCAGAGTAGGGCAGGCGGTGCTGGTACTCTGGGTAAGCTTCACGGTTTCCTTCTTGCTGCTGCAGGCGATGCCTGGAGATGCGGTGCTGATCAAATTTCAGAATCCGGACTATGGCCTCAGCCCCGACCAGCTGGCGGAGCTCCGTACCGCCTACGCTGCTGATGGCTCGATATTGCAGCAATATTTTCGCGCCATAGGCAAGTTTCTGACGGGCGATTTCGGCTATTCGTTCAAGGCCGGCGTTCCGGTCAGCTCCGAGCTTGCCACCAATCTACCGGCCACCCTGTGGCTTGCCGGCCTCGGCTTTGCGACCGCAACGCTGTTTGCCATGGTCATCGCCGTGCTCGCCAACATCGCCGGCTTCGGACGATTGCGCACCCTCATCCAGTCGATCCCGGCGCTTTTCATCTCTGTACCGGCCTTCTGGCTTGGGATCATGCTCATTCACCTGTTTTCGTTTCGCTTCCACCTCGTCCCGGTAATCAACCCCGGCCCCTGGCAGGGTCTGATCCTGCCGGTGCTGACACTTGCCGTGCCGATCTCGGCGCCGATGGCGCAAATCCTGTTGCGAAACATCGATGAGGTCTTGACGCGGCCCTTTGTGTCGGTGGCCCGTGCCAAGGGTGCGTCGCATGCCTGGGTGCTTTGGCGGCATGTCGCCAAAAACGCGGCGCTTCCCGTCATGACCGTCGCTGGCGTACTGTTCGGCGAACTTTTGGCCGGCGCCGTCGTTACCGAGACCGTCTTCGGGCTGAATGGCATCGGCAGCCTGACGGAACAGGCGGTCAATAGTCAGGATGTCGCTGTGCTGCAGGCGATCGTCGTTATCTCCGCCACCGCCTTCGTGGTCATCAACCTCGTCGTTGACCTCTTGTATCCAGTCTTCGACCCGAGGCTGAGAGTTGCTTTTGGAGGGATCCGATGAGCCTTCTCGATGTAGCCGGACATACCGTCGAAACAGCGGAAACCGGCGTTGGCGCAGCTGCGCCAGCACCAGTCCTGCTGCCCGAACATCGACGCTCTCGCGGGTTGATCCGTCGTCTCCAACCGGGCCTGATCCTTGGCATCATCGTTCTTGCCGTCGTCACTTTGTGGGCCATTGTGCCGGGTCTGTTCACGATCTACGACCCCTTTGCCGGCCAGCCGGGCCAGCAGCTCAAGGCACCGAGCGCGCTGCATCTGCTCGGCACAGATTCGCTCGGCCGCGACGTCTACGGTCGCATCGTCTATGGGTCGATCAATTCGCTGTCAGGCGCGCTTGCGGCCGTCTCCATTGGGCTTGTCGTCGGCACGACGATGGGTATTTTCGCCGGCTCGCTCAGCGGCTGGGTTGATGCCACCATCATGCGCTTCGTCGATGTGCTGCTGTCGATCCCGGCGCTGCTGCTTTCGCTGAGCGTCATCGCGCTACTTGGCTTCGGTACGACCAACGCCGCCATCGCCGTCGGCGTCACCTCAATCGCCAGCTTTGCCCGGCTGGTGCGCTCGGAGGTCGTCACCGTCCGCCGCAGCGACTATGTCGAGGCCGCCTTCGGCAGTGGCGGCACTTTCCTACAGGTGCTCTGGCGCCATATCCTGCCGAACTCCCTGACATCCGTCATCGGGTTTACGGCATTGCAGATCGGCTGGGCCATCCTGCAGCTGGCAACGCTTGGCTTCCTCGGTTTCGGCGCACCGCCGCCGACACCCGAATGGGGGCTATTGATCGCCGAGGGGCGAAATTATATCGCGACCGCCTGGTGGCTGACGGCCGCACCCGGCATCGTCGTCGTATTGGTCGTACTCTCTGTCAATCGTGTCAGCCAAGCCATTGGGAGGGCGCGGATATGACCATCGTTCAGACAGTTAACAACGCCGCCTTGCATGCCCTCGACGTCTCCGGCCTAACGGTCGGCTACGAGGACCGGAACGGATGGCGCACCGCTGTTCATGGCATCGATTTTACCGTCGCCGCCGGCGAGGTTGTAGCGCTGGTCGGTGGGTCCGGTTCCGGCAAGAGTTCCACGGCGCAGGCTATCATCGGGCTGCTGCCCTCTAACGGCCGGCTTGAAGGCGGCAGCGTCCGCCTTAATGGCCAGGACATTGCACGATGGCCGCAGAAGCGATTGAACGGTATTCGCGGTTCGGTCGTCAGCCTTATCCCTCAGGACCCGGGCAATTCGCTCAACCCGGTCAAGATAATAGGCCGACAGGTGGCAGAAATCCTCACCATCCACGGCAAGGCCTCGGGTGCGCAGGCCTATAAGCTCGCCATCGAACTGCTGCATCGGGTAGGCCTCAATCAGCCCGAACTTCGCGCCGGGCAATATCCCCACGAACTGTCCGGCGGCATGAAGCAGCGGGTGCTGATCGCCATCGCCATCGCTCTCAAGCCATCGCTGATCATTGCCGATGAGCCGACCAGCGCGCTGGATGTTACAGTGCAGCGGCACATCCTCGAGCTGATCGACAGGCTGCGGCAGGAATCGGGGACGGCGGTGCTGCTTGTCACCCATGACCTCGGGGTCGCCGCCGACCGCGCAGACCGGCTGGTCGTCCTGCAGCACGGCGTCATCCAGGAGCAGGGCCGCACCGCCCAAATTCTGCGGCAGCCGAAAAGCAGCTATACCCGTCAGCTCTTGGCGGATGCGCCGTCTCTTAACATCAGACGAAGGCTCTTTGCGGCCATTGCCGTGCAGCAGACAGACAATACGCAGCCGGCGAACGATCTCTCGAAGGACATCATCGTCGTCGAAAACCTCGTCCAGGAGTTTGGACAGGGCAGGGGTGCGGGTTTTCGGGCTGTCAACGACATTTCGTTCCGCGTCCGGCGCGGCACCACCCATGCCATTGTTGGCGAATCCGGCTCCGGCAAGACCACGACCATCCGCGCCGTCGCCGGCTTCCTGCGCCCGACGACGGGTAGGATCGTCATCGATGGGTTGGACCTCGCTTCGCTGAAGGGCGAGACGCTGCGGCTTTTTCGCAAGAAAATCCAGCTCGTCTATCAAAACCCGTTCGGCTCGCTCGATCCGCACCAGACGATCCGCCGGATCGTCGAGGAGCCACTTTTGAATTTCGAGCGGATCGCGCCGGCAGAGCGGCTCGACAGAGTTGCGGCGATGGTGGAAGAGGTCGGCCTGCCGGCCGATGTGCTGCACCGCCAGCCGCGGGCTTTGTCCGGCGGCCAGCGGCAGCGCGTTGCCATTGCCCGGGCGCTGGTCCTCGATCCGCAGATTCTTGTGCTCGACGAAGCTGTGTCCGCCCTCGATGTTACCGTCCAGGCACAGATCCTGACGCTGCTGGAAAAGTTGCAGCAAAATCTCGGCCTCACCTATCTGTTCGTCTCACACGATCTTTCTGTCGTCCGACAAATCGCCGACACCGTCTCCGTGCTCAACAACGGCAGGCTGGTCGAGGATGGCGCGGTGGAAGACGTTTTCGGCAATCCGCAAAACGCCTACACCCGCGAGCTGCTCGAAGCCATTCCGGGCAAGCGCTACCAGCTGTTGACGCGCGCCGCCCTTACCAGTGCAGGATAATCCCATGACCGCTTGCTCTCAGCCAAAGCGCCTTGGCTTCTTCAGCCGCGTACTCGACCAGACGGACGCAGAAACCCGCTATCGCCTTGTCGGCGAACAGATCATCCATGCCGAGAAATTCGGCTTCGACAGCGCCTGGTTAGCGCAACACCACTTTAACGGGGAGGAAGGCGGCCTACCGGCGCCGCTCATTCTGCTCGCCGATATTGCCGCCCGGACCTCGCGCATCCGGCTCGGCACCGGCGTCATCACCCTGCCGATGGAAAATCCCGTGCGGGTGGCCGAAGACACCGCCGTGCTCGATCTCTTGTCAGGTGGTCGGCTGGAGGTCGGCTTTGGCACCGGTGGCACGCCGCAAGCTTTCTTGCCCTTTGGCCTTGAAAGCGCCGAACGCGGACCCGTCTATGCCAGCCACCTCGCCAACATCCGCAATGCCTGGAGCGGCGGCGAGTTGCCGGGGGGCAACAGGCTCTATCCGAGGGCGCCGACCCTCGGGGATCGCGTCTGGCAGGCGACCTTCTCTGTCGGCGGCGGCGAGAGGGCCGGCCGCGATGGCGACGGCCTGATGCTGTCGCGCACCCAACCGCGACCGGAGCAGGCACCGTCTGCAGCCCTCTGGGACCTGCAGAACCCGATCATCGACGCCTATCATGCGGCGTTGCCGACCGGGCGTGCACCGCGCATTCTCGGCTCTCGCAGCCTGTTTGTCGCCGACGACCGGAAAGAGGCGTTGCATCTGGCGGAAATCGGCCTTCAGCGCAGCGTCGAGCGCTTTGTCGCTAGCGGCCATGTCATCGCCGACCGGACGACCGCCGGCCTGATCAAGGCCTTCGACGTGCATGTCGGGACGCCGGATGATGTCATTGCCTCGTTAAAGGCCGACACGGCGCTGTCGCGCGTCACCGATCTTGTCTTCCAGGTGCACTCCGTCGATCCACCACACGCCTATATCCTGCGCTCGCTCGAGCTGATCGCCAGCGAAGTCGCGCCTGCGCTAGGCTGGAGCGGGCAGTCGATTCGACCGCTTGGGCGCCTCAATGTGGCAACCATGTGATCGCGTTTTCAACAGAAAGGTATTCCCATGACATCGTCAACACCTGACGTCATCGACCTCCTGACCAGAATAAGCTCCGGGTCCAAGATTGATCGCATTCGCAGCGAGCGACCTGAAACACGCGCCAATGCCCAGAAGAGCTATCTGGCGCTGTTCGAGCCAACCGAGCCTGGCGATGTCAGTCGGACTGAGCGCCTGACGGTGGCCGCCTTCGTCGCGGGGCTGCATCGAGCCGATGCGGTGGCGGACTTCTATGCCTCGGGCCTGGCCGAGATTCCTGGCGGCGCGTCGCTTCTCGGCGCCATCAAGGCCGAGGTTGAAAAGGGACGGACGCAAGGGCCTTACGGACGCTTCCCGAGCGGGCCGCTTTCGGCGGAGGACAAGCCGGGGCCGGCCTTCGCCATCTCAGAATTCAACGCCGTGACGCTTGGCAAGACGCTGACGGCAGCGCTGCAGCACAGCCATCTGCTGGTGTTCCGGCCGCGCGAGGCCGGCCCCGCGGCGTTGCAGAGGCTGCTGGATGCCGGCTGGAGCACGACGGCCATCGTCACACTGTCGCAGATCGTCGCCTTCCTGGCCTTCCAGATCCGCGTGGTTGGCGGTCTGACCGCCTTGGCCGCTGCCGGCACCAAGCGACTGGCTGCTCCAAACACGACGGCAACCGTGAACACGTAGGAGACAACTTTGACCGAGACGATCATCCACACCGATATCGACAATCGCCCGAACGCCTTTACCCAGGCCGAGATCGGCTGGACACCCTGGCTTCAGCCATTGGAAGAGGCCGACCTGACCGAACGGCATTGGGCCGGCCTCGTCGATGCGGCCCGCGCGAAATCAAGTTATTTCATGCTGCTTGCCCGTGATCCCGACATCTTGGGCGCCCGCACCAAGGCGGACAAAGACATTTTCTACAACACCAGGTCCGGCTTGCCGCGCGCCGAGCGCGAAGTATCCGCCGCCGCCGCATCGCGCTCCAATGGCTGCATCTTCTGCGCCTCGGTGCATGCCCGTTTTGCCTCGCATTTTTCCAGGCGAACGGAGGATGTGCAGCGGCTTCTCGATGAGGGCACCGATGCCGATCTCGGCAGCCGCTGGAATGCCATCGTCGCCGCCTCCGTGGCGCTGACGGCCACGCCCTCCGTTTTTGGAGCTGCCGAAATTGAGCGCTTGCGGACCGAGGGGCTGGACGATCTGGAAATTTCCGACGTCATCCATGGCGCTGCATTCTTCAACTGGGCCAACCGCTTGATGCTGTCGCTCGGAGAGCCAACGCCTGCGGCCTGAAGCGGCTTGCGCGTCCGACCTCTCCCACGATCCTGCCGCAAAGGAAACCAAGCCATGGCTTTTGCCCTCGACCATATCGTCATCGCCGTCAACGATCTGGCGCGGGCCGTTGCGGATTACCGGCTACTCGGCTTCACGGTTTATCCCGGCGGCGTGCATCATGGCGGCGTATCGCATAATGCCCTGGTGGTGTTTGCCGATGGCGCCTATTTCGAGCTCATCGCCTATCATCGGCCCGATCCCGGCAATCCGTGGTGGACGCTGCTTGCTGAGGCCGGCGAGGGCTTTGTCGACTTCGCCCTTGCTCCCGACGACACGCAGGCGGGTATCGCCGCCGCCCGGGCGCGGGGCCTCAGCTTAACAGAGCCCGCCGCCGGCGGACGCGTGCGGCCGGATGGCGTAAGGCTCGATTGGCAGATCGTTCGGCCGGAAACGCGCGACCTGCCCTTCTGGTGCGGCGATGTCACCGCGCGGGATTTGCGCGTGCCTCTTGGCGAGCACCGCAAGCACGCCAACCGCGCTGAGGGCATCGCCGTCGTTCGTGTCGATGTCGCTGACATTGCGGCGAGCGCCGGCCGTTATCGCGCGCTGTTGGGCGACGATGCCGTCACGCGATCCGGCGAGGATATCCGCATCGCCATCGGCGCGTCGATTATCGAACTCGTCGGGCCAGACCATGGCGCGGAGCAGGGCCGTCTGCAAACGCGTGGCGAGGGCGTCTCCTCAATCGATCTGCATGGGGGCGTCGCCGCGGATCTCGACATCGGCCGCTCACATCGCGCCGTCCTGCGCATCCGTGCTTAGCGGCGGGTCGTTGCCGGATGATCTAGAGCCGAGGGTTGGCACCCGGTGGTCATCTTTTTCAAGAATTGCGACAAGAGCGGGGCTGCATTTCTTTAGTCTACTCGCTGGATAGACTAATTTGACAGAACCGTTTCCGCGGAGACATCCACGTCTGACATGGAGAACGCTATGAGCGTCCTGCGCTATTTCGGTCGCCTTCGGTCTTGCCGCGACAGTTTGGAAGACAGGCTGAATCTGCATGAGGCGCGCCGCTGCTTTGGAAGTGACGATTGCGAGGACGGCACCACCGACGAGCTGCTAGCGCAGATTTCCGAACTGGACGGCAGCTTGTCTTCTCTGCGCTATCGGCGGCGTCGTTAACGCACGGCCGATGCCTGCGCGACGAGCGCAGCGTGGTCGGCGTCGCCGATGATGCGCACCTTCTCCATCGTTATGGCCTGGTCATATGTCCGATGACGCCGGGATCATGGCTGACCAGCGTCATGTCATGCGATACCGCGAGATCGTTGAGCAGGTCGAGAATGCCGGCCTGGACGGACGCATTCAGCGCCGAGGTCGGCTCATCGAGCAGCAGCAATGACCTCATTGCAACAGTATCTCGCTACTTCGATCCTGGCACCCAATGCAGGAAAAATAGCCCTCTTCGGCGACCTCTGCCAATGAATTGCAAAGCCGCACGAGATCGTCAAGTGGGCGAAACTCGCGCATCTTGAGCCAGCTTCCTGATGGTGACCTACTCTCTTTTGTTCCGCGGAGGTTTCGACTGACAGGAGCGTCAGCTCTTGCCTTTCCAGGGCACGAGCCATGCCTCCAAGGCACGCATCACCAGCGTAAAGGCAAACGCGCAAGCGGCGATGATGCCGATGCCGACGAATACCACATCCGTTGCCAGAAATTGCGAGGCCGACATGATCATGAACCCAATTCCGCGGGTTGCCGCGATCAATTCGGCCGCCACAAGCGTTCCCCAGCCGACGCCGAGCGCGATGCGGATGCCCGTCAGGATTTCCGGCAATGCCGAGGGCAAAACGATGTCGAAAAACAGGTTCCAGCGGCTGGCGCCCAGCGACAGCGCAGCGTTGACCCGCTCGATCGGTAGGGACCGCACACCGGCCTGGGCAGACAGGCAGATTGGCGCGAACATCGCCAGAACCAGCAGGGTGACCTTAGACGTCTCGCCAATGCCGAGCCAGATGATCATCAGCGGCAGGTAGGCGAGTGGCGGCAGCGGCCAGTAGAATTCGATGGGCGTGTCGAGTACGCCCTTGGCCCAGCGGTTCAATCCCATGGCCAGCCCGACGGGCACGCCGAAAAGACAGGCAACGAACGCGGCAGAGAGAATTCGAAACAGGCTGGCCGAGACATGCTCCCAGAGTGATGCGCCAGCATAGCCGTCATTGTAGACGGCGACTGCCTGCTTCACGACTTCTTCCGGCGTCGGCAGAAAGAGATGGGCGACGAGCCCAGATTTCGCCACGCCCCACCAGGCGGCCAAGAGCAAAATACCGGTGATGATGCTGATCGGTGCAGTCGATCGCTCGCCTATGCCGAAGGTGCGCATCTTGACGAGGCGATGGGTCGCCTCCGCCTCGGGATGGAGAATGCTCGCTGCTTCTGTCAGTTCGGTCATTCGGCAGCGCTCCTGACGTCGTCGGTGCTGTGGATGATGGTGCGGATCTCTTCGCGCAGATCGGCAAATTTGGACGATGTCTTGATCGCCCGCGCATCGCCACTTTTGGCAAGATCCTTGACGAAATCGAGGCTGAATCTAGCGACGACCCGGCCTGGGCGCGGCGACATGACGATCAGTTCTGTGCCAAGGAACAGCGCCTCCTCGATCGAATGGGTGATGAAGAAGATGCGCTTTCGCGTCCGGTGCCAGATCGACACCAGAAGCTCCTGCATTTGCTCGCGCGTCAGACTGTCGAGCGCGCCGAACGGCTCGTCCATGAGCAGGATATCCGGCTCCGTCGCCAGTGCCCGGGCGATGCCGACGCGCTGGCGCATTCCACCGGAGAGCTCATGAGGCAGGGCGTTGCCGAACTCGCCAAGACCAACCAGCTGCAGCAGCTCCTGCGATTTCTCGCGGCGCTCGAATTTTCCGGCGCCCGCAAATTTCAGCCCGAGGCCAACATTGTCGAGGACCGACTTCCAGGGCAGGAGCGTATCTTTCTGAAACACGACGCCACGGTCGGCACCGGGCTTTTCGATCGGCCGGCCGTCCAGCGTTATCTTGCCTTCCGACAGCGGCAGAAATCCGGCGATGGCATGCAGCAAGGTCGACTTGCCACAGCCGGAAGCACCCAGTGCAACGACGAAACCCTGGTCGGGGATGTCGAGAGACACCCGGTCCAGAGCATGCACAGTGCGGCCATCCCGCGCTTTGAAATAGACGGAGGCGCGTTCGACTTTCAGCATATGTGAAATCCAATTCGTTTCCCGCGCTGCGAATAACGACAGCGCGGGACAGCTGCTATCAGTTACTCGGCGCGACGACGGCGTCCGGCGTGACGAAGGCGGCGTAGCTTGGCAGGACGTCCGAGACCTTGCCCTGGTCCTTAAGGAACGTTGCTGTATCCTTGAGGATTTTGGCCGCACCGGACTTCTCACCACCGCCGAGCCAGGCATCGGAAGCCTGAACTTCAGGTGTCAGCAATGTCAGGTTCTTCAGTGCGGCAGATTGCTGTTCCGCCGTGCCGCCGAGCTGCTTGGCCAGCAGCTTGGCGTTGTCGCTGTCCGGCCCCCAAGCGGGCTTGTCGTTGGCGAAGGAAACATAGGAGGCGTTGATAACGCCGGCAAAGTTTTTCAGGAAACCGGGGTTCTTGTCGGCGAAGTCGGTAGCGGCGACCCAGGCGGAGAAGGTCGGCGCTCCTTTGTCGGCAACCTCCTTGGAGGTGATAAGCACCTTGCCGTTCTTTTTCAGTTCAGTCAGCGCTGGATCCCAAACGAAGCCGCCATCGATATCACCGCGCGCGAAACCCGCAACGATCTGCGGCTGGGGAATGGCGAAGACCTGAACGTCCTTTTCGGTCAGGCCGAGGCTCTTGATGAGAGCGAGAAGCTGGTAGTGGTCAGTCGAGACCGGAGCGGCCGCCAGCTTCTTGCCTTTCAGATCCGCCAGCGTATTGATCCCAGAGCCATTGCGCACGACAAGCGCTTCGTCGATGCCCGAAATCGACGAGAGGTAGAAGGCCTTGACGGCCAGGCCGCGCGAAGTCGCCGCTGCAAAGGGGCTGGAACCGACATAGCCGACCTGCACGTCACCGGAGGCGATGGCGGCAAAGATATCGGCGCCAGAATTGAATTTACGGAAATCGATGTCATAGCCGGTCGCCTTGGCAAAGGCGCCGTTAGCGATGCCGACCGACGACGGCAAGGCATCCGTCTGATAGCCAACGACGACTTTTTTGTCGGCCGCACTGGCTCCGAAGGCAGCAGCCAGTGTCATTGCGCCGAACAAGCTGGCAAGCAGTCCCTTGTGGAGTTTCATTGTCCCGTCCCTACCCATGTGGCGCACGTCGCCGTTTCTTGAGCCGTCGCCTTTCGTGACGCCGGCGACTATAGGCTAAGCAGGGGCTTTGAGCTTTCACAGTTCAAATATACTAAAATTCAAGATGAGTTGGGAAATAGCTTCCTGTCAAAGCTGCATCCGGCATCTTTACACGCAGGGTGATGCGGATGACTGCTTGACGACGTCGGCTGTTAGCCGACAGATCGAATCTGTTCTTTCGTCAAACCTAAGTGGTGTTCGCAGATGACAGCCGGCTATGGATTAGGCTTTCGACGGCGGGGTCCGCTTTGCGGTGCCCTGCGGTGACAACTCCGGTCGCCCCACGCTGTCGGGGCAGCTTTCGTTGGGGCGTCGACTATGAGACGACGCCAGGACTCGCAATCGGGGTCACTATGCACTATGACTTATACGTCTTCTTTGGATGTTGCGACCTTAGTCGTGCTGATCTGTCGGGAGTTGAGTGAATGCTTGAACGGGTCGAGCGAAAGGATGCCTGTCACGGGATTGACAGGGCTGTCCCCGCGTCTCCGCTCCTCATTTACGTTATCAATCTGGATCGCTGCATCGAGCGCTGGGATCGCCTCCGCACCCAGGCCGTCCAGCATGGCCTGAACCTCGTTCGGGTCGCAGCCGTAGACGGCCAATCTGTGCTCGCGGAGGAGCGGGTCGGCTTTCATCCCCGCTCCTTCAGTTATCACAACGGCCGCACGATCCTCGCCGGCGAATACGGCTGTTATCGAAGCCACCTGCTGGCTCTTGAAACCTTCGTTGCCAGTGGCGACGCGATGGCCATCATCATAGAGGATGATGTCGACCTCAACGCGGCACTTATCCCGCGGGCCATGGCGGCCGTGGCGGCCGTGCCTGGCACCGAGGGCAGCGTCATCAAGCTCGCAAATCACCGAAAGGTCGGTTTCAGACCCGTCGCTATGACCACCCTCGGCGATGTCGTCGGCCGCTGCCTGCACGGTCCCCAGGGCTCGGCTGCATGCTACATTGTCACGCGCGAAGCGGCGTTGAAGTTGGTAAAGAGGTTGAATACGGTTCTGTTGCCCTACGATGTCGCTCTCGAACGCGGCTGGTCGACTGGTGTCCAGACGTTTTCGACAGAAGACAATCTCGTAACATTCAGTCCGCATCGAAGAGACACGACGATCGGCAAGAGGTCGCATTACAGGGCTGCCAAGCGACACTTCATGCTGCGCATGACAACCCACTGGTTCCGCGCTCACGACCAGCTGCGACGGTGGTTCTATGCGACATGGGGATGCCAGCGGATCAGCCGCTAGAAGCTTTCAGGCGCTCAAACACAAAAGACCGCGAGCCGGTCTAAGCGGCGGCCTCTCCCTCGCGTTCGCGAAACACCAGGTCCACCACATTTCCATTCGGGGCATAGCCGGAGACCAGCATCTTCAGGATGCTCTGGGCGAGCGGAATGTCATTTTCATCCAGTGCCTTCTCCAGCGCCGCCAGGCGTTCGGACAATTCCGGCCACCTGAGAAAATCCTCACGAGCCCGCATGATGCGCGGATGCGGCGTAGGCTGCGGGTTGTCGCCGATCAGCAGTTCCTCGAAGAGTTTTTCGCCGGGACGCAGGCCGGTAATCCGCAGTTCGATATCGCCCTCCGGATTGTCGTCGTCCAGAACGCTGAAACCTGAAAGCTCAACCATACGGCGGGCGAGATCGACGATGCGAACCGGCTCTCCCATGTCGAGCAGAAAGACATCCCCGCCCGATGCCATGGCGCCGGCCTGGATGACCAGCTGCGAGGCTTCCGGGATTGTCATGAAATAGCGGGTGATCTCCGGATGGGTGAGCGTAACCGGGCCACCGTCACGGATCTGCTGGCGAAACAGCGGCACGACGGAACCCGATGAGCCCAGCACGTTGCCGAAGCGGACCATCGAAAAACTCGTGGTCGTGCCGCTGGTGACGCGATCGGCGTCGAGGGCCTGCAGCACCATCTCCGCAAGTCGCTTGCTCGCGCCCATGATATTGGTCGGGCGAACCGCCTTGTCCGTGCTGATGAGGACGAAATTCTCGACGCCCGCCTTTTGCGCTGCCGTGGCTGCGGCGACGGTCCCGGTGACGTTGTTCTTGATACCTTCGGCAGGGTTATACTCGACGAGCGGCACGTGCTTGTAGGCGGCAGCGTGGTAGACGGTGCTCGGCTTCCATGCCGTCATGATCTGCTCCAGACGCGGTCCGTCGCGAACGGAGGCAAGAAAAGGGATAATGCGGATCTCGGCATCCTGGATCGCCAGCGCCGCCTTCTCGAGCTCGCCCAAGATGAGATAGAGGCCGAATTCGTTCTGCTCCACCAGCAGCAGGCTCGAGGGGCGGTTCTTGACGATCTGGCGGCACAACTCGCTGCCGATCGAGCCTCCGGCACCGGTCACCATGACGACCTTTCCTCGGATGTTGCGGTCGAGCAAAGCCTGGTCGGGCGCAATGACATCGCGGCCAAGTAGGTCCTCGATATCGAGTTCACGCAAGTCGGACACGGCCACACGTCCCTGCGCCAAGGCGGTCAGGTCGGGCATGGTGCGGACGGTGACGCGGGCCTTGCGAATCGCCTCCAGGATTTCGTTGCGGCGTTGCCTTGTGGCATTCGGCAGCGCCAGTAATACATCGCGTGTTTCGCCGGTAGCAACAAGTGCCGGAAGGTCTGCGGGATCGTAGATCGGCAGCCCGGCCATGATACTGCCATGCAGGTGCCTGTCATCGTCAAGAAAGCCTACGACATTCAACTCCGAGCTATTGGACAGAGCTGCGGCGAGCTGCCTTCCGGAAGCACCAGCGCCATAGATCAACACTTTTGCCAGCGAATTGCGGTTCAGAAGCCGCTGGTAAGCGTTGCCGAGCCAGTAGCGAGTCCACATGCGCGACAGCCCGACAGCGATCAGAAGCAGCAACGGCTGCAATATGCCGACGGTGCGCGGCACGCCTGGAATGCTGATCGCGGTGAAGATCGTCATGAAGGCCAGGCCGTATATCGCCACCGCCTTGACCACGGTCATGAACGCCGAGAGGCCGGCATAGCGGAAGATCGCGCGATAAAGCCCCAGCACGATGAAGATCGGGATCGCGAGCAGGAGCGAGACGAAGGCAGGCACCCATTCGACGCCCTCGAGGATCACCCACCCGTCAAGCCGCAGACAATAGGCAAACCATACCGTAAGGACACAAAGGCTGGAGTCGACCAGGAGTGCAAAGGCGCGCTTTGTTACGCGCGGCAAAGCCAAAAAGGGCAGAACGAGCCGATCGGCAGATACCATCAACAATTTCCTCAGGCGCCGGTCATCCCAGTCCGCATTCATATTCCTGCACGGCGCATCGGCCATCTTCAGCACACCGAACATGTCTTGCTGCTTCCAACAGCAAAAGGCAATTGCGCGAGACAGCCGAGCTGCGTTTTTCACACCGCTATAGCGCAATTGCACCGATGATCCGGGGACGGGCAATAACCGGCGGTCACGACCAGGACATCAGGTGCGGCTTATTCCTACCTACTGCAGATGGTCCGGTCGGTGGAGCACGGGGATGCCATTTGCGACGGCACCGCCGCTGACACCTGCCCCGAAAGCCCGAATGGCGGACGCCCACAGTCCAAAGGCTTTGGCCTCAGCGGCAGCCGGGGACGGTCATTCGTCCACCGGCTCGGTCTTTATGCGTTTTGCCATTCGCGCGATTGTGGAGTTCGAGCATCGGACCTTATTCCGCACGCTCTCCCAGGTCCTCCCACTTCGAAGCATCGCTATGATCTCGTCGTTGCGCCGCGTGTTCTCCGGACGGCCACGATAACCACCGGCCGCCTTGGTAGCGGCGATACCTTGACGCTGAAGCCAGCGCTTATTTTCTTGCGCTTTACGCGCAACGGTGGCCAGGACGTCGATAAGGGTGCTGTTGATCGCCTGATTCACAGGTCCCCAGAGCTCAGTCGGTTCCGCCGATCCGAAAGCCCACGTTGTCGGCAGGTCCGGAGATACCACGAGAACACCACGGGCGTTGATTTCGGAGCGCAACTGATCCCAGGTTTCGACGTTCAGACGGGTAAGACGGTCCACTTGGGCGATCAGGAGGATGTCGCCGGGCTTGCAGATTGCCAATAGGTGGAAAAGGCCCGGACAGTTGTATGTCGCGCCGCCCTCGGTCTCGACGCTGGTGGTGGCAATCGTCCAGTTTCGTTCGCCAGCAAACTTTGCCAGCATCTCTTGGACGTCTGTCACCTCGTTTTTACCAATGTTTTTTTGCAGGTAGGCATGTATGGCCATAAGACAGCTGCTCACGAGATGCTATTTTTGAAATGTAGTATATTTTTGGTCTCAAGAACGGGCGTTTCCCCTTTGTGTGTGGGAATAATATTTCGGGTCAGAAAGATACGCAATGGCCAAGAGCGGTACGATATGCTTTTATTGTCATAATTAGACGTGAAAGAGAGACGTTTAATGCTTTGAGCGATAAGGTGGGATGCGCTGAAACCACATACTGTTCTTATGCCGCCGGTACAATCGCACCGTGCCTCCAAACAGGCAGCGTCGTGCTGTTCTGCGATGCATGGCGTGCGACCGCGCAGAGCGGCTTGGACTTTGGCTGCCGACACCGTTCCTGAGACAGCGCTGCAGAAATGTAGATGGGGAGGGTAGCGAGATATTGAGTGATTGATCACGAAGCGATCGACCATTCATCTAAATGGCTTCGATCCGAGGCTGACTGGCGACGATCGGTCGGAGATGGAGTTTCACGACAGGTCCGTGGTTCGTCATGGTTCGAGGCTAATGCCCGCCGCTTATGTCGTTGGTACGTCGACCGTGTCCTACATAGGTCTGCCGCTAGCGCTGCAAAATTACATCCAATTGTCGCGCGCTATCGGCGTCGATCACGAGGCCTGTTATAAACCCAGCTTTCAAGATCGCGCGCGTGGCGTTCACCTTCGCAGTGCCCGCAGAGAGCAATATGATATCGCTTTTGAAAAGGTCCGAGAGGTTGGGTGCGCCCTGGCAAACGCATTGAGCCGCAGCCTCGCGAAATGGCACTCCACAACGAATTCTATCAGCAGTACCGGGTACTCTATCCGGCGCTGAAATCGGTTCTCGAACAGGGAGGTACACGACATGGGTGATGCCGATTTCCGCCTCGACGGCAAGACGGCCGTTGTCACGGGGGCAGCGCGCGGCATCGGCCGGGCGATCGCCGAACGGCTGGCCGATGCTGGTGCCCGTGTCGTCATCGCCGACCTGGATCAGACGGAGGGCGACATTGTCGTCGATGCGATCGTCAGGTCCGGAAGTGCGGCTGCATTCGTCGCGCTCGACGTCACAAAACCCGCGATGGTCGCGGATGTCGTGGAAACAATCTATGCGCAGCATGGTTCTGTTGATGTTCTGGTCAACAATGCCGGTATTGTGCGCAATGCGCCGGCTCTCGACATGAGCCGAAACGACTGGCAGTCCGTGCTTGATATCAATCTCGGCGGTGTCTTCCATTGCGCCCAGGCGTTCGGGCGCCGCATGGTGGCTGCCGGGCGCGGCTCGATGGTCAACATCTCATCCATCTGTGGCGAGGTCACCGTCTTCCCCCAGCCGCAGGTATCCTACAACGCTGCCAAGGCCGGCGTGAATCTGTTGACCAATTCGCTGGCGGTCGAATGGGCAAGGAGTGGTGTGCGCGTCAATGCCGTCGCACCCGGTTATGTCGCCACCGAGCTGACCTTGCGCGGCCGTAGCAACACGGAGTGGTTCGACACATGGATGCACATGACGCCGATGGGTCGCCTCGGCGAGCCCCGCGAAATCGCCAATGCCGTTCTCTTTCTCGCCACTGACGCATCGAGTTACATCACCGGCACGGTGCTGACCATCGATGGCGGCTATACAGCAATGTAGTCGCGCAGACCTAAGAAAATTTAGGGCCATGGCCTGATGTTCCCAGTCACTGGATCGCTTCTGATCAATTGTTTAGAGCGGCGATAAGCACGGGGTCGACGGCTCGCATCCCATCAAGCGCTACGACCGTCACGTTCGATTTGGGAAGCCTAACTCCGCTATGAAAAGCCGGTGACGCGTCCGTGTTGATGCAACACGAGAGCCACTGCACCAAGGACTGTGTCATCATTACCCAGAAACTTCCCATCCACGAAACGGGGTCTCGTTGTTTCAACCAGGTGGTCCGGCGGCTGGAGGGTGTGGCGCAAGAACTGCGCTCCATCGGCGTCAGGAAGGCTTCGCCGATTGCGACCAGCTGGCCAACTATGACGAACAGTGGTGGGTTGAGGATGGCGGCAGCGATGCCCATACCCCAGCCGGCCTTGTCCGCTGCATCGGCGATCAAGCGCCGATATCCAAGCCGGCCATCCCTTGCGTGCTCGACAAATTCATCAATAGTGACGGGGTAGCCGTCAAATTCTTCAGCGTGCCGGACGAGTTGGTACCCGCCGACAAATGTCTGAAGACATGCGAGGCAGTGATGTCCAGACAGCAAGTCTGTTTTCTTATGCGAGCTGCGAGGTACGCGTCCCGCCAAAACGATCCGCTGCCGCAATCCGCGCGATGTTACACCACCGTCGGAAAGTGTTGCCTGATTTGAAGCGATGTTTTCAGCGATCGGCCGCCCGTCCATCCCGCCGAAATAGCTACAGCGTGCGCTGTTGTTTCAGGCTTCCCACACGATCCGCTCAGAGCGCTAGCTCATAGAGCAGATGGAGGATAACCTGCTGTTTAGATGATTGAACGGCATGTCGATTGACGCGCCGAGCTGGGCCGTCATCGTGTTTGCAAGAACCGTGAACGCTTGTTGGTGGGCGACATCGCCGCCAAATTTCTGGCTGCCTTGTCAGCCAGCCGCGGGTTAGTGCTGCTGCCGAACGAGTGACAGCTGGAACGACGCACAATGACACAACTTAAAGACTGAGGCGGGCTCAGCCCTTTTCCGGGCGTTAAGGTAGCGTCCCTTTGCTTCACTATTGGTTTTCGTCTCGGAGTAGTAAGAGCGATCTTGTCAGAATGCCGTCACGAAACATCTTTCTCCAGACCACCACGGAGAACCAAATAATGTTCAATCGTCTGATAGCCTTAATGGAAGAGCCGGACAGGAAAAGATTAGTTGCCAACTTCGAGCCGGTCGAACTCCCCAGATTGTTCGAGATGGCGGAACCGAACAAAGCGGCAAAATACAGCTTCTTTCTGGAGTCGGGCATTGGATCGGTGGTGGCTGTCTCGCCAGCTGGACATGAGGTCGAAGTTGCGATCTTCGGTCGGGAAGGCATGTCGCCACCAAATAGTCTATTCGAGGACGACCAGGCCCCGTTCAAGGTCTTTATGCAGGTGGAGGGCAAGGGCAATCGAATATTGAACGACCATCTCTTTGAGGCGCTCGCCGCGAGTAGGGCACTTCGAAAGATTTTGAGTCGATACGCGCAGGCCCTTTTCGTCCAGACCAGTTTCACCGCACTGTCAAACACGACGCATTCCGTCGAAAAGCGGCTCGCTCGATGGCTTTTGATGGTGCATGACAGGACGGCTGGAAACGAGCTGCCTGTGACACACGAATTCCTAGGCGCAATGCTGAACGTAAGGCGGCAGAGCGTGACGACGTCTCTCCATCAGCTTGAGGGTGATCACCTGGTCTACAGTTCGCGAGGCCTCGTAACGATCCGGGACCGCAAACGACTTGAGGCGTTCGCAGGTGAGGCATACGGCCTTGCTGAGACCGAATTCTGTCGCTTGATAGGATCGATGGGCTAGCAACCCTACTCCACTATCAGCACTTTTCCACATTCCCGGCGCCTCTGTCCGCGGGCGGACGAACGGTTGCATCGGGCCTTCGTTGCGCTACGATCAGATGGTGACCGATGCAGGAGTGGAAAATGCGTCCAGATCCGTCCCGCGACCAAATAGAATTTGGCTTTCTAGATGTCGAAACACTGCAGAAGTGTCTTGAAGGATTTCTTTCCAGCGGTTGTTCTCGCGAGGCAGCAGGTAAAGAGGCTTCCAGCGTCAAGCTGAAAGTGGGCGATCCCAGGAATGGTGATCATTCCGCCCATCGACGTCACGTTGACGACAAAGCCACTAAGCCGTCAGCGAAAATGAGGCAGGAATGCCTGGGTGACTGAAACGGCATCGAAGAGATTGACTTGGAACTGACGCGGCATCTCTACACAAGGCGATTCCTTAAGTGCTCCCTCACGGTCATATCCTGCAGCGACAGTCTGCGGGTTACGACGCCCCAAGGCTCAGGTCGATTGAGCGCATAGCCCTGCAAGACATCGACACCAAGATCGCGCAAGACATCAGCATGTTTAGGTGTTTCCGCTCCCTCCGCGACAACTTCAATCATAAGTGCGCGGGCGGATGGTATCGATCATTGCCAGGGAGAAACGTTCCTCTGCCGAGACGTCTGCGAACCGTGTCACCAAAAGGTGAGCAGGGCTTGGCTGAGGGCAAAATTCCACAAACTACAGTGGCCTTCCGGTTTCGCGTGGCGGTTTTTTGATTTGCAGACATGAGGCACTTGTCTTGGATACTCACACCACAACGGGTATATCCGAAAACGAAGTCTGGGCCGCATTTCTCATTCGCCAAGCCTTGGGGCGCGGCCGTAGCCGTCGAAGGCATAGCCGTTGAGGATCTGGCGCCCCTCAAAAAAACGTCGCTCAATTGCCGTCATGCCAGCCTCCTCGCAGATTAGTTGCCAGTTGGCGATGATTGCGGCGGTCTGATCATCGATAATCGTGCGAGCTTGCGCCTTTGATAGCAAAAACGACGGCGCGACAGCCAAGACGTTCATCAACTTCGCAGCGCGACTTCCTCCAGAGACAATCATTGCTTGATTGGCTTCTGGTGTTCCCCGGCGTTGCGGGGCGATATCATATGCGGGCGTCAAGTTGAGTGTCTTCCCATCCCAGAAGGCTGCATGATTTCTTGCATGGTCATCGGTGTTTCCAACGAGAATGTTGAAGCAAAGTCTCGAGAAAAGTTCGGTCAGGTTTTCCAATGGTTCGGAAAACCGAGCTCGAATGATCTCCGCGAGCATCTGATACGAGATATGATGGGCAGCGAGTTCATTCTCCTGTGTCCATGTCAGGGCGGAGACCATTGCACGCCTCTGCCATGATGTTTCGACGGAAATGCGGTCGAACCGTTCGACGAGAAGGACATCGCGATCCAAGACTCTATCTATTTCTACCGGCGCCACGGACATACCAGCACATGCTGCCAGGCGCATGGTTGCAAATTCCGCCTTGACCATCGCGAATGTGTCATTCGTGGCCGAGAATTTAGCGATCAGCTTCCTTGGTTTCCCCGCCTGGTGGTCACTGATGAGCGCCTTTGGGCGCGCACCGCCGATCGAGCTGCCATGAAGGATGACACGGTGCAAGCCTTCGGGGACCGGTTCCCCGGCTTCCACCTTATCGGCGAAACTCAGCAACTCCGTCAGCGTCGCATGGTCACCCTCGCGAGCAATGTGCTCCGTCGCGCTCTCCTGAAAATCCAGCGCACCGATTCTGTCTGAACCGGAATGGCGCATGAATGTCATCTCGCCAAAGGCGTCCTCGTCGATCGCGTCCTGCTTCAGTCCCAACAATTCATTGACTATAACGCGCCGGCCCCATCGGTCAGGCAATGCGTCGCGCAGGGATGGTGCGAGAAAATGATCGGCCGGAGGTTCGATGACGCCCGCGCCGAGCGGCAGGTCGAGATCAAAAATGGCGATTGCCTTTTTTCTCTCCAGGTAGCTGCGACCATAGTTGAAGAAATAGCGATCCCTCTCACGGACTACGCGCCCCACGACGACTGGCTCGATTTCTCCCGGCAACCATATCCAGACGTAAAGTTCGCTGGGATCAGAAATCATCTTTCAGCTCCGGCTTTTGATATCGGACACGTGCTGGCAGAAGCTCGAGTTTTGTCTTAGTTTCAGAAAGCCGGGCTTTCGTCTCAAAGGGGCCTCCGAACAAGGCCAACCCAACCATCGTCGCTGCTTCGAAGATGTAGCCGACTGCAACGGTTGGCTTGCCGGCTTCTATCGCGCGGATCGTCAGCCGCGAACATCCGGTTCGTTTGGCGAGATCGGCCTCTGTCCAGCCGCGAAGCTTTCGAGCTGCCTGAATCTCGGACGCAAGCAATTGCAACGCTGATCGACTGGTTAGCGAAAGTGACAAAAAGGAATTCGCATTCTCTGCCATGGCATACACAAGTGACGTTAATATCTACTTTAGGATATATCACATCGGAGAAATAATGGCAAATATTCCGGCAGTTTTGTCTATTTTAGAAGATATTGTAAACGACAATGTCTATTAAAATAGACAAACATTGAGATGGCGGTCAATGGCGCCACCATTGACTGGTATGCGGTCGCGCGGGTGGGGCCGGGTTGTCAATATCTCGAGTCTCACGGTGCTCGGCGCCGTTGAGCGGACGAGTTACGCCACAGCCAAGACAGCACTTGTCAGCTTCACCCGGAGTTGGGCGCTGGAACTCGCTATGGACGGCATCACCGTCAATGCAATTTCGCCTGGACCCACGGAGACCGAACTGTTCCGTACAAATAACCCTATCGGAAGCAACGGTGAAGAGCGATACCTATCAGCGATTCCTATGGGCCGCTTCGGCAGGCCGGAGGAAGTAGCCGGCGTGATCGGTTTCCTGCTCTCCGACGATGCGGCGTTCATCACCGGACAGACCTTGCATGTCGACGGCGGGGCTTCGATCGGGAGGTCAGCAATTTGGAACGTGCCGCCGGCGCTAAGACTGAAGCCAGGCCGATCACGGCGGATATCGCCAGGGAGAAAATTCCCTATGACGACCGCCGAGGGATGGTCCCCTCGAAAGCAAAAGACGAAGAAGGTTGAGCCGTCTGTCGGATCGCTTATATTCACGTACGAGACCATCGCTGTTTGACAGGCCCAGGTACTTCAACACAGAGCCTTACGACTTTCTCTTCGAGATCGCCGCTCTATTTCTGGGAGCGGCTTATTGAAAGGACTTCAACGCCTGATAGTCTGTCATGACGGAAAAGAATCTTGGGTGCCGCTCTAAATGTCCATGTCCAACACGAATTTCGCGGCCATCCTCAAGGGAATGCCTCAGCCATATCTGGTTCTCGACACCGACCTCATGATCGTCGGAGCCAGCGACGCATACCTGGCGCTGACAGACCGCAGCCTGGCCGATATCGTCGGTCAGAATATCCTGGTGGCATTCCCCGAAAACCCCGATGCCGAGGGAACTGTCGAACAGGGCCCCCTCGAAGTTTCTCTGCGCCACGTCATTGAGACCGGCAAGCCACATGAGATGGCGGTCATCCAGTACGACATCCCCCAGCCGGGCGGGGGCTTCATGCAGAAGTTCTGGACCCCTGTCCACACTCCCGTGACGGATGACGACGGCGAAGTCGAATACATCATCCAGAATCCCATGGACGTCACCGAGAGCGTCCTGAAGGCAAAAGAGGCAGACGCCCGCCTTCGCGTCGCCCTACACGCCGCGGACCTTGCCAGCTGGGAATACGAACCGGAAACCGATATCTGGAGGCGCAGCCATTCCGTCGACGTGATCTTCGGTTTCGAGCCCGGAGAGGGCGGCCCCCTCGCGGCGCCTTTCTTTGCAAGGATGCACCCCGACGACCTTCTGTCCACGAAGAAGGTCGTCGCCGACGTGATGGACTGTCCGGACAGAACGGCGATGAAGTTCGATTACCGTATCCTCCTGCCGTCCGGGGAAGTGCGGCACGTCACGTCGAGAGGCGAGGTGTTGAGGACCTCCACCGGGAAGGTCCGCATGATCGGCGTCTTGATGGACGTCACCGCAGATCGAATAAGGGAGGCCGAATTAAGCGCCGCACTCGCCGCACAGGCGGAACTGATCGAGCAGAAGGAACTTCTTCTCGCCGAGGTCAACCACCGCGTGAAGAACAGCCTTCAGCTGGTTATCAGCACATTGCGATTGCAGGCGCGAAAACTACGGGACCCTGCCACGAACGAAGCCTTCGCCCGGGCGATTTCGCGAGTCCGAGCCATCATATCCGTACACGAACGGCTCTATCGAAACCATAATTCGCTCAGCGTGGACATGGCTGACCACTTGTCAAAGCTCTGCCTTGATCTCGTGGGCGACGGGCCCAAGGCGATCATCGTCGATGCCGACGCGTTGGAGCTGCCCACCGAACGCGCTATACCGATATCGGTCATCGTCAACGAGCTTCTGGCCGGGGCGTTGAGAGGGGCCGACGAGCAAAATCCGATTACCGTTTCACTGAAGACCACTGCCGAAGGTCAGATAGAACTAACGGTGTCGGGGTCGGACGTGGCCTCGCCAATGGGGTCCGACGAACTGGGGGGTAGACTGATAGCCACCATGGCTTCCCAGCTCGGCGGTGTTGTCGCAGAGGCCAATGCTCCTGATGGCTATCGCTTCATGCTGGCCTTCGAGGGAAACGACAGATGACGGCTTTGCGGGTTATGATTGTCGAGGATGAGATGCTGTTGGCGCTCGACCTCGAAGACATGCTGCTGGATGCTGGCTATACGGTCGTAGGCCAGGCCTCCGACATGCCCCAGGCGCTAGCTATCGCCGAAAGCGTGGACGGAGGGATCGACGTCGCCATCATGGACATCAACCTGGCGCGTGGGTCGAACGGCGTCGATACGGCCGCCGCACTGAGGCAGAGGTGGAACATCCCGTCTCTGTTCGTCAGCGGGAACCTCGACGAACGAACCCGGCAGATGGCGATGCAGTGGCAGCCGATCGGCTTTGTCGGCAAGCCGTATTCGGAGCGCGAGGTGCTGGCGGTCATCAGGACGGCGGCCGGCTGAATCCTACCCCGATATTCGTCGCTTTACATCGTGCGTTGGTATATCAATCCCATGGAGACCTGAGTTTGTCAGGCCAAGGAAATCCCTCGTTGAAAAATCTCGCAGTCGACTTCCCCGAAGAACGTCGGCTCGCCGCGTTGTATTCCTATGACGTTCTGGACACGGAACCGGAGAAGGATTTCGATGACATTGCAAAGATCGCGTCGCGTTTGTGCGGCACACCGATTGCCGTCGTCAACCTGATCGGGGATCGGCGGCAGTTTTTCAAGGCCGAGGTCGGGTTGGGGGTGAGGTCCACCCCGTTCGACAGCTCGTTCTGTGCCAAAGCGATCCTCGAGAACGACTTTCTGATGGTTCCGGATGCGACCAAGGACAAGCGTTTCGACTGCAATCCTCTGGTGACAGGCGAGCCGCATCTTCGCTTCTACGCTGGCGCGATCCTCAAGACGGAAGACGATCTCCCTATCGGTACAGTATGCGTTCTCGGGTACGAGCCGATGGTCCTCGACGAGTTGCAGCAGGACACACTCCGTCTGCTCGCGCGGCAGGTCATGGCACAGCTTGAACTGCGTAAGGCCCTGCGGGAGAAATCGGAAGAGGCGGAGGTTCAACGCAGTTTGAGCGAACAAATGCTCGCACAAACGAGAGCCATGGCACAGGCGGAGGAAGAGCGAAAGTTTCTCACCGCCGAACTCAGTCATCGCATGAAGAATACGTTGTCGATGGTGCTGGCGATCGCTGCCCAGGCATTGAAAGACGTGACTGAGCGCGATGCGGTCGATGCGTTTACGGGTCGGCTTCAGGCGCTCAGCAGGGCACATGACGTGCTGCTTCGGGAGAATTGGTCGTCGGCCGAGATCGGTGACGTGATGCTCAGCGTGCTCACCCTTCACGCCGACGGGACGCGTCGGGACCTGGACGGCCCAAAGGTTACCCTTGGTCCCAAGGCTGGATTATCGCTCTCCCTTCTCCTCCACGAACTGGCCACCAACGCCATCAAGTACGGAGCTCTTTCGAACGGGTCGGGCCGGGTTTCTGTGAAGTGGTCGGTCGATGATCTTGACGGTGTCCCGACCCTATCGATGGTTTGGACCGAAAGCGGCGGGCCGGAGATATCTGAGCCGATCAGGCGCGGGTTCGGCTCGAGGCTGATCCGCATGGGGATCGCGGGGACGGGACACGCCGAGAAGTCCTATCTCCCTTCGGGGTTCACGGCGACGTTCAGAGCGCCGATGGCAGCAGTACAAGATATCGGCTCGTAGTTCGGATAGGCCTCGACAATCAAAGGCCTGGCCACATGCCGCCATCAAGTCGCAGGTTCGCTCCCGTAATATAGCAGGCGCGTGGACTAACGAGGAAGGCGATGGCATCGGCGATCTCCTCAAGTGTTCCAACCCTTCCCATGGGGACTTGGGCAAACATCGGCAGCACTATTTTCTCGATTTCGGTCCATGGTGCGTCCAGCGCAAGGCCTTGCGCGGCGGCTACCTTGCGGAAGCCTTCGTCTAGCCTGCCGCTTTTAATTGTTCCGGGCGATACCGTGTTGGCTGTGATGCCATCCATCGCAACCTCCTTCGCCAAAGAGGCTGTCATCGCAATCCATCGCGGCCTTTGCGGCACCATAGTCGGGTCTTTTCGCAGGAGTCATCAATGCCGCCATGCTGGATATGTTGATAATTCTTCCCCATTGGGCAGCAGTCGAGCGGTCATCCTTACTGCCGATCGGAAATCGCCGTGTAACTTGATTTCCGCAGGCCAGCGCTCGCCGTTGATTACGTCTCGCGCGAGATCGGGAGCGTCGAGCGCGACGGTGGTCAGATGCCCCGTCCCGTCATAGACCTTGGCACATGCATCGGCGACAAGCGGATCAAAGTTTGTGGTCCATACGATTTTGGTGCGGCTTGCTCTCATGAAGGTCGCCAGAGCCATGTGGCCGTAAGACGGTTTTGCACCGGCGAGTTTGGCCGCGATGTACGTCCTGCGGTCGTTTTCGCTTGGATAGGCCGCTTCGAACAACGCCGCATATTCATCGGGAGCCCCTGTTGGTGGAAACCGATCGAGGCCGTCCATAAAGCTCTGCAATGAGCGACGGACCGCCGGATTTGCCAGGTCGGCTACGGTTTTTGGCGAGACGCGACGTTGACTTACATAAATTTGCTGTTTGAATTCCCAAATCATGTCCCAAGCCGTGGGAATACCGGCCGCGGCAGACGCTCCAGCCCCAAGTAGCCACATTATGCCACCTGGCCGCATTGAAAATCGGCGTGCGAAGTCGTCGGCGGCGATAATCGGGTAAGAGCTGTCGGTCATTCCGCCTCCCAGACTTTGCGCCAGTCTGCGAACTCCGAGGGTCGGATCTGATAGCGCGCAAAATTGCCTTCATGCAGTCCCGTTACTTCGGCTTCGGTAATCTCGATGAAGCGCCGACGATCGGCGGGATCGACTTTCTCTGCCGCCCAAGCTGCGATGCGTTGGGCGATCTCCTTACGTCGGGTGCACCCTCGGATGAGGGTCGCGACGAGCTCGCGCAATTCGGCGCGATAGCGAAGCCTGAATGGATCGGGCTCGCCCAGCGATTGGCGAACAGCGGCATAGCGCGCAGCCGAGCGTTCATAGGCCCACAAGAAGAGGTCCTTGAGCAGATCCATCTGATTTAGCTCGTAAACACCGAGTGCCGCCTCTGTGTAGGCTTGCCGTGGTACGTCGTCAAAGGAGAGCGGCGAGAGGTTATGCTTGATAAACGGGATGTTCGCGGCAAGGCGGGAAACGCGCTTGTTCACATCGTCAAAGGGCTGAAGATAGGGCAATTGCACCATAACGAAAAATGCTTGCTCGAACGGGTCGGTGATGGCGTCGGCAGTGGCCAGGATCTGATCGAAATATTCCTCAATGAGCGGCGGCACTTCCAGAGGGTGGAACGCTGACCGCTCAATTCCGACCGCTATGTAGCGTAACCTTCCCACAGCTGATGGATCGACAAGCAGGTTATTGGCTAGCAGACCATGTAGATTGAGAATCGTGTAGCGGTTGAAGCCGATGTCATCGGCTGCGCTGACCAGGAACTCGATTGCGTCCTTGTGGTTGAGGATCATCTGCGCTTCGAGATGGGCTCGGCCCTCGGCTTCTTCACCGAGTTCAATGAGGCGCTTGGTGTCGAGCAGCGAATAGGTATTGCCCTCAAGCCGGCTCGAGTTCCAGGCAAGGTCGATCAGAAGCCTGCTCAAGATATGCTTGGCATAGGTTCCTGCTGGCTGCTCTGCGACCTGTAGCCGCCCGACCGACGTCAGATGGAGGCGCTCGGATTGGGTCAAATAAAAGGTAACGTTCGGGCGGTAGCTGTTGAGAAACTCGCGATTGTAACCGACCGGCTTACGGGCTTCGGACGGCTGTCGAACATAATCGCGCACTGATTTGGCTGCATCGGAAAGTGTAATGTCGAAAACCCTGTCCTCGCCAGGTGATGGAGGGGACGAAGCGTGGTCGGGCAGGCGATATTTTGCCCAGCGGCCTTCGCCCTCCATAATCAAGCGATCATCCGATACCAGCCGTTTCAGCCGGTATTGCAGGGTGCGTTGGGGGATAGGCGTTTGCAGAGCGCGAAGAATCTCTGATGCTGGAATAGCACCTGTGTGCTGGCTTACGATCTCTTCGATCGCAGCAAATGCGTCCTCAGGAATTTGGTTCGCCACGATTCGTTGCTTTTCTTGCGCCTAACGGAGTAGGCGCAAGAATGCCCAGATACGCGCAAATATCAAGTCTATGCGCAATCATAGTTGCGCTTATCCGGCGGAATCTTCGTTAGCATAACGTCATAAACCTGAAGCGCGTTGCGACCCTGTCCGTCACCGCCGTCGGTGAGAACATGATCGACTGCGCGTGTTGAGATGAAACGCATCCGCCAGCGTGGCCATAGGGCCGGACTGGCGACTCGCGCGAAAGCCTTCGTCCTTGCCGGCAAATGTTCCTGGCTCGGAAAATGTGGAAGCGTCGTTTCTCGTTTCGTCGCTAAAAACTCGGGCAGGCGGGGCAATAACGGCAAGGGGAGAACGCAGGCCTGGAGAAATGCTCTTGCGGTCGGTTGCGACTTTACGTGCTGACCCCATGCAGCTTTGGTTCTCAATGTCGCCGGAGGACCGAAGTTTATCCAAGGACGTTGTGCCGGCTTCATGTCTTTGGCTTCTCCATTTGTCCGTTTCGGTCGTGCGCTATCCCTCCAGAGTAAGAGGCGGCGTCTCATTTCGTGGACGTGGGAGGGCCGAGAGAGAGGCTTCCGGCACCCGTCCTGGAGTAGATCCTATGAACATTCAGGTACTGGACACCCCCCGTGATCAGAGTGGTGGCTTCAAGGTTGATCAGAGCCGCGGCCGACAGGTCGGTCGCGTCTCATCCGAATGGTATTCCCGCCCTCATGACGAGCGCTTCCTGTCGCTTGGCGAACTGGCTCGGATGGTGCGTGATCGTGCCGAACGCAGCCGGACCCGCGTTGTGCAAAGCGCGCTCATCCATGTCGAGGCGAGCCGCACCAATCCCGAGCGCCTGGAGTTGATCCTTCCCGGTGCAGACGCGCCCATCGCGCCGACGCACTGGAGTCTTGGACAGCTCGCTGCCCAGGTCGGTGCGCCGGCCGCCTATTTGCGCCAACTCCCCGCCGCGCTCGCCGGGATCAATCTGCAATACCGTCTGACCTCGCATCGGGCCGAGCAGATCAAGACGCTCGAAACCGATGGTGGTCGCGTCGAGCTGCGGGCGTCAACCGGTGTCGATTACGGTCGCATCTACGATCACGAACTCGTCGAAGCGGTTCAGCGCATCGCCGGCAATGGCACCGGTTACACGCGCTGGAAGGTGCCGGGTGTGCTCGACTGGTCGACCGGGATCTATATTCCGCGCGTCAATATCACCAAGGACACCACCACGCCTATGCCAGCGACCGCGACGTGTTCCTGTTCCTCGTCGACGATCTGAACCCCATCGAGGCTGGCGAGCTGCCCGGTGGGTCGCCCGACCTGTTCTTCCGAGGATTCTATGCCTGGAACAGCGAGGTTGGTGCCAAAACGCTCGGCATGGCGAGCTTCTACCTTCGAGCGGTCTGCCAGAACCGCAATCTATGGGGCGTGGAGGATTTCGAAGAGATCACCATCCGTCACAGCAAATATGCCGCCTCCCGTTTCGCCCATGAGGCCGCCCCGGCGCTGCAGAATTTCGCCAATTCCTCGCCAGTGCCTTTCGTCAACGGGATCAAGGCGGCGCGCAAACGGATCGTGGCGCGCCCACTGGCGCAGGCGGGCTTGGCGCAATCGTCGCCCTTCCTCTCGATGATTTTTTCAGACCGGACTTTGTCCTAGCGGCCCATAACGTTGAGATTGGCAGCACACGCTTGCGTTCGTAATTAACGTAGGGATCCCCGCCCGGATAATTGTCGCGTAACGCGGCAAAGAGCGCGCGGGAATCCGAGAAGAGCGCCCGAGACAGCGCGCGTGATGTGGCCCACATCGCGGCTACAACGTCGACGGACAATAAGGCGTAGGTATCGGTCATCAACTACCTGACGGAAGGTAGAGGCGGCAATCACCAAGGAAACACCTTTGAATTCTTTCCAATCGCAGCCCTCTTGCTGCCATGCTCCAGACCACAACCCCCAGTCCCCAAGATTTAATTTCGTGCGAATTCCGATGCAATGTCTTCTCGTGCAATCGTCTAGGGCAAGCTTGGCGACTCGCGACCGCGAAATGAAGCTGGAATGTCGACAAACGGGAACCGTGGGCGATATTGTCGCTGTGGATTGCGTTTGCCAAGTTGTCGCTGAGGAAAAAGTACTTTAGAAAAGTAGCGGCAGCCCCGGCGGGGATAAGCGCAAACTGAGTTTGCGCGGGGCAGTAGACATTAGAGCTCGTGAGAAAACGCGCGTGTACGTGTCACTTTCACCACTAAGGTGTGCATGGGCGATGGGCAAAGAGCTACGACCCGCTGCCGAACATGATACTTTATATGGGAGTGTAGTCATGCGTATTGCCATCCTGGGAGCAGCTGGAATGCTCGGGCGAAGACTGACCGAGCGCCTTGCGGCCGAAGGAGAGCTTGCTGGAAAGGCCATCACGGCGTTTACCCTTCACGATATTGTGCCGGCGGCGCGTGTAAACGGTAACTTTGACGTCGATGTTCTGACGTCTGACTTTTCGGACCAAGGAGAGGCAGAGCGTATCCTGTTGTATCGTCCTGACGTGATCTTTCATCTTGCTGCGGTGGTATCGGGAGAGGCGGAAGCCGACCTCGAGAAAGGCTACCGGGTCAACTTAGAGGGGACCCGCGCGCTACTCAATGCCGTTCGCACGATCGGACAAGATTACCGACCGCGTTTCGTGTTCACATCCTCGATTGCGGTTTTCGGCGCGCCACTTCCGGATGTCATTCCAGATGATTATCTCCCGCGTCCCCTATCAAGCTATGGCGCACAAAAGGCGATGGGGGAGCTTCTCGTCGCCGACTATGCCAGGCGCGGGATCATAGATGGCTTGAGTATACGCCTCCCGACGATTTGCGTGCGACCCGGTAAACCCAATAAGGCGGCGTCGAGTTTCTATTCGAGCATCATCCGCGAGCCCCTGAACGGCGAAGAAGCCGTCCTCCCCGTATCGCGCGACATTCGCCATTGGTTCGCTTCACCGCGGAAGGCGGTAGATTTCCTCATCAGGGCCGCAGAGGTTGCGGGCCCGGACCTCACTGTCCGGGCGTTGACGATGCCTGGCGTCTCAGCGTCGGTGGAAGACCAAATCGAAGCCTTGCGGAAGGTTGCCGGTGACGATGCAGTGGCCCTCATTCGCGAAGAGCCCGATCCGGCGATTCACATGATTGTCAGCTCCTGGCCCAAATCCTTTGACGCACGCCTCGCTCTGGATCTTGGCTTTGTCCCAGATGCCAGTTTCGATGAGATCGTTCAGATCTATTGCCGTGATGAACTCAAGTGCGGCTGACACACAGTGTTGGCCCTATCCGCATAGCAGAGGTACTTCGGCCGAGCCGCTTTGCTATAGACTTTGCCGCCAGAAATTACGAACGCAAAATCGTGATCCATGTATTCACTCCCAGCAGCTCCGGTATAATTTCTCTCCATATCGGCAATTTTCGGCTCCCCACGCTGTAAACCAAGACGTTCAGCTCAGGACATTTTAATTTGCTTACGGCAGCATATTCTTTTCGGACCCAGATTTGGGTAGATAGACAAGAGATTATAGCCTCTATCCTGACTATTCCTCCCGTGAAAAATGGCTCATTTTTCCGGTGTTAGGTAGCAACTGCCACCAACAATCTCATCGACTTCCTTGGGATCGTCTTAGAGCGTGCGAGCCGCTCCATGACCTGACCAACATGGCCGACAAGTAGTATTGTGGAATGCATGAGGCCGTGTCGGAATCCGTTCAAATGACGGAATGAGCGATAGCTCTTGTATTCGCCCAAAAGAACATATAATTTCATAAAATTACCCTAAAGAGAAAATATAAGTTCATGTCAAAGAACTCCGCGTCGCTTGAGATCCTGACTGACGCGACATTGGTTGCGCTGGAGACGCTTGGCTCTCACCTGCGCATCGCCCGCGAGCGCAGAGGAGACAGTCTGAAGACTATGGCTACACGAATGGGGACTTCTATCCCCACGTTGCGCAGGATGGAGGCGGGCGATGCAAGGGTGTCTATAGGTGTTTATGCTGTGGCGCTTTGGATTTTTGGAAAGTCCGAAAAGCTTTCCGAGCTCCTCGAGCCTGGCGAGGACGAGTACGCCATAATGATCGACGTGAACCGGGCAAGCCGAAAGAGAGGGTAGCATGGGCGACTTCCGAGGAAATTCTCTTGCGGTCTGGTATCTTGAAAATCCGCTCGATCCGCGCTTTGTTGGGCAGGTGAAGCTTGAGGCGAGCAATCGGAGATGCCTTCTTGAACTGGATGACGAGTGGAGGCGTTCGGGATTTCCTCTGTCTCCAGACCTCACCCTTGACAAGAAGGTGCATGCCCCCTTGAAGGACATGGTGGCTCCTGGAGCAATCGAAGACGCCATGCCGGATCGCTGGGGTGAGCGCATGATCAGGGTCGTCTCGCGCCCATCGCGCATGAGTCCTCTCGACAAGCTCTGGTATGCGGGCGACCGGCGTTTTGGTGCGCTTGGGATGTCTTCCAGCTTCGACGAGTATCGCCCTGTCAACGAACAGCCACTGATGAGTTTGGATTCCCTCCAAGAGGCGGAGGCACTAATTGCACGCGTCCTTGAACGTGAACCTCTCACCGAACGTGAAAGGCAACTCATTGCGAGCGCCGGCAGCATGGGCGGTGCCCATCCCAAGATGCTAATCGAAGACGATGCAGGAGAGTGGATCGCCAAATTTCCGCGTGGCAGCAACGTGGATCAACTCCTTGTCGAGCATGCCTGCATGGAATTGGGCCGCCGAGCTGGCCTACACGTCGCGTCGTCACAGGTTATTCCCGGCGGGATCGACCATATTCTGATGGTTCGTCGGTTTGACCGTGTAGACGACCAGCGCGTGCATGCTGTTTCAGCGCGCACGCTGCTGTCTCCGGAGGCGGACGATAGTTATGCCACCATTGCTGCGATTATCCGGCGGCATGGCATTCCCGACCGCATTCATTACATGCAGCGTGAACTGTTCCGCAGAATGGCGTTCAACATCATGATAGACAATACTGATGATCATACAAAGAACCATGCCTTTCTTCATGCCGAAGATGGATGGCTGCTGTCGCCGGCTTTCGACATTCCGACCCAGATGAACGGTCTCGGCCAGCAGGCGATCCAGATCTCCTCGAGTCCGAAGTTCCGGAACGACTTTAGCATCGCACACGCCGTGGCGGCAGCGCCACACTTCGGCATGTCCAAAGAGGATGCCCGGCACGAATGGAACCAGATGGCCGGATGGATAGGAAGATGGCGTGACATCTTTTCAGAATGCGGTGTCACAGGGGGCGACATCGACTACCTTGGCGACATCTTGGATTCACCGGCGATACTCGAGCATCGCCGGGAGGCAATTGAGCCGTCGGATATCGGTTCATCTGATGATCCGGACGACGGATGTCGTCACTAGACTGGCGCTCTCGCGGGCTTCACTTGGTGGCATTTACTACCTAATTCCGCATTTTTCTGCGTTCGCGATTGCCTTTACCAATGACAGGATTTTCCAGCGAACGTGCTCGTCGACAATCTGGGCAAAGGACTTGTTGAGATCGAGACCTTCGATAGTACCCACAAAATGGAATAATTCGTCTTTCTCGCTAAGCGGCTTTCCGATTATAGGCTCACTTACTTCGAAGAAATGAGACACGGGAACAGAGCTGGCTCGGGAAATCTGCACAGTGGGATAAGTGGAATTTTTGCCTGACTTCGGCTTAGATGTCGGGAACAGGAGAGACCATTACAAGACGACCGCGCCGGAACCATAGCCCGGCTTTCAAGGCAAAGGTGGCGCTCGCCGCCATCCGAGGCGAGCAGACGCTGGTGGAATTATCCCAACAGTTCGACGTGCACGCCACCCAAATCAAGCAGTGGAAAGACCAGCTCCTTGAGGGGGCGACAGGAGTTTTCGGTGATGAAGCTAAGGCGGAACCGGCGGGTCCAACCGGCGATGTCAAAACACTACACGCCAAGATCGGCGAGCTGACACTGGAGAACGATTTTTTTATCCGGTGCGCTTGGCAAGGCGGGATTGCTGGGCGGAAAGAAATGATCGACCGCGAGCACAAACTCTCCGTGTCACGCCAGGCAAAGCTTTTCGGCTTCAGCCGTGGCAGCGTCTATTATCGTTCTCGTCAGGTGTGTGACGGTGATCTGGCCCTTATGCGCCGGATCGACGAACTGCATCTCGATTACCCGTTTGCCAGAAGTCGGATGTTGCAAGGGCTCTTGAGAGGAGAAGGGCTGGAAGCTGGGCGGCTGCACTTCGCCACGCTGATGAAGAAGATGGGCATCGAGGCGATCTATCGCCGCCCAAACTGCGGACAAAAGGTGAGCACCAGCGGCCGCACCAGTGACAATGATGCCCCAGAATGCCGGTCGGCAATCCTTCAAGGATCGCAGGCTCGGTCAAAGGCGGCGTGTCAGCAGGGTCGGATGCCTCGTTCGGTGTCGTCACCGAAGCCACTATCACATCAACATCGGCATCGCTGGCGAGTGAACCATGGTGCGTCACTTTATTGTGGCGGGCCCGATATCGGCGGCTGCGGGCTGCATGAGCAAAGCGGCCCTTCCGGCTCGTCTGATAACGCCTGGCGACATCCCGACGCCGCTCGGCACGGGCGACACGCGCGCAGCCTCCGGCGCAATAAATCTGTCCGCGGTCGCAGCATCGGCAGATCAGCACTTGTCCCCGGCAACGCTCGCACAGAAAAAAGCGTCCAGTATCGTGTTCATCTGCTCCATGGCAGCTGCCATGACATGGACGTGAAGCCCCGTCTGCGCCATAATAACCCGGCATTCGTGTTCCGCACGGTGTAGGGCGCGCCGCCGGGTTGCGGGTTTCACAAAGTCCCGGACAAAGATTTCAGTAAGTCGCGGACACCGAATTCAGAAAGTTCGGGACAGCAAATTCAATAAGTCGCGGACAGAAGCGACAGCGGATTTAGATCGAATCTCGTGAGCGCCGATCTGGCAATTTGTTCTCGTGTTTTAAGCGAGGATCTAATGCCTAGACGGAAACAAGCGAGACATACTGATGTGAAAGACATTCGATCGATACTGCGGCTGACGTTCGAGCAGGAATTGTCGATACGCGCCGTTTCTGAGCGGCTGAAGATGAGCAAGACGTCGGTCTCAACGTATCTGCTGCGGGCGCGGGAGGCGGGGCTTGCAGCATGGCCACTTCCACCCGGTCTGGATGATGACGAGCTCCTGGAGCAGCGACTATTCCGGCGGATGGGGCGACCTCCTCGAGACAGCGAGGAACCGAACTGGCCGAAAGTGGCCAGCGAGTTGAAACGCAAAGGCGTGACGCTCAACCTGCTATGGCAGGAATACCGGGAGGTCCATCCGGATGGATACGGCTACACCTGGTTCTGCTGCCGATTTGCTGATTATGAGAGCCGCGCCAAACCCACCTATCGCAGTCGTCATGTGGCTGGTGTCGCGATGGAATGCGACTATGCCGGCCATACGATCCCGATCATCGATCCGTCTTCTGGCGAGATCCGGGCAGCACAGATTTATGTGGCCGTGCTGAGTGCATCGCAATTGGTGTTCTCCTATGCCAGCTTCAGTCAGAAGCTGCCGGATTGGATCGAGGCGAACCAGCGAGCCTTCAGTTACTTCGGTGGGGTGACGAAGACAACGATCTGCGACAACCTCAAATCCGCGATTGCCAAGGCTCTCTGGTTCGAACCGACGTTGAACGCGACATTTGCTGCCTTCGCCGAACACTACGATACGACCGTATTGCCAGCACGGCCGCGGCGTCCTCGGGATAAACCATCCGCGGAGGGATCGGTTTTAATCGTCGAGAGGTGGGTTCTGGCCAGACTTCGAAACGACCGTTTCTTCAGCCTTGTCGATCTCAATATCCGCATCAGCGCTCTGATCGAGGACCTTAACACCCGTACGATGCGTCGGTATGGAAAATCCCGGCGAGCCCTGTTCGATGAGGTCGAGCGCTCCCAGCTCAAGCCACTGCCGCCAACGCCGTTTGAATACGCGGAATGGAAGGTCGCCAAGGTTCATCCCGATTACCATGTCGACGTCGACAAGACGTTCTATTCCGTGCCGCACGGTCTGATCGGCAGGAAGGTCGATATCAGGCTGACGTATCGAGCGGTCGAGATCTTCTTTGACCACAAGCGGGTCGCCAGCCACATCCGAAGCTCCCAGCGTTCCGGCCATATCACTGTCAATGAGCATATGCCGAAAGCTCACCAGCGCTATGCAAACACGACGCCTCACACGTTGCGCAAGGAAGCGGCGAAGGTTGGGGCCAATACTGCGATATTTATCGAGCGTCTGCTTAGCGATCGGCCGCACCCGGAGCAAGGCTACAGATCCGCTCAGGGCATTCTCTCCCTGGCGCGTCGTTACGAAACCGATCGGCTGGAATTGGCCTGTGAGCGTGCGTTGGTCATCAATGCGCTGACCTATTCGTCTGTCGCCAACATTCTCAGATCTGGTCTCGATCAGGCTCCTGCCGCAAGCGAGACCGTGAAGCCGGCACCGCCGCACGGCAATATCCGCGGCAAAACCTACTACCAATGAAAGGACATCTAATGCTGACACATCCAACACTGGACCAGATGAGTGCGCTTGGTCTTGCCGGAATGGCAACCGCCTATCGCGAACTTATCGAGCAAGTTCATGGAAATGATCTTAGCTTTGACGAACGGCTTGGCCTGATGCTCGACCGCGAGATCGCACTACGAACCGACCGACGGCTGACCAATCGGCTCGCCACAGCAAAGCTTCGATTTGCCAATGCCTCGATCGAAGACATCGATTTTAGATCTCACCGCGGCCTTGATCGTCGCAATGTCTTGTCCTTGGCGCAGGGCGCATGGCTGAAGGCAAACGAGAACCTGATCCTGACAGGCCAAACGGGCACTGGAAAAACTTGGATCGCCTGCGCCTTTGCGAGACAGGCGGCCCGCCTCGACTACTCTGTCCTCTACGTTCGTATGCCGCGGCTCTTCGAGGATCTCGCACTTGCCAGGCTCGATGGACGCTTTCCGCGCCTCATCGACAAGCTGGCACGTGTTCAGTTGCTGGTGTTGGATGACTGGGGAACCCATACCCTGAATGACCGACAGCGCCTCGATTTGCTCGAAATCTTCGAGGAGCGATATCGAAGGAAATCGACCCTGATCACAGCTCAGCTTCCGGTGGCCGCCTGGCACGAAATGATTGGAGAAGCCACTTTGGCCGATGCGATTTTGGATCGCATTGTTCACAACGCCCACCGCATCACTCTCGAAGGCGACAGCATGCGCAAACGAAAAACGCCGACGCTCTTGACCGGCGACGAAATAACCGAACACAATCACGCGTAACAGCAACAAGGCAACCGGGATTCGATCGCATCCGTTGTCCGCGACTTAGCGAAACGCTTGTCCGCGACTTGCTGAAACCGCTGTCCCGATTTAGCGAAATCCGCAGCCGGGTAGAGTTAGCCGTTCAGTCGGCGCTGTGCCTGCCTTCATCGATCATCACGAAGATTACGGCAGGCGCAGCGCCTGTACCAGTCCTCACCCCCATCACCAGAAACCCCTCCGGTATACTTCTCGACGGCCTGGCCCTGACTTGCCTGCGCGCAGGCAAGTCAGGGCCAGGCAATCCGTCGAACGTCTACTCCGAAGTCACGAAAAACCGCCATGGGCGGCTCGGCACCGAATACCCGCACTTCTCAACGACCGTTCACAACTGCAGGGTAAATATCATGATCTGGAGCTGAGCCGCCGAGCTCTCGACCGGCCGACAAGTTCGATAGACGATTTCATCTGGTCGGCCCCCGAGGTCTCGGTTCGGCCGAGATGGACAGCGACGTCCGTGTGAGCAGACGCACAATAGGTGCACAACTGCAGGGCACGCGATCATTGACAATCGACCGTAGGACGTTACGATAGTTGTATGACGCAACCTTTTGAGTGTGACTATGGTATCCCTTCAGCATTCTGCTCTTGTTGATCCTGTTCGTGCGGCATCACGCGATCTGGTGCGTGAATTGGGTTTTACGGGGGCGTCTTTCGCCGGTACTGAACTCCCTCCGTCTGCGGTGCACGCCTTGATCGAGATTGAGAAAGGAAACGCCACCGCAGTCGAACTCGGCAAAGCTCTCAAGCTGGAAAAGTCGAGCGTGAGCCGCCTGCTGCGCAAGCTGATCGTGTCGCGCATGGTGGGCGAGAATCCTGGAAGAGATGATGGGCGAGTGAAGCTTCTGTCACTGACGCCCTTGGGCAGGGAGCGCGTTGCGGCCATCCATGCGTTTGCGCGGGCGCAAGTGTCGGATGCTCTTGCCCATCTTCGCCCCCAACAGGCCCGCATCGTGCTGGACGGGCTGCGACTTTACGCCGGGGCGCTCGGGAAGACCGTGCCCGCTCCAGTCATTGGGATCGCCGCTGGATACCAGCCAGGTCTCATTGCCCGCATCACGCAAATGCACGCCCTCTACTACACCAGGACATCGGGCTTCGGACAGCGGTTCGAGAGCGTCGTGGCGAGTGGTCTCGCTGAGTTCTGTGGCAGACTGGACAATCCGCAAAATGCGATCTGGACAGTTTTGCGAGACGGGGAGATCGTCGGATCGGTCGCAATCGACGGAGAAGATCTGGGGGCGGGCATCGCCCATCTGCGCTGGTTCATCATCGATGATGGCATACGTGGTACCGGCGCCGGGCGAAAGTTGTTGTCTGCAGCACTGGACTTCGTAGACGCTCAGGCATTCGTCGAAACTCATCTTTGGACCTTTGGAGGGCTCGATGCGGCCAGGCATCTTTATGAAGCTTATGGGTTCTCGCTCATAGAGGAGCGGGCCGGCAACCAATGGGGAAGCGAGGTCTGCGAGCAACGCTTTGTCAGGGCGAGACCGTGACGGGAAACAAATGATTTCTGCTCAGGTTGATGGCGGGGCAAAGTTCGCCATGCAACAGGGTCATTTTTTGCACGACAAACCCTGTCGCAATGTGAGGCTCGACGGCAATTCCTGAACGGAGGTTTGTCGTATAAGTTGCTATAGTAGAAATAGTCGATATAAGCGTGCTTCGGGCTCCTCATACTAGGTGTCAGGGTCTTCAGGTGGCGATCGCTCTAGCGGCAGTTAGGACCGAATAGCGAGCGCTGTCGGGGTGTCGCAAGGTTTGTCGCGTTAGTCGCCCTTCATCGCACTCTAGCGACGCGAACCCTGGAGGAAAGTTCAAGTCAATTTTCTTATGACGCAATCCTAAAACTCTCCCTATATCGTAGGGGCGTCACACCGAGCTTGCGCTGGAAAGCACTACGCATCTGATCTGGACTGCCGAAACCGCAGTCGAACGCCACGACCTTGAGCGGATAGTCGGTTGCCTCGAGCAGGCTCCGCGCCTGATCTATTCGAATGCCCTCCACGAAGTCGTGGGGCGTTATATCCATCTCCCGTACGAACATTCGCGCGATGCTGCGCGAGCTGACACCTGCGATCTCAGCAAGCCGCTCGACCGGGAAAGCCTCGCCGACATGCTCCATGACATAAGCCTGGACCTTGGCCAGTGGCGTGACCGTCTCGCCTGGCGCTCGCAGCAGCGGACTGAACTGGGACTGGCCGCCTTGGCGTTGAGCCACGACGACGAGGCCTTTGGCACATGCCAGCGATACCGCAGATCCGTGATCTTCGCCGACGAGAGCGAGACTAAGGTCTATCCCTGCCGTGACACCTGCCGACGTCACGAGGCGATCGTCACGGGCGTGTATCCGGTCATGCTCCACACGAGCAGTCGGGAACATGGCTGCAAGCTGGGCTGAACATATCCAGTGGGTGGTCACCGTCCGGCCGTCAATAAGACCGGCGTGCCCGAGCGCGAATGTGCCGTTGCATATGGAGCCGTAGCGCTCGGCCTGTGTTCCCCAGTTTTGGAGCCAGGCCGACATAGCGTCGTCTGGCGCTCTACCGGGAAGACCGGGTCCGCCAGCAACCAGCACCGTATTGAATTCGCGACTGGCTTCTTCGTAGTCGAGATCGGGCATCATCCACATGCCGTTCGAACTTTGGACAGGTGTCTTGCTCCCAGCCACCAGCAGGCATCGATAGTGGTCTTCAGCCGGAAGAAACCCATTGGCTGCGGCGAACACATCGAGCGGTCCCGCGACGTCCAACGCCTGAACGCCGTCATGAATGACCACTGCCACCTCCCTTATTGCCATGGCCTACCATCCGATCGCAAATTTTACGCTGAGGCAGGTTATCACACACAGTTGGCAGTTTCTCAATGTCCGCCGTCGTTGCGGTCAGAACGCCCATCTGCGATCAAGGAGGGGCGGAACACAACGCCGCCCCAGCCCTGACAAGGCGTTCAACGAACAAACGATCGCAAGGCTCGCAACCACCCCGATTTTGGGATGGCGGAGGCGTGTCTGCAGGTACGGAGAGAAGACATGGCACAAGGCAAAACGTCGACGATATCAGAAGCACTTTTCTCGAAGCCGGAGATCGACGGGGTCTCGATTCCCGACAGCGCGCTTTGCCGCGCCGTCACCGAGTTCGTCAGGGACACCGAGACCGAACTGTTGTTCAACCATTCAAGCCGCGTCTACTTCTTCGGCGCGATCGCCGGCCAAAAGCGCGGTCTCACAGTCAATCGCGAACTACTCTATGCCGCGACGATGTTCCATGACGTGGGTCTGATGCCATCGCACAGTAGCCCTCACCTACGGTTCGAAGTTGACGGCGCAAACGCTGCCCGCGATTTTCTGACGGCCCACAACGTCGATCCTTCCGATATCGAGAAGGTCTGGACTGGCATCGCCCTGCACACGACACCGGGCGTGCCCGAGTTCATGCACCCCGTCATTGCGCTGACTACGGCGGGTGTCGAGATGGACGTCCTCGGTCTGACCTACGACCAGTATGCCGACGACATCCGCGAAGCCGTAGTCGCCGCGTTTCCGCGCACACCCGCCTTCAAGGAAGATATCATTCAGGCCTTCTACGACGGCATCAAACATAAACCCGATACGACTTTCGGCAACGTCAAGGCGGACGTCATTGCCGACAAGGAGCCGCACTTCTGCCGCGGCAATTTCTGCTCCGTCATCCGGTGCTCAGGCTGGAATGCCTGATCGCACCCATCCTCAACCTCAAATCCATACCCAAATCATCACGGAGAAATACAATGGTTTCCAACGTCATTCTGGTTCACGGCGCATGGGCAGACGGTTCTTGCTGGAACAAGGTCATCCCGCTGCTGGCAGCTACTAATCGCACGGTTACGGCCGTGCAGCTTCCGCTGACAAGCTTCGAACAAGACGTCGCAGCAGTCCGCCGTGCGATTGCACTGGCCGACGGCGAGGTCATACTGGTCGGCCATAGTTATGCCGGCGCAGTCATTGGCGAAGCCGGGAACGATCCGAAGGTGGCGAGCCTTGTCTACGTCGACGCATTCGCGCCCGACGGCGGGGAATCCGCCGGTTCGCTCTTCGCACAGTTCGAAGCAGCGCCGCTGAACGGTGAAATCCGTCCGGACGCGGAAGGCTTCCTGAAACTGACGCAAGTGGGCATTTCGACGCTCTTCGCACAGGACCTCGATGCCGCAGAGCAGGCGCTTCTATATGCCACCCAGGGACCGGTCAACGGTGCAGCGCTTGGCGGGACGCTGACCCAGGCCGCATGGCGCACCCGGCCGACCTACTACCTGATCGGCGACCAGGACATGGCCATCCTGCCCGTGGAACAGGAGCGAATGGCGGCCCGTATGAACGCCACTGTTGCCCATGTCGATGCCAGCCATGTGCCGATGCTTTCGCATCCGGACGTCGTGGCCAACTTCATCCTCAAGGCTGCCGCTTAACCGAAGGCTTCCGCGACGGCGCTCGACCTCAGATAGAAGGACTATTGCAATGGACATCCATTCGAACGGCATACGACTCCATGTCGAGGACCGCGGTGTAGGTGCACCGGCTCTCGTCTTTCTGCACTACTGGGGCGGTTCGTCGCGGACGTGGCGGCACGTCATCGACGCTCTGCCACCCGGCTATCGCACGGTCGCGATAGACCAGCGCGGCTGGGGCGAGTCGGATGCGCCCGATGACGGATACGCCCTGAAAGACCTTGCGAACGATGCCTCTGGTGTGATCGATGTGCTGGGCCTCGATCGATACATCGTGGTGGGACATTCCATGGGCGGCAAGGTTGCGCAGCTTCTTGCCGCCCGCCAGCCAACAGGGCTGGTCGGATTGATACTGGTCGCCCCATCGCCGCCGTCGCCACTCGGCCTGCCGCTGGAAGTGAGAGAGGGGATGGTCGGTGCGTATACAAGCCGCGAGAGCGTCATCGCAACGGTCGAGCAAGTCCTTGCAGGCAGCCCGCTTGATCCTGACGATCTCGTCCGCGTGATCGCCGACAGCATGCGCGGCGCTCCGGCCGCCAAGGCGGCGTGGCCGCTCGCCGCCAGCCAGGAGGACATCACGAAGGCTGTTGTCGATGTGACGGTCCCGACGCTGGTAATTTCCGGTGAACTCGATCAGGTTGACCCTCCGTCCGTCCTGCAGAGGGAACTGCTACCGCGCATCCCGCAAGCGACATTGCACATTCTTCCGGGGGTAGGTCACCTTTCTCCGCTGGAAGCGCCGCGGGAGCTGGCCGGATTGATCCGAACCTTTGCTACTGCCATGGCCAAGGTCCCAATCCGTTCGCTGTTTTGATCATGCAGATATTTTCGACCCAGCCGCGTCGACTGTTGGGGCCAGGCAAGCGACCACGAGGATACCACCATGTTCGAAACAGAGATTATCCGCATTCCCATTCTGCCCCTGAAGATGGTCAATGCGCACGTCATTCGCTGCGAGGCCGGGTGCATCCTCGTCGACGCCGGAATACCCGGATCGGAGGGCAAGATCGGCCAGGTTCTCGGCCGGCACGGATTGTCGTTTCGTGACATCAAGCTGATAGTTGTCACCCATGCCCATACGGATCACGCCGGGAGCGCCGCCCGCCTTCGGGCGCTGTCAGGTGCGCCAATCCTCGCGCACGCGGACGATGTCGATTTCTACACCCGCGGGCGTCCCATGACCTACTGTCCGACCGGTCTGGTGGGAAAGCTGTTTTTTAGGACGCCTGCCCCTCATCAGCCCTATGAAGGCTTCGAGCCCGACATGCTGATGACCAACGGCGAGACGGTAAATCTCCTGAACTTTGGCGTCGACGGACTGGTACGCCACACGGCAGGTCACACCGCAGGTTCGATCTCTGTGGAGCTGGGGTCGCAGGACGTCCTGGTCGGAGACCTGCTCGCATCTGGAATTCTCATAGGAGGCGTGGCGTTCACGGGCCGTGCGATACGTCCGCCTTTCGAAGACGATCCACACGCAGTGGCCCGAGAATTAAACCGTATGGTAGAGGGCGGGAAGAGGCGCTTTTATATGGGCCATGGCGGCCCGCTTGGACCAGAGGAAGTTTTGCGCCATACAAAACGACTGTCGCATACTGCATCTCAATGCGGCCAGCATGGCAACTGCAATCATACCCGCCTAGAAGGGCTATAGTGATGAGGTTGCTTCAAGGTAGCGTGTCTAGCGCAGCGCAGTCAGGCTGTAAATCGGCTAGGGGTCCCGATGCCGATACGCATGATAAAACGCTTGTTATTCCTCACGTTGATAGGGTCATTTCTGGGCTCTGACTCACACCGGAGGATAGACAACCTAAAAGGGTGACGGCGATCGATAGGGGAAAATCCCTGATGCGGACGCTCTTGCGGACAGCGGTTGCGACAACCCGCAAAGTCAGGGCAGCGATCTGATGCTGCCTCAACGTCTCAACGTCTCAATCAGCGTGATCGTCAGTCACAATTTGCCATGCCTGCACGTCTTAGGTGTGTGTTTCGTCTGTCGGCCTCGGCAGATCTTAAATGGACGATGCTCTTCCATGTTAAACAAGAGAGCTTTGCCGACGCGTTGGCACCCTGCCTGGCGCTATGAGACGGAGAGCGCGGGACGAGGGTTGACGACATTTGCAACCCGGCGCGAAACAATTTCGACGTTATCAGTCTTCAGCGGCATCGGAGATCGGGTTCGTGACTGCGAATGACGTCAAGACTAATTGGCAACGGCCGTTCGATTTGTGAACAGTTGTATCATCGAGTAATATTTGGTTAACTATAGGGCGAATAAGGGCCGGCGCTCTTATTGGTCCGCTTAGTATTAGCTGCTAGAAAAATACTCGAGCTTGCATCGTCGTTTTTAGCAGGATACGCCTGTATCTTGTCGACACCATCTTTGATACACAAGGACAGTTATGAGCGCCTGTTTTAAAGCCGGCAGGAACGTCGACATTGAATTGCGACTGATCTCCTATGCGGACGCTGCCCATGTCGATCGCGTCGACTATCAGCTGTCCGAGGATTCGCGAGAGGCGGTGGCGACGTTCAGGTGTGAGAGCTTTGGAGACTGCGTGGTATTCCTGGAGCTGAGCGACGAGGCCTTGGTTACGGAAAGCGATTTGGCGACCATGGCCATGCTTGCCAATGCGGAGCTCGAGAGGATCGTCTGCGACAGCGGTTATGGCGCGGTGTTCGATATCATAAGACAGAGCTCTCCCGTAACAGTCCCGGATCGTTTCAGGATCGAATACAAGCAGTTTCAATAGGTCGCCGTACCTTTCCCACAGTTTGCCGGAATTTCCGTTCCGTCGAAAAAGCATGTCAAAAGATTGGCGGTGTGAAGACCGCGACTGCCATCTCGCTTTGCCAATGTTGGCGGGTCTGGTGTTGAATGGTATCCAACTCGGCCACATCAACGTTCCCGGTACATAGGGCGCACGTCTATTCCGTCGCGCGACAACCAGAGTGTGAAACTGGTGGAAGCCCGCACGGCTCGCAGCCCTCGTTTTGCTGTTGCCGCCCGTTCACTGCGAAACCAGCAGAAATGCAAGCCATCGACGCCGGCGGCCAACCTAAAGTTGCGTGGCGAGGGGCTCGCGGCCCTTTGCAAATTAACCATATTGTGAACGGTGGAGGCGATCGATCGCGACGAGGATTGTTATGATTTTAATAAATCGTTAGGATCTTTTGGGGGCAAAGGAAAAGACGATGACGGTGCGCAATAAATCTTTACACCCTCTGGCTGCCACGACAAGCTTTGCGGCTCAAGGACTTGCCGCACTCAATCGGATTGAATACCGACGCGTCGTCGCCGGTAACGATCTCGAAGAGATTTTCCGCCTGCGATACAACGCCTATCGGCGCGAAGAACTGATCGAGTCCGATGCGTCCCATCAGAGCGCGGACGCCTATGACAGTTCGCCGAATGCCCAGATTTTCGGCCTCTATTTCGAGGATCGTCTCGCGAGCTCGCTTCGCATTCATTTCGCGACACCCACAGAGCGAACTTGTCCAACGAATTCGCATTTTCCCGGCGCTCTGGATTCCCATTTTGACAGAGGTTTCAAATTTATCGATTCCAGTCGCTTTTGCGCCGATTCATACCTGTCCGGTATCCTTCCATTTCTGCCCTTCATGACGATACGGCTGACGGCGATGGCATGCATCTTTTTCGACGCAGACTTCACGCTGTCCGTTATTCGTCCGGAGCATGCAGGCTTTTATAAGCGTTACTACGGCATGAAAAAATGGAGAGGCAGCCAGAAGGTCGACTGGTTCGCCCATGAAGTGGATCTCTACGCCAATGGAAAACTCGAAAACAGCGATTCCATCCTGAGTCGACTTCCTTTCTTCAGATCCCTGAGCTCAGAACGCAAACGCCTTTTCAGCACGCCGCCGGAGGGTGTGGAATCCGTTTCGGTCATTCCGTCGGCTGAAGCCGCAATATTGATCGCGCGTTAGATCTTTCGTTCCAACATTGCCTGCGACACCCGTTAACCGCACAGGTCGGTTTTTTTGTTCTAACAGGCAAATCGCGTCATCGTGGATGCCCCGATATCGTGTCTGACAAAAGGTCAATCGGACGCAATATAAGGCTTTTTATGCCGCCTTTGGCCGGACCTCTCTTCGCTCAATCATGGCAGGCGAGTGCGTGCATCTGAGCAAATACGACCACCGATGGCGGCATCAAGGCTTTTTGATCCGAACAACTTTCTTTCCCGTCTGCCCTTTGTCAATCGCCAGGAGTTCATCTATGCGCGCATTGATGTCGTCGTTCACCATCGGCCGCCCAAACAAATAGCCCTGAATGAGATCGACATTGGACATCTGTATAATATTAAGCTGCTCGAGCGTCTCCACCCCTTCAACCACGATCCCGAACCCAAGGGATTTGGTAAAGGTGACCATCGAGGTGAAAAACGTTCTGGCACGCTGATCCGTGACAATGTTCTCGACAAACGACCGATCTATTTTCAGTTTATCAAGTGGCATGTCGTTGATGAGCGCCAGGTTGGAATACCCAGTTCCGAAATCATCAATGGCGATCCTGATCCCCATATCTTGCAGATTGCGCAGGACGCCTGCGGCTTGGCCGCGGTCCTTTACGAAAACGCTTTCTGTCACCTCTATTTGCAGTCGATGCGGGTCAAGTTTCGCACTGGTAAGCGCAATTTTTATGACGTCGAGTATCCTGTGGTTGGCAAGGTCAACGGCGCTCAGGTTGACCGACACGCATATGGTCGGGTCGTGCCACCCGGCGCAATCCCTGCAGGCACGGTTCATCATGGACACTGTCAGCTCGTGAATAAACCCGTATTGCTCGGCGATGGGAATAAATCGCGCCGGCACGATGCTACCGAGTTCCGGGTGGTGCCAGCGCGCCAACGCCTCACAGCAGACCAGCCTGGCGCCGTCGGGCGTGTACATTGGCTGGTAGACTGGCGTGATGTAACCCTCGCGCAGGGCGATCCTGAAGTCATCCTTCAGCTTCTGTTCCTTGTGATACTCTGCAGCCATCGCCTCATCGAATTGCAACCAGCCGATATCAGGCTCTTTCTTGGCTGTCAGAAGCGCGACATCGGCCTTTTTCATAGCATCTTCGAGGACGAACGAGTCCTTTCTACAGATGACCACGCCGCCCGAACATTTGATATCAAGCTTGCTCACGCGCTGCATGACGACACCGTCATCATTGTCGCCATCGTCCGCAATTTCATAACGGCGGCAAAGTCGCGTGAAGATTTTGTCTAGCTCCTCCTTGATATGGCGCTCATCCTTGAGGCCCAAAATCGCGATCATGAATTCGTCGCCGCCCCAGCGCCCGCGCAGCATGCGCTCGGTCTCGAGCGCGTTGATCGCCTGGCCAACACTGCGAATGGCGGCGTCGCCCGTCGCGTGGCCAAAATTGTCATTGATGAGCTTGAACTTGTTGATATCGAGTTGCCCGATGGCGATCAATTCTTCATCGCCCATCCCTTGCACGGCTTCGTTGATCTGTTCGATCAGGTAACGGCGGTTTGGCAGCCCGGACAGGTGGTCGAAGTTCGCATTGAGCCTGGCTCTCTCATAGGCCTCGACCCTCAGTGTTACGTCCTCGCAAATAAGGACAGCACCGCCAATGGCCTCATCCTCTTTCGGGGTTCTCGTGGGTAGTTTGTTGACGGTCAACTGGATATGCTTGTCACCGATGTTGACCGTCTTTGAGGCCGAGTCGCCACCCATGAGGTCGCCAATTGCCGCCCTTAACTCGGACGCTTCGCCACGGGTCAGTTGATTGCTGACCATGCCAAGGGTGACCAGTCGCAAAAGGCGCGTCCTGTTGGCCACAACCGCCGCCTGGTCCGGGATGCCAAACATTCTTGCGGCCTTGAAGTTCATGATGGAGACCTTGTCGTTGTCGTCGATCATGATGAGGCCGCCAGGCATATAGTTCAGAGCCGCTTCGAACAGCTTCCGAAAAGCATTGGCGTGATGAAGGTTGGTCAAACTGCTGTACAGGATTCCACGGACCTGGCGCGCCATCTGGCGTGCAATCAGCATGACGGGAAGGAGCAGAAGGGCCGTGACGACCATGATTTTATCATTCGCCAAGACACCCTTGAGTGCCAAAGTTAACATCATGGGCGCGCAGGTGATGAAGACGAGAGCGTCGATGTTAAACTTGTCGCCGAAGTTCTTGCCGACCACCGAGTTCAATGTCCCGAGCGCCAGACCAATTGCAGCGAGCGTGGCAAGGGAACCGGGATCGATCCAGACGGTAAAACAGGAGATAAAAGCCAGGCAAAGGGCCGTGGAGCAGGAACCGATGATATAGCGGGCTCTCCAGATACGGATCTGGGCGTCCGTGACCTCATACCCGCGTTTGCGGGCCATCTGCCTATTGAAGTTGGACGAGTCCCACATCCGCACGGCGAGAATGAGAGTTAGGACAGCGATCAGATATAGGAATTCGCTGCGGCCAAGGTTGAAGTAGCCGAGCAGACAGACCGCGCATTGCGAAACCCAGCCCGTGACCAGCGTCTCTGTCTGCATGAAAAGTGTGTCGACGAAAGACTTTTTAATAGACGGCGGAAGGGTTTCTTGCGCGAAGAGTGTTTTCAATCTCGTGGCTTTCACCTGGATCACCTAACGACAGTAGTATTGCCCGTTTACCATCTGCAAAATTTATCCAAGAGATATGAAATATTCAGCACTCACGCAAAGGGAAACCCCCACTTCGCGATGTTACTTTGTACATCGTTAATAGAACCTGTGGCGTGAAGCTTTACTGCGCAGGCGTCCCATGCCGCTGTACGGAACTGGCACTGCTGGTTCGCACGTTTTCCTCACGGTGCCACACGTACTTGTCCGGAGCTAATTGTGTGTCCTCACATTGCTCGTCCTCGCAATGCGAGCATAGCCGAGGATCCGTTGCGGCATCGACTGGTTGTTGGTGTCTAATGGTGTCTGTTGGCTCACCGTCGTGCGTCCTCCCATCAGCCCTATAGTTTTCTGTATAAACAATGAGCGTCAGTAACCCCGCTGTTCCAAGTGCGTTTTAGGACCTTCACAGAAAGCTTTCTGCGGCAAAGCGCCTTCGTCGTGCGGCCGAAGAGGCAGAGAGCGTAAAAATCGCTTGCTACCCATGATTTCCGCTCAGGTCGGTCGCGGGGCAAAGTTCGCCATGCAACAGGGTCATTTTTTGCACGACAAACCCTGTCGCAATGTGAGGCTCGACGGCAATTCCTGAACGGAGGTTTGTCGTATAGGTTGCTATAGTAGGAATAGTCGATATAAGCGTCCCTCGGGTTCCGGATACTAGGTGTCAGGGTCTTGAGAAAGCCGAAATTGAGAGCTACGGCGTTTATCTAAAAGATAAATCGCGTTCACCGAGTCCTGGCGGCAACAAGCGCGCCTGGCACCAACACGTCATGGTGATCGCCGGAGAGAAATATTCTTTTCTAGCAGCATGGTCGGGCAAACTTGTATTCAAAGGCGAAACTGTAAACCTCGAGTGGGACTGGTATGAAACCCATAATCGTGCGTTACGCATTTCGGTAAGGTTTTTTGATATAAGGCAGCCAGATCAGAGAGACAGTTGCGTCACGAGGACCCTTACCCCTTGGTCGGGATGCCTATCGATCTCTTCAGGATTGGCGGACTGTGGCGGAGGTTGCGCTCAGACTTTCGGAAGCGAATAGCAGGTGAGCACCGCGCTGTCTTCGCCCTCAATGGTCACTTCGATGACTTCGTTGACGAAGTCCTGCCCCACGACGAATTCTTCCAGAATGAGCGCGAACAATTCCTATTGTAGGGCCGGTAGGACCTGCGGAACAATGATCACCAAGCCCGCATGAAACTCTTCTTTTGCATAGAGCTTGCGAAAGTCGCGAGTGTTGTTCGTTACGAATGTGAAATCCTCGGCCACGATCCGCGGCATTATCCCAGTCCGTTTCGCCGCTCAAACCCAGCCAGTTGACAGGGGAGCAGTCGTGGCCGGCACTTTGGGCCACGGCAACGAGCGACGTGTGAAGGCATTCGTCGATCATAAATTTCACGATGCCGAGCCGGACGAATTGGAAGTCGTCCCAACACGCAAACGCTTTGTGGATGTCGCCTTCAATCCGAGTTCAGACAGCTTTCGCGGCCGTCCCCTTGCCGGATGGGCGGCAGCCCAGATTTCAGCAGACTCAACCATTCCTGGGCTGAGAGACGGATAGCCTTCAAGAATTTCCGATGTACTAGCCCCCTGAGCTTTCATCGCGGCGATCATTCTCACTGGAATGCGGGTCCCTTTGTAAACTGGCTCTCCACCCATGACTCCCTTGACGATTTGTATCACCTGCTCTGCCTGCCTCAGTGATTCAGCCCGTGCTGCTAACTGTTTACGGGCGCGCGCAACATCCACGATGAGATAGTCGTCCGCCCGTACCGTATCCGCGTCGGGGTTCTGTTCGATGGTGTCGAACAGTCGTTTGCGGCGCTCGGCAGATAGGATTGACCCTACCCCATACCAAAGCTTCAGCCGCAACAGATCGTCATCATTGAGCGTACGCCCTTCGCCCCCGATAAACTGTGCAATGATTTGCTTGTCGATCGCGTTGTGCACCGACTTCACTGCGATCTCGCTCAGAGCTGCAGCTTCAGTCGGCGTATAGGCGCGTGAAACAGCCATAATCATTCTCCTTTTGGAGAAGGATATGATGCGACGAATGCTGGTGGTAAAGCCCTCATATTCGAGTTTTCTGCAATCTCTTTTCAATCACTCATCCAAGGCCAGGAGGCGATGGATTGGCACCTTTTGGCGATAGTGATGCGGAGTTGGAAGTGAGCGATGCTGATGGGTTCAATTCGAAATGCCCCTCGGGATAAGGGGTATCAGTCTTTCGCATCGATTGGCCAGATTTTCCCTTGCACCTCTAGTCGCTAGAGGTCGTAGAACTCTCACGGTGATAGTGAGGATTCCGAGATGAGCGATTTGCTGCAGACGAAATTTCGGGTAGGGGGCATGGACTGTGCGTCTTGCGCCACCAAGATCGATACGGCCGTGAGGCGCATCCCCGGCGTCACCGACGTGTCCGTCTCGGTCACTGCCGGAACGATGACGGTCAAACACGACGACACCAGCGATCTCGACGCGATTCCAAAGAAACTGTTCGGTCTCGGCTACAAAGCGACACCTATTCCGACGAAGTCCAAACCAGTCGCTGCGGAACCCGTCTATGCCCATGGTTCGGACTGCGCGCACGACCATCAACATGCCGACTCCCACGACCACTCGGACCATGACCATCATCACGATCATTCTGGTCATAATCATGCCGACGATGGCTATGGACCTGACCAGAACGCACCGCCACAGGACACGGCGCCCGGAACCCTGCAAGCCCGCTTTCGGATTGGCGGCATGGACTGTGCATCCTGCGCGGCAAAGATCGACACGGCTGTCAGGCGCATAGACGATATCGAGGACGTGTCCGTCTCGGTCACCTCGGGGACGATGACGGTGAAGCATCGCCAGTCGGCGGACATGAAAGCCGTCGAGAAGCAGGTCTCAGGTCTCGGCTATTCGATTGTCCCCATCCTCAAGGCGGCGCCGTCAGCGGGCCAGAGCGGCCCCCATTCGGGCCATGATCACGGATCCGCTTCGTCGGGTGCGGAGATCGAAGGCCTTCATGGCCACGACCATAATCCGACCGAAGGCCCATGGTGGAACAGCAAGAAAGGCCGTCTGACCATCATGGCGGGTGCAGCGCTTGTCGTTGCCTACGGCATCGGTCATCTGTTCCCGGCCATCGCGACCTACGCCTTCATCGTCGCCATGCTGGTCGGCCTCGTTCCGATCGCCCGCCGGGCCTTCATGGCGGCACGTGCGGGAACCCCATTCTCGATTGAGATGCTCATGACGATCGCCGCTATCGGCGCAGTGATCATCAACGCCACCGAGGAGGCTGCGGCGGTCGTCTTTCTGTTCTTGATCGGTGAACTGCTAGAGGGAGTTGCCGCAGGCAAGGCGCGCGACAGCATCAAATCCCTCACGGCGCTCGTGCCTAAAACGGCGCTGCTGGAGGAGGGCGGGAAGACCCGCGAAGTTCCGGCCGAGACCCTTGCGGTAGGTTCCATCATCTTGGTTCGCCCCGGCGACCGGATCTCTGCCGACGGAATCATCGTTGCAGGAGAGAGCTCGATAGACGAAGCCCCTGTCACAGGGGAGAGCGTGCCGGTCCGCAAGGTCGTCAATGACACCGTCTTCGCAGGCACCGTCAACGGCGACGCGGCACTCCGCGTGAGGGTCACGGCCGCTGCCGCCGACAACACCATCGCCCGCGTCGTGCGGCTGGTGGAGGAGGCCCAGGAATCAAAGGCTCCGACCGAACGCTTCATCGACCGCTTTTCACGCTACTACACGCCGGGTGTCGTCCTCGTGGCCGCATTGGTGGCCGTCGTTCCTCCGCTCGTCGGGGGCGGTGTCTGGAGCGAGTGGGTCTACAAGGGCCTTGCGGTCCTCCTCATCGGGTGCCCTTGTGCGCTGGTTATCTCGACACCGGCCGCGATTGCCGCATCGCTGTCTTCCGGCGCGCGACGCGGCCTTCTTCTCAAGGGCGGAGCCGTCCTCGAAGGACTCGGCAAACTTACTGCGATCGCCTTTGACAAGACGGGTACACTCACAGAAGGCAAACCCAAGGTAACCGACGTGGTGCCTTTCGTCCGAAAGGTCGATGAGGTCCTGCGCTACGCCGCCGCGCTCGAGATCGGGTCGAGCCATCCGCTCGCTGTCGCCATTCTCGACAAAGTGCAGGAGGACGGCATCGACGTTCCAGTCGCGACCGATGCGAAGGCGCTCGGCGGCAAGGGCGTGACCGCCGTGATAAACGGGGTCGAGGTCTTCTTCGGCTCGCCGAAGGCCGCAGCCGAGCGGGTCACGATGCCGGTGGCGCATTCGAAGGCGATCACGTTGCTTAACGATGAGGGAAAGACCGTCTCCGTACTTGTGATAGGCGACGTTCTCGCAGGTGCCATCGCCATGCGCGACGAACCGCGTGCCGACGCCGTGACGGGCCTCAAGGCTTTGACCGACGCTGGCATCAAGACGGTCATGCTGACGGGCGATAACAAGCGGACGGCCACGGCCATCGGCGCACAGCTCGGCATAGAGGTCCGCGCTGAGCTGATGCCCGAGGACAAGCAGAGGATCGTCGGCGAACTGAAGAAGGAAGGCTACGTCGTCGGAAAGATCGGCGATGGCATCAACGATGCGCCTGCGCTGGCGGCAGCCGACGTTGGGATCGCGATGGGCGGCGGAACGGACGTCGCACTTGAGACCGCCGATGCTGCCGTGCTGCATGGCAGGGTGGGCGACGTTGCCCTTATGATCGACCTTTCCAAGCGGACCATGCGCAATATCTTCCAGAACATCACCATTGCCCTCGGATTGAAGGTGGTCTTCCTTGTGACCACAATTCTCGGCATTACAGGCCTGTGGCCAGCGATCCTTGCCGACACGGGAGCGACCGTTCTCGTAACCCTGAACGCTCTGCGCCTGCTGCGTCCGATCCGGGGAGTGTGATGCACAGAAGGGCCGGGTCCGGCGGCATCATCGTCCTGGTCACCGCGTTGATCTAGTTCTGCCTTTTCGGCGTGATTGCTGTGTGGAAGGACTGACATCCGCACTCATCGATCACGAGACCCTCCGCCGTGCTGGGTTCGGAGCACTTCTCCGGCCCGTCAGCCATCTGACGGGCCGCGACGGTTTTGAGATCAGTGGTGGTCGTCCTCGCCCTCATGCTCATGCTTGAGCCATGAGCACAGCTCGGCGGGCAAAAGCTTCTCATAGGCGTCGTCTCCGCCGACGAATTCCCCAAGATCCCTGGCGCTGACGAAGCCAACGTTTGGAAATTCCGTCGCGGCTTCCCGCAGGAACACGAAGTCCTCGTCACCGATGCCGACCATCACGTAGTAGATCTGCGATTCAGCATGCTCTGCCTCCGAAAGCAGCCGCCAGGCCTTGTCGTGGTCCGAATTCACGCCGTCCGTTAGGAAGTAGTTGATCGCCGGAATGCCTGACCGCGTTTCCTCGCCGAAGCTGTCCCGCTTTTGCCCGAAGATCATTCCCAGCAGCCCTCCGGCGTTTCGCTCCTCGAGCAGACCGTAGGCCATGAGGTTGGAACGGATGACGGGTTCGTAATCGGTGCCGCCCCACAGGATGCGCTGCAAGGCGATATTTCCGGTTATCTCCCTTTCGACGTACCCGTCGTAGGTCGAAGCCGTTACCGGCGTAAGCGACGCCGTCTTTTCATCGTTAGAAAACACCCATGTGTCGATGCGGCCGTCTTCGTCGAAGTAAAGCGCTACCGGGAGGACACGCTCGAGCGCCGACTGGACCACACCTGCATCGTAAAGACCCTTCATTGAACCGGAAACGTCGATATTCAGACCGACCTGCGCGGGGATGCGCTCGTGTATTCCCTGCTTTTCAAGCACGAAGCCGACCCTCCGAATCTCTTCTTCAGGCTTTTCGAGTCTGAATGTCGTCATGTTCAATTCCTCCGTGTCAGCGTTTTCACAAGTTTCTCGTAAAGGCTTCGAATGGGCGACGCGTCAAAGGACCGGCCCTCCGATCTGGCAATCAGCGCGGCAGCGCATGCGGTCTGCCAGACGGGCAGGTCGCTGTCGATCATGTCCTCCGCAAACGTCCGTGCGCCGCCAATCGTGGAAATGATCGCTTGCAGGACGCGTTCGCCAAGGGCCACCGACGCTGCGGTCGATGCAAGCGACGCGAGCCTCGTTTCCAGCGCGCCTGTCTGTGACAGGCGATGCGCCGCAGCTCCGGGGTCGGGTAGGGGATGTTCTGCGATGTGTCTCGTCAGAAACCTGCCAGCAAGGAGGTGAGCGTCCAGTCCGACGCCGAGCGTGATCCATCTTTTCATCAGAAGGTTCGCCCGACGTTCGAATTCGGCGAACTCTTGACTACGTTCCTTGATCTGACGGGCGGTCTGCAAAACTGCTGCCGAACGTTGCTGAAAGCTTTCGAGTTCTGCAGTTCGAGAAAGTGCCGCCCTTATGCCACCGAGCAGGCCTCGATCCCGATCGAACAGGGATGCCGGATTGAGTTGGGAAAGTTGTGCGAGGAGGTCGGAGGAGAGACGCTTCGCCTCCTCGAGGCGTGTGTCGCCTGCCAATGCAAGCTGGTCCTCGGCAAGCCTCCCATGCTCCTCTTGCAGAGGCGCACCGAAACGCACGACGTCGTCAAATTCGTGATCGTCGAAGTTAACCGCATCGACGACTCTCTTGGCCTGCCGCAGAACCGGGTCGGATACCGCCGGATCGAGGGTACGAAGTTCATCGATGGAGCATGATATCCGTAGCCTGACGATGCCGCCGCCGACGATCCGCGGACCGTCGTTGAGGGTGCTAGGAACTCTTGCTGCGCCGAAAGGTATCATCGGACCCGAAGCAGGCTTCGGCGCGGGTCGCATCGAGTCTCGACCGAACGGCACCCTCGGGCCTGAGCGAGCATCATCGTCGGCCGGGGGCACGCGAGCCACCTTTAGGCCAGATAGGCGTTGATGACTTCGCCCAGCCCGGCGTTCGAGCCCGCTCCGACCGCGTGGAACTTCCACGACCCGTCACTCTGCTTCAGGAAGGAGGCTACCTGTATGGTCGTCATCCCTGCGAATTCCGACGTGAGCTGATAGCGGCAGAGTTCGTCGTCCATCGCGTCGCACACCTCGATATAGGCGTTCTTCACCTTGCCGAAGTCCTGTCTCTTGCGCTCCGCGTCGTGGATCGTCGACCAGACGGCCAGTTCGGCGACCTCGGCCGGGAGATCGCCGAGCACAATCTTGAATTCCTCGCGGAAGCCTTCGCCGTGGTGGCCTTCCTTCTTGTCGCCGTCATCATCGTCATGCTTCGCGGGACTCCCACCGCGGCCTGTCCGATCGTCGCGCTCGTGCCACATCGATCCGTCTTCGGTCTGGAAGGAGCCGTCGGGGTTCTTCTTCAGCGAACCTTCGACGTTCGACGGGCCGCGCACGAAAGCGTAGCAAAGCGCATGCGAGCCGTCGTTGTAGAGACGCGCGCGCGAAGGATCACCGCCCGGATGCACGAGGGCGAAGCAATGGACGTCGAGGTCGAAGGCAGGGGCGGAGCCCTCCGGCGGATCCCAGACAAGACCGGAGTGAACCAGCTCCATTGCTTTTTCTATTTGAAAAGACTGCCCCTTCGAGAGGTTGAACGTGGCCATGCATGCTCCGCTTTCTTCAGATCGGTCTGTCGGTGACGAGCGCGCGCGCCTTCTCGAGCTTCGAGCGCGCCTCGGCAAATCTTTGTTTGTTCTTGTCTCCCTCGGCGACGACCTTGTCGGCGATCGCGCGAAGACGCTGCGCCGTGCCCAGCACCAGCTCTGCATCCTCCAGACGGTTCTCGCCGGACGCGCGGGCGGCGTTCACCGAAACGTCCTCGAGGACGTTCATACCGTATCTCTGAAGCGAAGACCTGAGTTGGCGGCGCATGTCGTTCATCTGCTGGATCGATTGCATCTGGAAAAGAACATGGAGCCGGATGAGGACGGACTTGATGTCGTTGAATTCCGCATTCGCCGCAGAGACTGTCTCCGCCAGTGTTGCCAGTGCCGCCCCACGGGCAATCCCGATCGAGTCTAGGTCGGCGGGTGCCTTGGCGTAGGCAGTCTCGAGAACGAGGAGGCGGTTGCGGAAGATGTCGAGCTTCTGGGCATGATCTCTCGCCGTCTGGACGAGAAGAGTGTCGCCTGTTGCAGCTTCGCGGGTCAGCCGGTCCAAGTTGGCCTCGGCCGTCTCGACAATCCTTCTTCCCGCCGTCACGAAAACGCCCAGCGCTATGATCGATTCCCTGTAGGCATCCGCGAGCTGGCTCATGCGGGAGACTTCGCCAACGAGCTTAGCGCTCTCCTCTTCAACCTTCGCCTCCATGGGCTTTACCAGGTCGGAGAGGCACTTCGCCTTACTCTGAAGCATCCCGCGGACCTCGTCCGACACCCGCTTCAACCTCTCTGCGGGATCCCCAAGGCCTATGGCGTTGAGGAGCCTCTCGATGAAGCCGCCCTTGAGCTTTTCACGGATGTCTGCCTCCAGGGTCTCGAGATCGGCCCCCTTGACCCCGTCGCGGATCGTCCGGAACAGTTCGAAGAGTACGGGAGACTGCGCCTTTGTGATCTGATCGAGGATCGCGTCGAGCTTGGCGCCGAACCCCAAGACCGCCTCCTGGCCGAACGTCACAAGGGTGCTGGCCTCCATCGCATCCAAGGCAGACCGGTCCGCGATGACTTCGGCCTCGGCCACCCGTTCCGCGGGAAGCGTCACCTTGACGGTGGCAAGCGGCCCGCCTGCCGGGAATGCGATCTGGTTCTGCGTGCCTGTCGCTGTTGGAAGGTCGTCGGAAATGGCCATATGCTCCTATGGGCTGGTCGCAGAATGTAACGGAGGAGGGCCTAGGAGGCAATGATCTTAGCCGGGCTAGCCATCACGCGCTGGACGAGAAGCAGACTGCGGACGCGTTTGGGAGGAGAATTATCAGCGCAGCGAGGCTGCTACTACTCGTAAGGCAATCTCGTGGTTCGAGGCGCGCAGGCGCCGATCATCGTATATTCGTTCACAATGGTCACCGGCGTCTTGATAACTGCAAATTCGCTGCAACACACTTTTTGTTATTTCTCGTAACTAAAACGAATCCAAACGGGGCGGCGGTTCAGACCCTTTAAAGACCTTTTTTTTGAACAGTAGAGTTCACGGATCACAATTTTTCAAGGCAAATCTCCGCGGCGACGCCATAGCGTCAAAGCCGTTCCTTCGTTTGAGCGCGACGACCTTCCGGCCGCTGCCAAATTTGCATTGTCGGGGACGACGTCGCGGCTATGCGCCATACTCCAAACCGACTTCATTATAAATGTGGTATGACACCGCGTGAATAATACCGAAAAAGCGCCCAACCGCTAAACAGCATGATGGTCAATATGGCCACGAGCAGCACCCTCCTGTTTTGGCTAATCCTCTGATCAGCGGACATCTGAAACCTGTGACAATACGGGCAGACTGCAAGGTAATCAGAGATTTCTCGTTCGCAGTTATTGCAACTCTTCATCGAAGGGGCCTCCTCTTGCGGAAGGATGAGTGAGCGAACGCCAGCGGAACAGTCTTGAACTTGGGGCGGCACCGCAAGATATAAGCTATAGGGTGATCAAACGCATAAGCTTTCTTTGCATCCCGAAGTCACCGTTGGCATCTCCTCAGTTGGCCTTGTGGATCCTCGTCAATCGAGTGAGCCTTGAGATAGGACACTATACGGTGAACCTTCCGGAGATCCAGCTGTGTGGGCGACGTTGATCTGAGCTATGATGAAAGGATGTGGATGCAGGATGCCGCGGATGAGGCGGGTCTTCTGCCTGACGACGACGCTTCCATTCCTGATGGCAACGGCCCAAGGAGGCGAGAAGCAGGCAGGTCAGCGATGCGAGCACGGACATTGGTGAGCCGGGCCTTGCGATCCTAGCTCGTTCAGCCGCACAGAAAGTTACTACATTGAGTGGCCGATGGTTTAGATTGCATGAGATGCTTCGATATATGAACCATCTGCCGATGAGTTCGGCTATCCACCCCAAATTTGCTACAATTATCCTGAACTTAGAGGTTGATCTAGATCGTAAGTGCGCCCGTGGATTGCTGAAGGGCGCTTGCGGTGAATTTGTGGGGAGAATTCATGTCTGTTTCGATCGCGACTTTGTCAGCGTTTTTCCTGTCCCTCGCAGCCTCAACCGCATTTGCCGGGACCAGCGACCCGGTCAAGTCCGTCACCCTATCTTCTGGCGGCTTGGCAGAGATCGTTCGTTCTGCCACAGTCGGTCAGAATGCCTGGATCAACATCGACGTCCCGCTGGACCAGGTTGATGACATCCTCAAGAGCATCATCGTTCGCGACAACATAGGCCACGTAAAGAGCTTGTCTCTGGCTGGCCCTACTCCGGTCGATGAGACCTTTAAAACGCTGCCGTTCAAGCCATCCGACCTGACGTCCCTGCCGGCACTGTTAAATTCGATCCACGGCGGTCGCATCCAGGCCGGTGAGCAGCAAGGTGTTGTGCTCGGCGTTACTGAAATCCCAGGCAATGCCCAGACGCAACTGAGTTGGCAGCTGTCATTCCTGCGCGACGACGGCGCGATCTCGATGGTCCCGATTCCGGGAACCCAGATCACGATCATCGATCCGGCCATTCAGGAAAAGCTCAAAAGCGCGATGGCCGTCATCTCGAAAGCAAGCGCCGATAATGCTCGGACTATCAGTATCCAGCTGGACGGACCGGCGAGCCGCAATGTCGATATTTCCTATGTGGTTCCCGCTCCGATCTGGAAGACATCCTACAGGTTGGTTCCCGGCCAGGATGGTACAGTCCGGCTGCAGGCGTGGGCCATCTTCGAGAATGCCTCGGGCGAAGACTGGAATGGCGTCGGAATCACCCTGTCATCCGGCAAGCCGGTCACGCTGAGGCAGCGGCTGCATAGCCTGTTTTGGAAGCAGCGCACGGAGGTATCCGTTGACACCACCTCTGTGGCCGTAAATCAGGCCATGGCGGCCAAACCACTGGCCAGGAAAAGTATTCCAGCGATGGCCATAGCGGCACCGCCTCCGGCGCCAATGACGGAAAAGAGCAGCGACGCCTCGATGGCAGAACCGGCTGATCCCGTCCTGACGGGGGAGGGCTCTGTCACCTCGACCTTCGCGCTCGCGGGCACTTACGACGTCAGGAATGGCGACACGCTGTCCGTTCCGATCCTGGACCAAGGCGTGAAGGCGGAGATGGTGTCACTTTACCGTGCTGAAGCGGGGGGTGAGCACCCGACCGCCGCCGCCGTGATCGACAACGACAGCGGCATCAGCCTGCCTCCGGGCATCGTGACCGTTTATGACGGCAAACAAGGATATGTCGGTGACGCTAAGACCATGGGACTGCCGACAGGGCAGAAGCAGGCCGTCAGCTTCGCACTCGACCAGAAGGTCTCCATCACTTCACAACCCCGGTCCGAAACGACGATCACCCAGATCAAGGTGGCCGATGGCATCATCAACACCTCGTCGATGACCCGCGAGGATACGGTCTACCGGATCGTGGGTGCCAGTGACGCATCAAGAGTTGTGCTGATCGAGCAAATCAAGCGGCCGGGCTGGACCTTCAAAGCGGACGGCATGACTGATGACACACCCACAAAGGACCGCATCAAGACGGTTGTGAAGGCAGGAGAAACCAAAGTGGTGACGTCCACGCTGTCAATCGTCAATCAGGAAGGCTTTGCCTTGGCGGATGCTGGATCGGATGAATTGACCCAGTGGCAGGACGCAGCCATCGACCCTGCGATGCGGGCAAAACTCGATGACCTCGTGAAGGCGAAGGCTGCGCAGGATGCGGCAAGGAAGACGCTTGAGGAACTGAACCAGCAGTTCGCGCTGGTTGAGGCGGATCAGCAGCGGGCCAGGTCCAATCTGCAATCGGTTGGCAGCGGCGACACCAAGACAAGGTTCGAGAAGCTGCTGAACGGAACGGAGGACAAGCTGGAGAAGATCGAGCTAGCTCGGGCTGAACAGCGAAAAGTCGCCCAAACCGCAGACGCGAAGGTTGCGGCCATTATCAGATCATTTTGAAAATGTCTGGGGTGCACCGTTCGGATCCCATCAAGCGCGAAGAAGAAATCTATATTTTGAATTGCTAGCAGCTCGATGGCTAAATCAGCTCTAGGCGGAGATCTAACCGGGATCGGCTCCACAACGTGTTTCACGAATGCCTGTTACTCTAAGAATTTGAGTTTACTCACATTTTTCGCTATTGTTTGTGTCGGCCGTTGGTATCTCTTCAAGAACCAAGAGCTCTGCATTCAATCGCTTGAGGAGTATACCGCAAGCCCCTCTCTCATTCACGACGGGTTTCCAATAGTTGGATAGATCGCCCGACCGAGGACTGCTGAAAACCGCCTGTTCCCAAAATGCCGTCGGATGCAATGTTGGTCAGAGCCACAACTGTCAGGCCGCGGCTGGGTCCGTGAACCAACTCTATCTACAGGCGCCGCCGCAGCACTACCACGTGCCGCAAGCCGCCGCAGATGCCACACAACGCTGGTCTTGCTTAGACTTAAGCTTTTTCGTCATAAGATTCTTCTCTCAATCCCTGTCGGGGGCGCCCAGGGGGAAATAACTACGGTAGGGTCGCGCATCTTCAACGCAACGCGCGACCGAAAGGCGGGCGAGCAAGCGAGTACGATAGGCTTTGAGCGTAACGTGCTTATCCGCGATCGGGTTCGTCCAGTCGGCATAGAACAGCGCGGGGGCGGCGGCGCAGTCGGCAAGGGTGAAATCTGCGCCGCACGCCCACTCTCGGCCCGCCAGTTCGCCGTCGAGCCAGGTATAGATCCTGTCCAGATCGGCGCGGGCCCGCTTGACACCGTATGGGTCGCGGTGTTCCTCGGGGCGCAGCGCGTTGCCAACGATCACTGTCATAACGTTCATCACGTAATTGTCGAATACGCGGTCCATCATCCGCACCTTGACTGCCGCCGCGGGATCGTCGGGTATCAGTTTCACAGGACCAGGGCGGACCGACTCGAGATATTCAACAATTGCCGTTGCCTCAAACACCGCGTCATCGCCGTCGACAAGCAGTGGGAACTTGCCAGCCGCCGAGAGACGGGAAAGCTCGGAACTATTCTTAGGATGATCAGGACCGATCATCCTGAATTCGAACGGCGTGTCGTTCTCGTAGAATGCTATCTGCGCCTTCCAAGTATAGGACGAAAATGGATGACCGAAGAGATGGATTACCATGTGCCGTCCTTTATTTTCGCCTGTCGCTCCTCCTCAAGCGCGCTCTCAATCGCGCCGAAAGACCCGGTTTCGACCGGACCCGCTGGTTCGTAAGTGGCGATGACGGTGCCGCCAGGCGACACCTGGTGATCGACCAGCCGGAGCGTGCCTGGCGACGTGCCGTTGCCGAACAACCGCTTGCCGCTGCCAAGCACGATTGGAAAGGTGTACAACACCAGTCGGTCGAGCAGGCCCGCTGCGAGCAGCGCGGGATAGACCGTGCTCGATCCCTGGATCAACAGATCAGGGCCATCGCCCTGCTTGAGCCTCGCAACGTCATCGATGCAGCCCATCCGATGGCTGTTTGCCCATAGTAACGGTTGGCCACCTTTTGTCAGTACATATTTGTTGGCGGCGGTGAAGGCCTTGCCCATCACTTCGCCGTCGGCGTAAGGCCAATAAGCGGCGAAGATGTCATAGGTCCGCCGCCCCAACAGTAGATCGTACGGCTGCGAAAAAAACTCGCCGATCACGGTACCAACCTTCTCGTCTGCGATGGGAAACATCCAGCCGCCATTCGCGAACCCGCCTGTGGGGTCTTCCGTCGGGCCACCCGGTGCTTGTATGACCCCATCGAGCGAGACGAACATGCCGCCAATAATCTTACGCATCGCGCGTCTCCCCAGCCCGCGCCGCTTCGATCTTGGCGATGTCAATCTTGCGCATCTTCATCATCGCTTCCATCACGCGTTTGGCAGCAGCGGGGTCAGGGTCGACCATCCCGTCCATCAGCGCGCGGGGTACGATTTGCCACGAAAAGCCCCATCGATCCTTGCACCAACTGCACATGCTCTCTGTACCGCCATTTCCAACGATCGCGTTCCAGTAGCGATCGGTTTCTTCCTGAGTGTCAGTGAAGACTTGGAAGCTGACCGCCTCGTTGGGGCTGAAGCGCGCGCCCCCGTTCAGTCCAACGAATGACTGGCCGAGGACAGTGAACTCGACGGTGATCTCCTCGCCACGCTTAGTCGAGGGATTGTCCGCAGGGGAGTCTTGCCCCGAGCCGACATGGCTGTTGGGGAACACGCTCGCATAAAATTCGGCCGCCTCGCGGGCCTTGCCGTGGTCGAACCATAAACAGGTGGTGATCTTCGCCATTGTCTCTCTTCCTACTTGCCGCCGACCAGCGCAAAAGCAGCGCCTTGCGGATCATTGCCCATGATGATGTGCATGCCGCCCGGCACCTCATGGGGTCCCATCGTCACTGTACCACCGCCCCGCTCGATCCGCCCTTGGGCTGCTTCGATCGAGGGAACGTTAAAATAATAGCTCCAGCGTGTCGGCCAGCCGGCGCCGGCGGTCATCGCAGCACCAATCCTATGGCCGGCATGATCGATGAAGCAGTACTCGCCCATTTCACTCATCGGCATCGTTTCGCTATTCTCCCAGTCGAACAATTCGCCATAGAAGGCGAGCGCGGCCCTGTGGTCACTGGTAACAAGCTCGTTCCAGCCACAATGCCCAGGCGTGCTAGCGTGAAACGCCCGGGACGCCTGCTGACTGTCGCCGCGCATAATGTAGGACACCATCCCTTGCGGATCGGCGACCATCGCATAACGGCCGACGCCTGGAATATCTTGCGGGCCCATTAGAACCATGCCGCCGAGCGACTTGGCTTTCTCAGCTATACCATCGACGTCCTGAACCCCGATAAAGCAAAACCAGCCGGGTTTCATCGGGGTACCCTCCGGTAGCGTCAGTAGGCCGCCCACGTCTTGTCCGTCTGGCGCAGTCAGAATGCGGTAGTCGCGGGTGCCTTCCATTCCTGAAGTAGCGATGCTCCAGCCGACGACATCGGCATAGAATGTTTGCGCGCCGTCGGCGTCGGTGGTCATAAGTTCGTACCAGATCGGAGTGCCTGCTGGATTGGTCATTTCGTCGGTCCTTCTGCTGGATGATGATTGATCAACGGTCGCACGAAAGCCGCCTAAACGAGGCGCCAGTCGTCGAGCAGCATGGTCTTCCGCTTGACGACATTCTGAGGTCTACCATCGAAGACTGCCATCTGATCGAAATGGTCTGATCAGATGGCTCAGCAACGATCTAGCTGGCCGACTGGTGAATAAGAAACTCTGCCAATCTATCGAAAGTGCTGTTCCAACCCATTGAATGACTTTTTGCGCTCTGTACTGTTTTAAAACCGGTCTGGCTAAAGTGCATTCGCGTTCCTCCATTCGGCAATTCCTCGAGGCGGACAACGATGTGGGTCTGCACGTCAGGACCATCTTCGTGGTTCGGAGTCTCCCAGGCAAAGGTGAATTCCAAACGCTCAGGCGGCATTACGACGAGATATCTACCTGATTGCCAAAGGAGGATGTCTTCAGGATTGTCTGATTTGAGACAGGCCCGCCATGCTCCTCCTACCCGGACATCCGCATCGAATTCGGCGGCACGATAAAAGTGCGGGCCGTGCCATCGGATCGGCGCATCCGGCTGTGTCCATGCTCTCCATACTTGTTCGCGCGGGGCAGCAAAGTCCCGAATTATCGTCAAGGGACGCAGCACAGCTCTGTCTCCGATACTCTCGTTAGGCTCACGCATCTTTTGAAGCCTGGGCCTCTGGCGTTTCAAGATAGGCTGCCAGGCGATCAAAACTCTCTTCCCAATGAACACGGCACTTCTCGATCCAATCGGTCACTTCAGCAAATTCAGATGCTTGAAGCTTTGCCGGTCGTGCGATCGACTTGATTGGCTGACTGCGCGTGACGAAGCCCGCGCGTTCCAGGACGGCCAAATGCTTCGCAACGGCTGGAACCGTCATCTGCAAAGGTCTTGCGAGGTCAGCAAGGGTCAACTCGCCGAGTGCAAGGCGGGCCAGCATTGCGCGGCGTGTAGGGTCAGCAAGTGCTGCAAATTTCATACTTAGAGGATCGGTCATATGTAAACCATTTGCTATATTTACCGAGTGGTATAGATTGATGGAGGATCGCTTGTCAATATCGGGATAAGGGTCCGCGACAGTCGCGTGCATATCAATAAGGCCGACGTTCACGCATGACAGCTCGTGGAAATTCTGCATCTTCAGGCGTGCTTACCGAAACGGCGCGATTACCTGAGGAGAAAAATATGCCTAAGTTTGTCACAATCGGTTATGGCGACCAGGCCGGTTACGATCGAACCCCGCGCGCTGCCCGAGACATGGCGCATGAACATGATGCCTCCTTGCGCCGCATGGGCGCGTTGATCGGCATCGCCGGCCAGCCCGTTCGAGTTCGCAACACCGATGCCATAAGAGTCGAAACAGAAGATGGAGCCTATATGGCTTCTTCCCTTCCAGTTGCGGGTTTTGCCGTCATTGAGGCAAAAGATCTTGAAGAGGCTATCGAGATGGTATCCAAAGCGCCTTGTGCCGTGGCCCACGGCGTCGTTGAAGTGTGGCCGCTGCAAGACGAGTGATCGCGTCTTACTGATTTGTTCAATGAGACCGGACGTTATTCCAACGTCATGCCGGACGCGTATCCGACGCAGAGCCGTCCAGGTTCAGCGTCTTTGGCAGCTATAGGAACCTAGTATGCCCATCTGTTGAGCGTCTTTGAGACGAACCGTTGGAGCGCTACACGATTTCATTAGGCTGCTCTCGAATACGTGGTAGGCTTCGATACGGGACTGAAGCTCTGTTGCTCAGTTACCGACGTCCACGCCGGGAAAGGCTTTCGCTGTGCGAGCCTCCGGGTTTCAAGGACAATTTCTAATGACAATTGCTGCAACTCCTCCGCCGCAGGGCGCGATGAGCCTCGGTCTTGCTATTGTCGCGTCATCTAACGCGCCGATGTTACTGTTGGACCTCAAGCTTTCGGTCGTCGCTGCTAGCGACTCGTTCTGCGGTGAGTTTGAAATCGACGCCGACACAATTTTAAACAAGCCTTTCGCCGAAGTTGGTCACGGCGAATGGAACTTCCGAACGCTGTCATTGCTGCTGGAAGCAACGGCGTCGGGCAGTGCAGCCGTTCAAGCGTACGAAATTACTCTCCATCGAGACGGAAAGCTGCCGAGATGCCTGGTTCTAAATGCCCAGAAGCTGGCGTACGGAGACCTCGAAAACGAACGCCTATTGCTCTCAATCCTTGACGTCACCGATGCCCGGCTTGCCGAAAAGCAAAAGGACGAGCTGATTGCGGAGAAGGCTGTGCTACTGCAGGAAGTCCAACACCGCGTTGCCAACAGTCTGCAGATCATCGCTAGCATTCTCTTGCAGAGTACCCGGCGGGTGAATTCCGACGAAAGCCGCTCGCATTTGAAGCTCGCTCATGGCCGGGTGATGTCGATTGCTGCGGTTCAGCGACAGCTCGCGTCGACCAACACAGGCGACGTCCATCTACGAACCTACTTTACCCAGCTTTGCGACAGCCTTGGCGCCTCCATGATCCTCGATCCTGAGGAGATCACGATAGACGTCGACGTTGACGGCAGTGTCGCCAAGGCAACCGTTTCTGTGAGTCTAGCAGGATGCGGAAAAAGGCCCTTGCTGTGAACGGACTGCCATGATTCCATGCCTGAGTGATTGGTCGGCAGGAGCAGGACATGCGCGGTAATGATATCCAGACGGCGGGTTTGTTTTCTTATGTGAGCTGCGAAGCCCGGGTTCCGACAAGCCATCCGCTGCGGGCGATCCGCGCGATTGTAGACGAGGCGCTGGAAGTTTTGTCGCCGGATTTCGAGGCGATGTATTCAGCGATCGGCCGTCCGTCGATCCCGCCGGAGAAGCTGCTGCGCGCTCTGTTGTTGCAGGCCTTTTACACGATCCGCTCGGAGCGTCAGCTCATGGAGCAGATGGACTACAATCTGCTGTTCCGCTGGTTCGTCGGCTTGTCGATGGACGCGCCGATCTGGGACGTCACCGTGTTCACCAAGAACCGTGAGCGGCTCTTGGCTGGCGATATCGCCGCCAAGTTTCTGGCCGCGTTGCTGAGCCAGCCGCGGGTGAAAGCATTGCTGTCAGACGACCACTTCTCGGTGGACGGCACCTTGATCGAAGCCTGGGCCAGCATGAAGAGCTTCAAGCCCAAGGACGACACAGATGGTGGCGACACCGACGGCAGCGGCTCTGGCGCTGAAGAGAAACAGCCGCCAGAAGCCAAAGGCCGCAACTCTGAGCGCGATTTCCACGGCGAGAAGCGCAGCAACGCAACCCACGCATCGACCACCGACCCGGACGCCAGGCTTTATAAGAAGGCCCGTGGCCAGGCGGCCAGGCTTTGCCACATGGGCCACGTCACCATGGAAAACCGCAATGGTTTGGTTGTTGACGCCACGCTGACCCATGCGACCGGAACCGCCGAGCGCGAGGCGGCACTGGATATGGTGGGCCGCATGGATGGTCGTCATCGCATCACATTGGCTGCAGACAAAGCCTACGATACGGCCGATTTCGTTGCTGCCTTGCGGGACGCAAAGGTGACGCCACACGTCGCCCAAAACACGACGAACCGACGCTCGGCCATCGACGGTCGCACCACCCATCACCCTGGCTACGCTGTCAGTCAGCGCATTCGCAAGCGTATCGAGGAAGTGTTCGGTTGGGCCAAGACCAGCGGCGGAATGCGTAAGACCCGCCATCGTGGAAAGGATCGCGTCGGCTGGATGTTCACACTGACAGCCACCGCTTATAATCTGGTGAGGCTGCCAAAGCTGCTGGCGACAGCCTAATCGCGCCCGGAATCCGCCGAACCAGGCGGATGACGACAAAATGGGCCGACAACGGCCGCTGAAAAAGCCTCATCACGGCCTGTCTTCGAGCCGTCTAGCCAGGATCGGCGGAAAAATCGGCGCTATTTCCGCGACCTGCTAGGTCTGATCGTTACGGAATTGGTTATCAACGCTTTGAAGCATGCCTTTCCAAACCATCGGAGGGGCAAGATCATAGTGGCCTATCGCGCCAATCAAGCGGGATGGGTGCTGTCGGTGGACGACGACGGCGTCGGGATGTCACTTGATCCCGTTGTATCCAAACCTGGCCTTGGCACGGGCATCGTCGAGGCGATGGCTAAACAGCTCCAGGCTAAATTCACAGTCACCGATAATCATCCTGGGTCAAGGGCGAGCGTCGCCTGTCAAGTGATGTAATCAGCCTAACTCACAGCCGCTCTGCTTGAGGTGGCCGGACATGAATGGGAAAGCAATAAAATGGAAGATCGTATTGTGGTTCTTGTGGTGGAAGACGAGGCTATCATCAGGATGGCGCTTGTGAGCGCGCTGGAAGACGCGGGATTTGAGGTCTTTGACGCCCAAAATGCCGACACGGCTATCGATTGCCTGATCTTAAACACGAACATTCAAGTGGTGTTCACCGATATCGAGATGCCTGGTAGCATCGATGGGTTGAAGCTGGCTGCCGCAATCAGCGACGGTTGGCCGCCGATAAAGATCATCGTGACGTCTGGCTATCACGCCATTGAGCCAGGCACGTTGCCGGTCGAAGGGCTATTCCTAGCAAAGCCGTATCACACAGCTGATGTCGTTGAATCAATTCATCAACTAATGGCAGCCTAAGTTCCATAGATCACCTAAAACCATCGCGGAAATTCGCAAGTCACACAGCGTGTACATAGAACAGCGGCGACCAGTTGAGTCGCCACTGGAGTTGATAAAGCGTTCCCTTTGCTAAGCTATTTACTGACTGCCTTAGTCGCTCAAGACATTAAGGATGATCTTCCCTTTGTTTCGAGCTCTTGTTCCCTCCAACATCTCATGCGCAGCAATCGCGTCTGATAGTGGCAGCACGTCGCCGACGTTGGTTTTTAGAAATCCGCCATCGACCATTGCGGCGATCTCATTCAATTCGGCTGTCGATACTGCGACCAGGAAGAACGCTGCGGTGACACCGTGTTTTGATGCAAGCTCCTGATCGGGCTTGGACACTGCAGATACAAGCTTCCCGCCTTTTTTCAGGACAGCGAAAGATCGGGTCTGGGTCTCACCTCCGACGAGGTCGATGACGGCATCCACCTCGAATACCTGCTCTTCGAACCGACTGGCACGATGGTCGATGACCTGGTCGGCTCCCAGACTTTTGATTTCATCGACGTCCCCGGCACTTCCTGTTGCGATGACCCTGATGCCCGCTTTGTGCGCGAGTTGGACCGCGTAGTTGCCGACGTTGCCGGCAGCGCCGTGGATGAGGACACTGTTTCCTTTGCTTCAAACCGGCCTGATCGAACAGAGCCTGTTTGGCCGTGACGGCGATCACCGGAATCGAAGCAGCTTCGATGTCGTCGATTGTCTTCGGCTTGAGAGCGATCATGGTAGCGCTGGCGATGGCATAGTCGGCGTAAGCGCCGATGAAGCGGGGGTTCGTGACGCCGTAGACAGCGTCGCCTGCTTTGAAGGAGCGAACGTTTTCCCCGACGGCTTCGACGACGCCACAGATATCCGATCCGAGTGTCAGGGGCAGGGGCTGTGGAAGCGCACTGTGCCCAGAGCGGATCCACCCGTCCCAAGGACCGACACCTGCGCCGTGCACCTTCACCAGCACTTCGTTCGCTTCATGAGCGGGACGCTCTATCTGCTCCGCGCGGATGACTTCCGGGCCGCCAAACTCATGGACGCGGTAGGCCTTCATTGTGTTGCTCATTTCAGTTCTCCTGTTTTTCAAGGTGGGTTTGAGTTGGTTCCAGCAACTTCGGTTGGCTGCATTTTTAGCGGGACCGATGGAGTGGATCTTTTGTCATCGGGTCTGGGATGGACTGATTGGGACAAAATCGAAGTGGTTGCAGTGACGCGTTAGTGCGCGCCTCCACCGGACACCTGACCAGGCTTCTTCAAAAGGAGTGATGCAAGCAGTGCGATCACAAGGGCTACCCCGAGCAGGTAGAAAGTATCGCTGAAGGCAAGGATATTAGCCTGTTTACGTAATTTCAGAGCGATCCCGACCACGGCCTTGTGTGTGGCAAGTGCTTGGTCGCTGACGCCATGGCTCATGAAGTAGGCCGTCAATTTTGCCACGCGGTCCCGGGTCGCATCTTGGAATACCGAGACAGAACTCGTGAGAATGTTTGAGTGGAACTGCTCACGCTTGGTGAGAAAGGTCTGCAGGACTGCGATGCCGACGGCGCCGCCAAGATTACGCATCATGTTGAAGAGAGCTGAGGCCGAGCCTGCGTTTTCCTGCTCTATCCCCGATGTAGCGATTGCGGACAGCGGTGTGAAGACGAGAGCCTGACCGACGGCGCGTACGATGTTCGGCCAGAACAGCTGGTCGGTGGCATAGTCACCAGTCATGTGGATGTTCATGAAGTTAGATACTGCGAAGAGGGCGAAGCCGACAATAATGAGCAGCCGGATATCGACCAGTTTCATCAGTCGTGGCACGAGCGGAATGAGAAGCAGCTGTGGGAGGCCGGTCCAGGCGAGAACCATACCGATCTGCTCTGCATTATAACCTTGTATTCGGGTCAAATAGATCGGCAGGACGAAGACCGAGCCGTAGAGAGCAACGCCGAGCATGAAGTTGGAAACAATGCCGAAGCCGAAGTTGCGACGAACGAGAAGGCGCAGGTTCAGTAGGGGATGGGCGGACTTCAGCTCGATATAGAGGAACAGTATCAGTGAAACGGCCGCGATGATCGACAGGCGACGGATGAAGTCGGAACCGAACCAGTCTTCCTTGTTGCCTTCTTCAAGTACGGTCTGCAGGGCGGCAAGGCCGACGGACATAGTGATGATACCCGGCCAGTCGCCCTTGGCAAGCAGGGATAGGTTCATCGGTGCCCGATCGAGGGAAGCCCAGAGCATGCCTAGCATCAGTACACCTGGTACCAGATTGACATAAAATATGTATTGCCAACCCCAGTTCTCAGTAAGGTATCCGCCAATCGTTGGTCCGATGGCCGGGGCGAAGGTTGCGGACAGGGCGAAAAGCGCGAGGCCGATCGGTTGCTTGGCTTTGGGCAGAAGCGTGATGATGATCGTGAAAGCCATCGGGATAAGCACGCCGCCCGAAAAGCCCTGAATGGCGCGCAGGATGATCATCTGCTGAAGGTCGGCTGCAAAGGCGCAGGCGACCGAAAACAGCAGGAAGATGACGGCATTCGTCAAGAGATAAACGCGTACCGAGAACACACGGGCGAGCCAGGCGCTAAGCGGGATCACCACGATTTCGGCGATGAGGTAGGAGGTGGAAATCCAGCCGCCGTCATCCGAACCCGCACCGATCGCGCCCTGGATGTCGGCGAGCGATGCGTTGACAATCTGGATGTTGAGGACGGCCATGAATGCACCGAGGGTTGAGCCGATGACAGCGCTCCACATGCGCAGTGGGCTCATCGCATGGGTAGGCGGGGCGGCCGTTGCCGAGGGCCCCGAAGCCGAATTGTTGTTCACTGCGATCTGAAGCGTTGCCATTGCCGTTCTCCTTCTGATGCCGAGACAGTCTCACAGGATGGCGCTCGCGATAATTGCGGAAAGATTGGAAGGATCATCAAGCCAGACGGGTCAATCGCCGATCAGGCTGAGATCCTCCAGCCGAAGGGCCTGGAGTTCCCAGGCATTGCGCAGTGCTGGAAGCATGCGGTGGATGACCTGACATTGCGACGGCAAGAAGCCGCCGGCTTGCGCGGTTCCGAAGGCGACGACGCTGACCGGTCCGGCTCCCTTGCCGAGCGGCGCGATGATCATCTGTATGAGCTGGCGGCCGGCAAAGACATCGATGTCCTGCCAGTCACCGTTTTCCTCACCAGTACCTATGACAAGAGAGCAACCTGTCTTCATGACTCTATAGAACGGCGTCCTGGAGAAGAGCGGTACCACACACTGCTCGCGATCGAGAACCTCGACGACCCCATCCGGCGCCCAGGCGACGGTGCGGCCGACATAATCGGGATGGAGCGTCAGCACATGGAAGGTCAAACGGTCGATCGGGAATTCGAGGCCGCGTAGGCGTTTACCCAGCCCGGCGATGAACAACCGCTCGTCTTCGTGCTCGCAACCCTCATCGGATATCCATTCGATCATGGAAAGCAGGGCATCCTTATCGACGGGAGGTCTTTCGCCGACGATGGGCTTCAAGGAAACGATGTCAAGCATGGTTTCAACTCCATTCGATGTCGCTCCGGCGCTCATTTGCCGCCCAGAACGGTCAGCTTGGTGTCGATGTCCGGCTCCACCGACATTCCCGAGCGAAGCAGACCAGCCAGACTGTTATCGTCAAAGACGATCTTGACCGGGATACGCTGGACGATTTTGGTGAAGTTGCCGGTCGCGTTGTCCGGCGGCAGCAGCGAGAATTCGAGACCGCTCGCGGGCGAGACGCTGTCGACGTGACCCCTGATTGTCAGGTCGGGAAAGCTATCGATCTTGATGACGACCGGCTGTCCGGCGCGGACATTCGTCAGCTGCGTTTCCTTGAAGTTGGCAACGACATAGGCGGAATGGGTCGGCACGACCGCCATCAGCTGGGTGCCTGAGGTCACATATTGGCCGACACGCAGGGACCGCGCACCGACGATGCCGTCGACCGGCGCTGTTATCGTCGTATAAGAGAGATTGAGTTTCGCTTGTTGCGCGGCGGCGGCAGAGCGATCGCGCTGCGCGACTGCCTGTTTACGCTGGGTCTGCAGCACCGGGATTTTCTTCTCAGCGGCGACGAGAGCCGCCTGATCACGTTCCAGTGCGGCGATTGCCTGCTGGCTCAGCGACTGGCTTTGTTCGGCACGGGACTGGGTGCCGGCGCCGTTGCTGATCAGCCGCGCGGATCTCGCGGCCTCAGAGCGTGCGAAGTCTAGCGAAGCCTGAGACGAGTCGATCGTGGCCTTCGCCTGGCCAATGACGGATTGCTGCAGTTCGATCTGGGCGTCGAGGTTGGAGATGGCGGCATCGGCTGCCGTGACGTCCGCTCTTGCTTGGGCCAGCGCCATCTGAAAGTCGCGATCGTCGATCCGTGCCAGAACCTGGCCGGCCTTAACCACATCATTGTCGTTGACGGAAACGGTGGCAATATAGCCGGCAACCTTCGGAGCGATGGTCGTGTAGTCGGCCTTGACGTAGGCGTCGTCGGTGGACTCGATGAAGCGTCCAACTGTCCAGTAATGGTATCCGAAATCCGCCCCGAAGGCGACGCCGGCAAGGAGAGCAGCCAGGATGAGGCCGCGCTTGGCGATCTTGCGACCATTTCCTGGCTTTGCCGGGACCTGTGCAGGTTGGACAGGAGCACTGTTGCTTTCGCTGTCCGATGGTGCATCCTGAACCTTCGCGATGCTCGTCTGGTTGGCTGCTTCAAAAGCCGCTGCGCGGGGTATTTCGACCATTGTCCTTCTCCTCATTTTCGGCCATTGGGCCGGCTTGTTCGATGAGAATGAGAATGCCCCGCAATATGCCTTGTGATAATCTGTCGATATCGGGAAGGATCATCCACTCTCAGCGGATAATCGGGGGTATGAATGGACAGGCTAACAAGCCTTATCGTGTTCGGTCGTGTGGTCGATTGCGGGGGATTCTCGGCGGCTGCGCGCAAGCTCAACATGTCGGTGACGATGGTGGGCAACCATGTGCAATCACTTGAAGAGCGCCTCGGCGTGCGGTTGTTAAACCGCACCACCCGCAAGGTCAGCCTCACGGAGACCGGCAAGTTCTACTACGAACGATCGACCCAAATACTGGGAGACCTCGACGACGCCGATCGCGCCGCCGGCGCCTTGAACACAACACCCCGCGGCACGCTGAAAGTCCATACCAGCACAGCGATTGTGCGATTTCTTCTGCCCGTCGTCAGTGAATTCATGGAGCTCTATCCGTCGATTTCACTTGACTTGAAGATCGGTGAACAGGCGATCGACATGGTCGAAGACGGCTACGACCTGATGATAAGAACCATACCGCCGCCGGACTCAAGCCTCGTTGTCAGGAAGCTAACGCCCTGGCGTCACATTCTCACCTGTTCGCCGTCCTATCTGGAGACGCATGCGAAGCCTGAAAGTCCGGCCGATTTAACGGCACACAATTGTCTTCGTTATGCCTATTACCCTTACGGAGAGGAATGGCGTTTCGAAGGGCCCGACGGAGGTCACCAGAGCGTCAAGATTTCAGGAAACGTGGTATCGAACAGCGCCGAAACGCTCCGACACCTTGCGGCGACAGGGCGGGGCGTGTTTCTGGCACCCAGTTTTGTTGTCTTCGACGATCTAGCTTCGGGGCGGCTTGTCCGGATAATGCCTGACGTGAATGCGGTCGAGTTCACCATCAACGCGGTCTACCCTAACCGCAGCCATCTCCCGACTAAGGTTCGCCTGTTCATCGATCTGCTTGCGGATCGTTTCGCAGAGCATCGAAAGTGGATGACTTGACGAGGGAGTTCCGGCCCTTCATTGCAGGGGGGCTATCAGTCATCCGGCTCCGTCAGGTTGTTGTGATCGGAACCTACGATGAAGACTGCAAGCAGGCTGGCTAGGACTTTCTTGCGCGCCTTCTTGCTGATGCTGTGCTTCGAGCCAGGCAACTCAAAGAAATTTTCACCCGTCTTGTAGATGCAGACGGGGGCACTATCAACCTTGCTGCGGATCGAACCACCTGTAGTAGATCTTGTCAGGCGTGCCGACCTGCAGCAATTCCCCGTCCATCATCACCGCAATACGGTTCGGACATCATCATGGCCTCGGCCTGGTCATGGGTGAGATAGATAAAGGTCGCGCCCAGCGCGCGGTGGAGCTGTGCAATTTCGCTGCGTGCCTGGACGCGCATTTTGGCATCCAGATTGGAGAGCGGTTCGTCCATTAGAAAGGCGCTCGGGTTTCGCATCATGGCACGCGCCAGCGCCACCCTTTGCCGTTGACCGCCCGAGAGCGCCGCCGGCTTGGCTGCTTCAATACCTCGATCGACAGGGATGCACCCCGCGCCACCTCGCTATCGATGTCGCGCAATCGTTCAGCCGCTCCCGGATAGAGGACGCCCGAGAGACGGCAGGCGTTCGATGGAGTTCAGGCGGCGCATGGTCAAAGGCACTTCGATGTTCTGTTCCACGGTTAGATGCGGATAAAGCGTATAGGACTGGAAGACCATTGCAAGATCGCGGTCACGCGGCCTGACGGCGCCCACATCCGGATCGTTAAGACGGATGGTCCCGCTTGTCTGCGATGTCGTTTGAGGTTTGAGGTTCGGCGGGCTGCGGGTCTCGGTGCTGGCGATAGGCGACCATTTCACGTTGTACCCTGCCGGCACGTCGGTTATACTTTTTTTGAAAAACAGTATAACCGTGGAGTCGAGCCTATGAAGTCCATCGACCTCATGTACCAGACAATCCTCGCCGAATTAGGCCAGCGCTCGCTCGATGCCGCGTGGACAGCCGACTTTCCATCGGAAGGTCGGTTCACTCCCGCGAACGTTAAGGGGCGGAGGTATTGGTACTTCGACATACCTGATGGGCATGGCGGCACGAAACGTCGCTACGTCGGCCCTGCAGACGACCCGGATGTCGCACGGCGTGTAGGCGAACACAAGCGGGACAAGGACGATCTGCGTGCTCGCAGGCGCATGGTCAATACGCTGACCCGCGAAGGTGGAATGATCGCTCCCGACGCCATGTCAGGTGACATTGTCGAGGCTCTGGCAGACGGCGGTCTCTTCCGGCTCCGCGGTGTTCTCATTGGTACGGTGGCCTTTCAATGCTACTCAGGACTACTGGGCGTCCGCCTTCCCATGGCATCGATCCTGACCGGCGATGCGGACATTGCACAGCATTATGCCATCAGCCCGGAGGTGGAGGACAGCCTGCCGCCTGTCCTTGAGCTGCTGCGGGGCGTCGACGCCAGCTTCCGACCGGTTCCCCATCGATCAGGATTTGCGGCATCGTCGGCGTTTCAAAATGCCAACGGCTACCGGGTTGAATTCTTGACATCGAACCGTGCTTCGGATGACTACATCGACCTGCCGGCGAAGATGCCCGCCTTGGGCGGCGCCAGCGCGGACCCACTACGCTTTCTCGACTTCCTCATCAGGGAACCTCTCAGGACAATGCTGCTCCACCGAAGCGGTGTGCCAGTTGTCGTCCCCGATCCATGCCGCTACGCGATCCACAAGCTCATCGTCGCTAGCCGCCGGCCCACCGATGGGCAGGGGCCGGCGAAGCGGGAAAAAGAAGTTCGCCAAGCTGCGCTGCTTCTCGAAGCCCTGCAGCAGACAAGGCGATCCGCCGACCTGGCGCTTGTGTACAATGAAGCGTGGAAGCGCGGCTCTGCTTGGCAAGAAGGAATTCGGTCCGGGGCGGGCATGCTGCAAGAACAAGATGCCGAGCGGTTTGAAACGGTACTGATCGACGGCGCAAAGAAAAATAGGGAAGAAATCAAGCTTCCGTTTGGAGAATAGGGTATCCACCACTCGAAAGCCAAGCAGTTGACTTAATTCGACGTGAATAAGAAAAATATAGTGCCGAGGGTTCGGTTCCTTTCAAGCGCACACATTCAGATAGGCCTGACATCCCATCCATTAGGAAAGACCGTACCAGGCGCCGCGGCCGGCACCGTGCAGGACGAGGTGCCCTTGATTCACGAGTGCTTTGAGGTGATCTTTGATGGTGTGACGGCTTGCATCGGTGATCCGTGCAGCCTCCACCGTCTTGATGGAAAGCGCGTTTCTCCTCAAGGCAATCCTCGGTGTCGACACCTTCCTTGTTTGCCGAAGCAGCTGAGTCATCCGGAGCGCCATATGACGTGCGACCTGTGGGCGCATCTCGGAACAACGGGGCGTGCTTCATCAGAATCGGCACTCATCAGCCGAGGGGAGCAGCAACCTTTTGTATGGGATGTATTATCCGTGATCTAAAGTCACTCAAGGGCTCAGGTCTAGAAAACAAAAAACCTTGCAAATCGGTGCAGCCCACTGCGATCAAGAAGTCCCGTTGACCCTGAGTTTCGACACCTTCCGCTGTAGTCTCCTTGCCCAATGTACGGCTCAGGCCGACGATCGCGGATATGATAGCCGCACCCTCGGCGCGCGTGCCGAGTAGCCTGACAAAAGATCTATCGATTTTAATTCTGTCGATGTTAAATTGAATGACGTGGCTGAGTGACGAGAACCCTGTGCCGAAATCGTCGAGGGCGATACGAACACCGTGAGCCCGTAGCCGCGTTAGCGCGGCCAAAGCGTTCTCGTTGATGTTGAACAGTGTTGCTTCTGTCAACTCTAGTTCCAGCCGGGATGGAGATAACCCTGTCACCGCGAGTATTTCAAGCACATGACGATCAAATTCGGGATGCCGCATTTGCGAAGGCGAAACGTTGACTGCGATGGATATCTCTGTTGGCCAGTTTGATGCAGCTTCAGCCGCCTCTCTCAAGACCCATGCGCCGAGCTGATTGATAATACCGGCTTCCTCAGCAATCGAAATGAATTTATCAGGCGTTAGCAGCCCATGCGTCGGGTGGTTCCACCGGACGAGCGCCTCGGCGCTTGAAAGCTCGCAAATTTGGTCGGAACGATACACTCCCTGAAAATAAACCTCCAGATTGCCCTTATCGATGTCTGGCCGGCCGCTTTCCACGGAGGCAGACGAACTGCCTTCCAGGACGAGACGCAGATCCCTTTTGAGAGCCTCCCGTGCCTCGACTATGCTGTCCATTGAATGATCATAGGCAACAGCTCTGCCTCGACCGGCCGTCTTCGCCTGGTAAAGCGCAACGTCTGCGCGGCGAAGGAACTCATCGAGCGTCTGTCTGTCATCATCGAATGTCGTGACGCCAATCGAGCCTCCTACGCGAACAACGATGTCGCCGCCGCGAAGCTGAAAGGGATCACTCAAGGCCCTGATGATTTTTTCACAAAAGACGATCTGATGATCAGCATCTCCTCCACGCTTAGGCATTAGCAACGCAAACTCGTCGCCGCCAACACGGGCGAGGGTGTCACTCGAAGTTATCAGGTTGGAAATCCTTGCGACGACCGCAAGCAGAAGTTCGTCACCGGTGGCATGTCCGTATGTATCATTTACTTGTTTGAATCTGTCCAAATCGATGAGTGCGATAACAGCGGTGCTACGATCGGCCTTCATCGAGGCAAGACACGCCTCAAAGCGAGAGGTGAACAAAGCTCGATTGGGAAGTCCGGTCAACACGTCGTGAAGCGAGAGATGTTTTGCATGGTGCTCGCTAGCACTCAACTCATTCAGGCTTCCGCGCAAGCGCCCCATCAATGCAAAAAACGAACCTGCGATAATCAATCCCGCAATGGAGAGTACAGGGATCAGGCGTCCTAGAACTCTTGAACCTGGCAAGTCGGGCTTCCAAATGATGAAGCCGATAGGTTCACCTGTTGCCGTCGCATCTATTTCAAAAGCAACTTCAGTGGAATCCTGATCCGCACTACGCGCGTACCGGGCGCCGGCCAAGCCTTGTTCGCGACTGAGGGTGTCGAGCGTGACGCCATCGAGGAAACGAACGACCAAGAGATATAAATGTTCTCCTTCTTCATCCCTGGCGGTCGCCGAACTTACTACAGGGATCACGCCCACGACAGAAGGGCGGCCCTCAAGTCGCATCAAACCAACGCGTCCAGAGGCAGTTAGCGGATCATGTTGCACCAACCGTTTTTCCAGATCGACGACAAGCGGTTGGAGCAGCGGCCTGACCCACTTGAAACGGCGCGTTGCTTCTGGGTCCGAGGTGAGGGCAAGCTCTCCCTTGGAGGTAGTTAGAAAAGCGGCATTGAAACCAAAGGCTGTCGTAGCAATCCTTCCGAAGGTTTCTGCAGATGCGGGTTTACGGCCTTCGCTTGGAAGACCAGTATCGCCCTTCGCTAAAACCGTATCGCCAATCAAAAACGAAGCGTAGCCAGCGCCTATCAGTTGCATTTCTTGAGAGACACGCGTCACCTGATCACTCAAACGGCCGGTAACAAGTTGCCGCTGACGATCAAGGGCTGCAGCATCGCTTTCCGAACCGGCCCAAACGGCAGCCAAGAATACTAGCGCAAGGATCCCGAGCGCGCTAACAGCGAGCAGAATCAATATCGATCCAGATGATGTCCGCGTCACTCTATAAGTAAATAGATTTTGGATCGAATTGCCAAGCACGCGACTTCCCCCAGTCGACTGGACATTGACTTGTATTGATTACGAATTGCTTTTCAAGTCATGCTGAAATTAGCATACAGGCGAAAAAGCTCCTTAATAGTTGCATGATATGTATGACCAAAGCGATGTCAGGTCTTGGCAACACTGCCGAGCGCATCAGCATTGGTGAGACATGAATTTTATAAAAATCTTACTGGGATTTGTGTGTCTGACGTCGCTCGGATGTCTATTCGCCGCGGGCGTTGGCCTCGCTGGAGAAACTTCAGATTCCAAAAGCATCAGGATCGCCGTTGAGGGGGCGTTTCCGCCGTTCAACTATGTCGATTCCAACAATCAACTCCAAGGTTTCGATGTCGATATTGGAAAAGCGCTTTGCAAGGTTGCGGAGTTGAAGTGTGAGTTTGTTGTGCAAGAATGGACAACCATGATCCCTGATTTGCTAGCGGATCGCTTTGACGCAATTGTCTCGTCCATGTCGATGAGCGCGGAAAGACGAAAAAGCGTTGCATTCACCCAGAAGTACTATGACAGCCCATCGGTATTCATCGTTAGAAAAGGGAGCAATATTGCGGGTACAGGCATGGAGGACTTAAAGAAGCTCCGGCTAGGCGTGACGGCAGCCACTTCACAAGAAGCTTATGCGAGACGGTTTTACGCGGGTGTGTCTACTACTGAGTTTCATGCATCGCCAGACCTTTATAAAGCGCTTGTCGATGGAAGTGTGGATATAATTATTGAGGATAAACTGGCAATCTACGATTGGCTGGCAAACACAAAAGCAGGTAGTTGCTGCGAGTATAAAGGATCCGATATAAAGAATACGGAGTATTTTGGCGATGGCGCGGGGATTGCGGTGCGCCCTTCCGACACGGAACTGCTGAAAAAATTGAATTCTGCGATTGAGGTAATCGAAGCGGACGATACGTACGATACTATTAATGCCAAATACTTCCCGTTCAGCATACGCTAACGCTACCTGAAGAAATCTTACTAGGATGCCGACGCTTTTTGGAAGTTGACATTGACACGGAGACAAAGCCACAAAATAGTAGTTCGCCTATCACAACATGCATTTAGCTCGTTAGCTCGTTAGCGCGTGAAGCTGGACCTGAGTTCAATAAATTAGTGTTGCGCTATACAAAGACACACAGGTCCTTTGCTGGTCACCGAGACGAGCCCCTTATAGACGTAAATCTTCGACAAGTGGGGTTTTCGCCCTCGTAAATCTACTTGAAAGATGGCATCATTCTGACTGTGTTGATATCAACGCCATCGTTTTTGAAAGGTGATGTCAATGCCTGCTGTCACTAGTCGAAATCTGTCTGACGAAACGCATCATGCCCTACGGGTGCGGGCGGCTCATCATGGCCGAAGCACTGAAGCCAAGATACGTGCTATCATAGAGGCCGCCGTACGTCCCTCTGAGCGCCTTAAACTTGGTTCTCTCCTAGCTGCGATTGGTCGTGATACCGGGCTTGCTAATGGCGATGTTGAGGCACTGCAGAAAAGTCGCGATAACGGACCTGCTGAACTGATGATTTTCGAATGATCTTGTTGGATACGAACGTCATTTCAGAGCCATGGAAGCCGGTTCCCGATCTGGCGGTGGTCGCATGGTTAGATGCCAAAGCTATTGAGACACTGTTTCTCTCAGCGATAACAATTGCTGAGCTACGCTTCAGATTGCTGCGATGCCCTTAGGGAAGCGGCATCCATTCTCCGAAATCGCCTTGAAGGAGAGGTGCTGCTGCACTTTCAGAGCGCATACTGGCATTCAATCTAGCGGCTTCACAGCTCTATTTTGAACTCCTAGTGCGCGCTCGGGTATCTGGGAAGGCTATTGTAACCGCCGTCCACGTTTTGTCAGCCAGCGCCTGATCTAGCCGTACCTGCCCGAGCGCATAGGCTCCAAGCGCGTTGCCCTTTGACTCGACCGACGTCTGGTCCCACAGAACCGCATTGAGATTGTCGTTGGCCTGTGTTGCGACCAGATCGGCGGCCGATACGAACGATGCGCCCAAAGTTCCAGGGAACAGCAGAAGCGCAGTACTTGCGGCGTAGCGGTGGATCTGTCTTTTCCTCATGCATTCCTCCTTTTGTTGAACCCTGCCATTTTTTTCGCGGCAACATCTTCGATGTCAACGCAGGTCTCGTTCGCGCTTGTCACAAATGCGGTTGCGTCAGGATAACGTCTCGCAACGCTTTCCCTGGTGGTCAAAGAAGTGAAGGGCCGTCTCCGGGGCCGCGATCACGACTTCATCGTTGATCCTGACGGCGGAACGTCCCGGTACACGGAACGTGATTGCCTGACGGTCTGGCAAGACTGCATGAACGTAGCTTTCCGCCCCGACCAGCTCGACCGCAAGGACGCGAACCTTCGCACGAAACGCTTGTTGGCCTTCAGCATCGGTCACCAAGAAATCTTCCGGCCTGATGCCAATCGTTGTGAATTGCTTGGCTGCGAGCCTATCTCCAAGACGGAAGTCCGGATTTTCCGGGACGCAGTTCAGGAGGTTCATGGATGGAGAGCCTATAAAGGTGGCAACGAAGGTCGTGGCAGGCTTCTCGTAAAGCTCGATGGGCGAACCCACCTGCTCGATCCGGCCGGCGTTGAGCACGACCAGCCGATCTGCCAACGTCATCGCCTCCATCTGGTCATGCGTGACATAGACACTCGTCGTTTTTAGCGAGAACTGCAGGCTCTTAATCTCGACACGCATCTGGACGCGCAGCTTTGCATCCAGGTTCGATAGCGGTTCGTCGAACAGGAAGGCTGCCGGCTCTCTCACGATTGCCCGGCCCATGGCAACACGTTGACGCTGGCCGCCGGATAGTTGCCGCGGCTTTCTTTCGAGAAAAGTCTCAATCTCCAGCGATGATGCGGCCTTTTGGATGCGGCTATCGATTTCGGCCTTGGGCATATTGCGGTTCTTTAACCCATAGGCGAGGTTCTGGCGCACCGTCATATGCGGATAGAGCGCGTAGTTCTGGAAGACCATGGCGATGTCGCGCTCGGAGGGCTCGAGTTCGTTGACGACACGGCCGCCGATAGAGATCTCGCCTGAGGATATGCTCTCCAGGCCGGCAATCATTCGCAGCAGCGTCGATTTCCCGCAGCCCGACGGGCCGACCAGAACAACGAATTCGCCGTCCCCGATCTCCAGCGAAACGCCGGAGATGGCCTCGATAGTCTTGCCATAGGTCTTGCGGACATTCTTGAGGGTGATTGCAGCCATTACTTCTCAGTCTCCACGAGCCCTTTGACGAACCAGCGCTGCATCAGCACCACGACGAGTATGGGGGGAATGATTGCCAGAATCGCTGTCACCATGACGAGGTTCCACGGTGTCGATGCGTCGGTGAAATCGACCATCTTTCGCAGTCCGATGATGATCGTGGTCATCTGGGCGTCGTTTGTGACCAGGAGCGGCCAGAGATACTGCGTCCAGCCATAGATGAACAGGATGACGAAGAGGGCTGCGATGTTGGTGCTCGATAGCGGAAGCAGAATATCCCGCATGAAGCGGAACGGCCCGGCATTGTCGATCCGCGCGGCCTCGAGCAGTTCGCCGGGGATCGTGAGGAAGAACTGACGAAACAGGAAGGTCGCAGTGGCCGACGCCATCAACGGCAAGGTAAGGCCGGCATAGCTATCGATCATTCCGAGATCGACGACCACTTTGTAGGTCGGCAGGATGCGGACCTCGACCGGCAACATCAACGTGATGAAGATCATCCAGAAAAACACCATGCGAAGCGGGAAGCGAAAGAACACGATGGCGTAGGCTGACAGGAATGAGATGACGATCTTACCTGCGGCAATCACGACCGAGACGACGATAGTGTTCCAGAGCATTCGCTCCAGGCTGACGCCAACCACTTTCTCGACGCCGCCCGAAAGAGCGTCGCCATAGTTCTCCAGGAAGTGACTGCCGGGCAGCAGCGATATCGGAGGTTTCAAGATTTCCGCAGATGTCATCGTTGATGCGACGAAGGTGTAATAGATCGGAAAGGCGACAATGATAATGCCAAGGATCAGCATCAGGTGCCCGACAAGATTGGCGATGGGACGTTTTTCGATCATGAGCGAATCTCACGCATAGTGCACCCGCCGTTCGACGAAGCGGAACTGGAAAGCTGTCAGCCCGATTACGATTGCCATCAGGATTACCGATTGGGCAGCGGATGAGCCCAGGTTGAGATTTACGAAGCCATCATTGTAGACCTTATAGACCAAGGTCTCGGTCGCCTTGGCCGGGCCACCCTTAGTGACGGAATCGATGATGCCGAAGGTGTCGAAGAACGCGTAGACAGTGTTGACGACCAGCAGGAAGAAGGTCGTCGGGGCCAGCAACGGGAACACGATAGTCCAGAAGCGTCGGGCGCCACGAGAGCCGTCGATGGCCGCGGCCTCAAGCAAGGATTTGGGAATGGCCTGCAAGCCCGCGACAAAGAACAGGAAGTTGTAGCTGATTTGTTTCCAGGCCGCGGCAACGACGACAAGCGAAATCGCCTGGTCGCCTTTTAGCAACGGATCCCAGGCAAACCCATTGCGACGAAGCAGGTATGCGAACGTACCCATGGCGGGATTGAACATGAAAAGCCAGAGCATGCCGGCGACGGCTGGCGCCACGGCATAGGGCCAGATCAGCAGTGTCCGGTAGAGGGTCTTGCCTCGCACCACCTTGTCGGCTGCTGTCGCCAATGCAATGGCTGCGATCATGGAGAGTGCCGCAGTCGCCACGCTGAAGACGACTGTCACCTGTAGCGAATGGAGGTAGCTCGGATCGCCGAGGACCTGCCAAAAGTTCGCCAGACCGACGAATCCACTCTTCATGCCGAACGGATCTTCACGCTGGAGTGACTGGTAGAGTGCCTGGCTGGCCGGCCAGAAGAAGAACACCACCGTCAGGATGATCTGCGGCGCGACCAGGAGGTAGGGCAGGATCTTGTTTGGAAAGACGACGTTTTGCACGGCGATCTCCTCGAAGGGGAGGGCGGTCCGCGAACAGGGCGCGCGGACCATGGCTTCCTGCATTCAGTTACCGTTCGCCTGTGCGATCGCTGCGTTGCCTCGTTCCACGGCCTTGTCGAGGGCCGTCTTTGCGTCCTGCTTGCCGGCAAGCATCGCCTCGAATTCCTCATTCATGATGTCGCGGACCTGTGGCAGATTGACGAGGCGGACACCCTTGGAGTTTGCCGTCGGCGGTTTGCCCATCATCTGCAGGATCGGCGTCTCCATGCCGGGGTTCTTCTGGTAGAAGCCGGACTTCTTCGTTTCCCCATAGGCGGCCATCGTCACCGGCAGGTAGCCGGAGACCTGGTGCAGACGGGCCTGGATCTTGGTCTGCGACAGGAAGTGGAAAAACTCACCGATGCCTTTGTATTCCTGATCGGTCTTGCCGGTGAGGACCCAGAGGCTCGCACCGCCGGGAATGGTGTTTTGCGGACGACCATCTCCGTCGTCATAGGGAAGCTGGCCAATGCCATAGGCAATGCCGGCCTTGACGATATCACCAAGGCCGCCAGAAGATTCCGTCAGGATCCCGCATTCGCCAGATGTAAAGAGTTGCTTGGCCTCTGATGTGCGGCCGCCATAACGGAACGTTCCATCCTTCGCCAAATCGGCGATTGCCTGGAAATGTTGAACAAACGGTGCCGAGTTGAACTCCAGCTTGACGTCCGTGCCGCCAAGACCATTTTCATTCGTGCTATAGGGCACGTTGTTCCAGGCGGCATAATTTTCCGTCTGAATCCAGGTGAGCCAGGTCGAGGTCAGCCCGCAATTTGCGGCGCCACTCGACTTGATCTTCTTTGCAGCGTCGAACACCTGTGCCCATGTCTTTGGCGGGATCGCCGCATCCAGGCCGGCTTTCTTGAAGATGTCCTTGTTATAGTAGAGGATTGGCGAGGAGGAATTGTACGGGAAGGACAGCATGGTACCGTCCGGCTTCGAGTAATAGGAGACGATCCCCGGCAGGTAGTCTGCCTTGTTGAACTCGTAGCCTGCCTTCTTCAGAACGTCGGCCGCCGGCATGATCGCTCCTTCGGCTCCCATCATGACGCCGCTACCCGCATCGAAGACCTGCAGGATTGCCGGCGATTGCTTGGCGCGGAATGCTGCGATACCTGCGTTCAACGTTTCCGGATAGGTGCCCTTGAAGACAGGGACCACCTTGAAATCCTTTTGGCTCTCGTTGAATTCTTTGGCGAGATTGTCGACCACTTCGTTGTTGGCGCCCGACATAGCATGCCACCATTGAAGCTCTGTCGCTGCAAACGTGTGCGGGGCGCCTGCTATCGAAGCCATTGCCGCGATGGAGCATGTTATAATGAAACGATTGGTCATGTTTCCTCCCTGTCCTTCATCTTCAATCACATGCAACGGCGACCCTCCCAGATCACCATTGCAACTGCCGTACGCTCTCCAAAATCCCAGTGCTTCCGCTCTGGATGCAAAGGCGTTCACGGGATTTAGAGCAGCGTGGTTCTCCGTCCAGATGGAGGGAGATATTTATAAGCCAGCTATCGTTCTTGGCCAATCCCGGACACTTGCGCCGACATGCCTGGATTGCGGGATACCTCTCAGTTCATTGCGGAAATTGTCCCGCAACTCGTGAAACGAGGACAAGCCAAGCCCGACTGCCAGGCGCGATACCGCACTGGTAGGGACACCTGCAGATAAGGCGACGGTCTTGTATGACCCGAATGCCCTCCTGTCTGGATGCCCGAGCGCGCAATCGGCGAGGCGCATCAGTTGCTCCTGCAAAAGACCTGTCTTCGTCAGACAGACGAGCAGTTCGCTTCTGACTTGTGGAGGTCGCGATTGCAAGATCATCGGTATTGTACATCATGTTCCAATCAACCTAGTCCTGATTTACAAGCCAGCAATCTTTTTGAGATCATCAATCGCGCCCGGGGCTGCGGCAAGGACCTGGGAGCCCCTGGTCAGACGCTCGCCTTCTGTCGGAAAGGGGTGGTACCAGCCGCCGGCTTCCTTCACGAGGCAATAGCCCGCCAGGCAATCCCAGGCGTGCATGTAGGGCTCATAGTAACCGACGAGGCGACCTGCCGCGACGTAGGCGAGCATCAGCGCGCCGGAGCCGTTGCGGATGAAATTACCCCCCGCTTCGAGGATGCCTTCGACAATCTTGCCCACGGAGGCGGGGGTCACGTGGCTGTTGGCACCAAACCCTGTCACCGCATTCTGTATAGTGCGGCTTGCGTCGAGCGAGAGTGACTTGCCATTTAGTGTCGCACCTCTCCCGAGGCAGCCCGCGTACACTTCGTCGAAGCAGGGAGCGTAAATTACCCCGACGACAGGGATACAGTCATGAAGAAGGGCGATGGAAACGCACCAGTTTGGCATGCCGTTGACGAACGGGCTCGTCCCATCGATAGGATCGACGACCCAGGTATAACCAGAGGTTCCAGCCTGAAGGCCGTATTCCTCTCCCAACACGCCATCCGCGCCGTATGCCTCGCCGAAACGGGAACGGATTAGCTCTTCGACCTCACGATCGGCGATCGATACGACGTCCTGAAGGTCGCGCTTCGTTTCGATCACAAGCGTTTCGCGACGGTTGAAATAGTCGAACGCGAGCTTTCCAGCTTCAAGGGCAACGGTCTGGGCTAGAGTGAAGCGCCCTTCAAGGCCGGAGACGGTTTGGGAGGTCATTGCGATTTTCCTTGTGGGATACTGCACGGAATTGAAACGGCGGCATGCTTCATGCGCCGATGATGGCGATGCCCCGCTCCCGAAAGCCGATTGTCACCTCGGTCGAAGACGGAAGAGGCTTTTCGACCGCACTGTCGATAACGAACAGCGTCGACGACCGCGTCTTGACCTCATATTCGACGTGATCTCCCAGATATGCTGCATGTATGATGTGGCCGCTGAAGCTGCCGGGCGAGGCACCCGGCGAAAGCGTTATGGCGTTCGGCCTAACGGCGAGCTGGGCTGGGCCCTTTGCGGCCTTCAAGGTTGGCATCCGGTGCTGCAGACCCTCGACGTTGATCACCGCGTGGCCAGGCTCGATTGCGATCACATCACAGGGAACGACATTCGCCTCCCCCATGAAGTCGGCAATGAAGGCCGAGGCAGGTGTTTCGTAGAGATCGCGCGGTGCGCCTTGCTGGGCGATCTCGCCATCCTTCATGACGATAATCTGATCAGACACGGCCAGCGCCTCATCCTGGTCGTGGGTAACATAGACGGCCGTAAAGCCTAGACGTTGCTGCAACTCGCGAATTTCCGTCCGCACCCGTCTGCGCAGTCGCGCATCGAGATTGGAGAGCGGCTCGTCGAGGAGCAGAACCTGTGGCTCCAGAACGAGAGCGCGGGCGACAGCGACACGCTGCTGCTGGCCGCCGGAGAGTTCGGCTGGCAGCCGCTTGCCCATGCCGCCAAGCCCGACCAACTTCAAGCCCTCTTCGGCCCGCTCACGCGCTTCCTTCCTCTTCAACCCGGAAGACTCCAGACCATAGGCGACATTGTCGAGCGAAGTCATATGGGGAAACAGGGCGTAGCTCTGGAAAACCATGGAGACATCGCGCTCGTTGGCGGGCAGCATCGTCACATCCTTGCCGGCAATCAGGATGCGGCCAGAGGACGGATGCTCGAGACCCGCGAGCATCCGCAATGTCGTCGTCTTGCCGCAGCCAGAGGGGCCGAGGAGCGTCACCAGCGTCCCAGGCGCAATGGTCAACGACAGATCCGGAATGGCGGTGAAGGCGCCAAAGATCTTCCTGACACTCTGGAAAACCACGGAACCGGGTTTGATCATGCTCATGTTGGATTCTCCTGACCGATCGGCGTGGGTGCGATTACGACGGGGGCGGCGATCGCAACGCGGTTCTCGCGTCGCAGACGGCGTTCACCGACGATGAACTGGAAGCCTGTGATGACGGCGATCATCACGACGATCAGCGCCGAGGAGTAGGCGATGGCGACGCCGTATTCGCCATTTTCGACCAAGCCGACAATGAAAGCGGTGGACATGTTGTACTGGGCGCTGACGAGAAAGATCACAGCGCTGATCGATGTGATGGCGCGCACGAAGGAATAGACGAGTGCCGCCGTGATGGCAGGGCGAAGGAGGGGAAGGATAACCTTTCGGATCGTCCGGAAGCTGGTGGCGCCCAGCGTCAGGGATGCCTCATCGAGGCTCTTGTCGAGCTGGCTCATGGCGGCAACGCCGCCTCGGACGCCGACCGGCATGTTGCGGAAGACGAAGCAGGCAACAAGGATCAGCGCGGTGCCTGTCATTTCCAGTGGCGGCAGATTGAATGCCATGATGTAGCTGATGCCGATGACGGTGCCCGGAATAGCGAAGCTCATCATCAGTGCGAACTCGAAGATGTTCCGGCCGACGAACCGCTGGCGAACAATGATATAGGCGGTCAGCAGGCCGACAGCGGCCGTCAAGGGTGCGGAGATCAGAGCGATTTCCATCGTCGTCCAGAATGAGTTCCAGGCAACCCCGGACCATTCCAGCCCCCCGTCGTTGCGCAAGCCGATGGAGAACGCTTTGATGTAGTGTTCGATGGTCAGGCTGCTATCCAGCCCCCATGTTTTCACGAAGCCACCGAACAGGATCATACCGTAAACGACGAGCGTGAATGCAATCCACGGAATAACCATGGCGTGGACGGCGATCGACAGGCCTTTCGGCAGGGCAATGTGCGCACCCGAATCACCCTTGCCGGTCACGGTGGCAAAGCTCTTGCCGGAAAGCCAGAAGCGCTGCGTGATGAAGGCTGTCATCGTGAACACCAGAAGGATCATCGCAAGCACGGCTGCTCTTGACGGATCGTTCTGCGAGCCGACCACAGCGAAGAAGATTTCCGTGGACAGCACGCCGTGGCTCCCGCCTAGCACCATTGGATTGCCGAAATCCGCCATGCTTTCGATGAATCCGATCAGGAATGCATTTGCCAGACCCGGCGTCATCAGCGGCAGCGACACCCGCCAGAATGTCCGCCAGCGATTGGCGCGCAATGTTTGCGAGGCCTCTTCCATCGAAGGACTTACACCTTCGACGACACCAATCAGCACCAGAAACGAAATCGGGGTAAAGGATAGCACCTGAGCAATCCAGATCCCTGTCAGGCCATAGAGCCAACGGCTGGGTTCCGCTCCGGTCAAGCTGCCCACCCATTCAGTGACGACACCGGAGCGTCCGAACAGCAGAATCAGCGCCAGACCGATGACGAAGGGCGGCGTGATGATCGGTAGGATGGTCAGCAGCCGCAGACCCTTTTTGAAAGGAAATCGGGTGCGGGTGGCAACAAGGGCAAAACAGAGCCCAAGCAGGGTTGCTCCCGTCGCAGTCAGGATCGCGAGGCAAAGCGTCCGCCATGCGACTCCGCAACTGTCGCCGCCGACAATGCAACTCAGGCTCCAGACCGAAGGATCCTGGATATTGGAGATGAAGCCCGTCGCGTCGAATGAGCCGTCGATAGACTGGAAGGCCCCGACGAACATGCTGCCGACCGGGTAGAATACAAAGATGGCCACAAGGAAGATCAACATGGTGATCGAGCCTATGACAAACGCATCGCCCTTCATCACACCGCGTTTCGCAAGGCCGAACGAAAAAAGCAGGACAAACACGATTGCTGTGACAATGGCGCCGGCGCCCATCGAGGGCTGCCCGTCCGACATAGGTCCAAACAGAGTTTCGCTGACGGACCAGCTCCAGCCGGAGAAGTTGATCGCAAGGCCTTGGAATATCAGATAGGCGACGCCGATTGCACCCGCCCAGGCAAGGACGAGCCCTTGACGCTCAGGCGCGCCGATGAAGCGCGATGCGCCCGCCACCAGAAGCGGAACAGCCGCAACCAACAGCCACCAACGCCCGAACTCAAATATTTCGAGAGCCGCAGGGGCTATTGCCAGATCATTCGGATAGCTGGAGAGCCAACCAAAACTGTAGAAGCCGCCCTCGATCCGGTACCAGGGCAACACGATCATGGCCAAAAGTCCGACAATGAAGGCGACATCCTGCCTGCGACTGGCTTGTGTCATGTCTATTTATCTCCGCTCAAGTTTTGTGAAGGCTGCCAAAGATCAGTTCGGCAGCCAACGGCACTGGGGCTCAGTTAGCCTTGGCGCCGATCTCCTTGTTCCAGCGGGAGAGCAAGGCCTTGCGGACAGTCGGATCGCCATATTTGGCGAAGTCGTAATCAATAAGCTTGATGTCGTCGAACTTCGGCGCTTCCTTCGGCACCTCGGCAAACTTGTTGGACGGAAGCTGATAGGACTTGCCGTCCTTCATGTGCGATTGCGCTTCTGCCGACAGAGCCCAGTCATACCATTTCTCGGCATTTTCCAGGTTCCTCGCGCCCTTTACGATCGACATCGAGCCGATTTCGTAACCCGTGCCCTCGCAGGGCGCGACTGTCTTGATTGGGAAGCCCTCGACCGTCTGGGCTACAGCATCGTGCATGAATACGATTCCGATCGTCGCTTCACCGCGCGCGGCGGACTTGACGGGCGCAGAGCCGGATTTCGTGTACTGGGAAATGTTTGCGTTCAGCTTGGTGAGATACTCGAAGGCCTTATCCTCACCCATGATTTGCACGAGCGTGGCAAGGCTGTTGTACGATGTCCCCGACGAGTTTGGATTGGCGATCTGGATTTCACCCTTGTAGGAGGGGTCGAGAAGATCAGCCCAACATTTCGGTTCCTTAAAGCCTTTCTTCTTCAAGAGCTCCGTATTGTAGCCCCAGCCAAGTGCGCCGGCGTAGACGCCGACCGTACGGAACTTGGAGGTTTCGGCCTGCTTTTTGGCCCAATCCTGAAGTTGATCGAACAATGGTGATTTGTATTCCTGCGTCAAACCTTCGGCGGCGGCCTGAAGATGCGGATCGCCTGTCCCCGCCCACCAGATGTCGGTCTTCGGATTGCGGGCTTCGGCGCGGATTTTCGCGTAGGTCTCGCCTGCGGAGAGGCGAACCATGTTCACCTTGATGTCCGACTGCTTCTCGAACAGGCTCTTCATAACGTCGCAAACCTCGGGGTCTGCCGAGCAGATCATGTTGAGGTCGCCTGCCGCATGGGCCGAATAGGCGCAAAGGGACACACCCGTGGCAAGCAATGCCGCGGCCAATTTGATGGATCGCATAGTTTCCTCCGTTAATACGACGCCTCCACGCCGTTCGCTGTTTGCAAGCGTGTGCAAATGCTGCCTGCGAATACTAAGCCTGTCAACATGTTTGTCATAAAAATAACATTAAAGTCGACAGCATGCTTCTTGCACGGCTTTGCAAAAAGGTGCATGAATCTGTGCAAAACACAGGGAGCTAGGTGCGTGTCTCAAAAACTCTTCGTCAGTGCGGACGAGGTCGCCAAGCGGGCAGGGGTGTCGCGCTCGGCCGTGTCGAGGGCGTTTACACCTGGCGCGTCCGTGTCGGCATCGACGCGTCAAAAGGTGGTCCAGGCTGCCGAAGAACTTGGCTATCATGTCAATCATCTTGCCCGTGGCCTGATGCGCAACGAAAGTGGGATTGTTTGCCTCATCGTTTCTGATGTCGCCACACCCTATCGGTCGGCGCTTTTGCGGGAGCTGACGCAGCAGCTCCAGTTGGCAGGCAAGGTCGCCATGCTTGTCAATACGGATCGATCGGACGGCAGCGTTGATCGCGCCCTGCAACAGGCCATCCGATATCGAGCCGATGCATCGATCATCATGTCCGGTCTACCCGACAAGTCGATCGCCCAGCTCTGTTTGCGCAGCGGCCAAAGGCTTGTGCTGATCAATCGCGACGACGACCAGCCGGGCCCCTTGCGGATCAATCTAGATGATACCGAAGCGGCGCAAAGGGTCGTAACCGCATTCGTGCGGGCGGGATGCCGACGGCTTGCATTTGCCAATTCCGACGCGGGCACGCCAAGTCTGATGGCGCGTGAGACGGGTTTCGTTGCCGCAGCGAAGGCGCAGGGACTGGATGTCACCGTCGAGCGTTACGGTCTCACCGGATATGAATCCGGGAAGGTGCTGGCACAACGACTGCTTACCAAAAGCGAGCGCCCTGACGCCGTGTTTTGCGCGACTGACCTGTTGGCGTGCGGGTTTATGGATGCTGCCCGTCATCAGTTTTCGATTTCGGTTCCTGAGAGCCTCAGCATTGTTGGCTTCGACGATATCGAACAAGCGTCATGGTCTTCCTACGAGCTGACCACCTTCGCGCAGCCAGTGATGGCAATTGCAAGCGAGGCCGTCCAATGGCTGTCGGCGGAGCCGTCAGGCGACCCCGATCAGACATCAAAACGACTGCATGCCGAATTCGTGTGGAGAGGATCCGTCCGAGCGGGGTAGTCGTTCAGTCGCCCCTCAAGACTGGGCGTGCAAAATGTCGATCGCGGTCAACTATCTGTCTAAACGAGAGAAATTGGGATATATGACGTTTGTGACAATGGCGCTTGCTTTATCGAGGCAGGTTGGAAACCATAGTCGGCTAACAGAAAGCCGATCGGGAAAGCCTTCCGGTTTTGCCTGTTTGGGTTTCTCAGAGGAGGGCTAGAATGGCATTTCCTTTCGGTCTCATTGCTCTTGTGACACTCATCAACACCAAGTACCGCTGAGCCGTCCTGGGTTGCGGTTCTAATGAGAGGCTTGCGCAAGCGGATGAAGCGTTCGCACGAGCCCACGGGTTTGGAAACGCACGTCACGGCTCGGCTGGCCGGGCACCACCTTACCATCATATCCAGGGACCGTCTGAGCACGCGCCCAAGCTAGCAACTGCTCAACAAGGGCACATGCATTTGATACGGCAACCGGCGCGCGCGTTTGTGGTTATACCCAGGAGAAATTGGGAGAGCGTGCAACAATTATTTCATGCTAGATTGCAATCACAAATTTACCACTCGGCTCTGTGGCAGAAGCAGCAGGTCAACTGTTCTCATCCCATCAAGGCACCGAATAGTTTGAACGGAGTACGGTGTGGAAAGTTCACACTATACTCCGAGCTTCAATTCATGCCTTAAAACAGACCGAGCGCAGAATCACTCATCGACAACGGCATTCTTCAGGACGGCCAAGCCCTCTATATCCACCTCGATCACATCTCCGGCCTTCATCCAGAGCGGCGGATTTCTCTTCGCTCCGACGCCCCCAGGGGTGCCGCTGACAATCACGTCGCCAGGCTCGAGGCGGGTAAACGTAGAGATATATTCGATCTGCTTCGGGATATCGAAAATCATCTGGTCGAACTTGGCTTCCTGCACGACCTGACCATTCAAGCGTGTCTGAATGCGAAGGTCGCCGAGCGGGCCCAGTTCATCCGGCGTCATCATCCAGGGACCGAAGGCACCGGTATCCGGGAAGTTCTTGCCTGGCGTGAACTGGATGGTATGGCGCTGAAAGTCGCGCACACTGCCGTCGTTGTAGCAGGCATAGCCCGCAACATGCGACATCGCCTCCTCGCGAGTGATATATCGCCCGGCCTTGCCGATGATAACAGCCAGTTCGCCTTCGAAGTCGAGTTCGGCCGAAACTTTCGGACGGACGATCGGCGCGAGATGGCCCGTCTGGCTGTTGGCATAGCGAGCAAAAATCGTCGGGTGCTCGACTTCGCTGCGGCCGGTTTCCTTGCGGTGCATTTCGTAGTTCAATCCAACGCAGAGGATCTTGTCCGGGTTCGGCACCACCGGCAGCCACATCACTTCGGACAGTGGATAGGATTTTGCGCCTTCGAGCGCGGCGCTGATTCCGTCCAGTCCAGCCGATATCGCTGCCTTGAGATCGGGGTAGCGGGACGCCAAGGCCGCTCCGACGTCGAAGGCCCGGTCGTCTTGGACAACGCCCCAGCTCGTCTGGCCGTCGTGACTGAATGTTGAGAGTTTCATCTTGTGGTCTCCTTGGAGGCGGGCGCTGCCCTATGCTTGACGAAGACCCAGCCCCTTCAGGCCGGGGATGCTTGAAAACCGACTGAGCGTCCGCTCGGGGAAGATCAGTGCAAACGCGGCGATCGCGCCAATAAGAAGGATGCCGGCGGTGAACAGCATAGCATTGGCATAACCGCCGGGCCCGTCGGAGCCGGATGCCTGCACGATGCTGCCGGTTACTGCGTTCGAAACGAGCGCGGAAGCAGCGTTGCCCGAATAGATGACGATGATGAGCTTGCCGCGTTGGGCCGCAGGGGCGATGGCACCGAGCGTGACCGGGCCGTAGATCGTCGTCAGGCTCGGCGCCGCGAAGGCGATGGCAATCAGGACGAGCTGAAGGGGACCTGAGGCATATACGCCGAGCACCAAGGCGGCGCCGCTGACGAGCAGAGCCCATCCCGAAGCGCTTCCAAGCGTGGTGCGTCTGCTCCAGCCGGCGTTCAGCATCCGCTGGGCGAGCCACGATCCTGCGAGGAGTAGGGGCGACTGAAAGATATAGACACCAGAGATGATCCACCCCGTTTCACTGTGGGAATATCCAAGACCCTGTTGGAGGTAGGGCGGCAGCCAGGTCGCCGACATGCCGACGATCCAGTAGGACATCGTCGACATGATGATGACGCCGATGACAGTCGGATCGAGCCACAGCTTCGTTGCCGGAATGCGGGGCGATGTATCGACCACGCCATGATCCACGGTCTTGACGGCATAGGGACCTTCTCCGCCGATGAAGAGCCAGGCAGCGAGCCAGACCAGACCCAAGACGCCGCAGAACAGAAAGCCGCTGCGCCAGCCATAGGAGACAATCACATAGGCCAGCAGCGGGCTGCCAACCAGCAAGCCCACACTGATGCCCTGGAGGATGATTGCGCTCGGAACGCTCCGCTTCTCGGTCGAGAACCAGTCGTAGCAGGCGTGGATCGCCGTTGGCAGGCCCGGTCCTTCACCGAAACCGAGCAGGATCCGGCAGCCGATAAGAACGGTGATCGACGTGCTGAAGAAGATCGGAATTTGCGTCGCGGACCAGATGAGAGCCAGGATAGCCAAGATCCACCTGACCGGAACACGGCCGGTGACGAACAGGCCGACGAGAATGCCGGAGATGGAAAACAGCAGAAAGAAGCTGCTGCCGATCAGGCCGAACTGCTGTGGCGACAGCGACAGTTCCTTCATCATCGGAACGGCGGACAGGCCGAAGACAAGCTTGTCGAAGAAGTTCAGCGTCTGAAACAGAAAGAGCATGATCAAGACTGTGTATGGACGCCATTTTCCGGCGTGACTTGCGCTCGTTGAATTGGTCATGTTTTCCTCCCCATGACGTGCCTCGATTACCCCGCATCGCGTGACGCCACGCCGTCAGGCGAGCGCTTCCTCCAGCTCTGCGTAAAGTGCGTGAATTTCGTCTGCCGATTTCGCGGTCCCGAAGACGTAATGGTCGGGTCGCACCAGAACGGCACTGCATTTGTGGCTATCGAACCAGGCTGCCATGACCCCGTCCTTCTCGACGAGCCCCTTGTCTGTCGATGAAGCGCCGCCGTTACGCCGGCCGACCTGCGCCACGGAGATCTCGCGCCGTTCGAGCGTGTTTGGATCGATGTCGCCGGCGCGGCCATCCACAATCAGGCGCCAGCCGGCACCGGTCAGCTTGTCGAGAAGGACGGGTTCTTCCTCACCGTAGATCCAGGGCTGGGGCGCGAGCGTTCCGTTTGCCGGATTGGCTCGTTTAGCAAAAAAACCATCGCGAAGCGGCGGCACGATTTCCTGACGGGTGACAGTTCGGGCCGTACCCCCGCCTTCGGCGAGGATCCGCTCGTCGCGCGCGGCCGCAGCGGCCGGATCGCGCTCACAGATGACGTGGCCTATCGCCTTGATGCGCGTCGTCAGTTCCGTGACATGCGCCTTCCGCTCGACCTGATAGCTGTCGAGCAGCTCGAGGTTCGTCCGACCTTTCAGGACATGGTCAAGTTTCCAGATGAGGTTCGAGACATCCCGAAGTCCCTGGCACATACCCTGGCCGATGAATGGCGGCTGCTGATGGGCGGCATCTCCGGCGAGGAACACACGACCGAGTTCCCAATTGGCCGCCACCAGCGCATGGAACCGATAGCTCGCCGACCGCCAGAGTGTCGCATCTTCCGGCTTCAGCCAGCGAGACAAAAGCTTCCAGACATTCGCGGGCTTTTCCATCTCCCTGGCGTCCTCGCCGGGCAGCAGCATGATCTCCCAGCGCCGATGAGTGCCGGGGCCAACGATAAAGGACGTCGGCCGGGCCGGATCGCAGAACTGCGCTGCGGTCTTCGGCAGCTTTTCCAGAGAAGTCTCGTTGACGATGACGTCGACGACCAACCAGGGTTCGTCGAAGACAAGGTCTTCCAGCGTGAGCCCCAGCGCCTGTCGGACGCCGCTCGTCGCGCCGTCACAGGCAATCACATAGGAGGCCGTGACGGTTCGAGCGGTGCCGTCCTTCTCCTTCAGATGCAGCGTCGCCTGCGCCTCCGTCTGCGCAAGACTGATCAGCTCCGTGCCTAGTTCCACGGTCACGCAAGGATAGGTTTGCGCATGGGCCCGCAGAATGGCTTCGACGGGCGGCTGGGAAAACACCATTGTCGGGATGTAGCCGAGGGGATATGGCTCGGGCACCATGTCGATCCGGCGGATCAGCTGCCCCTTTGCGCCGAAATGCTCGGATGCGGGGAACGCCGCGATATGGGGCTTGATCGCATCCGCAATGCCGAGATTGTCCAGGTGGCGAAGAATTTCGTGGTCGATGGCTATGGCGCGGGGCTTGTCGTAGACGTCCTCCTGCCTGTCGATCGCGAGTGTGCGAATGCCCCGGCTGCCAAGCAGCGAGGCCGCAACGGCGCCGGACGGGCCAAAGCCTACGACCACGACGTCGTAATGTTCTGATGTGTTCGTCATTGTTCTGAGCCGCTTCAAAGTTGCAATGGAATGCCCGTTCGGATGATCACGCCTTGAAGGGGATGGCGAGCTGAGCTGCTTTCACCACGTCACTTTTTGGTGGAGCGATACCCCAATGATCTGTGCGGCCGGGCGGCCATGTCCACTGCTCAGGGCCCTTTGGCTGATAGGTGTTATCCACCTGGAGAACATCGGATGTGTATTCGATGACGACGCCCAGCGGATCGAGGAAGTAAGCGAACACATTGTCTCCCGGACCATGCCGGCCGACACCCCAGCCGATCGGATAGCCGTTGTCGACCATGCGGCCGGAGGCGCGCATGACGGACTCCGTATCCGGCATCAGGAAAGCAATATGGTTCAGGCCATTGACGTTCGCCTCGGCAAGCACGACGGCATGGTGATCGTCGTTGCAGCGCAGGAAGGCCATCATCTTCGATCGGTCAGTGAGCTGAAAACCCAGCAATTGCTCGTAGAAGCGCGATAGGCCATCGACGTCGGCGCTGTTGATGTTGACATGCGCCAGTCGAAGCGGCCGGTTGGCAACCGCAGCGCCGGTCTTGGTCATGTCGCCGTGGACAAATTCGAGCGTGCTTCCCTGCGGCTCCCGGATGACGAAGCGCTGGCCGCCGGCGGGACCGGGGCTTTGCTCGACAGGACGCAGCAACTGGCAGCCAAGCGCCACGGCTGATGCTGACAGTCGGCCGAGATCATCGGCGCTGCCGACGCTGAAGGTGATCTTGCGCAGTTCGGACCTGTCGCTGCCGATCAACTCGAGAACGTGATGATCGTCGCCGGAAGCGGCGAGGAACACCTTGCCGCCCTGCCGGGCGACGACCTCCAGTCCCCATACAGCAGTGTAGAATTCTTCCGAACGGTTCAGATCCGGGGTGCCAAGTTCGACGCTTTTTAGAGCGGTCACGGGAAACTGTGTCATGACTGTGCCTCGAGTGCCAGGAATGCTTCGGCATTGGAAAAAGTCAGTCTATCCCGGGTAAGGTCGTCGCCGAAGGCGGCCTCGATCCGGGCGAGGGGGGCTTTTTCGTGGAAGTTGAAGGGGTAGTCGGTACCGAGAATGACTCGCTCGTCGCCGAACATCGAAACGAGGTGCCGCAGTGTCGGCTCATCGTACACCAGGGCGTCGTAGTAGAGGCGTTTGGCCTGGATGGACGGTTCCTCAAGGATCGTCTCGCGCAGAGCCGGAAAGACCTTCCAGCCTTCATCGAGCCGAGGCAACAACGAGGCGAGTGTTCCTCCGCCGTGACTGAACGCCAGGCGCAGCCTTGGATGCTTGAGCATCAGGTTCGCCGTGATGACAGAGGCGGCTGCCAATCCGACGTCCGTCGGATAGGCCAGCACTTGCTGCAACTGTCCGGGACCGACCAGCCTGTCCATTCCGGTCGGTCTGACCGCGTGGACGAACACCGCAGAACCCAGCGCTTCAGCTTCGGCGAAAAAAGGCAAGAATCGCGGGTCTCCGATCGGAATGCCGTTGATGTTGCTGCCGATCTCCACGCCGGAGAAACCGAGGTCCCTCATGCAGCGGCGAAGCTCGTCGATTGCCTTGTCAACATCCTGGAGCGGAACCGAACCGAGACCGACAAACCGGCCGCCGGAGGTGCTTGCCATGGTTGCGATGGTGTCGTTCAAGTAATGGATAAGATCGTTGGCTGGGTCGATATCCATCCAGTAGTTGAACAATTCGGGCATCGGCGACAGCGCCTGCGTCTTGATGCCCATTCGATCCATGTCGTCCATGCGGCGCTGTGAGTCCCAGCAGGCATCGCTGACGGTTCGATAGTTCTTGCCGTCGATCACGATCGTCCTGTGGCAGGCGTCCCGGGCCATCATGGAAGGCCAGTTCGAAGGCGGTGCCCCCTTGAGATAGGGCGCAAACTCCGAGGGTACGACATGGCAATGGACGTCGATGCCGCGGCACCCGCATAGCCTCGTCATAGCCTGCCTCTTTGCGTGGAAACCATCGCACCCTCACAGTGAAATGTCATCGTCATCAAATGGATATTATACAATAGAGTCTCTGTAAACAATAATTTATAAATTTGCACCAAGACGACCGGCGTTATATAAATACCCACATCGGCATCGTCGGGGAAAATCGCCAATGAATACTCTTGCAGTCACGAAGCCCGCCTTGTCGGCATCGACACAGGCCAGCTCCGTCTACGAGCGCCTGAAATCGGACATTCTCACCACAGTGCTGGAGCCTGGTCGCAAACTGCAGCTGCGGTTTTTGATGGACCACTATGGCGCGGGCCAAACGCCGCTAAGGGAGGCGCTGAACCGTCTGGCGTCGGAGGAACTAGTTGAAGGAAGAGATCAGCGCGGCTTCTTCGTTCAGCCTGTCAGCAGGGCGGAGCTCGTGGAGTTGACCAAGACGAGGTGCTGGGTGGAGGGGCTCGCCCTGCGCGAGTCGATGGCGAACCGCACACCGCAATGGGAAGAAGACCTTGTCGTTGCCCATCATCGGCTCGACCGAACTCCGCGCTCACTTAGAGAAGATAAATTCGAAGACAATCCGGAGTGGGAACGGGCACATCGTCGCTACCACCAAGTCCTGATTGCCAATTGTGGCTCGAGACCGCTGATTGCATTCGCCGAGCAACTTGCAGACCGCCTGTACCGATACCGCCAGATGTCGATCAGGAAGGTGTTCCGGACCCGTCACGTGACCGATGAGCACGAGGCGATCCTGAAGGAAGTGCTGAAGGGCAATGTGAATACGGCGTCGGAACTTCTGGAGAAGCATTACAAACGGACGGCTGAAGCTATTGTTGGTGATCTTGAGCAGTTTGGTTCTGAGCAAGGTTATTAAAGCCTCGAAAGGGCAAATATAGAGGAGATTGGGCACAGACAATCGGAAGGGTTCAACCGGAGGCCGCCGTCAAAACCGCATTACTTTACCCTGACGGAAGTTCGATACTGCAAGAGGAACGCTTGGTTGATGTTTATCCCCAGTATGCCACGGTGGTAGCCAAAATCGACCTTGATCATGCCAGGCCGGCGCAGTTCTTGCGGCTCTCAATCGAGCTTGAAGCCGTGAGACGCTTGACGGCAGATGCGTCGGCCGAAACGGCAAAGGATCTGCGAGAGGTGCTGGTACGGCAGGCTGCGGTTGCGACACAGGAAACCGACGACGTATTCGACAGCATCGACCGTGAGTTCCACAGAATACTTTATGAGAAAACCGGCATCCTTGAGCTTTGGGCTAGTGTCAGACGTCAAAGTGTCCATCTGGACAGGCTCCGACGACTTCACTTACCTATGCCTGGGAAGATGCAAACCGTGCTTACCGAACACGAAGCAATCGTGGACGCCATCGTTTCAGGACGACCTGCACATGCTGAGATGGCTTTGCGAAAGCACCTGTGCGCTACGCTTTCCATAATCGATGTGATCTCCTCAGTTCCCCACCTATATAAGGATTTAAGACTTCGACGCTCGGTCAAGCCAGCGCCGAGCTGCGTAAGCGCGCCGGTCTCAACACCATCAATCTGGCCGCCTCCTATCATGCCGGCCCGTTCCTCCAGCCCCGCAGCTCGCACCAGAAGGTCTATTTTCCCGAGGACGGAATGGTCTACTGCCGCCAGAAGGAAACAGGGCGGGCAAAGAGATCAGGCCGGTGATGGCACAGAACGCCAGCGAGCGCGGCGACAGGCCGGCCGCGCTTGTGGAGGCGCGCGACGCGGGCGGCATGAAGGTCTCCTACTGGCCCGGTTGTCTGCACGCGCCCATCTCGGGATGCCGCATCCAGCCCATGTCGGCCAGCTCAGGAGACCGGCTCTACCAACGCGCCGCAACCATCTGTCCGCACAATAGTCCATGCAAAGGACCGGGAGAGATTGGCCTTCATCGAGACCGGCTTGCGGGCTGGATAGCAGGGACTCTTCCAAGGCCTGTGTCCACTGGCCTCAGGGTTTACCGGACAGGCGACCATAGGCGCCCATGATGAAGCGCTCCGCCTGGTTAAGATATATTTCCATGGCGGCGGCAGCCTGTGTGGGTTTTTCCTCCTCAAATTCGGTCAGGATCTTGAGGTTCTGATCAACGAAGGGCGCATGCAGGAACTCGGGGTCGCGCAACAGCCCGAATACCAGGCGCAGTTCCAGCGATACTTCGCGGAAGAATGCCGAAAGGCGGGGGCTGTCGGCCAGGTCGACCACCGCAGCGTGAAAGGCGATATCCGCGCTGCCAACGCCCAACCAGTCGCCCTCCGAGCGGCAGCGGCGGGCGGCCTCGACGGCGACACGCATTTTTCGGGCACTGGGATGGCTTGGGTGCGCCTGGGCAAGTGCGGGACACTCGATGATGCGGCGGACCCGGTAGATGTCGATGATCGTGGACATGCTGGGTGTCGTCACGAACACGCCGCGATTGGCTTCGTGGCGCAGCAGGCCCTCTTTCGTCAATATGCGGAAAACCTCGCGTAGCGTGTTGCGCGATACCTGCATCTCCTCGCTCAGCGCCAGTTCGGACAGATGGCTACCCGGCGTCAGGCGTCCTGAGATTACCTGCTCGCGCATGCGGCCCGCGACCGCCTCTGCCAAGGTCTGGCTGGCCGGCTGGCTGGATATCGGCCCCAACGTTTGCTCGTTTGGCAATCCGGATGTCCCGTCTGCTGCTTGGCTGATCACCTTCATCTCGTCTCGTCTATCTGTCGCGCATCCCATGCGGCGTTGCCATTCCTCAGCAGTTGAGTTCTCGTGCCGGAACGCATGTGTCAGTCGCTGCCTGTCTTCACTGCTTAGGCTCTTTCACGCGAAAACATCAATGGAAAAGACACGCCGATGCGCTGCACAACAAATGAGCAATGTGCTATCTGTAGGGCAATGCATCGATATTGTTCAACACTCTGGACAGAATTGTCCTCACTTGATAGCCTCCTGTCAGTTTTCAATGGAAATGTTTGTCGGATGTGGGCAATCGATCTCAACAGCGACCTCGGTGAAAGCTTCGGCCCGTGGAAAATGGGCGAAGATGATGCCCTGATCGAAGTCGTGACGAGCACGAACGTGGCTTGTGGCTTTCATGCCGGCGATCCGGCCGGCATTCTAAGGACGCTGCGCTCTGCCGCCGCGCGCGGCGTGGCGATCGGTGCCCATGTCGGCTACCGCGATCTTGTCGGCTTTGGCCGCCGCAATATGGACCCGACGAGCGAAGAGCTGATCGGAGACGTCATCTATCAGATCGGTGCGCTGAAGGGTCTTGCCCAAGCTGCCGGAACGCGCGTCAGCTATGTCAAACCCCACGGCGCCCTTTACAATACCATCGCCACCGACACCCGGCAGGCCGCCGACGTGATTGCCGCGATCCGCGCGGTCGATCCGGAACTGGTGTTGATGGCGTTGGCAGGCGCGCCCCTGGTGGCGCAGGCGCAAGCCGCCGGGCTGCGGGTGGTGGAGGAAGCTTTTGCCGACCGTGCCTACACCTGCGATGGCCATCTCGTTTCGCGCCGGCAAGCGGGCGCCGTTCTACATGATGCCGAAGAGGTCGCCAAACGCATGGTGCGGCTCGTTCGCGAAGGGGTCGTCGACTCGATCGACGGCAAGCCCACGCGGATCAAGGCCCAGAGTATCTGCGTGCATGGCGACAGCCCCGACGCAGTGCGGATGGCAAGGACCCTGCGTCGGCGCCTGGAAGAAGCGGGCCTGACCGTGCGCGCCTTTACGGGCGCCGCATGATCAGGGGAGGGGCGGATCCCCAGAAAGCCTGCGATGCACAGATTTTGCCCATGCGGGCCGATTGCGTACTTGTCGAACTCGTCGATCTGGAAGCGGCACTGGACCTTTACGATGCTCTTCTGCGCCGCAATCTTTTGGGGATTCGCGAACTCATTCCGGCGGCGCGCACGCTAATGATCGAGTTCGATCCGTCGGTTCTCTCCACCGCGATGCTGAATGCTGCAATCGCCGACCTGGACCTGTCGAGGACCGGGCCCGCCTTGGGTCCGTTATTGGAAATCCCGGTTTGTTACGAGGGTGAAGACCTGCCGGAAGTCGCCGCCCTGCTGGGCATGACTCCGCAGGAGGTGGTCCGGTTGCATACCGGACATGACTATCTGGTTGCCTTCACCGGTTTTGCGCCGGGCTTTGCCTATCTCACCCAGGGCGACGAGCGCCTTAGCGTGCCGCGCAGGCAATCGCCGCGTACGCTGGTTCCCGCCGGTTCCGTAGGCCTCGCAGGCGCCTTCAGCGGCGTCTATCCCAAGGCGAGCCCAGGCGGCTGGCAACTCATCGGGAGAACCCCTCTCGACATGTTCGACATTGCCCGCGAGCCGGTCTCGCTGCTGCAGCCGGGTCAGCGCGTGCGGTTTTGCGACATGGCAACCGACCACGCCTACACCATTCAGACCAGGTCTTCCGGTCCGTCGTTTGCCACACGCCCCGCAACCGTTCCAACGGATGGCCAGACCGCCATCGAGATCGTCTCCGTCGGACTTCCCGTTCTGTTTCAGGATCTCGGACGTTCGGGGCTGGTACACCAGGGCATCGGCCGCTCCGGTGCCGCCGATCGGAAAAGTTTTGCAGCAGCCAATCGCCTTGTCGGCAATCCGGACAATACGGTCGCGCTGGAAATCCCGCTGGGCGGGCTGTCCTTCCGCATGCACGGCCAAGGCGTCATGGCGATGACAGGCGCGCAGGCAAGGGTCTCCGTCGCGACGGCTGAGGGAGCGGCGATCGAGGCTCCGCATCATTGTGCCTTTGCCGTCGAGGATGGCGACCTGGTGACGCTCGGCATCGCGACGTCCGGCATGCGCAGCTATATGGCGATCAGAGGCGGCTTCTATGTGGCCCCCGTTCTGAAGAGTTGCGCGACGGACATGCTGGCGCAGATCGGCCCGGAACCGCTGAGGGTCGGGGAGTTCATTTCGATATCCAATGTGCAGGCTGGCTCTCATTCTGCGGTTGCACTCCTCCAGGAGCCGGAATTTGCCATGCCTCGCGCTGGCGAAACGGTCCGCCTCGACGTCGTGCTCGGCCCGCGCACGGACTGGTTCACGCCTGACGCAATCGAAAGCTTCCTCGCGCAGGACTGGACCGTCTCGCTGCAATCGAGCCGCGTCGGCATGCGCCTCGAGGGCGACGCGCTGGAGCGGTCCATCGTCAAGGAACTGCCGAGCGAGGCGACGATCCGCGGCGCCATTCAGGTGCCTGCGAGCGGTCAGCCGGTTCTGTTCCTCGTCGATCATCCGCTGACGGGCGGTTATCCGGTGATTGCCAATATCGCTGGCCATCATCTCGATCTTGCAGGGCAGATCCCAGTCGGTACGCGCATCCGCTTTGTTGCGTCCGCTCCGTTTGCCACGCAGCCCATAGCAGGAAGACAGCAGTGATGAAGAAGGTGTTGATAGCCAACCGCGGCGAGATTGCCGTGCGCCTCATCCGGGCCTGCCGCGACTACGGCCTTACCTCGGTTGCCGTTTATGCGGATGTCGATGTCGATGCGCTGTTCGTCGGACTTGCGGACGAGGCCTATGCGCTTCAGGGATCGAGCCCCCGGGACAGCTACCTCGATAGCGAGAAACTGATCGCCATAGCCAGGCGTGCCGGTGCCGATGCGGTGCATCCGGGATACGGTTTTCTGTCGGAAAACGCGCGCTTTGCCGCCGCCGTCATGGCCGCCGGGCTCACCTGGATCGGCCCGGACCCTGATGTCATCGAGGCGCTCGGCGACAAGCTGAAGGCGCGCGACATCGCCCGCTCCGTCGGAGCGCCGCTGGTGGCCGGCAGCGACGGGGCCATTTCCAGTGCTTTCGAGGCACGGGCCTTTGCCCTCCGCTTCGGCCTGCCCATCGCGATAAAGGCCGCCCATGGCGGTGGCGGACGCGGGATCAAGATCGCACGGCATCTTGACGAGGTCGAAGACCTGTTTAATTCGGCGACCCGCGAGGCCGTTGCCGCCTTCGGCCGCGGCGAATGCTATGTCGAACAGTTTCTTGATCGCCCGCGCCATATCGAGGCGCAGGTTTTGGCCGACCGCCACGGAACCGTGCTCGTGGTCGGCACGCGCGATTGCTCGCTCCAGCGCCGCAACCAGAAACTGGTCGAGGAGGCGCCTGCTCCATTCCTCTCCGACGCACAGCGCGATGTCATCCACAAGGCCGCGCGCGATATCTGCCAGGCAGCCCGCTATGTCGGGGCCGGCACGGTGGAATTTCTGCTGAGCGCCGACGGCATCATTTCCTTCCTCGAGGTCAACACGCGCCTGCAGGTGGAACACCCGGTCACCGAGGAGACCACCGGTCTCGATCTCGTTCTCGAACAGTTTCGCATTGCAGAAGGCCAGCCCCTGGAGGTGTCAGAGATGCCGGCGCCGCGGGGCCATGCCATCGAATTTCGCATCAACATCGAGGACCCCGCGCGGGGCTTCCTGCCATTTGCCGGCCGGATCACGCGGTTCGCACCGCCCTCCGGTCCAGGCGTCCGCCTCGACACCGGCGTCTCCAGCGGCGCGGACGTCGCTGCCATGTTCGATTCGCTGGTGGCAAAGCTCATCGTCTGGGCGCCGGATCGTGCGCTGGCGATTGCCCGGGCCCGCCGCGCAATGGCGGAATTTGCGATCGACGGCGTGCCCTCGGTGCTGCCCTTTCACCGCGCCGTTCTGGAGCATCCGGATTTCGCCGGAGCCGATTTCAAAGTGCACACCCGTTGGATTGAGACCGATTTCGCCGGTAATCTGGAAAGCCAGCGCCGTCCAGCGCCCGTCGCTGTTGAGGAAACGCTGAGCGGTCATGTCGAGATCGACGGCAAGCGCGTCGAACTGCGTCTGCCTGCGTCGTTCCTCAGCCTCCTCGGACGCGCACCGGCAAACGGCAAACATCCTGCACCAGACCCGGCGGACAAAACGGCCCTTCTCGCCCCCCTGTCGGGCAACCTCGTCCACTGGACGGTGTCGAGCGGCGAACACGTCGAACAGGGGAGCGTGGTTGCCATGATGGATGCGATGAAGATGGAAACCGCCGTCACTGCGCCATGGTCCGGCATTCTCACCATTGCTGTCGAAGCCGGCTCCTCCCAGCCCGCCGGAACCATCCTCGCGCATATCACGCCGGGCCCGGCCGCAGCTTCATCTCCACCCGATGCCAGCTCCCGGCCGGAGGCGCTGACATGACACCGACCAATGCGGGCCCGCCCCTGATCTCGATCGAAGGACTCAGCGTCGAATTCGGCGGCAACCGTGTCGTCGACAACGTCTCCTTCGCGGTTTCGCCCGGGCGCACCGTGGCTGTGGTCGGTGAATCGGGCTCCGGCAAGTCCGTCACCTCTCTCTCGATCATGCGACTTGCCGACATCATGGGCGCGACGTTTCCCGAAGGCCGCATCCTGTTTGGCGGGCGCGATCTGCTGAAGACGTCCGACAAGGACATGCGGCGCATTCGCGGCAAGGAGATCGCCATGATCTTCCAGGAGCCAATGACCTCGCTGAACCCGGTCTTCACCATCGGCGACCAGATCTGCGAAGTGCTGCTGCTGCATGAAAACATGAGCAAGACGGCAGCCACATCAGAGGCGCGCCGCCTGCTCGATAGGGTCCGGCTGCCCGACTCCAAGCAGATGCTGAAGCGCTATCCACACCAGCTTTCCGGCGGCATGCGGCAGCGGGTGATGATTGCCATGGCGCTCGCCTGCCGCCCGAAACTGCTGATTGCCGACGAGCCGACCACGGCGCTCGATGTCACCATCCAAGCGCAGATCCTCACCATCCTACGCGATCTCCAGTCGGAGCTGGGGATGGGAATGATCTTCATTACCCACGACATGGGCGTGGTGGCCGAGATGGCCGACGACGTCGTCGTCATGTGGAAGGGCAGGAAAGTCGAGGAAGGCCCGGTGGCCGAGATATTCGCCAATCCCAAGCATCCCTACACCCGCGCGCTTCTGGCCGCCGTGCCGCGTCTGGGCAGCATGGCGGGCCAGGATTTCCCCAAGCGCATGCCGTTTACAGTGCTTGAGGACGGCAAGCCCGTTCTCGTCGGCGTTGAGCGCGTGCAGGACACGGCGCGCTACGACGAACCGCCGCTCCTATCGGTCAACGATCTCTCTGTCACCTTCGATATCCGCCGGACGATGCTCGGCAGGGTGACGCATCGGCTGAACGCCGTGTCGAAGGTCAGCTTCGATATCTATCCCGGCGAGACGCTGGCGCTGGTCGGCGAGTCCGGCTCCGGCAAGTCCACCATCGGGCGCACCATCCAGCAGCTGCAGAAAAGCCGCTCTGGCGATATCGCCTTCAATGGCAAATCGTTCGCGAGCATGTCGGCAGCGGAACGCTTTCGCCTGCGAAAGGATGTGCAATATATTTTCCAGGATCCGTTCGCCTCGCTCGATCCGCGCAAGACGGTCGGGTTCTCGATTGCCGAGCCGATCAACACTCACGGGGTGCTGTCCGGCAAGGCCGTGCGCCGGCGGGTGGACGAACTTCTAGAGCGCGTCGGCCTGACATCGACCCATGCGGACCGCTATCCGCACGAGTTCTCCGGTGGCCAGCGCCAGCGTGTCTGCATCGCCCGTGCGCTCGCCTCCGACCCCAAGCTGATCATCGCCGACGAAGCCCTGTCGGCGCTCGACGTGTCGATCCAGGCACAGATCATCGCCCTGTTCATGGACCTGCAGGCCGAGCGGGGGTTGGCCTATCTGTTCATCAGTCACGACATGGCCGTCGTGGAGGAGATCAGCCACCGGGTGGCCGTGCTCTATCTCGGGCAGATCATGGAAATAGGCAGCCGCCGGCAGGTGTTCGAAACGCCGCAGCACGACTACACCCGCCGCCTGCTGTCGGCAGTGCCGGTTGCCGATCCAGGGCGCGGCCGCAGCACCACACTGATCGAGGGAGAAATTCCCAATCCTGTCCACAGGATCGACGAGGAACCCGACATCTTCCGCCACGAGGAAATAAGCCCAGGCCATTTCATCGCGAGACAGGCCTGAAACCTGCGAACAATTGAAAGCATCTGAAGAGGAACAGCATATGCACAGTCTCACGCGCGGCCTGACCGCAACCTTCATGGCCCTTGCCCTTTGCGGAACGGCCTTCTACGCCGCGCCGGCGGCGGCCGCCGGCAAGATGACGATCTCGTCGCCGCAGGATCCGGGCAGCTGGGATCCGATCGATACATTCCTGGTGCAGTGGGCATCGGTCGCCACCAACATCTTCGACGGCCTGACCTATCGCGGCCCCGATCTCAAGGTCGTCCCCGGTCTTGCCGAATCCTGGGAAGAGCTCGACGGGGGAAAGCGCATCCGCTTCAAGCTGCGCCACAACGTGAAATTCCACGATGGCGAAGACTTCAATGCAGAAGCGGTGAAATTCACCTTCGAGCGCCTGCTGGGCGAGCAGGGTGCCAAGGGTCCGCAGCGGTCCAACTACACTTCCATCGACAGCGTCACGGTCGTTGACGACGACACGGTGGACATGAAGCTGAAATCCCCCGATCCGGTGCTGCTGACAAAGCTTGCGGGCTATGGCGCGATGATTGTGCCGCCGAAGTACATCAAGGAAAAGGGCGAGGACAACTTTAATACCCACCCGGTCGGCACCGGCCCGTTCAAGTTCGTCTCCTACCAGCCGAAGGTCAACATAGCACTCGAAGCCAATCCGGACTACTGGGGCGGCGCGCCCAAACTGTCTCAGCTCGAATTCCGCTTCATCTCGGAGCCTGCGACCGCCGTCGCCGAACTGCAGGCCGGCCGCGTCGATCTCGTCATTCCGCCGACCATCCCAGTCGGCATGATCCCGGTGATTTCAGGTGATCCAAAGCTGGAAGTCGTCAGCGTTCCCGGCCCGACCGTCGATGCGCTGCGTTTCAACACCCGTGACGGCATCACCGCCGATCCCAAGGTGCGCAAGGCCATCATCATGGCCGTCGACCGCTCGACCATCGTGAAATCCATTCTGGCCGGCCAGGCCTCGGAGATCGTCAGCTTCCAGAGCTCGCTCTCCTTCGGCTACGACAAGGACCTGAAGGGTCTCCCCTACGATCCGGCCGCCGCTAAAAAGCTCCTTGCAGAGGCTGGCGTGAAGCCGGGTGCCACGCTGCAGATCGATATACGCGGCAATGACACGACAATGAATGAAGTGGCGCAGGTCGTCGCCAGCTACCTGCAGATGGTCGGCATCACCGCCACCATCAAGCCGTACGAGACCAACGTGCTGCTGAACGATATCATCCCGCAGGGCAAGACCGGCGGCATGTTCCAGCAGAAGTGGGGAGGCTGGACCTTCGATTTCGACAACACGGCCTATGCGATGTACCACTCGGGCGAAAAGTGGAACCCCTACGACAAGGACGCAACCCTCGACAAGCTGCTGGAATCGCAGCGCCCGCTGATCGACAAGGCCGCGCGCGAAAAGATCCTGAAGGAAGTAGCAAACTACGCAGCCGACCGGGCGCTTGAACTGCCGCTCTACAACAGCAAGTCCATCTACGGCATTTCCAAGCGCGTAAAGGGTTTCATTGCACCGCCAGACAACCGCCTGAAACTGACCGACGTCACCGTCGAGTAGTTTGACGCACTGGCAGATGGACATCCTGCAGAAAGATCCATCGGGATCTCGGCAGCGATGTCCAAGTGTCGCCCAGATCCGGGTGGCAGCCTGCCGCTTACCATGAAGGACAGAAATCGTGGCCAGTTTCCTTATCAAGCGTGTGCTGCAGGCGATCTTCGTCGTGATTGCCATCACGCTCATCGTCTCCTTCGCCATTCGCCTCTCCGGCGATCCGGCGACGATGATGTTCCAGGGAAGTGGCAGCATGACCGACGAAGATCTGGCACGCATCCGGGCAGCACTCGGCACCGATCAGCCGTTCATCGTCCAGTATCTGAACTTCCTCAAGGGCCTGGTGACGCTCGACTTCGGTCGCAGCTTTACAGGTGGCACGCCGGTCTCGCTTCTGATCGGCAATGCCTTGCCGGCCACGCTGTTGCTTGCCTTCATCACCATGGCCGTCTCGATCGCCTTGTCGATCCCGCTGGGCATCAAGGCGGCCACTGCCAAGGGCAGGGGCGCCGACCAGGCTATCCGGATCTTGTCGTTGATCGGCTTGTCGTTTCCAAACTTCTGGCTGGCGACCATGATGGTCTTGCTGTTTGCCATCACGCTGGGCTGGCTGCCGCCGAGCGGCATGTCGGGGGCCGCAAGCTATGTGATGCCGGCGCTCACCATGGGCATTATCCTCACCGCCACCAATGTGCGTCTTGTGCGCACCTCGATGCTGGAGACGCTGCAGTCGCAATACGTCATGGTGGCGCGGGCCAAGGGCCTCAGCGAAACCAAGGTGCTCTACAAGCACGCGCTGCGCAATTGCGCCATCCCGCTGATCACCTATTTTGGTCTGCAGTTCGGCGGCCTTCTCGGCGGCATCGTCGTCATCGAGCGGGTCTTCAACTGGCCGGGCTTGGGCACGCTGGCTTTCGATGCGGTGTCGGCCCGTGACTACCCGGTCCTGCAGGCCGTGATCACCGTCCTGTCGCTGCTGATCGTGGGCATCAACCTCCTGGTCGATATCGCCTATGGGCTTGTCGATCCGCGCATCCGTACGGAGTAATTCAGATGGCCACCGCCACATCTCGCCGCTCGCGTTTCGCCAGCCTCGAATTCATTCTCGGCGCCGCACTGACGCTGATCATCTGCGTCTGCGTGCTGTTGTCCGACGTGCTCTTTCCCGGTGGTGCCGACCGCCTCGACCTGATGGCGCGCCTGATGAGGCCCTTTGTCAGCCTGGCCCACCCCTTCGGCACCGATCCGTTGGGGCGCGATGTCCTTGCCCGGGTCGTGGCCGGCGGGAAGATCTCGCTGCTGGTCGGCTTTACCTCAGTCGCCGGCGCCGTCGTCATCGGCGTGGTGATGGGGCTGGTGGCCGGCTATTATCGCGGCTTCTGGGACATGCTCGTTATGCGCTTTGCCGATATCCAGCTGGCCCTGCCGTTCATTCTGCTCGCCATCACCTTCATCGCAATCGTCGGCGGTAGCCTGACCAACACCATCGTCCTTTTGATCGTGTCGCAATGGGTGCAGTATGCCCGGCTGGTGCGCGGCTCCGTGCTGACGTTGCGTGAGCGGGAGTTCATCCTGTCGGCCCGCGCCATCGGGGTCGCCGACTGGCGCATCATCTTCCAGCACCTTTTGCCAAACCTGGTCGGCCCGGTGATCGTGCTCACCACGCTCAATGTTGCCAACAACATTCTTCTGGAAAGCAGCCTGACCTTCCTCGGCCTCGGCGTCGACCCGACCATTCCGAGCTGGGGTGGCATGCTGGCCGACGGACGCACCTATCTGCAGACCGCTTGGTGGGTCAGCGTCTTCCCCGGCCTTGCCATTTTGCTGACGGTGCTTGGCCTCAACCTTCTCGGCGACTGGCTGCGCGACAGCCTGGATCCGACCGGCAGAACCTCGAGGTAGCACCATGACCGAAATTTTTAAGCACAGCATCATGCGCACGCTGGACCGGCTTCCCGCAACCCCCGGCGCCCGCTACGAGGCCTGGACCTTCGACGATGCCAAAAGCCGCAGGGCTGAGGAAGCACGGCTGTCCGCCTTGGGCGTCACCGCGCGCATCCGCAGTGCCTACAAGCCCTTGCTCACATTCTTTCTCGAGGACGTCGATCTTTCCGGCGTCGAGAGCATAGAGATCCGCTACCCCGTGCATCCGGCAGCGCCAGAAAACCGTTTTCGGCTGGAAGCCTATCCGCTGGCGGCGTTGGTCGGGGATGCCAAGATCGATTTCATCCCGAGCACCGACGACACCCTTGCCTACAATGTCACGCTGCTGCGCGCTGGCAAGACGGAAACCCACCGCGTGCTCGCCCCGAACCGCGTCCACCGCGACACCGTGGGAGAAACCAACCTGTCGCCAACCGGCTGGCTGCGTCACGCCGGCACCGACCCGGGAGAGCGGCTGGAGACCGATTACGAGGTACTGTTCGAAGCGGCTGTCGGCGCCGTCACCGGGCATGCTTGGGGGGTGGAAGAGCCCTATTTCGAGGAGCTCAATATCCGCGTCGACCATCCGGCCGAGGACGAGCCGCTCCACATCAGCCACGAGGTTCTGAGCCTTCGCGAAGCGCTGCACGAGGATCTCTATTTTTCCCTGCTGGAGTTCTTTCAGCAGAAGTCCGGCCGCACGCTTGGCGACCGGGGCCTGAAGCCCGGCCAGATCGTCCCTGAAATCGTCAAAAGCAAGGGAGCTATTTCCGTGACGATCTCGACGCGCTCCTTGTCGACGGATTTTCAAGACGGGGCCGATCAGGCGATCGACAGCGCGCGGGAACCACTGGCCGCACGCGAAATCGCCGACCGACTGGAGGCGATTGGAGGGCAGGCGTTTGCGGCACGCGCCCGCTCCGGCCGCGCGGTGTCGGCGCGATATATCCAGGGTCGCGATCTGCCTGTCATGATCAGTGCCGGCCAGCATCCGAACGAGACATCCGGCATCGTCGGCGCGCTGCGCGCAGCCGCGCGGTTGCAGGCGCGTCGAGGTGCCCACTTTACCCTGTCACCTCTCGAAAACCCCGATGGCTACGCGGTGCATCAACGCCTGCGGCACGACAATCCCTGCCACATGCATCACGCTGCCCGCTACACGGCACTCGGTGACGATCTGGAATACCGCACGGTGGAAACCGCCGGCCCCCATCTGAATGAGAAGCAGATCAGGATCCAAGCGCAGGCGCTGAGCAACGCTCAGTTGCATGTCAACCTGCACGGCTATCCGAGCCACGAATGGACAAGGCCGCTCTCCGGCTATGTGCCGCGCGGCTTTGGCATGTGGACACTGCCGAAGGGGTTCTTCCTCATCATGCGCCACCATCCCGAGTGGGAAAAGCGCTCTGAAATTCTGCTGGATCGGGTTACACGCCATCTCGGACAGATCCCAGGCCTACTGGCGTATAACGACCGGCAGATTGCGCTTTACGAGATCCATGCCGGCGAAACCGGCTTTCAGATTATCAACGGCTTTCCCTGCCTGTGCTCGGTCGACGACCGCCACACCGTACCGATGACGCTGATCACCGAATATCCCGACGAAACCATCTATGGTGACGATTTCATCGCCGGCCACACGGCGCAGATGGAAACCGTGCTGTCTTGCTACGATGCCTGGCAAGAGATGGGGGCGGGCGAGACGGTCTGAACGCCTCGTGTGCTCCACGTCCCAAGGCGAAGCTCAGGGATGAAGCTCTCGGCTCCCTAACCGCACTGCCCTCCGGTTGCGCGTCGCATTCCTTCGTAAGCGCTGAATATATGCCATTCATTCGAATGGGTAACTTCTTGCGCAAATCCGACCGGCGCCATAGAACGCGCATGGACGTTTCGAAGCCAAAAATGGCCGCAACGACCGTTCACCGGTCGCTGGCTCCGACGCTCGACGTTTCAGCGCCAGGGCCTCGAACTCGGCAATCATATTCCCAAGGAGAGAGTAATGGGTTTCAAGACTTTGACAGGAGCGACATTCGCCGCTTCGATTGCATTTGCGCCCCTGGCCCACGCAGACGTAACAATTGGACTGATCGCGCCCCTGACCGGCCCCGTCGCCGCCTATGGCGATCAGGTGAAGAACGGTGTTGAAACCGCTATCGAAGAGATCAACAAGACCGGCGGCATTCTGGGCCAGAAAGTCGTGCTGGAAACCGCTGACGACGCGGGCGAACCCAAGCAGGGTGTTTCCGGCGCCAACCAGCTCGTCGGCCAGGATATCCATTTCGTCGTCGGTCCGGTCACATCGGGCGTTGCCATCCCTGCCTCCGACGTCTTCTCCGAAAACGGCGTCCTGATGGTCACGCCGACCGCAACGGCACCCGACTTGACAAAGCGTGGCCTGACGAATGTCCTGCGCACATGCGGACGCGACGACCAGCAAGCCGAAGTTGCAGCCCGCTACGTCCTTAAGAACTTCAGCGGCAAACGGATCGCCATCATCAACGACAAGGGTGCCTATGGCAAAGGTCTGGCGGATGCCTTTAAGGCGACGCTAAATGCGGCCGGCACCAAGGAAGTCATCGATGATGCCATCAATCCGGGCGATAAGGATTTCTCGGCCCTGACCACGCGCCTGAAGTCGGAAAAGATCGACGTGATCTATTTCGGCGGATACCATCCCGAAGGCGGCCTGCTTGTCCGGCAGCTAACCGATCTGTCGGTCAAGGCAACGCTGATGGGCGGCGACGGCCTTTCCAACACGGAATTTTGGAAGATAGGCACGGAGGCTGCCGCTGGCACGATCTTCACGAATGCGGCGGACGCAATCAGGAGCCCCGATTCAAAGGCCGCATCCGATGCGCTCAAGGCCAAGAACATTCCTGCCGAGGCCTTCACCCTGAACGCCTACGCCGCCGTTCAAGTTCTGAAGGCAGGCATCGAGAAGGCCGGCAGTGCCGAAGACGTCGATGCGGTGTCAAAGGCCATCAAGTCCGGTCAGCCTATCGCGACCGCAATCGGCAATCTGACCTACGGCGAGACAGGCGACCTCACCTCGCAAAGCTTCTCCCTTTACAAGTGGGACGGCGGCAAGATTGTCGCTGCGGAATAAATAAGCGTTGCCGATCGGGCCCCTGCAGGCCCGATCGGTCCTCCTGAACACAATGTTCGACGCCGCGGCGAGAGAGCGTCGGATATCTGAATCAGTTCTGGTCAGGCTGCTCCAGCATGCCGTCAGCGGTCAGTCTACCTTGCCGCTTTCAATCGCCCAGAAGCTGGCGGTCGTCGCCGTCGCGATTGCGCACCAGTTGCTCCTTGATCGCGCGCAGCGACTTCAGGGCCGTGGTCCGGTCGGCATAGGCGACCATGTTTGCCAGGATGTCGATCGCTGCCAGATAGGCATAGCGGGTGGAGGTCGGGCGAAAGATGTTCTTGCCCTCCGGCATTTCGATCGCGATCACCACGTCGGCCGCAGCAGCGACTGGCGAACCGCCCTGCGTCATCGCGATGGTCGGGATCGAGCGCTCCCGCAAAAGCTCCAGACAGCGGACAAGCTCCATGTCGCGACCGGTGAACGACGAGCCGAAAACGACGGTGCCCGGCTGTGCCGAGGCAGAGATCATTTGGTTCATGCCATGGTCGTTGGATGAATGGATGCGGCAGCCGAGACGAAACAGGCGGTTGTGCAATTCGTTGACGATCATAGCCGAATTGCCGCTCGCACCGAAGGCCTGGATGAACTCGGCAGCCCGCAACATCTGAGCCGCCTTCTCGATGGCGGCAAGGTCAAGCTGCCGATGAAGCTCGAACAGCGAATTCTGGGCCTTCGAGACGATATCGTGTGCAACCTCTTCAACGGTCGCCGTCGGTGCATCGGGCTTCAGGTATCGCAAGCCGACATAGGCCATCTTGGCGAGTTGTACCTTGAAGTCGGAATAGCCCTGGCAGCCCAGCCGTCGGCAAAACCGCGTCACGGTCGGTGGTGACACGCCCGCGCGTGCTGCGAGCTCGATGATCGAGAAATTGACGACGGCATCCACATTCTCCAGCGAGAATTTCGCCAGCCTGGCGTCCAGGCCCGAGAGTTTTCCATTTTCATCGGAAAGAGCGTGAAACAGGTCCATTGGGTCTTTTCCTCGAAACGCCACAGGGAAACAGAAGGCATCGATGAAAATCAGTTTCACCGCCGCGAATTTTTCATAGCATGATGTCGGTAGGCATCAATCGAACTCGGCAGCCTGGCGATAATAAACGCAGGCGCCTATCGCCGGCCGTTGCGCGCGTGCATTCCCAGCGTTTGCTGCCGCGGCGTTTTCCGTAGCCGGAACCAGCCGCTTGGGCTCTCAGTGCAGGGGTAGGTCTGCGAAGCGTCCCACGCCCAATCCCCATCCGGCTCCGGCCAGAGCCCAGCCCCGGCTCAGTGATGAAAATTAGATGCTTTAGGCTGGTGGCCTTTTCATTCTCGGTCAATCGGCGCCCTCTTCAACAGACTATCGCGAATGGCAGAACCTGTTGATTCAAAATAGGACGCAGATATCGAAGCGCCATGTCCGTTTCTGCGGCCGCGAGCGCGGTCTGAGAATTTTTCCAAGTTTTCCCCTGTCTAGAAAATAAATTACAGAAATAACCAAAAAATCAGATCGTTAATTGACTTCAAACGGCTTTGACGCATATTGGAGAAAATTAATTACACCGAAACGGTGAGCGGGAATTTTACAGAAAACAGGGAATCCCATGTCCGGGGGCACTTCGATAGTTGCAGTTCTGACGGTCGCGCACGGCGGCCCGGCAGGCGGGAACTAGACAGATAGACAATCTAACGTCGGTACCTGCCCCCTTGCGGTGGCTCGGAGCCCGGCGTGTATTTAGGCGACAGACATGCGCATCTTCACCGCCTCGCTGGCGACTGAAACGAACACCTTTTCTCCCGTGCCAACGGATATGAACGCCTTCAAGGCGGCATTTTATGCCGGGCCAGGCGAACATCCGGACACACCGACGCTCTGCTCCGCCGTTGTCCCGATCCTGCGCCGCCGCGGCAAGCAGGAAGGCTTCACCGTCATCGAAGGCACGTCATGCTGGGCGGAACCGGCCGGTCTCATCCAGCGGCAGACCTACGAGACCTTGCGCGACCAGATCCTCGCCGAGCTGAAGGCAACCCTGCCGGTCGATGGCGTGGTGCTCGGCCTGCATGGCGCAATGGCCGCTCAAGGGTATGACGATCCGGAGGGCGATTTCCTCTCGCATATTCGCGACATGGTCGGCCCGGATGTCCTCCTCGCTGCCGAATTCGACCCGCACAGCCATCTGACGGCGCTTCGTGTTGCTAATCTCGATCTCATGGCCGCGTTCCTGGAGTTCCCGCATACGGATTTCGAACAGCGCGGGGAACATGTCGTCGAGCTTGCGCTCCAGGCCCTGCGCGGACAGATCAAGCCGGTCATCTCTACCTTCGACTGCCGTATGATCACGATTTTCCCGACGAGCCGGGAGCCGATGCGCTCCTTCGTCGATCGGATGCAGGCGATGGAGGGCAAGGACGGCATCCTATCGGCCTCGGTCATTCACGGCTTCATGGCCGGCGACGTGCCCGATATGGGAACCCGCATCGTCGTCGTCACCGACAATGACAGGCAAAAGGGCGACGAACTAGCGGCAGGCCTTGGTCGCGAGCTCTACGGCCTTCGCCGCGAGACCGCGATGCCGATGGTCGACACCGAGGCGGGCCTCGACAAGGCGGTCGCCATCCGCGCCGCCCATCTTGAAAAGCCGGTCACCATCGCAGACGTCTGGGACAATCCCGGCGGTGGCGTCGCCGGTGACGCCACCCATGTCCTGCGCCGGATGATGGAACGCGGCATGGACAATTTCGCCGTTGCGACGATCTGGGACCCCATCGCCGTCACCTTTTGCCATGCAGCGGGCGAGGGCGCCGAACTTTCTCTGCGCGTCGGCGGCAAATCCGGCCCGGAGGGAGGCGAACCGCTCGACCTGCGCGTCACCGTGCAAAAAGTCTTCGATGCCGGTTGGCAGAGTTTCCGCAATTCGCGCGTCACGCTCGGCAGTGCCGCGGTCATCAGGCCGGTCGGTACCCACATCGATATCGTCCTGATCACAAGTCGGACGCAGACCTACGAGCCGGATATCTTCTCCAACCAGGGTATCGATTTCGCCGGGAAGTGCTGGCTCCTGATCAAGTCGACCAATCATTTTTATGCCGGTTTTCAACCCGTCTCGTCAGACATCGTCTATATCGCCGCGCCGACTTCCTATCCGACCGATCCTGCAACGACGCTTTATCGCAAGGCGAGCCTCGAACTCTGGCCCCGCGTTGCCGATCCGCTGGGGCTGGATAGCTGAATTCTCGACCGGCAGAAACCGCGCCGAAAGAACTGGCCGAACCGAAAACAACAAGGGGATGACGATGAAACACAGTGCATTTGTTTTGATGACGCTTGCGACATTGGCCGGTACTAGCAATCTGGCATTGGCTCAGAAAAGCGACGGCGTCTTGACCGTTGCCACGATCGGCGAGCCGCCGACGCTCGATGTCATGCAGACGCCGACCGATATCGTTCTGACCATCGACCAGCATATTTTCGAGACGCTCTATACCTATGACGCAGAATGGAAGTCGGTTCCGCTGCTCGCCGCTGCCATGCCGACGATTTCCGAAGACGGCATGACCTACAGGATCCCGCTGCGCGAAGGCGTGAAGTTTCACGACGGCAGCGACTTCGACGCCCAGGACGTGACCGCCTCGCTGAAGCGGTGGATGGCGATCAATTCGAAGGGCAAGCAGGTTGCCGCCATCATCGACAGCCTTGAAGAAGACGGCGATCATGCCGTCATCATCAAGCTGAAATCGCGTTATGCGCCGCTGCTGGCCACTCTGTCGCAGGCCTGCGTGATCATGCCCTCCGAAAAGGTCAAGGATACGCTCACCGATTTCATCGGTACCGGCCCTTACGAACTGAAGGAGCGCAAGCCCGACCAGTACACCCAGCTCGTCCGCTTCGACGGCTACAAGTCGCCGCAGGGCACGCCGAGCAACTATGCCGGCAAGCGAGAGGCGATCGCCAAGGAAATCCGGTTCGTTCCTGTTCCAGATGCCAACACTCGCGTCGAAGGCCTGATTTCCGGGCAGTTCGATTATGCGGATTCGTTGCCTGTCAGCGCCTACGAGCGTGTCGAAAAGAGCGGCAACGCCAAACCCGTGATCTTCAAGAATGCCGGCTGGGCTTCGATGAACATGAATATGAAGCAGGGCCTTCTGGTCAATAAGCAGCTGCGTCAGGCGGTGCAAGCAGCCCTCAACGCCAATGACATGATGCTGGCCGCCTTCTCAGATGACCGCTTCTTCAGCGTCGACGGCTCGATTTTCCCGAAGGGCTCCTTCTGGCACACCGAAGCCGGCGTTGCCCGGTACGGAGAAGGCGATCAGGAAGCCGCTGGCAAGCTTCTAAAGGAAGCCGGCTATGACGGCACGCCGCTACGCCTCATGACCAGCCGCCAGTACGAATTCCACTACAAAATCGGCGAAGTCGCCAAGGCCTATCTGGAAGCTGCCGGTTTCAAGGTCGACCTGCAGGTTGTCGACTGGGCAACGCTGACCACCCGGCGCGCCGATCCAAAGGAGTGGGACATCTTCATCACCCATTCCAACTTTCCGGGCGACCCGACCACGATCAACACCATCACCGACAGCTATCCGGGCTGGTACGTTTCCGACCAGAAGACAAAGGCTGTTGCAGCTTACATGGATGCAACCACCGATGATGCCAAGAAGAAGGCCTGGGACGGTATCCAGACAGCCATCTATGATGACGCCTCGCTCTTTAAGGTCGGCAACTTCAATGCGGTTTCCGGTCTCGCCAACGGCGTTTCCGGATACGAGCCAACCTACTGGCCGCATTTCTGGAACGTCAATCCGAAGAAGTAGGGCTTGGAACGACCATGGCTACGATCGCACAGGCACTTTTAACACGGTTGGGGGGCATGGCCGTCGTGCTCGCCCTCGTCGTAACGGTGGTCTTCATCATCGTTCGCGTGACGCCTGGCGATCCGGCCGCAGTCATGCTGGGGTCGGATGCGACCCCTGCGGACATCGCCCAGCTGCGCACCAAGATGGGGCTCGATGCACCGATGATCGTCCAGTATGGCCAGTTCGTGTTGGGCATACTGCATGGTGACCTCGGCCAGTCGATCTTCCTGAACCAGCCGGTGACGACGGCACTTGCCTCGCGTGCCGAGCCGACTTTCTTCCTGACGCTTTTCTCAATCCTGATCGCGGTCGGCATAGCCTTGCCTGTCGGCATCCTGTCGGCGGTCAAGCGCGGAACGATCTTCGACCAGATCGTCGTCACGCTCACCATGGTTGCGGCCAGCGTGCCAAGCTTCTGGCTCGGGCTGATGCTCATCCAGATCTTCGCCGTCGGTCAGGGCTGGTTCCCGGCCTCCGGCTACGGCGGCCCCGAGACACCCTTTCTCGAACGGCTGCATCATCTCGTGCTGCCGGCTGTCGCACTTGGCATCGTCAATTCGGCGCTGATCACCCGCTTCACCCGCGCTGCCATGCTCGATGTCCTCGGTGAGGATTATGTCCGCACCGCCCGTGCCAAGGGCGCCGGGGAAGGTCGCGTTGTCCTCAAGCACGCGTTGAAAAACGCGATGATACCAATCATCACCGTCATCGGCCTGTCGGTCGCTATGCTGGTCGCCGGTGCGGTTGTCACGGAAACCGTCTTTGGTCTGCCTGGCGTCGGCAATCTCGTGGTCTCAGCTGTCCTGCGCCGCGACTATCCAGTCATTCAGGGCGCGTTGCTCACAGTCGCCGCCATTTACGTTCTCATCAATTTCATCGTCGACATGCTCTATATCATCGTTGATCCACGGGTGCGCCTATGATCACCATGGCTTCCGTCTCCATGCCCTTGTCCTCCGGCCTGCGCCGCCTGCTCGGCAACCGAGCCATGCTTTTCGGCGCAATCATTCTGGTCGTCGTCGTCTTCGCAGCGCTGCTGGCCCCCTTTGTCGCGCCCTATGCGCCGAACAAGCTGTCGATTGTCAACAAGCTGAAGCCGCCATCCATGGTCCACTTTTTCGGAACCGACGAATTCGGCAGGGATATCTTTTCCCGCGCCATCTTTGCGGGCCGCATCTCGCTTCTGGTCAGCCTCGGCGTCGTCTTCATCTCGACCGTGCTCGGGGTGATCCTCGGCGTTGCGGCCGGGTTCTTTCGCGGCCTCGATGCGCCGATCTCTCGCCTGCTGGATGCGATGATGTCCTTCCCGGACATCCTGCTGGCGATCGCGCTCGTTGCAGCGCTCGGGCCGTCGCTCACCACCGTCATCCTGGCGCTTGGCATCACCTATGCGCCACGCCTGGCCCGCATTATCCGTGGCTCGACGCTGGTCCTGCGTGAACTGCCCTATATCGAGGCAGCCGTCGCCATGGGGCTCCCAACCTGGCAGATCCTTGTCCGTCACGTGCTGCTCAATCTGGCCTCGCCCATCCTCGTGCAGTCGACCTTCGTCTTTGCCTCGGCGATGCTCGCGGAGGCAAGCCTCTCCTTCCTCGGCGTCGGCGTTTCCACCGACATGCCGACCTGGGGCACGATGCTGGCGTCGGGGCGCGAATATATGAACAACGCACCGTGGCTGATGGTGTTTCCGGGCCTTGCCATCGTCTTCTCCGTTCTCTCCCTGCAATTGCTTGGCGACGGCCTGCGCGATCTTGTCGATCCGCGTCTCGCCAAGGAAAGCTGATCATGACCGACGCGACCACAAACAAGCCGGTCCTTGCAGTCGAGAGCCTGACGACCTCTTTCAAGACACCGGAAGGCTGGAAGGCCGTCATCCGCAATATCAGCCTGCATGTCGATGCCGGCGAGACGGTCGCGATCGTTGGCGAGAGCGGCTCGGGCAAGAGTGTCACCGCGCTATCGACAATGCGGCTTCTACCGGCCGGTCGGGCACGCACTGAAGGCCGTATTCTTCTCGATGGCAAGGACCTGCTTGCTGCAAGCGAAGCCGAGATGCGCAAAGTGCGCGGCGGCTCGATCGGCATGATTTTCCAGGAACCGATGACGTCGCTCAATCCGGTCTTTACCATCGGCAACCAGATCGCGGAAGCGCTGGTCCTGCATCGCGGCCTGTCCTGGGCACAAGCCGAGGCCGAGACCGTGCGGCTGATGGAGCGGGTGCGGATCCCGGCGGCAAAGGCACGCCTCCACGAATATCCACACAAGTTCTCCGGCGGCATGCGCCAGCGCGTGATGATCGCCATGGCGCTTGCCTGTCGCCCGAAGCTTCTGATCGCCGACGAACCGACAACCGCGCTCGACGTTACGATCCAGGCTGAAATCCTTCATCTGCTGCTCGAATTGCAGCAGGACGAAAACATGGGCGTGTTGTTCATCACCCATGACATGGGTGTTGTGGCGGAAATCGCTGACCGTACCGTTGTGATGTTTCGCGGCGACACGATCGAGACAGGGCCGACGCAGGAGATCTTCGCCGCTCCCAAGGCGCTTTACACCAAGTCGCTGCTCGCCTCGATCCCGCGTCTCGGCACCATGGGAGCCGCGGTCGCGCCAAAGCGTTTCCCGGAGGTCGATGCGTCGACCGGCGTGGCAAACGATGGCCGCGAGATGTCTGCCGTTGCGTTGGGCGTCGAGCCGATCCTCAAGGTCGATCGTCTGTCCGTCCGCTTCGACCTGCCGACCGGCCGCGTCCATGCGGTCGAAGACGTGTCCTTCGATCTTCGCCCTGGCGAAACGCTGTCGCTGGTGGGCGAATCCGGCTGTGGCAAGTCGACAACCGGCCGTGCCATCATCCGGCTTATCAATCCGTCCGAAGGCTCGATCGTCATCGGCGGCCAGGATGTGACGAAAGCCGGCACAAGGGAGCTGCGCACCATGCGTCGCACCTCGCAGATGATCTTTCAGGACCCCTTTGCCTCGCTCAATCCGCGCCTCACCGTCGGTTCGGCGATTGCTGAACCGATCCTCGCCCATGGGCTGATGGGACGGCGGGATGCCAAGGAGCGCGTCGTCGAACTGCTGGAACAGGTCGGACTGTCGGCGGCGATGGCGGAGCGCCACCCGCATGAATTTTCCGGCGGCCAGCGGCAGCGCATCTCGATTGCCCGTGCCTTGGCACTTGATCCGAAATTCATCGTCGCAGACGAAGCTGTCTCGGCGCTCGACGTTTCAGTTAAGGCACAGGTTTCCAACCTCCTGCTCGACTTGCAGGAAAAGCATGGTCTTGCCTATCTCTTCATCAGCCATGATATGGCCGTCGTCGAGCGGATGAGCCATCGCGTCGCGGTGATGTTCCTCGGCGAAATCGTTGAGATCGGTCCGCGGGCGGCAATTTTCGACAACCCGCAACATCCTTATACCCGCCGTCTGATCTCTGCGGTGCCTATTCCCGATCCGGCACGCCGCGGCCGGACTGTACCACCTTCGACTGAAGAGATCAGAAGCCCTATCCGTCCATTCGATTACGTTCCGCCGAAGCGCATTTTTCGGGAAGTCTCGCCCGGCCATTTCATCCAGGATTCGCACTGATGCCACTCCCAAGGGGCAACGGTTCAAATTCGCATTGTAAAATAAAACTGAAAGACACTTCCATGACAAGCAACAAGATCATTCGTTACGATATCGCCGACGCCCAGGCAGGCGGCCAGAGCCGACCTTTCGCCAAGGCCGTGCGCGCGGGCGATTTCATCTACATCTCCGGTCAGGTGCCAACCATCGATGGCGAGGTCGTAGTCGGCAATATTGCTGTTCAAACCGAACAGGTGGTCGCCAATATCAAGTCCGTCCTGGCGCTCGCCGACTGCACGCTCGAACATGTGGTCAAGGTTAATGTCTGGCTCGACGACGCCCGCGATTTCTCCAGCTTTAATGCCGTTTTCCAGAAACACTTCATCGATCATCCGCCGGCACGCTCCACCGTCCAATCGCCGATGATGGTCGATGTCAAGGTAGAGATGGACGTCATTGCCTACAATCCGCTGGATTGACAAGGTCTCGCCGGGCCAGGCAACCTCATGCGTCTTTCGTGGCGCCTGAGGCTGCCTTGAAGTCCCTCGCCGCGGGCTGCATGTCGGGCGGGCTGCATGTCAGAAAGCATCCTGTGATCACGAGGACGGCCTGGCGGAAAAATCGGCGCTGAGCCGAGTGGTCCGCGCGTCGATTCTCGGGTTCGACCCAGCCAGGGTCGGGACGCCGTGCTTTTCGAGGTATTGGCGAGATCCTACGCATACCAGAGAAAGGTTTGTCACGCGCCTGGCGACGGCATCGGGCTCCTCGACAACTCCTCTTATCACCAGATCGACCCGATCATCGATCATGTCCCGCCGAAGCTGCGATAAAACCAGATCCCCCCCGGAGATGAGGATATTCGGCCAGCAAATTCGGAATGGTTGGCAGAATGTGAAGTCGACCGAATGTGGTAGGGGCTGCAATGCGGATCGACCCAGACATGTCGGCGCCGCTGCCCTTAACTTCTCGATCAGTAGCTTCGATCGCCTTGAGCAGTGGTTTCATTCTGTCGAAATATTTTTGCCCTTGATCCGTCAAGGTGGCGTTCGGCATGCTTCGATTTGAAGAGTGCAACCCCCAGATGATTTTCGAGCGTACGGATCGCTTTGCTCACTGCCGGCTGTGCCGTGCCGGTTGGTAAAGCCGTTTTTACCCGGAGCTTGCCGCCTGGCAACTGGTCGACGTCGATCCGCCCGCACGGCGTGATGCCAAGGTGTTGCAGCAAACCCGCTTGAGTGTCGATGCCTTTTCATCGTCACGGCCAGGGAAGGCATGGATAGCATTCCAAATGCCAACGAAATCAGATGCCCTGCGTCAGAAGTGGTCACGTGGGAGACCGCAGACACGACAAGGCAATTCATGCTCGTGTTAGCAAAGAAGAGATCGAGCCTCGATCTATACCTTCCCTCGACTGTAGGCCAGTAACGCAACCGCGCAACTTTCCGGACGTACTTCACAAACCAACGCCCAATATTCGAGATGCCGACGCCGGTTAAGTAGTTGCAAGTTCATTTAAGTTAACTGGCTTTTAACCACAAGCGTAAGTCACATGATAATAAGGCTGAGTTAGTTTTCAAAGTCGAGGAAAGATTCAACTACAAAATATCGCTTATATTTTTTATCTGGGGGAGAGGCCAATGCCAATAACGAAGACCAACATCTCGAAGTGGCCTGTTGCTCTCTCCACTGCCTTGTTTGTTATAGTACTTGTCACTCTGGGCGCTCTGGCAACAAATGTCATCACAACCATGCGCCGCTCTGCAGATATCCGTGATGACGAGCGTGCGTCTCGAGCAGCCCAGTCGGCAATCCGGTCTCTCAAAGACCGGGTTTCGATGACACTTCTCGACAATGCCGGCTCGAGTGATGCTTACCAGGTTTCGCAAGCGGGGGAATTCTCTCGATGGGCCATTGAGAAATGGCGCGGAACGAGCGGAGCCGCATCTATCTACGATGGAGCGATCGTAACGACGCGCAGCGGTGCGACCGCTATGGCGAGCTACAAAGGCTCAACCTTCGATCCCTCGACTCGCTTCCGAGGTACTCTCCAGTCGCAAGCTTCGGCAGCTCTGAAGAATGAGGGAAAGCCGCTCGTCGAATTCGTCAAGACGTGGGATGGTGTTGATATCCTGGCATCGACAATCATACATCCAGACGGCGGCACGACAATTAGTACCCCTTATGCGGTTTTGTCGCTCTTCAGGCACGTGCGGGATTCTGACCTTGGCTTGCTTGCGGAGCAATATCAGCTTGAGGGCCTGCGTCTTTACGAGGAAGCACCTCGCAATATGCTCGTCGTCGCGCTGAGGAGTGCCTCAGGCCTACCCGTTGCTTACCTGGGATGGAATAGACTTCGACCGGGCACCCGAGTGTATCAGGAGGTCAGAAATGAAGTACTAGCCGCCGGCGTCATCTTGGTCGTTTTCCTTGTCGTGGTGGTAACTGCCGGAGGTGCAGAGTCCCGGCGGATGGCGAGAATGGCGCGGTTGGCTCGATATGAAGCGAGCCACGATGGTCTCAGCGGCCTTTTGAACAGAAACGGGCTTTTGGCGGATTTGGATAAAGCACTCGAAAACGGGGACGATGTTACACTTCATCTCCTGGATCTTGACGGCTTCAAGGCGGTCAACGACACCTGGGGTCATCAGATCGGCGACGTCCTTATCCAAAAAGTTGCTAACACAATTTCTCAGTGCCACCCGCAAATTGTCTCCGCGGCGCGATTGGGGGGCGATGAGTTTGCCCTTGTCCAGTGCGACCACGGTCCTTCATCGAATTTTTGCGCGCGGGTTCTGTCGATTTTCGAAAAGCCATTCGAAATCGAAGGTCGAACAGTAGAAGTTGGTGTTAGCATTGGCAGCGCGCGTTCGGTCAACGTCACCGACTCCTTCGAATTGCTTCGCCGTGCCGACTTAGCTCTTTATCGGGCAAAGCACGACGGCAAGGGAAGGGCCGTGGGGTATCGGCCGGAACTCGACCGCGACCGCGAAGAGATGGCCGTGCTTGAAAACGAGCTGAAACGTGCCGTTGTCAATGGCGACATCGGTGTTGCCTATCAGCCGCTTGTCGCCTCAGGGAGCGGTAAATTGAACGGTGTAGAAGCGCTCGCTCGATGGCAGAGCCCGACGGGTCCAATCAGCCCTGAAATATTCATCCCCTTGGCAGAGCGCTCTGGCCTGATTGATCAACTGGGCATGTTGATTTTACGTCAATCTGTAAGAGCGGCTGCCGACTGGCCGGAGCTTGGGCTGTCCGTCAATGTTTCTCCGGTGCAAATGTGCAATGCCTCGTTCGCACACCGGGTTGCAAGCCTCTTAAAGGAAGAGAACTTTGAACCCACTCGGCTGACCCTGGAGATTACCGAGGGTGTCCTAATGTCGAACCCAACCCACGCGCAAAGGGCTATCGATGAGCTTAAAAAGATTGGTGTCCGGTTTTCTCTCGATGATTTTGGCTGCGGTTATGCCAGTATCGGAGCGCTTAGACAATTTGGCTTTGACAGCATGAAAATCGATCGGTCTCTGGTTTGGGCATTCGACGATGGGCGTGGAAGAGACATATTGAAGGCGACGATCGCGCTCGCCGCGGCACTATCAATCCCCGTCACAGCAGAGGGGATTGAAAACGAAGGGCAGGCCGACTTTCTTCGAGATGCCGGGTGTGATCAGCTTCAGGGATATATGGTAGGGCGCCCGATGTCCGCGGAAGAGTTATCCCGTTTCAGAACGAACGCGAACGCGCGGCCTTTGAGCTCGCCGGCCGCTGCCTGACAATCCTGGAATAGATATCCAATCTTTGCGTCGAACTTTCAAAAAAGCGAACTCTCCTAATCTTGGGTTTCTCGGTGATGATCGTACGACAGACGAGCCAACATCCAATCCGATAGCAAGACTGTCGGCCGCCCATCCGGTCGCTGTCGAGCACACGCCGACGGTTAGCGCGATGGGACTCGGCTCTTTGGCGGCTTTGCCGCTCATTGCGTTGCGCTCCCTTGCGCGGCCTTTGCGTGAGTTTTGAGCACACACCGCGTGGCATGCGCTCGACCTGTGCCTGATGTTTGGCCGCTATCAGACCGAAGGTGCGGCGGCAACAGCCGACGGCATCGCCCATACAAGAGCTTGCCCGAGCCAGAATAAGCACTTGATTTGGATGAATCACTTTACCAAGTCGGCGATCAAACTTAAACGGCGCCGGGTTTATAGTCGCGTAAAGTGTTGCTACCAAGCCGAATCTCTCTTATATGTAGGTACGTACCTACCTACTTACCTACTAGGAGGCTTTCGATGAGTATGACGAGTTTGTCCAGCCGTGAGGTTAATCACGACGTTAGCAAGGCAAAGAAAGCTGCCCAGATGGGGCCCGTTATCATCACAGACCGTGGTAAGCCATCGCATGTGTTGATGACCTACAGCGAGTTCGAGCGTCTGACGGGAAAACGGCGGAGCCTCGTTGACGCGCTTTCAATGCCCGGTCTCTCGGTGGTCGACCTGGATCCGCCGAGGGCAGAAATCGTGACCCGCGAGGTCGACCTGTTTTGAAATACCTGCTCGATACCAACGTCGTCTCCGAACTGCGTAAGGCCGGAGACGGCAAGGCAGATGTAAACGTTACGCGTTGGCTCAACTCGCAGCATTCGAGCGATCTGTTTATTTCTGCTATCACGATCCTCGAAATTGAGCGAGGGATATTGCTCCTTCAACGTCGCGATCGGTCTCAGGCGGCTCTCTTGCGGACATGGATGGACAGACGCGTCCGCCCTGAGTTCGAGGGCCGTATTCTCTCGATCGATGATGCGATTGCGACGCGTTGCGCTCATCTTCATATCCCAGATCGTCGAAACGAGGCTGACGCTTTGATCGCCTCGACTGCGCTGGTTCATAGCTTGACCGTCGTAACGCGTAACGTTCAAGATTTTGCCGGAACCGGCGCGATTGTCGTTGATCCGTGGCTGGGCTGACGATTTTACATTCTGCAACACAGCATTATGGTGGCAAATAGCCGCGTTCCCTTCCAAATCAAAGCCTTTGGCAGCGGCGGGAGCTGATTTTTCAATATCTTTGGCGGCGCAAGAAGGGTCGGCGGTTCATATCGGATCAAGCGCAAGTAGTGATCTCAGTCTCTTCCAAGCTTTCCTATCAGCACACGGTTACCCTCCCGGTTGCCGCACAAGCGACTGGGTTATCCTGCAACATCGCACAACTCGACCGCCGGAAGGTTTACTTTACGGAGCCCTGTTTTCGCACTCCTTTCGGAGAAAATTGTCCGATTTCATTCTTCATCAGGTCACTTTCGTGAAGCTTGAGCGTTCCCCACGGCATGCCTGAATTGGCTTGGGGAGAGATCTGTTGACTGTTTGAACTGATTGGAGAAATGGAAGGCTGAGTTGAAGCCTAGTAGCCCGGCGATCTCCTTGATCGATTTGTCGGTATTGGAGAGAAAGTCGTGAGCCCGCTGGATCCGGACGGTGATCTGGTACTGTTTGGCAGACATTCCCGTCTTCTCGCGAAAAATCCGCCGGAAATACGGATAGCTGATACCCAGCTCCGCCGCCAAATCTTCGACCGACTGGCCGTCCCCGCAGCGCTCCATGAGAATTGCACGAGCCCTATCCACCAAACGCGAGTTCGCCTCGGCCGCAAGGCCTGATGACCGGCTTAGCAATGCAAGCAGCTGCAGGCCGAGTGTCGATATTACCAATTGGTGCAAAACGGCGTCTTCGCGGGCGAGAGTATGGATCGAAGCGAACACTGCCGCGATTTCGTCTCCCGCGAGGCTCATTGGCCGCTCTTTATTCAGCAAACCCGTGTGTAGCGCAAAGTCGAAAGCGTTTCCACGGCACTCTATCCAGTGCTCCGTCCAGCCACTCGGCCGATCGGGGGCAAAGCGATGCCATTCTCCGGGAAAAAGGAGGAATACCGACCCTTCCGTCACATTCATCTTCCGCCGCGATTTCCCGAATTCGAGCTTTCCGATCCCGCTACTGATGAACACGATTTGGTACGCGTGAAGGATACGGCCACGCGACCAGCTGAAATGATGGTCGTCTGGATGGCGGCTCGGAGGATAGCTGGAGTGTGGCGCTATAACCGAATATCCGGTCGAAACTGCAGTGCATCCCCAAGCATCGGATATTCGGTTTTCAGGCATGTAGACAAAATAATTATCCGCCATTTCAAGACCTCAGAGATAAGATCAATTTTTGTATGCAAAAGTCACTTTTGCGGTTTTTTCCGGCGTGTCAATACGGTTTGGCAATGCTAGCGTTTCGATTGCTGGGCAACTCGATGCGATGGTGCCATGCGCAAAACTGTTATTTAGCCGCTGCCGGGGAGGGTAGCGGACGGGAGGAGAGAAACATGAGAACCCCAATCAGACTGCTCGCAGCAGTATCCTGCCTTTTGGCATCTGCTGCCTACGCCGACGATTTCCACGGTTTCGACCCGTTGAAATTCGACGGAAATATGCTTTCTGCCGAGACCCTGAAGGCCATGGTTCAGGATGCATCCAAGGTCACGCGACCGAAGAATGGTAACAAATACAGTATCGGCTTCGCCAATCTTCAGCGAGACATCGCCTTTGGCGTCCTTGTCGAAAAAGGAATACAGCAGAATGCGGATGCGGCCGGCGTGGAACTGGTCATCGCCGATAATCGTCTCGACGGACCGACAGCGCTTGCCAACGCCAAGTCGTTTGCCGAGCGCAAGGTCGATTACGTCATCGAATTCCAGACTGACGCCAATTTCGGCCAGGCCGTCATGGATGTGTTCAAGCAGGACGGCACAAAGGTCACTGCCATCGACATCCCGATGCCGGGCGCAAGTTTCTTCGGTGTGAACAATCCAAGGTCCGGCTTTATGGGCGGATCTTATCTGGCGAAGGCGGCGGACAAGCAGTTTGGTGGTGATAGCGTGAAGAAGGGCTACCTGGTCATAGGCGCTTTGCCGCAATCTGGCGTCATTCCGCGGATGCGTACCGAAGGACAGCGCGCCGGGTTCCTCGCACTGAGCAAGGCTTTTCCAGCCGATCATATCATCGAGATCGATACGAAAAATACCTTGCAGGAATCCTACACGCAAATGAACAATGTTCTTGGCCGTATTCCACCTGACGCGCCTATCATGATCATCGGTATCAATGACCAAGCGACAATGGGCATGTTGCAAGCCGTGCGTGCAGCGGGTCGCGTCGACCAGGCCGTTGCGGTCGGCAATGGTGCTGATGAAGCCGAGGCGCTCGCCACCGATCCGAAGCTGATTGCGGCGACAGGGTCCTTTCCCGGCAGCTACGGCAACTATCTGATCCCGATCGCGCTTTCAGCGCTTGCGGGAAAACCCGTACCGGAAGCTATATTCGTTACGCATCAGATGGTTACGAAGGCCAACATCTGCAAATTCTACAAGGAATTCGAATGTGCAGGGGAAGCCGACGGCTATGTCTTCCCTGAGGCAGAGTTTGCAAGTTACCTCGCGGGTCTGAAGAAGGAAGACTGGCTGAAGGGTTACGAGGCGATCCTCCCGCAACAATAGGATGAGAGCGGAGGAGAGAGGTATGCAAACGCAACCAGTCATAGGGACCCGCGTACCGCGGCTCCGGATCACCGATGTCACAAAGGCATTTTCCGGCGTGCAGGTGCTGAAAAACGTCAGTTGCTCGGCAGACGCCGGAGAAGTCGTGGCCTTGCTCGGAGCCAATGGCGCCGGCAAGTCCACTTTGATGAAAATCCTGTCCGGTGTCTATTCCTGTGATGCGGGCCTCATCGAAATCGATGGCATACCCGTCGACATCACGTCTGCTCGTGCTGCCATCGCCGCCGGCATTCGCTTGATGCCGCAGGAACTTTCGGTACATCCGGACCTGTCGGTTGCGGAAAACATCGCTCTAGGGTCGATGCCCTTACGGAAGGTGGCCGGGATTGGTTTCGTCGATAGGAACGCCATGCGAAGCCAGGCCCTGGCACTGCTTTCGAGATTGGGTCTCGCCCACATCGTACCGGATCGCAGGATGGGATCCCTCTCTCTGCCGGAGCAGCGTATCGTCGAGATCGCCAGAGCGTTGGCCGGGAAAGCCAGAATTCTGATCATGGACGAGCCGACGGCTTCAATGGGAGAGGCTGATGCCGAAACGCTTTTCGGTGTGATCGATGCACTGAGCGCAGACGGCGTGACGGTCATCTATATCTCGCATTATCTCGACGAAGTCTTCCGGCTGTCGGATCGGATCGTGGTGCTGCGAGACGGCGAAGTGCGCGGGCAATTCCGGACCGCCGACACCAGCCATGAGGAAGTACTCAGGGCGATGCTTGGTGGTGACCTCGGTGACCTGTTTCCTCCGAAATCCGTCGCTCTTCCGGAAGAGACCGTCGTTACGGTCGACGGGCTCTCGCTGCCCGGTTGGCTTGAGGACGTTTCGTTTTCGGTGCGACGCGGCGAAATCCTGGGCGCATTCGGCCTGATCGGCTCCGGTATCGAGAAAGTGGGGAGAGCCGTCTACGGCGCGGAACCATCTGCAAGGGCGCGATCCCTGCGGATGGCTGACAAGGAGATCAAACTCTCCGGTCCGAAACAAAGCATCGAAAACAGCATCGGTTTTGTCGCGGCGGAACGCAAGCGGCAAGGTCTGATCGGCAATCTCACGGTCCGGACGAACACGACTCTCCCATACCTTGGATCCTTCACACGTTTTGGAGTGGTCGACACCGCGCGAGAGCGTGCGATTTCGCAGCACTGGATCAAAACCCTTCGCGTCAAGACCACGGGACCGGAGCAGGAGATACGCCTGTTGTCGGGCGGAAACCAGCAGAAGCTGTGTCTTGCTCGCTGGCTGCTCGGCAGCCCAAAGCTTCTAATCCTCGAGGAGCCGACACGCGGCGTCGATCTCGGCGCAAGGCGGGAGATTTACGACGAAATCCACCGCCTTGCGGTCGGCGGCATGGGGATACTTCTCGTATCGTCGGACGCCGAAGAGGTTGCCGGCCTCGCAGACCGGACCCTCGTTTTTGAAGACGGAAAAGTCGTCGCAGTCCTCGGACCACAGGCATCGGCGGCGGATCTGATGCAGGCGGCAGAAACGAGGTCCGTTTCGAGCGCCTCGAATGAATTGGAGAAAGCATGAGCAAGTCTGGTTCGATCGTGGAACATGGGCCAGCGGAGAAGCCCGGGCGTCCCTCTTTGGCGGACGTTCTGGCACGGCCGGCCGCGGGCATCGTCGTGCTCCTGGTATTTTACGTCGTCATTCTCGCCGCTTTCGCGCTGCTGTCGCCCTATTTCCTTACAGTCAGCAATCTTGCAAACATCGGTACCAACATGGCCTTCATCGGGTTGATGGCCGCAGCGGGCACGCCGCTCATTATCGGTGGCGGACTGGATCTCTCGGTCGCAGCCGTCGCGGGTCTCGCAGGTGTCATCGTCGCATTGATCCATGCGAACGGTATGAACATCTGGATCGGGTGTCTGGCGGCTTTATTCGTAGGCGCAGGGGTCGGCGTCCTGAACGGCCTGATCGTCACCAAGCTGCGCCTCAACCCGTTGATCGTGACATTGGGAACGATGAGCATCTTCTCCGGGATATCCATGGTCATGACGGGGGGCCTGAGCAAGCCGCTATTCGTTCCGGCATTCAACTGGCTGGGGTCCGGTCGTGTTCTTTCGATACCGTTCCCCGTCATCCTGATGCTGGTCGTCTTCGTCGTTCTTTGGCTGGTGCTTTCAAAGACGCCGTTCGGTCGTTTCGTCTATGCGACCGGGGGCAACCCGGAGGCAAGCAGCCTTCTTGGCGTACCTGTCGAGCGGACGCAGTTGATCCTGTACGTGGTCTCCGGCATTTCTGGAGCAGCTGCTGGCATCATTCTGTCAGCCATGCTCGGTGCCGCAGCGCCGAATGCCGCCAGTCAGCATCTGCTGACCATCATTGCGGCTATCATCCTGGGAGGCACGAGCCTGTTCGGCGGGCGCGGCAGCGTATGGGGCACGCTGATCGCCGTGTTGATCCTCGGAACGCTGAACAACGGCCTTACGCTCATGAATGTGTCGAGCTTCTGGCAGGATGTGACGCGCGGCGTCGTGTTGTTGTTGGCGGTTGGTCTCGATCAACTCCGCGTCCGCCTGCAAGGCTGAAACCACATTTTTCCGGAGAACCAGAATGTCTGAGCGTCCCTTGAAGGCTGGCCTGTTTGGCATCGGCCTAGAAGCCTATTGGGCGCAATTCGAAGGGCTCGAGGCACGGTTACGCAGATATGTCGACGTCGTTGCCTCGAAGCTCGAGCGCCCTGGCGTGGACGTCGTGAATCTCGGTCTGATCGATACTCCGGAAAAGGCTCTGGACGCCGGTCATGCGTTCCGGGAGGCTGACGTCGATATCATCTTCCTGTTTATAACGACCTACGCGCTGTCTTCGACGGTGCTGCCTGTTGTCCGCCGCGCCAAAGTTCCGGTCATCATTCTCAACCTACAACCGGTGGCTGCGATCGACTATGCATCCTTCAACGCACTCGGCGACAGGACGGCTATGACGGGCGAGTGGCTTGCCCATTGCGCGGCGTGCCCGGTGCCGGAGATCGCCAACGTCTTCACTCGGGCGGGTATTCGCTTCCACCAGGTTACCGGCGTCCTCGAGGATGACCCCATCGTCGAAAACGCGATCGAGGAATGGATCGAGGCGGCCCGCGTTGCTCATATCATGGCGCACAACAGGCTCGGGGTGATGGGGCGTTACTACAACGGCATGCTCGATATCTACTCCGATCTCACCGCGCAAAGCGCCGTGTTCGGCACGCATATCGAGGTTTTGGAAATCGACGAACTGGCGCGCTTGAGGCGCGAAGTCTCCGACAGCGAAATCCTGGCATGCCTCGCTAAGATCAAGTCCGATTTCGATGTGCAGGCCGATTGCGACGAAGAGGAACTGACGCGGGCCGCAAAGACCGCCGTTGCCCTCCGCAAGCTCGTGGAACTCAAGCGCATCGGTTCTCTGGCCTACTACTACGAATCCGTTCCCGGCCATGAATACGAGAACATTATCACATCCGTTATCGTCGGGTGCTCGATGTTGACGGCCGAGGGTATTCCGGTTGCTGGTGAATACGAGATCAAGAACGCTCAGGCGATGAAGATTATGGACAGTTTCGGCTCTGGCGGATCGTTCACAGAGTACTACGCAATGGACTTCAAGGCTGACGTCGTCCTCATGGGCCATGATGGCCCAGGTCACACGAAGATAGCCGAAGGCCGTACGAAGATACGGCCCCTCCAAGTTTTCCACGGTAAAGTCGGCTCGGGCGTCAGCGTTGAAATGTCTGTCAAGCACGGACCAGTCACATTGCTTTCCGTGGTCGAAATCGCGGGCACGCTCAAGCTGCTTTGCGCTGAGGGCTTTTCGGTCGAGGGTCCTATCCTGGAAATCGGAAACACCAACAGCCGATATCAATTCTCCATTGGCGCACGAGCGTTTACGGAGAATTGGAACGCGCAAGGGCCAGCACACCATTGTGCCGTCGGTGTCGGCCACATCGGCGGTAAGATTGAAAAGCTGGCAGAGCTTTTAGACATTCCATTCGTAAAGGTCTGTTGAGCGTTGGCTCAGCCTCTCTGTTTGATATTGCGATATTCTGTCCGCACAAGCGTAATAGCGAGCCGGACGTTCATATCCCTTCAAGACCTGAAATATCGGTTCGACTTTGTGCTCAATAGTGGCTGCGACCCATTCTCCATGGCAGCTTTGCGCCGTCATTTTGGCCATTCGAGCTGCTTTTCGATCTCCTATAAGCTGACGGTCCACGGAATCGGCCTGTCTTCTTTTGCTAGTCGTTCCTGAAAAGCCGACTTTCATTTTAATGACTAGATGTCCCGATCGAGCTCTTATCGGACCCGTTAATACAGTTGCGAATTCGGGCTATTTCGGCGAAAATTATGAGGGCGGCATTCGCTCAAATGCCTGTAGCGAAGGATCTATCTTATCCCACACTTGGCCGCAGACACTATATGTGACGACTTGCGGATTGAACCTGCCTGGATCGTCGAGACTGGCAGCGTGTACCACTATCAGTTCCGGCATCGCGGCAAATGTCAGGTAAACTGGAGTTCCGCAGGCCGGGCAGAAGGCGTGTATCTTTTCATTTCCGCTTTCGCCCGCAACCCGCCAGCTTTTGGCCTCGCCCAAGATTGTCACATCGGCGCGCTGCGCGAACGTCAGATAGGATCCATGCCCGGTGCCGCTGCGTTTCTGGCAATCGCCGCATTGGCAGTGATTCTCGAAGATAGGTTCGCCCGCCGTTTCATAGCGGATTGCACCACAGGCGCAGCCGCCGGTATAGGCTTTGGTCATGACTATTCTTTCTGAGAGTGAGATTTGACGCCGCCTGAAATCAGGCCGCCTTTGGCTTGGCGAAGATGTCCAGACCCTTGCCGGTTTCGAGAAGGGATTTCAGGCTGGAGAGGACGGTTGGCCAGCCTTTGCTGATGCCGTTCGCCATGCCGCTGCCCGCAATTAGGTCGTCATGGGTGACAGTCAACCTGACCATATCGTCATACTCTACTATTCCGAAGGTCACACGGCTGTGACTGGCCGGATCGGTAGCCTGCGAAGCATTCGCCCAGGACATGACTAGACGGGTCGGCGGAGAGATCTCGATGATCTTGCCGACAAGTTCGACGGAGCGTTCATCATTGGCACGAATGTGTTCCCACTTCGATCCGATCTTCCAGTCGGAAATATTCTCGTGGCCCCAGTAACGCCTTGCGACATCCGGTTTCGTTATTGCCTCGAACACCTTTTCGGGCGTCGAGAGAATATAGGTTACATAAACAAAGCTGGTCGTCTCTCTGGTCATTGCTACTCTCCTTCCAGTTCTTTCTTCAGGTCGTGCAGCAGGCTGAGCCGCTGGCGTTCGAATTTCTGCACCCACCGCTCGTAGACTTCGTGCAGCGGCACTGGATTGATAAAATGCAGCCTTTCGCGCCCACGCTTGACCGTGCTCACCAGATTAGCATCCTCCAATATACCGAGGTGCTGCGTGGCGGATTGCCGGGCCATGTCCAGGGTTTCGCAGAGCGCGCTGAGCGTCTGCCCGTTCCTCTCGCAGAGAAGGTCGAGCAGCTTTCTGCGTGTCGGGTCGCCCAGCGCTTTGAAAACTTTGTCAGCGTGCATTGGTCTCAATCTGTACGAGTGCATGAATATGCAGGTAAATACCTGCATGTCAAGGGGCGGGTGGGAGCATGCGCCCGATCCGCACTCGTGAACTTCCAACTACAGATACAAGTGTCCGCTTACGGAGAGATTGTCACTTGTCGGCTATGACTGGGATGAAGTCGGAAGCAGGCCTAGATGCAGCTCGCGCTCTTTGGCAGCTATTTTAGCCTAGACCACCAAAGCCGGACAGTCGCGAAGCGGCCCCTGTCAGCCATTTCCGAAAGCAAATAGCTGCCCGCACACCGAAATTCGGCGCGAACGAATGAGCCAACGATGGGGTCGGCGGTTCGAGCCCCGTCAAGGCGAGTAGTTCGTGCTCAGCCTTTGCCGATGCGAAGCGGGTTGATTATCTCTATGCCGTAAAAGTCTTTCTCATTGTCGGTCACGACGATGCATCCGTTCGCCTGGGCGGTGGCCGCTATGATGGTATCAAGGCCACCGCGTGATCGCCCGATTGCTTTTCCCTCGGCCATCAATCGCGCCCATATGAGAGCTGCCGTTTCGTCAAAGGGTAGGATACGATTGGCGAAGAGACGCTGCGGCCCCTCATCACCAACAAACCAGCTCTCGAGAGAAGTACGCTTCTTGCCGGCGGGCTTCTCCAAGATGCCTTTGTGGATTTCAGCCACAGTAAGTGAAGCGATAAAAAGACTATCGTCGGTCTGATCGGCCATCCATGTCATCAAAGCGACCGATGGCTCCGGCTTTGTGATGTTGCTCAGGATATTGGTATCGAGAAGGTAGCGCATTAAAGATCGATCTCACGACTTTCTTCACGTTGACGAGAGATTTCAAGGTTAGCGCCGACAAGTGGAGAGCGGCGAAGCGCTGCGAGAATTCCGCCTTTTTTTGGCGGTTCACCATTGATGGTATCATTTAAAGCCGCACGTAGTTTGACGGACTCCGGGCCATTTTCTGCGAGGCGGCGCGCTAACATTCTGATGAGGTCACGATCGGCGTCGCGGCCCATGACTTCGAAACGAGCGAGCCCACGGTCACTCAAGCGGGATCTGTAGTTTTGAATTGCGCGGGTCTGGGAACTAGACATTTTGACCTCCTAGCTATTCCCGGTAATATAGCTGGAAAGACCTCAGCGCACAAGACCAGCACTGGACTTGGCTAAGATTTGAAAGCCGGCGAATCTCCCGGTCGATGGTTCGATTCCTTTCAAGGCGGGCAAAGTGCGCGTCGCTAGCTTCGATAACGCAGAGCCTCCAGCAGGACGGCAAAGGCAGGTGAGGGCAAGCGCCGACTGGGGTAGTAGAGATGGTAACCGGGGAAGGGCGGGCACCAGTCTTCAAGGACGCGGATGAGACTGCCTTCGCTCATCGCCGACACTGCCATATCCGCAGTGACGAAGGCAAGTCCAAGCCCTGCGATGGCAGCTTTCAGCGATTGACTTCCGGTATTGAAGGTCAGCTGACCGTCGACGCGCACGTTAAGCGCCTGGCCGTCTTTCTCGAATTCCCAGGCATAGAGCCCGCCGAAGGTCGGCAGGCGTAGGTTGATGCAGTTGTGTCCGACCAGGTCGCGTGGCGTCAGCGGCCTCTCGCAATTCTCGAAGTAGGCGGGCGAGCCGACCAGCGCCATGCTGACCTCTGGGCTTACCCGCACCGCGATCATGTCCTTGTCGACCTGCTCGCCAAGACGGATACCGGCGTCATAACGCTCTGCCACGATATTAGTGAGCCCGTTATCGAGAATCACCTCCACCCGTATGTCGGGATAAACCGGCAGGATCTTCTGCAGGGCAGGACGTAGGATGGCATCGGCGGGATGTTCACTGCAGGTGATGCGGATTGTGCCGGCTGGACGGTCGCGGAAGTCGCTCAACGCCGCCAGCTCGCCCTCGATGTGATCCAGATCCGGCCCAATCGACAGCAGCAGACGCTCGCCCGCCTCGGTGGGAGCGACGCTGCGTGTGGTGCGGGTTAGCAGCCGGACCCCCAGGCGAGCTTCCAGCTCCCGGATCGTGTGGCTCAGCGTCGACTGGGAAAAACCGAGTTTGGCTGCCGCCTTGGTGAAACTCCGATCCTGCGCCACCGCGCGCAGGGCCAACAGATCGATGAGGTTCTCGCGCAGCATTCATGGCTCTCCGGCATATGTTCATGCGGATCATACCATCTAATTAGAATGATCGGGCAAGCGTATCTTACACTCATCAGACAGAAAGGGTGCGACAATGGATATCAAGCGCAACGGATCCCAGGCCTCTGTCAAAGGCCCGGCCGACTATTTCACTGGCACGGTGCGAATTGACGCGCCTTTCTCCGCTACGGCTCCGGCCCGCATTGGTGGCGCTACGGTCACCTTCGAGCCTGGCGCGCGCACAGCCTGGCACACCCACCCGCTCGGGCAGACACTTCTTGTCGTGTCTGGGTCCGGTCGTGCGCAGCGGGAAGGGGGTCCTGTCGAGGACCTCCGCCCGGGCGATATCGTTTGGTTCGCACCGGGCGAAAAACACTGGCACGGCGCCTCGCCCACCGCGGCCATGACACACATCGCCATCGCGGAAGCCCTCGAAGGCAAGGTCGTCGAGTGGATGGAGCAAGTTAGCGACGAGCACTACGGCCCCGCCCACGAACAATCAGGAAAGTGAGTCACATGACAGATGTCATTGTTGTAATTGGTGCCGGCTCGATCGGCCAGGCCATCGCCCGCAGGGTCAGCTCGGGCAAGCACGTGCTGCTCGCCGATCTGCGCATCGAGAACGCGGAGGCTGCCGCGAAGGTTCTCGCCGATGCGGGTTTCAAGGTCAGCACGGCCACGGTCGATGTAGCGTCGCGCGTTTCCGTCCACGCGCTTGTCGAAACCGCCGCCGGACTTGGTGACGTGACAGGGGTCATCCACGCCGCCGGCGTGTCGCCGTCGCAGGCCAGTCCCGCGACGATCCTCAAGGTCGACCTGTATGGCACGGCACTGGTACTCGAAGAGTTCGGCAACGTCATCGCGCCCGGTGGCGCGGGGGTCGTGATCGCCTCCCAGTCGGGTCACCGCCTCGGCGCCCTCAGCGAGGAACAGAACGCGGCGCTTGCCACACTTCCTGTTGACGAGTTGCTCGATCTGCCGTGGCTGCAGGCCGACGTGGTCACCGATCCGCTCAACGCCTACCAGCTTTCGAAACGCGGCAATTCCCTACGGGTCATGGCGGAAGCGGTTCGCTGGGGTAAGCGCGGCGCCCGCATCAACACGATCAGCCCCGGCATTGTCATCACGCCGCTGGCCCGCGACGAACTGACCGGCCCGCGCGGCGAAGGCTACCGCCGCATGATTGAGTTGAGCCCAGTCGGCCGGGCGGCGAACCCGGATGAGGTCGGCCATGTCGGTGCGTTGCTGATGGGTCTGGAGGGCGCTTTCATCACCGGGAGCGACTTCCTGATGGATGGCGGCGTCACAGCTTCCTACCGCTATGGCGAACTGGCGCCGAAGTAGCCTCCACTCAACCAATCCGAAAAAACACCATCATGTACACACGTAAACGTAGCAACCTCGACGTCTCGGCCATCGGTCTCGGCTGCATGGGCCTCAGTTTCGGCCTCGGCCCGGCCACCGATCGCACAGAGGCCATTCGCGTCATCCGGACTGCTGCAGACCGGGGCGTGACACTGTTCGATACGGCAGAGGGTTATGGGCCCTTCACCAACGAAGAACTGGTTGGTGAAGCCCTGCAGCCAGTGCGGGAAGAGGTTCTCATCTGCACGAAATTCGGCTTCAAGATTGATGACCAAGGACAGATCGTCGGCCTCGATAGCCGGCCAGATCATATTCAAGACGTTGTCGATGCGTCGCTGAAGCGCCTGCGCACCGACCATATCGACCTGCTGTATCAACACCGCGTCGATCCGGCTGTGCCTATCGAGGAGGTCGCTGGCGCCGTTATGGACCTCATTGGCGCAGGCAAGATCAGGAACTTCGGGCTGTCAGAAGCCAGTGTTGCCAACATCCGTCGCGCGCACGCCGTGCAGCCGGTGACCGCCATTCAGGACCACTATTCACTCTGGATGCGGGAGCCGGAGACGACCAAGTTCGCTCTCTGCGAGGAACTGGGCATCGGCTTGGTGGCGTGGGGGCCGCTGGGCCAAGGTTTTCTGACCGGTGCCATTACCCGCGGCATGACGTTCGATGACCCGAACGACCTGCGCAGGGATTTCCCGCGCTTCACGCCCGAAGCACTGGAAGCCAATTTTAAAGTCGTCGATTTCCTCAAAGACCTTGCCACCCGCAAGAACAGCTCACCGGCACAGATCGCACTTGCATGGCTGCTGGCTCAGCAGCCCTGGATCGTGCCGATCCCCGGCGGCACGCGGGTTGCCCATCTCGACGACAACCTGCCAGCTGCAGACCTCAAGCTGACCGAGGACGACCTGCGCGAGATCAACGACGCGTTCGCCACCATAGACATTCAGGGGGCACCTCTTTCCGAAGGGCTGGATGCCGCTATCGACCGCTAAACAAGGAGAAACACGATGAAGACACGTATTCTGGGAAGCAGCAGATTGGAAGTTTCCGCCATCGGGCTCGGCTGCATGGGGATCAGCCAATCCTACGGCACGCCCCTCGAGGTTGCTGATGGGGTCAAGCTCATCCGGGGCGCCTTCGAGCGCGGCATCACCTTTTTCGATACCGCTCAGGTTTACGGTCCCTACAAGAACGAAGAGGTTGTCGGCGAGGCTCTGCAGCCGATCCGCGACAAAGTGGTGATCGCCACCAAGTTCGGATTTGATATCCCTGGCGGTGGCGCCGTGAACAGCCGGCCTGAACTCATTCGCAGCACCGTCGAAGACAGCCTCAAGCGCCTGCGGACGGACCATATCGACCTCCTCTACCAGCACCGGGTCGATCCGAACGTGCCGATGGAAGACGTGGCCGGCACGGTCAAAGACCTGATTGCGGAAGGCAAGGTCCGCGCCTTCGGGCTGTCGGAAGCGGGTGTCGCCAATATCCGCCGCGCCCATGCTGTCCAGCCAGTCACCGCGCTGCAGAGCGAGTATTCACTGTGGTGGCGGGAGCCGGAAGAAGGGATCATTCCCGTGCTGGAAGAACTGGGCATCGGGTTCGTACCGTTCAGCCCGCTGGGCAAAGGGTTCCTCACCGGCACGATTGATGCTGGCACGAGCTTCACTCAGAACGACTTCCGCAATTCCGTCCCGCGCTTCAGTGAGGCAAACCGTGCCGCCAACCAGGGCATCGTCGATACGCTGGCCGGGATCTCGAAGGAAAAGGGCGTGACACCTGCCCAGCTCGCACTAGCGTGGGTGCTGGCGCAAAGCCGGACGTTCGTGCCGATCCCCGGCACGACCAAGCTGCACCGCCTGGATGAAAACATTGCGGCGGCGGACATCATTCTGTCAGCGTCCGACCTCGCTGCGATCAATGATGCCGTGGCCGGCATTGCCATCCAGGGCGAACGCTACTCACCCCAGCAGCAGGCCCGGATCGACCGATGACCGTCGGTAATCCGAAAGTGCTGGTGCTCGGGGCCAATGGACAGTTGGCCCGCGGTCATAGCCGGCGGCAACTCGGGCGTCGGCTTCGGCATCGCTCAGGAATTTATCGCCCAGGGCGCGACCGCCGTGATCACGTGGAGGAACCAGGAGCTAGCAGCACGAATGCTAACGCGTCGATCCGGAATTATCACCACACCGTTCTTCAAGGAGCTTGCCGAGCTGTTGGGGATCAACTGACACGACAGTCTTGCCTCGAATCCCGATATGGTCGACAGCACCTTTCGCGGTGGCGGACGTCGTAACGCCGATCTATGCCGTTCGCCCGGATGCCGAGGTGCTAGCGCTTGGGCTCGCCGAGGCCGTTCTGGCGGACAAGCCGAATTGACCGAAATCCGTGCGCTGCTTTTGTCTGGAGCGCTATGGCCCGGCTTTTCGTACGATCGGCGACAGAGGTGGCGTTCGGCCGGGAGACCCGGCTTGTCCAAAGCTATCCGCCTGGCGCTGGTCGACGGCGTTACCGGACGCTGCACGACATAGGTCAGACCCTGTCGCTCGGCATAGCGGATGGCCGATCGCAGGGTCGGGAATGCCAGCTCTACCTGTGTGAGCGTGTCGTTGCTGCCCGTATAGCCCATCAAAGGCTCGATGAACGGCGCGCTACGGCGCTCGAAGACGAGCAGCCAGCCGTTCATTCGCGCTTTGCTCGATGTCATCGCCGAGCGTGATGGTTTAGAAATGTGGGCGACGGCATCTCCGGGAAATACAGAGCGGCCGAAAGCTGGACGATTCCGCCGGTTATCATTGGAGGCCCGGCCGAAGGATGCCGGTCTTTTGCTTGGGTGATGTGTCTCTCTGATAATCTCCATCATCTATCCCTCCCTGTTGGCGAAGGATGCCGGCGGCCCCCAATAAGGCTGACCGCCGGGCTGGTTGGTCCGGTTAGCTCTTGATGGCGATCCGCTTGACCTGCGTCTGCGCCGTCTCAGTCTTCGGCAAGGTCACGGTCAAAACGCCGTTCCTAAAGCTGGCATCGACCTTGTCTTCATCGACCTCGACGCCGACCGGAATGCGGCGCTCAAAACGGCCGTAGTAGCGCTCGGAGAACTGACGATCCTTGTCCTCGCTCTCGGAGCGCTTCTCGCCCTTCAGCGTCAGCACGCCGTCGTTGAGCAAGACTTCTATGTCCTTTTCTTCAAGGCCCGGCACTTCGGCGGTCACCTTGATCTCCTTCTCAGTGTCGGAGATCTCGACGCTTGGCCAGCCGATGCCGAACGCGGCGCCGTTGCCGAGGGATGGCAGGCCAGAGCCGAAGCCACGGAACGCGTCATCAAACAAGCGGTTCACCTCGCGGTGAAGCGACAGGAACGGATCGCGTTCGTCATTTCGCAGGAGACTGGGAGCCTGGTTGCCGTCGTTGCGGCGCCAGGGAATCAGATCACGAACACTCATGGTTTTTCTCCTTTCTCTTGGTTCACTTGGTAAAGCGGTGCTGTGGCGCCGGGCAATGCCCAGCACGTTTCTGCAAGCTAGGCTATTGTGGGAGCCTATGCCGCCTGCTTCTCGGCCTCGATCTGCTTCGTCTCGCCTTTGGGCCGCGCAATCGCGGAGCTGATCTCGATCCGGCGCGGCTTCTTTGCTTCAGGGATTTCGCGCTTGAGATCGATGGCCAGCATACCGTTTATCAGGTTGGCACCCATGACCTTGACGTGATCGGCGAGCTCGAAGCGGCGCCTGAAGTCGCGTCCGGCAAGGGCGCGATGCATATACTGGCTGTCATCCTCACTCGCCTTCTGCCCCAACACCACGAGCATGTTTTGCTCCTGGGTGATGTCGATTTCGTCCTGCGAGAAGCCGGCCACCGCCATGTTGATGCGGTAGTCGTCCTCGCCAGTCTTGGCAATGTCGTAGGGAGGCCAGTTGTCGATCGTCTCGGCGCGGCTTGCTGCGCCGAGCGCATCCAATATCCGGTCGAAACCAATGCTCGACCGAAGCACAGGTGCATAGTCGAAAGTAGTGTTTCTCATAGCCACATCCTCCATTGAAGCAACATGGGTACAAGTTTCGATTTGTGTCGCGGATATAACCAATCGTGCGACGGCACCGGACCCGATGGGGCCTCGGATGACTACGATTTAGTTTCAGCAATTTGGCTGTTCAAGAGGTTGCCAACCGGTACCGCAATACTTTTTTCTAAATGGCGCACTCCTATCTCAGACAGCGCAATTCCCCTTAAAGCGGGAGGAAAGGGTGATGAAACGAAATCACTACCATTCATGGTCCCGCGACGTGAGCTGAAGGAAACGGTGCAATCGGCGCAACACAACCTACGTCGAAGGCAAAGCCTGCCGCCAATGCCCAGCTACCTGCATTAGAAGCGAGCTTGCACCACCCAGGCCGTGCATCAAAATAACGAGGTGTTGCGTTCGCGATCAAGATCAGGCGACTCATTGCCGAACGTGTCTGAAGCCACTCGGTTGCCCAAGTTCCGGCCGGAAGGATTTATGACGACCAGACCGCTCAGGGTCACCGCCGGCACAGCAATTAGGAAGAGCGGGCTCGATCGCAACATCGAATTTCCTCGTAAAGCGCACGGAACCCGAATTCGACAGTTTGGTTACCGTTCAACAGGATCAGATCCAAAATTGTTCGTTGCCGCCGTCTGCCGGCTACGGTCGACGATCTTATCGTGAACTTGGTCGGCAACGCTCTTCCAAGGCATCCTTCCGGTCTTGGTCGCGCACCAGCCAGCAGACCGCACCAAGCGATAGTATCGCGACGGCCAGGCCCAGGATTGTCAGCGGTTCCGTGGCCGAGGCATCCAGAATTATAAACTTCCTTCCCAGCGCCAGTAGGGCGATGAGTACCACGGCGCGGGCCTGGACGATGTGTTCATGGCGCTTGAGGACGCTGATGATCGAGTGATTAAATTCTAGCGCGATCAACACCGTAAAGATCATGCCGAAGACGGTCTGGAAAACGCGGTGATCGGCCGGGTCGATAATGCCCTGCGCAACTAACTGGAAAACCCGGATCGACAACCCCGCCAATGCAGCGATGACCACAAGGCTGATCAGGGCTGTCAACGCAACGATTACCAGTTGCTCGAAACGCTCGTAGAGGCTGAGGGCTGACCAAGAGCGACGGATGTCGCTCAGTGCATCATTTGGATCTGAGATTCTGTTTTTACTCTGATGGTAGGCCTCGTCTATCATCTCTTCCGCCTCAGCTGTTATTGAACTGAACGGTAGTATTTGGCTTCCATAAATGGCAAAAACAGGGAACCTGCCACGAGCACTGCGGTTGTTCGATCAGATACCCCCCTGAGGATCGAGTCACCTGAAAGCGAAAAGTCTTCACGTGACCTGTAGAGCCTGCCGGCGAAGAGCTCGCTCTGCGGAATGATATCGTCAAGCACCATGCCCCTGAGCCCGGACGCCGCTAGCCGAGGGCCAAGGCTCCCCATCTACGCCAGACGGAAGATCTTCCACGCCGGGCAGCGTCATGCTGGCAAGAGCAATGCGGCCACACCGTTCAAATCTGAGACCTCTGCATAGGGCCGCCAATCTGAATTGCCTACCTCCCGCTGCCGGTTCACCCAGATGCCGCGCAGACCCAATTCGTGTCGCGCCTTCATATCCCAGTACATCCCCATCGCCACATGCACCGTCTCGCTTGGCGTCACGCCCATCTCGCGGTAGGCATACTCGAACAACTGGCGCGACGGCTTGTACGCTTGCGCCTGTTCCGCGGTGATGACGTAGTCGAAGGGTACGCCGATGCGCGCAACGGTGGGCGCGATGAGATCGTCGTCAGAGTTCGTGAAGATCGCGAGCTTATAGCGCTCGCGCAGTCGACGCAGGACATTCGGAACCTCGGGGTGCGGACCCATCACCATCGGTGACGACGCAATGCGATCGATTTCGGCTGCGGTCGGCGTCAGGCCATGTTCGGCGAATGCTGCAGCGAAGCCGAGGCGCAAAACATCCTTGTAAAGCCGGTGCGGCCTCTCCGCCGTCAGCCGTTGCCCTTGCGCGGAGAAGCTTTCGAGAATTTTGGTTGCGCTGGCGCCGCCCGCATCATGCGCTGTCAGTATTGCACCGATCTCGCGCAGAAGTACTTCGTACCACTGCACGAGCGTGCCATAGCAATCGAAGGTAATAACCTTCGGCGCGGGATCGAGAGTGAACATTAAGGCGTTGGGGTCGGGCATCGAATCTTGCTCCTCGAAACATCGCTTCCTATCTCAACGAGACGAACTCACCACAGCGCTGGTACGCTATTGAACATCCTGGTCGCCACTCACTGACCAACCTTGCCTACTTTCTTATGTCGCCCCGCCGTCCCGTGCTTCTATGAAAGCACGCCCGTTGCTCGATGTCATTCCGCGTAGGGAGCGAACTGCCGTGCTGTCACTCTCCCGTCCGTGCTCAGGTCGTTCTGCACGCCAGCGGACAGAAAACATTTGGCGGAACAGTGGAATTCAAAACTCATTGTCTATTCGAGATCGCAAGCGTGTCAACTGGGCACGATGGGGATGGTGAATACGGGGATTTTTCCAGTTTCTTCCCGTAGCCAACGAAACGGCAGCCGGGCGCCCGACCCATCCGCCTGCGGTCTCGTCTATGGTCTAGCGAGTGCAGCTTTCCACCTGGCGGGAGCTCCGCGTCTCCCTCCGTCCTTTGAACGGCGGCAATAATTTTCCGGACAACAGCCTCCATCTTAGCCAGTCAGCGAGCGAAGACCTCGGTGTATAGTGTGTCAGCCTTGCGCTCGCATCCTTAAGAGCGGCCGATAGATCAAATATCTCGTCTCTTGCCATCTTCTCGGTCATCGAAGCGATTTCTGTATATTCATTTTAAGCGTGGTTGCCATGAGTAACATAGCGATGGTCACTCGCTCGCCCGTTACTAGCTTTCTGGTTCTCGAAGACACGCCTCACGGGCTCCGGCAAATACTGCAAACTTCGTACGGCCTGTGAGAGGGCCCTCCGTTATCGTTGCCATGGCGCTGACTTCGGGAAGTTTTTCCTCTTGTTTAAGAGTTTGTCCCGTGTAAATGCGGATGACAAGACCTGGCTACTTCAGGGGAGGACGGGAACATCGCTAAGGCTCGGCTATCTCGCCGCCTATTCCTATTGACGTCGCTGGCCCTGGCCCCGGCGATGGCGATCCTTTTCTACAATGTTGCGTCTGCCCGCATAGTAAAGGAGCGCGAAATTCAGGTTGAGGCCCTGCGCTCGGGTGAACTGGCTTCGTTGGAAATAACGCGGATCATCGATGGCTTGCAGAACGTGATGGCCACCCTGGCAGCTGCTCCGGTGGTTCAGGTATTCAACGTCGATGGCTGCAACACTTATTTGCAGCGCTTGGGCAAGAGCCTGCCGCAGTTTGCCAGCCTCGGTGTGGTCGATAGTGGTGGCACCGTGCGCTGTATTCAGGACGGGAAGGGCTTGGGCATCACAATTGGCGACAGGCCTTATTTTCGCGAAGCCATGAGCAAAGGCACCTTCGTTGTTGGCGAATTCACCAAGGGTAGGGTCTCCGGCACCAACGTTCTGCCTTTGGCATTGCCGATCACGGCTGACACGGGAGGCATCTCCGGCATCGTGGTCGGGGCGCTGGATCTGAATTGGCTGGCGGCACGCCTGAAAGAGCGCGATTTTGGTCGTAACAACGCACTGACCGTCGCGGATCGCAACGGCGTCATCCTGGCGCGGGAACCGTTCCCCAACAGGTTTGTCGGCACTCTAATCCCTAGCGCATACCTGGGGCTAGTCAGCGCTTTTGCTCCCGGCACACTGGAAGTCAGCAGCCAGGACGGGACAAACCGCATCCTTGGCTATTATCCGCCTGCAAGTAATGCGGCAGGCCTTTATGTCAGTGCCGGCATCTCTACCGCTGACTTCTATGCCGACCTGAACCGCTCGACCTACATCAGTCTGGCGATCGTTTTCCTGGGTGTCATTGCAGCCTATTTTCTAGCCTGGTTCACAAGCACCCAACTCGTGCGTCGGCCGGTTAGCCGGTTGGTCACAACCATCAAGGCCTGGCAGAAGGATGATGTGGGAGCGCGCACCGGCATGGACGAACGGGATGGCGAGTTCGGGGTGGTTGGCTCGGCGATCGACCGGTTCATGGATGAGCTTGTTGCCGCCCGCCAGGAGCGGCGGCGCTCCGAGAAGCAGCGGGAATTGCTGGTTGGCGAACTCGACCACCGCGTCAAAAACCTTTTGACGACTGTCCAGGCGGTTGCTCGGCAGACCTTCCGGGACCACGAGCGCACGGACGAAGCGCTTGAAATTTTCAGCAAACGACTGACCGCGATGAGCGGAGCCCATCAGTTGCTGATGAAGGACGACTGGCAAGCTGCCAGTCTTGCCGAACTCGTGGCGGCAGCCGTCACACCCTTCGATAATCCGGAGGCGTCTCAGTTCAGCGTCTTGGGGCCGGATCTGACGATTCACTCCAAAGCGGCCTTGGCGCTTGGGATGGCCCTGCACGAGATGTGCACCAATGCCGTCAAGTACGGGGCCTTGCGCGAGCCCTCCGGCCGTATCAGGATCACTTGGTCTTCTGGCTCTGAGACCGGCGCTCCCGACCCTGAGTTCCGGTTCACCTGGTCCGAGCATGATGGCCCACCGGTTCGGCCGCCCGAGCGAAAAGGGTTTGGATCAAGGATGATACAGCAGATCCTGGCGATCGAAATGGCGGCTGATGTCCATGTTGATTACAAAGTGACTGGTGTTGTCTGTCAACTCACGGCGCCATCTGCTGGATTGCGAGCCGCAAGATAATTACGCCAGGCGCTGCCCGTCAGGGGCGGCTCCGGGTTTCCAATCGTCCAGCCGATGCCGTTCCTCTCGAGAGCAACATCTCCCATATACTTCACCGCTGTCGGGCAGTTCGCAGCTACCGCGCCATGTACGCGGTCGCGGTCGAAATCGAGAATTCGGACACGCCAGTTGAAAGCCTCAAACAATCGGCTTCTAAAGTCGCGACGACACTTAGACCTATAATTGATCATCCTCTTGCCCCAGCGGCCACTCTCAGAGACGCCGACGAATCTTTCAAGGTGCTCACGAGAATCATTAAGACGATCGTACGTGAGTAGCTGCGGCTAGGGAGCAGAATCCTGATATTGCCTTCCAGTACGTCGCTTCGATGTAGCGTCGGCTTCGCCTCAATCGTCTCGGGTTACTCCATGACACAACTGCTGAAAGCGCTAGCACACCCGCAGTCGGGTTTTCTGTCTTAGCTGTTTATGCCACATCCTATGTCAGTCACTCCACCCGCAGTCGACGCGCAGTATTCTTTTTAAAACGGCCTCCCATCGCTGTTTCGGCAGTTTGATTGGTGCCAGGCGTGGGATGCGGCCGTGCAACTCACGTGAACCGAAAGGGACCGGGAGAAGCGGCTGGCAAGTGATGAAATTGGTATCGCGTCCCCAACATCGATGAAGTTTTGCGGAACAGAGTGTAGTAGATACCCATCACCTTCCATCAAGATTAGGACGACCGCTATGACCAAAGTCCCCAATGCCATCGATCTGCAGGTGGGCGCAAATATGCGCTTCCTACGCGTCCGCCTAGGCATCTCTCAGGAAACCTTGGCGGAGCATCTCGGCGTAGCGTTTCAGCAGGTTCAAAAATACGAAAAAGGGGCGAACCGGATCAGTGCAAGCAAAATTGTGATGACCTGTCGCCTGTTTGGCTGCCCCATCGTGGACCTGTTCTACGGTGTCGAAGACGTCGACTTGGGTGCTGTGACTACCCCCCGTGCCAAGGACCAATCCAGCACTGCAATAAAGGCGATGAAACTGTTCGATACTATTCCGGGAAAGCAGCGGACCGCACTACTCGCACTCATTCGCTCGCTCGCGGTGTCTGATTTGGCATCCGAAGATGAGGATGGATCCCATGACTAGAGCGTCGCGCGGCCTTTTTGAATCCGGCGATTTCCCTTGGCTTCGATTTATAATTCAACATGGCAGGAGGACTTGCCATGTCACGCACCTACTCTTTGGATCTTCGCCAGCGGAACGTTAATGCGATAACGCAGGGCGCAACGCGTCGGGCAACCCAGCGGCAGTGGCAAATTGGGCCCTTAGTAGGATGCTATTATCATCAACGTAAATGCGAAACGGGACGTAACCATGCCCGACCTGGTGGCATGGCTGGAAAAGAATAATGGTGTGAAGGCGTCGAACCTGTCAAGCTACTTTACCGGGGCCTTAGAAAACGTATGGCCCGTCCCGCTTGCATGAGGATTGTACGATTTGCTGATCAGTCAGCGTCAACGTATACGGTCTCATGAGGAGCCTCATTGCCAATGATGACATCCGCACGTTCAGAGCCCCAATAAACACTTCGGCAACCAGTGCCATTTTTTAACCTGGCTTTCCAACCGCCGCTCGACTGTCAGGCCATCATCACGATCCTTCCTGCAAACCTCGTTGGGCTGCGCGGGTGCGCAGCCTATCCGATTAAACAGCTACCGGTTAAGAGATTCTTCACTCTGAAGTTGGATTGCGGTGCCACATCGGATTTCGCCATGGCGGGTGCGGGACAATATAGAGGGAAGAGGATCAGCGTCGGTGTCCGCCCGGAAAGGCAGGCAGTTAGTCCGTTAGGGTTCCATAAATAGCCGTTACGCCCCTCGGCAATTACGGGGTCGCGGTTCAGATCCGTTCAAACGCAAGTAGTGATCTCAGTCTCTTCCAAGCTTCCCTATCAGCACACGGTTACCCTCGCGGTTGCCGCAGGTACACCGAAGCTTGCTACCCATGTACCTAAGGTATTGATTCCCATAGCGTTGGATAAATGCGCTTTTGTCCAGCCAAACAGTCTTCCCGCATATTCCGCATTTGGCTCCCAGCACTTCCCATTCCTTCAAGATCCGGATGGTGTCAAAATCGTAGCCATCGAACTCCCGAAAAATTGCAGGTTGAAATGGCGCCAACTCAACGCCGCGACGGTGTCTCATTTTCAAGCCTCCCGCTGGAAGTGGGGCTGCCATCCTTGAGCGAAAAAGCTACTGAGGATGCCGGGCGCCGTCGGAAGCTCGTTCTGTTCGAACGTGGCGTCCTCAATCACGGCGCGAAGCGCAGCGATCGCATCCCGCCCGTAAGCGGCAACCAAGTCTCTCACCAAGCATTCTTCGGACAAATCAATATCATCATGGCAACCAATAGCTGACACGTCGGCACTCCCCAAAATGTAAGACACAATCCCAATCGCGGAATATGTTCCTATTTTGTTCCCTGCCGCTGAGAGAGTCAATCGGGCCTGAAAAAAATGTTTCGGCACGAACTTTTCCTCGAAGTCCGGCAAGATTTCTCAACAACCTGTCAACAACCTGATAGTGTGCCGCCAAGGGTGGTGACGCGATTGAGCGTCAGGGTTGGGGGTACGTCGTGGACGTTCGGAGCGAGGAATACGTAAAGCTGGACATCAATGTTCCAACTTCGTTTCTCCAATTTTTGGCAGACACAATAGTCCGTCTCGGGTTCCTGTATCCGGCGGCCCGTTTCTTCGTTGAAGCAAACCAAGTAGCGATCGAATGCCCCACAGAGGATGCTAACGCGATCCGACGCGATTTAAATTTCGGTTTGTATCGGCAAAAGGTCTACAGCGACAATCTTGCGCTTCGGACAAGGGTCATGGAAGGTGTGATGGGCAAATGACGGTGTTTCCGTTGAGATTCCGGCACGCTGCAGGCGAGGGCTTGTTGTTCGCAGATGATGCCGGCGCCTACTTCAGGTCTGACGAAGCTTTCCTAGAACGGTATGCGTATGACCAGCTCAGCGCCCACGACGCTCGATTTCTTTCCGAAAATGGCCATAGCTTCGCGGTAGAGGACGATCTCGATTTCACCGCCTTTGCCTACCCGGTGGGCCAGGAGGCTACATGCGCCAACCGGGCGTCGTAACGTTAACCGCGCGGCGATTTGCCTGTGCGATTTTGCGGCATGACCCAAGCCGTTCGTGATCCCATTTATCGCCGCCACCGGTTCCCGGCTGAAGTGATTGCCCAGGCCGTCTGGCTCTATCTTCGTTTTCCGCTCAGTCTGCGGATGGTCGAAGACTTACTGGCGGCGCGCGGGATCATTGTCTCGCACCAGACAGTCCGCCTTTGGGTCGAGAAATTCGGTCGCCACTTTGCCAATGAAATCCGGCGTCGGTCAGCCGGAAAGCTTGGCGACAAATGGTATCTCGATGAAGTCGTCATCTCCATCGGCGGCAAGAAGCACTGGCTGTGGCGGGCCGTTGATCAGGATGGCTTTGTTCTCGATGTGCTGGTGCAGAGCCGCCGTAATACCAAGGCAGCCAAACGTCTTATGCGAAAGCTTCTCAAAGGACACGGTCACGCACCCCGTGTGATGATCACCGACGAACTCCGATCCTACGGCGCGGCCAAACGCGACATCATGCCCGGCGTCGAACACCGTTCGCACAAGGGATTGAACAACCGGGCGGAGAATTCACATCAGCCGACACGACGGCGAGAGCGCATCATGAAGGGCTTCGTCAGCTCGACATCTCCAGCGTTTCGTCTCCATCCATGACCCGGTCGCCAATCTCTTCCACATTCCACGCCACGATATCCCGTCCCACCATCACCGTGAACTGAGAACCGCAGCCATGCAAATGTGGAGTGAGGTCGCGCGACTGCAAGCTGCGTGAGAGGAATCGGCACTTGCCAATCTTGGCCGCAGCCCTTTAACTTTACGGTGCCGACAGATGTGCAAAAAACGGGTCATTGGGTTTTTGAGCAGTTCAGCCGCCACCAGCTACAGTGCCCGCGCCCCGGCGTTCCGGGGCATCACCCAATGATTTGCCCCGCTCCGGCCGGCTTTTTTGTCTCGACAGGGAGGGGCAGCCTTGCTTGCATATATAAGAACTGATATCATTCGCAGCAGTTAAAGGAGGTGCAATACCATGGCATCTATCACGATCCGAAACGTGCCCGACGAAGTGCATCGGGCGCTTCGGGTGCGCGCTGCTCAGCACGGTCGCAGCGCCGAGGCGGAAATTCGCATCATCCTGGAACAGGCCGCCAAGCCGGAAGGCCGAGTCAAACTCGGCAGCCTGCTCACACAAATAGGCCAGGAAGTCGGCGGCTTCGATCTGACGATCGAGCGAGACCGCACCCCGTCGCCGCCGGTGAGCTTTGAATGATCCTGCTCGATACCAACGTCATTTCCGAGCCGCTCAAGTCGCAACCCGATCCACGGGTGGCCGCATGGATCGATACGCAGGCCGTCGAAACGCTCTACGTCGCTGCGATCTCACTCGCGGAATTGCGCTACGGCATCGCCGTGCATCCTGACGGCAAGAAGAAACAAGCCGTGCAGGAAAAGCTTGATCGGTTGATGCTGCCTTTGTTCCGGGGCCGCATCATGCCGTTCGATGAAGCCGCCGCCCAGGCTTATGCCGAGCTGCGGGCCGCAGCGGCGAAGAAGGGCAAGGCGATCGGCGATTCAGACGGCTATATCGCTGCCACGGCCAAGGCGAATGGTCTGATGATCGCCACCCGCGACACCAGCCCTTTCGAGGCCGCCGGCCTGACTGTCATCAATCCGTGGGAGGCATCTAATGGCTGAAAAACTAACGCCTTCCGATCCAGCGGCGGCATGACGCGCAACAGTGCGGCGCAAAGATTCGGGGATAGACCATGATCGATTCGAGCATCATCGGGGTGAAGAATCTCAGGGATGGAGACAACATCAAAGACTTCTTCAACAGATTCTATAAAAGTGATCTCGCGCGGGACTTTGGGGTCTATCGTCTGTCACTGGACGTTCTTCGAGAAGAAATCCAAAAGCACATCGTAGAACACGGCCTTTCGGCGCTGTTCTACAACACCGTAACTTGCGACGAGATAATGCATCCCGCGCTTCACACCGATCAAATCGAGGGGATCGTTCTAGGGATTATGCAGAGGTTGGATGGAGTGAAGCACTGACATATGAACGCGTCCTGATAGTCCCGACCGCGCCCATCGCTAAGTTCATCGCATCTGGTGCCTATCTAGAGGCAAATTCCGCTTCCAGCTTCTACGTCGCAGTTACGAGAGCGAAGCGGAGCATTGCGATTGTTCTGGATAAGGCAGGCTCATCTTCGTTGCCTTTCTGGAATCCAACGGGGGCGAAACAGGAGGTACAGGCTCACCCCAGAAATAAATGTTCCAGCCATGAAGGATAAAGCGGACGACGTCGGTCTGGAAGAGGTGGCTCGGGAAATCTGCACAGCGGGGATAAGTGGAATTTCTGCCTGACTTCGGCTTAGATGCCGGGAACAGGAGATACCATGACAAGACGACCGCGCCGGAACCATAGCCCGGCTTTCAAGGCGAAGGTGGCACTTGCCGCCATCCGGGGCGAACAGACGCTGGTGGAGTTGTCCCAGCAGTTTGACGTGCACGCCAACCAGATCAAGCAATGGAAAGAGCAGCTCCTTGAGGGGGCAACAGGCGTTTTCGGTGATGAAGCGAAGACGGAACCGGCAGGCCCAACTGTGGACGTCAAAACACTGCATGCCAAAATCGGGGAGCTGACGCTGGAAAACGATTTTTTAGCCGGAGCGCTCGGCAAGGCGGGATTGCTGGGCGGAAAAAAATGATCGACCCCCAGCATAAGCTATCCGTCGTGCGCCAGGCCAAGCTACTCGGCTTCAGCCGTGGCAGTGTCTATTATCTGCCTCGTCCAGTGCCTGACGGCGATCTTGCCCTGATGCGCCGGATCGACCAACTGCATCTCGACTACCCGTTTGCCGGAAGTCGAATGTTGCAAGGGCTTTTGAGAGGAGAAGGGCTGAATGCCGGGCGGCTTCACGTCGCTACGCTTATGAAGAAGATGGGCATCGAGGCGATATACCGCCGCCCGAACACCTCCAAACCAGCGCCTGGGCACAAAATCTATCCCTATCTCCTGCGCAAGCTGGCAGTCACCAGACCCAACCAGGTCTGGGCGATGGACCTGACATATAGTGCGCCTCGCCCCAATCGGGGAGGCATATGACTGGAATGCAAAGAGAAAGGAGGATGTGAAGATCTGCCTGTCCCCTGCTGCGAGGGGACATGAGCCCAAGCGGCGGTGACCTGCCGTCAACTGGCAGGGTGACGTAGCCCGCAGGTAAAGGGGATTGAGGCGAAGCCGTTACGCCTAGATGGTTCCCGAGGCTGAAGTATTGGACGGTTGAGGAACACGAACCGGTTAACCCGCATCTGAGGGCTGAAAGGTCGCCTTCGCCTACACGGCTTAACAGGCGGAATGCTGATGAAGCTGCCGGACACGTAAGTCGGCGGCATCCAAATACGGTCGTAGATGTATGACGTCCGTATGGGGTCATGGGGAGAATGCAGCCAGACCATGACATCGGCATCGACTTGCGGAACGCAAGGGAAAAGACTGCGACCGGCAACCTCACCAATACGTTGACGTCCAGCATATGAACGAGGGAAGGCATGATGGAATGACAACGAAGTATTGCGTCGCAAGGGAGTTGACCCTGATGTCCATCATGTTGGCGGAGTTCCCGTAGTAGTCCGGGATGGGGAAAGCCCATCACATGGCGAAGGGGAACAGTTCAAACTGCTTGAAGTGCAAACTATCTGACCAAACGAGGTGAAGACCTTTGATAATCAGCGAAATGCAGCACAAGCTCGCAACATGGGCCGAGAGCGATCCAAACCGAAGGTTTGATCGGCTTCTTCGGCTGATTGCCAACAGGGAATGGCTTGCCAAGGCCGCTCGGATGGTTCTTGCGTCAAGTGGCGCACGAACGCCGGGTATCGACGGAATGGATAAGCAAAGACTGCAGGTCAAACTGGATGAGCATCTGGACAACCTGCGAGCAAGCCTGCTGGAGGAGAGTTATCGCCCCCAACCGGTCAAGCGCATCTATATCCCGAAACCCAACGGTAAGCTACGACCACTGGGTATTCCGACCCTGACGGATCGCATCGTTCAACGCGCCATGCTGATGGCCATGGAGCCGATCTGGGAGAGCGATTTCCATCGTTTATCCTACGGCTTCCGGCCAGAACGGAGCGTGCATCATGCCGTCCGCACCGTGAGGATACAGCTTCAGGATGGAGCCGACACGACGAGGGGCCGCTGGATCATCGAAGGTGATCTGGCCAGCTACTTCGACACGGTCCATCACCGGCTGCTTCTGAGATGCGTGCGGCGACGGGTGCAGGACGGGCGGTTCGTCGATCTTCTCCAACGGTTCCTGAAGGCAGGCCACATCGACCGTGGCCTGTTTACAGCCTCCAGCGAGGGTGTTCCGCAAGGTGGCGTTCTGTCACCGCTCCTGTCCAACATCATGCTCCACGAGTTTGATATGTGGCTGGAGGCGAAATATTTGAGCGACAAGGCCCGCAAGGACCGCTGGGCATGGAACTTCGGCATCAAGCAGGGCCGCCCCATCACGGTTCGCGAGAACCGGCAATGGAAGCCGGCTGTTGCCTATTGCCGATACGCTGACGACTTCGTCGTGATCGTAAAAGGAACCAGGGCTCAGGCAGAGGAAATCCGCGAGGAATGCCGGGCGTTTCTGGAAGGTGAGTTGAAGTTGACGCTGAACATGGAGAAGACCCATGTCACACACGTCAATGACGGCTTCGTCTTTCTGGGGCACCGGATCATCCGCAAGCGTGGGGCACGTGGACGGATGTCCATCGTCACGACGATACCCAAGGAAAAGGCAAAGGGGTTTGTTCGCAGACTTACCGAAACCCTTTCCGGCAATCATAGTGTCAGTACGGTCGACATGATCGCTGGCCTGAACCGCCAATTGGTGGGATGGGTGCGGGTTTCACAAAGTCCCGGACAAAGATTTCAGTAAGTCGCGGACACCGAATTCAGAAAGTTCGGGACAGCAAATTCAATAAGTCGCGGACAGAAGCGACAGCGGATTTAGATCGAATCTCGTGAGCGCCGATCTGGCAATTTGTTCTCGTGTTTTAAGCGAGGATCTAATGCCTAGACGGAAACAAGCGAGACATACTGATGTGAAAGACATTCGATCGATACTGCGGCTGACGTTCGAGCAGGAATTGTCGATACGCGCCGTTTCTGAGCGGCTGAAGATGAGCAAGACGTCGGTCTCAACGTATCTGCTGCGGGCGCGGGAGGCGGGGCTTGCAGCATGGCCACTTCCACCCGGTCTGGATGATGACGAGCTCCTGGAGCAGCGACTATTCCGGCGGATGGGGCGACCTCCTCGAGACAGCGAGGAACCGAACTGGCCGAAAGTGGCCAGCGAGTTGAAACGCAAAGGCGTGACGCTCAACCTGCTATGGCAGGAATACCGGGAGGTCCATCCGGATGGATACGGCTACACCTGGTTCTGCTGCCGATTTGCTGATTATGAGAGCCGCGCCAAACCCACCTATCGCAGTCGTCATGTGGCTGGTGTCGCGATGGAATGCGACTATGCCGGCCATACGATCCCGATCATCGATCCGTCTTCTGGCGAGATCCGGGCAGCACAGATTTATGTGGCCGTGCTGAGTGCATCGCAATTGGTGTTCTCCTATGCCAGCTTCAGTCAGAAGCTGCCGGATTGGATCGAGGCGAACCAGCGAGCCTTCAGTTACTTCGGTGGGGTGACGAAGACAACGATCTGCGACAACCTCAAATCCGCGATTGCCAAGGCTCTCTGGTTCGAACCGACGTTGAACGCGACATTTGCTGCCTTCGCCGAACACTACGATACGACCGTATTGCCAGCACGGCCGCGGCGTCCTCGGGATAAACCATCCGCGGAGGGATCGGTTTTAATCGTCGAGAGGTGGGTTCTGGCCAGACTTCGAAACGACCGTTTCTTCAGCCTTGTCGATCTCAATATCCGCATCAGCGCTCTGATCGAGGACCTTAACACCCGTACGATGCGTCGGTATGGAAAATCCCGGCGAGCCCTGTTCGATGAGGTCGAGCGCTCCCAGCTCAAGCCACTGCCGCCAACGCCGTTTGAATACGCGGAATGGAAGGTCGCCAAGGTTCATCCCGATTACCATGTCGACGTCGACAAGACGTTCTATTCCGTGCCGCACGGTCTGATCGGCAGGAAGGTCGATATCAGGCTGACGTATCGAGCGGTCGAGATCTTCTTTGACCACAAGCGGGTCGCCAGCCACATCCGAAGCTCCCAGCGTTCCGGCCATATCACTGTCAATGAGCATATGCCGAAAGCTCACCAGCGCTATGCAAACACGACGCCTCACACGTTGCGCAAGGAAGCGGCGAAGGTTGGGGCCAATACTGCGATATTTATCGAGCGTCTGCTTAGCGATCGGCCGCACCCGGAGCAAGGCTACAGATCCGCTCAGGGCATTCTCTCCCTGGCGCGTCGTTACGAAACCGATCGGCTGGAATTGGCCTGTGAGCGTGCGTTGGTCATCAATGCGCTGACCTATTCGTCTGTCGCCAACATTCTCAGATCTGGTCTCGATCAGGCTCCTGCCGCAAGCGAGACCGTGAAGCCGGCACCGCCGCACGGCAATATCCGCGGCAAAACCTACTACCAATGAAAGGACATCTAATGCTGACACATCCAACACTGGACCAGATGAGTGCGCTTGGTCTTGCCGGAATGGCAACCGCCTATCGCGAACTTATCGAGCAAGTTCATGGAAATGATCTTAGCTTTGACGAACGGCTTGGCCTGATGCTCGACCGCGAGATCGCACTACGAACCGACCGACGGCTGACCAATCGGCTCGCCACAGCAAAGCTTCGATTTGCCAATGCCTCGATCGAAGACATCGATTTTAGATCTCACCGCGGCCTTGATCGTCGCAATGTCTTGTCCTTGGCGCAGGGCGCATGGCTGAAGGCAAACGAGAACCTGATCCTGACAGGCCAAACGGGCACTGGAAAAACTTGGATCGCCTGCGCCTTTGCGAGACAGGCGGCCCGCCTCGACTACTCTGTCCTCTACGTTCGTATGCCGCGGCTCTTCGAGGATCTCGCACTTGCCAGGCTCGATGGACGCTTTCCGCGCCTCATCGACAAGCTGGCACGTGTTCAGTTGCTGGTGTTGGATGACTGGGGAACCCATACCCTGAATGACCGACAGCGCCTCGATTTGCTCGAAATCTTCGAGGAGCGATATCGAAGGAAATCGACCCTGATCACAGCTCAGCTTCCGGTGGCCGCCTGGCACGAAATGATTGGAGAAGCCACTTTGGCCGATGCGATTTTGGATCGCATTGTTCACAACGCCCACCGCATCACTCTCGAAGGCGACAGCATGCGCAAACGAAAAACGCCGACGCTCTTGACCGGCGACGAAATAACCGAACACAATCACGCGTAACAGCAACAAGGCAACCGGGATTCGATCGCATCCGTTGTCCGCGACTTAGCGAAACGCTTGTCCGCGACTTGCTGAAACCGCTGTCCCGATTTAGCGAAATCCGCAGGATGGGCGGCGTTCTACAAGTTCACCGACTTCACGGCGTACGTCTTCCGGCGCATCGATCATGTCGTGTTCTGGAAAATGGCGCATTGGCTGGGGCACAAATACCGATCCCGCATCAAACCCTTGATGCGGAAATGGGTCAGGGCCCCGGAACCGGGCAAGGCGAAAACCTGGCTCGTGTTTGGTCGGAATGAACGCGGTGACCCTGTCGGAAAAGTGTTGAAACGGCTTGTCTCAAGCCCCAAGGCGCAGTTCCGGTGGCGCAATCCGGAGGAGAACCCATACATCTTCCGGATCGAGAACCGCAGTACCGTCATGTCGCAATACCATGACGTTGCTATGGCCATGGGCCAAGCTTGAATAGAGAGCCGTATGCGCTGAAAGGTGCACGTACGGTTCGGGGAGGAGAAGCGCATCTGCGCTTCTTACTCCACTCCCAATGGCTCGCGGCTTCGTCTATCTCTGCGCCGTCGTCGACTTGTTCAGCCGGAGGGTTCTGTCGTGGCGGCTGTCAATCACGATGGAGGCGGACTTCTGCATCGAAGCGGTCGAGGAAGCGCTGGCCCGTTATGGCAAACCCGACATATTCAATACGGACCAAGGCTCGCAGTTCACCTCGATGGACTTCACAGCGGTGCTGAAGAAGGCGGAAATTGCCATCTCGATGGATGGCAAGGGTGCGTGGCGGGACAACGTCTTCGTCGAGCGGCTCTGGCGTTCGATCAAATACGAGGAAGTCGTGTGCTGTGAACGCCTTGTCTTAGCTTGAGACAAGAGCGGAGCTTTACCGAAGATGGGGGACGGCCCCCCGAAGTCGGCCTGCAGGGGCAGGCTTCAAACCGCCACAAGCTGCGGAGGTAAAGAGCCTTCGTGGTGAGCGTTGTTGGAAAAGGCGGAAGCTATTCCGTCAGGTGCGTCTTGAGGAGACGAACGAGAGTGAACCGCTGATGACGTGTCGTAACGTATCAAATCGACGTCGAAATCGGGATCGAGACTTCTATCCCGCGAGCAAGGGTTGGGAGATGCCTGCTGATGGCCCAACTGGCGTCCGGCATGAAGGCGGCGTGACCTCAAGACAGGCTTCGGTAAGGAACACAGGAACCTGTCGTCCCGATGCGAAGGGAGAAACCCAAGCGGTTAGTCACCGTGAGGGTCTGAGTACCGATGCGGGGCACAGGGGCGGAGATGTCCGTAGTAGGGTAGATGGTTCTGTAATGGGACCGGACCAAAGGGACATCGTCATTCGACTCTATTCAGCGGGCAACCCGATAGGGGAAGACCTCCATGGATAGGGTGAAGCCGTATCGTATCGCTAAACGCGAGGTGTGGGAAGCGTACAAGCAAGTGAAGGCCAACCAAGGGGCGGCTGGAGTGGATGGGCAATCCATCGAAGACTTCGATAAGGATCTGGGTAAGAACCTATATCGGGTCTGGAATAGGATGTCCTCAGGAAGCTACTTTCCGTCACCCGTGCGGCGCGTTGACATACCGAAAGGCGACACTGGAGGAACCCGGCCGCTCGGAATTCCGACGGTCTCTGACAGGATCGCTCAGATGGTAGTCAAGCGTCACTTGGAACCGATTCTGGAACAGGTGTTCCACCGGGACTCCTATGGATATCGGCCTGGGAAGTCAGCACACGATGCCCTGGTCAAAGCTCGGCAGCGTTGTTGGGCTTATGACTGGGTGCTCGACCTCGACATCAAGAGCTTCTTCGACGAAATCGATTGGGATCTCCTGATGCGAGCGGTGCGGCGGCACACGGACTGCCCATGGGTGCTGCTCTACCTCGAACGGTGGTTGCAGGCGCCTGTGAGCATGCCAAATGGGGACTTGGTGGACCGAGAAAGAGGGACCCCGCAAGGGGCAGTGGTTAGCCCAGTGCTGGCAAATCTCTTTCTTACTACGCGTTCGACCGCTGGATGCAGAGGGAATTCCCGAGCATCCCGTTCGAACGCTATGCAGACGACGCGATCTGCCATTGCGTGAGCAAGGAGCAGGCGCTTGAGTTGCGTCAAGCGCTGGAACGGCGGTTTGCGGAATGCCAGCTACAGCTGCACCCGCAAAAGACCAAGGTTGTCTACTGCAAGGATGCAAATCGCCCGGAAGACTACCCGGAGCGATCATTCGACTTTCTCGGCTACACATTCCGGTCGAGAACAGCGATCGGCCGCAACCACAGGCGCTTCGTCAGCTTCATTCCCGCTGTCAGCGATAACGCTGGCAAGCGAATGCGGCTCAAGGTGCGCAGGTGGCGACTGCATCTTCGGAGCGATCTTGATCTGGAGGAAATAGCCAAGTGGGTTCGCCCCGCTCTTTCTGGGTGGGTGCGCTACTACGGCCGTTTCTATCCCTCCAGGCTTCGTGAGGCACTGCGCACGATCGACGCGTTCATCGTGCGGTGGGTGTCTCGCAAATACAAACGGTTCCGGGGACATACTTTGGCGGCCTGGGAATGGTTACGCTCGCTCCGGCGACGCAACCCTAAACTGTTCGCCCATTGGACCATGGGACCTGCGGCTGGATGATGGGAGCCGGATGAATCGAGAGGTTCACGTCCGGTTCTGGGAGAGCGTGGGGCTGCGATGCCCTACGCCACTCACCTATCTCCACGCCTACAAGACCGTGTCTGAGGCTCGCAGCGGCATTGGCCGATATCTGACCTTTTACAATAGCCGACGCCCACATTCATCCCTTGACCGGCAGACCCCGGATCAGGCCTACTTCAACGCGCTGTCACCAATGATGGTGGCGGCATAATCGAGGCGGAAATCCACTTACCAAAACACCCGAAACTGTTCAGACAAACCGAGCCACCTCTGGATATTCCGATTAGGCGCCTTCCAACCATGTAACAAGCGCCCGGTTTACTGCCTCTGGCTGTTCAAGCGTTGACCCGTGACCGCACTTCGGAATGATGACGAGGCTGGAGTCGGGGATGGCCGCTGCAATTTCCTCTGACAGAAAAGGAGGTGTGATGGAATCACAGTCGCCAACAAGAACGAGGGTTGGAACGGTAATATCAGCGAGATGCGGACGGCTGTCGGCGCGTCCAATGATTGCCTCTGTCTGCTGTTCAAACCCCTCAACACCAACCGTTAAGCCCATGCGAATATTGACCTCCAGCAAATTCTGATCATCTCGATGGGCAGGGTGCAAGAGTATCGACATTACTTGGCTCAAAAGCTCTTCGAAATCGCCACCTTTAGCTTGAGCCAACATGCCGCGCCGCTGCGCAACTTGCTCTTGGGTGTCCGGCCGAGCAGACGTATCGAGCAATGCCAGTTTGCTGACTCGCTCCGGTGCCTGACGCATGATCTCCAAGGCGACATATCCGCCCATCGATAGACCGACGAGTGCAAAGCTCGGCGGCGCGTCTCTCAAAATGTTTGTAGCGATTTCCGGCATGGTTGTCCCGGATAGTGTCGATGCTACCGTAACGGGGCCGAACGGCCACAGCGCAGCCATCTGGGGAGCGTAAAGCTCTGCGGAGCACAGCAAGCCAGGGATCATAACGATTGGGGTCATTGGAAATTGGTCTCGTTGAGGAAACATAGCGATACGTTATGTTGTGGTGTTGACAGTTTGTGTCAGCAATCTCCGAAGCCCGCGCGCGTAATGTGGTGATGCTCCCTTGCGACGAGACAGCCTCTACATTAGCCGGGGTCTTGGCGCGCGGATGGTTAATCGTGGTGGCGTTGTTTGACTGGTCGAGCGGTCCGGCGAAAATTACAGTCATTCATGGATCCAAATGCAGTAAATTTGTTTAGAAGCCTTGTCGTATCAATGATTTAGAAACTTGATTGTCATCCGGCTGCGGTTCGAATGCCATCAAGGCGTCCAACAGCGCAAAGAGATTATCGAGATTTAGCTGGCTGCTATGTTTTTGGCCTCTAGGGCGATTGTGACCGCCAGTACAAGCGCGACGACGCTCGCAGAGACGAAAGCGATAACGAAAGCACCCGTCGCTCTCAGTGTTCCGATTTTGAGATCCTGCATAAGCCATCTTACCTGGGCTTGCGCATACCAGAGTGTAGCCGACGCGATCGTCAGGACCCCGATGGTGAGGCCCTGTTCGTGGGGCATGAACATGAAGTCGAACGCCAAGCCAATCATGAACGCAAAGGGCGCTGCGACATAGCACTGGCTGAAGAACGGTGGACGCAGTGAGTTCCGGGTAATCTTTGTCGACTGATGACGCAGCGCTGTGACTGCCATGCAAAGCGGATAGATCCCGAAGACCACGCCGCGGGCGATAAGCAGGTTTGATCCCGAGCCCAGCTCCTTGGCTGCAGTCGCCGTGTCATATATGGACGGAAAGGCGGCTGATAGGCACTGTGACAGCAGCAGCGTGATCAGAAGAAAGAGAGGTGGGCTCAGTGTATCTTCGTACTGATCCGCAGGCTCGTCAGTGAGTTCAGCATCGGCATAACGCATCATGGTGAGGGGTCTGACGACAGAGCGCCACATGGTGAGCGGGTAAAACACTAGCCACGACACCAGCTCATAGAGGAGCTCTTCGAGCGACTTAAGCAGTTTCATAAAGTCCAAGGCGACCTCCTGTGCGGCTATAGTCATGTTGATAGCTCGTCTCGTCGGCTTTGCGAATGCCGCAGATCCAGTCTTTAATTCCCTCTGCCAATATCAACCCGGAAAGGCTTTGCAATGCGAATGATCGGATATCTGATGTTTGGTCTTGCGGTGTTGGCTGCTGTGCCTGCGGTTGCCGACGAGGTTAGACGCGCAACCGTGCATTTCTCCAGTGGCTCGTCAGGCTCCACCACTACGTCGAAGCTCAAAGGCTACCAGAGTGTTGAGTACTCGGTCGGGTAACCGCTGGCTGTTTCAAGCATCCGACAGCGAGCGTGTGCGAGAGTTTCTTGCCAGGTGCCGATGATGGTCGCGTAGGAGCATCCAATTTCTAGTCGATCGGGGGCGGGAATTCATAGGGATCCAGTTGCTGCCCCGAAATTGCCGAAAGTAAATCGCGCAGCAAAGAGATTGATGACAAGCCGCGAGCAAGCGGCCCCTCCGTCGGATCAAACGGCGAACTGATCTCACGTTCCGCTTCTCTCCCCCAAGTTGTTCCAGAAGGCGCGACGCGCAGCGGGATGGGGCGCCGAGAGCCTTTGTAGAAATGGGGTATTCGCTGTCGCGTACAATCGATCGAGACAAATAGCATTGGATGACGTGCCTGCAATGCATCCGCCGCCGCCTTCCAATCAGTCACGAGAGTTCGACCTTTTATCTCTGCGACGATACAGAAATGCTTGGGACAACAATGATCGAAGAGCCAGAAGAAGTCCTCAACGACGCCAAGCGGTCGCGCTACGTCGAAATCGGTATCCAAGACGCTATCCCTTTCATTCTCGTCATCGGATTCTTATTGGCTGTAAGAAAGTGCTTGGATTGCAGTTGACCCAGTGAAGCCTCCGCCGAAACGCGACCACGTTTTGGACATCGCGCCTGCTACAGCCCCGCCACCATGGCGCGGCGATCACGAATCACTGTGGTGGAGACGCTGCTCGCTCACTGCCGTGCCTGACAGCGCTCCTGAGTAATCGCCCAGTCTTCAGTCGGTGGCATTCCAGTCACACGCAAACGGGGGATTGACGAAGCGTTGGTCCTTGGGGAGGGAGGCTATCAAAGAGAGGTCTTCGTCATCCAGCCGGATCGATGCCGCCGCGAGATTTGCCTTTTGGGTCTCGGTTCGTCCAGCCTTCGGGATCGCGATCACCCCGTCCTGGCCAAGGAGCCAGGCGATAGCAACTTGCGACGCGCTAACATTGTGTTTCCGGCCAATCGACTGCAGGGTCGGATCGCTCGCCGCGCGGCCCTGCGCCAAAGGGGCATAAGCGGTCAGCGCAATTCCCTTGGCGCGCAGGTACTGAAGCATGGGCGCCTGCGACAGATACGGATGGTACTCGATTTGATGAACCGCGATCGGAACCTGTATGTCTTCCACAACGTGCCGGATCATTGGCATGTTGAAATTGCACACGCCGATTGCTCTCGCGAAGCCATGTTCACGAAGACGGCCCATGGCAGTCAGGGTCGCCGCAATGTCCATGTCCGCCGACGGCCAATGCACGAGAAAAAGATCGACATAGTCCATCTTCAGCTTTTCGAGGCTAGTCGCGAAGGCTCGCTGCAAAGCACCCGGCGCCAGTTGATCGTGCCAAACCTTGGTCGTGACGAAGAGTTCGCGGCGATGAATGCCTGAGCCTGCAATCGCCGTACCGACCGCCGCCTCATTTTCATACATTGCCGCGGTATCAATATGCCGATATCCGAGCGAAAGCGCGCTTTCCACCGCCGGTTGCGCGCCGGCACCCGGCATCCGGAACGTTCCGAGGCCAAGACGAGGTATCGTCACACCTTGCGTTTCGATCGTGTCCATTGGATATTTTCCTTCCACAACAACAAAGCTGGAGATGCAGGTGGGCGCCCCCCTGCATCCTAATCGTTCGATCAGGCGCGATCGTCTGTGTTGTCACCGGCCACGAGTGCGTCCACGACCTGCTGCAGCGAGGTGTTTCCCTTTTCCGCCAGGCGACCGCTGTCCTTGAACTCGATCCAGCTTTCATTGAAGCCGTCGAGCATGCGAATACGCGGCGTCGGGTTCTTCATCCCCTGCGAGCGGAACAGCTCCTCCCAAGTTGCGCGGTTGACAATTTCGACCTTCACCGTCCTGTTGAGCGCCACTGCGAAGGCTTGCGCGAGGTCATCTGGCGATACCCGTTGAGCAGCCTCCAACTCGACGACGCGTTTTCCGGTCCAATCCTGCTGGATCAGCTCTGCCGCCAGGATGCCGATGTCCTTCGTTGCGATCATCGGGAACTTTTTGTCCGCGGGCTGCAGGAAGCTGTGAAGAATGCCAGTGTCGCGGGCCGTGCCTAAGTCCCAAAGTGCATTTTCCATGAACCATGCGGGTCGGAGGAAGGTGACAGGCAGGTCAAGCTCGTTAAGGGCATTTTCCAGCATCGTGCGCTGGGACAGCAGATTGTCCTCTTTCGCGTCTGCGCCGATCGTCGACAGGCAGAGGACCTTTTTCGGGCGTGCGGTCTTTAGAGCGGCGACGACACTGTCGATCACCTTTTGCGCCTCGGGATAGCCAGGCTCAGGGTCGAACTCGGACGGCGGAAGAATGAAGACGGCCTCAGTGCCGGCAAAGGCCGCCGAAAGCGCCTTTCCGTCTTCCATCTCGGCTAGAGCGACATCGCAGCCGAGAGCGGCCCACGAAGTGCCCTTGGCCTGATCGCGAACGATCGCACGGACGGCTTTGCCGTTGGCGAGCAGAGTCCGCGCAAGAGCGCCGCCGACTTTGCCGGTGATTCCAGTGATTGCGTACATGTCTGATTTTCCATTCAGAAAGAGGAGAGATTAAGCGAGCCCGTCATAGAGCCCGCGTTCGAAGTCGCCGTAGAGAGCAACGACGCGGTCGTCATAGAAAGGAAGAAGCTGCGTAAAGAGGGACCCAGTCACCCGGCGAACCGGATCAATCCAGAAGTAGCAATTGAGTAGCCCAGCCCAGGATGCACTGCCTGCGGAGCGGCCGTGTGGCCCAGCCTCAGTGTTGATGTCGAAAGAGTAGCCCCATTTGTGCTTCTGATCCGGGAACTGATCGAAGCTGTTCGAATAGGCCGGTGCGGCCGACTCCATCTTGCGAACATTCAGATCCCCGATCTGGTTCTGCATCATCATCGCGACGGTCTCAGGCTTGAGGATCTGAACCCCGTTCAACTTGCCTCCATGGAGCAATGCCTGAAGGAGCATCATGTAGTCTTGCGGGGTGCTGTATGCGCCGCCACCGCCCATGAAAAATTCCGGCCTCTGAGGCATCTCGAACGGCATTGCTTTCAAGCCGCCATCAGTCTCTCTGCTGAAACATGTCGCGACACGGCGCTTCTGCTCGCTGCTGATCAGAAATCCCGAATCCTTCATTCCGAGAGGCGCAAAAATGTTCTCCCGGAAATAGACTTCCAACGACTGATCGCTAACAGCTTCGACCAGCTTACCAGTCCAGTCCATGCTGATGCCGTACTGCCATCGTTCCCCCGGCTCGAATTCGAGCGGCACATTGAAGGCGGCGTTCTGGCAGGTTGCGATATCGGGTAAACCGGTGGCGGTCTCGTAGCGCACTATCACATCGCTCCAGTTCGCATAGGTGTAGCCGGAGGTATGCGTCAGAAGGTGATGAACCTTGATTGAGTTCTTGGCGGAACGCAGCTGTGGCTGACCGTTGGCATCAAAACCTACCAGAATTTTGGGTGCAGCAAGCTGCGGCAGGTATTTCGATGCGTCATCATCCAGCTTGAGGCGGCCCTGCTCAACCAGCTGCATGCATGCTGTCGCTGTGATCGCCTTCGTCATCGACAAAAGCCAAAAGACCGTGTCAGGCCGCATTGCGGTACCGCTGTCCACGTTTGCCTTGCCGAAAAGGCCTTCGTAGACGATTCCCTTCTGCGTTGCAGCCATAGCGACCGCACCAGCGACCGTGCGGTCATTGACTGCCTTCTCTATCGCGGCATCGATCGAGTTAAACTTCGCATTTTTGAGGCGCGGGCTTTGGCTGGCCGCCTGAACAGCGCTTGCCCCAAGACATGCCGCGGCGGCGGCCATGGTGCCGCGTGTCAGCACCGCTCTTCTCGTGATCTCACTCATGATTGTTTACCTTGAATCCAGACGGATCGCGGGTCTGGTAAACCGCTCGCCTTCGAAAGGCTGACGGCGAATACCTACCAACAGCCGAGCCATGCTAAAAGATCATAATAGTCATATTCAAAATGACAAAAAATCACTGTTATTCGTTTTCCCGGAATGCGAAAGCTTTTTCATGAGCTTCGACGGACGTCTTCTTACTGGGGTAAGTGTATTCTTGGCAGTTGCCGACGCCGGCAATTTTGCCAAGGCCGCGGACGTATTGGGAGTGACCCCTTCCGGCATCAGCCGAGCAATCGGACGACTGGAAACAAGGATGGGCGTGCGTCTCTTCGACCGCACACCCCGTTCTGTCGCGCTGACCGAAGAGGGTCGTTTGTTTCGTCTACAAGCGGTGCCGCTCGTGGCGGGCCTGGAAGAAGCGGCTGCGACCGCCTCGGGATCGGCAGCAGCGGTCGGCGGGAGGCTGCGCGTATCGATCGACCCTTGGTTCGCAAGGATGGTATTAGCGCCCCAGCTTCCGCGGTTCACCGAGAAATATCCGGATCTGAAAATCGATCTTATGACGACGAACGCCCGTGACGACATGATGAGCGGGTTCGATGTGGCCGTCCGATTTGGATCGACCAATGCCGGGTCACTCATCGCAAGAAAGCTTCTGGATATCCGCGTCATCACGTGCGCGGCCCCCGCCTATCTCGAGAAATTCGGCGAGCCGGTCCGGCCGGAGGAGATAGGTGGACACGAAGTTATTCTGTTCCGAGACCCCGAGACCGGCCGAGCTTTCCCTTGGGAATTTCATCGAGGTGGTGAAGTTGTCAGCGTAAAAGTCGTCGGCAGGATAATTTTTGACGACCCATCCGCCGCGATCGCCGCCTGCATTGCCGGCCAAGGTATCTTTCAGAGCCTGGAGATCGGTTTGGATCCCTGGCTGAAAGGCGGCGGACTAAGACAAATTCTCAAAGACTGGTCGGACGAACATTATCCCCTCTACGCGTACCATCCAGCGCGCCATCTGCCGCCGGCAAAGGTCAGAGCTTTCCTCGATTTTGTGCAGCAGGTCGCCAAGGAGAAAGCGCGCGACGGCTGAGCGAAAGAAGATGATTGCGGGGGCTGTTAGAGAAATCCTTGTTTTTGCACAACACGGTGCGGTCAGAGCTGCGGACCCTGATTTTCACGCAGATGAATTGAAATATTTGCCCGGGGATACGCAGCTGTGGCCACATACGGCGTATGCGGCGCGGCGTTGGCAACGGTTCAGTTCAGTACGGGACTATCCTTAAGTCGGGGTTTTTTAGTCACTGGAAGGGTCTTCAGTCTCTTAAATCGCCGAGAATTGAAAAACGCGGTTCGATACCTTTCAAGGCGATGAGAGGCCCCGAAAGCGGCCTCCCATTTCACGAAGTTAATCAGACGAGCGCCGTCGTTAGTCAACGGCGAAGTCGGTCGAGAACGAGACGGTGCGCCATTCGGAGAGAATGGCAGCGTCTTGTGCGTGCTTTTTCTCGATCGCGGCGACCGTGTCGCTACCGAGCGGCAGGCGGACCGGCGGATTGGGGGCGTCAGTGAAGGCGATGAGCGCCTCTGCCAGCTTTTGAGGGTTGCCGGGTTGATTATGGCTGAGACCGGCGGTCTATGGTTCGCACCTTGCCGGAAGTGTCTGCATAATCGCCGATGATATTACCGCTGACGGACAAGGATGAGCTGTCGAGGAAGTCGGTGCTGAAATAGCCCGGCTCGATGACGGTGACTTGAATGCCAAGCGGTGCAAGTTCGTCATGTAGAGCCTCGCTCAGCCCTTCGACCGCGAATTTCGTTGGGTAAACATCGAGGCCAGCGACGCCGCGATAGCCGCCGATCGACGAGATATTCAGGATGCGGCCGGAACGTGCCCGGCGCATGAAGGGCAGGACGGCGCGGGTTACGTTGAGGAGGCCAAAGTTGACCTTAGTCAATGCCGGAACTGACTTCTGCCGTCACAGCCAACCCGGCCATACGGCAGGTTCGAGGAAGCTCGAGGGTATTTTAGGATGTTCTTGAAGGGGCTCCCGAGTTATGGCGCGACAATGACAGCAAGAATGAGCCGAGCTTGCTGTCCGGATGCGTGCTCGGCGACGAGGAGGCTGCATTTTTTTGTGACTGCAATCGTCCACATCCTCACAGTTCCAGTTCTGTGGGGTCATCTCGATAGCAGGGGCCGCGAGATCGAAACGAGGTCGTTCCACCAGGGCTCCTCTAGTTGTCTCTATGATCCACTGGATATTCACCCGGGATGCGCTAACTGATCCGACGTGGGGCAGTTTAGGAGAGAAAGTGAAAAAGCTAATATTGGTGTTCACCGCTATAACCAGCTGTATGTCCGCCCCAGCCAGTTACGCCATGCCTGCGGCCGGTCTTTCGGTCGCTCAATCGAACTCGGTTGTTTTGGTTGACCGCGAGTGTGGCCCGCGTCGCCATCTTGGACGCGACGGCCGTTGCATTCGCAATGGCCCACCACCGCCACCGCCGCGTCGCCATCTCAACCATCCGCGCCCTGGCGATGATCGTGGCTTGCCACCACCGCCGCCGCCACCCGGCGACGACAACTAAAAGAGATGGCCCCGCCTAGTCGGGGCCAGACACCGAGCGGCTTCTTCCATCATGTCGTCTGGACCTCAAAACCTATGTGAACACCTTATGAAAACAATGTTCTTGACTATAGGACTGACCATATAAGGCCTTGCTTCGACCGCTTCAGTGGCGGTGCCTGGTACCGTTAGCCCAGCGGGCGTGTCATTGTTCGTGCTGCATGTAGACTATGCTTTCGGGCGAGGCTGACACCTGGGTCCTGACGGGCCGTGCTATTTTAATCGTATGCCACCACCCCCGCCGCGGCGGCACTGGAACGGCTATGACGACGAACCACCGCCTGGTTTCAGGCGCGGGCCACCACCACGGCCACCGCCGGGGTTTGCACCACCGCCCCCAGGCGATTATTGATGCGCGGCTGGCCCCACTTGTGTGGGGCCAATTCATCGTATATCTCGCGCAACAAGTGCTCCCAGCAACCCTTCTATCCGGATACGTCACGATCCAACTTCACCGGTATCTGCAAGCGTTGGATTAAAACTGATTGGCCACGTGGATAACGTCACGCATCTGCGATGCCTCATGGTGATTGGCCGAATGCCGAGACAGGCCAATTGCCAAGCAACCGACACCTGCCCGCTGGATGCTCGTTTATCGACCGTTGTCCGCAGAGGGAAGGGTGTGATAACCCCAAATGGGTTCGTGAGCTGGTAACGCTTGGCGTTTCCCGTATTAGCCTTTTCTCCCGCTCCATCCATCAGCTGAGCGATCGAGTTGGAGAGCCGCGCAACCCAAAAGATCAATATTTTAGCTTCTCTCGCTACAAGCACGCCAGTTCGAATCCTTTAAAGGCGTGCGTTTTTCGGTAATTTCAAAGCCGCCGAACTCGACAACAAGGTTTGGCGACTTTTCAGAGAGCATCTTTGAGGTTGTCCAATGGGCCAAGGAGTGCAGTACGCGGAGGAACTAACTGCGATGCAACGAGATGCATCAACGGGTGGGTAGAAGGCTGTTTGATGAGCTCGAAGGCCTTGGAAAGCATCCCTTCTACATCTTGCTTCATCATGAACACCGGAAAAGGAAGGAATGAAGCGAAGGGGTCATAGTCAAAGCACCCGACCACCAAATCAGCGAAAAGTTCGTGCGGGTGAGCCGACATGAAACGCAGCAAACCCTCGAAGTTGATAGAAGAGTTGACGAACAATGCCCTTGGAAGTTTCCCCGTACGCTGAAAATATGACTCAAAGGCAATCCGCATTGCGTTCGGAGAGTAGCCGGTAGATTGGGTTCCGTCTTCCACTCCAACGCCGAGCAGTTCACCGCGAGCATCTCGAAACCCTCGTATACGCTCACGCGTGGCGTGATCGTCACGCCCGCCGAACAGAAAGATCTCGTCAGCTCGCAACGGATCGTCCGCAGGGAAGTGCCGAATAATTGCCTCGGTAAGCGTCCTCGCACCCTGATAGTTGTCGCTGATCACCGAGTGGGTCTTCGACCCGGGCAGATCGATATTGACGTGTCTTAACCCTGCGGCTTCGCAGACATCATGCACACCATCAGGGTCGGTGGCACCGCAAATAAACAGCTCGTCGATTGAATAGGATATGAGATCCTCTGCCGTCTCGCGTTCTTCCTGAGGATCGCGACCCGAGCTTACGACAATCGGGCATTGGCCCCGTTGCCGCACGTGCGCTTCAAATGCCTGAGCCATCGACGAAAAATAGCGATTGTCGTAGACCGGAAGCATAAGGCCCACCAAGCCGGACCTGGAGCTGCGAAGGCCTCGTGCCTGGCGGTTGGCGGTATATTGATGCTTGTCGGCGAGGCCGCGAATGAGCGCCGCCGTACTTTCCTTGATGCGCCGCTTTTGCCACGTGCCGTTGAGAACCGCACTGACAGTCGAGGCGGAGATTCCCGAAAGCACAGAGAGATCGTAAATCGTGGCCTTTTTCTTGCTGTCGTCTTTCATGGTCGCTCCTTAATTTTCTCTTATCCTCCGTCCCCTCTTGACGAAAGCCCACATTAGATAGATGATATTTGCACCATCGATTGCGCAAAAAGAAATATCGATTGTGCTTCTGGTGGCCCCATCGGGAAGTGGGGAATGAGGTGGCGAAGGCTTCGGCCGTCGTCAGGGATGAGGAGAGGGCGCCTTCGTGGGCGTCTGCGTGTTCCTGCGGGAACTGTGGAGGAGAAATAATGACCAAATTTATCGTTGCCGCGCTGGCCGCGTCGCTGGCGCTTTCAACGGCTGCAGCCGCCTTTGCCGCTGACGCCGGCAAAGTCGGCGTGGTCGTCAAGATTGGCGGCATCCCGTGGTTCAATGCGATGGAAGCCGGCATTAAGGAACAAGGCAAGAAGCTCGGTATTGATGCGACGATGGTCGGTCCAACGAGTTCTGACCCCGCACTGCAGGTTCGCGCCATAGAGGATCTGATTGCCCAGGGCGTGAAGGTCATCGGTGTGGTGCCGAACGACGCTAAGGTTCTGGAGCCGGTTCTCACCAAGGCGCGAGAAAAGGGCATCATCGTCATCACCCATGAGTCGCCCAGTCAGAAAGGCGCCGATTGGGACTTCGAACTCGCCTCTTCGAAGGGCTTCGGCGAGGCTTACGGAAAGCTGCTCGCCGACAAGATGGGCGGAAAAGGCGAATACGCGGTATTTGTCGGTTCGCTGACGGTTCCCCTGCACAATGCCTGGGCCGATGCGGCCATTGCCTATCTGAAGAAAAATAATCCGGACATGAAGCTGGTCGGCGATCGCTACGGCGTGGCTGAGGATGTCGACAAAAGTCGCAGCACCGCTTTGGATCTGATCTCCGCCCACCCGAATTTGACGGGTTTCTTGGCTTTCGGCAGCCAAGGGCCAATCGGCGCCGGCCGTGCTGTTGAAGAGCGGCGCAAGACCGGCAAGATTTTTGTCCTGGGTCCCTTCTCGCCCGGTCAGGGCGAGAAGCTGCTGAAATCGGATGCGATCTCGGGCGGGATTATGTGGAATCCGAAGCAAGCCGGCGAAGTTTTCGTGACGCTCGCCGACAAATTGATGAAGGGCGAGCAACTGAAGGACGGCGATACGATCGAGGGTCTCGGCGTCATCCATCCTGATTTCACTAACCACAACATCATAGTCGACCAGCTTGTCCAGATCAACAAGGACACGGTCGCTGGTCTGGCCGCCATGGGCCTCTAGGACACTTGTTCCTCCCAGCAAGCTGGGCCTGCTTGGGCTGGCCCGGCTCGTTGACCATCCACCAAAACGGGCGAGCACATCTGAATGCATGAGATCGATAGTGCGACTGCGGGCAGCCGACCGCTGCTGTCGCTGCGCGACATCAATATTACGTTTGGCGGCGTCCATGCGTTGAAGAATGTCTCCTTTGATGTGCTGCCGGGCGAAGTCCATTGCCTTGCCGGCGAGAATGGCTCTGGCAAAAGCACCCTGATCAAAATCATCACTGGAGTATATCGTCCGGCGCCTGGGGCAATCATTGAATTCGATGGTCAGGCCTACCCGGATATGTCGCCGGTCACGGCACAGACAAAGGGCATCCAGGTCATTTGGCAAGATCTTGCACTTTTTCCGGAGATGACCGTCGCGGAAAACATTGCCTTCCAGACCGTTCTCGGTCGCTGGCCTCGATTCGTCAATTATCGCCACATGCGGCGGCTGGCATTGAGCGCTCTCAAGCGGCTTGGAGTCGATTTGAATATCGATCTGCCGCTCAAGGAATTTCCCATAGCGCAGAGACAGATCGTCGCGATTGCCCGCGCCCTAGTCGGCGAGGCGAAGATCGTCTTCATGGACGAACCAACCGCGTCGCTGACGCAATCGGAGACCGATCATCTTCTGAATATTGTGCGCACTCTGTCCGCCGACGGCGTTTCCGTCGTCTTTGTCAGTCACCGCCTAGCCGAGGTGCTGGAGATTTCGAGCCGCCTGACCGTCCTTCGCGACGGAGCCCTGGTCGGCGCCTACTCGACGGAGGGCATGACCCAGTCTCGCATCACCGAACTGATGACGGGCAAGAATTTCGACAATCACCTTCGGGCCACCTTGAAAGAAGACCAGCCGACCGTTCTTGAGGTCAAGTCGCTTAGTCGTCGCGGTCAGTTCGAGAATATCTCGCTCACCGTTCGACGTGGCGAAACGCTTGGCATCACCGGGCTTTTGGGCGCCGGGCGGACGGAATTGGCGCTCGCATTGTTCGGCATGAACCGGCCAGACTCCGGCACTGTGACGCTCGAAGGCTCGGTTGTCCGGTTTTCGTCCAATCGGGACGCCATCGATGCTGGAATTGCCTATCTGTCGGAGGACCGTCTGTCTCTTGGTCTCATTCAACCGCAGTCGATCGCCGACAATCTGGTGATCTCGTCACTCTACAAAATCCGATCCGGCGGGTTTCTTTCGGACAAAAAGAAGCACGATCTCGTTGCCGGATGGATCCGCGAACTCGGTGTCAAGATAGGGCTTCAGGAAGACGCGATCTCGACGCTCTCAGGCGGTAACCAGCAGCGCATTGCGATTGCCAAGTGGCTGGCGACCGAGCCGAAGCTGCTCATTCTCGATTCGCCGACGGTTGGTGTCGATGTCGGTGCTCGGGCCGGAATTTTCGAGATCGTCGCCAAATTGGCGAAGACCGGACTGGCGATCATTCTGATTTCGGACGAGGTGCCGGAGGTTTATTTCAACGCAGACCGGGTGCTGCACATGGCGAAAGGCGAGATCGTCGGCTCGTTCGATCCGCGGCATTGCTCACTCCAGGAAATCGAGGCGGCTGTTTATGCGTAGTTTTATTCGTACTCACGCGACCGAAAGTGCGCTCATCGGCGTCATTGCCGTCATCTGCATTTATCTGTCGTTCGCCACCGATAATTTTTTCTCGCTCGGCAATACGTTCGATCTGCTCAACACAAGCTCGGTCAACATCATCTTCGCGGTCGGCCTGTTGGTCGTCCTGATCGCCGGTGGCATCGACATATCCTTCGCGGTTAGTGCGTCCGTCGTGCAATACGTCACCGTCATCGCGCTCGGCTGGATTGGCGGCGGCGGCTGGGTGTCTGGGCTCATTATCGCCGGTTCGGTCGGAATTCTCTTGGGCGCGCTCAATGCCTTTCTGATCCATGGCTTCCGCATCATTTCCATCGTTGCGACGATCTCAACCTTCAATATCTATTTTGGCCTGCTGATGTTTTTTACCGGCGGCGTGTCAATCTACAATTTGCCGGATTGGCTGACCAGCCGGGTGGTGCTTTTCGAACACGAGATGCCCAATGGTACCTGGATCGAGATCACGCTTCCGGTTCTCGTCATGGTGCTGTGCGTCATCGCAACCTGGCTGCTGATCACCCGCACGACGATCGGACGCCAGCTCTACGCATTTGGCGACAACCCGGAGGGCGCGCGACGGTTCGGCATCAATGTCGGAGCGATGCAGTTCATCGCCTTCGGCTGGCTGGGGCTTATGTCCGGCATCGGCGGCCTTGTCCAGGCGCACTACGCCCAAGAAGTGGTTCCGAACGCTCTGTATGGCCGCGAGCTCGATGTGCTGGCGGCGGTTGTGCTTGGCGGCGCGCGCCTTGGTGGCGGAAAAGGATCGGTGCTTGGCTGCGTGCTGGGGATCCTGATGATCGCCATCATACAAAACGGACTGAACCTGATGGGCGTGTCGCCCTTCGCCTTCAAGATGATCATTGGCGCCATCATTCTGGTAGCCATCACCGTGTCGAACACGCGCATCGATCGGCTCATGCCGTTCCTTCGCAAGGAGGGTAAAACGCAATGACCGCTATCGTTGAAACTTTCTATAGGCGCTTCGGCAAGGAGATGGTTGGACCCTTCCTCGCGTTGATGGCCGTGCTCTTGTTCTTCAGCATCGCGTCGCCGCAGTTTTTAAGCCAGGCGACCTTCGGTTCCGTTGCGTTCCAACTGCCGGAATTGGGGTTGCTAACATTGGCGATGCTTTTGCCGGTGTTGACCGGTGGGCTCAATCTGGCGGTCACGTTCACCGCTAACTTCGCCGGGCTGACCGTCGCCTGGATCCTGCAGGCAAATGGCGGCGTGGATGCCAACCCCTTCATATTCGCGGTCGGCTGCCTATGTGCGGTCGTAGCCGGCGCTTCCACCGGCTTGATCATGGGCGTCGTCGTGGCATACACGCGGGCGCACCCGATCCTGGTGTCTCTTTCCATGATGATCTTCGTTCGGGGTCTCGGCGAATTCCTCACGCGCGGTGGCGATGTTTCTGGCTTTCCTGATTTTATTCAGCCGCTGGGTCACGGCAGCTGGCTTGGGATTCCCATCCCGCTGATCGTCTTGCTCGGCTGCGTGCTGGTGTGGCACGTGCTGCTGACGCGCACGAAGCTTGGCTTCAACACCTACATGATTGGCTCCAATATCGAGGCCGCCCGCTATTCCGGCGTCAGCACTCGCAGGGTGGTTATCCTGGTCTACACCTTGTCCGGAGCGATGTGTGCCATCGCCGGTATCGTCATGATGGCGCGTTTCAACTCCGTCCGGGTCGGACATGGTGAATCTTACCTGTTGATTACGGTGCTTGCATGCTTTCTCGGCGGCATCAACCCATTCGGCGGTTTCGGCCGGGTCATTCCAGTCTTCGTCGCTCTCGTCGTTTTACAACTTCTGTCTTCTGGCCTGAACCTGATGGGCGCAAATCAGCATCTGGCAACCGCCGTCTGGGGCCTGCTGCTTGTCGGCGTCATGATCCTTCGATGGGCCGCATCGCAGTACAAAGTTTTCAGCAGCAGAAGAGGTTAGGCATATGCAAGGGTTCGGCATTCATGCAAGCATATGGACGATGAAGTGGGACCGCCCCGGTGCGGAGAAAGCGATAGCCGGCGCGGCCGAGTACGGGCTGGATTTCATCGAAATACCACTACTGGACGCGACGTCGGTTGATGCAAGACACACGCGCCAACTTCTCGATAGACATTCCCTGCGCGCTGCTTGCTCCCTGGTGTTGCCGCAGGCGGCATGGGCTTCGGTTCGACCGGATGCGGCGATCGAACATCTCAAGATTGCAATTGACACGGCGGCAGCGCTGGGGGGCGAAGCGCTGACTGGTGTAACATACGGTGGTACCAACGAGCGGACCGGGCTGCCCCCGACGCAGGCCGAATATGACAATCTGGTGCGCGCCCTGCACGCCGCCGGCACCCATGCGAAGCTTCATGGCATCCAGCTTGGTGTCGAGGCGGTGAACCGCTATGAAAGCCACTTGATAAACTCCGCCGAGCAGGCCGTCACCTTGGTCGAACGGATCAGTCTGGACAACGTCTTCATCCATCTCGACACCTTCCACATGAATATCGAGGAGAAGGGCGCCGGAAACGGCATCCTGAACGCCGGCAATCATCTGAAATACATGCATATGTCGGAGAGCGACAGAGGCACGTCCGGCTACGGAAACGTTCCCTGGGATCCTATTTTCGCTTCTCTCGCCGCGGTCGATTTCAAGGGAGTCCTGACGCTGGAAAGTTTTGTCGGCATGCCAGCGGACATGGCGGGTGACATATCGACATGGCGCCCGGTCGCGCGCGACGTTGAACAGGTGATGGGCGACGGTTTGTCTTTTCTGCGCGGTAAGGCCGCGCAATACGGATTGTTCTCCCGTTGAAGTCAAGCCGGCATTTGCCGCCGGCGATCGCAGCTTGCACTCCGGCAAAGACGGACGGTCCGGCTGTCATGCGACGCTTCTAGGCAGGAAGGTAATTCCATTCGCAAGGAGGAGACGACGAATATTAACCCGATCAAATTTTCTCGACGGCTGGTCGTTCTGAACATCTGCATCTGAAAACTCAAGGAGGCTCCAATGAAGCATGGAATTTACTATTCTTACTGGGAACATGAGTGGAGCGCCAGTTTTGCTCCATACATCGAGAAGGTTGCGAAGCTTGGCTTCGATGTCATCGAAGTGGCTGCGCACCACATCAACGACTATAGCGACGCAGATCTTGCCCTGATCAAACAGAGCGCGGCAGACAACAGTATCATTCTAACCGCCGGCATTGGGCCTTCCAAGGCCAAGAACCTGTCGTCCCCTGATATTGCCGTGCGGCAAGCTGGTAAGGTATTTTTCCAGCAAACGCTCAAGAACGTCGCAAAGCTTGATATCAAGACAATCGGCGGTGCGCTCCATTCCTATTGGCCGGTGGACTATTCAACGCCTGTCGACAAGGAAGGCGACCGTGCACGCGGGGTCGAGGGCATTCACGGTATCGCGGACTTTGCCAACGACCTGGGCATAAACCTCTGCATCGAGGTGCTGAATCGCTTCGAGAACCACGTTCTCAACACCGCGGCAGAAGGCGTGGCCTTCATCAACGATGTCGGCAAGCCCAATGTCAAAGTGATGCTTGATACATTCCATATGAACATTGAGGAGGACAGCTTTGGCGATGCCATCCGCACCGCGGGCCCGCTACTCGGGCATTTCCACACCGGCGAAAGCAATCGCCGTGTCCCGGGCAAAGGCCGACTACCTTGGCATGAGATCAGTCTCGCACTGCGCGACATCAATTACACTGGTGCCGTCGTGATGGAGCCTTTTGTCAAAACGGGTGGAACGATAGGCTCCGACATCAGGGTGTGGCGCGATCTGAGCGATGGTGCAGACGAAGCCAAAATGGATGAAGATGCGCGAAATGCACTCGCATTTTCTCGTTTCGTTCTCGGCTCTTAACGAATCTGGTCGCATATTCAGTTGATCATGTAGAATGCCATTCAGGCCTATGCTTCGTCTCCGGGCCCGAATGGCGCTTCAAACCCGCAAAAAAACACACGCCTGCTGATCAGATAAGTATCAGATTTAAGTTAAAATCATAGCGGCGCGAGTGAGGAGGGCGAGTTACGCTAGACGCGTTCGATGCGCGGGTGGTTTTTGACAGACGTCGCTGTTAATTGACTCGCAACTGCCTTGAGACGAACATGATATCTACGCGGCTGAGTACGCGCTAATCTAGGCTTACCGCTTGGCCGTGTTGAAAAGCTTAGCCTTCAACTTGCGATGAAGGTCCTTTGATCTCCGCGCCCTGACCGTCTTTGATGTAGCGGCACCGCCCAGGTAGGTTTCATAAATGGGCGTAGCTTACTCCGTTCATGTTGCTTGCCTTTTTATTTTCTGCGGGTCGGCAGTTCGTATCTGTTCAAGCGCAAGTAGTAGACACGGGCGACAGTGCGGCCTCGTTTAGGTACGCAAGGATCGTCCGCTTTCCCGGTCGAACAAATGCATCTGGTTCATATTCACCGAGATCGGCATCGTCGTCTGGGGCCGCGCACCGCTGTCAGGGCTGATGCTGGCGCAGAGCGTGATATTTGCTACATCGAAATAGATCATCGTCGACGGTCCCAGCGGCTCCACCAGGTCAACCATCACGTCGATACTCGCAAAGCCCTCGCGCTCCTGTCGAGGGGATATCGACTCGGGACGGATACCGAAGGTAACGGCTTTCCCGACATGCGGCGCATAGCCGGCCAGACGTTGTGCCGGTATCGCCAGCAGCGTACCATCCGCCAGCCGCACGGCCGGGACGCCGTCGCGGTCGATGAGTTCTGCTTCAAGAAAGTTCATCGATGGCGAGCCGATGAACCCGGCGACGAACAGGCTCGCCGGGCTGTGGTACAACTCCTGCGGCGGTCCAACTTGCTCGACAAGTCCTGCATTCATCACCACGACACGGTCTGCCATCGTCATCGCTTCGACCTGGTCATGGGTGACGTAGACGGTGGTCGTCGGCAGGATCTGATGAAGCCTTTTGATTTCGGTGCGCATCTGGACGCGGAGCTTCGCATCCAGGTTCGACAGCGGCTCGTCGAACAGAAACACCTTCGGATTGCGCACGATCGCCCGGCCCATGGCGACGCGCTGACGCTGACCGCCGGACAGTTGGCCGGGCCGCCGATCCAGGAGTTCGGTGATATGCAGCGTTTCCGATGCGCGTCTGATCCTGGCCTCGATTTCGGGTTTTGCGAGTTTCTGCTGCTGCAGACAGAAGGCGATGTTCTCCCGGACCGACATGTGCGGATAGAGCGCGTAGTTCTGAAACACCATGGCGATATCGCGCTTGCCCGGACCGAGATTGGTGACGACACGGTCGCCGATGACGATATCGCCGGCGGTGATGTGCTCCAGCCCGGCGATCATCCGGAGCGTGGTCGATTTTCCGCAGCCGGAAGGGCCGACGAAGACGACGAACTCGTTGTCCTCGATATCGAGATCGATGCCGCGCACGGCTTCATAAATACCGTAGGATTTGACGACGCTTTTGAGTTGAAGCCTTGCCATCGCTCTTCTCCTAATTTTCCTGCAGCCAAACGAGCATCGCACCCGGCTCGCGGTTCGCCCAGAGATGATACGGAATTGCCTTGAATGGTTTCGGAACCAAAGCTGGCGGAGACGTACGGTAGAGGCTGTCGCTCCAGTCGCTGGCGTCCGCTTCCAGCGCTTCGCCTTCCAGCACCATGGCGCCGCCGAGAAGCTCCGCATCGAAACGCGTACCGATCACCGCATCGGCAGGCAGACGAAGCCGCTGCGGTTCACCGCCGATGTCGGTTTCCTCGACGCAATAGACAACGGGACCGCGCCGCAGCGCCACGCGACCGCTGTCTTCGCTTGCCGCCGGATGGGCATAGAGCCGCTGCACCGGCATGTCGAACGAAAGGCGAATTTCGTCGCCGTCCCGCCATTCCCGGGCGATATACGCATAACCTTTGGTGACACACGCTCGAAGATCGACTGGCTCGCCGTTGACGGCGATGGTCGCGTCAAGGCACCAGCCCGGAATCCGCAGCTTCACGGTCAGCGGCGTGGCGTTTTCGAGCCCAAGACGAAGGCCGATGTCGCCATCCCAGGGATAGCGGGTTTCCTGCGTGAGACGGACGAAAGCATTCCCGACCGACAATTCCGCGGTATTGGCGCCATAGAGATGAACCGCGAGTTCGCCGGCCCTGGCAGAGTAAAAATATTGGCCCAGCGACGTGATGAAACGGGCAATGTTCGTCGGGCAGCATGGGCAATAGTGCCATTTCCAACGACGGTTCTGGCCGTGGCTTTCGAGCACGTTCTCGTAGAAATAATGTTGCCCATCGCGGGAAATGCCGGAGAGAGCGCCGTTGAACAGCACGGTTTCGAGACTGTCCGTGAACCGTCTGTCGAGGTCGATCTGTGCCATCCGATGGCCCCAGAACCCCAAGGCCACTGCGGCGCATGTCTCTGCATAAGCCGTCTCATTGGGAAGATCGTACTCGCGGGTAAAACCTTCGTTCGATGCCGATGGCCCGAGCCCGCCGGTGACGTAGAGTTGGCGGCTGGTCAGGTTGTCGAAGAGCCGATCGCAAATGGCAAACAACGCGGGATCGTTGTTCTCATGCGCCAGGTCCGCCATGGCCGAGAACAGATACATGGCGCGAACGGCATGGCCGACCACCTGCGTCTGCTCGCGCACGGGGATGTGCGCCTGGCTGTAGGCGTAGGTCTGATAGACGTAGTCGTCGGGGTTTTCACCGCGCTTGCGCGCCTCCTCGTCATAATAGGACGGCATGGCGCCGCGCTCGTCGACAAAGTAGACGGCAAGGTCGAGATGACGGGGGTCGCGGGTGACGCGGTAGAGCTTGACCAGCGCAAGCTCGATCTCCTCATGCGCGTCATAGCCGCGCAGTTTACCGGGCTCGGGGCCGAAAGTGTCGATGATATGATCGACGGCGCGGATCATCACGTCGAGAAAGCGCCGCTTTCCGGTCGCCTCGAAATAGGCTACGGCCCCCTCCAACAGGTGGCCCATGGAATACATCTCGTGCAGGTCGCGCAGGTTCGTCCAGCGCTTCTCAGGTTCGCGGCGAATGAACCAGCTGTTGAGATAGCCGTCGGCCATCTGGCCCTGCTCGAGTTTTTCGACGATCGCTTCGATCTTCGCCTCGATCTCGACATCGGGATGAGCCTTGAGCGTGTAGCTGGCGGCTTCGATCCACTTGCCGAAGTCGGAATCGAAAAAATGCTGCATCGACAGGCCGCTGGGCTGGATCGGGCGCGCAAGGGGACCCGGCGGCTTTCCGAAGTCGAGAACCTCGAGAAATCCTTCCTCCTCGAGCCGATCGTGCTGGGACGGAATGGTGACGCTGCGAACGGTCTCCGTCCAGCTCTGCCAGAAGCCGCCGCTGAATTCGACGCGGCTGTGGTCGGCGGGAACGAAGCGGGCTGGACGGCCGTCTGGCGCGGACGCGGTTGTCTTGTCGGAAACTGACATGGAAACTCCTGGCGGGGGAAGCCGCGAACTTTACTTGACGGCGCCGGCGGTCAGGCCGCGCACGTAATAGCGTTGAAGAAGGAAGAACAGCAGAAGGCAGGGGATCATCGTCACGGTGATGCCGGCCTGCAGGGCGCCCCAGTCGATGATGCCGTACATCCCGGAGGAGACATTGACGAGCATGATGGGAAGCGTGAACTTGTTTTGCTCCGAGAGGAAAATCAGCGCCGCCAGAAATTCGTTCCAGGAATTGAGGAAGGCGAACATCGCGACGGTCGCGACGCCCGGAAGCGCGATTGGCAGCATGATCCGCCGCAGGATGGTGGTCTGCGACGCGCCATCGATGCGGCCGGCCTCGATCAGCGCCTGTGGTACGGCATCGAAAGCGTTGCGCATCATGAAGATCGAGAACGGCAGCTGGAAGGTCACATAGATAAGCACCAGGCCGACCAAACTGTTCTGCAGGTGGATGACCTTCAGGATGAGGAACAGCGGCGTCAGGATCGACTGAAACGGGATCATCATCGTCGCCATCACCATGATGAAGATCAGCGACTGGCCGGGAAAGCGGAATTTCGAAAAGCCGTAGCCGGCCGGCACCGATATCAGCACAGTCAGCACCACCGTGCCGATGGCGATGGCGACGGAGTTGAGAGCGTAGACATACCAGCCGGCGCCGACGTGTTCGAGACGGCGATAGTTCTCCAGCGAAAAAGCCTTGGAAAAAAGCGCGACCGGATGGGCAAGCGCCTCTGCCGCCGGCTTGAAGGAGTTGGCGAAGGACCAGACGATCGGCATGATGAAGAAGATCGAAAACACGATCGAGACAGCCAGAAAGGCGAGCTTCGTGGTCCTGTCGGCGCGCCGCCTCGGCGCAACGGTCGAAGGCACCGGGGTCATCGCTCGCCCTCCGGACGTTGGCGCAGGAAAACGAACTGGATGGAACTGATCGCCACCAGCACGACCAGCAGCGAGAAGGAGATCGCCGAGCCGTATCCGAGACGGTAGGAGGAGAAGGATGCCAGATAGATCGAGTAGACCGCCGAGATCGTGCTGTTCTGAGGCCCGCCCTGGGTGATGATGAAGAACTGATCGAAGGCGAGCATCGACGAGGTGATGTTGAGGATCAACGCCAGCATGATCGAATTGCGCATCAGCGGCAGGGTGATCCGCCGAAAGCGGCTGAAAGGACTGGCGCCGTCGATCTTTGCTGCCTCGATAATATCGTCGGGAATGCCTTGCAACCCCGTCAGCAGGATCACCATGGTGAAGCCCGCCGTTTTCCACACGACCATCAGGATGATGACGGCAAGCGCTGTCCAGAAACTTTCCAGTGGTCTTGGCGCGCTGTTGACCAGGCCGACGGCCTGCAGGAGTTCAGCGAAAACGCCATTGTCTGGATTGAGGAGCCACATCCACAGCGTCGATGCCGCGCCGAAGCCGATGACCACGGGAAGGAAGTAGATGGTGCGAAAGAAGCCGGCGATCCGCATCGGGCGATCGACCAGCAGCGCCAGCGGAAAGGCGACCAAGAAAAGGGCTGTCGTCACCAGAAAGGTGTACAGCATGGTGAAGCCGAGCGAATGCCAGAGCTGGGTATCGCCGGCGAGCTCGATGTAATTGGCAAGGCCGATGAACTTCGTCCTACCGAGCAGCGGCCAGTTATAAAAACTCATCCAGACCGTCATGATCAACGGCAGAATGAACAGCAGCAGAATGAAGAGCGTGCTTGGTAGGATGAACAGCAGTCCCAGCCAACCCGTTGGCTCGGGCTTGTTGGCACGTCCGTGATCTGCAGATGCCCGCATGCCTGGGTTTGAAGACAACTGAGTTTCCGCTTCGTTGAGAGCATTCAATGGGGATGGTGTGCTACCGCAGGACGGAGGGTGCCGCCCTGCGCCTGTGATTGGAACATCAGTTCGGGTTGGTGCGCTTCAGGATTTTCGTGAAATCGTCCTGCGTCTTGGCGATCGAACCATTGACGTCATCGCCGAAGATCGCGCCCTGGATCAGGTTGACGAACGGCCCCGTGCGGCTGACGAAGAGTTCGTCGGACGAGAAGGTGTAGGGCGTCCGGGCCTTGGCAAGCACATCATAGGCAGTGAGGTTGCGCGGGTCGAACTTGGCATAGGCTTCCTTGGCAAGGTCGGTGCGCGACGGCATGCCGGATTCCTGGGTGATGAACACCTGCTGGTCCGGCTGCATGTAGAAATTCACGAAGTCGAGGGCGACCTTCTTCTTCGCGGGAGCGATGCCCTTCATCAGCGCCAAGGTATCGCCGCCGGCAAAGCTGGACGCGCCGTTCTTCGGGCCGGGAATCGGCGCCACCGCGAACTTTACGTCTGGATATTTGCTGGTCAGCAGATTGACGATGTAGGAGCCGGTCATCAGGATCCCGACCTTGCCGGAGGCGAAGGCTTCGACGGCGTTGTTGCCGTTGCCCGAGCGCGAGGTTGGGTGGATGGCACCGGCCTTCCACATGTCGCGGTAGGCGGCGATGGTCTCGCGCATGGCCGGTGTGTCGACCGTGGCGGTCTTGCCGTCGGCGCTCAGGATATCGGCGCCCGCCGCCCAGATATGCGGCAGGAAGTCATAGATCAGCCAGCTGCCGGAATTGGCGACAAAATAGAAGCCGTAGGTGCTGTTGCCGAGTGCCGAGATCTTCTTGGCATCCGCAGCGATCTCGTCGAGCGATGCCGGCGGCTTGGACGGATCGAGGCCGGCCTTGGTGAACAGGTCGGTGTTGTAGGCGATGATCGAGGCGTCGGGCAGGGCCGGGACGCCGTAGACCTTGTCGTTATAGGTGGCCAGGCGAATATGCGAAGGGCTCATGGCGCTTGCGTAAGGGGCGGACTTGACGAAGTCGCTGATGTCTTCGAGGCTATCGGCCGCCGCGAATGTCGGCAGGTAGATCAAATCGAGGACAGCGCCATCGGGGGCAGCGCCGCCGGCGATGGCGGCGCCGAGTTTCGGCACCATCTGCTCGGCGGTGATTTGCGTGACGTTGACCTTGTCGGCATGGGACGCGTTGTAGTGGTCGGCAAGCGCCTGAAGCACGGCGCCGGACGAGGTCCTAACCCAGAGGGTGATGTCTTCGGCGTTTGCAAGCGACGTGCTTGCCAAAAGCGAAAGTGCTATGAGCGCCAATTTGATTTTGTGCATAAGCGTTCCCTTTTTTCGTTGCCGTCAAGCACCTTTGTTTGACGTTGCCACGACGCTATTCGAGAAAAATCGGTATGTCGACATTGTGTGTGCAAAAATATGCAAAAACCTTTTTGCAAAGTATATGGCCTTTGCTAAAACCTTTTGGCAACGAAAATCCGGGACCCCTATTTTGACAAGCCTCGCCCATCGCCGCCGCACCATCCGAGACGTCGCCAAGCGCGCCGGCGTTAGCATCTCGACCGTTTCGAATGCGCTGAACGACACCGGCCGCGTGAACGAGGAAACGCGCCTACGGGTAAAGCAGATAGCCGCCGAGATCGGCTTTCGCCCAAGTTCGCTGGCGAGGGGATTGCTCAGCAAGCGAACCTCGACGATCGGCATGTTGACGAACGACACCTATGGCCGCTTGACGTTGCCGATGACGGCAGGTGTGTCGGAGGCGCTTGTCAGCCAGGGCGTTTCGGTTTTTCTCTGCGCCACCAACAACGACCCCGCTCTTGCGAAACTTCATCTCGAAGCGCTGCTGGACAAGCATGTCGACGGCATCATTTTCACGGCGACCCGGCTGGATGTCGTTCCGCCAGTCGAGCTTCTCAATCTTTCGATCCCGGTCGTCTATGCTTTTGCGAAGGGTCCGGCCGGAAGTCTGTCATTCCTGCCCGACGACGTGCAAGGCGCGCGACTTGCCGTCGACCATCTGGTGGGGTTGTCGAGACGGACCATCATCCACATCACCGGTCCCGAGGATTATCTGGCGGCCCGGCTACGCGCCAGATCCTACCGGGATAGCTATGGCGCGGGGGCGGAAGTGCTGTTCGGCGACTGGACGGAGGAGTGGGGGCACGCGGCGATCGACATGATCTTCGAGCGAGACGCGACGCCCGATGCGATCTTTTGTGGCAATGACCAGATCGCCCGCGGGGTGATCGATGCCTTGCGCGACCGCGGGGTGCGTGTTCCCCAGGACGTCGCGGTCGTTGGCTTCGACAATTGGGAGGTCATTGCCGAGCAGACGCGGCCGGCCCTGACGACGATCGACATGGAGTTGAAGGAGCTCGGGCGGCAGGCGGGCCTTGCCATTCTGGGCCTCACCAAGGGCGAGGCGATTGCGCCCGGTGAGCGGGGCATTGCCTGCCGGCTCGTCGTTCGTCAAAGCAGCGGCCGAAACTGAAGGCTAGGCCGTCCCGCTCTTGTGGTATGGGATCAAAGCGACTCTGGCCGCTTCGATCCGGTGTCCTGCGCGTCGGCTTGGCTCTACTGCCTCACGCTGCCTTGGATTTTTCCAGCGACGCGAACTGCTTCGACCAATCCGCATACCAGGCCTGGAACAGGGCAAACTGTTTTTCGACGTAATCGCGCTGGCTGTCCGACAGGCTGTCGGTCTCGTTGAAATGCAGCGTAAATTCGGGATTGCCGGTGAGAACGAGCATGTGCTTGTAATAGAGCACCAGATCCGGGCCTTCATCGAAGCAAGAGAGCACGCCGAGGGCGCTTTCGAGTTCCAGCGCATGGGCGCGGGCAACCGCATCGCCCCCTGCCGCCGCCTGGGCGAGCGCGACCAGATGCAGGATTTCCTTGGGCAGAACATTGCCGATGCCGGTGATGGCGCCGGACGCGCCGCAGTTTACGAACCCGTGGAACACAGCCGTATCGGCACCGACCATGAGCGTCACTTCATCGTCGCGGCTGGTGATGTTTTCCGAAGCGTAGCGCAGGTCTGAGGGGCCGCCGAATTCCTTGAAGCCGATCAGGTTCTTGTGGTCGTTGCGAAGATCGAAGACCAACTCGGCGCGGGTCGCAAAGCCATAATAGGGGCTGTTGTAGATCACCGCCAGAAGGTTGGGTGCCGCCGACAGGATGGTCTTGAAATGGTCGCGCTGGGCAGACGCCGAGGTGCCGCGCGACAGGACCCTTGGAATGACCATCAGACCATGCCCGCCGACCTTTTGGGCGTGGGCCGCATGCTCGGCGGCGATCTTGGTGTTGACGGCGCCGGTGCCGACAATCACCCGCAGGCCGGCCGGCGATCATAGACGATTGCTGTCAATTGGCGAATGGCTCGGCCGGTCCTTTTGCGGGGGTCGTGAACCAGCGCGGCCCGGTTTCCGTCATGTAGATGTGGTCCTCCAGCCGGAGACCGAAGCGCTCCGGAAAGACGATCATTGGCTCGTTAGAAAAGCACATTCCAGGTGCGAGAACGGTCGCATTGCCACGGACCAGATAGGGCTCTTCATGAATGTCCAGCCCAAGCCCATGGCCGGCGCGATGCGGAAGGCCAGGCAGCCGGTAGTCGGGGCCAAGACCATATCTCGACAGTACGGCGCGCGCGGCGTCGTCGAGCGTGCTGCACGCCGCGCCGATTTTCGCGGCATCAAAGACCGCCTGTTGCGCTTCCCGCTCGATTGTCCAGGCCCGGGCAAAGTCTTCGTCCGGGTCTTCCAAGACGTAGGTTCTCGTCAGGTCCGAATGATAGCCGTCGATGCGGCAACCCGTATCGACGAGGACGACGTCGCCGGCATGGTAGACTTGGTCTCCATCGACGCCGTGGGGCAGGGAGGTGGCCTCGGCAAAGGACACGATGCAGAAGCTGGATCCGTCGGGGACACCGAGCGCCCGGTGCTGCTCATCGATATATTGCACAACCTGCGAGGCGCGGATGCCCGGCTTGATGAAGGCATTCGCGCGTCGCTGCACCTCGAGCGTCAGGTTCATGGCGAACTGGATGAGGTCGATCTCGGCGCTGGATTTGCACAGGCGCAGGTCGCGGATCATCCTCCCGCCATCGACGAGGCGTTCCGCACCAAGATTTTGTGCAAGCGCGTGATAGACGAAGAGCGGCAAGGCGTCGTCGAGCGCCAGGCGGCTGTTCGGAGGAAGCAACGCGCTGATGAGGGCGGCACTGCTTTCCTCCTCCTGCCATACGACGACCTCGCCCGGCAACCTCGCCAACGTCTCCACCCGGCCAAGCTCAAAGCCTGGGACGATGTAGTAGAGAGCGCTGGGCGTCACCAGCGCTCCGAGCAAACGCTCGCTCTGATGCCACACCAGGCCGGTAAAATAACGCAGACTTTCTGTCGGGCCGAGCAGGATGCCGCCGCAATCGGCAGCCGCCAGCACCTGTTGCAATAGCCCAACCCGCTGCAAGCGCTCCGGGTCATCGATCCTTGCGACGGGGAAATTCCATTCCATGTGTGGGCTCCTGCAGCGTTCGGCAATCAATGATTTGAAGACGTGGTGGTAATGCGGGTTTGGAATGGACCGTTACGAAAAGCGTCCAGTCCGAAACGGGTTTTCGGCAGCGCTCGACACGCGGATCACCCGTGCGGCGGGTGACGCTAGACGATCGTGATGCGACGGGCGTTGCCGGCATCGCGGGCAACATATTCCTGGATCTGCGCAACAATCTGGTCCGCGTGGCCGGTTGCCAGCGCATCGGCTTTCTCGACGTCCTGGGCCTCGATCGTGGCGATCGTCTCCTCGTGCTCATCGACATATTGCCGTGGCAATCGGTCGTCGAACGTCGAATAGTAGAGCCTCAGGATACGGCGTCCCTCATCCAGCAGCCGGGAGAAGAAGGTCGTATAATAGTGGTTGCCGGCCAGTTCCGCGATTGCGACGTGAAAGTCGCGATTCGCCTCGATCATCGCGTAGGCATCCCTGGACGCCACAGCCTGAGCGAAATCCGCTTGGCACGCGCGGATGTGGGCCATGGCGGTAGAATTGCGCTTGTCGGCGGCACCGCGTGTCGTCACGCGATACATCAATGTCAGTGCTTCGAAATAGGTGGGAAGCGTCGCGAAATCGATGGCCGCGACAATGGTGCTGCGGTTCGGCAAGGTGGTGATCAGTCCATCGGCAGACAGCCGCAAAAGGGCTTCCCGGATCGGCGTCCTCGACATTCCAAAGCGCTCAGACAACTTGACCTCGTCGAGAGGACAGCCGGGCGCCAATGTCATGGCAAGAATCTCCTGCCTGATGGTCGCGTAGACTGTCTGGGTGCCAGAACCGCGTGTGCGGACCAATTCCATATAGCGTTCCCGTTATGTCAATGCAGCCGGAGAATGCGATCAGTGGCAATCTGCGTGCAATCTGTCGACAGGTATTTAATATGGAAATGTTTAAACGTCCAGCACATGCTTTTTGATTTATGTATTTCTTAGCATCGGGACCTGGCTAGGCGATGATGCGGTCTCACCTTCAAGGAGCGCACACTCCAGAAGAAGGGGTTTATCGGCTTCGGAAAACTCGCGGCGGCCCAAGATCATTTCCACCGCCGCGGCAGCGACCGCCGCTATCGGCTGTCGGATAGTGCTCAATCGTGGCGTCGTCATGTAAGAAAGAGGAATGCCGTCGAACCCGACAATGCTAAGGGCAGCGGGTATGGGAATGCCGAGGTCGTAGGCAGCCCGCATGCAGCCGATTGCCTGCTGATCTGAGCTCGCCAGGATCGCCGTCGGCCTCTCGTTGCGTGCCTGTGCCAGCAAATAACTCCCGGCCCGCAAGCCACCTTCATAATCGAATGTGGCCTCCACGACCATGGTACTGCACGATTGGCCGCTGCTGCCGTTGAAAACCTCAACGGCCTCCAGATAGCCACTGAGACGATCATTTGCAGGGACAGAGTCGGACGGCCCGGATACGATACCGATACTGCGATGGCCCAAATTCAAAAGATATTCCGCGCCAAGCCTCGCGCCCTGACGATGGTTGGCAGCAACGCCCGGATAATCCTTAATTAGCCGGTCGAGCACGACGAGCGGCAAACCAAGAGGAGGTTTCGTTGCGTGAAAGCCGTCACTGGGAACAAGGATGATCCCATCGACCTTGCGTCCGACCAGTTGCTCCAGCCGGTCTGCTTCCTTTGCAACGTCATCGAGCGAGGTCATGAAGATGACATTGTAGCCGAACGATGCTGCGGCCTGCTCCGCACCCTGCACAACTTCGGCAAAAAAAGGGTTGGACAAATTCGGGATCACGATTCCGATCAGCCTGCTCACTCTGCTTCGCATGCTGCGAGCATGGGGGTCCGGTCGATAGCCAAGCTCCGCAATGACCTTATCAACGCTGTCGCGCACGTCCTGCGCCACGGAAGCGTGGCCATTCAGCACCCTGGAAACAGTCCCAGTCGCGACCCCGGCGCGCTTGGCAACGTCTCGTATCCCGACCTTCTTCATTTTCAGGCTCTGCCTATGTGCTTCGGAGACCGAACGTCCGATTTACCCTGTCTCATACCGATGGAGATCCGCGCGCTCAATAGCCGTCATTTGACCTGAGTTTGAGAGCGAACTTTGCTTCGCGCAATATAGAACCGGTTCATGTCACGCTGTCAATTTCCTGGCCAGATACATCTTCAAGTTGCATAACTGCGCGAGGATACGGCATTGACAGCGTATATATGACTTGGTATCCGTCGACGATTGGAAACGGTTCATACGGGCGAGGAGGCCCTGGTTTCCAAGACATTGGGGAGGTTTAAAATGTCGAATCTACGAATTCGTAGTGCTTTTCATATCAAAACCCGTCGCAACGTGCTGAAACTCAGTGCGGCTGGCTCGCTTTTTGTGGCCGTCGCATTGTCGATGAGCACTGCTCCGGCCTTCGCCGCTGACAAGCCGAAAGTTGGCCTCATCATGAAGTCGCTTTCCAACGAATTTTTCAAGCAGATGAAGGCTGGCGCCGACGATTACGCCGCCAAGAATAAGGACAAGTTCGACTTCAAGGCCGTCGGCATGAAAGACGAGCGTGATTTCGCATCGCAGGTCGATGCCGTCGAAAACTTTGTGACGCAGAAGTACGACATCATCGTCGTTGCTCCGGCAGACTCTAAGGCCATGGTAACACCGCTGGCCAAGGCGGTAAAAGCGGGCGTAAAGGTCATCAATATTGATGTTGCGCTCGATGAGGGTGCGAAGAAGGCCGCCGGTATCGATCTCGCTTTTTTCGGTCCTGACAACAGGGATGGCGCCAAGCTGGCCGGCGATGCTCTTGCTAAGGATCTCGGTAAGGGTGGCAAGGTCGTCGTCCTGGAAGGCAACCCGGAAGCCGATAATGCCAAGGAGCGGGCGAAAGGCTTTGCCGACGCGATCAAGGCCGGTGGTCTGCAGCTTCTCGACAGCAAAACCGCGCATTGGGAGACCGAAGAAGCTAACACTGTCATGACGAATTTTCTGACCAAATATCATGACATTCAGGGCGTCATGGCTGCCAACGACTCGATGGTGCTTGGTGTTGTGAAAGCGCTTGATGCGGCTGGCGTGAGCGGCAAGATCAAAGTTGTCGGCTTCGACAATATTCCAGCCGTTCAACCTTTGATCAAAGATGGCAAGGTGCTGGCAACCGTTGAGCAATATGGTGCCCAGATGGCTGCCATGGGCATCGATTACGGTCTTCGTGAAATGAAGGGCGAGAAGTTCACCGGCTGGGTCAAGACTGACATCAAGCTCATAACGAAGTAGCTTGTCACTTTGTAGTCCAAACAAAACCGGATGCGCTGGCTCATGGCTGGCGCATCATCTCCCCGGCAGGCATTTGCAAAAATTCCCGCTTATGACTAGCCGCGTCGATTGTTTAGAACCGTCGAAGTGCTGCTGACCCTCATCCGGATCGAACGATGCATGAGATCGACTTGGTACATGAAACCGAAGAAACGATTTTGAGGCTGGACAGGATCGGCAAACGGTTTCCCGGCGTTGTGGCGCTCAAGGACGTTTCCATCGAAATTTCCCGCGGCAGGGGACATGTGCTGCTTGGGGAAAACGGCGCCGGAAAATCTACGCTCATTAATCTTCTCGGCGGCGTGTTCAAACCCGACGACGGGCAGATTTGGTTCGACGGCAGGCGCTATGAGCCTCAGTCGCCCTTTGAGGCCTTCAGCGCCGGCATCCGCATCGTCCATCAGGAACTCCATCCACTATCGAATCTGACGGTTGCTGAAAACCTGTTGTTCGAGAACCTGCCGCGCCGCCACGGACTGGTCGACTACAAGCAGATGAACAGACGCGCGGCTGAACTGCTCGCCGAAGTCGGCCTCGACATAGCGCCAACAATGCAGGCCGGCCGCTTGAGTGTCGCACAGTTGCAATTGCTCGAAATCGCAAAGGCGCTTTGCTACGAAAGCAAATTCCTTGTGCTTGATGAGCCGACTGCGACGCTGACCTCGAAGGAGGTCGATCGCCTCTTCGAAATTCTCAGACGCCTGCGAAACCGCGGCGTAACAACGCTTTACATATCTCATCGTCTCGAAGAGATTTTTGAAGTCGGCGACGACGTGACCATATTGCGCGATGGCCAGCACGTGATTACCCGGCCGCTCGCCGGACTTGCCATTCCTGAAATCGTTGAGCTCATGGTCGGCCGAACGATTGCCAATCTCAACGTGTTCCGCAAAGACAGCCCCGTTTATGGCGAAGCGCTCGGAGTGTCGGGTCTCAGGGTAAGCCGCGATAGCCCGGAGTTGTCGTTCTCCGTTGCTAGCGGGGAGATCGTCGGCATCGCCGGCCTTGTCGGCAGCGGCCGCACGCAGGCCGTGCGAGCCATTTTCGGAGCCGATCTGAAAGCCGCCGGGGAGATCAGGGTCGATGGAAAAGTGGTCGAGATCAGATCCCCGAAGGATGCGGTGAACGCGGGCCTTTGCCTTGCGACCGAAGACCGCAAAACACAGGGGCTCATGCTCGACATGACCTGCGCCCAGAACTCGACGATAACCGACCTGCGCAAGATCTCCCGCAACGGACTGATCCTGAAGACGGTGGAAGACAGCAATGCCAGGCGTCTGGTGCAGGAACTGCGCATAAAGACGCCCTCGATCAAACAGGTCGTCAGAACCTTTTCCGGCGGCAACCAGCAAAAGGTGGTTATCGCCAAATGGCTTTTCCGCGGACCGAAGGTGCTCATTTTCGATGAGCCCACCCGCGGGATCGATGTCGGCGCCAAAGCCGAGATCTATGAGCTTGTCTGGAACTTGGCTGCCACGGGAAAGGGCATTCTCGTGGTTTCCTCCGATCTGCCTGAGCTGATGGGCATCTGCCACCGCATCATCGTTCTTTCAGCCGGAAAGATTGCTGGTCAAGTGACACGTGAAGAGTTTGACGAGAGCAAGATCCTCTCACTGGCCTACAAGGAGTATAGTCGTGTCCGAGAACACTGAAACCACGAGTGCCGTGAAACGGGTGCGCCTCGTTGATACCATCCTGCGTATTTCAATGCGGGAAGCCGGTGTTGCGATTGCACTCGTCGTCCTCGTCATATTCTTCTCGGCCGCAGCCCCCTATTTTGCGACGCCCGAGAACTTCCTGAAGATTTTCGTTCAGACGGCGATCAACACCGTCCTGGCGTCCGGCATGACCTTCGTCATCCTCGTCGGGGGCATCGATCTCTCGGTGGGTTCGCTTCTAGCACTTTGCACGGTGGTTGGCGCCACCATCATGATCGATCCCCGTCTGTCCCCTTGGCAAGCGATCGTTCTGGCATCAGTTGCCTCCATGGGCGTTGGCCTCATTCTTGGCGGGCTCAACGGCTGGATCTGCGAGAGGTGGAAGCTTCCCTCGTTCATCGTCACGCTAGGAATGCTCAATGTCGCCAGCGGTCTGGCGCGTGTGGTCAGCGATAACTCCACGATTACGGGCCTGCCGCAGCCATTCGTCGATTTCGGAAATCTCATCTTCTGGGGCGTGCTGCCGTCGATCTTCCTGATCGCGATCGTCGTCGTTCTCATCGGATGGTTCATCCTGAAATATACGGTTTTCGGGCGCTTCGTGTTTGCCATCGGCACCAACGAAGAGGCCGTGCGCCTTTCCGGCCATACGCCGCGGCGCTACAAAATTGCAGTCTTTGCAATCTCGGGGCTGACTGCCGGGATAGCCGCTATGGTCTATCTGCTCCGGCTGAACGTCGGCAGTCCTGTCGCAGGGATTGGCTATGAGCTAAATGCAATTGCGGCCGTCATCATCGGTGGGACAAGTCTCTCGGGTGGCAAAGGCTCAATTGTCGGAACACTGGTCGGCGCGTGCATTCTGCAGGTATTGTCGACCGGCTTGCAACTTCTGGGCGCCGACGATAATGTCAAACCTATCGTGATCGGTGCCGTTATCGTCCTCGCTGTGATCGGCGATAGCTATCGTGGTAAGCTCTTGGGTATTCTGGAAATGCGGTGAGAGCCGTCGGGCTCATCATTTTCTTCTAGATTTTATCCGGAGTGGTGGGTGAGACAGGTTCGAGCCATCAAAAGCAATTGATGGTGGCAATCAATTCAGACCACTCTGATTAAGATTGAGAGCGAAGCTGTCCGACGGTGAGTGCTGACATTCAAGCGATTAGGTAAAATTCTTTTTTTTCGCGCTATGAAAACCCCAGATTCCATAAGTCGCATGACGCAATCTCTTCCAAGTCATTGATGTAAAAAAGTTTCTTCTGGCTCTCGGCGTGAGGTACCTCCCGTTGGCCGGGAAAGATCTAGGCTTGCCTGCTCTGGCGCGGGGCTTCCCAGCCTGACTTCAGGCGAAATCGGCTTGGATTGAGCGTTGAGAGAAAGCAACTGCTCAAGGCGGACTCGGGAAATGGCGGGGGCAGGGAAACGCATTATATTACTCAATTAACGAACCTTGATCCTGTCCAACTCCTGTTGATGGAGCAACCACCCCCACCTTCCGTCCCCCAACGAATTAAAAGTACGTGGGCCTTCTTCCGCCTCGGCATTGCAAGTCCAAAGTCGGTGAGGTCGCACCTCAGTGAGGCTTCCCTTTGCGGGCGAGGATGGTTGCTGATCAAAATATTTTCATGAAAAATACGAAAGGCAGGACCAGCCCGCCTTTCGCTGTACCTACTCACGCATTCCGACAGCTAAGCTAAGAACTCGAGCAGATCCCTGTTGAGACGCTCGGGGACCGTCGCGAACAGGCCGTGAGGCTCGCCGTCATACTCAATTAGGGTCGCCCCGGTAATACCGGCTGCAGCAGCACGACCCGACGGACCGATCGGGACTGTCTTGTCGCCCGTCCCGTGAATGACCAACGTCGGCATGGTAAACGCTGAGAAATCGCCGCGAAAATCCGTTTTACCGAACGCATCGATGCACTCGATCGTGGCTTTGGGGCTTGCCATGATGCCGAGCGCAAACGACCAATCGAGCACACCCTCGCTAACCGGATTGGTCAGCATCCCGACCCCGTAAAAAGTTTTCGCAAAGGCCTGCAGGAAGGCGAAGCGGTCCTTGCGAATCTGTGCCTTCATATCCTCAAATACACTTGCATCCACGCCATCGGGATTGCTCCCGTCCTTCAGGAGATACGGGACAACAGAAGAAACCAACACCGACTTTGCAACGCGTGACACACCATGGCGGCTGAGATAGCGGGCAATTTCGCCACCACCCATCGAAAACCCGATCAGCGAGACCTGCTGTAGGTCGAGTTCCTCCAGGACACTCGCCAAATCGTCGGCGAAGGTATCATAGTTATAGCCGTCCGCCGGATGGCCTGACTGACCAAAACCACGCCGGTCATAGGTGATCACCCGGTATCCGGCTTCCAGAAGTGCCAGCGTCTGGTATTCAAACATGTCGCCTGTCAGCGGCCATCCATGGATGAGAAGGACAGGACGTCCCTGGCCCATATCTTTGACATGCAATTGCGTACCATCTTTTGCTTTGACGAATGCCATGTAGAACTCCTTCAATTGACGGGGTTAAACCGTTGGGAGCTTGACATGTTCCTGTATCCTCAGCCGCTAACGCCAATTTGCGGGCGTTTCACCACGCCGTGGCAGGCGGCGACCCTGCATTTCGTCCGGGACGCCGCCAATCACGCTTTGTTCGCGGAATGGCTCTCGCCTTACCGTAAATTCCAAGCGACGCTGTGCAATCTTGATTTATACACATTTCGTGTGTGTATTCTCTCTCCGAAGAGCGTCGATATTAACTCTGCCTTGACGATTGATGTATGGTTTAAGGTTGCCAAGAAGGGCAGCCACGTCCAATTCAAACACCCGTCAAAGCTACGCCGGGTAACAGTTCCTCATCCTAAGCAAGATATCCCGTTGACGCTCAAGAGCATCGAAAAGCAATCTGGGCTAAAACTGAGGTAATCACTATGCGCAACTATATCGGACTGATCCACAAGGAAGCCGAAAGCGATTACGGTGTTTCCTTTCCTGACTTCCCAGGTGTCGTAACAGCCGGCACTGATTTGGTTGACGCCCGTCGCATGGCCGAAGAGGCTTTGGCTTTTCACGTCGACGGTCCTGTCGAAGATGGAGAGGCTGTCCCTGAAGCATCTTCCCTCACCGACATTATGGCTGATCCTCATAATTCCTCAGGTGCCGCCATTCTTGTTTCGCTAAAAAAGAAACGAAAAAGGCCGTCCGCGTAAACATCACGATGCCCGAGGATGTCTTGCAGGAGGTGGATGCCTACGCAGAAGCACATGGTTTGACCAGGTCAGGATTTCTCGTTCAGGCATCAAAGCGGGAAATCGGGAAGATTGCGGCTTAGCGATATCCTTCAGATATAAGGCCACCTTGCCCGCCGCCGGCCCTTTTTTGCGGACTTGCGGCATGAGCCACCACTTCAATCTGACACGAGATCCGTTCCAAACCATTTTAGGCTCACCGCCTGCAGCGTGCCATCAGTTTTCAGTGTCTCGATGGCGGCAGTGAATTGACCGGCAAGTTCCATGTCATGCTGGCAAGCCAAAACAAGGCCGACGACATCGGGCCGGAACGGTCGGTCGACAAGGGGGAGACCTTTCGCGCGCTGTTCGTTGCCGGCGCAATGCTGTGGGCGCCGATCAACAGCTGCGCGTTGGATGGAAAACCACGAGGCCGTGCTTTGCACTGAGCTCATTGCAGATTCTCATTTTCTTGAAAGGAGATTGCTCTGCGCCGTCACGAATTGAGCGACGAGGAATGGGCTATCATTGCACCTCTGCTGCCGAACAACAGCCGTGGAATTGAACGTGTTGATGACCGTTGGGTCATCAACGGTATCCTCTGGCGTTTCAGGACTGGTTCAACTTGGCGAGATGTGCCGGAGCGTTATGGCCCGCGCACGACGCTTTACAATCGGTTCTCCCGATGGCGCAAGGCGGGCGTCTGGGATCGTCTTCCGGACGCCGTTTCAAAGCGTTAAGATGGAGACATAGTGATGGTCGACAGTACTTGTGTTCGCGTCTGTCGCAGTCCGCCGAAAGTCTGGGCAAAGTACGTGTTGATGGCGAGCATCAGTTACTGTGGCGATGTCTGTACTTTCGCTTTGTCACTATTACCTCCAGTTGCTTGTCGGCTCCGGAGAAGTCCGGCGTATTGAACAAATCGGAGGTTTAAAATCCATTCCAGCAGTCGGTATGCAGCTCATCCGTTATCGGCACGGCGAGTTTGGCCTCACAGGCCCACGTGTCTTGCTGCCGGTCCTCAAGATGATGGCAATGGCAATGACATCGGTAGGGGCGATGACGCTGCGACAGCGGTGTTCCTGCTGATGATGAGGCGATCATCCACGTCGTTCTCGGCCGACAATGCCGCGAAGCCCCGATACGGCCTCTCATCTCGGCTGGTCTGGCGCCGGTCCGGCCTTGGCCTGCAACGGCTTCGCCGACCTTCTTCCCCTAACCGCAAGCGGCCATTCCTCGCGAGCCAACAAGCTCGGCTACCGCCGTCCTCCGCTGGCGCTGTGGTCCTTTGGATGCAGCAGGCCAACCCGTCGCCTCTCGACCGCCATCGAGGCCGCATCGGGCGGCTTCGAACAACTCTCAGGAGAAACGACAATGGCTCAGAACGGCACCTTCACCCGCGACGAAACCGGCGCCTACAACGGTACCATCAAGACCCTCACCCTCAACGTCAAGGCATCAATCAAACCCTGCGACCGCGACAACGATCGCGCCCCGGACTTCCGGGTCACAGCAACGGGTGTCGAGTTCGGAGCCGGCTGGAGCCGGACCGCCCGGGAAACCGGCGCCGAATACCTCTCGCTCAAGCTCGACGATCCGTCCTTCACAGCTCCGGTCTATGCCTCCCTCGTCCAGGGCGACAAAGGCGAGCACAAGCTCATCTGGTCCCGCTGACCAGAAACACGGCGCTCCGCCCACAGCGGGGCGCCCTCATTCGATCACATAGCCCAGCGCGCGATAACCCACTCGTCGCTTTGCCGCCATCCGGGCCAGAACGGGAACGGTGCTATCGACGTAATCGACGACCAAGACGTCTTTCTTACCGTCATGCTGACGATGCAGACGTCCGACATACTGCGCCAAAGTGCCTTTCCAGGCGATCGGCATGGTGAGGAACAACGTGTCGAGCCGGGCGTCATCGAAGCCTTCCCCGATATAGCGGCCTATCGCAAGTATCAGACGCTCATCATCGTCTGCGACATTCAACGCCGTGTTGGCTTGCTTGCGATCCTTCGCCGACATGCCGCCACGTAGCACCACCAGATTTTTTACAAACGGTGAGAACTTCTGCTGCAGATAATCAAGGTGATCCTTACGCTCCGTCAGCAGGATGGGCGAACGTTTGGCCTCGAGGGACTTCAGCACGTCATCGAATATCAGGTCATTTCGGCCTTGGTCCTGCGCAAGGGCCGCATAGATCGCTGGCATTGACGGGCGCTCTGCCGAGACGAGTGACGCTGGTAACTCAAACTTCGTCGAACGGTCGCGGGCACGGTGGCGCATACCACGCTCGGCAGCTTGAACTCTTGCATCGACCCGATGGCGAACGGGACCGCATTGCATGAAGATGATCGGATGATGGCCGTCCTTTCGGGCGACCGTCGCTGATAGGCCAACCACGTATCGCGCCTTGGATCTGCGAGCGACAAGTTCAAAACTTGCAGCGGACAGATGGTGGCACTCGTCCACAATCAGATGACCGTAATTTCCCACGATGTCATCGACCTCGCCATTGCGAACCAGGCTTTGGATCAGCGCCACATCGATGATCCCTGTTGGCTTCCTTTTCCCGCCACCGATGATGCCGATCTGCTTTGGGTCGATGCTCAGGAAGGAACTCAGACGCTCTACCCATTGGGTGAGAAGCTCCCTGCGGTGAACAAGAACCAGCGTGTTGCGGCTTCGATGTGCAATGAGTGCAGCAGCGACAACTGTCTTGCCGAAGGCGGTCGTCGCGGCGAGCACGCCGTTATCGTTGGCGACAAGAGCAGCAAAGGCCCGCGATTGTGGCCGTCGCAGTTCCCCTTGGAACGAGACGCCGGCGGGTAGCGCATCTCCGTCTTCGCGGTGATCCTCCAAAATGGCGGTCGCGCCATGGCTCTTGACGAGCTCAATTGCTTCGTCGAAGCAGCCTCGTGGCAGCGCGACATGGCGTGATGAAGCTCGGCACAGTAGATGATCCGCGGCTTGCCGAATGTCGGCAATCGCATTGCTTGCGCACGATAAAATTCCGGGTTCTGGAATGCTGCCAGGCGCACGAACTGCGCAATCAGCGCGGACGGAAGCTCGGTCCTATCGATATAAACCTGATCGGCGATCACGACCTTGATGCTTTGCGGGATCGCAGCCTCAATTCGCCGCGGCTCGCTCCGACGTGACGGCAACATCATCCACCGCTCATCGGCATGTTCGTCATCGACCGGCATCCGGACGCCCAAGACCCGCCCCGACAATTCGGCTTCGTCGGCGATCCTGAAGACTTCGTCCGCCGACAACCTGGGTAAAGACGACAGGTATGCCCACTGGTCATCGTAGGGTTGCAGGTCGCCATCGATAAAAACGCTGTTTCCATTTTCGCGAGCTTTCCTTTGCAGGGGAAGCGCGATCAGATTGCCGAAGCCGCCAAGTGGCATGGTATCCTGGTTGGGAAAGAAACGGTCATAGGACGTGAAGCCGATCTCGGGGCGGTTCTCCATCGTCTCTGTGATCAGTGCGGCCCCCAGTTGTCGGGCGACCTTCGCGGGAACGGGTTCGGAGAAGAATATCCAGACATGGCCGCCGTTTCCCGACCTCGACCGTTCGAGGGCTGCGGCAATTCCTTTTGCGTGACAGGTTGCCAGCAACGCTCTGGTATCGTCCGCCCAGCTTTCCTTGTCGAAGTCAGCAGCAAGGAACCAGCATGTTTCGTCTTGCAGCAATGGATATACGCCGGCAACAAAGTCGCTTGAACGGGCATCGCCGCCACGAAGGTGCTTTTCGATGATATCCTCGGAATACGGGATGAACGCCTGATGCGGGCAGTCCCCACATTTCACCTTCGGCTTGCCGCAGATTCCTTTCGCCCACTCGTTGGAACAGGATGGCGAATAGCCGGTGCGTCCATCCTTTCTATTTTCCCATCGCACCGGAAAGACATCGGGGCGCCCGGCAAACAACTGCCGGAATAACTCCACCTTCTCCATCGACGGCGAGCTGTTGGTAACAGGGGCATCGGTGAAGGCTGGCTTTTCGGCGGCAATCGGGCTATCGGAAATCAGCTGTTGCTCAAACACTTCCAGCTCACGCTCAAGCGCCATCCGCTCTTCATTCAGATCGGCTAACCGCCGTCGAATGCGAGCAATGTTCTCCCAAGCATCATTCTTTTCCGCCAACTTTGAAGCTTCCGCCTAAATGATCATGCGGATCAGCATAGGCCAAAGACGTCCGCATTTTAAGACGCACTATCCATCTCAGCGGCACAGAAGGCTCCGGAATTATGCGGAGTAAAATCCACCGCGAGCATCGGCAAAAGCAGGCTTCAGCGACCAACGCTCCGCATAATCCCGCTCTATGCATAATCGACCTTATGCGGTGCACCGCATAATGTCGAATTCGGCGCAGGCTGGCAGAAGCAGGCCCGGGAAACCGAGCGCGCCTGCATCTCGGTCAAACTTGACGATCCGAGTTTTCCGGCCCCGATCTACGCGACGCTCAGTGAAATCCAGGGACACGAGGGACTGCAGCTCATCTGGTCGCGCAACACCCGCCGCTGATCAGACATCGAAGCCCCGCTCGATCCGGGCGGGGCTTTCCTCAGATCACTTGTTGAGCGCATCCTTCAGCGCCTTGGCTGGTGTGAAAACCAGCTTCTTGGCGGCGGCGACCTTGATGGCCGCTCCGGTCGCGGGATTGCGCGCCTCGCGCTCCGGTGTATCTTTCACCTTGAATTTTCCGAAGCCGGGAAGGCTCGTTTCGTCGCCGGCAATCGCTGCCTCTATGATCGATGCAATCACCGCTTCGACGATCGCCTTTCCCTGGGCCTTCGTGAGACTGTGCTCGTCGGCGATCTTGTCGGCAATTTCATTGGTGGTCGTCATATCGTTCTCCCCATTGTCATTCGTGCGAAAATCCCTGACAGAGGATCACAGCCCTGTCATCGACCCACCCCGCCAAGAGCAGCGATTTGCTGATTTTTCCACAGCTACCGCGTATTTGGCGCATCACGGTGCATCTGTATTGGTGGATCCGCACGCGGGCATCGAGCCCACTTGCGGATCAATGGGCAGTACGGAGAGGGAATGTCTGCTGCGTCCAACCGAGGATGCCATGGCGGCATGAAGGCCTAGGACGAGCGGGTCCCCGAAATTTCTTGCCCGATCCTGAGGCCCGACCACAGAAGTTCGGCTCACCCTGCCGGCTCCGCCGGTCTCTATCGCGACCGTTGACCCCTCCATCCCTCCATGACCGCGGGCGTCGTCTTTAACAAACGTCAAGGAGACGACGATGGCAAACGAACTGGAACGGAGCATCGTGGAACTGCAGGCCGAGTTGCGGAACGCACACCCGGACGAACGTACACCCGGACGAACGTCGCCGGATCGAAGCGGAACTCGACCTGGCGCTGGCTGGGCGCGAAGTCCTGATGGCCGAACGGGAAGTCAGACTCAGCGCCGAGCCGCCCTTTTGAGGGTGGCTTTCACCATATCGCCAAGGCCACCCTGCCGGATCGACCGGCATGATAGACTGGAAGCTCCATGACGACCAAGACCCGTTCCGCCTGTCGGTCACGGAAGTGATCAGTTTCCACACGGCGCCTTTCGACGCTCTGTGATCGAAATCAAGACCGCGCTGCCGGACGTCGTGCCGCAACGCGACGCCGATAGAGTTTCCTGCGTCTTCGACTTCCTCACCGTCCATTGGCGTCGCGTCCTACGCTTGCACTACGGTCCTATTTCGCGGACTGCCCGTTATTCCGCAACGACAAATTTGGCCTGAAGCTCGCGATCAACAGTCCGTTCTTCGCCGAGATCAAGATCACGTTTGAATCCAATGGGCGAGACCCCGTCTCACGTTTACCGGAAGGCACGCCCTGGCGGTCCTCTTCTCGCAGCCGATCAGATGACGCTCTCCGGGCGGCCATGGGGCTTCGGTTCGTATCCATGAGATCGCCTCTTTCGCAGCAGTTCAAGGAAGAGGTTGCCAGCCTCCTCCTCCGGCGTGAAATGATGCACTCGGCTATGACCACCGGTGCCAAATGCGACCCCATCGGCGGATAAGACAGACCTCGCCGAACAGATTCGGCTCAATCGACATAGAATAGTAACAGGCCATGTTTTTGATGGGGGCCCTGCGTTCGACGTAGAGCTGATTTGGCTGGATGATAATGACAGGCAGAACCGGACACGGCGGATTAATATTAGATGGGATGGCAGGCCGATGATCCGGGCGATCCGCCTGCGGCGGACGTCTCAATTCACCTCGCGAACGAAGCCCGCAAGCGGGTCTCCGCCGTTCCCGGTGACGATGCTCTGGCAGCGATGCATCGTCGTCGCTTGGCGTCGAGGGCGTTGATTAGCGCTGCGTATTGTCGGCAAACTGCGACGGCATCAAGATCTATCCGACACCCGCCCGGCCTGTCTGGCCGGTTGGCGGACGCAGCCCCGACTTCCTCAAACACGACGGAGAGGCGGAACGCTTTGCACTATGCCCGCATTCTTCGGGCATGCGCTGAGGGTGGTAATCCTCTCCTGCGTTGCGCTAGTCGTTGCCTCGTTCGGATGTTATTGATATCTCACCGTTTCGGTCACCGACATTCCGACACCTCACGACGACGGCCCGCTTCAGCATCTTCCACGAAATCGGTCTGGTCGCCATGTTATAGCAGTTGCGCGTTAGCATAGGTGGTCAAACTGATTTGGTCCGAGAGCAGGATAGGCTAACGGTATACCGTGCCGTTTCGCCCGCGGGGCGCAGTCGCTTTGGCGCGGCGATGATGCTCAATATGGCGGACGTACGCTGGCGATCAGTTGGGGAAAAATCGACGGTAATACCGCCCGTTTGTACGCAGATGCCTTACCGCAAAGGAAGGGCATCGCCGCCATTGGCGCGTCCTGGTGCGTCAGAACAACCGATTTGGGAATAGGCGAATGGGCTGAGCAGCAAGATGGCAATCCGGTGTCAGTCGTGACAGGCGTATCCATTTCTAAGCGAACGGGTTTTTTGGCGAATAAGCGAATCGGTGATGCGGAAAGGCCATTGTGTAGACCGCGATTTAGACGATTGCGCAAACCTTCCTGTCCCCGAAAGAGTCTATCGGCTAGTGCGCGAATCGGCGATCAAGCAAAATCGCCCTTGCGCGAAAGAGAGTTTGGGCGACTAAGACGTCGAGCGTTTTCAATTTATCGGCTAAAATGACATCCCTGAATTTTCGGCGCGGGTGCGTCATCGTAACCTGCTCTCACTCCAGTCGCCGCATTTCGGCACCCACCCTGCCGCAGAATTGCCGGACCGCGCGATTCCGAGCGACGCTAGTACCGACAAGTTCCGGTTTCGACAGGCTCATGTCCCGAGAGCGCTACAATCACGCCGGATCGCATTTCCCGGCCGCTCAGCAAAGTCGGCGCCAGCACCATGCCGAGGCCGGCGACACAAGCATGGTACCAGTTTAATGACCTCAACCACGAGCAAGCCCAAAGGCGTACCGATGCTGAAGAAACCCTGGCTGTTTGCGACGTATACCCCACCGCTTGTTCGGCAGCCGAGAAACAGCGACTTAAGTCTGAAATAAGCAGCCTTAATAGTTTCAGATGACAAAGGCTTTGGGTCGGGCGCTGTTGGCGGGCCCGCTGCTGCGCTCGGAGCAACTTCTGTGCAGGCAAAGAGGCGGTCTCAACCATAGTTGCGACTTGCGGCTCAAGCGCGAAGAATTTCGCCGTCTCCCGCAATGGAGTTTATGATACAGCTTCGACAACGAAACATTGGTGTCCAGATTTACAGCTGAGGATTGACGGGCGATTTCTGAGAAGACGTCATTTAAACTCGGCGGGACGGAAAACGCCGGCGGTGAGGTCCGCATCCAGGGTGAGATTAAGCGTTGCGACCATAATCCACTCACCCCCCCGATCAGCTACCCCGAGCAACAAGTCGAGATCCGGCTCGGTCATCGCGAGTGTCGGGCGGCAGTCATGGTCGAAGAGGCTGGCGGCCAGCGCACGCTTTTGTCTTTGAGCACGTCCATTTTTTCTTCAATCGGGTCGGCGGCAACCAGCCGGTAGACGAAGATCGGCTTAGCCTGGCCGATCCTGTGGGCCCAGTCGAGAGCTTGTTCCTCGACCGCCGGGTTCCACCAGGGATCGTAGAGGATCACTGTATCAGCGGCCGTCAGGTTCAGTCCGACACCGCCGGCCTTAAAGCTTATGAAGAAGACAGGCATTTTTTCATTTGGAACGACATTACCTGCGCTGCACGATCGATGGTATCGCCGGTGAGCAAGGCATAGGCGATGCCCGCGTCGTCTAGTCGCTTCCCGATCAACTCCAACATGAAGTGAACTGGGAGAATACGATGACTTGCGGCCTTCATCGATCAGATTGGCGACCAACTCGATCAGCTGTTCGAGCTTGGCCGACTCAAAGGCACTTGCCGATAGCTTTTTCGGTTGCGTCAGTTTCAAGAGGCGCGGATCGCAGCAGGCCTGACGCAATTTCAGCAGGGCATCCAGAATGACGATATGGCTGGGGGCGAGCCCTTTCTCGGCGATTGCCGCCTGAACTTTTACATGCATCGCTAGCCGGATGGATTCGTAAAACGTCCGCTGACCTGCAGAAAGCTCTACTTTTTCGGTTATAACGGTTTTTGGCGGCAATTCGGCCGCCACCTCTTCCTTCGTTCGCCGCAGCAGAAAGGGCTTGATACGGGTTGCTAACAGCCGCGAGCTGGCCGTGTCACCCTTCTTTTCGATCGGCGTCCGCCACTGACGGGTAAAACTCTTCAAATCGCCGAGAAACCCCGGAGCAATGAAGTGAAACAGCGACCATACTTCGCCGCGGTGATTTTCCAGCGGCGTCCCGGTTTAGGCAAAAGCGATGCGGCGATTTTAGCCCATGTACCAGCTTCGTCGTCGCGGCATTTGCGTTCTTGATGACCTGCGCCTCATCAAGGAAGATCATGTGCCAACCGCGCTCGGCAAGGATGGCTTGGTCGTGTGCCAGCAGCGGATAGGTGGTTAGCATAAGATCAACAGCCTCAAGGCTTTGGAAATGCTACTTGCGGTCGGCACCTTGCAGAACGAGTATGGATAATCCCGGCGCAAATTTTTCGGGTTCCGTCGCCCAATTGACCATGAGGCTGGTGGGAGCGACGACTAGAACGCGGGTCGATAGTCGCCCAGTGGCTTCTCGATGGCGATCAGGCCCAGCGCCTGGACCGTTTTTCCGAAACCCATATCGCCCGAAAGCATGCCGCCAAGCCCAACACCCTTGAGAAACGCCAACGATGCCAGCCCGTGCGCCTAATAGGGCCGCAATGTCGCATTAAGCCACGGCGGCAGGTCGACATCAGGAATGCCGTCGTGGCCGCGTAGCTTTTTCTCCAGCGCAAGCACTCTTTGACCGCCCTGCCAGACGGCGCCGGCGCCGGCGGCTCCCTCCAGATCGGCAAGGCTTGCAGCATCAAGCGACGACAACCGCAGTCGCCCGTCCGCACCACACCTCCAACCAGATTGAACAGATCGAACAACGTCCTGATGAGTGGCAGTATGCTGCCGACAGGAGCAGCCAGCACCTTGCCGCCTTGTAGCGGCAGGAACAGCGGCTCATGCTCTCCCAGGAGATCCAACGCTGACTGGAAAACCACGGACCGCATAACGCGCAGCTGGCCGGAAGGCCGAAATGTATGCGGCAGATGCGGCAATCATCACAAAAGATGAGTGGTCATCCGCGCGAGTTCATCGCGGATGATGCATCCACGGGGCCATTTGGCCCACCGCACCCGGAAAATAGAGGTGTCCAATTGGGCGGATCAAAGCTTGGCCGACCCGTGTCCTTGGCTGCCGCCTGAACGAAGCTGGTGTCGTAAGATCAATGTCGTCAACAAAAGCTTCGATGAAACGAACCGGGTTGTCCGGCCCTATGCTTTAAACATCGCAGGGTGCACTCAGCGAGAACGGCAGCGGGATTTACCATCAATCTGCAGGGGTCGGTGATGTAGAATTAGCACGTCTCGTCAGAAACGTCGCAAATACAACGGCGCGCGAAAGACTCAGTGTGCCCATAGTGCTTTTAGTCTGATATCTCGGACGCAGCCAATGAGTGGCCTCGTATTTCTAAAACCCTGTATTTTTAAAACTTTGATGGACAGTCGATTGATCGGGTCGACTTGCACATTCAAATGCATTGCTGGTGGGGATTGCATGACTTTAACGGCTTTAAATAGAGCATTTTCAGTGCGGGCGTTGGCATCCACGCTGCTGTTTTCATCAACCTTGTACGGGCATTCTGCCCTCGCGCAGGAGCAGCAGGCCGCTCCGGCAAACACAAATGGCCAGCAGACGACCACTGCGGCCCCACCTGCACAGCCGGCACCCGCGCCCCAGGCCCGCGTCCAGAAATTCGACGACTGGTATTACCGCTGCATCGACGGCAAGGCTGCCGATGGCGCTGCGACAACGAACTGTGAGGTCGCGCAGATTGCGACGGTAAAGCAGGGCGACCAGGATGTTAACGTACTGACGCTTGCCATCGCCAAGGCAGATGTACCGGCCACATCAGGCAAAAAGGGTGCAAAGCCGCCGGCAAGTGATCTCGTTCTCACCGCCCTTGTGCCGCTCAACATGTATCTGCCCTCTGGGCTAAGCATCGACGCGGCCGACAAGCCTGTGGTGCAACTCGCCTACCGCAATTGCACTCAGGCCGGCTGCTGGTCTCAGCAGAAATTGGACGCCCGCATGATCGCGGCGTTTTCCAAGGCAGCCGATGGTACCGGGCACGTGCAGATGATGAATGGGCAGAAGGTCAACATCAAATTCTCGCTGAAAGGATTGTCGGCGGCTTTGGATGCTTTGCAGAAGACTGATACTCCCTAAGGCAAGAGGCAGATAGAGTTATGAAGTCGGCCCGGCCCCCACCAGCTGCTCACCGCCGCAATCTCGTTTTGACCGCCAGCGCCCTGCTGACGGCAGCCCTTGCCGTATCGCCGGTCGTTGCCCAGACGCCCAATGACGACTTCGCGCGCCGGCAAGCGCAAGAGGCTGAACAGAAGCGCCTGGAGGCCTTGGGACAGATGACGCCGAAGCCCGCGCCGGCAGGGCCTCAGCAACCAACACCATCCAGCAGTCAGAAGCCTGGACCGTGCTTTGCGATCACCCATGTCGAGGTGGATGGAGTGAAGCAATTTTCTGCTGCTGCCATTGCCAAGGTCACGGCATCTTATGCGAACCGCTGTGTCGGCATGGGCGAGATCAACGGACTGCTGCGCGACCTGACGCATCTCTACCTCGACAAGGGCTTCGTAGCCTCGCGCGTCTACGTGCCCGCACAGGATATCGCCGGGACCAAGATGCTGCGTCTGGTCGCCGTCGAAGGTACGCTGTCGGATATTTACATCAACGGCAAACCAGCCCCCGGCTCCGGCGTATTGGCGACTGCCTTTCCCGGCATGAAGGACAAGATCACCAACCTGCGTGATATCGAGCAGGGTCTCGACCAGATCAACCGTCTCCCGTCCAACAACGCCAAGACAGCCATGCTGCCGGGCAAGACGGATGGAACCACGATCCTCAACATCGAGAACAAGCCGGACCATCCCTGGCACCTGTCCTTCGGCAATAACAATCTCGGCCAGGAGCAGACGGGATACTCCAAGTCATCGACCACGGTCGGCTATGACAGCCTTTTTGGCATCAACGATCAATGGAACTTCTCCTACGAGCATAGCGGCCCGGACTATCCCTGGCCTGATGACGGTCAGGGCAGGAGCAACAGCTATTCCGGTAATGTCAGCGTCCCCTACGGCTATTGGACACTATCGTTGAACGGTTCCTGGTATGGTTACGACAGCTCCGTCCCCGGCAATTTCGGTCCGTTGGAAACGTCTGGTACCAGCAAACAGGCTGGCATCGGCGCAGACCGGGTGATTTTCCGCGACAAGGATTCGATCACGACGTTCAATAGCGGCCTGACCTATAAGGAAACCAATAATTTCCTGCTCGGAAACAAGATCGAGGTCGGCAGCCGCAGATATACGGTCGGCGATCTCGGTATTTCGCATTCGCGCCGAATGTTGGGAGGGCTCTGGGTCTTCGACCTGTCCTACAGCCAGGGGCTCAATCTCTTTGACGCCGTAGGGCCGGGCGACGTCGGGGCAGGGGACGCAGATCCCCGGTTTTCCAAATTTACCGGCACCATCACGATGACCAAGCCGTTTGAGCTCGCCGAACAGCATTTTGAGGTCAACTCGATCATCACTGGACAGTATTCCCCGGACAATCTGTTCGGCACCGAACAATTCTCGATTGGCGGATATTCCAACGTGCGTGGCACGCGCGAGACCATGCTTTACGGCAATAACGGCTTCTTTGTCCGCAACGATCTGGCCTGGCGCACACAGCCCTTCGCCAGTCATGCGGAGCTTGTAAAATTATTTGGCGAGTTTCGTCCCTATGTCGGTCTTGATTATGGGCGCATCCCTTCGCAATCACGCTACCGCATCGAGGGTGGCGACATGTTTGGCTGGACGGTGGGCGCCAAGCTCGCTGGCGGCCATGTCAATTTCGATATCGGCTATTCGGACATATTCGGCGGAACGGTTGACCGGCACAACGCCGGGCTTCTGTTCGCCAGCACATCCGTGAGGTGGTGACCATGACTGATCGCATCAAGATTTTGGGAAGCGCTGGCTTTTCAAAGCGCACCAGGCAAGGTTTTCGTGTGATCGCCGGACGATCGCTTGCGATGCTCTTGAGCGGCCTGCTGGTTTTCCAGCCGATGCTGGCCAATGCCCAGTCTGTCTCCGCTGCAGGATCAGCCCCCGCAGCCAATCAGCCCGGCGTCGGGACAGCGCCGAACGGTGTCCCGCTCGTCGATATCGTCACGCCGAACGGGACCGGTCTCTCCCATAACAAATACGACAACTACAATGTCGGCACGCCTGGCCTCATCCTCAACAACTTCAATGGCGAGGTCGGCACATCGAACCTCGGGGGGGTCACGCCGGGCAATCCGAACCTGAAGACTTCCGGTCCGGCCTCCGTCATCCTCAACGAGGTGACGAGCGGCAATCGCTCGGCGCTCAACGGTCCGACCGAAGTCTTCGGCGGCAGGGCGGATGTGATCATCGCCAATCCGAACGGGATCACGTGCTCGGGCTGCGGTTTCATCAACACCCCGCGCGCGACGCTCACCACCGGGGTTCCAGATATCGGGGCTGACGGTCGTCTGACAGGGTTCACCGTCAATGGCGGCGATGTCACCTTCGAAGGGGCAGGGGCAAATCTTGCGGCTGCCCCCGGTGCCGTCGACCTGTTCGACGTCGTCTCGCGCCAGATCCACGTCAACGCGCCGCTTTATGGCAAGACAATCCGACTGACGGGCGGCGCCAGCAAATACGACTACGCCACAGGCGAGGCAACCGCGCTGACGGCGACCTCCGGCACACCGGAATATGCGATCGATGGCTCGGCGCTCGGCGCCATGCAGGCCGACCGCATCAAGATCGTCGTCACCGAGAAGGGTGCCGGCGTCAAGATGAGCGGCGACATGGCCGCCAATGCCGGTGAACTGTCCCTCTCGGCTGACGGCAAGATCTCGATCGGCAATGCGTCGGCACGCGATGGCGTGACCATCACCTCGAAACACCGGGTCACCGCTGCAAAGGTTGCATCGAAGCAAAAGGTCAATGTCCAGGCCGACGAGGGCATCACCTTGCAGTCGGTTGCGGCTGACAGCGATATTGCCCTGGTGAGCGGAGCCGGCCTCATAAGCGTGGTGGAAGACGTCACCAGCGGCACGGCCGTGCAGATGAGTTCCGGCGGCGGCATTGCTGCCGGCAGCGTCACCGCTGGCAATGGTGCGGCAACGCTTGTCGCCACCTCCGGCGATATCGTGATCGCAGGTGCTGCCAACAGCGTCGGTGATCTCACTCTGACCGCGACGGCTGGCTCGCTGTCGGCCGCTTCCCTGTTAAGCAACGGCAACATCGCGCTGAATGCCGGGCTGGATATTGCTGTCGCCGGTAACGTGCTGGCTGAGCGCAATCTCACTGCCGCCGGTCGGTCAGTCTCGACGGGCATGGTCGTCTCGGGCATCGATATCGATGCTACCAGTGCCGATCCAAACGGCAACGTGGTTCTCGGCTCCGCTGGCAATCTCAGCCTGACGGCCACAGGCGGCAATATCGCGACGGGCAACCTTCTGTCTGCCGGAGCGCTCACTTCAACGGCGGCCGGCACCATGACGGCCGGCAGCCTTCAGTCGACCACCGATCTGACGGTGGCTGCGACGTCGCTGACATCAAGCACGGTGATTTCCCACGGAACGCTCACTGTCGATGCATCGACCAACGTTTCCGGCCAGATCTTTGGGAGCAGCAATGTCCTGATCTCGGGCGCCACCATTCAAGCCGGCGCCATCGTATCCGGCGTGGATTTTGCGGCAACCGCTGCGGCCAATGGCAATCTTGTGGTTGGCAATGCCGGCGATATGACGTTGCAGGCCTCTGGCAGTCTGTCAGCAGATACGCTGCTTGCGGCAGGAACGATGTTTGCCACGGCCGCAGATCTCAACGTCGGGAATGTGACCGGCCACCAAGTCGTCACCCTGTCCGGCAGCTCCAGCCTCACGGCCACCGGCCAGCTTCTCGGAGCAAAGGAGGTCTCGATCTCTGGCGGCTCGGTCTCCCTCAATCAAGTCATCAGCGGTCTGGACTTTGCCGCAACACAAGCCAATGGCGGCAATGTCACCTTGGGCACGACCGGTAACCTGTCTCTACAGGCCGCCGGTCAGCTCTCGGCAAATGCTTTGCTTGCGGCCGGAACCATCACGGCGACAGCCGCGGATCTCAGCCTCGGCACTGTAACAGGGCATAACGACGTCTCGCTTTCGGGCGGTAACAACCTGACCGTCACTGGCCAAACCCTCGGGGCCAACGATGTTTCGTTGTCGGGTGGCACGATCTCGACCGGCCAAGTCGTGACGGGTGTTGATTTTGCTGCGATGGCGCAATCCTCGACCGGCGCTATCGTCATCGGCTCAGATGGTGACCTGACGATCAATGCCGTCAGCGCCACCAATGGCAGTCTCGGCAGCGCCACGACCGGGGCGCTGCTGGTCGCCGGCGATCTCAATATCACGGCCGGGTCATTCGCAGCGTCCAACGTCACCGGTCATGGTGCCGTCACCGTCGATGCCGCCGCCAATGTTTCTGGAACGCTTCTGGCAGCAGGCAATGTCGCAATCACCGGCTCGTCCATCACGGCGGGCAGCCTTGTCTCTGGCGTCGACTTTGTCGCTACAAACCAATCTACGGACGGTAGCGTTGTGCTCGGCTCAACTGGCACACTCACCCTAGAAGCCACCGCAGGCAATATCAACGCGTCCAATCTGCTGGCGGCCGGCGGGATCGGCGCCACGGCGAGCGGTGACATCGGTAATATAACGCCCGTCAACGTTATTGCCCATCAGAACCTGACGATGACCGCCGGCGGCACAATCGCTCTGGCCGGCCAATCCATGGCAGCAGACAGTGTCAACCTGCAAGGTCAGTCGATCTCAGTCGCTAGCCTGGTGTCAGGCGTCGATTTCGCTGCGACGCGTGCCTCAAGCACCGGCGCGCTGATGCTGAAACAGGGCAATGCCCAATCAGGCACAATGACACTCACGGCCACAAATGGCGACATAACCGCCAGCAATGCGCTGCTGTCCGGTGGCAACCTCTCGGCAACGACGAGCGGCGGTATCAGCTATGCGCTGCTGCAAAGCCTTGCCAACGCCTCGTTGAGCGCGCCGGGCACCATCACCTACACGAACAACAGCAACGTCACCGGCAACCTTACGATAAATACCGGTACGATCGATCTCTCGGGAACACGCGGCGCCAAGCTGGCTGTCGGCGGCACGCTGTCGATCACGGCCACATCCGCAAACCTCACCGGCAGCAGCCTCGTCCTCGGCGGACTGGCGCTCGACCTCAGCGGCCAGGCTGATTTGACCGGTGCGGCCGTGAAGACGGCCATGAATGCCGGCGGCTCCGGCGATATTGCCATCACTGCAGGCAGCCTTGCCATCAGCGACACGACGACGCTGCTGGCCGCCCATGACCTGACGCTCACCCTTCCCACCCTCTCCAACAGCGGACAAATTGCCGCTGCCAACAATCTGACGATCAATACCAGCGGCGATCTGACCAATACATCGACCGGTCTTCTCTATGCCGGTCGTGACGCTTCTCTCCTTGTCGCGGGGGCGCTGACCAACGATCAGGGCGCCATTCTCGCTGGCAATGACCTGACGATTGCGGGAAGTAACCTCAGCCAACGCAACGCTGCCACCACCAACATCTCCGGCCTCATCCAGGCGGGTGGTGACATGTCTATCCTGACCTCCAATCTCGTCAACAAGCGGTCGACGACACCAACCTGGGTAACCGGTCAGCTGGTCTCATCGGGCAATGTCGTCGGCACCTTCGTGCTCAACCCCGATGTCGCCGGCAAGCCGTTTGCCTATCTCGAAACCAGCGACCAGAATATCCACCAGCTTTACCCCGGTGTTGATCCGCCGGCCTGGCAGGACTACGAGCCGCTGCTCTGGTCTCAGGCGACGCTTGCGGATGGCACAAGCTATCATGCCTGGACCTGGACCTCCGCCAACGGGCCGACCGCAGTTGGACCGATCTACGACTGGATCAAGGCCCGTGTCCCGGTCGATGCCAACGGCACCCCGGTCCTCGACCCCACCAACCCATCCAAGTACTTCATCGTCGACCAGGTCATTCGTGGCGGGGTCGCCGACACCAGCACGACCTATACCTGGGATCCGACCAGCAATCTCAGCCAGTCGGTTTACGAAGACAGGTTTACGAGCACGCTAACCCCCGAAGCGGTGATCCGATCCGGTGGCAATCTGACCATCGATGCGACCAATCTCACCAATTCCTACAGCAGGATCGAAGCGGGTGGCAACGCGACGCTCTCAGGGTCGACACTCACCAACGAAGGGGTCGTCCTCAATCGCACCACGATGACGACCTGCAACGCCCAGAGCGCCTGTACAGCTTACAATGCCGATGGCACGGCCGATCCATCGCGCGATATCGCCAACGGATCATCTGTCGTATCGGGTTCGCAGGTCATTGGCGGTGCGGCTGGTACCCTGAAGGCAGCCGGCGCGCTGACCCTCAACTTTGGCACGGTCAACAACACATCCCTTGGTTCGACCAGCGGCAGCGCGGCCGTCAGTACGCCTTCGACATCGAGCGATCCGCTATCTGCCTTGAGCGGCCTGACTGCAGGCGGCGCGCTGTTCACGGTCAATAGCGCGCTCTCCAATGTGGCTGGCAACAGCGTGCCGACCGCCGGTGGCGGCCTGACCGCCGCGCTTGGCAACCTCACCCAGATCTCGCCAGCAAATGTCGCGCAGCTCGCTGCACTGGCAAAGCCGCAATCCGGTGGTGTCGGCGGCACGATACCCGGCCAGGCCTTCATCTTCGAGACCCGAGCAGCCTTCCTCGACGTCTCGAAGTTCTACGGATCGAGCTACTTCATCAGTCGGGCCGGTTACGACCCCGAGACCAGTATTCCGTTCCTCGGCGACGCCTATTTCGACAACCAGCTGATAGACACGCAATTGCGCCAGTTGGTCGGCGACGGGCTCGGAAACGGTTCCTTCATTCCAGGCAACAGTGCCATCGAGCAGATGAAGACCTTGCTCGACAATGGGGCTGCCTACGCCGAGGCCCATGGTCTGGCCTTCGGCCAGGGGTTGACGACCGAGCAGGCGGCCAATCTGCAGCAATCCATCGTGCTTTACCAGACGCAGACCGTGAACGGGGCCCAGGTGCTGGCTCCCGTCGTCTACCTGTCGGCTGCCGACCGGGCCAAGGCAGGGTCTGGCGCCGGCGCGATGATCGCTGGCAACTCCGTCAATCTCAACGTCGGCGACCTCAACAATTCCGGCGCGGTCGCCGCCGCCGGCGGCCTTAGCATCGCTGCCAGCTCGATCAAATCCACCGGCACCTTCTATGCCGGTGGCAACGCGAACCTGACCGCTTCCAACGGCATCACGCTTGCCGCCCAGACGATGACCATCGGCGGCCAGAACGTGGTCAACACGAATGCGGGGGTTTCGGCGGGCGGTAATCTCTTGCTCGCCGCCAATAACAGCGATCTCAATGTCGCTGGCGCCAGCGTCAAAGCTGGCGGATCGGCTCAGCTCTCCGGCAACAATGTCAACCTCGCTGCGGTCAAGGTCGATAATGGCGGGCAACAAAATGCCACAGGTGCACGGGTCACCGCTGGCAGCAATCTTGCCATTGCCGCTAATAACGATGTCAATGTCATCGGCTCCTCTGCCAAGGCCGGCGGCGATCTCAATATCAAGGCCGCGAGCGGCGCCGTCAACGTCGTCTCGACCGATGTCGCGCGCAAGACGAACGATGGCTACACCAAGGCCTCCGGGACCGATCAGCAGGCGTCGCAGCTGACGGCCGGCGGCAATCTCGGGATCAGCGGCAACACCGGCGTCCTGATTTCAGGCTCGGATCTGTCGGCCAAGGGTGATGTCGGTCTGAGCTCGAACGGCGACATCAACGTTACCACCGCGCAGAGCCAGAGTGCCTCTGTCTTCGGAAAGAATTCGTCATCGTCGATCACGAACAATGGCTCCACCATCACCGCCGGTGGTGATCTCGTCGCAAAATCCAACAACGACATCAACGTCATCGGCTCGACGCTGGCAGCCGACGGCATGCTCGGCCTGCAGGCGAAAAACAACGTCACCATCGCCGAAGCCACCGATGGCTATACGCTCGACACCAAGAGCTCCAGCAAGAAGAGCGGCTTCTTCGGATCGACCAAGAAGGACGCTAGCGGCCATCTTGAGACGACCACGGCGGCAGGCTCAACCCTCTCCGGCAAGGATGGTGTGACGATCCTCTCCGGCGGCGATACCACCGTGTCGGCATCCAAGGTCACCGCCGGTGATGCCACCCATGCCTCGGATCTTAATATCCAGACCGGTGGCAACCTGATCGTCACCTCGGCCAAGGATACCGAGACCGAGCATGATAGTTCGAAGAGCAAGGGTTTCTTGCGCAAGGGCAGCTCCAGCTATGACGCCTATAACGAGACGACGGTCGGCTCTGAGCTTTCCGCCTCCGGCGATGTCAATCTCGACGCCGGCAAGGCGGCCGTCATCGTCGGCTCGAAGGTCAATGCCAATGGGTCGCTCAATGTTTCCGGCGAAAGCGTCAGCATCATCGGGGCTCAGGAGAACCATCAGTCCGACAGCCAGCGCAAGGACTCCGGCCTCTTCGTCGGTTCAGGTGGCGGCTTCATCTCGCTTTACGGCAAGAACGAAAAGCAGGGCGCACAATCCTCGACCGACAATGTCGGCTCCAAGCTATCGGCCGGGCAAGACGTCAACCTGACGGCGCGCGCCACCGATCTCAACATCATGGGTTCGCAGGTCACCGCCGACCGTGACATCAACCTGTCGGCGGCCCGTGACGTCAATGTCACGCCAGGGGCAGAAAGTGCGGCGCAATCCGAACAGCAGAAGAAATCCGGCTTTGGTCTCGCCTTCTCGTCCGGCAATGGCGGCTTCTCGCTCGGCATCGGCGCCCAGTCGACCAAGGACAGTTCGGCCCAGCAATCCGACACAAATGCCATGTCGGCGCTGTCAGCAGGTCGCGACCTCAACATCTCGGCCGGCAACAATGTCAACCTGCAGGCGACCAGCGCGTCTGCCGAGCGTGACGTCAATCTTTTTGCCGGCAACGACATCAACCTGCTCTCGGCCAACGACGTCACCAATTATGAGGAAATGCACGAGAAGACCTTTGCTGGCGTGACGCTTACGGTGTCCAGCCAGGTTGGCAAGGCAGCTCAGAGCATCATGAACTCGGCCGAGCGTCTGTCGGACAGCGGCGGCGTCAATGCCGTCACCAACACCGCCATCGCTGGCCTTGGCTTTTACCAGGCCTACAAAGATCTGACGGGTGTCTACAGCCAATATCAAAAGTCCGGCGACATCGGTGTTAACGTCACTCTGACGGTCGGCGCCAACCATCAGGAAAGCCAGTCCTCATCCTCCACCTCGACACCCGTCGTCACCGACATTCGTGCTGGTCGGTCGATCTCGATGGAGGCAGAGAACGGCTCGATCACGAGCGACGGTGCGCAGATCCTGGCCGGCTACGACAAGAACGGCATACCAACGGTTTCAGGCGATCCGCTGACCGGCGATATCTTTCTGTCGGCGACCAGCGGCAACATTAATCTCAACGCTGCGACAGGCACGACGGACAGCGCGAGCAGCAACTCCTCCTGGAGTGCTGGGGTCGGTGTCGGTGCCACTTTTGGCGGCGGAGGCAAAGGCACCAAAGATCTGGGTCTGGTTGCCAATGCCGGCTACGGCAAGGGCAGCGCCGATACAAGCGGCGTCAGCCACACGAACACCCACGTCAATGGCACTGGTGACATCACAATCGTCACCAATGACCTGACGCTGCGCGGCGCCACGATCACCGGTAATTCGGTCACCGCCGACGTCAAGAACCTGACCATCGAAAGCCAGGTAGATACTGCCAAGGCCAAGGCCGACCAACTCAGTTTATCGGCCCAGACCGGCTTCGGCTCGACCAGTGTTTCCGGCGTTACCCAGAAGGCCAGCGGCGACGCCGTAGTGGTCACCGAGCAGTCCGGCATTCACGCCGGGGCAGGGGGACTCGATATTGATGTCAGCGGTCATACGTCGCTCGTTGGGGGTTTGATCACGAGTGAGGCCGGGGAGGGACGCAACAGCTTCTCTACCGGGACGCTGACGGTTGCCGATATCGATACCCATTCAACCTGGAAGGCCGACACCTACGGCGGCTCAATCGGTACTAGCGGCATAGTGCCGTCACCTCCTGTCAAAGCGAACGAAAACAAAACCGGTCAGGCGCTCTCGGCCATCGGTGGCAATATCCCGATCACCATCACCGACCCGGCGCACCAGACCCAGGATATCGGCACGATCCGTCGCGATACCGACAACACTAATACCTCGCTGCCCGGCCTGCCGGACCTCGAGAATATCCTGCGCGATCAGTACAAGACGCAGGCTGATTTGCAGGCGGCACAAGCAACAATGGCTGGGCTGGTCGGGGATATTTCCAGCGAGCTGTACAAGCAGGCTCTCCAACGTGGAGACGACGCCGCAGCTGATCTTTGGAAGGAAGGTGGCGAAGGCCGCGCGCTGCTACATGCGATCGGCGGCGGTATCCTCGGCGGAGTGAATGGTTGGGAGGGGGCAATCAAGGGTGCCCTCGGTGCAGGAACTTCGTCAATGCTTACACCGGCGATCGCCGCCCTCGTCGAGGGTATGCTGAAGGACAGCACCCTGTCGGATCAAGACAAGCAGACGCTTGCCAATCTGATCGGAACAAGCCTCAGTTCAGCGGTTGCTGGCGCCGTCGGCGGCGGAGAAGGAGCATCATACGGCAGCGCGCAGTATCAATTTAATTATCTCACGCACAAGGAACTTGATGAGGCCAACAAAGAGCGTGCTGACCTTCAAAAGAAGATTGCCGATTGCCAAGCATCCTTGGGCAACGGCTGCTCGGCTCAAACGCTTTCTGGTCTCGAAGACAACCTGCAATTCAGCATAGCCTACTACCGGCAGCTTTCTGACGCGAATAACGCATCCTTAGTAAAGGCCTGTGCGGCATCCTTTTCCAGTGCAGCCTGCGTAGCTGGCAGAGCCGATCTTGCAAACGCCGTTGACGAGGAATCAGGGCTCCAGCAACACGTTCTTGGCACGAGCTCTGTCAATACGCCGGATGCTTTGCTGCTCGGCGTGCTCAGCGATGTGGCCGCAGGCCATATTGCATCCGATCAAATTGCCGCTCAATACCAACAGGCGCTGACTACGCACCAGCAGATAACAACTGGAGTCGCTGCATTGGCTGTGCTCGTTGCTGTGGGCGTTACGGTTGGTCCGGAGGTGTACGCCTACTGCGCAGCGAATAGCGCCGCATGCGCGAACACGGTCACGGAGCTGCTGGATTGTGCCGCCACGGTAGCCTGCACCAGTACAGCTGGAGGCGTTCTTTCCCTTGGAGCCGCAACGAAAGTTGCTGGTGAATTGGAGCAATCTGCCAGCGCTGCAACAAAGGCGGCTGGCACCCGTACTATCGTTGCCTCGGACGGCACGACCGTTGTCGTTCCCGCTGGGTACAAGCCACTCACCTCTGCCGGAAGCGCCGCCAACGACGTCGGCGGCCTTCCTGAAGGTTTCGTCAGAGTCGTTGATGATGCAGGCAATATTGTCATTGCGGGACCAAATCGCTCCATCTACAGCAACATTGCAGCCGCTCAAAGAGCAGCCACAAGCGGAAACCGAGCAGGATTTGACGACTTGGCCAAATTTCGCGCCGAGCTCGGCCTGCCCCCCGCAGGCTCCGTCGCCGACAAGAACACTTTGGCTGTCATCGAGGTCAACGGGCAGAAAATTTACGGTATCAATGCGCATGGCCAGCCGGTGTCGGGGGTCAACGCAATTTCGTCAACGCACGCGGAAATTGATGCCCTCAATCAAATTAAGCAGCAGGGTATTGACGTCTCGGGGCAAAATCTGACGCTATACGTGGACAGAGCACCCTGCGCCGCCTGTGGGACAAACGGCGGAATTCGGTCGATGGTCGAACAGCTGGGACTGAGTCAACTCACCGTTATCGGCCCCGATGGACCAATGATAATAAAACCAAGGTAGGTTATGCAATTAAATATAGATAAGAGAGAGGGCGTTCACAACCTGAACATTCGGGTACCCGATGCAGATGAAATTGTGACGCTGAATTGGCTTTCAAAGCTCAACGGCCAACAGCACACCTTGATAAGCCTGGAGCGAGATGATGGGTGGCAAGTCATGGTGGGTGGTGGCCCGATTTATTACATTGTTACGTTAGGCAATGCCGATGAAAATCTAACGCTTGAAAACTCAAGCGGAGATGAGGCTAAGATGGTTGAACTGTGTGCCGGGGGGCAGTACGGCGAATACCCCGAGAGCTTTTGTGTAGATCGCGAGCAAGCCGCAAATGCCGTGTCGCTGTTTTTTCGAGGGCAAGAGCAGCAAGTGGGATGGCAAAAATAACGCGTCTATCTACAGTTAACGAAGATCTCGCCCAGCGTTTTCGACAGAGTCCTGATACAAAATATGCCCGACGACTATTCGAAGAGATATTCCGGGCCTGCGCCCGCAGAATTGAAAGCCACTGGTACGCCTTGTTAGAGAATGACCAGCTTGCCCTGCAGTTAGCCGCTGGCGAGCCGCCGGAGGGTTTAGATTTCGGCGCGCTAAGCGGCGAAATGGATGAAAGATACTTTGACGCAGAGGACGATGGACGAGATGAGCATTCTGCAGCCTATTTTGCCTTGGCCCGCTTGATGGCAGCACTTTAATTTGCAGCAATAGCCACGGATGCCCCTGGTTTTTCTGAGGCAACCTACGAAGCCATTATGGCATTACGCAATCCCTTAGAGGATTCGACAACATTGCTTTAAATCGGACAGTCGCGGTTTCGGCGTACATAAATTCCCGCCATCAAAGAAGTCTAGCGGCTCGTCCGGTGCGCCGGGTCGCATTGTTGTAATAGCTCGAAGCCTGCTGGACCGAGCGATGACGCGACTGCTCCATGGCCTCGGGAAGCGGAACGCCGCGATTGGCCGCCTCGGTGAGATAACCTGATCGCAAGCCATGCGCCGAAAACTCCCCAGCCTCAAGCCCGGCCAGCGCTGCCCGATGCTTGACGATATCATTGACGGTCTTCGGATCGAGGGCTCGACGGGACACATTCCCCCAGCGATCAATCGCCCGAAACACACTGCCGCTGTCGATCCTGGCAGCCTCGAGCCAGGCGTTCAACGCATCGACCGGCCGGCCGGTGAGGTACACGACCTCATCGGTATCGGCACCACTGGTCTTGGTACGGCCGAGATGGATCGAGAGCGACAGGAGGGGAGGGGCGCCTTCAACGGCGATTGGAGGCTCGATCGTGAACTGTTCCCGCCGCAGCCCGGCGATTTCGCTGCGACGACGACCGCCGGAGGCAAAGGCCACCATCAGGATTGCCCGGTCGCGGACGTCGCGAAGACTTGTGCTGCGACAGGTGCCGAGCAGCTTTGCCAGCACATCTGATGTAACGGCCTGAGCACTCTTGCGTTTTCTTGGTCGCGGGTTGGCGCGAACAGCCAGTCGAATGGCCGATTTCAGGGAAGGGGAGGCGAAGACGCCATTCAGCCCGCGCCATTTGGTCAGGGTCGACCATGTCGCAAGCCGTCTACGAACGGTATCCGGCGCATGTGGTCCCACCACTCTGAGAAAGCCCTGACTGCGAAGGATTTCTTCGACGACGATAGGCATGCCATGCTGTGGATCGGTCAGTCTCTTTTCCGGATCCCAGAGATGATGGGCGACGAACTTTAGTAGCAATGCCTCTGGGGCCGGCCAAGGGAGGGATTTGCCGGTGGCAGCAAGCGACCAGGCCTGCAGATAGGCGAGATCCGAGGTGAGGGCGCGCAAGGAGTTGGCACCCATGCCTTCATTGACCAAGTGGCGAAGGGTTTTGACGTCCTCATCCGACAGGATTTCGGCGAGCTCGTCCCGTCGCCCCATCGGCAGGACGGCGGCGATCGTGTCGAGCTCTTCGAGCCGGCGGTTCAGGGCCTTGTCGCTTGATCCGCTCATGCCATCGATGACGCCGGATGCAATTTTAGGTCAGATTGCGAAAAGTCCCGGCCCTTACACAGGAGGGGCGCTTTGGCTATTGCAGACACCGCATAGGAGAAGCAGTCGCCCATGTTCAGGCTCGCTGGATGGCGCCCCTTTCCGAACCGCTCGAACGCAAGCTCTGCGGCATGGTAGTGGCGCTCACCAAACGCGACGGCCGTGACATTGGGCAGCGCGACCAACTGAGCGATGACGGCCGCAGCACCTGGAAAGTGCTTTCCCGCCAACACCATCCGGGCCTCAAGAAGGGTTGGCCAGCCCACGAGGATTTCTTCACGGCTCATAAGGGCGTAGAAAAGTTCCGCCTCAGGCTCGCCCAGCGCGGTGGCCACGATCGCTGACGTATCGAGAGCAATCATTTAGGCAGGCCGTTTTCGTCATACAGATCATCATGAGCCGACGTCGTGCCTGGCGGCACTAAGCGGCGCCCTTCCGCCATCAGGTCCCAAAGGATATCGGCCGGCGTCTTGGCTTGTTTCTCACGCAGTTCCTGGTCGTAGCGCTCGAGCGCTTGCTCGACGAGCCTGTTGATCGGCTGGCCGGTGCGACGAGCAAGCGCATGGGCCAGGTCACGCGCCTTGGCGCTGCGGATGGAAAGCTGTGGTTCGGACATGGTGATCCTCGACGAATTTTGACGTAAACATAGCTTTTGCCGGACAAGATGGCAACAATCACTGGCAAGATGGCTTACCTTCGATAAGGGGTACTTATCGGAGGTTAAAACCCCAACTGCCAATCATACCATGTGGCAAACCGCAATATTCAGATAGAGTTCCTATAACAAATCATTTACCATAGTTTCAATGGCTTACGATCTCGCGAAAATCAGCATTTCCACCTTGATGCGGCCGGCTTTCGACGCGGCAATCGCGCTCACACGTCTTGACGAGCGCATCGCCCGCTCGCCGGTCGGGCACGGCTTTATCGAGCGCAGCCAATTCACGGATGCCTGCGCCTCGCTGTGGATCGACGGCGAATTGGTCCATCTCGAAGACCTCGTGCTCCATGACGCCACCCGCGATATTCGCACACCCACCCATGAGCTGACAATCGCTCGCGACGTGCTGCGCACGCGTCGGCGGGCCGCCGGCCAATCCCCGGATTGGGCGCTATCTGCCGACGGCATCCGCTCGCTGCGGAAAACGTCGGAGATCGGGTCGGGCGGCGGGGACGAGGCGGCGACGGCGGGAGTTATTCGGGCGGCGGTCGCGATCGATCAGGAAGGAGACAGGGACGATGTCGACGACATCGAAGATCTCCCCGGCGTCGACTATGCCGCCATCGATGCGGTGTTGGCCCGCTCCGAAGCTGCGATCGAAAACGCAACGCGGCCCGGTCGCGCCAGTGCGGCAGACAGAGACGCACTGGTCTATGATCTCGACTGGGACGAGGATGCCCGGCTGGAGGAATGGCGCGGCGTGCTCCGACAGGTCCAAGACCTGCCGGCGGTGCTGCAGGCGATCGTCGCACTTGACGCCTGGAACGAATTGTCCGTCCTTCAGCACGCCCCTTGGCTCGGCCGGCTGCTGGCCGCGTCGATCCTGCGCCAGGCCGGCGTCACCACCGGCGCCCATCTTGCGGCGCTCAATCTTGGGCTCAAGTCCATTCCCGTCGATCGGCGCCGGCATCGCGATCGCGAAACCCGGCTGCTCGCCATCGCACAAGGGCTTCTGGCGACCGCCGAGATCGGACTGAAAGAAAATGACCGGCTGGCGTTGGCGCGCAAGATGTTCGAGCGAAAGCTGGACGGACGCCGGACTTCTTCAAAGCTTCCGGAGCTGGTCAAGATGGTGATGGCAAAACCATTGGTGTCGGCCGGAATGGTGGCCAAGACGCTCGAGGTGACGCCGCAGGCGGCGCGGCGGATTGTTTTGGAACTCGGCCTCAGAGAGATGACGGGGAGGGGGAGGTTTCGGGCATGGGGATTAGTGTAAGCGCAGATGCCAAGCTTCGGTATGTGGGCGAAGAGGCCGAATGCGACGTTGGAGCACTCAGTCCGTTGGATAAATACTTCATGAAACTAGGTAATCGCAGATTGCTACGGGTTGAATTGAATTCTAGGATCGGTGGCTTGGAAGAGCTCATCATTTTTTGAAGCATGGGCAAGACGACATTATCGTTGAGTGACCATGTTCGACATTGATCCGTCTCAGATTGAGGCATTAAGTAGCTTAGAGCTCGTTCAACTTCTTAAGCGCCTCCTTCACGCTGAGGCGCAATCGGCCAATGTGGCGCTAGGGAACATAAACGTCCCTCTGCAAATTACGATCGCCGATGGCGGGGAGGATGGCAGGATCGTCTGGAGGGACGGCGTCGCCTCTACGGATTATCTTCCTGGTCGTGACAATTTCTTTCAGTGCAAGGCAAGCAATCTGCGAAAGGCGGGCTGGAAGAAAGAGGTCTGGACCAAGTCGACACAAGGTAAGAACAAGATCCGAGAGTTGACGCCGGCACTAAAGTCAATATTGGCGGTCGGGGGTCACTACATTGGCTTCACAACCGAAGCGCTCACGGGGCCCAAGATCGACGACTACGTCCAAGCGATAAAGGACGGAATAAAGGAGGCTGACGCCGATCCTGCGGGCGTCGGCTCAATCAAACTGTACGGGAGCAACGAAATTGCTGAGTGGGCAACGCGCCATCCGTCTGTGGCTCTTTGGATTGGCGAGATAGCTCATCAACGCGCGCTCGCCGGTTTTGGGACAGTCGGAGCTTGGGGTAGGCGTCCTGATTTTGTCAGTCAACCTTATTCTCTCGACGAGGACAGCCGATACATCATCGGCCCCTCGCTTGAACGCAATCTTTCGGGCTCGGAAAATACTACGACTGCAAGGGGTGCCTGGGCAAAAATTATTGATCATGTCTCGATCGCCGGGCGCTCGGTCCGTGTCACCGGTGCCTCCGGGCTCGGAAAAAGTCGTTTCGTCTATGAGGCGCTTCGCACTTCAACTTCGATCTTGGCGGAGATCGTCAGCAACAGTGCAGTCTTTGTCGACTATCGAACTGTTTCGGCCACTTTGCTACAAGCCGCATCGGAGTTCGCTGCAGGCAAACGCGATACACTCCTCATCGTGGACGAATGTCCAAGAGATGTCGCCATCGATCTTGCGAGGGTCGCGGCGGCCGCGGGCAGTCTCCTTCGTGTCATCACGATAGACACCGACGATCGAGTTCTCGACAAGTCGGTCCTTCATATATCTGTTACCCCAAGTGAGGGCGCTTTGATCGCGTCGATCATTCGTGAAAGGAACCCTGGTATTGATGAAAGCTCCATTTCGCGGCTCCGTGACTTTTGCGGAGGTTACCCAAAGTTCGCGGTTTTGGCGGCGACAACCCCCAATATCGCGAACATACCTTTCGAAACCCTCGATGACATTGTCGATCGTGTCCTGACAGGATCAAAGATCAAAGGGGAAGAGGAAGTCAGGGCACTGGAGTGTCTGGCGATGTTTGATCGCGTTGCAATAGAGGGCGACGGAAACCCACTTGATCTTGTTGCATCGCAGCTCGGTCGAATGACTGGCGATGAGATGTATGAGCATCTCACGAAAGCGCAGACCCATGACCTGGTAGGCCGTTACGCAGAACAGTTTTCAGCGCAGCCGCAGCCGATTGCAGAGCATCTGGCAAAGCGGCGGCTGAAACTGGTGAGACCCTCGCTACTTAACCGGTTTATAAAAAGTGCACCGGATGAACTGGCGCTCTCCCTGCTTCGCCGATGGCGGTATATGGACACGTCGCCACTTATCCAAGAGGCGGCCGGTGCGGTCATTGCCGGACATCTCTCGACGACGGAGGCCGTGATGACAGCGCGTGGGTCGGCAATGCTCGACGCTCTCGTCCATATCGTTCCAGACCGGGTCGCACAGCTTCTCAACATTTTCGTTCTTCCTCTTTCTGCTGAAGATTTCAACTTGGCTCGCGAGGCTCGCGAGGCTCGCCGCTCGCTGGTCGAGGCTGCGGCAAAGCTTATGTTTCGATCCAAATCGTTCAACATCGCGTCACGACTGCTCATGAAACTTGCCGCAGCTGAGAATGAGGATTGGGCGAACAATGCGACCGGCATGTTCAAGCAGCTCTATCAGCTCTACCTTAGCGGAACAGAAGTGCCCCCAGGCCCTCGATTTGTGATCCTCGACGAGGGCTTGGAGACTGGCGATGAGGCGACCATGGCGCTTTGTGTCGAAGCACTCGAAAGCGTTTTTCTGAGCCACTATTCTAGGTTTGGCGCAACTAACGAGATAGGTTCTGGCGAGCCTTTACAAGACTGGTCGCCATCAACGTGGGACGAAGTCGACGCTTTTCACAAGGAGGGCTTAAGTCGCCTTCTGGCAGCGCGAAGAGATCATCCGCAATTCGCCGACCGATGCGAGGCGATCCTTGTTCGCGCGACGCGGCGCTTGTTGAGTACAAGGCTTTACAAGGAACATGCTCAGGCGCTGATAGAAATTGCTGAGGAAAAGGGCGGCTGGCCGGAGGCGATCGAGGCAGTTGGCGACTGGCTCTATTTCGACCGCAAAGAGGCACCGCAGGACGTTCGACAATACGTACGCGGTCTTTATGATTCTCTGTTCCCGAGCGATATGATCGATAAGGCGATCGTTTTCACGCGGTTTTGGTCATCGGACATTCGCGATCCAGACGCTGTATATAGGCAAAGCGATAACGACTTCGGTTACTCCGAACGCGCTGCTCTCGACCTTGCTGATAAAATCTCAGAAGACGATGACCTGGCACTGCTGGCGATCCGAAGAATGATGCCTCTCGATCTCAAGACCGTTGGACCTTTCGCCGAGCGGCTTGGGCAGCGTGTAAGACACCCTGAACAGGTTTTCGATACGGCACTCGCACTTGTTGGCCAAAGTGGAATGGGCATGCGAATGTTGCGCGGAATTCTGCGTGGGATCGATTTCGTAGACCACGCACTTGCTGACGCATCACTCCAGAAGGCCGTAGAAGCTCTTCACATCCTTCCACTTATCGATCTTTACTCTGCACTTTCGATCGACGGATCGCGTATTGAGAGAATCGTGGCGGAGTTGCATGCTGAAAGGATCAAGCCGGCGGAATGCGTCTTTCTGTCCTATGGACGCGGTCTCGACGAACTACCGGCAGAAAATGTATCGCGACTTTTGGACGAGCTAATCGACCATGGGACCGATGGCGCCTGGGCAGCCTTGGAAATCGCGACGATGTACCGGCACGGCAAGCCGATCTCCTCTGAGTTCGCCGAGAAGGTGAAGATGCTCCTCGTCAATCCAGAACTGATCGGCGGTAGTAGAAATCGCGGGAGGGATGAGCACCTCTTTGAGACCTTGCTCGTGCAAGTCCGCAACGTTGTCGGTATAGACGAAGAGTTCGGCAATGGCATGGCACAGCAAGTCCTACGGTTGGCGCAGACCGATGACTGGGAAATCATCTCCTCCCTCAAGTCCGCGATGCGCGATCTCATCAAGATGCTGCGCGATGACCAACCTGAAGTGCTCTGGGCATACATCGAGCGGTTTTTTGACGTCGCCACCCCGATCGAACTCAACAGGCTCGACGACATGATCGGTCCAAACGCCGATCGCTTCGACAAATCCGGTCACACCGAGGCGGGGCCGCTGTTCGGCATTGAAAGTGACGTCCTGTTTGCATGGGCAGACCAGTCTCCTGATCGTGCAGCGTTCCTGGTCGAATTCTATCCGACACTTTCGGATGATCCCGCTCATTCCGCTTGGCACCCCGCATTCGAGGAGTTGGCCAGCCGATACGGTATGACAAAGGAATTCCGCAAGGCGTTGGGTAACCGCATCCGCCCAAAATCGTGGTCCGGGTCTGTCGTACCGTTGCTCGAAGTTTACCTTAAGCCGCTTAAGGAATGGTCGAAGCACAAAATTCCGACGCTGGCGACGTGGGCGAAAGACCAGGTTCAGCAGCTGGAAAGCCGGATCGAGCGGGAAAAGGAGTATGAAGGACGGTAATTTCGCGCTGGGTTCATCGACGTTGAAGTCATGCTTCAATGCGCTGCGGCATGATCAGCCTGATTTCTTCGGAGACGGGAAGTACATATGGCTGCCACTTGAGAGCCTGGCAAGGATCGCCAAAAGCTTTGCCCCATCTGGGGGCAACATAGGTCCGAAAACACTTGTCAACTACCGCCGACGGCTGCAATCTACGATTGACAAACTGATTTGCGAGAAGCCGGAAAAGCAATGCGTTTTACAGTCGTACCCTATGCCGATCGTGCCCGACGATACCAGAGTGTCACCGGCGAGAATGAAGCTTTTCTCATCCGCGACAATTGGGACGACTATGGGTTCAAGACCACATTCTCACTTATCTACTTTGATGCGGAGGGTGAGCGACTGGACGTTGGTGAAGTGAAGATCATGCAAGCCGGAATGACCGGTGGCTATACGCCCATCGAAGAGACTTTCGAAACTCTAGCTCCCGAGTTCGCTGCTCTCGGTCAGGGCCAGGACTACTACGAGAACCTCCTCGAGCTTGAAGACGAGATCCGGTTCGAGATCTTGAATGCACTTCGGGACGTAATTTGGAACCAGGTTAAACGTGAGGAAGTCGAGCGGGAGGATGCGTACACCATCTCGTTGATGCGGAGCGTCGGAGACGCACGCTTCGGCAAGCTCGTTTCTATCCTTCATCACGATGCCGTCCTAACCTCCTTCAACTTCACCTACGAGTTTCCTGATGTCGAAGAGGAGATTCTTTTCGAGGTCACTCCAAACAGCCGGCCGCCATCCAATATCCATGTCGTAATCGGCCGAAACGGCGTCGGGAAAACAAGACTGCTAACATCTTTGAGTTCCTTGCTACGCAACGGTCGCGACAAGCGTCTCGGCCGTCTGCGTTTTCATGATGACGACGAAACCAAGGCAAAAGATCAGTTCGCCAACCTTATCACGGTGGCGTTCAGCGCGTTCGACAGCTTCGATCCCCCGCCTCGCTCAGCCGCAGGGCCATTGCGCAGCATGAAGGCCGGTACAAGAAGTGGCATTGAGTACACCTATGTCGGCCTCAAGAAGCGCATTCGCAAGGGTGATGAACGGGCGACTGGCAATAAGAATGAGGCAGATCTCCAGAAGGATTTCGTAGAGAGCACGTTGCGATGCCTGCGCAGTGCGAGCCGACCGCGTTGGCAGGCCGCAATGCGACTGCTCGAAGCAGATCCCCTGTTTGCGGCCCTCAGACTTTCCGACTTGCCCAATCTCCCGGCAAACGAGATTGAGGGAAGGGCTGGAGAGCTGTTTGAAAGCGCCAGTTCCGGCCATAAGGTTGTGCTTCTGACGTTGACGCAACTCTCTGAACTTGTAAGCGAACGAACCCTGGTTCTCATCGACGAGCCGGAGGCACACCTTCACCCGCCTTTGGTGATGGCGTTCGTGCGAGCTCTCTCAGATCTCCTGACCAAGCGAAACGGTGTTGCAATCCTTGCTACGCATTCGCCCGTCGTGGCTCAAGAAGTCCCCGCTAGTTGTATCTCTTTGATGTTTCGCCCTGGAGGGGAGGTTCAGATCGAGCGCCCGGAGATCGAGACGTTTGCCGAAAACCTTGGTGCCCTCACCCGCGAGATTTTTAGGGTGCAAGTCACTGAAAGTGGCCACCACAATCTGATCGCGAACGCCGTCTCGGAGTCGCGAAACATCGATGATGTCCTCGAAATCTTCGGTAACAGGGTCGGAGCAGAGGGCAGGGCACTTGCACGTTCGATGCTGCGGACAGGTCGCTAATGCTGAGTATAGCTCTCCCCGAAGATGATGCCGGCACGGTCTTTTCGGCATGCGCCACACGCGCGCGACCCGTCGCTAAAAGGGATGTCCTGCTTGCACAGCGCCCCTGGGTCGAGGCCCGGGCAGCCCTCTACCTCGAACACGCTCAACAGAATTCGCTTCATACGTTCGATCCTCAGGATCCCGATGACATCGACGCTTCTGAACTCAGCGGCGTTTATGCTCGAGTTCTGGTGAAGGGCGGGGAGCGCGACACGTATCTTCGGCTAAAGGGTCTGGCACGGTATGGTCGCTGCCCGCTTTGCGCGCAACGCGATGTCAAGACGCTCGATCATTACCTTTCTAAAGCCGACTATCCAGAATTGTCGGTTTTTCCGGCAAACCTCGTTCCATGCTGTTTCGATTGCAACCACGAGAAGGGCACGTACCGCGCGCAATCGGCCGATCAGCGGCTTTTCCATCCGTATTTCGACAATTGGAGCCAGCATCGTCTCATCAAGGCGTCGCTCAATATTGGGCAAGGTATCACTGTAACATATTCCGTTCGAGAGCCCGAAGGAATTGACGTCGAGATCTTTGGGAGAGCAAGGCGGCACTTTCGCAAACTGGGCCTTGCGAAGCTGTATGGCGATCACGCCGCAGTTGAGTTGGTCGAGCGAAAGTTGGCGTTCCAAGAGATTTTTGACGCCGACGGAACCGAAGGATTGCGGGACGAGATGGAACGCGAGGCGCGCAGTCGTCTCCAGCGTAATCGAAACAGCTGGCAAACAGCCTTGTACCGGGCGCTTTGGTGCAGCGACGCTTTCTGTGAGGGAGGCTTCGAACAGATTGACGAACCTGAAGACTAGTTTGGGCACCGGTCCCCATCTGACGACGAGGGAGCAGGCGGCATTCCTCCAGAGGCTTTCCTTATGATCGGCTATCGCAAGAAGTCTTTCTTCCAGGCGCACGCACTTTTCGCAAAGATCCGCAAGAACCTTGATGACCTCAAGGCTTTGCGGGAACTGCAGATCCATTTGGCGCGCGAGATCATTCGTACAGAGCGCGCGATCCGGGCACTCAAGGCGGAAACAAACTCCGCCACGATTGACGAGAGACGTCGCAGCTTCCTGCCGAGGCGGATCCAGGGGCATCGGTTTTCCGCCTACATATGGAGGTCATTCGGAGATGCGGTCGCCCTTACCTATCTCGACAAGTTCGCGCTGAAGGACACCTATTATCGGACCGGTCAGAAGCGACCGAAAGCCGATGCGGGTTTTCTCAGCGGCAAGGATGGCTTGCAGCACGAACTAGGGCTTCTGTTCAGCGCTCTTGATCATAACGTGCCGGCGATCCTGACCGACCTTACCAACACTATCCGTCACGGCGATATCTGCCTTATGGGGGCGAGTGATCCCTACCTCATGGAGGTGAAGGCAGCACCGTCGCGCAATCCACGTGCGCGCAAGCAGAAGGATAGCCTTGATATCCTGCGGAATTTTTATGAAACCGATGCATCGAGCCAGTTGTGGGGAAATCCAGATCTGCGCCGGGAGGCGTTAACAGATCCTGAGGTCAGCTATTCATCGCAACTGAACGAATGCATCGATGCCGCATTGAGAACGGGCTTCGCGTCGGTGAGCCCCGAAAACGGGCTCACATACTATGTGGTGAGGTCCGACACCAAGGTGCCTGATCCGGTTGCCCAATTTCGTGATGCCCGCGCGCCGTGGGTGTTCATTTGGAATGACCCGCTCGAGCGCCTCAGTTGGATGCCCTATCTGCCACCCACGGCATCGATCGTAAATCCGGAGCATCTCTGGGCAATGCTGCGTGGGATAATTTCGATCGCGATTGTCGTAGATATGGTCGGTCTCGAGGAAATCGTTGCGGAACTTGGCTTCGAGGGACGGTTCGATCCTCAAGAGCCTAGCCATCCGCTTTTGATTTCCTTCGGGTCGAATGCCGGCTGCATGTGGATCTCGCAAGATATGCTTGGCCGTGTTGGCATGGAGTGCGTTTCGCCACGATGGCTCGTCAAGAACAGCATTGACACCTTTCTTCGGGCGAGTTCGAAAATTCCCGTAGTCGCGGAAGGAAGCCTGGAATCGCACGGCCTGCAGATGATGGACGAAGAGACTATTCGGGATTTCGTCCGGATGGGTCTGCCGGAGGGTATGCAGATTGCCATCCGCAAACGAGGCAGTGAAAGCAGCTCAGCCGGGCGTATTAAAAGCTGATGTGGAAACGAGTTATTATCCTATCAAGAACCGCGTCGAGAATGCCACCCATCCCGGCCGCGGCGGCCGGGCCGAACAAACGGGAATCGCCACAGGGGGCGATATCTGGCGACAAGTGTTACTGCTTTCCACGACCGCTAACGCTTGCGTTTCATTGAAGCTTGATGATGTCACATGAAGATCGCGATTGCCCTTGGGCTTCAAGTCTTCGAACAGATAGTAGCTCAATCTGGTGCCTGCAACAGCCAATGCAAGCTCGGAGGTCCCTCGCTCGACTTTCCCGCCGTGCGGCGCGATCACGCAAACGCTAGCCGGGCGTTTGACGACCGGATCGCGCAGCTGAAATCGTCATACCTTAAGCAGCCGAAGTCGTGACCTTTCATACCATCGTTCAACGAGATAACAGAACAGCGCTTGCGCTACCCATGGCAAGAAAGCCCTCGATCCCTCTTCGTTAGAGCGTCCAACAGAAGCAGAATACGCGGCTCCAATGTCCTGCCCGTCAATCATTTATTTGCACGGGTCCTTTAAAAGCGGCTAAGGTCCAGAGTTGTTACGAAACGAGATATTTTCTCAATAAAGGAGCATGCGAGGATAATCCATGAGCGTACTGTCAAACGAACAAAAGCTCCAGATTCAACAATCGCGTGAGGCTTCCGCACCGACCCGCAGGATTGTTTCCCCTGGCCTGGAAGAAATACTTTACGAAGCGATGCCTGTACTTGATCATGGCTTCGTTCGGGTCGTCGACTATATGGGTGATGATTCCGCTGTGGTTCAAGCGGCGCGTGTGTCATATGGCCGGGGTACTCGACAGGTCAGCGAAGACCGAGGTCTCATCAATTATCTGTTGCGTCATTGGCATACGACGCCTTTTGAGATGGCCGAAATCAAGCTTCACGTCAAAATGCCGATCTTCGTCGCAAGACAGTGGATCCGCCACAGGATGGCGAATGTCAATGAATACTCTGCACGCTACTCGATACTTGACCGGGAATTTTACATCCCAGCTCCGGAACAACTGGCGGCGCAATCGATCCAGAACAGGCAAGGTCGCGGGAACGTCGTAGGCCCGGCTGAAGCTGAGCGTATACTCGAATTGCTGAAAGAGGATTCACAGCGGTCATACGATCACTACCTGGACATGTTGAACCATGACGAAACCGGGAAGCCAATTGACGAGAATAGGCAGGGCCTCGCACGCGAACTGGCGCGCATGAACCTCTCGCTTAATTTTTACACCCAGTGGTACTGGAAGACAGATCTTCACAATCTCATGAACTTTCTGAGGCTTCGCGCTGACGCGCACGCTCAGTATGAGATTAGAGTCTACGCTGACGTTATCTTGGATGTTCTTAAAAAGTGGGTACCCCTGACTTACGAAGCGTTTCGCGAACACCGTCTGGACGCGGCGACGTTCTCGGGCGAAGGCGTAAAAGCGTTGCGACGGATGCTGTCCGGCGAGAAAGTCGAGCACTCCGATACCGCGATGTCGAAGCGAGAATGGGATGAATTCATGTCGATCTTGGCAAAACGGTAGTTTTCCCGCCATGGCATCAGGTCCAGAAGCTCGTGATCGTCTTGCTCAAACCGCTATGTACGACAAGGTGGAGTCAGCGCTCAACCTCGTAAACGAGCGCAAGAGTGGTTTGACCGTCCCAAACAAATGGGCGTTCGAGGCGCGAGCCGGTGGTTCGGTGAGCGGCGCACAACTGGCCATCACCTGGTCACGTAGAAATGAACCAGAGGCAACACTCTATCTCAACAACGATGTTGAACCTGAGCTTGCCGCGAAAACACTGCTCGACAGAACCTATGGTCTCATAGCGGCATCATTTGCGGATCGCATCATTGGCCGCGACGGCGCCAGAGACGTGAGCGCCAGTATGCTTCGCCGCGTGGCCAATCGGCTGAACGAACTCTACACTGGAAGATTTGACGAAATAATCCACGGTCAGTCCCTTCCTCTTGTCTCTATAGATCATCTTGAGCGTGCCGGGCCGAACCCCTTTCTTTATCATGCGAGGACCGGGGAAGTTCTGGGTGATTTTACCGGTCTCGTACGGCAGGCGCTAGACCGTCTCATACAGAGGAACAGGCTTAGAATTGAAGATGTCGATGTCGGCCTGCTTGCCAGCCTCTTCAGAGAGCTTTTCTCAAACACTCATCTCCATGCGAGAACGGATCTAGAGGGCGCGCTCTATCGCCGCTCCGCTCGTGGAATCGTGTTCGCTCTGAGGCCGGTCGATATTCCGCACGATTCCTTTGCAGCCGGATTGCCGGTTCTCAAGGAGTATATCGAAAGCATGGAGCGTGAGGCGGCTCGGCCGCGGGTCGAATTCCTCGAAGTTTCAGTGTTCGACAGTGGGCCAGGCCTAGCCGCACGAACACTGCGCTCCCTCGTCCCGGCCGACTTGCCGATAGAGCGCGAGTATGAGCTCGTGCAGAAGTGCTTCCTGAAGACCTACACCTCGGTCTCTAACCCAGCGCATGGGTGGGGCCTACCGCGCGTAATGCATGCCCTGAAATCTTCTGGCGGTTTCATGCGGCTCAGAACCGGTCGTCTATCGCTGTGTAAGTGGTTCCCGCCAGGTATCAAAGATCCCCGCGTCACAGCTGACGATCTGCGGTTCACGGACATCGGTGGCGGGTCTCCGAAACGTCATGCGCGCGTTGAAGGGGCTGTCTTCACAATCCTCATACCAGTTGGGCTCGGCAACTAATGAGCGCTTTTTATCACTTTCATTGGACACGCGAGGAGCACGCCGATTGTCTGGTGCTCATGACAACGCTTACCGACTTCGTGCAGCACGACTTCATGGAGATTGTTGATCAGGACTTGATCAGCGGCAATCCTTATCCTGAAGCGCTCATCGTCATTGTGCCCGCGGATGCCGCGCAAGAAATGAAGAGCGCCTTGACGGGCATGATGGGCTCTGAAGCTCTTTTAAGACTTCCCAGTGACACAGCGATTATCCTTGCAACGTTTGACGAACGGGGGAGGGTCGTCGTTTCCGACGTCCTCCAAGGCGAGCTGACACTCGGCAGTGAGGATTTTACCGCCATTGTCCGCGCCGGCACGCTCCACCTCGTTAAGTCACGCGAGGCTGTTCTCGAAGCACCCCCTGGGCATCACTTCGTGCACCCGAAGCGAAAACATTCTCGTGCCTTCTTCCGAACGGCGAACGCGCTGATCCAAGGCGAAGAAATAGGTTTTCTAGCCCTGGTCCTCCTGCCCTATCTCGGTGAAGCAGACGAAAAAGTCTGGATTGATTCCTCCTCGATAGCTGCGCTGGTGTACGCGGCATATGCATTGAAGGGCCGTCTCACCAAAAAGATCACTTGCATTCAGATACAGAGCTTCCTTTCCTATGAAGGGGTCGATCGGCTCCAAGTTCAAGATCCCTCGAAAGAGCTGGTCCTGATTTCCGCTACGGCAAGCGGTTCCCTTCCAGAGATCGTGGCCAGCAAAACGCGATTGCCGGAAGACCGCATCATTACACTCTTTTCGACATCGAAACAGCCATCCGGAACCGTCGTTTTCGATGCCCGCGAGACGATCCGCGGGCTCGAGCCCCTCATGCTCGAGACCTTCGATGCCACCCAGTGCCCATGGTGCCGGGATGGGTCGCGACTGATTACCTTCGTTGGAGATCAATTTCTCGCGGATGCCGCGGTTGTGCTGCCTTACACCATTGTCGAGACCGCGGCCTCGCCAGCCCTCAGAGCGATTATGCAGAAGTATCGCGCCCACAAGGCTTTCAGCCTTCGGCTTCACCGAGAGCGTCCGGGTCACGGCCTGTTTGTAGACTTGCAGCACACTTTGCTCGCTGCAAACAATCGCGCAGCTATCCGCAAAATGGTGCAGCGAAACATACCCGCCTCGACGTCACACATACTTCCTACGGAAGGCAAGGACAGCGAGCAACTTGCAGCAATTGTTGCGGATGAGATAGAAGCTCTCGGCCTCCCGAGGCCGGAGATACTTTCGAGCTCGTCAGTCGGCGTTGCGACAAAAGACCGTAGAGGCGTTGTGATCGTCGCTGCCACGATCGGTTCAGGGCAGTCCTTCCAGGATGCATCTCGTGACCTCCGAACACCCTTTAAAAACCTCCCTCGTACCTATTTTGCAGGCGTCAACAAGCATAACCTGGCTGAGTACCAAGGGACTTTGCTGAAAGATCTCGAACACAATAACAGAGAACACAAGCATATCTTTTGCGTCGTTGACGCGATGACGCTGCCCCATGAGAATCAATTTTCATCTTGGCAGAAGGAGCTGACGTTCTGGAGGAAGGTCAAAGCAGATCTCCCGGCGCGCTACAAAACGAGCAAAGTCGTCAGCTTCATCGAGCGCAGAATACGTATTCTTTTGCGCGATATTCTAGAGAATGACTTTTTTCTGAACAACACGGCAGAGCTTCCCCTCGAGCTGAGGCCTAGCTTCGCGTTTTGGGATAGCGCTTATGATACAAAGACTATCAAGCAAGGAGATGTTTTCGCGACGATCGCCAGCATCCTGGAGAGTCGGCGGAAGCCATCGAAGGCGAAAAGTTCGCCCGATCTCGCGCAATCCCCATTTCATCTGACGATACTATCAAGCGAGAATTTTACGCGCTTCAATGATGGTATCATCCAGGCTTCGCTCCTTCGCGCAGCGTTTCCGCATGAGCTGAGCTACGCCCACACGACCACAGCAAATCACAGCGCCAAGATTGGCCACCTGGTGTTAAAAATGTTGGAGCGGCATGCCGAAAACCAAGGCGAGGCCGTCTTGGAGTTTGTCGTCGCACTAGCGACCCGTCAGATGACGTTAGCAGCGGTCGACCTCGAGCGAATCGTCTCATTTCCCAAGAACAAGTTGCCGAAGCTTCTGGCCGCAGTCCTGCCCTATGTCCTCAAGGACGAGCCTTATGCCGAAACGGCGGGTTTTGAAACAGATGTACCCGCGTGACATACACGTCAGGCGGAGCGGATTTCATTTCAAACGAGGCTCGTAGAGAATTTACCGTAACCGCTGTTCCGCCCCCAGGTTGTCGTCGCCCTCTGATTTGGGATCGCATGTCCAAGGGCGAGCTACGGGAGTTTCTCCATGGAGAGTACATTGGAGATTCTCACGATTAGGAAGCCTGGACGCGAGCTTCACCGGCACTGGCGGGACAAGTTGAAGGCGCAGATCGTTCCAGAAAGCCTTCGGCCAAGTGCCATGGTGAATGAGGCCGCAGCGCGACACGGTTTGAAGTCGAACCGCCTCTGCACCTGGCGGACCACGGCGCGACAGGGTAAGCTGGTTCTACCTGCTCCCGAGTTTGCAGCGGTGATCGTCGATCCACCGGTATCGGAGTCGCCGATCAAAAAGGCCAGCCGTCCTGAGATCATCTGCTCTTGCGAGTTCAGCCATGTCCATTTACTTTCTCGAGCATTCATAGGTCGTCCTCGCCTGCGGCCAATTCACATCGCATTCCGGCGTGGGAATCCTAAGCAAGCGCCGTCATCATTCGTCCCAAAATGAGCAAGGATCAAATCGATCGTGAATTCGGTAGAAGTATGTTGTTCCCGACGCTTTCACTTCGTTGACCACATAGGCTGACGGCGTCCTGCAAACAACCTGGATTTGGTCATCTGCAAGAGCCGCCAGGCAGAATGCTACAGCATGGGTCTTTGGCCCAATTGCAAAACAGGTTGTGCTTCCGGTGCGGCTCTTCAGTACGCTTGTGGCAACCGCCGCAATCTCATGGAGGCCAAAATATTCCTGTCGAACGCCTGAAACTGCACTGAGCTGGTCCAAGGCAGGCTTTTCGCGATCAATCACAGAAGACGGCAGCCGGCGTTGACCTTCCGTGATGTGGAACAACACGAGCTTGTTGGGTTCGAAGCGATCGACGATCGGGCTCGCCTGTGTGAGTTCTGCGCCTACGGAAATATAAAGATCGCGTTTCGTCGGGACATAATTGTCCGCTTCCAGATAGGGGATCTGTGCAGATGTCCATTCACCCTCGGAGATCAGGGAACTCTGCTGCCCAGATAGATCGGTAGTAGCAATCTCAATTTCATATTTTTCAGCCTCTGAATAAACGATGTCGATCGAGGAAAACATCTCGCGTCGAAATCCGAGGCCCATCAGAAATAGCAAATACCTCTTTGGAATGCAGGTCATGTCCATCAAGACCCGCAAGGCCCGCCCCTTGGTGCGAGCGATTTTCGTGATCTCCGCCTCAAGCGCCTTAGCGTTTTCAGTGAATTGCGAGGAGCGGTGAAGGTCGAGAAACTTGGCATCGGACAGATGTACTTCAATTGCCTCGCGATGTTGTTTCTTGCGCTTTTCCATCTCAGCATCGGATGACGCGAAATGTATGATCAACGTCTGGTCGGCTCGACCCGCCAGTAGTTCTGCGCAACCATGGCAGCGACTTTCCCAACTCACGGCCGCCAGCACCAGATCGTAACGATCGCGAAGCGGGGTTTGATCCTTGAGAATCTGCTCCGAAATACTGAGCGTACCGATTGGAACATCACTAATCATCGAAGCTGATCACCTCGGGACGAAGATTAAGCGAAAGCTGCAGAGCTTCAGACGAGCCGACTTTTCGTGCATATTGCCGGGCCCACTCGTCGGCTTTGGTGTCGAGCGCTCCGACACATACCTGGAAGAGGACGTCCTCCGTGAGCCTGACAGGCTCATAGGCACCCCGGTATGAGAACATAAATCGAGGCGCGAAACGCCGGTGCAGGCGGAAGCCCGTGATCTTTGGCGCCTCCTCTTCCTCTTCATCCACTGTGCGCTTGGACGTCGTTGCACGAAGATATCCCGCGAGTTCAGCGCGGTGGATAATCTGATTGACTGCCTCGATCTGAGCGGCGTTTGCCGCATATGTGCGCGCCTGCTCCACGAAGAACAGCCCTCGTTCCGAGGTTGCAAGCGCGGACGCGTCTTCAAAATCCGCCTGAAGATAGTGTGTTAGCCGGCCAAGCGCATTGACAAACCTGAGGACTGCTTCCGCATTTGAATCCGTTAATATCCCGATCCCGTCATAGAACGCGTCGCTTGACGCATAGATTGCATCGGTCTGGAGCTGGTTTGCGATCTTGCCGCCAGATCGTACAAATCTCTCCAGAATATCCTCGGGCGATCGGGCCTTTGTCTGCCGCGTGAAGCGATCAAAAATCTCCGCCATGATCTCGAGAAAGTCTCGGATCGAGCCGTCTGCCAATGCGGTGACGATGCTCACTCCCGAGAGGGGCAGTTTTCGGTAGCCAAGGCGGTTCGCCAGATGAAGCATCGCTCCAACGTTCTTACGGCGCAACCAAGCTTGCTGGCTCCTCGATTTCAGCATCCTGGCGTTCTTCTCTAGCCTCGAGTAATCATCCAGGGTCGGAATTGCCGTGAAGTTTTCCTTTGAGCCGGTCCAATGCAGAAGGACGTAGGCCTGGTAATACGGAGGCGCGGAATTTGCGGTCTTTCCGAGTCCATAATGGCTCAAACCCAGACCGTCGAGGTAGTCGGCAGCTTTCTTGATCTGCACTGCCAGTGGGGCTGTGGAGCGCTTGATCATCGTGTCGATCATGTCATTGACCACGACGGTCCCGAGGCGATTTTTGAGAGAGAAATAGTTTGCGACTTCGGATCCGGAGATTTGTGGCCTCCGGTCCTCCTTGATCGAGAAATAGACCCTCAGACTGGCAACCGCTTCGCATAGTGCAAGGAATTCCGGACTTCTTCGATCGTCCAGGGAAAGGACGCGCCGATCCGCATCGGTGAGAGGTTGTTCGTCAATAAACGTGTCGCCGGCTTCGATCGCTTCACCCACCGAACAGACGACCCATGAAATCGGAAACCGGCTTTTGCGAACCAGCGTGTTGACGGATTTCCGCTGAAGAGGGCTCATCACTTCACAGTCGTCAAGGCAGAACTTGAACCCAAGTTTTGTGCCGCCTGGACTTTTCGCGTGTTCGACCGCCCTGGAAAGCTGTTCGATTACAAATGCCAGCAACTCGTAAGGCTCTCGAGCCGGCAACATCGGCAAAAGGCCGGGTACCTGGCCGCGGCCGCAAGCCTCGTTCATCCTCCTTACAAGGGTCCGGAGCGTCCTTGCGAGATCTAGGAAGGTTCTTGGTGGTCTTTCCGTGAAGGTCAGCAGTTGCGGGAACTCGTCACAGGTATTGGTGACGAGCGAAAGCTCGTCCCCGGCTGAGAGTGACATCACCCCCTCAAGGCGCAACTGATGCGTCGCCGATAGCGCCTTTTCGGCAGCGATCAGCTCCAGAGCAAGTGAGTAGAAACGGAAGAATTCATAATCTGGGTTGGGTGATCCCGGAAAGATTTCATTCCAGCCCATGTATCCCATTGATCCCGAGACATGGTCAGGCAGCCGTATATAGATTCCAATATGGTTGAAGTCTGAAATATTTTTTTGGATCTGCAGAGACGGATTATTGAGCAGGTCTTCCCAGCATATGCTCCTTAGCAGGGTTGTCTTGCCACTACCGCGACTTCCATAAACGTATACCGATTTGTCCGCAGATAGATGTTCCGCTATCGGCGTAAACCAGATCAAAGGCGAACCGGAGCTATCATGCTCCCACCGTGTCGGACGGAAGGGATTTAAAACAACCACTCAGATTTCCCCTCTCAGTATCCAGTTCCTCTGCTCGAGATCATAGTTGTCGATGTCAATGCTTTTTTCGGCAAAAAGCTCTTCAACAATCGTGGTCAATCGCTCATCGGGCAGATTTTGTGATGCATTATTCACCAGTGCCTTGAGTTCAGGCCAATAGATCTGGCCGGCCTCAACGATCTTTGCGTACACAAACCCAGTGCTGCGGTCCGAGCTACGACGACGACCATTGTTCAACGAGATCGGAATCGCCGCTTCGCGCTTTAGGAGACCGGATTTGTCCATCCGAAACGGCGTCACGTGGCAGGCAAGCGGCGACGAGTTTTCGCCAAAAAGAATGTCGACCAGGTTGAATCCCTTGGGGATGTCTGGGGCGCTGATGGATACCAGTGGTGCACCGTTCGGGAGTTGCACGACTTCGACGGGATCTTCATGGATGTGTCCATGGAGATAAATCACCGGTCGCCCGAGTTCACCGAGTGCCCCGCGCAAGGCACCACCATTGACCAGTTCTGTGTAGGGCGCCAGCCGGGTCCTTCGCTGCGGCAGAAGGTTGTGATGCGCCACGAGTACCGCGATGGCCGATCCAGGCGTCCCTTCGAGCGCTTGAACGACAGCTGCGATACTATCTTCGGCAATCGCGGGGGTATCCAATTGACGGTCATAGTAAGCCTTGATGGCACCGTCGGCGTCAGGTCCGGTGATGACGGCATCGATAGCTGCTGCGATCTGGGTTCGGAACTCTGGCGGTATAAATGCTTCCTCGCCACATCCCCAGCAGCTGTTAAGCAAAAAGAGTTCCACGCGGGACGGTCCTTTGGGAACTGTCACCAGGATGGGTTTGGCGACCGGCAAGGGCGGTAGTCCAGCTTCAGCGAGAGCTTGGAGAAGGGGAGCAAATTTGGTGTTGCTACCAGGATCCTTTGCAAGACCGCGATCAATGTCATGATTTCCCGGAACGATACCGACAGGAAGGTTGTGGTGGATCCCCTTGCTTCCGATCTGCAGGGCGCTTGCGAGATATTTCGCGCAGGCAGCATACCCGTCCAGCTTGCCGTAGTCCGTCAGGTCGCCCATGATCAAGACGCAATCGATATCATCATTTTCGATGATTTCATAAATCCTGCGGAAGACCGTCTTTAAGGGGTTACGCGAGATAATATTTTTCAAGTTTAAAGGAAATGTCGTGTCTTTGTCGTCAACAAAGGCTTCGCTGCTCGCGTTCGAGACGAGATGTATATCACCTATTTGCAGCAACCGTATCTTAGCTAACACTTTGTCCCTCTTCCCCTAATCCTATTAGCGGTCGCTTGGATTAAGTGCAACGCAGAGTCGAGCGCCAGTAGAAAAATACTGTGGAGAGTTCGGCACATTCGTGGACATGTGGCGACCAGAAATTTGAGAGCGCCAAAGCTGAATCAGCACCTGCGCGCTTGTGCCCATCGCTCGCTTCCGGCCAACACGTTTGTGCCCTGTCAGCTTCTTCTCCCGGTAGAGCTGGAAAAGCCGCTTGTGGTTCACAAGGTGACCCTCGCGCCTGAGCAGCACATGAAGGCGTCGATATCCGAAGCGACGGCTCTGATGTGCCAGCGCCTTCAACGGCCCTCGAGGCTTCCATCGCTCGAAATCGTTGCCTCATAGTTCGATTGCGGCGTCGGTGAAGAACCCTACGAACTCGCCCTTCTTTTCCAATAAGCCAATTATAACCGTCAATTCGAGCAGTTGGTCTATCGCTGCCGGAAACCGAGGGTGGAACAACTCACACGGAGGAACAGGTCAAGAATTGGTACCATAAATATCGGCTTGGTCACTGTCGGAAGTAGGCAGCAAGACAGCGCCTAGTTCCGGCAAATGGATTTTAAAACTCTAGTGCGGTTCAGGCCAATTTCACGGCTCGGCGGGTGTAGGTTCCATCCAACTTCCAACGGTAGATCCGCCACGGAGGCATTGTTGCCGGCCGTCTCGACGGTCTACAACCTGCTATGAGTCGTTGGCTAGGCTGGTGATTTTCGAAACATGATCGTTGGAGATAAATTATGAAAAGGCATATTGCGAATGGTCGGGATGATCTATTCGTAAAGAAAGCAGCGAAAACAACACTCGCTGCGTGGGAGCCATATTGGGAGGTTTTAGGTATATATTTTTCGTTTTGCCATCAAGAGTGTGATGACGAACACCCAGAATGGAGGATGATGTGGCTCAGCCAGGTCACGTTGCTCCGTGTAATCGGACACGTCTTAGCTAAGGTCGACGTCGAGGCCTCGACATTACACAAACTCGCAATCAATGACATGTGGGCGAAGTGGAAAGTTGAAAGAATGCATAACTGGATATTTTGGGACTTCATCGAAGATGAGCGAAACAATCTCCTGAAGGCCTATCAATTCGGTGTCGAAGTAGATGAGAACGGTCTTTTTCATGACACGCTAGATATGGATGGTCATCAACTACTACGGGAGGCAATCTATTGGTGGCGAGATCAGTTAGAGCAACTTGAGATTGCGCTCTGAAACTCAATGAGACGCTTCCACGCGCCCCGATAAGCGCAATAGTTTTGTATCGGGCTGGATTTATGACGCCCTCCATCCATAATTCGAACGTCGGTTCCTGCCGATATTCAGAAATGGGCCGTCCGCTCGAATGGGAGCCATAAAATGATTTTCAAAGATGCCGGCACGATAATGCCAGTTTGGCAGATCAGCCGAGTGGACCCTGGATATATCTACATCGTCGAGAACCACGGCAAGTACAAGATTGGAAAATCCAAGCGGGATACAAATCGACTCAAGGCGGCAAAGACTTGGCTACCCGACATGATGTTAGTAGGGCAAAAACCGTTCTGGGGGATGTCGCATCACGAACGGTGCCTACATACCGGCTTCGCAAGCTATTGGTACTCAGGAGAATGGTTCGATTTTACAGGCGACAACGATGCCTTGGATTTGCTGCTGGAGGGCTTCACGGCGTTTAGCGATGATAGCCCGGACAGAAACTCCGTGGATTTCATTTACTGGTTCAATGGCGAGGGTATGGCGGAATTTCTGATCGAACAAGCAAGCCAGAAGTTGTCGCTACCAAGATTTCAGAAGCAGGAATCAGTGAACCAAAAGCCGCGGCGCTAGGCTTTCAATCACGAACGGTCACTTCCGCCACGCTGTCCAAGCGTATGAGAGAGTACCCTAGTTTTTGCCCGGAGGCAGTTGCAAGCGTTATTCGGTTTTTCGAATAAGGAACACGCTACAGTCAGGAAATACGTAATTTCAGAGGCTTAGAGTTTAGATAATGGGGTTGTAAGTTCAAATCCCTTCAAGGCGACGGATTGGTCACGATTTCTCCGCTGGTGTGCTAGAAGATGCTTGCGGCATCCGAGCGGCCCAAAAGTTCGTAATGCGGATTATCGTCTCGGGAAAAGGTTGTACTTCCTGACACTGTAATAACCAATTGATTGTGGTGCCCTCGGGTGTAAGGATGGCCAAATTAATCGTGGGGGATTTCATCGTTGGCAATGAGCGCGGTTCAGGTCTGGAACCCTGACGACTGGGAATTATTTTCTCTCAATCTGCTTCAGCATCGGCATGGCGCTTTAAACGTGCACAAAATTCCAGCCGCTCATCAAGGCGACTTCGGGATCGATTTCTACTGCACAAAGGAGGCCGTCGCATATCAGTGCTACGCGGTGGAAGAGCCAATAGACATCTCGACCCGAGCTGATAGGCAAAAAACGAAAATCACCCGAGATTTGGCCAAGATCGTCGCGAACGAGCTTGAGATAAAAAAGCTATTCAACGAAATCAAAATTAAACACTGGATCCTTCTTGCACCGCTGCATGATAGCAAGGAAGTCAACCTCCATTGCTCTAAAAAGACAAAGGATATGCGTGAAAAGCAATGCAGCGTTTTAGACGACGCGTTTGAAGTTGCCATTCATGACATGACTCTCTTTCCATCTGCGGTGATCGCAAGCGGCCTCACATCGATTTCGAGTGTGAAGCTGTCTGTCCCTGCACCTTCAACTGAAGAGGTGGCAGCTTGGACTGTGGGATCATCCAATTTGCTGGCTAACGCCCATCATAAGCTTTCAAAGCGCACATCTCCCGAGAATGTTGGCGACGCAGTTGCCGATGCGACATCAGCATTCCTGCAAGGGAATGCTTTGCTCGATGCACTGCGCAACGGGTCACCGGACCTTCATGAGAAAGTTACCGTGGCCATTAAGAGTCGAGCTCGACGTATCCAGTTCGCTGGTCCGCTGGGTGGGCAAAGTGCAAGCGGCATTTTGCATGCTGAACTGGACTCACTGATCTCAGCTGTCCTATTAGCCGCCCCAAACCTTTCCGATGAAAACGCCGAGCAGATCGCGTACGGCGCAATCTCGGAGTGGATTATGCGTTGCCCATTGGATTTCCCAAATGTCTAGCAAATCGCCTTTCCGAAACGCGGTTCTTAGCGGCACATTTACTTATACGCCGAGACCAGATCCCGTGCCAGCTGATTTGAGAATGTCATGGGGCCTCGCGCTTCTCTTGCTTGCACTACTCTACAGCAAGGGCAAGAAATCAAACTTTCAAAAGCTGCAGTTTCTCGCCCACTCGGTTCGTCTGCCGGAAGGAAGAGAGGAGGTTCGAGGTCTGCTTTCAGGGCAATATCGACCCTCCGATGTATCGGTTCGGGTCGAACCATCTCTCAATCGCGCAGTGTCTCTGGCCTATGGCCTAAAGCTGGTGAACATTGAACGTGGAGTTTCGGTTACTTTGACGGATAGCGGCAAGATTACAGCGGAGGCGATCGCCAAAGCGGGCGATTTGCTTGAGGAGGAACTCAGATTTTTACGTGATGTCGCGCCGCGGATGACCGATATTCTTATGAAGCGCGTGTGGCGGTTGGAGGACCTGATTTGACTATGAGGTTTAGACACCTTCGCCTGCGAGCCGTGACGTCTGATGGAACCTATGGCGCAGACGTCAGTTTCGGCGAAGGTCTGACGGTGCTGTGGGCTGATAACACCAAGGGAAAATCGACCTGCATGCAGGGCATGCTGTACGCGCTTGGCTTGGAGAAGATGTTGAGCCCGCGCAGAGAGATTCCTTTGCCGCACGCAATGACGTCCTATTTGAATCGTGACGACGGGCAGCGTGTCGACGTAGTCGAGTCGCGAGTGTCGCTAGAAATCGCCAATGGCCAAGGGCAGATCATAACAGTTCATAGGGCTGTTAAGGCGCCCACGGACAGTAGATTGATCACTGTCGATTTCGGGGCCGCTCTTACAGATGGCTCCAAACCGCTCCGAACTCAAAACTTCTTCGTCCTTGATAGCGGCGCAGCCCAACGCGAAGATGGATTCCATTTCTTTCTGGAGCAGTTTCTGGGGTGGGAGCTGCCGCAAGTACGCCGCTACGACTCTCCGGAGACCAAGCTGTATCTTGAGACGGTATTCCCCCTTTTCTGGGTGGAACAGAAATACGGCTGGTCAGCGATCCCGGCTGCAATACCGACCTACATGCGGATCCGTGAAGTTCACAAGAGGGCGGTTGAGTTTCTTCTCGATCTGGATGTCCATAAGCTGGAGATGCAGCGCGAGCGACTATCGGAGCGGATTGCGGCGAATGCCAAAGAGTGGTCAGCGGTGCATGAGGAAATAAGTCGGTTCGCGTCCCGCAACGGGGGCAGGGTCGTTGCGCTTTTGGATAAACCTCAAGCGGACGTTGGAATTCTCGATCGCGCTTACTTGGAAATGGCTGAAGGCGTCAACTGGGCCCCCATGTCGGCGATGGTAGCACGCTATCGTGCGATAGCAGCTGAATTAAGCGCCGCATCCGTTCCAGAGGTTAGTGAACAGTCGACTGAGGTCTCCCGTCGCTTGCACCAACGAATCGAAGAAGTCGACCGCCTCAACGCCGAGAGGATCCGGATTCATGGCATCAGACAGCTGAAGTCGGCAGACATGCTCTCGTTGCAAAGACGGATCGATACGCTCGCTGACGATCTTGCAAAAAACCTGGACGTACAGAAGTTACAACGATACTCCGGTGTCTCGGCTATCCTCACACCGGATCGTTGCCCAACCTGTGAGCAGGCCTTGATTGACACGCTGCTTTCCCAAGACGCGCTGTCTGCCGTCATGCCGATTGCCGACAATATTGAGTACATTCGTTCGCAAAAGAAAATGTTCGAGGACATACTGGGGCGCGAGTCCGGTGACGATGAGAGCAGAGCCGATCAGCTCAACGCTATCAATCGCGAACTCGCTGATCTCTACGCGCAGATTAGATCACTTCGTTCGGAGCTTGTTGCTCCTGGTTCAAATCCGTCGGCCGCGGCTATCGAAGATCGTATCCGAGCTGAAGCGAAGGTTCGCGATCTGGAGGCACTCCAAGGAGTCTTCGAAGACGCTATCGATAGATTGGCATTGATTCAAAAGGATTATGCCTCCCTACTGCTCGAGCAAGCAACGCTTCCAAAGGACAAGCTTTCAGCCACCGACCAATCCAAACTTACTCGCCTGACAACGCTGCTCCAGTCGCAAGCCGCCGAATTCGGATTCAGCACCTTTTCGGCGAGCGAACTGGAGATTTCCAACGACAGCTACAGACCCGAGAAAGAAGGCTTCGAGATCGGGTTTGAGACGTCGGCAAGCGACGCGATCCGTTTGAAATGGGCGTATCAGCTAAGTCTGCTCGAACTTGCGTCGAGTTTCCGGACTAATCATCCGGAGTTACTGATATTCGATGAGCCTCGCCAGCAATCTTCGTCCAAGGTTAGCTTTGAAAGCTTGCTCAGACGGGCATCGAAGGCGCGCGATCGAGGGCAGCAGGTAGTATTCTCAACCAGCGAGGATTTGGAAAGCCTTCGCCAAATCACAAGCTCGATGAAATGCCATGAAGAAATTTTTGCCGGCTACATTCTTCAGAAGCTTTGATAGTCACCTCTCATAACCTTCAGACTATGCAGGCAGACCAGAACTCTACCGGCAACAATTGCTCCGAAGGGGATACTGAGACGGCTTCAGTCAAGGTCAAGATCGTCCGCAAGGATGAGCGGATCGAGCGGCTTGAGAAGCTGGTCGCGGCCTTCAAGCAGGCCGCCTTCGGGGCGCAAGTCCGCGAAGACTGATGCCGACCAGTTCGATCGTATCCATCCGAGGTGAACCGCAGGATTTTTGCTTTTGCGCGTGGTAAATTGGCGGGATGGAGATCGACGAAGGCAAAATCGACGATGCTGTGCTGGCGCTGCTATGGCTGACGCTTCACAACGAGCGTTGCGCCTGGAAGGGTTTTGACTGGGCTACGACGGATCGGTTGCATCAGAAAGGCTTGATTGGCGATCCGGTGAACAAGTCGAAGTCGCTGGTGCTGACGGATGAGGGTCTACGCCGATCGGAAGAGCTTTTCCGGCAGTTATTTACGCAGCAACCGCAATCTCCGCCGCCTTGATCCTCTTCCATTCCCATGGCAACAATTCGTGCAGGCGGGAGACGGGCAGATCGGCGATGCGAGCCAGCACGTCCGCCAGCCAGGCCTTCGGATCGATATCGTTGAGACGGGCCGTGGTGATAAGGGTCAGCATGATGGCAGCCCGGTCTGCGCCGCGATCGGACCCGGCGAAGTTCCAGTTTTTCCTTCCGCAAGCCACGCCGCGCAGAGCTCTTTCCGCCGCGTTGTTCGTCATGCAGATCCTGCCGTCATCGGCGTATCTGGCAAAGTCCTGCCAGCGCGACAGCATGTAGTTGATCGGCTCAAGCACCGGTGAGGATCGCGACAAACCTTCGCGCTCCTGCCGCAACCAGGTCTCCAGCTCTTCGAGCAGCGGTTTGCTCATTTCCTGGCGCACGGCAAGTCGCTCACCGGCGCTCTGGCCGTTAATGTCGCGCTCGATGTCAAACAGCGCATCGATACGCTTGACCGCCTCCAACGCCGTCGCAGAGACAGGCTTTGCCCCTTTGCCCCGCCGGGCACTTCGCGAGACATCTGCCAACTCGAAGAACTTTCGGCGCGCGTGGGCAAAACAGAAGGCCGGCGTCACCGGGATCTGTTTCTTGGTCCGATCGAAGAGCGGATTGAAGCCATTGTAGCAATCAGCCTGCAGGATACCGGTGAACTCGGCCAGGTGTCGTTGCGGATGCTCACCCCGCCTATCACTGGAGGCGTAGAAGACGGCCGCCGGCGGTGATAGCCCACCAAACGGCCTGTCGTCGCAAACGTAGGTCCATATGCGCCCCGTCGTGCATTGGCCCTTGGCGAGGATCGGGATGGTGGTGTCGTCGCCGTGCAACCGCTCGGCCGCAAACACATGGGTCTCAATGAGATCGAACAGCGGTGTGACGGCGGCGCTGACGTAGCCAACCTGGTCGGCAAGCGTCTGGGTGGACAGATCGATCCCTTCACTGCGAAAGCGACGGCTCTGGCGGTTGAGCGGCTGATGCTCAGAGAATTTGTCGAAGACGATGGTGGCGAGTAGCTTGGGGCCGAGAAAGCCACGTGGCGTTGCATGGAAGGGTGCGGGCGATTGGCTGATGCAGCCGCAGTCCCGGCACGTGAACTTCTCCCGCACGGTCTCGACGACCTTGAAGCGGCGCGGGATCTCCTCCAGCGTCTCGGTGGTGTCCTCACCGAGCTTCGACAGGCGTTCGCTGCCGCAGTGATCGCAGGCACTGGGCGCGTCGATGACGACGCGCTCGCGCTCGATAGTCTCTGGCCAAGGCTTGCGCACTGGCCGCTTGCGGGTGAAGGCACGCACGACTTGGGTTTTGGCGGCAGACACTTGTGAAGCGAGCTCGTCCTCGGTGGCATCGGCAACCAGCTCCTCGAGTTGCAATTCCATCTGGTCGATCAGCCGCTGGGTGCGCTCCCGGCTTGGACCGTGTTTGTCGCGTTCCAGCTTGGCGATCAGCAATTGCAGATGGGCGTTGAGCGCCTCGATGCTGGAAAGTTTTGCCTTGGCGCTGGTGGCTTCCGCCTCGGCCCGCAACCGTGCCTCGCGTTCTATCAGCAGCGCGGCGTGGGCGCTGGCAAGATCGTCAGGAAAGGAAAGCGGTGGTAACGACATGCCAGAATAAGAGCATATTTCTTCAACAAATTCAATGATGAAGAAACTCAAACGCGTGTTGGACGCCAAGTTTCCTGAGGAGCTCGCCAGTCAATTCCAGAGAGCAAATAGGAAAGCTGCGCCGGTGTGATCGCCACCGCGCCACCCTGCACATTCGGCCAGATAAACCGGCCGCGTTCTAATTTTTTCGTGAACAGGCATGCGCCCTGGCCATCATGCCAGATCAACTTTATCAGGTCACCGCGGCGGCCCCTGAAGCAGAACAAATGACCGCCCAGCGGATCATGCTTTAAAACTTCCTGCACCCGAAGGGCCAAGGATGGAAAGCCACACCGCATGTCGGTATGTCCGGTCGACAGCCACACCTTGATCTCCGCCCCCATCGGAAACGGATTCATCGCAATGTCTCCAAACCACGCATGATCCGTAGCAAAACGTCCACATCGATATCCTGGCCCATGATCACACGCCGGCCGTTCGCACTCACCACCTCTATGCGACCCCGGTCGGTGATGGGAGACGGCACCGCGACAGTTTCCGCAGGAGGCGTGCTCGCAAAAACAGGCTCGGCAGCAACGACAATCGCCGGAACAAACTCGTTCGTCGAGCGGTGGACAAGGCGTCCTTCCCGCACGGCCCTGCGCCAGGCATTCAACTGCCAACGCGTGATCCCGTGACGCTGCGCCGTGACTGTTACCTGCCGCGGGCCAGCATAACTCTCAGCCACGATCGCCAGCTTCGCTTCATCCGTGAAACGCCGCCGACGCCCGCTATCGACAATCTCCATCCGGCTGAAACGCCCCGAGTGATCGCTTGTGATGTCCATGAAAGCACCGTCTATATTGCCGTCTATATAGACAGAGCATCCACACGATCACTCAAATCCGCAATCCGGTTCAGCTCGGATGCGTACGTTCGATCTGGCACTGGAAGACCTGGAAACGGCCATGGCAGTAATCCATGCCGAGGATGAGGCAGACGCTCCTGTCGGGAGCAGAGTCACCAAGCCACGCGCCATCAATCGCGGCTCCGTTCCAAAGCATCTTCCTCGTGTCGAAGAGGTGATCGAGCCGGAAAGCCTGGTCTGTGCCTGCGGCGGTTTGTCGAGTCTAAATTTCCCGCTCGGTAAATTTCGGCAAGCACAGCTACTAGAAGCTGTTCCTATCCCTCCGCTGAAAAGCGCTACACAGCTTTGCGATTTCGGAGTCGAGAGCAACCACCTCTTCCACGCCGGCCGTTTGACGTTTTTTGTACATTTCGGCGGCTTGATGAAGCATCCACCGGCCGAGAGTATCGACGCTTTTATCAAGGCCTTCTCGGCGAACAAGAACCCGGCCGAGACTCCTTCGTTCACGCGCAACCCTTGCGAGTAAACCTCGATTATCTAGCACGTAGAGCATCCACTGCCGCTTGTTCTTATCGACTTCGTCGTCGCGAATCTGGCGCGATATCTCGACCAATATGATAAGGCTTCTAGCTGACCGTTCGAGCTGCCTGGCTAGCATGGCCCGGCCCGCCGTCGCACGCCAACCATAACCATTGGAGGCACCTTCGCTCCCCCATTGCGCGATTCTAATCACCTCTTCGGTTTCGTGAGTTTTCCATACTCCACGAGTGGGGTCAAAAGAAAGGCTCTCAAGTTCTGCGTTACCCACTGGCTTGACCGGTATGCCGGAGATTGCACCACGGCGTTCATCGAACTTATCTCCCCTTGGCTCAAATTCACGTGTTTCTAGCCAGGTCTCAAGCTGAAATCCGTCCACTCGAATTTCGTGGTGGTAACGCCCTTCCGGCAGTGCGAAATCCATGTGGTCGCGAGTATTTGCCAACGCCTGCGCTAGCGAATGCGCGGTTTCGGGAGATACAAGAGCCGAATGGATGGTGACATGCTGAAGAGCATCCCGCCAATGAATTGTAAAATCGGCGGCCACCACGAAGTCATCGAATGCGGTGACCTCTGTGTCGAAGACTTCTGGTAGCAGATTGTAGCCCCACGCCAACGGTGCGGCCACGCGGTCCGCCAGCGCGGTTTTATGCTTGGGGACTTCGTCAGGAGCGAAGCCCCAGAATCTTGGCTCCATTGGGGGAGAACTACGCAAGTCACTCAACCAATGGGGCATCAACGTTGGCAAATTCTCCTCAAGCCACGCCCCGAGAGCATCATCATCGAGCCCTGCCGCAAGCGGTTTTTCGACTATCAGCTCGCCCACCACACACATCATCGCATGCCATTCAATATGGTAGCTTAATCGCTCAATCGTTGGACGCGCACCATGTCTGCGCGATGTCATCTCATGGGCGTCTTGAAGACGATGCAGACGTGGTTCCTTGACCCAGTGGGTTGTCGTTTCGTCGTGGTTCCATTTTTCGTAAAGCCAGTGCTCCATCCGGTCGAGAAAGGCATCCATCCGCATGTCGAACAAACGGGTGACCGGCTCATACCAGTAAGGAATTGCGTCCGTGCGATCGAAGCCGTACTTACGTTCTCGACTTTCTTCACCGTAGGGCGCTTGGCGTGGAGATTTTTTACGGGCAGCACGCGGAGGCAATTGACTGCGATTGAGCTGCTGAACAAGAATACGGTCGATCTCGGTAAGGCGCCCAAGTCCTGCGTCGTCCAGAGCAAGCAATGTCACACGCCCCAATTCACGCACGATGACATGCGGCTCACGCCCGATTATCTCAAGAATGGTTGCCGCGTGACTTTCAACTGCGCGCGCGTTTTTCTGCGCCGCCCGCTGGAGTACAAGCATTAACTGCTCAAGCGCAGCATAGCGGTAAAAATGGGCCCCCGCGAACACCGCCTCATGGTCTTTGGTCAAGCATGCAACCAGCTTCTCCCATGCAGGATCTCGCCCATGCAGCAGAACAAGTGCAGCGTGACAGGCACGCCAACGTATCCGACGATCCATGTCACCCATAGCAGCGAACAGAGTTCTTGCGACGCACTCTGCGACGTCTTGTGGAGGCTCAACACCTGCAAGACAAACAATGGATGGATGTGATGTCCGGGCCTCTACCCTTGACAAAAGCGCGTCGATCAATCCGGCACGATCCTTCGCCGGCGTTCGGGCCGCTATTAGCCCAGTCAACGTATACAGGAGATCTGCTGAAATCCTTTCTCCTTGCCGCTCAATACCTTCGAGGAGAACGTCGGCTTGGGCTAGAGGTGATAGCCCAGTTGCTGCCAGTGCCGCCTCTAGCACCTCTGTATCTTCGTAATTCCAGCTGAATAGGTGACGCAGCGCGCCGACGATATACGACGCAAAGCGTTCACGCATCCAAGTCGTTACCGGCGGATAGATCGACCAAGAGTAGAGAATTTTTGGGATAGCCTTGCCGAACCCTCCATCATCTCCCCCAAACTCTAACGCGATATTCAGAAACGGCACACGAAGTGTGATGCTACCTAGCCGCTCTGCGATTTGACGAAGCTGGTGCGCGCTTGCCGTCCGATTTTGAAACGCAGCCTCTAGCGCCACGCGGACCTCGTCTCGGGTGGAAAGAATTACTGAGTCTTGTTCCTTCGGCTCATCCTCGTCGTAGGCGCACTGATCCTCACGGTAGCTTTCAAGCCATCCATGGAGCACGTCGCGTTGCCCCCGTACGTCGGCGAGTGCAGCGTCGGCGTCAACATCAGCAAGACTTTCAAGCTTATCGAATGAAGCTAGAAACGAATCAATGTCGCCTTCGCGCAAACTCTCTTCCAACGCTGGCCTTACTATCCAATCGGGAAGCCTAGTGTCGTCACCAAATGCAACGTCAACGTCTATAGGACCATCTGACGCGAGCGTTGCCAACGCCGTGCGCTGTGCAAGCGATAACTCATTGCCTGCCACTGCAATCACCTTCGGCAAACTTCTGCTTAAAGGTATGATTCCCCAGTCATTCCAGCGTGAAGCAGATACTAAACCCATTGGTAGATTTGCTGCAGTCACCCAGCCGGCGACCTCGTCCCAGGCAAAGTCACCGCCTAACGCAAGAGATTCAACTACTGCACCTGCGGCGTCGCCAAGGCGTGCGGCAAAAACAGCGTGTTCGGCCGGAAGACCGCCAAGGCCGGTTTTTGCGATGCTACCAGCGGCTGCGAGCGCACTGCGCGCTTCAAAGTCCACGCTGCCAGTCGCCCCAACAGCCTTGCCGAACAGCCATTCCGCCAACTCGGGATCCAGTGGCAGTGCAATGCGAGCGCATTCACCAAATAGTTTGACCCGCTCGGAGGCAGGCAGCGGTGCGGCTTCAATTTCGGCCTGAATTTCCGTCAACAGTGTCAGCACCGTATCATGTGTAGTTGGCATCAAAGCCAGCGAAGCCGCCAGGTCTTTTACACGGGTGATGTCGTCCGCTGACCATCCCTGCAAGATCTTGCGCATGCTAGGAAGGAGACTTGTAACGTTGCTGCCAACGATTGCAGTATGAATAATGTGGTTTCGCATTAGCAGCGTCGCGGCATCAGGGTCTCGGCGCGACGACTGGTTATAGGCGCGCGATACATCGAGCGCTTTAGCGAGTGCTTCCCATGCAGCGAGCGGGTCTTTAGCAAGCGAAGCTAAAGTTATTCGCGCCGCCTCGACGAACCTTGAAAAAGCCGACAGTGTTTCAGCAAGCGACTCATTCCAATACTGCTCGGGTGATTTTTCCTGATGTCGCCCTGACCTGCGATCACTGCGCGGCGGCTCTTCACGCCTTGGTGGCAGCCACTCAGCAACGGGAACAGTAACTCCGGAGATTAGCTCACGCAGCGCATAAGCACGGGCGTGGCGTGCCCCGGCCGAACGAAGCCGGTACAAGTGATGTGCTTCACTGAATTCGGGCTTGGGTATTGCACGATCAAGAATTTGCGCCACCAAGGGCTTGAGATCCTCATGAGCTATGGCGCGCTCACAGACCAAAAGTACGGCTTCTTGCCATGCAAGGAGTGGTGAGTGCGACAGCCCGGTTTCAACCTCCTTACTCCACCTGGCTCTCGTTGCATTGGCTAAACGCGCAACACCGCGACGCAACTCCATGCTACCAATATCGGCACCGGAGAGTAAGGCAGCAGCCATCAATGGCGCAAGTACAACCGGTGGCCACATACGGGCGTCGATCGCCTGAAGCAATGCGTGGCAACTCCGCCCGGCAGCCTTTGCGGCTAGAACCTCAAACACCGGCTGTAATGCCGCTTTGGGCCGCCAGTCAAAGAGCCGAGCAAATGCTTCCTTCTCGCCGAAAAGCGCTGAATAGGTTTCATATTCAGCCGCAATATCCCTAGCGCTTACCTTGAACCCGTTTGGGCTGTCGGCCTGACGTAGCTCGCCAATATGAGCGTGCCACCATCGGAGGTGCATTTTTGCGGTTTCGGGAAGCGTCGGCGCTGCCATGCGGGCGAGTTCAATCCTCAACCGCGGGCGCTTTGCCCTATAGATTTGGCCGACCATCACCAGCCTATTCGCTTCTTCCGCAGCAAAGCGCACTGACAGGTCAAGATTGCCGACTGTCAGGCTCTCCAGCAAGTTGGTGCGCCGGATAGCCTCTGCGGATGCAATGAGAAGGCTACATGCGTTAGTGATGTCGGCTGCGGTACGGCAACAACGTATCGCAAGACTGAGTCGCCGGGACCAGACGAACTCTGTTTCAAGGGGGGTAAGAACGGCAGATGGCCCATCATCTTTGGTCACCAGCGAATAGAGCGCCTCAAGACGGTTGGCCGCCGCAAGCACTTCCGCAACGCTAGTAGCGGCATAACGATTTGTAAGCCGGGTCTCGAGGAGCAGATCGGCTGCGCGCGCGAGTAACGCTTGGCTATCATTGCCAGGGCGCTCGATGACAAAAGCTTCGAAGTCTTCATCATGAAAGGACCAGCCTTCCTTACGCTCGATGATGCCGCCCACATCCGTCGCAATATCGCCGATGTCTGCAGGAGCAAGCCCTGCCAAGTCAGCCAAAACATCTCCCGGAACGGGCCTAGGCAACCGGGATAGCGCGTCAAGTACGTGCCAAACCTTGTCCGGGTCGCCGAGATGTTTTCCAGCTTCACCGACTCGCTGCTCGAATAGTGGGTTGATACCCTCAGCTTTTGGCATGAGGCGCATGATCGCCTGCGCCTCACCATCGCTCGGCAACCCCTTTATCGCATACACAAGGCGGCGTGGATTGCCACCCGTCAGGTCCTCAAAGGTTTCAGCAAGTTCAGGACGCCATTCTGGCTGCCAAAGTGCGACGAGCTTGCGAACCTCATCTACATCGAAATTTGGAACGGGGAAATCTTCAAACAAGTGTTTATCGCCGACCTCATCGCGCCGCGCAGTCCGACAACTCACCAATATCCGGGCGTTCTCGGGCCAAGTCGACACTCGGGTCAGCATGTCCAGGAAGCAGGGATCGTGCCAATGGCGCGCTCCTGCCCGTGCATTGTCAACCGCGTCAAAGCATAGCACCAGTTTGGCATCGGCGCCCCGAAGTTTAATGAGGTCGGCTGCCACTATGACGCGGTTCCGAAAAGCTTCGAGCACGTCGATACTTCCTTGGCGCCTCAGCACCAGCGGTGTTCTGAGACGCGCAGCAAGCTCATTGCCCAATTGGGTAAAAGCTTGCTCGGGGAGGTGGCGCTTCTGGTCGGACGCAAGAAACAAGCCGCCGCCATAGCAATCGTATACGAAAGTTTCCGATCCCGCTGGCAGAACCGAAGGCAGATCCCAGATTAGGCTCGTCTTACCACAGCCTCCTCCAGCATGAACGCGCAGTGGCTTTAACTGAGGTGCTGCTAGTTTCTCACCAAGACAATCGATCACCGCGCGGTGCATGTACGGCTGTGCCGGCTCGATCTGTGAAGGGGCTGGAAACAACATACCCCTGCTGCCCGCACCCAACCAGACCGACAGGACTTCTCTCGTTACGGCCGGGTCGTTGCGGCTTTCGGGGAGCATCAGGGTGGCAACTCGTTTCTGCAAGAGATTGGCATCGTCGCGTGCATCAGCATCGGCAATGCTGGCAAGGCGTTGAATTACTTCGCTTTCCATGACAAGCCGCGAGGCCGATGCGAAACCTGTCAGATCCCAGGCCTTCAGAAATGTCACCACTTGCGGGCGGCTCAGTCCGAGCCCCTTGGTAAGCTTGCTGAGCAGTTCTCTATCTTCCGAGGTAGGTTTGGCCTCATTGGTGATCAGGCGCGTAACATCCTTTGCCACCGTGGCAGAGAGAGGCTGATTGGTAACGATGGCGAAATCGCCCCTGAACTGGACAGCTTTCATCAGTCCAGCGAGTTTGCCCAGAACACTGCTCAGCGGCTTGGTCTTTGCGCGACGCGTAAGTAGTCGCGACCAATTCCAACTTTCGCCTGGGTTTGATGCCGAGTGCTTCAGTTGGAGGTAGCGATAAGCAGCTTCTTCTGCAGAGCCGCGTATCAGAGTGACGTCAGCAGCTTGGCCGTGTTCGCCAAGTGCCGCATGTGTTTCGTCTTGTGGTGGCCCCTCGACCTTGACCGCAGTTACATCACCGTCAACATCAAGCAGCCGTAGCATCTCACGGGTCGCCCAAAGTATGTGGAAATCATCGCCAGCGTTCGAGGCCACCGCGCCAAGGAAGTCAATTTCGTCCTTCAAGTTCGCCCCTTGCTGGTTCATCCGTGGACATGCAACGCAGGATCATGATGGTGAGTGTCCCACTCTGCAGTCTAGATGCAAGGTGAGAGCAACGCTACCTTATTAGAGAATATGCAAAGCGGCTAACGCGGAGGGAAATAATCGAACAGCGCGATATTTGCACAGATACTGTGCACGCCCCGGTGTGTGGGCAGAGACTAAATTGTGTGGCACGAACGAATCTATTGTAGCAAGTCGTGTATGGGCCATATCGGTCCGGAACGTCTGCCCAGGGTGAGCCTGTCTGGAAACGCCACAAACTAGCGTTGATCACTCGGCGGTCGTCAACGCATGGCACGCCACGCGGCTTGTTCGGCAATAAGGGCCGGATCCCAGACCACTCGAAATCGGTGAGATCAAACCAGCGACGGGTCATGAGAGGCCTTTAAATCAAGGCATCAATGAATCAAAATCAGGCTGATTTGCAGGCCCTGTTTACGAGTGCGCGGCCTAGGTAACTTATATTATTTCATGATTGTCTGAACAACCTCTGATAGACAAACATCGTCATCCGATTATGAATGATGACTTCGAGATCGGTGAGTCGCACGTGGAATCTATTCATAATCCGGATCGCTTCATGGCAGACCTTCGCCAGGTGCTGTCGCAGGGTCGAAAACGGATTGGCATCCTGATAGGCGCAGGCGCACCCCTGTCGGTTCGGGTGGACGCTAACGGAAAGCTTTCCCCCGACGGTTTAGCTCTCATTCCTGGAGTGGAGCAGCTCACCACGGAAGCGCTGAAAGGCCTTGTTGGTAGGGACGAGGTGGCCGTCGACGCCATCAGAGCCGAGCTCGGTGGCGGCAACATCGAGAGCATTCTGTCACGGATCAGACTTTTCCAGACAGCACTCGGTACCGCTGTTGTGAACGGATTGGACGGGGAAGGCTACCGAGCGCTTGGAGCGAAGGTGTGCAACGCGATCGGTGGCATCGTGGGGGCCAGACTGCCCGCCGAGAGGTGCGCTTACCACGAACTCGTATCCTGGATTTCTGGGGCGCAGAGACCCCATTCCGTGGAGCTCTTCACGACGAACTACGACCTCCTTTTCGAGTCGGCATTCGAACGTGCGAAGGTCCCATATTTCGACGGATTTAGCGGCGGCCATGCGCCGTTTTTTGATCCGGTCACAGTGGCCGGTGACGATCTTCCTACACGCTGGGCGCGACTGTGGAAGCTACACGGTTCACTAGGGTGGAGGGTCGAGGATGGGCGGGTCGTGCGCTCCGGTGGATACGACTACAACGAACTAATTTATCCCGACCACCTGAAGTACGACCTCACGCAAAAGCAGCCGTATGCGGCGCTGTTCGAGAGGTTGAAGCAGTTCCTGATGATGCCGGACACGCTTCTGCTGACCACTGGCTTTTCCTTCCGTGACGCTCATATCTGCGCCGTACTGGATGAAGCGCTTGCCGTGAATGCAAATACCTCGGTCTTCGCCTTCCAGTTCATGAACCTTGCCGACGAAGAGCCTGTGTGCCGCCTTGCCTACGATAGGCCGAACGTGTCCGTGTATGCCGCCGACGGGGCGGTCATCAGCGGTGTCGCGGGGAAGTGGAGGCCCGGCGACCCGCCGAAGAACTGGGGCGAAATCAGAAGCAGCTTTTGGGGACAACGCTGGGGAGTGGGCGACCCCATGTTCTTACTTGGAGATTTCGCAACCTTCTGCAGGTTCCTCGCCCTTTCGTACTCCAATGACATCGTGAAATCCGCCAGCGCTCCAGTAGCCGAGGTTCTGGAAGAGGCAGGTGCCGATGAAGCCCAGTGATCCCAGCTTCCTCGGACTCGTCACAGCCGTCTCCGGCTCTTCGGTGACGGTGAGGCTTTCTGAATCCTTGGCGTCTGGAATGGCGATCATCGGTGGGCACACGTATCGCGTGGGCCAAGTCGGAAGCTTCGTCCGCATCCCGCTGGGCTATCAGGACCTGTTCGGCGTCGTCGCTGAAATTGGCGCATCGGCTGCCCCCGCTGCTACGGGCCTGAGCGGCGTCCACGGCGGTCGCTGGATGCGCGTTGAACTTGCAGGCGAGGCGATTGGAAATCATTTCGAACGTGGCCTCAGCCAGCATCCGAACATCGACGACACGGTGCATATCGTCACTGAATCCGATCTCCGGCGCATCTACGGTGGCGAAGACGAAAACCACGTCGCGATCGGGACGTTGTCCAGCGCTGAGAATATCGATGTCAGGCTCTCGCTCGACGCCCTGGTCACCAGACATTCGGCGATCCTCGGATCCACGGGATCCGGGAAGTCGACCACCGTCGCCAGCATCCTTCGCTCGATCATAGGCCACGGCGGGGAGGCGGGATCGCCAGGGGCGCGAATCCTTCTGTTGGACATCCATGGAGAATACGCGTCGGCATTGGGCGACGTGGCAAAGATTTTCAGCACGACCCCGCAGCCCGGTGAAAGCCCCTTATATGTGCCGTATTGGGCACTCGAGGCTGGCGAACTCCTCGAGTTCGTGGCGGGCGGACTAAACGACAACCAACTGATCGCTTTCACGGACAAGATTCAGGACCTTAAAAGCGAGCGGCTGGCCGCTCAGCCGCTTCCCGGACTCCAGCCTCAATCCCTCACGGTGGACAGCCCTGTCCCGTTCTCGCTCAGGCGGTTATGGTATGACCTGATCGATTTCGAGACTGCCACGTTCACTGGTCCGCAGAGGGATCAGCCCGCGCTTGTTTCAGCAGGTAACGCCAACGTGCTCGAACCACCGATCTATACTCCTCATGCCATGGGGAACGCCGGGCCTTTTATGAACGCAGCAGCGAAGGGCATCAGGAGGCAACTAAACTTGCTTCGGTCCCGGCTTCTCGATCGAAGATTCGATTTCATCCTCCATCCAGGCCCCTGGGAGCCTGATCTCGAAGGTATTGCTGAACAGGATCTTGATACGCTTCTGGCCGATTGGCTCGGTCATGACAAGCCGTTGACCATCCTCGACCTTTCCGGCGTTCCAAGTGCCGTCCTTGTCCGGCTCATCGGTTCGATACTCCGTATCGTGTACGAAGCTCTTTTCTGGAGCCGAGAGAAGACCGAGGGCGGAGTCCTTCGGCCGTTACTCGTCGTCATGGAGGAGGCGCATCGGTACATCTCTCCGGACGCGGGAAATGTCGCCTCGGACGTTGTCAGAAGGATCGCGAAAGAGGGCCGGAAATACGGCGTCGGCGCGATGGTGGTCTCTCAGAGACCTTCTGAAATCGACGAAACCATCTTGTCGCAGTGCGGGACTCTTATCGCCCTCAGACTATCGAATCCTGCGGATCGTGCCCGCGTGAAGGGTGCCCTGCCAGATAATCTTTCCGGGCTGATGGATCTTCTGCCAGTGCTGAGGACCGGCGAGGCGATCATCGCTGGGGAGGCGGCGCGACTTCCGGTTAGGACAAGGGTTTTCCTGCCGCCTCAGGAGCACCTGCCCAGGAGCTCGGACCCGCAGGTTACTTCGGCCTGGAGAAAGCGGCGGGTAGCCGAAGGCTATGACCGCGTTGTCGCATCTTGGAGAGCTCAGCGCACCACGGCAGTCGTGAACCAGCTCGCGATAAACCGTGTTCAGATTCCACCAGAAGATGGGGAGCAGATGCCCGATGATGCGTGATTCAGTTGCCTCCACCACAGTTGCGTCAATCGGATATGACGAGCCGACCCAGACGCTTGAAGTCGAGTTCACGTCCGGGTCCATCTACCAGTATTACAACGTAACTGTATTTTTATATGAGCAGCTTATGCAGGCTCCGTCGAAAGGGCAGTTCCTGAACACGAACATTCGAAATGCTTATCCCTATTCCCGCGTGGGGTAGCGCATGCACAAGCTCGGTTTGGGGCAGAGAGAATAGTCGATGACGACGAGGGGCGTTCCATGAGACTATGTATCTCGTGGCGGACAGATACAAATATGCCTTTCGCGTCGGATTCCCGGTTAAGCTTGAGCTCAAATTAGTAGGCGCAGCTATCAAGATTGACCGCGTGCCTCATAACATTGATGCCGGATCCCGGCAAAACTGACCGCTCTTCAGCGTTGCTAACATGGTATCCGCCGTTCCGCTTCCAGCCCCATATCAGCCGTCCCGCGTAAGACAAACCAGGTCCCCCAGTCGAGGAATTTAAGCACGTTATCTCTATCCCAATGTATGCGGCGTCCACGCCCCATTGATTTTTCAGTTGCAGCGGCTTGATAGTATTGCCTTTGGGGCCGGATGTGAGCTCACCGACGAGTATCTGACGAGCTCATTGTGAGGACTTGATGCGGGCGGCATAGGCCCAAGGCATTAGGGCATCGATGTCTTTGGCGAGGTGGCCGTTTGCGAGGCGGGTGAAGAGGTCGCACAGATAGGCGTAAGGCTCAATTCCATTCATTTTACATGTGCCGATCAAGCTGGCAAACCGGGCCCAATTTCGGCCCCCTTCATCGTGGCCGGCGAAGAGCGCATTGCGGCGGTTCATGGCCGGGCGACGGATCGCGTTTTCCACCAGGTTGGAGTCAATATCGACATGGCCGTCGTCTAAGAACAATCTGAAGCCGTCTTGCCGCGTCAGCATGTATGCCAAGGCTTTTCCAAGATCTGACTTGCGTGAGACACGTGCAGCCTGAGCCGCGATCCATGTGAAGAACTTGTCCACCAGCGGGAGCGACAACTCCTGTCGGACTGCCCGACGATGTTCGGGCTCATTGCCTCGAATACTGTCTTCGATCTTGTAGAGCGCGGCGATGCGAATGAGCGCCTCATCAACGATGGGTGATCCGCTCCTCGGCGTGGCCTTGATCAGCTTTCTGCGCCCGTGTGCCCAACAGAAAGCCAGTTTCAAGGGATCGCCGCCCACACGCTCCGACGTGGCAAGGTGAGAGTAACCACCGTAGGCATCGACCTGGATCGTGCCGTTGAACCCGTCGAGGATTTCAGCGGCATATTCGCCTTTACGCCCAGGCCGATAATGGAACACCACGCCTGATGGCGCAGAGCCATTCCAGCCGCGGTCGTCACGCAGCACGGCCCAGAGATAACCCGTCTTCGTCTTGCCTCGCCCCGGATCAAGAACCGGGGCGGTCGTCTCATCGACATAGAGCCGCGTGCTGTCCCACAGGAGCTGTTTAGCCATATGGTCGACCACCGGCCGGATTTCGCTGCCCGTGCGCCCCATCCAATCGGCCAGGACCGTGCGGTCTATCGGCACCCCGTGTCGTGCCATGACCTCGGCCTGCCGGTTGAGCGGCATATGTTCGGAATGCTTGGAGACGGCAATCTCCGCCAGAAGGGCTTCGGTCGGCCAGCTCCCTTCCAGCAAATGTGCAGGCGCTTTGGCCTGGACAACGCCAGTTCGCCCCTTGGGACATGCGTATTTCGGGCGGATCGTGACGATCACCTCGTAGCGTGCCGGGACCCGGTCGAGCCGTTCCGTCCGATCCTCGCCGATCCGCACCATGTTGCCGCAACCGCAGGGGCAAACGATGCTCTCGGGCTCGATCACGCGCTCGACCCGAGGCAGGTGTTCAGGCAGTGCACGGGCCTTACGCTCCTTGCGAGAAACGGCCTTGTCCGGATCGCCAACCTCTCCAGGATTGATTGCGCTGGCTTCGATCTTCTTCTCGACGGCGGCGATCCGCGCCTGTGTTTCGGCAATCGCCGTTTCAAGGTCTTCCAGTGCCAGTTCCATCTGCCCCGGATCAAGCTTTTCCGATTTCGGCCCGAACTTCGCGCGCCGATATTCATGAACCTGACCCTCGAGTGTCTCGATCAGCTCCTTCAACTCGGCGATGAACACATCCTTTTCGGCCACAACTGCCTGCTCGTGCTGACGTGCTGCACGCTCGACCGACAGCTCGAACTGCATCTCCGCGAAGGCTTTGGCGACCTCTGGTGGAAGGTCCGGATACAAGCTGAGATCAAAGGATTGCGACATGCCACTTTATAGCAAAATGGCATCAAAAATCCAAATAAAACAATGCGAGAGCCGCCAGAATTTACCCCGCTGCAGACGGCGCACTCACCCGTTGCGCCATCACCCGTCGCCAGTCCAGACCTTCGAACATGGCCTCATACTGACCCCTGGAAAGACGCATCGTTCCATCCTGAACCTTGGGCCAAGCAAAGCTGCCTTGTTCCAGAATTTTATATATTAACACCATTCCGCTGCCATCCCACACCAGGATCTTCAGACGATCTCCGCGCTTCGACCGGAAGATGACCGTAATCCCGGAATGTGGATCGAGCTTCAACTCGGTCTGCACCATCAGAGCCAGCGCCTGATGCCCACAGCGGAAGTCCACCGGACGCGTTGCGATCAGGATCGGCAGTCGTTGGCCCGCGACAATCATGGCGCTCCTCGCACAGCGCGAACCAGAGCGGCGACCCGTTCAACGGGCACATCGTTCGGAACCCGCATCACAACGTCTGAGCCAATCTCCAACGTCAAAACCTGCACCTTCGGCCCGTCGGAGGCCAGCTTCGGCAGCGGCAACCGATTGACAGGCTCAGGCGCATCCGCAGCGATTGCCAGAGGCACGAATGCCGGCTCGATACCATCGTGCTCCGACGGCGTCGTTGCCGCCGCAAACGGCAGCACCAGAATGCCGTCGCGCACCTGACGTCGCCAATCGGAAAGCTGGTTTGCTATAACGCCGTGACGGCGCGCGACATCCACAACGCGAACACCAGGCTCAAAGCTTTCCGCCACGATCCGCGCCTTCACATCATCCGGCCAACGCCGGTTTCCGCGGCGCGGCTCGACAACTTCGTAGCGACCAACAAATCCATCATCTGCCATGAAAATCTCCAGATACAACTGGAAACCTTCTCGCATATGCAGCAAGCCTCAAAATACACCCAATCCAATGGGGCGGAGACGGCGCTTACATCCCAATAACGGTGTCGTCGGTTTGGATTCTTTCAACAGCAAAATGCATGATTAGCTCAGCCGTCGCCTTAAAATTCTCTGTAGCGAAGTGGGCGCCCCTTTTCAGAGGACATAGCACCAACGAGACGCGCCAAAAAACTATATCAACGCAATCATCTCTGATATCGTACGGGATATTGTAAAGGCTTGGGGCTATCGCGTAGCAGCATGCTCCAGCTAAAGCGGAATGAGTGATGACGGGTAGACGAAGAGAAGGTAATCGCCCTGATAGGAGGATCGCAGATCGCAACTTTCTCACAGACACCGAGAAAATGAGGCTACTAGGCACCGTACGCTATATCGGATCCGGTCTTCATAAATTGCGACCGGGGGACTATGGGCTCTCGCCGCCAAGCAATCCTCGGCCTTCGAAGTCTCCATGTGACGAGCTAAGGCCAGTGCTTCTCGCCGAGGCGACGTTGTTGCTACAACGTGGGATCGAAAAGGGAATGGTCAGCGCTTACGAGCCCGGCTCATTGCCGAAATACATATGGTCGGTTGACGAACAGGGCGAAGTGTATGAAGCAAAGACGAGGCCCGAGCGGGAATCCGATTATCATGGATATCGCATCGGTGACGATGAAACGCTCATGAGCAAGTACGTGATGAGTGAGTGGAAGGTGAGATGACGGGCGCTCTTGAGATAAAAATTACAAGTGAGCGACTGGAGGAAGGTCCACCGGAAGAGGTGGCGACTTTCGGACAATTCGAAATCCGAACTCCTTTGCAATCCCTGACCGACGGATATGATTCATTTATTGAAAATTATCGCGCCGGACCTTTGGTTGCGGGGTATCCGGTAGCGGAATGGTTGGCGTGGAATTGGTGGCGACTTAATTACGAGCCTCGGACGCAATCCGATAGCTGGGCTCGTACCCACACCATGACAATGATCGGAGCTGGATACGTATGGCCAAACCTAACCATTTTTTCTGATGGCGTTCGTACAGTGCTGGTTTCCCGTCCCTCTGTGCGACCAGACGCGAAACCGTTTCGATACTTCGGCTCCAATGCCACGGTCGTTCCGTCCACATCGTTTCAGAGTGCCTTGGATGCTTTTCTGGTGCTCATTCTCGGGCGCCTGTCAGCGCGCGGCATCCATGGAGCAAATCTTGAGCATTTGTGGGAAGACCTACGCGTAGAGCGTTCAGAACCCGATCTGGCTCGTCGTCGCCGACTTGAAGCGCTGATGGGCTTTGATCCAGACGAGGCCGATGATGCCACTCTTGAGCGCCTAATTGCGGAGAGCGAGCTCGTAGGCTCCGCCGCCATCGATGAGATGGCCGCTGACAGTTCTGTATCAGAACCTGGACCACTTTCTCTTGCCGGATTAGGGGATGTCGCTCGTGTTTACGGGAGGCGCGGAAGCCGACGTGATCGGGTCCAGAGCATCGTTGGGAGCGATACGAAGATCGATCCTGCTGTGCCTGCGTGGCAAGTTGGTGCGAGGCTCGCACAATTATTGCGACGGCAGGAGCACCTCAACGGCGACCCTATATCGTCGGGGCGCTTGGCCCAACTCTCCGGGCTCAGCAAGGACAGTATCGTGGCTGATCGCAAGAACGATGCCCAACTGTCCTTTGTGCTCGAACAACAAGCGTCGAGTGATTTCGACGTTGTGCTTCGCTCCAAATGGGAAACCGGTCGCCGTTTCGAGGTCGCGCGGCTTCTTGTTGATCAGTTTCTTTCGCCCGATGATAAACTACATCCAGCGACTAGAGCTCTAACTTACCGGCAGAAGGCACAGAGGTCTTTTGCGGCGGAGTTTCTGGCGCCCTTTGACGTTGTGGACGATATGCTGGACGACGATTATTCTGCCGAGAAACAGGAAGAAGTCGCCAACCATTTCATGGTGTCGGAGATGACGATCAATTCCATGTTGAAAAATCACGGCCGGCTGCCTCGCGATGAGGCGCATGATATAGAGAATGCTGCTGCCTAGCAGTTAAATGCCAATTCAAATCAGTGCATTAATTCCGGAGTGTAGCAGTATTTGGCCTTCGTAAATCGCAGGTCCGCGGTTCGGGTTGGTTCAAGGCGAGTGTCGAATTAGCGCTGAACGTCGGTTTCGCGCCATCATACCTTCCGTAGGGTCTACGGGGATGATTTGCCCGAAAGACGTCGACATGTAAGCGTTGACCCATGGAAGTGCGCGTGATGCACGGGGCGGAAAATTTTAGCGCTCAGCCGACGTCCTCGATTTTGGCGCGCAGCAATCCGAGCTCAAGTAGTATTTGTCGAGTGCCGAGCATCTTCGCAGGATTAGAAAAGCACTTCGCGATCGGCGCTTTATCGGCGACCCGGTAGACCCGCCACAGCTCGTAGCGATCGCGCTCGCGGAACGCCTTCTCAAATTCCTTGCGAGGCCAATCAAATCGGCCATCGATCCCAGTGGTGGCCTTGACCTCGAGCCATCGCGGACGCCCTTCTGCGTCGATCGAGCGGATATCATGATCGGCACCTGGTTCGTCGCGAGACGTCCAGATGACGTAGCGCTCCGGCTCGTCAAAGCCAAACTCGCGGACCTTCTTTAGCTCCATCCGGTAGATCAGTTCCTCGCCTCGCCGGCCGAGCAGCCCGGCTCGCTCGACCTCAGCCAGCGTCGGGGGCAACCACGTGCCGGAGCTGCCGCCGCCGCGCGACGATTGCTGCTGCTCGACCCTGCTTCCATTTGCAGGCCTGACCGCCAGATCGACTTCATCGATATCGGGAAGCTTGAACGGTGGCGGCACGGGCGGTGGGGTAGGTACTTGGGGAGGAGGGGAGAGGGGCGGTGCGGGCTCGACCGGTGCAGGTTCCGAGCCACTCCCTTCCCCGGCGGTGTCGAGATTGTCGAAAACCTGGCGGAGCGCGATCTCCTCCGCGTCGTCGTCACCATCTTCCTCCTCGAGATCGCTGTTGTCCTCGTTTTCGAGTTCCCATTCCCGCCCGCGCGGGATACCCATGCGATCGAGATAGTCGGTAAGCTCTTCGAGCGTACCTGCGAGAACCAATGGAAGAAAGGCATTGGCAAGACTGCGCATCGTCCCCACGCTGGTGGCGCCGGCGATCTCCGCGAGCGCCTCGGCCAGCAACAGTTGAAAGCCACCCTTGGTTTTAGGCGCCACGAAATCGAGACGCTGCTTGCTGACGGCAACCTGCGCTGGCACCAGCACACTGGCGCCCCCGACCGAATAGCGACGTCCCATCGACTGAAAGAAGGCAATCTCAGTTATCGCCGCCAAGCGCTCAGCGATCTCGCTGCGGCTCGCTGGAACGAACCCCGCATGCCCGTGGCGATTGCGGAATGCGACCTCGTAGAGAGCACGTGAAAATAGCGACCGATGCAACATCCCAAGAACGCGCTCGCTATGCTTCTGCTTGTACCAGAGATGCGGTCGTCCTGGTGGCCCAAGCTCGGGCTTGCCGGTTCCGGCAACGGCCGATAGCGGTCGAATACCAAGGGCGGTAAAGAAAACCCGCGATCGTTCCGAGCGCTCTATGATGCCAATTTTGCTATTGGTCGCGCGCAATTCTTGTTCGAGTGCAGCAAAGTCGGGCTCGACTAGCTGCCCCGATCGGAGCTGGGCAAGAGTGAATAGCCGATAACGATCATCGAGCAAGCAGCTGACATTCTCCACGCTGGCCGGCAATCCTAGTGGACCGCGAAGATTATACGCTTCGAGCAGTATACGACGTCGGCGTTGGTCGATAGGTCCCTCTACGTCCCACTCAGTATCGACGAATTCAAAGAACCGCGTCCAATGCTCGTCTGTTGGCGTCGCCGGTGCGCCAAGGGCCTGATAGGCCTGTCCGACATCGTCGGTGTGCCGAAAAACCGGGATCGCTTCGGCCAAGAGCCCGGGGATCCGCGAGCCGACCAGAATATCCGACGGGGCGTGATAGTCGTCCTGCACCCAGCAGACGCGTTGGTCCGCGAACTCGGTTTTTGCGCGTCGCTCGCGTCCGATCGCCGCGACTAGGGCAGGATAAACGAGGTCCGGCCGCGCCAGCGGCTCGGTCCGGTCGCGATGCGCCTCGATGATCTCGAGCAGCGTGCCGCTGTCCGGCGCCGTCTTCAGCTTGAGCTTTTGATGAAGAAGCTCGTTCGTGCCGGCGACAATCAAGTCGTCGTTGATGATGCATAGCCGGTTGGTCTGGGTGTCGAGGTGGAGACTCTCGGGTGTGGCGAGTCTTCCGGACCTGGTCCTAAGCCAGGCGATCTCGCGCAATTGTTCGACGATCGCGGGGTTCAGCAGTTTGAGACTCTCGGTGAGCAGCTTCTCGAAGCGCTCGGCGATCTCCGGCCGATCCTCGACGAACCAGGCGAAGCGAACGAGATCGGCACCCCTCAGGTTTTCACAAATCCGTAGGCGCGCCATGAGGTTTGGTGCAGCAAGCAATTCCTTGGACGGTCCGTCGAAGGCGGGATCAAAGAAACGGGCGAGTGTCTTCTTGAGGTTGACCATCTCCTCCGGGGCGACCCAGTCGCCACGTTGGTTCTTCACCACGGGATTGCTGCGCAACGCCGACAGGGCAGCTCGGCTGATCGGCGCCTCACGTGCGAGCAGCTTTCGGTATAGCGTTTCGCGCTCCCGGTCGTCCGGCGCCGCGTTCGCTGCGCGTTTGGCAGCGTCGATCAGCCACTGCTCTTCGTCGAAAACGCGGCAGTGCCCGGAGATTGACTTAAACGGGACCAGGTCGGGGTGAAGTCGGTTAGCGTCGGGTTCTGGGCAATCAGCCCATAGGTCCGGGTCGACGATCATCAGCTCAATGGCTGGTCTCAGGTCGCCTGTTGCGCTGAGCGTTGAGGCCGTGTTGCCGAGATCGAACCGCATCTGCTTTGAGAGCCGTCGCGGGAATGCCGAAAGCGCTGATGCTTGGCGCTTTTGCATATCCAACTTATTCATCGACTTGACGTAGTCGTTGAAGTAGTAGTTCGCGGTCTTTTCGATCGCGGTTTTCAGGCCCTTCTCGTTTTCACCCGCGCAGCGCAGCCGAACGAGGGATGCGACCGTAAATGGCTTTGCTCCGCATTTTTCCGCAAGCTTCCGCAGATTCTCGTCAGGGCTGAGCGTCAAATCGAGATAGCGCGCGTCGCTGAGGAAGCTGGCATAGATTTCGTCGCTTGGCAGTACGATTGCACCCGCTTTGGCAAAGCGCTCATTGTCCTTTGCGCGCGTTGGCCAACACGCATCCTCTTTGAGCCGTTTCGCCAAGCTTGTGGCGAAACGGTCGGGAGCGGCGGCGCCGACACCCGCGAGGATTTTGAAGGCGTCAGCGCCATATCGCATCAACCAATCGGAAACGAGCAGGTCCATCACAAGTTCGACCGCCTGATCGATCAGCCATTCGTTCCACTGGAGATCGTTGAGGCCGCTGCGATCTTGGTTAAGGTCGAACGGAGCGCTCACGCTCACCGGGCAACCGGTTCGCGAGGCCGGAGCCTTCAATGGATAGTAGAAGTGACCGTTATGGCCGATGTCGATTTTACGTCGCGCGATCGGCACCGAGACCGCGATCTTCACCCTGCCGCCGGCTACCCTATAGTACGATGGGAACCGCCGAGCCGCGTATTCCGCGGGCAATTCCACGGTTCGCGAGAACTCCTCTTCCTGGAAAGTGACGACGCGCGCGTCGCCATCACTCATGCTACCGCGTCGGGAGAGCATCGAAACTCCGGACGTACGACAGCGATCTGGTGACGCCTCTTGTCGCCAGCGCAGTACGCGCCCGGTTCGAATCGAACGAACTTTGACCTCGCGAAGGCCTGGCTTCTTCCCGCTATGCGCCAGCTTTAGCAGTGTATCAGGCATGCTCATCGCCATCAGCTCCAGCGCATGCGCCTCTCGCTCAACAGTGAATGCCTCTAGGGTTTCGGTCGATCGCGTCCGATAGGGCACGAACAGACGGACGCCCTTCATGCCGCGAGATTGTGGATCGGGCGCGCGACCGGTCTCCTGCGTCTGAAGATCGAGAAGGGCTACCTGCCCGGCAGATCGGACATGGATTTCATCTCCGAAGCGAAAGAGCGACCGCAGCCCGAAATTCTTCGAACCTATTCCATTCTCCTTTGGCGCGACGACTTCTGCGCCGCGAGTGCCCATCACATTGCCGGTCCCGACGATCACCGATAGCCGCTCCCAGCCGCCGCGCTCGATATTTCGACCCGAACCGAGCACCTCAACCGATTTGCTTCCGAAGGTCAGCGTGAGCTTTTCGCCGCCGCCGTCATACTCGTTTTGAACGAGCTCGCGTAGGACGTCGCCAGCATCATGGCCGGCCACGAACTGTTCGATGACACTCGAACCGATACGGGTGCGCCGGCTGGCACCATAATCGGGCGGCACATAGTCGGGTTCGTCAATCAAGACATCCGCCGAAGACAGGGCCCTGCCCTTTCTCACCGGCCGCGAAGCCGTGGCTCTTACGATCGCGGACTCCGGACTTGCTCGATCTTCCGCGCTGTCTACCACGACTCAGCCCTGTCTCGCCCACGATCTCCCATACGTGATCGAGCGTAGTTGGTGACAATTGGTATGGCAAAACAATATTCAATCAAAGCCAGGGCGGCGCGGTTCGTCCTAGCGTTTCTTATGGCAACTACCTCACCGCCGGGAAAGATCCTGCCGTGATAGATATCTGTAACTCAGCGAGATTTGAGATAACCGGGTCCGCGGTTCGTATCCCCTCCAGGCGGTGATTGCTCCTGATTTAGCCATTTCCTGACATTCGATTTTCAAACATCTAAACCATCGGCAAGCGGCCATGTACACGGATGCAGGTTCAGTCCGGATACGCATGGACGGTGGGATCATGATGTCTATGGTGCAAACTCATTCGATAGATCGACTGGTGACTCGCCAAGATCATGTGCATGTGGAACGGAGGACTTCACATGAAGAGAAAGGGGTTTTGGATGTTGCTATTGGCGCTCGCTTTACCCGTCGTCTCACTGGTGGCCATTCAAATAGATACCGCCTCTGGTACCTCGATCGGCGGTGGCGGCTACGACCTTGGTCCGTTCCTTTCTTCCTGGGCGTTGGTCATAGTCACATCCGTTTGGTCGCTTTGCAGTCTTGTGGCCGCGTACTTCGGAGCGACCGGGCAGCCTCTCAGCGGGCGTTCGGCCTAACCGCTATTGGGCGGCCACCTTCGCCAGTATTTTGCTGCTTTACGGAAGAGAACTTGTCTTAGCTCGACTTTGTACATTATACGGCGAAGCAAAGCGCCTGGGCCATGCGCTGAAGCCGTCCGGGCGGTATTTTATGCATTTCCGGGTTTGACGGTGAGTGTCCATAAAGATCGTCGCTCCACAAAACGAGGCGGACGGCCGCCACCGGACATCCTGTGACAATGATCGAGATAACCCGGGTCGGCTTGCCGGACGGCCTCGAAGGAATGGACCCCGAGACAAGCGTGAAAGATCGCTCCTCTCGGGGTTTCGCTTTTCTGGCCTATTCAAAGGTTTGGAGGATCGCAGGCGAAGGCGTTCCCGGCCAGCGGTCGAGCCAGAGTTGCGACGCAAGCTCCACCGCTTCTTCTCCTCCTCGTCCCTGTACAACTGGCCGAACCTCGAACCGAGCGACCACATGCTCGTTTTCATCAAGCAGAGCAGCCGTATGTGGTGCTTGGCTACCCTTCCCGTCAGTCTTCATGTCGCTGAACCGCGCATATAGAGCGGCACAAGCCTCTTCTTTCAATTTTGGCAGCGGGCTGCCGAACAGCGGAATATCCGTAAACTTCGTGTCACCGAAGGCCACTCGATAGAATTTCAGCGTGTAGTATTCAGTCACAGGGGCGTTCTCCGTTTAAACAAAGATATGTCTCGGCGCAGGGCTTTCAAAGCCGACCAGGATCAGAGATCCACGGTCTCGGAAAGATCAGCTACGAAGGAAGCGTCATTTGCCTCGAATGCCGTGAAATCGTTGGGCTTGATCAGCTTTCGAACCTCTGGCGGGTAGCAGTTTCCTCCGCCGATATAGTCCCGGTGTGTCGCCCGAGCCTGCGCATTGGTCAGGACATAGAAGGTTGGCGACATCGTTCGCAGATCGAGTTCGAGGAAGACGAAAAAGTCAGCATCCCCCTTTGCCGCCATGTCCACAGGCCACCGCGTGATCTCTGTCGGCCGCCTGAGGAACTGCCTCGTTTTCACCTCGATCGACTTTGCCTGACCATTTACGACGACGATGACATCGTGACCAGGTGCGCCTTCCGGGCTCATGTAAGCAGCCAATCCCAAGGTGTTCAGTTTCGCCACCGTCAGCAGTTCGCCCAGCGTGCCGGATTGTTGAGATGACAGCTTCTCCATTATTTCGGCAGCTCCTTGAGCATCAGCAGCCGATTTCCCGGCGCGAAAGCGATAATCTTGTCTTGTTCGAGGGCAAACAGGACGGCCATGATCTCGTCCTGGGTAAACCCGGCCACATTCATCGGAACGCCGATGTCGAATAGGTTTATCATCTTTTCTGGCTCCGCCTTCAACGTGCGCAGTCTGTCGATCAGGGCGGCTTCGGTTTCGTCAAATCGGCTCATCTCGTTATCTTAACGAAGATCCGGCTGAATTGGCATCATGGTCAAGAAGCCGAGATCAAAACCTCTCCTCCGCGATACCGATGCTCCGGCCAGGTCGAAGCCTCGGTGCCGCCGCGACCCGGCGCAGCCGAACCTTCTCTTCGATCCTATGCCGCGCAGGATCAAACCTTGCCTTGCTTTGCTGAAGTCGAAACCGCCGGGAACACACTGGCGTTCACTGCAAGAGCTGCGACCGGATGAAGTCTGTTGATCGCTGGGAGATGTCACGTCAGCATGGAAAGCAAACCGTCATCACTAGCTTGCTGCCGAAGCTCCGCTGCGAGTCCGGGGTGAAGGGAAACAACGAATGGCGGATGGGAATGCTGCCTCGATAGGAAATGTTCTTCTCAAAGATCCTTGAAAAGATCGGGCTCGTCGAGAGCTTGAGCAAGGCGACCCAACTCTTCCCGTCGCTCCGCCTTAGAGAGTTCTATTTCCAGCTCCGATTCTTCGAATGTCGTACTGAGGAAGGGGAGTAAATACGGATGGAGCCACCGGTCGATGGGCGGGTGAGTTTTTTGCATGTTTAGATGCCACTGACGTGCGTCTTCGAGAGGGATAAGAAATTTATCAAGCTGGTCAGGGTGCGTGTTGATCAACCGTCTCGTTGGCGGTGCCAACATAAGGCGATAGGCAGCGGAAAGCATCCAAAGAATGTCAACATTCGCCGCCAGCATGAAACGGCGCAATACGCACATTATACCATTGGTGGTCAAGGAGACGCGCACTAAAGGATCTGGGTAATATTTGTTAATATTGTATACGGTCTCGACCATCGTTCCAACTGCGGCACCCATACTTCTGAGTGCGGGATCGAAACGTTCTGCCGGAAAATATTTCTTGTAAATAGGTGAGATATTTCCTCCGCATGTCACAAGTGTCATCATGACTTTGGCTCCATAAAAGTCAGCCCAGTATTCGAGTGCTCGGATGTCAGAGGTTTCCGGCGGTTTCTCCTGTACGTGCCTGTGAACGAGATGCGCTATCTCATGACCGAGGATTAGCAAGTGTAGATGGAGGCGATCTGGCCCATCGATTTCGTCCTTCGCCATATCTGGCGTGATTATAATGCGTGAGTTCGGGCCAGTGCCACGGACGCGCGCACTGTGAACACGTTCTACGTAAATTGGGACCGACACCTTACCGTCACGATGAAAGAAGCTTTCAAAATCGGCCGCCGCTAGACGAGCTAGTTTCTCGCCAGTCAGCACTTCATCGGAATCCGAAGGGGTTTTGGAATCTGACATTATATTCCGGCAACTGTGCGTGATCGTTATCAATGGTAGATATTAATCAGTGAAAGTTACTGAAATGGCGGCAGCTTCGCTGTATTTAGCAGTGGAAGTTCAATACATCGCACTACGCCGCTCCGGTTGGCTAAGTAATTGTAATCGTGGGAATTAAATTTCGGGCTGTGGTTCGATTCCCATCAAGGCGACGGCTTCTACGTGGAACAGACGAAATTAAATCGGCTGCATCTTTCGCATATCGCTCAGCTGCCGCTTCATCTGATGTATTCTTGCCTGATCTTCAGGCGGACGTCGAAGGGCAACGCTGGTCGAGAGGATATCGATCACGACCAGTGCCACAATGCGCGAAATCGTCGGCGTGTACATGTTGGTGTTTTCGAGCATCTCGACAATCAGCGAAACGTCGCAATAATGGGTGAGCGGCGAATCCGAACCGGTCAAACAGATCACAGTCGCTCCGTTCTCGTGGGCGATCCGGGCGATATCGATGATGGAGCGGGTCGTGCCTGTGTTGGAGATGACGAAGGCGACGTCGCCGGGCTTCATCATCGATGCCTTCGACCGCGAAATCATCGCCTGGATGGCCGTCGCCAATGCCGGGATATCGGGCTCCGACGTCCGGGACATGATGCTGGAGGCGGTAGAAAAACGCTTCGGTGCAACGCGAGCGCTACAGGCAATCGAACATCTCTCCGACAACGGCTCGGCCTATACCGCCAAAGACACCCGGCTCTTCGCCCAGGCGATAAACCTGACGCCCTGCTTCACACCGGTCGCCAGCCCGCAGTCCAACGGCATGTCGGAAGCCTTCGTCAAAACCCTGAATCGGGACTATATCCGCATCTCACCACTTCCGGACGCCGACACCGCGCTCCGGCAGATCGATGGAGCGAAGACTACTACGAAATCCATCCCCATTCCGCACTCAAGATGGCCTACCCTCGGCAGTTCATCAGGGCTAAATTAAACTAGCCGACTGTCCGGCGAAACGGGGGCACTCCCCCCAAGCCGATCTCGGCTAGATCATTTCCAGATGGAAGGAGAACGACATGCGGGCGAAGGTCGCCACAGCATTGTGGATTTTCGCGGCAGCGGCGTTCGCTGGGTCGATTGGAGTGTTCACGTTCGCGTTGTTCCCCTGGAGCCTGCTCATGCTTGGCATCCCTGTCTTCATTGTGGTCTGCTGGTCGATTGCGCGAGAACGATGACGAGCGCGCCTTCGCCATTGTCGATGCCCCTAACATCCCTGGCCCGGACCATGGCTCGACACCGGCGCAGGTCGCGCCTCGTCCCGGCTTTACGACTGTCGATATGGCAAAGGTTTTCTAGCTCCGAAATACACCCGGTTCAGGTCACGGGATCATAGAGTTTTCGGGCAGTCTAGGATTTTCGCGATACAGCAAGGCCGTCGGGGTGGTTCTTCCATAACGCTAGCTTCCCGCCGACACTCACGCGACGATGACTATTCGGGTTCCTTGCAGACGGCTTCAACGCGATGTCCATCCGGATCGATAACGAAGGCCGCGAAATAACTGGGTCCATAGTGCGCTCGTAAACCTGGTGGTCCATTGTCGAGACCGCCATAGTCCATAGCGGCCTTGTGGAATAACGTGACCGCGCTTCGGCTCGGGGCAGTAAAAGCAAGATGAAACCCGGCTCCCGGACACTGAGCATCCTCACCTCGAAGTTTGATCGTAAATTTGTCGCCACCACCAGGCAGGCCATAACCAATTGCTTGATCTGGGTCGCCGGGGACTAGGTCTTCCCAGACCCGGACATAGCCAATGGGTTCAAAAGCAGCGTCGTAGAAAGCGGCTGATCTTTCGATGTTCGCCACCCCAAATGAAATGTGATGTAGCATCAGTTCCCCTTGTCGCCTTAATCTCGAATTTTGAGCGACATAGCGATCTGACCCCTCTGTCACTCGCCGTCGAATACCATCGACTGCAATTTTCCGACCTTCATGAGGTGTTGCAGCGTATATGAAATCGAAAGCGCATCATCGAGTGCGTCATGACCCTGCAACACTCTACGGGCTAGCCCAGTCGGTCCTGATGCAAAAATCAACGCTAACCGCCAATCGGCTTTGCCGCATCCGGGCTTCTCGCACGCGCCGCGTCCGTCATCCGCGACATGGCCTCGGCAATAAAATTGTGTTCGGCTTCGGCGGTTGTAAAAAAGCGCCGAGGAAGGACCATAGCGCTGCTTTGAACCAGAAACACCCAGTATTTGCGGGTTTGAAAGAGATCCGTGACGCAACGCCAATTGGCGGTCATCGTCAGGTCGCCCAGATCATAGACTAGCGCCTCAGGAGTTAAGCGAAGCGAAAGCGGCTGCTCATATGCTTGACCTCGCTTCGCAAGAGCTTTCCGCATTGAGAGCCGGCCAGTCTTTGGATTGCCAGCAATCCCACCCAAACGCCAACGAAAGCGAACTCGATTGAAATCGTGGCTGCGAACCATGACCCCGACACCCATCCTCCCACAGGGATGCCGATCGCCAACATACAGACTAGCAGGATCAATTTCATCTGGCGTGGTGATACGCCCCTTCGACCCTTGATATAGGCCATGGCGGCTGTTGTTTCCCCGGCAGCCAGAACGCCTGTCGCTTCCATCCTAGTCCCCTCGAAGCAGCTTTGAGAGCAATCGCCGCGTAAGCGCGTGCGCGAGCAAGATAGAGGCGAATGCGCCGAATGAGAATGGGCCCGAAACATCGAAATGTTAGTATCATTGGGCAGGTTGATCGAATGTGCCGGCGTAGAGCGCCTCGATCTGCTCAACCTCCGTATCGTTGAGTGCAGCGAACTCCTTTGTGCGCGCCCGCTGCGACAGGCGACCTCCATTTTGGTCGAGAAATTTGTGCAGCAACTCGGCTTGGGCCATATCGGCCGCATCCTGCAGCTTCTTGGCTCTATCTGTTTCTTCATGAGCTCGACGATTGTTGTAAGCTTGCGCGCTACCGTCCTTGGCCCACGGAACGGAATAACCAAACCAATCATGCCCGGCCTGATTTATCCAATCCTCGACGGACCATCCACTTTTGGCGCGATCGGCGAATCGCCCGCACTGTTTTTGGCCTGTTTCGCCCATGAGTTCAAAGAATCGGCTGCGATGAAGTGGCCGGCAGCACTATCCATGAACTGGTCCCAGAATTCCCGACGAGCATCCTCGCTGGTGGCAAGCTCCTTGATCAGTCGGAAGACCATGGCGATGGCCTGGTCAGCTACGTCCATCCTGAAAAAAGGACGATCACTTCCCAAGCCGAGCAGTAATCCAAGAGCATGACCTCTCGTCGTGACCTGCCGCAATCTCCGCAATATTTTGGTCTCTCGGGGCGGCCCTCGTAAGTGCGGCCGCGGGAAGATCAGAATGCGATGCCCGCTACGCTTGAAATGGAAACATCTCCGGATAGAAACCGATCACGGTCAGCCCAATCGTAAGGGTGGCGCTGCAAAGCAGGATGATCACCTTCACCCAGGAGAGCAGCTTTCCGGGTGCGGCTTCGATGAGAAGCATGGCGATTTCGACGATTACCACTGCAATAAGAATGATCACTTTCAGCATCGTTTCCACTCCTGGTGAGGCGATTGTGGATCTGATGTTGTCGGAGATGAGCGATAAATCAAGAGATAAAATCAATTTTTATCGTTTATTTTCATATAGTTAAAGGTTACGTCGCTGACATCCGACTGAACCACTTGAAGTTGCAATAGACTAGGGTTGTCATAGGAAAGCCGAGTGGATCACTATCAATCGTGTGCATATTGAAGCGGTAGTGATGAGGTTCCCAGATCCTCGGCCCAACCATTCTGGTTCGCACCGCCTATAGCGTTGCCAGCGCCACGCCAGCTTCCCCAAGGACAATCAGAAGGGTGCAGGATTGCCTTCCAACGTTTGAACTCGATTGGCATTCACTGCCCTCGATTGCCTACAACTGGCCTTCACCGGAAAGAGATGCCCTTTGCTGGGCCAATTTGACCGCACTTACCCTTTGCTGGCCTTCACAGGTTGTGTATAAGGGAGAACCTTGGGGATCCCACAATGCCGACTGATGAACACTCGACGCCAATTGCCGGGCAAGCAGTTAGTGCCCAAACACGGGAAACCTATCCCAGTATCCAGGAGCTTTTTTCCCATACGCTGGCTCCGGAACCATTCGATGCCGAAGACAATTATGGTGGCTGGGAATCCGACCAACTTGGAAGGCCGCGGTTTTTCTTAAAAGGTGTGAAACAATTATCTTCGTTTCTCCACACCTATGAGATGAAGAAATACTTTGAACTGCGCGACGACGCGAAAGCGCTTCTCATGCAGCGCCCTGGGTGGACATTGGTAGCGCCCGGCATTCTCGAGCCGATCGCGGAAAACCAGTTCAATCGCGCCAAGAATGAGGACGCAATTACGTTCGAGCGCGCAGTTGTTATTATCGCTGCGTTCGAAGTTCGATACGCCCATGCAATTGCGGCAGGTCATGTCTCAGGCACGGCCTATGACGTATATGAGAGGCTCAAAATCGTTCCTGCGTGCTATCATCTTGAAAACTTCAACGAGGCGGCTCTAAAAGCGATTGAGGCAGGTCACCCACAAGCACTTCAGACTCTCACTCTGGCTGCAAAGCACAACGACACGCGGTTGATCACGGATCTGACCACAGGTCGTTGCGTCACGAAGGAAACAGCCGTCTTGGTCAAAGCGGCATTGGAAGAGCTGACCGGAACCTCATGGAACGGTAGAGTATGCCCGAATCCAGGAAAATTCCTCGGCAATAAGCCGACGAGTACACTGGAGAAGATCTCCTAAGTCACCGATGCAGGGATTGGCCATACTGTAGCCGCCAAGCTGGGACACGCATTTGGAAATCCAACCCCGACCGGTTGAGATGGTCCCTGAAGTGCATGTTTGCTTCGCGGCCTTCCCCGGAGAGTTTGGAGAACTCTTCAAAGGTGATAACCACAAGCTGTCCTAGAAAATGGATATTCCTCTTCCCAAGATTATCGACAATCGGGTCGAACCTTCGAGTTTTTGTGAAGTATCGCTCCACGCTTAGGTCAAGTATTGGGTAAAGAGGGCGTGGTACAAGTCGGCAGACAATGTCGCAATCTGCATTTTTGTTGACCCATCTGCGAAACGGATAGCGTTCATTTACGTAGCTAATAGAGCGATCATTTATTGGATATCTATTGATATACTCATCGAACGAGAGGGGCATATCTATCGAAAACAGATGTTCTGAACTCGTGTGGAAGTAGTTACATTTTCCTGACAGTTCTCGGAAGCCTAGAGAAATCCAATCATTTCGGCATTGATCGTAAGATGTGAGGGCGCGGTCGTAATAGCGATAGATACGCCGGTCGAGACTAAGGCAATTTGACATGCCGTCGCCAGCCGCCAACTCCATAATCCAGCCAATCCGGCGCTGGCTCACGGTGAGATGACAGAACTTCGTGGTGTTCGGACGTGACTTAGGCTTATATAGCCAGCAACTCTGCATCCATGCCCCCAAATCAGTGCTTGAAAGCTCATCTTGGATATTAGCATGAGCAACCAAACTTGCCTAAGGATGGAATTCTGCTCTCCACACCTTGTTGCAGTGCAACACGCTGCTAATTACAGGTCCGCGCGATCAACGCGCGCGCGTCACCTCCAAATAGATCAAGGTAGATAGCCGTGGTGTCAGTTGCCCTCAATGGATTTCTGCCTCGATTATGCTGCCACCATCATCGGTTCCAGCGCGTTGAAGTAGGCCCGATCCGGCAATTTCCGGTCAAGGGATTAACGTGGGCGTTGCCGCAGAGGACCTCGAGGCAGCGTAAGAGATGTAATCAGCAAAAGTTCCATAAATACCTGTTACGGTGCAATTCATTGATTAACGTGGAAAAACGGTTTGATGCGTGAATGGTCGAAGGTTCCGATCCTTTCAAAAGCAGGTAAGATAGTCGATTTGCAAAGGTGTCGATTCTGGTTTGTAAACTGCGTTCACCGGCGGATCTGCGGCATGAGCTCGTCCTAATACCGCATAGCGAAGGCGTCCACCCGGACACGTAAATAAGTGACTTTCGAGAAGATCAGCCTAATGCGACGGGATCGTTAGAGACGCTCCGCGTAGATGGTGATGCGGGCAAGGATCTCTTTCAGGCTGGGCCGGCCATGATAATAGAGCGCCGAGGTCCGCTCATATGCGCGCTCGTAAAGCCCGAACGTCCCGGGGTCGGAAAGGCTGAAAGCGGGATTGCTGCTTATGTTCTGATCGTCAGCCTTCGGGAAACGTCGGTCCTTGTGCGCGAGATAGGCTTCAGTACCGATGAAGTCTTGCACTTCCGGCTGGTCCAGTAGGCAGAAGACGTCGTAATAGTGCCGCAGGAAATTAGCGGGAAACTGGCCGGTTTCCTGCTGCTTGCGATATTTGGTGGAAATGGTCTGGAGCTTCTCGACCAGCGTGTAGCCGGGCTCGTAGCAGGGAACGGCCAGTGCGCGATTATCGATCAGCTCGACGCGCGATGCCGCGTAATCATAGGCCCAGGAGCTGATATCCTTGTCGATATTGGGAGCCACCGTGTCGAAGCCGGCTTCGAGCAACACGCCGTCCTTGAGATCCGATTTCGTGCCGGTCGTCTCGTGGTAGTAGAGGCGGATGCCGCCGCTGCGATAACTTTCATTGTCAAATTCGGTATCGCGCTCGATCTTATGGATTCCGTCGATCGTGATCGTCTCAGCCAGCCAGTCATAGAAGGCCTTGCGGCTATTACGGTGTGCGGCCTTGTCGTGGTTGGGACCGGTTTTCACATCCATTGTCTTCGGGGGTTCGACACGGATATCGATATCCTCCGAGAAGCGGTTGATGATGCGATATCCTTTCGAGAGCGAGGTACCGCCCTTGAGTTCGAACGCCATTTCAAGCTGCTGCAGGCCGTACAGGCAGTGCATGATCCAGTAGTCTTTCTCGACCAGCACCGGCTGCACCTTCATCTGCTCAGCGACGATGCGCAGTAGGGATGCAAAATCCTTGTGTCTATGTAGGAAATCAGCTGGCATGCGCATCCGCGGCGAGGGCGTTGAAGAATTTTCGCGTGCGCACCACGCCGTATTCCTTGGCGGCACGGCTGAGGGCTGTGCGATTGCCTTGTAGGGCACGCTCTCTCACGCGGGCCAGCACCTGATCGCGGTCCTCGGCCAGCTGGTCGAGATTGTTGACCAGGTCGACCAGTAGGAATTCTTTGGTCAGGGTTTTGGGGAAGGCTGGCTTTCTGCGGAACTCGAACTCTCGGCCGCCCAGCATGAAGTTGCCGTGGCGCTTATGGTTATAGACGACGGTCTTGTTATAGAGCTGCGTCGCGCCGACACCCAGGCTGTTATAGGCATTGGGCGAGGTGACGAGGTAACGGTTATCCTTCAGGAAAGCCTCGACGAGCGCGTCATCCTCGGCGGGGGCTTTGCCGAACGCGGTCTGCTTCGGCCGGTGATAGACGCCGGTCGATAGCTTGGTCAGGTATCCTTCTGCCTGCAGCTGCTGAAGATGCCGATCGACAGACGACGACCATTGGGCGAGATCCTCCCGACGGTAGACCTTGCCGGACCGCAGATGCTTTTTCAATTCCTGTAACTTCGTCATGGGTTAGCTCCTGCACTCACTATAGTGACATATGGTCGTGAATGCAATTTTTTACAAATTTCATGCAAATTTTTTCGGCGAATCAGCGGCTATAATACTGAAATAATTGAATTATACAGCGAAATTTCCCGGTAATTTCCACTACTCGAATAGCGAAAAGCCCGGAACTGATTTTCCCTCTGGAAGGTCGTGCACGACAGCGACGACATGACGTGCCCGCGTCAAGGCGACGTACAGCTTGGCACGCGCCTCTCCTTCCAGTTGGTCCGTCGGGTCTTCCAGCCACGACATCATTTTTTCCGTGGGATAGATAACGACGCGGTCAAAACCGAGACCTTTGGATCGTCCGAACATAAGTGTCGGTAGATCGGCCGCCGCGACCTTGATGCTGGAACTCCATCGAAGCTGCACCGGCTTGCCCGTTTTGAGGTATCGAGGCAGGTCCTTGCGCCTTACGATATAAAGTCCTGCATCATCAGGGACCGGCTTACGGCAATGGTCGCAGTCGCATACAGCGGTCGCTGCCATGGCAGGATAGCTTTTGGAGGACAATGCACAGATAACGGCGCTATTGCGGTGCGATGATCGATTGCCATGTGGCCGTCACGGCACTTAAGCACAGTTCACCTTCAAGCACGGCAGCCGATTTTCGAGGCCTGACGCAACTAGTCCTGGCAAGTGCTCTGTCGATGGCAGGCACCGTCGTCTGCGAACCGTTCGAGCGGTTTCAGCTTGAGATTCCTCTCACCGTCCTTCCGGCTTTCCATGTGCTTTTGTCGAAGTCGGGTGCAGCGGTGCAAGCGACCGAAATCATCAGTGGCGTCGCACGGCTGGAGGGTGCGATCCCCTCGTCCAGCGTGCAAGGCATTCGTCAGCAATTGCCGGGCCTGTCCAGTGGTGCGGGTATCATGGAAACTGTCTTCGACCACCACACTCCGCTGACGGGACCGCCTCCGATACGACCCCGTTCAGCCGCCGCTCCGTTCGACCGTGTGGAATACTTGGCGCGACCGCGGTGAAGGCCGGCTTGAATGATGATGATTCCGAGTTGCAATTGATAATGGTTAGGATAACTGTAGCGGGAACTGAAATTCACATAACTCGGAATCATGTAAAGCCGTAACAGGCCCTTGAGTGACTACCACAGTCATGTGGTGTAAAATTTAGCAGCACTTTTGGTGGGAAAGAAGTCGTGGGCTTGGAAGCGACGGTTTAACTCCGTTCAAATCCAATCGTTCGTTGTCAATTTCTTGTGGCGCGTCACTCCCGGGATGGCCTATAGGAACTGCGACCATCCGGCTTTGCCTTGGGCCTTTGCTCGTCGCTCTAAGTCCCTATACCTTGCATAGCACCAGGGATGATTTCACGCACCATGTTTGCCTGCAGGAAAAATAGTGACTAAGACCCAGAGTTTATCGTCCGACATCTATGCCATTGCCGATATTCATGGACGCGCCGACCTTCTTGAGGCCATGCTTGGCTACATCGCAGCTGCCTCGGATGATCATCAATCCAAGCCTGTGGTGATCTTTCTGGGCGATCTGATCGACCGAGGCCCAGACAGTCCGAAGGTACTTGATCAGGTTTGTTCGACACTCGATCTCTACCCGGGCTCCCGGCTCATTCTCGGCAATCATGATTTTTACCTGCGTGAGCTCCTTCGCGGTACTCTCACCCAGGAGGACGCCGTCAACTGGATGGATTGGGGAGGCGTTGCGACAGTGAGCGCCTATTCCAGTTGTCCGGTGCCAGATTTTGAGAACATCGCCGCCGATATCCGCCGCGTCTTCCCACATCATGTGGACTTGCTGGAAAACGCGCTGACATTCAAAGAAATGGGGCGCTTCTGCTTTGTTCACGCTGGAATACGTCCCGGCATTCTGCTCGCCAAACAGGACGAATACGACTTGCGCTGGATCAGGACGGGCTTCCTCGACCACATGGACGTCTTTGGTCATGTCGTTTTGCATGGTCACACGATCACGAAGTCGCTGCGGCCTGAAGTTTACGCAAATCGCATAGCTTTGGACACCGGCGCGTATCGTACTGGACGGCTGAGCGCGGCAGTGATCAGGCGAGATGCGCTTTCACACTTCGTATGCACCGAACTGACCGACACCGGTGCGATCCACGTCGGTGAGTGGCAGCCAGGTTAATGGATAGGGGAGACCAATTTTCCGCGGTTGCTTTTGGAATGGGTCGATTGGTGTCGGCATGTTACATGTCGAGGGAAGGCGAGCTTGCCGCCTTCCCTTGTGTTTACTGACGCTTTTTGCGCCAGGGTGCATTCTTCTGCCAGTCGCCTGCCATAATGCTCCCGTAGGGGATCACCTCGTCAACCACCTCAGCCAGTCCGAAATGCTCAATTTGTGCCCGCACGTTCACAGCGCTCTTGTAGGCACTCGGTAGTTCCGACACATCCGCGAAACCGGAGAAGAACCGCGCGTCCAGACCACTTGTCTCTTTCTCGAGAATAGCTGCGATGTTGTTCGGGCTAAGCCCCCGCGAATCGGCACCATATTCCGCAGACAACTGCCTCATATGCGCGCTGCGCGAGAAGTTGCGGCCGGCACCATGGGGCGAGAAGCCGAGACCATTTGCAGCGTTTGTGCCGCGAACGATCAGGATCGGCTCCGCCATGTTGAGCGGAATGATGGTCAGATCGGTCGCATCGTCAGCCCATTTGTCAAAGGCGGGCGTCGCACCCTTTCCGTGGTAGAACAACCCGTCCGACTTGCGGAAAACAAAATTATGTTCGTTCCAGAAGCGATCCGCAACCTTGGTTGAGAGCTTCTCTGCCGCCATATCGTGAAGGACATAGTGGTTTTCCTTCGTCCACTGGCGGATGGTCTGCAGCGCCGACCAATAGAGGTCGCCTTCCGCGGTGTCTGCCGGGATCCAGGCATTTTCCCGATGAGTCTCTGGCGAGATCTGCTCCCTCAATCGGTTGGCGACCTTCATGCCCTTGTCGTAGAGTCGTGCACCCGGTGCTCGCGATCCGTGATGGGTCACAAGTGCCGTTTCGCCGGTCGACTTCATCGTTCCGACATAGGCAAAATGATTGCCGTCCCCCTGGGTCGCGAAATGCTCAATGCCAACACTCAGAGCACCATCGCGCAGATACGGGTTCTGCTCAAAAGCCGAAAGCGTTGCGTCGGAAGGCTTTAGCTGGCTTCCGCGCGGACGACCGCCGGGACCGAAATGCGTCACGGCATGCACGGCGTCCAGCAGCGACTTCGGGTCTGCGCCGGGAAAGATCGAGATCGCCATGGAGCAGCAGATATCGGCCGAATGCATGCCCGGATGGATCGCGTCGGATGCCACCACGCCGCCAACCGGGATCGTACCGACAGGACCCGCCGGGCAGGCGTCGGGCATGATCGCCGCGGCCCGAACGACCGGCGTGCGGACCAGCGCGCGCATCGTCGCATTGACCTTCTCGACATTGTCCTGTTCGAAGGCGTTCTCAGCGCGGATGTTGGAATAGATCTCGACATCGTTATCTGCCCTCAAGGCTAGAGCTGGCCCCGGCTCGAATGCCTTCGCCGCTTCCAGGGCATCTGTCACCGAGCCACCCTTGCTCAAAACTGTGTTTGCCGCCTCAAGTGCCGGGCGAAACCACTTCCCCTGGCTAATGCCGGCATCGATCAAATCCTGTCCGCTCATTACTGTTGTCATTGTCTTTTCTGCGTCTGCAGTCCTTCTTGTTCCGTAGCTATTCATCACTTCACCTTGGGCGACAAACATTAGTGGAGATCCATCGCGCCGGACGCATTCCATGGTCATGGCGCTATGCGGCCCCTGTTGCCACGACGGCATTCGCCCAGGGCCTTTTCATCATTCCAGCGACAAGATGTGGCAGGACAATTTACTGAGCTACGCGCTCCATCGAAGCGCGGGATGGCTTGAACATCCGACCTGCCCACCAAAAATCCGGCGGGCCGCTCTTTCCCTGTAGTCCTGCCGGCATTCGCCGGGTTATTCCACCCCCCGTGAAACAGGGATATCGTATGCCATGCAGCGGCGACGAGTATGGACGAAACCGGATGGCCCCGCTCGTGCCAGAGAGCGTATGCCCAGGAGGAGTCGAACCTGCCAGACCATCCAACTGTGGTGGCTGTAGTTCCGTCCGGCATTCGCCGCTGCATTTGGCCATGGCGACCAGTATTGAAGAAACAACCTGCGGGTCCTCCACCAGGGATCGCCAGCAGGGCGGGGTTCGAACCCGCTTCCCGAAGGGTAACCAATGTAGTTTCCTCCGCATTCGCCATGTCATTCCATTCGTCCGTGACGACGAGGTTTGGTGAAACGTCCTGCTCTATCCGCTGAGCTACGCGTCCATAAAGCGAGGACACGACGGGATTCGAACCCGCGACCTGGAGATTAACGATCTGTAGTTTCATCCGGCATTCGTCACGGCTCCCGCGCCGTTCACGGCGGCGCGGGGGTATTGCTTTGTGTGAACCGGTCAGAGCTCAATCGCCTCGATGGCCTCTACCCAGCCAGCCGATCCGTTCCTATTGGCCGCGAAAGCGGTGATGACCCCATAAACGGCATCCGAGAACCCGCCGATGTTGAGCACGTCCTCTCGCGTCACCGCCTGTGTCGAGGCTTGGGGCTGGATATCGAGACAAACCAGCTTTGCAGCCGGACTGTATTTCTTGATCCTTGCCCATTCCGTCATCACAGCAGTCGGCTGGCCACCTCTGCGCGCGTCCACCCAGGACTCGTTGTCCGAGATGAACACCACGAGATCAACCTTGGCCTTCTCGTTTGCGAGCCTCTTCAGCGGTGCGGAGCAACTCGTTCCGCCACCGCCGATTTTTGCCAGCTTGTCGGCATTGGTCATCACCGAATCTCGCCGATTGAGACTGACGTTCACCACGTCATTCTCGAACGGCAACACCCGCGCCTTTGGATTGCGCTGCAGAAACGCCGCGGTCATCAGGCCGGCGACATCGATACAGCGGACCGAGGACGTCGCGCCCTTGCGGTAACCGGTCACTGGCGAGCCCATGGAACCCGAAACGTCGGGGCACAGCACCACATTGCCCGTCAGGGACGGCACATTGGAGACGGCGATATCCATCGCATCCTGCAGCGCATCCCGCACGACATCCGGAACCTGGCCATCGACCATCTTCCACGCCATCATCAGCTGATAGGGGAAGACCTTCGCCTTGCGGATTTCCTCCGGATCGGCAAGCCGGGCCGCCAGCGCCTCGGCAAAACCCTCGACCTCGAACACACGGTTGCGGGCGAAAGTGTTGAGGCTCTGCCGCACCATCTGCCAGCTGCCCCTGCGGGCGATCTCGACCCAATGCGTCCGCGTCAGCGGCAGCGAGGTCAGCATCTGGAACGGCACGTCCGGCACCGGCACCGTCTGGTCACGTCGGAACGCTTCCAATGCCTTGACGAGATCCGGCAGCGCAGAGTAGTCGTGCGGCTTGCCGATTGCCCAGGCATAGAGGGCTTTGCGCTCTTCCGTGGCCGGCTTAGGATGGACCATGCGGATGACATCGGCAAGGGATGGGTCGTTTCCTACCATCGCACGAAGGATCTGCTCTGTGCTCGCCCGTTCAAGCCACGCCTGCACCGACTTCTTCGGCCGTGTGCCCAGCGATTTGCGGCCGGTAGCGCCAGAGCGCATGACTTGCACGAAGCCACGCAGCATCTTGCCGCTCTTCACCACCCGCGGGAACGCGCTGGCAAAAGCATCGCTCTGAAGGCTAGAGAGCATGGCGAGCAGCGTCACCGGCATGTCCTTCATGTGACCTCGCTCAGCCGCATAGACCGCCACCTTCGCGAGAAACTCCGGCTCGACCTGGAGGGCAAGCTCCTTTACCGCGTCAAGCTGTTCGGCTCCCTCTGCATAGAAGGTGCCGTTGAACGTCCCGGTCAGAGCATACTGCGCGAGCGCCTCACGCGGCGTCAGCCGATAGGCCGGCGCACCTGCATGATTTTTTGTGTCAGTTCCAGGAAGCAGTTTTCCGAGGTAAGTTTTGAAGATTGCCTTATTGACCATAACGGCACCCCTTTTTGTTGGTTCGTGCCAGCTACAATTCAAGTTGCGTGCCAGGTCTGGGAAATCAATTCGATACGCTGGCAATTTTCCTTCAATTATCTGTTTTTATGGACTATTTTTTCACGCCATCGGCGGCAATCGTGAATTGCTAAAAATCACGGCCCTGATTATATTATCTCAAGAGATAGAGATTTATAATTTTGGATAGCACATGAAGCGCCGCGTCGCCATCAGCATGTTGGGAACCACTCTCGATGCGGGGAAGTGGGAAAATCGCTGGAGCCGATGGCGGCCCAATGTCGCGCTTTGTCAACAATCGGGCATGTTCATCGACCGGCTAGAACTGATCCACGACAACCACTCGCAAGCGCTCTGTCACCGCATCGTCGCCGACATCGGGACGGTCGCGCCGGCCACGGAGGTGCGCAGCAACGTCATCAACTTCCGAGATCCCTGGGATTTTTCGGAGGTCTACACCAACCTTAGAGACTTTGCCCGCGGCTACAGCTTCGACCCCGAAACGGAGGATTATCTCGTCAACATCACCACAGGCACCCATGTGGCGCAGATCTGCTGGTTCTTGCTGACCGAAGCCCGCATCATTCCAGGTCAATTGCTGCAGCTCTCGCCGCCTCGCGATCGTGAGCCAGAGCAGGACTTCGCTGGCTCGCACCGAATCATCGACCTCGACCTTTCCCGCTATGACGAGATCGCCAAACGCTTTGCGTCCGAGCGGGAAGACGCCGCCTCCTTCCTGAAGTCCGGGATCTCGACCCGCAACGCCGCCTTCAACAGAATGATCGACGAGATCGAGAGAGTGGTGATCCGCTCGAAGGCGCCCGTTCTCCTGACCGGGCCGACCGGCGCAGGCAAGTCGCAGCTCGCCCGCCGGATCTATGAGCTAAAGAAGAGTCAGCGAAAAATCAGCGGTCCCTTCGTGGAGGTCAACTGTGCGACCCTTCGCGGCGACCAGGCCATGTCCACCCTGTTCGGCCACGTGAAGGGCGCGTTTACCGGCGCCGCAGGTGAACGTGCCGGTTTGCTCATGTCCGCCGACAAGGGCGCGCTGTTCCTCGACGAAATTGGTGAACTCGGCCTCGATGAACAGGCCATGTGCCTGCGGGCAATCGAGGAAAAGAGGTTCCTTCCGGTAGGTGCCGATCGGGAGACATCCGCGGACTTTCAGCTGCTTGCTGGCACCAATCGCGACCTCGGTGAAGATGTACGCAAAGGCAGGTTTCGCGAAGATCTCTATGCCCGGCTCAACCTCTGGACCTTCCAGCTACCGGCCCTGCGCGAACGCAAGGAGGACATAGAGCCCAATCTCGACTTCGAACTCAGGCGCTATCTGGAACGCGAAGGCGAAAATGTCACCTTTAACAAGGAAGCCCGCGATCGGTACCTTGCGTTCGCGACCGGCCCGCAAGCCATCTGGAGCGCCAACTTCCGTGATCTGTCGGCCTCGGTTACCCGCATGGCGACGCTCGCACCGCATGGGCGCATCACCACCGATGTTGTCGACGATGAAGTTCGACGGCTGAATGCGTTTTGGCGCAGCTCAAATGGTGATGAGATGCCAAATGCGATCATTGAAGAGCTGCTAGGTGTCGAAGCCGCCGCTCGCCTCGATCGTTTTGACGTAGCGCAACTTGCCACTGTCCTTCAATCCTGCCGAGAAAACCCTACAGCCAGCGCTGCGGGCAGAGCCCTGTTCGCGAACTCGCGACTAGAGAAGAAGAGCAGCAACGATGCCGATCGTTTGACCAAATATCTTGCTCGCTTCGCGCTCAGATTTGAGGATATTAGAGGAAAAAACTAGCCTTCTGTTCCTCCATAGCGACAACGATTTCCTTTGAGAGAGGATGCGATCCGAAGCGAAATATGACCAAGCTGATGAAGATAAGCGCAGCATAATCGACAAATTTATAGACCGATCCTTGCGCGACAATTCGGAAATGCATGTGGCGGCCAGGATGTCCGACAACATCCGTTTTCTGAAAGCGTTCGGGCTGCATTATTGGCCGAGAAATGGGCGTAGTAGACGATTCAACAACGCTCATGGTGCAATGTGTCGCCAACACGGCACCGAGGCGGCTGCCGCTCGTAGCTGTTGGACCTGATCTGGACTTAAGGCTCGCTTCGGGATGAATTGGTAAAGCGCGTCTGTTTGGAGGAAGAGCAAGATCGCGTCGTCTTCTAGCCGACCAATATAGGCGCTCCACGGCATGGAAGTGGTTACCATTCGCGATTGGGTAGCAAGTCCGAGCGCGCTCCAGGCGACGGTGATCGGTTCTTGCAGGACTGCGGCTTGCTTATAGTAGCGGCGAGAGTGCCTTGGGAGCAGCCAGTAATGAAGCGCCAAGCGCCACATCGGGTACGCAAGGCAGGAAAATAGTCCAAGGCCGATCAGGAGGACGTCTGTAACTACCAGACCTAGCGCGGTTTCAGCAACTCCCATGAGCGCGAGAACCGTCCACACTATTCGACGGCGGCGTGGGGTCTGCATGCGCAACCGATTGGCTGCGAGTACATCCTCCCATCTATAGGTATAGCTGACCTCATCCTGCGTCATCTTCTGACCTTAGAAAAAGAAAGGCCTACTTGGAAGGCCGCTACGATTGCAAGCTCCAAAATCTAGGGGCAGGACCCGTTGATGCAAGGGCGACGATCTGATTCAGGCTCAGTGAGGAGACTGGATGTGAGCAATCTTGGCTGACGGACGAGCAGATGGAGCGCCTGTGCCCGTTCTTTCCCAAGAGCCACGGCAAGCCAACCCTAAGATCGGCGGCGCAGGATGCTGCGCGTCTGGGCCATTCCATGATAGTCTACCGGGACGAGTTACCTCTCGACGGGTAGGTCGTCGTTGTCCACAATGCGCGATCGGCAAGACGCAGATCCAAGAGGCTTCATGAGTAGGTGCGACAGCGACACGAGCGATACCGTTGCGATCATAAAGCTCGAAGACCTGATCCGCGGTCTCGGCGACGACGGAAGAGATATTTCTGCTATCGGTCATTTTTTTGAAGTCGGCGAGTGGTTGATTGCATTTGAGGGCGTCGAAAACGCCTTTTCAAACATTCCCCTCGATAACGAGACGCGGGATAAACTCCTGTGGCTTAGGGGATATTTCGGAGATTAATTACAACTCACATGGCGTCGCGAAAATCCCGCAGAGCGTCCAAAAACTCTTTGGAGACAGATCTGCCGCCACAGGTGGAAGCGCAAATGCGCGATATGGCCGCCAGGGCGTTCAGGTCTCTTGGCTGTGATGGTATGGCGCGTGCCGATTTCTTCCGACGCCGGATATGAGGTTCGTCGTCAACGAGGTGAACACCATTCCGGGCCTCACCAATATCAGCATGTATGCAAAGGCGATGACGGCAAGCGGCGTGAGCGATCCCGCAATTATCGACCTCCTCGTCGAACACGGGCTGGCGCGAGCGAGCCAGTCCGCATGACCATGCCAACGACGAGAACTGATCCAACAGTGTAAGTTGGCGGGTGGATCAATGGATTGATCGGCGTCGTCATCTTAAGCGGGTCACTGCCAGCAACCCGTGTGGCCGTACAGCAATTCGATCCGGTATTCCTGACTGTTGCGCGCGCCGCGATCGCCGGCATACTTGGCCTGGGTCTGCTGCTTCTGTTTCGGGAGAAACGTCCAACCCGGCGCGATCTCGCGTCGCTCATCGTCGTCGCCCTGGGCGTAGTGGTCGGATTTCCACTGTTGACGGCGCTTGCCTTGCAGCAAGTGACATCCGCGCATTCGATCATGTTCATCGGTCTTCTTCCACTATCGACGGCCATCTTCGGCGTGTCTCCGGGCAGTCACTCTGACGAGAGACACGCGAGCGATGTTGATCTGAGCTATCTGGATTGAGGATTCCTGCTGACGAGGCGAGTCTTCTGCCGGGCGACGGCACTTCCATTCCCTGGCAACGGCCCCGGGAGGCGGAAGCAGGCAGGTCAGTAGTGCGAGCAAGGACATGGTGAGGCAGGCCTTGGGATCCTACCTCGTTCAGCCGTGCAGGAAGTTTCTAGGCTGAGTGGTCGATGGTTCAGATTGCATCAGGTGCTTCGTGTATGAATCCCTTAGCCGAGGGTTCGGCTACACACCCCAAATTTGCTTCAATTGCCGTGAACTTGGAGGTTGATCTAAGCTGCAAGTGCGTCCGTGGATTGCCAAAGGGCGCTTGCGTTGTATTTGTGGGGAGAATTCATGTTCGTTTCAAAGGCAATTTCTTCAGCCGTGTTCCTGTCCCTCACAGCCTCAACCGCATTTGCCGGGGCTGATGGCCCTGTCAAGTCCGTCACCCTGTCGTCCGGCGGCTTGGCGGAGATCGTTCGTTCTGCCACCGTCGGCCAGAATGCCGAGATCAACATCGACGTCCCGCTGGACCAGGTCGACGACATCCTCAAGAGCATCGTCGTTCGCGACGACAAAGGCCACGTCAAGAGCTTGTCCTTGGCTGGCCCCACTCCGGTCGATGAGACCTTTAAAACACTGCCGTTCAAGCCATCCGACCTGACGTCCCTGCCAGCACTGTTGAATTCCATCAAAGGCAGCCGCATCCAGGCCGGCGAGCAGCAGGGCGTTGTGCTTGGCGTCACCGAGATCCCGGGCAATGTCCAGACGCCACTGAGCTGGCAGCTCTCATTCCTGCGTGACGACGGCGCGATCGCGATGGTCCCAATTCCTGGAACCCAGATCACGATTGTCGATCCCGCCATCAAGGACAAGCTCAAGGGCGCCATGAGCGTCATCTCAAAAGCAAGCGTCGATAATGCTCGGACTATCACCATCAAGCTGGAAGGGCAGGATAGCCGCGATGTGGATATTTCGTATGTTGTACCTGCGCCGATCTGGAAAACGTCCTACAGGCTGGTCCCCGGCCAGGATGGTGAAGTCCGGCTGCAAGCGTGGGCCATTTTCGAGAATGCCTCAGGCGAAGACTAGACAGCCGCGCTGTCGAGTCGGTCATCAAGATCGGCGCGTTACAATCCCGCTATGCCTGCCGGTATTATGAGCTTGCCATTGCGTGCGATGCGTCTGAGGCTGCGCAATGACGAAACTCGCAAGCGCCAGAAGACGACGCGCCTGCGCCGCATGCCTGCTCTGGCGGGCCAGACGCCGAAGACTTTCGGGCCTGTCGCAAATTTTCGGGCTCAACCGTATGTTGACCAAGCATGGAACTTGCCGCTCCAAATGTTACGGAGCGAGCCCATGATTCTGAACGCTATTGCCGAGAAACTGAAGCGCCAGTCAAAGGATGACTTCAAAGGCAGGCATTTCGAGAACGAAACGGTCGCTGGAATTGATGGCACAATACATGGCCCTGATCCGCCGTCCGACCCTTCCGGCTGGCAGCGGACGGCAATTTCTCGCCGTGTCCGAGGGCGGACAGGACGGTTTCAGTTTCTTGTGGTGGAAATCCGGAAATGATACCGAACCCTGCGTAATTTTTATCAGCGGCGGCACCGTGGAGTTTTATGCCGATCTGAACGAACTGGTCGAATATCTCGCAAATGGCAAGTTTCCAGAACAGGGCGATGCGATCTATACCTCGGCTCGAGGAGGAGCGCGACGCTTAACAGGATGCGGAAAAAGGCCCTTGCTGTGAACGGACTGCCATGATTCCATGCCTGAGTGATTGGTCGGCAGGAGCAGGACATGCGCGGTAATGATATCCAGACGGCGGGTTTGTTTTCTTATGTGAGCTGCGAAGCCCGGGTTCCGACAAGCCATCCGCTGCGGGCGATCCGCGCGATTGTAGACGAGGCGCTGGAAGTTTTGTCGCCGGATTTCGAGGCGATGTATTCAGCGATCGGCCGTCCGTCGATCCCGCCGGAGAAGCTGCTGCGCGCTCTGTTGTTGCAGGCCTTTTACACGATCCGCTCGGAGCGTCAGCTCATGGAGCAGATGGACTACAATCTGCTGTTCCGCTGGTTCGTCGGCTTGTCGATGGACGCGCCGATCTGGGACGTCACCGTGTTCACCAAGAACCGTGAGCGGCTCTTGGCTGGCGATATCGCCGCCAAGTTTCTGGCCGCGTTGCTGAGCCAGCCGCGGGTGAAAGCATTGCTGTCAGACGACCACTTCTCGGTGGACGGCACCTTGATCGAAGCCTGGGCCAGCATGAAGAGCTTCAAGCCCAAGGACGACACAGATGGTGGCGACACCGACGGCAGCGGCTCTGGCGCTGAAGAGAAACAGCCGCCAGAAGCCAAAGGCCGCAACTCTGAGCGCGATTTCCACGGCGAGAAGCGCAGCAACGCAACCCACGCATCGACCACCGACCCGGACGCCAGGCTTTATAAGAAGGCCCGTGGCCAGGCGGCCAGGCTTTGCCACATGGGCCACGTCACCATGGAAAACCGCAATGGTTTGGTTGTTGACGCCACGCTGACCCATGCGACCGGAACCGCCGAGCGCGAGGCGGCACTGGATATGGTGGGCCGCATGGATGGTCGTCATCGCATCACATTGGCTGCAGACAAAGCCTACGATACGGCCGATTTCGTTGCTGCCTTGCGGGACGCAAAGGTGACGCCACACGTCGCCCAAAACACGACGAACCGACGCTCGGCCATCGACGGTCGCACCACCCATCACCCTGGCTACGCTGTCAGTCAGCGCATTCGCAAGCGTATCGAGGAAGTGTTCGGTTGGGCCAAGACCAGCGGCGGAATGCGTAAGACCCGCCATCGTGGAAAGGATCGCGTCGGCTGGATGTTCACACTGACAGCCACCGCTTATAATCTGGTGAGGCTGCCAAAGCTGCTGGCGACAGCCTAATCGCGCCCGGAATCCGCCGAACCAGGCGGATGACGACAAAATGGGCCGACAACGGCCGCTGAAAAAGCCTCATCACGGCCTGTCTTCGAGCCGTCTAGCCAGGATCGGCGGAAAAATCGGCGCTATTTCCGCGACCTGTTAAAGCATCATGCCTGCTCGTCGGACTTACGACGTCGGACCATCCATGCAAGATGGTCGACTGGATTGCGGATGATCTTGTCAGTAGCCGATAATGCACACATGGTAACACTCTGCGACAGTTGCAAAGGAAACCGGATGCTTGACCTGCTGAACAAGATCTACGAGAAAAACGAGGAATGTGGCTTTTCTCAAACCGTATCGCAGGGACAGCCGCCGGAAACGATCCTGATGATCGACCGGGTGACTCGCAAGCCGCTTTCGCCACAGATGCGCGATTTCTATAGCTTCGCCCTGACTTGGACGGAGGGGCTGACGGGATTGGATGTCGCTGATCCAAACACGCTGGAAGAACTCTACGCCAACTCGGACGTGAAAGAATCGATCGACCTGAAGGCCGAGGACTACAAGCCGCTGCCACCATCAGATCCCTCCGACTGGCGAAGAACGGCACTGCTGGCGTTGGAAGATGGCGGCCAGGGGCTCGGACTATGCTTCTACTGGTGGAAGTCGGATGCCGATACCGAACCCTGCATCGTCTTCATCAGCGGCGGCACGATCAACGTCTTCGTCGACCTCGAGGAATATGCCGAGCACCTCGCAAACGGAACCTTCCCCGAGCAGGGCGATGCGATCTACCAGCAACTGGAACAGGACAGGGGAACGTTGAGCGACTGAGCTGATAGCGATCCTGACCATGTACATCCGATAGCAGGCCAGCGCCCATGAAAGTTTTCCCTCAGATGGTTTAAGAAGGCGGGTGCATTCATGCAACCCTGCCTGACCGGCGGGGGCCAGGGGTAGCGACTGCAAGAGGGGTGGTGCGGCCGCAGCGCAGCGAGGCTCGGCCCTCTTGCGGGCGCGAGGGGCGGCCGCCACTTTGTAACTGCCGTCAAGCCAGATTAGTTTTGACACGGTCTGCCCGGGTTTTTCGCGACAAGCCGTTTGTCCGTCGGCGGCCCGTTGCCGTCATCAACAGCTTTTCCGAGTAGTCAATTGTCGAGCCCTTTCCGTAAGAACGCCTCCACGTCCTTTGTCGATTGTGCCGCCGCGGCCGCGTTGTATTCGAGGCGATGGCCAAAGTAGACCGTCCCTGGTTTCGTGGTGGGAACGTCGAAGTCATGATAGGCACCAGGATAGACGTCGAGCTGTATCTTGGGGGCCCCGCCGCTCAAATGGGCAAGCCTTTGACGACATAGCGCCGGCGGCCCCCAGTCATCTAGTTCTCCGACAGCGATGAGGGTCGGTACCGTCGCGTCTCCATCATCTGCGGAGCACGTTGGATAGTAGGCAACCGCAACCTTGAACTTGCGAGCCGTAAGCTGCTCATCACCTTCAACCTTGGTCGCCTCCAAGGCTGACACGCCGCCAGCGGAAAAACCCATCAGAGCGACACGCTGGGCATCAACAAAAGGGTAAGTCGACAAAAGGTCGAGCGCCCCGTAAGCGTCGTAGACGCGTTCCGTGCTCGTAAATGCGCCATCGCTTCGTGTGTTTCGACATGTCGTTTTTATATCCCGAGTAGCATAGCTATCGATGACAAAGACGACATATCCCCGAGCCACCCACTGCTCGGCAACATCATTCTTGAGCCTTGATCCCAGGCCACCGCATCCGTGCAAGACAACAATGGCTGGTAACGGCCCATTGCCTGGAGGACGGCTCAGATACCCGATCAATGGTGTCCCTTGGGTCTGCGGGAGTGGCTCGTTCTTTTGCTTAGCCAGTCTTTCCTGAAACGGGCTTGGCTCGGCTATCTCGCTTGAGAACCGGACTTCTTCGCCCGCCATGGCTATCCCAATATTCAGGTTGAGGACTACGACGGTCGCCATCAACGTCATTATTGGTTTGAAAGGCATCATCGTACTCCTTTGAACCCATCGAACCTTCAAGTGGTGACATTAGCCAGCATTGATGGATCTCAATCGAAAAAGTAGAGTGAAATTTTTGAGCCCCGATGATACCAAACTCCTGCTTACCAGCAACATGCCCCGTTGAATTTTCAATAGCGACACCGGAGGCAGAATTTGGAAATACCTCAGCGTTTTCACATCTTCGAGACAACCGGATGGCTTGTAAGCCACAGGATAAACTCCGCGCTTCCCGGCTATCTCATGGTCAGTTCAAAGGCTGACACTGATGATTTGTCCGAGTTGTCGGAAGGCGCGCTTTGCGAACTTGGGCCGTTGCTGGCGGTGGCGCAAAGCGCATTGAAACAGGAATTGCATGCCCAACGGGTCTACATCGGCCGCTACGGTCACTCACCCGGTTATCCGATCCATTTCCATGTGATCCCGATCTTTGATTGGGTTGAGGCGCTGTTCTGGAAGAACGAGAGATATCGTCTGCTTGGAACCTTCGCGGAAGGACCGGGGGAAACCGCGACAGATGGCGCTGAACTCACGCTGTTTGTATGGCGAGAGTTTTGCGAGCGTGCGGAGCCGCCCACGATCAAGGGGCGAACGGTCTCTGAGGCCGTTGCATTGTTGCGAGAGGTGATATGCTTTCCGTCCCGGGGCCCTACCTGATCAGGAGAAGATGAGATGCGACCGGAAGAGACGCTTAAGCAGTATGAAGCCCGGATCAACCTGCACGATTTCGACCATCTGGTGCCCTTGATCTCACCAGACGCAATATTCTGGTTCAACGACGGCTCGTACGTCGGCCTGGATGATATCCGCAAAGCATTTGAGGCAACGTGGCGTAGATTTCCTCTGGAAGACTATTGGCTTGAAGACACGAACTGGATCGCGATGGGCGATGCCGCCGCCGCCTGCACCTATCATTTCCGATGGAGAGCCACGATCGAAGCAAAGACTTTATTGGGCGGCGGGCGAGGCACGACGATCCTCGGCAAGGAACGCGACACATGGAAGATTGTCCATGAGCATCTCAGTCAACATCCTTCGCCATGAACGTCTTTGGCAGCGATACACTATATTCGCGACAAACGGAGGTCGTGGCTACCAGCGATCCAGGCGCCGCCAATCGACCGGTACGGGAGCCGGATCGAGTCCAATGTCGCGGTAAAGAGAGACCGGTGGCGATGGAGGCCGCTTCCACTTCCACCATTGCATCAACCCATGAAAAAATCGCATGATTGTACCGGCGTTACCTTGTTATAGAAGGGAACTTACGTGGGCTTTGACGGAAAATGGAAATGAAGTCTGATCATCAAACCCATGATGAGATTCGATGGATGCAGCGCGGGCTGCCGACGTGGCCGGTTCTCCTATCCTTCGTGGAAGTCGCCGCATCCGGCAGCGTGACGAAGACGGCCGATCGCATGAACTTGACGCAGAGCGCCGTCAGCCACCACATCGCTCAGATGGAGCGGTTTGTCGGCGAGCGGCTGTTTGAGCGATCAGCCAAAACGATGAGGCCGACCGCAAAGGCTCAGATGCTGGCGAGACAATTGCGCGATCAGCTCCGCATGTTGTCGGAGACGATAGAAGCCGCACGTCCCCAGGCCGGCCGGCATGACTTGCACGTGGTCGTGGCGCCGGAATTTTTTCGCTATTGGCTTGCCAGTCGTCTCGATGCCTTTGTGGCGTCGCATGGCGATGTGGCATTGCGGGTGAGCCAGGATTATCGGCGTGACGTGTTTTCTGACGGCGATGCCGATCTGCAAATCCGGCTCGCACGGCCGATGGCGCAAGAAGACGGGTTCACGATGCTGTTCGATGACGAATTTGTGGTTTGCTCCCCCGATCTCAAACGCCGCCTACCTGCTCGGCAAGCCTTCTCCGCGGCGCCATTCCTTTCGCATTCCGATGCTTATCATACCAGTCTAGACTGGCGTCGCTGGAGCTCCGAATTCTTCGGCATCGAGGGTGGTCGCTGGATCGAAGATCGGTTGGCGGACATGGTCGTTCTGCCGAGTTTCGAGGACATGCTGGCTGCCTGCCGACGCGGCGAAGGTTTCGCCCTCGTTCGAACGATGCTGGTGACTGACGAGATTTTATCCGGGCGACTGGTAAAGGCGGTGATCGAAAGCCTGCCTGCGGACACCAATTATCATGTGGTGCATAGGAGTGGTGTGGCACTGCGGCCAGCGGCGACGATGTTCGTCGCCTGGCTGCGCGAGCAAGTCGCAACGCCGGCCGCTCGTTGATTGGGGCGGACGACGCCTTCGGGCACTGTCGACAATGCCTTGCCCACTCCGCTCAAAACGCGGACTTGCGGCTAGGCGCGGCACTTCTAATTTTGTGATGTTGCAAAGGTCGCCGGTAGAATTATAGATTTGCTCGGGGTTTTGAGGCAATAGCCGATGTCGCGAATTGTTATTCTTGGTAATGCAGGGGGTGGAAAATCCACGCTTGCTCGCAAACTTAGCGAGAAGCGAGGCCTTCTACATGTCGAAATGGACCGCTGCCTTTGGCAAGAGGGTTGGGTTCTAACGCCGCCTGATGTCTATGCACGCAAGCATGAGAAAATCATTTCGGAGGATGCTTGGGTGATCGACGGGCTCGGGAGCTTGGATTCGATCCCAGCGCGCGTTGCGCGTGCAACGGAAATCATTCTTATCGACATGCCGTTATGGATGCATTTCTGGCTTGCCGCAGAACGGCAGATGTCCTGGATGTCTGGGAAACTCGAACATGCTCCAGGCGGCATTTCTGCTATGCCTCCCACCCGAGAGCTTTTCCGCACGATCTGGGATGTCGATCAAGGATGGATGCCGGCACTTCGAGAGCTTTGCGCAGAGGCGGAAGTCCAGGGCAAGGCGCTGGTGCAACTTCGCAGCGTGGACGACTTGAATGCATTCGCGGATGCTATCTGATCCGGACACAACACGCCTGTCTCGGAATTCCTTATTTTGCGACGCCGCAAAAATTCGGCAAATATTTCGAGCAAATGTCGAGATATTTTGCGACAACCAGCTATAATGCCATCAAATCAAGCTTGCTTAGAGACGGCAAATAGCTTGCCTGAGAATCCAAGAAGCTGCTTAAATCAATCCGCTCGACTGCAATGGCTTCAGTGATTTCGTCATTATTACGAGCGGCAAAGCGGCTCTCGAACTGCACAAGGTCGATATTCAAGCGGACGTGAAAGATCATTCCAACATAAGAGCGAGGCGTTTTCAAAATCGCGCACAGATGTCCTGATCTCACATCAGCCATGCCTACATTCAGCTCTTCTTCAATTTCGCTGAGCGCCGAATGGAAAAGGTCATTGGCATTAGCGATGGGCCGTTCTGTTTTTGAAAGCGAACCACCTATCAGATCTATTCGCCCGGCGGTCAGCGTGTTCGTGTTCGTCCGGCCGAACAGGAATTTGCCATCGCTCGTCTCGATGAACGACGCGACGAAGACATTGTTCGAGTGATAGCTTTCGCCCAGGTCGCGCTCGCCTGGCAGCCTGTGAGCCGCGTGAATTTCCTTGATCTCAATCGTTGATAACTCAACATGGAGGGAGGTATCCGACTGCTGAAAGCCTTCAAGGCGGTACAATTCGGCATTCCAGATCTTTCGACCCTTCGCCGTCATTTCTGCTACTTCGTCTTGCCAGAGCCTGTCCAGATCGTGCTCAAGAGTGGAACTTCGCTTCTTGGTAGTCGGCAACAGATCGATTGTTATGTCTTTGATATCGATCTTTCCGGAAAAAATGATCATTGGATTTTCCTTAACACCCCCGACCGATGTGTCATCCTGATACAGGCGGCACTCAATGTCCAAGTTTCATCAGGATTCGCGGAATACATTCGAAAATGTGGTTAATCGTTGATCGGGTGTAGATTTCGATCATATGAGCCGGGCGTTCCCGCCAATCTGGATAGACCTCCCATAGGTCAGGGACGGATGACGTCTGGCCATATGCGAGCTCATTTAGGAGTGGGATTGATACCCCGAATTGGTCTCTGACGAAAGTCTGGTGATCGATACTGATTGCGACGGGATGAGACGCGCTGGTCAGCATTTCGGCGGTCAATCGGCGAGGAACGTGGTTTCCGACATCCGCGCCCAATTCGGCCAATATCCGGCGGACCAAAGGCGGAACATCTGTAGGCTCTGCAATCGTTCCTGCTGAACCGACAAGCATCGATTGGCTGCTGCCGAGTGAGAGCCGCAGTGCATGCTCGGCACTCAAGCTGCGGAAGATGTTGCCGCTACAGATGAAAAGAACGCTCTTCAAAACATTACCCTCCCAAGGGTGCGCGTCAGTCAAACTCGGTTGATGCAGGCTCTCCTCTCAGTATGACATAAGCCTCAACCCTGAAACCACGATGCCTGTTCTTTCTTATCCAACAGAGAAGGGGATATTTGTGAATCAGCGGGCAGCGTCGCCTTAAGTTTTGTTCGATAGAGCGGTGGGCATGAAGTTGCTCAAAGGCCAGGTGTCTCACACCCCGTGTGATGGTGACCGACAAACTCCGGTCCTACGATGCCGCCAAACGCGATATCATGCCCGGCGTTGAGCATCGTTCGCATAAGGGGCTGCACAATCGGGCAGAAAATTCCCATGTACCCATAAGGCGGAGAGAACGGATCATGATGCGGTTCAAGTCTGCCGCGCAATGCCAACGTTTCGTTTCAGCCCACGGACCGATTTCCAATCTCTTTCTGGTTCACCGCAAACATCAAACTGCCGCCGATCACCGAACGCTTCGCACCGAGGCTATGGCCGTCTGGCGTGAAATCATGCTGCCACGCGCCACATAAAATCGACCGCCGCTGCCATCTGACAGCCTGTTCAAGTTGAGGCGACAGAGGTGGCTCGGTTTGTCTGAACAGTTTCGGGCGTTTGGCTAAGTGGATTTCCGCCTCGATTATGCCGCCACCATCATTGGTGCCAGCGCGTTGAAGTAGGCCTGATCCGGTGTCTGCCGGTCAAGGGATGAATGTGGGCGTCGGCTATTGTAGAAGGTAAGATATCGGCCGATGCCGACGCGGGCCTCGGACACGGTGTTGTAGGCGTGGAGGTAGACTTCCTCGTATTTGATCGAACGCCAGAGCCGTTCGACGAAGACGTTGTCGCGCCATGCTCCCTTGCCATCTATCGAGATGGCGATTTCAGCTTTCTTCAACACGGCGGTGAAGTCGACAGAGGTAAACTGCGATCCCTGGTCGGTGTTGAAGATGTCGGGTTTGCCATAACGGGCCAGCGCTTCCTCGACCGCTTCGATGCAGAAGTCCGCCTCCATCGTGATTGACAGCCGCCACGACAGAACCCTCCGGCTGAACAAGTCGACGACGGCGCAGAGATAGACGAAGCCGCGAGCCATTGGGAGTGGAGTAAGAAGCGCAGATGCGCTTCTCCTCCCCGAACCGTACGTGCACCTTTCAGCGCATACGGCTCTCTATTCAAGCTTGGCCCATGGCCATAGCAACGTCATGGTATTGCGACATGACGGTACTGCGGTTCTCGATCCGGAAGATGTATGGGTTCTCCTCCGGATTGCGCCACCGGAACTGCGCCTTGGGGCTTGAGACAAGCCGTTTCAACACTTTTCCGACAGGGTCACCGCGTTCATTCCGACCAAACACGAGCCAGGTTTTCGCCTTGCCCGGTTCCGGGGCCCTGACCCATTTCCGCATCAAGGGTTTGATGCGGGATCGGTATTTGTGCCCCAGCCAATGCGCCATTTTCCAGAACACGACATGATCGATGCGCCGGAAGACGTACGCCGTGAAGTCGGTGAACTTGTAGAACGCCGCCCATCCCACCAATTGGCGGTTCAGGCCAGCGATCATGTCGACCGTACTGACACTATGATTGCCGGAAAGGGTTTCGGTAAGTCTGCGAACGAACCCCTTTGCCTTTTCCTTGGGTATCGTCGTGACGATGGACATCCGTCCACGTGCCCCACGCTTGCGGATGATCCGGTGCCCCAGAAAGACGAAGCCGTCATTGACGTGTGTGACATGGGTCTTCTCCATGTTCAGCGTCAACTTCAACTCACCTTCCAGAAACGCCCGGCATTCCTCGCGGATTTCCTCTGCCTGAGCCCTGGTTCCTTTTACGATCACGACGAAGTCGTCAGCGTATCGGCAATAGGCAACAGCCGGCTTCCATTGCCGGTTCTCGCGAACCGTGATGGGGCGGCCCTGCTTGATGCCGAAGTTCCATGCCCAGCGGTCCTTGCGGGCCTTGTCGCTCAAATATTTCGCCTCCAGCCACATATCAAACTCGTGGAGCATGATGTTGGACAGGAGCGGTGACAGAACGCCACCTTGCGGAACACCCTCGCTGGAGGCTGTAAACAGGCCACGGTCGATGTGGCCTGCCTTCAGGAACCGTTGGAGAAGATCGACGAACCGCCCGTCCTGCACCCGTCGCCGCACGCATCTCAGAAGCAGCCGGTGATGGACCGTGTCGAAGTAGCTGGCCAGATCACCTTCGATGATCCAGCGGCCCCTCGTCGTGTCGGCTCCATCCTGAAGCTGTATCCTCACGGTGCGGACGGCATGATGCACGCTCCGTTCTGGCCGGAAGCCGTAGGATAAACGATGGAAATCGCTCTCCCAGATCGGCTCCATGGCCATCAGCATGGCGCGTTGAACGATGCGATCCGTCAGGGTCGGAATACCCAGTGGTCGTAGCTTACCGTTGGGTTTCGGGATATAGATGCGCTTGACCGGTTGGGGGCGATAACTCTCCTCCAGCAGGCTTGCTCGCAGGTTGTCCAGATGCTCATCCAGTTTGACCTGCAGTCTTTGCTTATCCATTCCGTCGATACCCGGCGTTCGTGCGCCACTTGACGCAAGAACCATCCGAGCGGCCTTGGCAAGCCATTCCCTGTTGGCAATCAGCCGAAGAAGCCGATCAAACCTTCGGTTTGGATCGCTCTCGGCCCATGTTGCGAGCTTGTGCTGCATTTCGCTGATTATCAAAGGTCTTCACCTCGTTTGGTCAGATAGTTTGCACTTCAAGCAGTTTGAACTGTTCCCCTTCGCCATGTGATGGGCTTTCCCCATCCCGGACTACTACGGGAACTCCGCCAACATGATGGACATCAGGGTCAACTCCCTTGCGACGCAATACTTCGTTGTCATTCCATCATGCCTTCCCTCGTTCATATGCTGGACGTCAACGTATTGGTGAGGTTGCCGGTCGCAGTCTTTTCCCTTGCGTTCCGCAAGTCGATGCCGATGTCATGGTCTGGCTGCATTCTCCCCATGACCCCATACGGACGTCATACATCTACGACCGTATTTGGATGCCGCCGACTTACGTGTCCGGCAGCTTCATCAGCATTCCGCCTGTTAAGCCGTGTAGGCGAAGGCGACCTTTCAGCCCTCAGATGCGGGTTAACCGGTTCGTGTTCCTCAACCGTCCAATACTTCAGCCTCGGGAACCATCTAGGCGTAACGGCTTCGCCTCAATCCCCTTTACCTGCGGGCTACGTCACCCTGCCAGTTGACGGCAGGTCACCGCCGCTTGGGCTCATGTCCCCTCGCAGCAGGGGACAGGCAGATCTTCACATCCTCCTTTCTCTTTGCATTCCAGTCATATGCCTCCCCGATTGGGGCGAGGCGCACCGTAGGTTATGTCCATTGCCCAGACTTGGTTGGGCCGGGTGACCGCCAACTTGCGCAGAAGATAGGGATAGATTTTGTGCCCAGGCGCTGGTTTTGAGGTGTTTGGGCGGCGATAAATCGCCTCGATGCCCATCTTCTTCATTAGCGTGGCGATGTGCAGCCGCCCAATTTCCAGCCCTTCTCCCCTCAAGAGCCCTTGCAACATTCGACTTCCGGCAAACGGGTAGTCGAGATGCAGTTCGTCGATCCGTCGCATCAGTGCAAGATCGCCGGCAGGCACCGGACGCGGCAGATAATAGACGCTTCCACGGCTGAAGCCGAGAAGCTTCGCCTGGCGTGACACGGAGAGTTTGTGTGAGCGGTCGATCATTTCTTTCCGCCCAGCAATCCCGCCTTGCCGAGCGCACCGGATAAAAAATCGTTCTCCAGTGTCAGCTCGCCGATCTTGGCGTGCAGTGTTTTGACATCGACGGTTGGACCCGCCGATTCCGCCTTCGCTTCATCACCGAAAACGCCTGTCGCCCCCTCAAGGAGCTGGTCTTTCCACTGTTTGATCTGGTTGGCATGCACATCGAACTGCTGGGACAACTCCACCAGTGTCTGCTCACCTCGGATGGCGGCGAGCGCCACCTTGGCCTTGAAAGCCGGGCTATGGTTCCGGCGCGGTCGTCTGGTCATGGTATCTCCTGTTCCCGGCATCTAAGCCGAAGTCAGGCAGAAATTCCACTTACTCTAGCTGTGCAGATTTCCCGAGCCAGCTCTGACGCTGCCGTCTCAGCGTCGAAGCCAGTCCTTCAGTCTCAATCGGAGTAGTGACAGGCCCCCCTATCGGCTCCCATGCCTAGTCACGATGACGTCAACCATGGGGCATGGTTGCATGAGACTAAACCTCATGTCATAGACTCGGCAGACGAGTGAAGGTGACTGCAAAATGAGCATTAACGGAAGAAAATCGCTGATCATTCTAGTGTTCGGATCGGCGTTGGCGGCGTGTACAACATCGAACGACAAGTCTGATATCACCGCCGCAAAGCCAAACGGTCCAGTTGCGATTGATCGCGGAGTTGCCGCATTTCGGGATATCTGTTTTGCTCATAAGGCACCCTACACCGAGAGCTATGCCGCAGCGGCGCGATACGGTGTAAAGAAATTTCAAACGAAAGAAGGTTCGAGTTGGCTGTCGGGGAAATACATGTATTCCGAAGGCGCCACTGACGACCAATCGCTCATCGTCGGCATTAATCCGAAGGGACTGTGCACGGTGCGAGACCGTCGCCGTCCGGACATGGCCGATGACAGTACAATCGAAAAGCAGTTTGCGGCCGTCATCCATTCGCGATATCCGCTTGCGGATAAGCTTCATGCCAACAGCGTATCATATACAACTGTCGAAAACTGGAAGACTATCAATTTCGGATTCGCGTTCGATTACCACGGCTATAATATGTTCAGCTCTCCGCTTTAAACCAAAGTTAAGGCGAGGCCGAAATTGTAAGGATCTCGCTTTAGTCCCGCCCATGCACTTGCATGCATTGCGAACAATACAGCAGTTCGCGTATGAGGTAGTCATCAGCGCTACAGGTTAAACGCTGCGATGAGAATCACCGGCTCCACGGAGTCTTGTCTCAACTGAGCGTGACTAGGGAGACGCCGGAGCCGCGATTCGACCCGCTTCCGCAAGCCAAAGGCAATAGTCGATCGGGGCCTCTCATGGAGAATCTCAAATGAAACAAATCATGCTTGCCGTGGCATTCAGTTGCATTAGCGTGACATCGGCTATCGCCCAACGGCAAATGCCGCATGAAATGCAGGTGACGCACAAAGAGACCCGAAACATGCTGGGAGTGCTGGAATTCTGCAAGGACCGAGGGATCTCCGAAGATGGTGCATTGGAATTTCTGCGGATGTCAGCCAACATATACGACGACCTAATAGGTTCATCCAAAGGAGACGAGGCTGAGTCGACGGGAAGAGCTGGCTTGATATCGGGTCGCGGTATAGTGAAAAACATTGCAGACATCGCTGTCGAGCAACATAGGTCGGTGGACGATATTTGTCGACAATTGGTAGGACTGTACAAAAGAGGAGCCGACGAATTTGCGAGGCAAAAGGCAATGTCGACAGCTAGTCCGCCTAGCACTGTCAACAAATAGTTCCATAAATGGGCGTTACGGTGCAATTCATTGATTTGGTTGGAAAAACGTTTGATGCGTGAGTGGTCAAAAGTTCCGATCCTTTCAAGGCGCTGGAACTGACGTCGGGCATTGATGGGCGGCGAAAGATGCCGGATATCTATGCTTATGGGTTATTTCCGGGGCCCTGGAGTCCGCACATAAAAATTCGTCGATCCACGATCGTCCAGCAAGATTTCGGTCGGCTCCTCGGTGGAAAGCCATAATCGTAGCACGCTGCCATCATCTCTCTCTGGAGCAGCTGATTGGCCGCCGCCAAGAAGAACTTCCTGCTCGCTCTCCGTCAATTCCGCCCAGAAGCCATCGGCGGCAAGAAAAAACGTGCCGCTGACCTTCTCTTCTGCGAGGACGTCTGTGACCATGAACTTCCTGGAACGAAAACTCTGGGTGAGAAGGTGCCTCGTAGGGGATTTTGCGATCGCATCGAGAGGCATGTCCGCCAAGGCGTTTGCGAGGGTATGTGGCGTGACTTGCCAGTGTACCTGGCCGTCGTGCCTGCCAAGAAGGCAATCTCCTGAGTGGAGAACCGTCAAGGAGCCTGTGTCTGTCCCTCACGTGAAAGAAGATAATTCTGGCGGAACCCCTTGGAAACGATTTGCGAAGGGCTTGATGAATCTCCCGAAGCTTGGCTTGCATGAGCTCGTGGCCCCACGCCTCGTCGGTTCCTGGAAACCAGTCGACGACAGCTTCGACGATTGCCCGTGCATATCCCCCGTTGTTGAGCCGTTCGTGGCGCCATCAGCCACGATAGCAAGGAGTTCACCATGTCTCCCCGTGATCCCCGCATGGTCGCGATTGTCGTCGGTGCGTGTTCCTTTTTGGCTCAACCATCGGGCCTTGATTTTCATTGTGCGGGGCCATCCGCACAATGGCTTATCGAGACAAACCTGTCCCGGACGATTTCTACACGACCGGCGGGCCCGCGGATATTGCCATCGAGAAAATCGTCGAAGTCACCTTGATCGAGGAGCGCACGAAACTGTCCGGCGATGAAATTTCGAACCTCGTTGTCGGCCGCCGTGACCTCGGCTAGGAGCTCCTCCCTGCCGTCGATAATCAGGAGGATGTCCTCCGCGTCACGACTCATGATCAAGTCGCCGTTTCCCCTTCCGGCATAGGCCTCGAGCTTTGTCGCAAGAAACATTGGCGGCGTCAGGATCCGGATCGCAAGGTCTTCCGAGAGCTGGTAGTGCTGTGCCGTCTCGATTCCACTCGCGTACCATCGATTTCCGAATCCGAGGATAGCCGGATCATCCGGCATGAAGTCGACCGTGAGCTTGCCGAGACGCATGCGGCAGATCACCGCCTCGTCAGCTGCCTCCATGAAGCCCCGGTGTCGAAGCTCTTCCTGGAGCTGTGCCCAGGCGGGAAGGCCTGCCAAGTCAACGATTAGGTCGATGTCGTCAGTGGCACGCACATCCTCAAGCGTGACCGGATCAGTGATGAATAGCGCGGTCGTGCATCCGCCGACGAAGACCAGGCGCGAGCGGAGGTCGTCGCCAAGGGCCGAGGCAACGGCTTTCATCATTTCCAGCAGTTGGGCGCGGATCGCTGTCATTTGCTCATAATCCTTGACTTGAGGTGGTCGGTCGCGAGACCAACTTCCCGCTGGTTCCCGAGGCGGATCGCATCGACCAACGCGAGGTACTCATAGAGTGCGTCGTCCTTCAGGACTGCGTCCGGCACGGTCTTGAAGAGCGGCTCCACCGCCTGCCCCATCTCCCTTCCGTTGGCATAGGGCCAAACGTAGTTGTACGTCCCGCCGCTGATCAGAAGTTCCGTGAGCATAGGTGCGGCGAAGGCGGTCGGTATGCCGCGCTGCATCGGCCCAACTTGAGCGGGGAAGACGAACTTTAGCCCGGTGGTAATGAAGCCGAACAGGTTCCTGCGGCTTGGCCTAGGCTCGTTCTTGCTATTGTCTTTTCGCGCGATGCCTGACGCGACACTGCGCTTAATGGACTGCCCTATTTCGGTCTTGCTGATACCTAGTAGCGCCTCTAGGTTCCGAACGGAATACGGGTCTCCCCCCACGGATTCCGATCGCAACCGATCGATGCCCTTGGTGAGTTCCTGGTCTTGCAGGCTTACCAGCTTTAACAAAACGACGATATCTTGGCTCTTCATAAACAGTGTCCTCTGTCCTAGGACTGAGGACAGTTAGCCTGAAGCAATCGGTCCTGTCAATCTGTGGACATCGCGCCTTAGATTAATCGTTTGGAGCAAAGAGCTCGATGTAGTGCGGATTCCGTTCTGAAGCCGGCCGCCATTCCAATCATTGACCGGCCACCGTTCCGATTTGAAGCCGGCCACCATTCCAATCAATAACCGGCCAGTTTCCGGCACTTAAGTTCCCCTGGGTCAGCAACCTTGGCATGTGTCCCTTCGATATCCACGAGGGGAATTTAATGCCTGCAAAAAGAAAGCTGACCATGCGACACATTCGACAAATGCTGCGGCTTGCGGGTAGCGGAACGAGTAGCCGCGAGATCGCGGTGATACTTGGCATTGCTCGCAGCACCGTGCAGGACAATTTGAAGCGGGCTGCGATGGCAGGGCTGAGTTGGCCGCTCGCCAGCGACCTGACAGACGATGTCCTTGAGGCCAAGCTTTTCGTCCACCCCGGCGTCAAGCAGGGCCAGCGATTGCGCCAAGAGCCCGATTGGGGCCCGCTTTCAATAGAGCTGAAGAAGCCAGGCGTTACGCTGCTTATCCTTTGGGAAGAATACCGCAGCATTCATCCAGATGGGTATGGATATAGCCGTTATGTTGCGGCCAAATTTATGTTGCGGCAGCAGGGAATGAGCCAAGGATTTCGGTGATTCCTTGGCCCAAGCCGTCACATAAGATAGTTGCCTACAATGCTTTCAGGAATGCCATCAATGACGGCAGGGATCGCTGCCGTGGGGTGCTTCTCAAGCCGCTGATATCAACCTTTTCCAACGCCTTGGCCTTCATCTCGAGATCCACCTCGGCGTAGATGTGCGTGGTATCCAACGACACATGGCCCAGCCAAGTGCGGGTTTCACAAAGTCCCGGACAAAGATTTCAGTAAGTCGCGGACACCGAATTCAGAAAGTTCGGGACAGCAAATTCAGTAAGTCGCGGACAGAAGGGACAGCGGATTTAGATCGAATCTCGTGAGCGCCGATCTGGCAATTTGTTCTCGTGTTTTAAGCGAGGATCTAATGCCTAGACGGAAGCAAGCGAGACATACTGATGTGAAAGACATTCGATCGATACTGCGGCTGACGTTCGAGCAGGAATTGTCGATACGCGCCGTTTCTGAGCGGCTGAAGATGAGCAAGACGTCGGTCTCAACGTATCTGCTGCGGGCGCGGGAGGCGGGGCTTGCAGCATGGCCACTTCCACCCGGTCTGGATGATGACGAGCTCCTGGAGCAGCGACTATTCCGGCGGATGGGGCGACCTCCTCGAGACAGCGAGGAACCGAACTGGCCGAAAGTGGCCAGCGAGTTGAAACGCAAAGGCGTGACGCTCAACCTGCTATGGCAGGAATACCGGGAGGTCCATCCGGATGGATACGGCTACACCTGGTTCTGCTGCCGATTTGCTGATTATGAGAGCCGCGCCAAACCCACCTATCGCAGTCGTCATGTGGCTGGTGTCGCGATGGAATGCGACTATGCCGGCCATACGATCCCGATCATCGATCCGTCTTCTGGCGAGATCCGGGCAGCACAGATTTATGTGGCCGTGCTGAGTGCATCGCAATTGGTGTTCTCCTATGCCAGCTTCAGTCAGAAGCTGCCGGATTGGATCGAGGCGAACCAGCGAGCCTTCAGTTACTTCGGTGGGGTGACGAAGACAACGATCTGCGACAACCTCAAATCCGCGATTGCCAAGGCTCTCTGGTTCGAACCGACGTTGAACGCGACATTTGCTGCCTTCGCCGAACACTACGATACGACCGTATTGCCAGCACGGCCGCGGCGTCCTCGGGATAAACCATCCGCGGAGGGATCGGTTTTAATCGTCGAGAGGTGGGTTCTGGCCAGACTTCGAAACGACCGTTTCTTCAGCCTTGTCGATCTCAATATCCGCATCAGCGCTCTGATCGAGGACCTTAACACCCGTACGATGCGTCGGTATGGAAAATCCCGGCGAGCCCTGTTCGATGAGGTCGAGCGCTCCCAGCTCAAGCCACTGCCGCCAACGCCGTTTGAATACGCGGAATGGAAGGTCGCCAAGGTTCATCCCGATTACCATGTCGACGTCGACAAGACGTTCTATTCCGTGCCGCACGGTCTGATCGGCAGGAAGGTCGATATCAGGCTGACGTATCGAGCGGTCGAGATCTTCTTTGACCACAAGCGGGTCGCCAGCCACATCCGAAGCTCCCAGCGTTCCGGCCATATCACTGTCAATGAGCATATGCCGAAAGCTCACCAGCGCTATGCAAACACGACGCCTCACACGTTGCGCAAGGAAGCGGCGAAGGTTGGGGCCAATACTGCGATATTTATCGAGCGTCTGCTTAGCGATCGGCCGCACCCGGAGCAAGGCTACAGATCCGCTCAGGGCATTCTCTCCCTGGCGCGTCGTTACGAAACCGATCGGCTGGAATTGGCCTGTGAGCGTGCGTTGGTCATCAATGCGCTGACCTATTCGTCTGTCGCCAACATTCTCAGATCTGGTCTCGATCAGGCTCCTGCCGCAAGCGAGACCGTGAAGCCGGCACCGCCGCACGGCAATATCCGCGGCAAAACCTACTACCAATGAAAGGACATCTAATGCTGACACATCCAACACTGGACCAGATGAGTGCGCTTGGTCTTGCCGGAATGGCAACCGCCTATCGCGAACTTATCGAGCAAGTTCATGGAAATGATCTTAGCTTTGACGAACGGCTTGGCCTGATGCTCGACCGCGAGATCGCACTACGAACCGACCGACGGCTGACCAATCGGCTCGCCACAGCAAAGCTTCGATTTGCCAATGCCTCGATCGAAGACATCGATTTTAGATCTCACCGCGGCCTTGATCGTCGCAATGTCTTGTCCTTGGCGCAGGGCGCATGGCTGAAGGCAAACGAGAACCTGATCCTGACAGGCCAAACGGGCACTGGAAAAACTTGGATCGCCTGCGCCTTTGCGAGACAGGCGGCCCGCCTCGACTACTCTGTCCTCTACGTTCGTATGCCGCGGCTCTTCGAGGATCTCGCACTTGCCAGGCTCGATGGACGCTTTCCGCGCCTCATCGACAAGCTGGCACGTGTTCAGTTGCTGGTGTTGGATGACTGGGGAACCCATACCCTGAATGACCGACAGCGCCTCGATTTGCTCGAAATCTTCGAGGAGCGATATCGAAGGAAATCGACCCTGATCACAGCTCAGCTTCCGGTGGCCGCCTGGCACGAAATGATTGGAGAAGCCACTTTGGCCGATGCGATTTTGGATCGCATTGTTCACAACGCCCACCGCATCACTCTCGAAGGCGACAGCATGCGCAAACGAAAAACGCCGACGCTCTTGACCGGCGACGAAATAACCGAACACAATCACGCGTAACAGCAACAAGGCAACCGGGATTCGATCGCATCCGTTGTCCGCGACTTAGCGAAACGCTTGTCCGCGACTTGCTGAAACCGCTGTCCCGATTTAGCGAAATCCGCAGCCAAGCGCGGATCGTGTTGATATCGACGCCTGCTCGCAGGAGATGGACAGCTGTCGTGTGCCGGATCGTATGGGGGCTGATGCGCTTCGTGGCCAATGTCGGCACGGTTTTGCTCGCCGTGGCAGCGTATTGCGTCACGACGCGGTGTATTCCGAACCTCGTCAGAGGCTCCTTCGTCCGACCCAGAAAGACCGCATCGCTCCTATCCCGATCGGCAATGAGTCGAGCCAGCGATATCGCCGTCGCTGGCCACAATGGGCAAATTCGTGTCTTGTTTCCTTTGCCGTGAAGGCGGACTGACGGAGACGTGCCCAACTGAAGATTGCCAATCGTCAATTTTGCGGCCTCATCCGCGCGAGCACCGCTGTTGTACAGGAATAGCAACAGAGCATGATCACGCGCGCCGATAGGCGTACGCCTGTCAGGTTGACCGAGAAGCGCATCCATCTCGGCCTTCTCGAGATACCCGATTGCGGCCTTCGCTGTCTTTTTGAATGGTATTGCCCTTATCTCGGAACACCACGCCAGATGAACCGGTGATCGCATGCCGACGAAGCGTGCCAGCGAATGAATGGTCGCCAGCCGTTGGTTACGGGTTGCCTCGCTGCATCGGCGATCACGTTCTAGATGGTCCAGGAATTTGCGGACGACTGCCGGCGTCAACTCCTCCACTGTCATACGTTCGATGGCGCAACTTCCTTTCTCACTCGCAAACGGCAACAGCAGTTTAAGTGTGTCGCGGTAGCTGGCTTGGGTGTTGCGGGAAAGATTGCGTTCGGCGACCAGATGCTCCAACAGGAAACGACGGATCCACGGACCAAGGAGGTTCTCATCCTTCATGGTCGGCCCCCATTGCATATTGCGCAAAGCGCTGGCTGGCTGCATCGAGGAGATCGGGCGTCATGTGCAAATAGCGCTGGGTCGAACGTATATCGATATGGCCAAGGTAGGTTGCGAGTTGCGGAAGCAACCTTTGCACGTCTTGACCGGAGCGATACCAGGCGACCACCCGGTGCACGGCGGCGGTGTGACGAATATCGTGCAGTCGTGGCGGCCGAAGCTCCCCGATAGGGCAACTGATTCCGGCGGCTCGACGGACATGCTGGAACCAGGAAATAACCCGCACGTAGTGCCACGGCCGGCCATCGCGCGTAGTGAACAACGGTGATTGTTCCCCACGCGGCAAAGGGAGAAGGCGCCGGCGTTCGATATGCGCAGACAGCTCGTAGTTGAGCTTTGGTCCGATCGGCACGAGACGCGTTTTGAAGAACTTCGTGTCGCGGACAGTGATGATCTGCTCGGTCAGGTCCACGTCTTGCAAGACCAAGCGAAGCGCCTCGCCGATGCGCATACCGCTACCGTAAAGCAGCAGGAGAAGGGTGCGATACATTGCCGGCACCTGAGGACTGTGCCCAAGCTTCAGGATAGAGGTCGCGTCCAGCAGCCGGCGCAGCTCTTCCGTCGAATAGACGTACGGCGTCTGTTGCGGCGGCAGCTTCGGCAATGATGTCGGCAGTGGCGAGAACGCCGGATAGTCGCGGCTGACGGCGAAGCGGTAAAGACCGCTCAACACCCTGTAACGCAGCATCCAGGTGGCGCTGAGCGATCCGCTGCCTTGGAGAAACGCGGCTACCGCCTCCGGGGTAATCTCGCTGATCTCGGGATTGCCCATCACGCGGCAGAATCTGCGCAACAGCACCTCGGCGGACTCGAAACGCATGCCCAATGACCGCTGCTTGGCCAGATACGCGTCGACAACATTGGACAGCATCATTGCAGCGCTCCCAAGTCGAATGCACCAACCTCGCGAAGGGCTGCCAAGTTCACCTTGGCGTAGATACTGGTCGTCGCCGCGCTGCGGTGCCCCAGATGGTCCCCGATCTCCTTTATCGACAGACCTTCGGCAAGAAGCCGAGAGGCGCAGGCATGCCGCAGTGCGTGCCCCCCGCGATGGGCCGCTTCGATTCCAAGCGCGACAAATCTGCGGTTCGCGACATCATAGATGCTTCCCGCCTTCAACGGCCGACGGGGCGCTTGCATGCATAGGAAGACTTCCGGGTGCGACGACGACGGCCGAACCGTGTCGATGTAGCGGGCAAGCGCCTCAGCAACAGACGAAACGAGAGGATAGATCTGCGGCTGGCGGCGCTTCAGACGGAAAAGCCCTAGGGTCCCACCGGCCCAGTCGATCCGATCGAGGCGCAATGCAACTATCTCGCCGCTCCGCATTCCATAGACCGCAAGCAGCAGCAGGATTGCACGATCGCGAATGTCCCGCGGCTTGTCGGTGTCGGCATCGGCCAACATGCGCTGCACGTCTGACCAGTTCGGGGCGTACGGCAGCGACTCCTCTCGGTAAAGCCGGGGACGATCGATCGATCCGGCCAGGTTGTTTGCGCATAATCCCCGCTTTCCGGCATAGCGCAGAAATACCCGCAGAGCAGAAGCAGTGGTGGCGACCGACACACGGGACCATCGTCCCGTTGCCTGGGACACAAAATAAGCGTCGATGTCGACCGCCTGAAGATCTCCGAGTTGCCGGTTCGTCTGATCGCACCAGCGCAGGAACCTGCCGATCACACGGATCCATTGCTCAAGCGTCGATGGTGTGAAGCCGCGCTCATCGCGCATCCATCTCACATACTCTTCGAGTTGCCCCTGATACTCGAATCCGGTACTCGGTTCTCGCCACCAACCAAGAAATCGAAGCCAAGGACGTCCGATATCGACCACTCTTCGGGCGGCCGTGAGCGCTCCGTGCGCCTGTTGCCTCTCAATCGCAATCTGTCGGAGGACCTCGATGTCGATGCCCTCCGAAGGAGCATTCGGACCGAGGCGCGGGGCAATCCACAACAGCTCGTTGCGTTTGATTTTGAGAGAAGCGTGAGTGGCACCGCGTTCCGCGCAGTGGCGAAGATAACGGTTCCGCTCTTCGGCAAACGGCGCGTCATCATGATAGTGGGCCGCCGAGCGGCCGGCATCAGTCGTATGATCCATAGCAAACCTCCATTGGAAAGCTTGCTACCCAGTCATCGAGTTATGTTGCGTCAAGCCCCCCACGACACCGAGGCGCTTGAGCAAGAGAGGCCTTCCACTACATAAATTTGGCCGCAACATAACGGCTAATATGTTATGCGAAACATATTAGCCGTTTTTGCGAGCTGTTCCGTGGCTTTGAGAAGTGCCTTTCACCGACGATGCGCCAGGAACACGTCGCCGGCGACAAAGTCTTCGTGGATTATTCCGGCAAGAAGGTGCCGATCGTTGATCGCAAGACGGGTGAGATCCGCGAGGCGGAACTGTTCCTCGGCGTGCTCGGCGCGTCGAGCTACACCTACGCCGAGGCCACATGTGTTGGTTTCCACGCAGAACTGAGCCGGTTAGGCGCATAATTTCCATTGAGAATTGAGCCATGTGAACCTTCCCCCAACGCGGCGAGCGACGGGGGCAACGGAGTGATCCACATGGGACTTTTAAACATCATCCGTCGGATGGCGCTGCGTGAGAAGCAGTCGATCCGGGAGATCAGCCGGCGCACCGGGTTGTCACGCAACACGATCGCGAAGTATTTGAATGCGGGCACGATTGAGCCGACGTTCACGGTACCGGAACGACCGAGCAAGCTTGATCCTTTTGCCGATAAACTATCTGGCTGGCTGAAGACCGAGGCCGGGAGGTCGCGCAAGCAGCGCCGAACCTTGAAGCAGCTTCATGCCGATCTGATGGCTCTCGGATTTACCGGCTCCTATGGTCGGGTTGCCGCGTTCGCCCGTGACTGGCGGACTGAGCAGCAGACAGCGGGCCGCGGCATATTCATTCCTCTGTCTTTCCGCCCAGGCGAAGCGTTCCAATTCGATTGGAGCGAAGATTATGCCGTGATAGGCGGCGAGCGCACGAAGCTGCAGGTCGCCCATATCAAACTATCACACAGCCGGGCATTTCTGGTCAGGGCCTATCTACTGCAAACGCACGAGATGCTCTTCGACGCCCACTGGCACGGGTTCCGTGTGTTCGGCGGCGTGCCTGGCCGCGGCATTTACGATAACATGAAGACAGCGGTCGATCGTGTCGGTCGTGGCAAGGAACGGCAGGTCAATATCCGTTTCCTCGCGATGACGAACCACTACGTCTTTGCGCCCGAGTTCTGCAATCCCGCCGCGGGTTGGGAGAAGGGTCAGGTCGAGAAGAATGTCCAGGATGCCCGACCGCGGCTGTGGCAACAGATGCCGGACTTTCCGGATCTGGCGGCATTGAATGCCTGGCTGGAACAGCATTGCCAGGACCTGTGGCGCGACACAGCGCACGGCACCTTACCCGGCACGATCGCGGATGTCTGGGCTGATGAGCGGGCAGCATTGATGTCGCTCCCCGCCATGTTTGATGGCTTCGTCGAGCAGAGCAAGCGCGTCTCGCCGACATGCCTGATCACCTTCGAGCGGAATCGTTACAGCGTGCCAGCATCGTTTGCGAACCGGCCCGTCAGCCTGCGAATCTATCCCGAGAGACTAGTCGTTGCGGCCGAGGGCAATATCCTATGCGAGCATGAGCGCGTCATTGAGCGCAGCCACGACAAGCCGCCGCGAACGATTTACGACTGGCGACATTACCTTGCCGTCATCCAGCGCAAACCCGGTGCCCTGCGCAACGGTGCACCCTTTCTGGAACTGCCGGTGGCCTTCAGACAGTTGCAAGATCAGATGCTTCGCCGCCCCGGCGGTGATCGTGAGATGGCCGATATTCTGGCCCTTGTCCTTCATCACGACGAACAGGTCGTCCTCAGGGCTGTGGAACTGGCCCTGGATGCGGGGGTGGCGACCAAGACGCATGTGCTGAACCTGCTGCATCGGCTGATCGACGGCAAGACAATCGATGGTCCCGACATCGATACGCCACAGGCGCTGACCTTGGTGCGTGAACCCGAGGCCAATGTCGAACGCTATGATGGCCTACGCGCCAGGATCGTAGGGGGTCGCCATGCGTCATGACCCCGCAAGTGCTGCCGTCGTCATCATGCTACGGAGCCTGAAGATGTATGGCATGGCCCAAGCCGTTACAGACCTTATCGAGCAAGGGGCTCCTGCCTTTGATGCGGCCGTGCCCATCCTGTCACAGTTGCTGAAGGCCGAGATGGCCGAGCGCGAGGTCCGCTCCATCGCCTATCATATGAAGGCCGCTCGCTTTCCTGCGTACAAAGACATCTCCGGCTTCGACTTCGCTGCCAGCGAGATCAACGAGGCCACCGTGCGCCAACTGCACCGATGCGAGTATATGGATGGGGCGCAGAACGTTGTCCTAATCGGTGGCCCTGGCACTGGAAAAACGCATGTTGCGACCGGTCTTGGAATCCAAGCGATCGAGCATCATCGCCGAAAGGTCCGCTTCTTCTCGACCATCGAACTGGTCAATGCTCTCGAGCAGGAGAAGGCCAAGGGCAAGGCGGGCCAGATCGCGGAGACCCTGGTGCGCCTCGATCTGCTCATCCTGGACGAGTTGGGATACCTGCCGTTCAGCGCCTCAGGCGGAGCGCTGCTCTTCCACCTGTTGAGCAAGCTCTACGAACGCACCAGCGTCATCATCACCACCAACCTCAGCTTCAGCGAATGGGCAACAGTCTTCGGCGACGCCAAGATGACCACGGCTCTGCTCGACCGTCTGACCCACCGTTGCCATATCCTGGAAACAGGAAATGACAGCTTCCGCTTCAAGGCCAGCTCGGCTGCAGCAGCGCAGAAGAAAGGAGAAAAAGCCAACCCCTTGACCAAACCCTGATCAGAAAACCATACTCAGAGGTGGCTCACTTCTCGGTGGAAAAACCGGCTCAGTTCCGCGTGAAAACCAACAAACGCTATCTTGAAAGCGATCTTGAAGATGTTTTTGAAAATTGCACCTGCTTTGACTGCCATCCTTACAATCACGGGAGAGCCGGTAAATGCGCGACAATACGGACCCCTTACCCGGCGATCTGTCAGTGAAACTGGGCAGCCAGATCTTCCGATCCACGTAATCAATGGTAAACCAACGCTGAATGCTCTCGCCATTTTTATTCAGGTGATGGTGGGTGGCAAGAAATCGACGACCAGGTAGGAATAAGTTTGCGAAACGCAGGTATTCCGGTCGTCGGTCTGGATTCCCTCAAATATTTTTGGTCAGGTCGCACAGCTCAGAGGACAGCGAGGGATCTTGGCCTCATCATCGATTACTATACCAAGTATCTGAACGTGAAGCATGTTGTTCTTGTCGGTTACTCCTTTGGCGCAGACGTGATGCCCGCGAGCTACAACAGACTGAGGCCAGCGCAAAAAGCAAAGGTCAAAGCAATTTCACTCCTGTCCCTGTCGCACAAGGTCGACTACGTGATCACCCTCAGGGGATGGCTTGGGTTTAAAACGGACGGCAAGGGTGGCAACCCTGTAGATGATATCGGGTCGATCAGACCGGAGATAATCCAATGCGTTAACGGCAAGTACGATGACCACGACAATGCCTGTCCGGATCTGCGGAGCGCAGGAATAACGGTTATTGACATGCCTGGCGGCCATCATTTCGGTGGAAATTACCATAGACTTGCTGAACATATCACCTCAGGTCTTAAGATGGGTCTTAACAAATGAGCTTTGTGTCTCCCATCCTTGACCTGAAACTCCAGACCCAGACAAAGACAAATGCACTGTCGTTGAACAATGCTATCTGTCAAGTTCGGAACACCTAGTTGTCGTAGCTTACCTTGTTTTTTGGTGGGCATGGCAATCTTCATAAGAGAGGTGGCTCGGTTTGTCTGAACAGTTTCGGGCGTATCGCTAAGTGGATTTCCGCCTCGATTATGCCCCCACCATCATTGGTGCCAGCGCGTTGAAGTAGGCCTGATCCGGTGTCTGCCGGTCAAGGGAAGAATGTGGGCGGCGGCTGTTGTAGAAGTTCAGATATCGACCGATGCGAGCGCTGGCCTCGGACACAGTCTTGTAGGCGTGGAGGTAGACTTCCGTGTAATTGCGGATGACAATCGCCGTCGCCGGAAACGTGAGCCTCACTTATGGACTCAATCACAATTTTAATTATCACGAGCGCCTGGAGTTCCATAAACGGGCGTTACGCTTAACTCGATTGATTTTAACTTCTGCGCGGGGTCGGCAGTTCGCATCTCTTCAAGGTGAGAGAGTCTGGATCTCGCTTTTTGTTGAAGTCTCGGGAATATCTTCTTCAGCGCTCAATCAGCTCGGCTCGCTGAACGCTTAACCGCTGCGCGGTGCGAAGTACTTCCTGCAGGTGCGCCGACATGGCGTTACTCGCCAACTCCCGATCCCCGTCCTCGATCGCGTGGACGATCTTCCAGTGCTGTTCCAATAGTGTCTTCAAATGGGCGGGATCGGGGAGGCTGAGGTAACGGACTCGATCCATTTGCAGTTTCACTGTCTGGATAACACGCCAGCTCTTCGAGAGGCCGGCCTCCTCGCAAAAGCCCCTGTGAAAGGCCTCATCAAGCTCTAAAAACAGGTCCCCGTCGTCCTGAGCCACTGCCAATTCCTGCCGGGAAAGATTGGCTTTGATGTCGGTCAGGAACTGCGTCGAACAGCGTCCCGCCAACCTCTTAACGACCGCAACCTCAAGCGATTCCCGGATGAACTGGGCTTCCTCGACATCGTGGATACGGATCGGCGCCACGAAACTCCCACGCTGCGGCAAAATGTCAATTAATCCCTCATCCGCAAGCCGGATCAATGCTTCACGAACAGGTGTTCGGCTGACGCCGAGCTGCAGGGAGAGATCTTTTTCGCTCAGCGCCTCCGAAGGCAGCATCGCAAGCGTCGTAATAGCTCGCCGAAGACGCTCATAAACCTGAGGAGCGATGGGCTGGCGGATATTAATCGCTTCTAAAACGTCGTTTCCAGATGGGGTTGCGCCCTTCTTGCCAGCCCTTTCGTCGATCCAGTGTCTGTCTGCCATTACGCCCCCTTTTCAGCGATAGTCGTCGCATCTCCGCAAATCGCATATCTTGACGAAGCAGTCTATCACAGACGTTGACATACTACCATGGCAGCTTGTATCTTAAGCCTGGGGAGAGACAGGCGGACCTGTCGACAGCAGAGTTTCGGGAGATACTCGCTTCGGCGAATATCAGCTAACGAGGCGACGAATAGCCGTCGAACGATCCGCCGCCGACCCGAGGGTCGCGACAGGAGCGGGGCCTTTGAATAGGAAGCTGGAGGAGAGAGCACTGATGAGAACCGTCTACAAGAGAACAGCCGCCGCGCTTTGCCTGGCGTTGCTGACAAGTACAGCCATAACTGCAACCGCCCGCGCCGACGAGGGCATTGCCGCCGGGGACACTAGCGGCAAGAAAATCGCGTTCAGCAATTCCTATGCCGGCAATTCGTTTCGCCAGGTGATGATCAAAAGCTTCCAGGACATGGGCGCAAAGGCGAAGGTCGACGGCAAGATCGGCGATACGGCGGTTGTTAGCGCCAACAACTCGGTTACCGAACAGGCCTCTCAGATCCAGAACCTGATCCTGCAAGGGTATGACGCAATCATCGTTCTGGCCGGTTCGGATACAGCACTCAACGGCGCGATCAAGGATGCATGCGATGCGGGTATCGTTGTCGTTGCTTTCGCCAGCGGCGTAACCGAGCCTTGCGCCTACGTGGTTGACTACAACCTTAATTCCTATGCCAAGGCAGAGCTTGATTTCATCAAGGCAAAGCAGGGCGACAAGCCGGCGAATATCCTCGAGATCCGTGGCATGGCTGGCGATGGCTTCGATAAGCGCCTGCATGACGGCGTCGTCAAGGCACTGGCCGAGCATCCGACCTACAAAAGCGTTGGCGAAGTCTATGGGCAGTGGACGTCCACGGTCGCCCAGAAGGAAGTCTCCGGCATCCTGCCATCTCTGCCGAAGGTCGATGCAGTCCTGACCCAGGGCGGCGATGGTTATGGCGCGGCTCAGGCTTTCAAGGCGGCGAAGCGTGATCTGCCGATCATCATCATGGGAAATCGCCAGGATGAACTGGCGCTGTGGAAGCAGGAGCATGATGCGTCGGGCTACGAGACCTTCTCACTTGGCGCAACGCCATCGGTTTCACAGGTGGCATTCTGGGTCGTCCAGCAGATCCTGGCGGGAAAAAAGGTGCCGAAATTCGTCGAGGTGCCTTTGCTGCAGATCAATCAGCCCGATCTCGACGCATGGTTGAAGACGGTTCCGGAAGGTGGCGTGGTCAACGCGCAGTACCCGCAGGATCTCGTGGCAAAGATTATTGATGCCAACGTCAACAAGACTGCTCTTCCGGCTGTTCCAGCACCGAAGTGAGAATTGACATATGAATGACCTTGCAACCTCCTCGTCGGCGCAGGCTGCAGCAGAAGCGCTGATCGATGTTCGCGATATTCGTAAGAGCTACGGCGCCGTTCACGCACTCGGTGGTGTGGATTTTCAGCTACGCTCCGGCGAGGTGGTTGGCTTGGTCGGTCACAACGGCGCCGGCAAGTCGACACTGATGAATGTCCTGTCGGGCGCAGTCCAGCGCACGGCAGGCAGTTTCCGCTATGGCGGAGAAGACGTTGAAATATGGAGCGCAGGGCGAGCCCAGTCAGGAGGTCTGCGCTGCATATTTCAGGAGCTGTCACTTTGCGCCAACCTTTCTGCTGCCGAGAACACGCGCATTGTCCACCGTCAGCTGCGGGGTTTTGGCTGGCGCGGCCGCGCGCGAGATCTGATCGCGAGGTCGCTTGATGAAATCTTTCCCGGCCACGGCATTGATCCAAATGCGAAGATCTCGGAGCTTTCGATCGGCTTTCGGCAGATGGTGGAAATTGCCCGAGCCTTCACGGAAACGGATATCCCTGTCCGCTGCGTTATCCTTGACGAGCCGACATCGTCGCTCGGGCATCAGGCCACAGAGCAGCTCCTGGCCTTTATCCGCAAGGCAGCCTCAAAGGGTATCGCCTGTATTCTTATCACGCATCGGCTGAACGAAATCATTTCGGTCTGCAATCGCGCTGTCGTCATGGTCGACGGCAAGATTGTCGCTGAATGCTCCACGAAGGGTCTGTCACGCTCCAACCTGGTCGAGATGATGGGCAGTATCGAGGCGGCAAACGGGCACAGAGAAGGTCAGACCTCCCGCAGCTTCGGCGAGCGGCAGATCGATCACGGCGGTATCGATGCCGCTGACCGCCCGATTCGGGCAGCCGCCGGCGAGATCATCGGTTTTGCCGGCCTCGATGGCCACGGCCAGCGAGAGAGATTACGTGCTATCTTCACGGCGATCGAAAAGAGCGGCAAGATCCGCGCAGCCTATGTCGCGGGCGATCGCGGGCTGGAAGGTGTCTTCGGTCTATGGTCGATCGCCGATAATCTTACCATCCGCAGTCTCAATGCCCTGCAGAAATACGGTTTCGTATCGAGCGCAGGAGCAAAAGATCTGGCGGGAAAGTGGTCGGCACGGCTCAAGGTGAAGGCGCCATCCATCGATACGCCGATCCTGTCCTTGAGCGGCGGCAATCAACAGAAGGTGCTTTTCGCACGCGCGCTCGCCTCCGACGCCAGCGTTATTTTTCTCGATGACCCAATGCGCGGCGTCGATGTCGGCACCAAGCAGGAGGTCTATCAATTGATCCGCAGCGAAGCCGAGCGGGGCCGAACCTTCGTCTGGTACACGACCGAGATGGAGGAACTTAATAATTGCGACAGGCTCTACGTATTCCGCGAAGGCAGGGCCGTAGAGGAGATAGACGGCGCTGACATTGGTCATGCCCGAATCCTGGAAGCTTCGTTTGGAGGTGCAAATGGTTGATGTGATGACCCGACCTCAGTCGGTTGGCCGTCCCGCGTGGTTGACCGCGGCGCTGCAGGTTGGTCTGCCAGCAGTCACGCTTGTTCTCATGCTTGCGATCATCTTCTGGATAAGGCCGTCCGCCATGAGCTATTTTGGCTTCACGCTGCTTTTCAAGCTGGCGACGCCGCTGGTCTTTGCAGCGCTTGCCCAGATGCTGATCATCATGCTGGGTGATATCGATCTGTCCAATGGCGCCTTCGTCGGGCTGATCACATGTATTACCGCACTCAACCTCAACGCCCATCCGGTGTTGGCGGTTCTCCTTTATCTGGTGACGATCGTCGCCTATGCCGGCATCGGCCTGCTCATCCATCTTCGCCAGCTGCCGTCGATCATCGTCACGCTTGGCATGTCGTTCATCTGGCTCGGCATCGCCATTATCATATTGCCCTCGCCGGGCGGTTCGGTGCCAGCATGGCTGTCGGGCTTCATGAACTGGCGTCCACCGTTCATTCCGTTGCCGATCTTGTTAGCCGTCGTCGCCGCTGCGGTGGGCCACTTGATCATTACCCGGTCCTCCTATGGAGCGGTTCTTCGCGGTGCTGGCGCCAATCCGCGTTCGATCGAACGGGCAGGTTGGTCAACCATTCGTATCCGTGTGTTGGTGTACGCAGCAGCCGGCGTGCTTGCATGCCTTGCCGGTGTGACGTTGACTGGTCTGACGACTTCAGGTGATCCCAACGTAGCGCCGGCGTATACGCTGCTTGGGGTCGGCGCCGTCATTCTTGGCGGCGGTTCGTTCAACGGCGGCGTCGTCTCGCCGGTCGGAACGGTCATCGGCGCACTGACGCTCTCCCTTGCCGGGTCTCTGTTGAGCTTCCTGCAGGTGCCGCCAACCTGGCAGATCGGCGCGCAGGGCGGAATCCTGTTTCTCGTGCTGGCCGGGCGTGTCCTCCTGTCGGAGGAAAAATCATGATGTCGCGTCTTACTCTTGCACCGTGGACCTACGGCTTCATTGTTGCGCTGATGATGTGGATTGCCACCACCGCCTATGCTGGCTTTGGCAGTGCCGAGGCCACCCTGACCGCTGCCCTTACCTTCGGCGCCTTCAGTGTGCTGGTAGGAACCGGCCAGATGCTGGTCATTGCATCGGGGCCGGGTAATATCGATCTGTCGGTACCATCGGTGCTGACGCTTGCGGCCTATGTGTCCATGACCGTAATGAAGGCCCAGGACGGCATGATCCTGGCTGGTTTGCTTGCAGCAATTGCTGTGGGCGCGGTCGCGGGGATGCTCAATTTCCTTGCCATCACATTGCTGCGGCTGCCGCCAATTATAGCGACGCTGGCGTGGAGTTTCGTGTTTCAGTCCTTCGCCTTCAACCTTGGCGGAGAGGCGACGCTGAAGCCGCCGGCCATGTTGTCTGCGTTCACACAATGGCGCGTTGGGGGCATTCCATTCATGCCTTTCGCGGTCATGCTCTTGACCATTGTCACCATGCTTGTCCTTTCGCACGGCATATGGGGTCGCCGTCTTCTGGCCGTTGGCCAAAGCGAGCCGGCAGCGCGGCTGGCAGGCATATCGGCGGGGCGTGTTCGGCTAATTGCCTACAGCCTTTGCGGCGTTGCCGGTGGTCTCGCGGGGTTCCTGCTGTCCGGCTTTTCCGGCGGTGCAGCGCTGAACATGGGTGATGTCTACCTTCTGGAATCCATTGCCGTCGTGGTGCTTGGAGGCACCAGCGTCGCGGGTGGTCAGGCGAATGCAGTCGGCATCTGGGGTGCCGCGCTTTTCTTCAATCTGATGGCGACAATGCTGAACACCTTCCAGATGCAGGCGGGCGTACGTTTCGTGCTGACCGGTGCATTGATCATCCTCATCGTGGCGATCGCGCCCCGACCGCGGGTTGCCTGACATGGACAATCTTACCGCTCTTTTCAGGCGAGACCGCTTCAGGTTCATCGATCTCACGCATCCATTAAAGGAAGGCATGCCGGTCTGGCCAACCCACCCAGCATTTTGCCAGGAGGTCATTGAGAGCTACGATAACGGCGACGTCGCCTGTAACCACTCGCTTTGCCTGAGCGAACATTCCGGCACGCATTTCGATGCGCCTTTGCATTTTATAAAGGGCGACCAGTCGATCGCAGAAATTTCCCTTGAGCAATTCTTTGGCCGCATGGCGACCATCGACGCGAAACATTGTGCCCCTTGCGAAGCCGTAACTATCGATCGGATCCTGGAGTTCGAGGACCTTTACGGTCCGATCGAGGCAGGAGATGCGGTGTTCTTCCATTTCGGTTGGGACCGCTACTGGAATGATGCCTCCCAACAGGATTGCTTTCTCAAGGATTGGCCAGGCCTGTCGCAGGGTGCCAGCGAGTTTTTGCAGGAGAAAAGCGTTCGTATCGTCGGCTCGGACTGCCTTTCGATTGATTGTTATGGCAGCTCGAATTTCCCCGCCCACAATATCCTCCTTGGCGGAAACATTCTCATTGGTGAAAACTTTGCCAATCTCGGACAATTGCCGCCCTACTGCTTTCTGGTGGCCCTGCCATTGCCGATCGCGGGCGGCTCCGGATCTCCCGCCAGAGCAGTGGCACTCGTCGAAATCGAAATGGCATCCCATCGAGGCGCTTCGGGTGCTTTGCACGCAGACATGAATACGAGAGGTAAGGAATGAGACATACATGGCGCTGGTTCGGCCCCATCGACAAGGTAAGTGTTCGCGACGCGGCCCAGGCGGGGGCTCAGGGTATCGTCAGCGCACTTCACCATGTGCCGACCGGAACGGCATGGACGGCTGAGGACGTCGCCAAAAGACAAAGCGAGATCCGGGCCGGTGGTCTGGAATGGGAACTCGTGGAAAGTATTCCGATATCCGAAAGCATCAAGACGATGTCGGGCGATTGGAAAGCCCATGTTGAGGCCTGGAAGGAAAGCCTGCGCGTCTTGGCAGGCGCCGGCATTTTCACTGTCTGCTACAACTTCATGCCAGTCCTCGACTGGACACGGACAGATCTTCGCTGGGAAACACCGAGCGGAGCACGGGCGATGCGTTTCGACCTGATCGACTTCGTGGCGTTTGATATCCATGTTCTTCAGCGACCCGCAGCTAACGCGGACTACCCGCCAAATGTGATCGCACAAGCCGAAGAGCGATACCGAGCCATGTCCGATGAGAAAAAGGACGCGCTTTCTCGCAATATTGGAGCTGGGCTTCCAGGGTCTTCCGACGGCTACAGCATCGGCGAGTTGCGCGAGGCACTCGCGCGCTACGCATCGATCGATGCGAAGACCCTGCGCGCCAACCTGATTACCTTCCTGTCGGAGGTGGTTCCTGTTGCCGAAGAGCTCGGGATGCGTCTGTGTGCCCATGGGGATGATCCGCCATGGCCGCTGCTAGGATTGCCGCGTATACTGTCGACGGAAGCGGATTATGTCGAGGTGCTCGGCGCCGTCGACAGTCCCGCAAACGGCGTGACGTTCTGCACCGGCTCGCTTGGCGTGCGCGCCGATAATGATCTTCCGGCCATGGTCAGGCGCCTTGCACCGCGCATCCACTTCGTACATCTGCGCAACGTCCGACGGGAAGATGAGACCACGCCATGCTCGTTCTTTGAGGACGAACATCTGGAGGGCAATACCGACATGGTGGCGGTTATCGCTGCTATCGTCGCTGAAGAAAATCGCCGCAGGACTGAGGGCCACGCAGATCACCAGATTTTCATGCGACCGGACCATGGCCAGGAAATCCTTGACGATCTGACGCGCGGCGCGCAGCCGGGCTATCCGGCCATCGGTCGGCTGAAGGGGCTTGCGGAGCTTCGCGGCATCGAGCGAACCCTGTCGCATGCGACTTATGGACTGGCTTGATCATGCAGCGATTGAATGCACAGACAATCCTGCCGGAGGGCGTCCAGGCACCCGGCTACGACAGATCCTCGCTAAAACCGGGTATCGTTCACCTCGGTATCGGCGCCTTCCATCGTGCCCATCAGGCGGTCTATACCGACGATGCGCTCACGCATGAGTTCGGTGACTGGGGCATCGTCGGAGCAAGTCTCCGGTCGACAGACATCGTTCATGCCCTGACCGCGCAAGATTGCCTGCATACTGTCGTCACGCGTGACCGTTTGGGAGATAGCGCGCGGATCGTCGGTTCAACAGTCAGGGCAATCGCGGCGACAGAAGATCGGGAAGCGCTCCTCTCCTGCCTCGCAGATCCTGCCATCAGGATCGTTACCTTGACAGTCAGCGAAAAGGCCTACGGGATAGATCCAAAAACCGGTGGCCTCCATGCCGACCACGCGGCGGTGGCCCATGATATGGCAGACCCGCACAACCCTGTTGGAGCAATAGGTTTCATCGTCGAAGGCCTCGCACGCAGACGTGCGCTTGGCCATGCGCCATTCACGGTACTATGCTGTGACAATCTACCGGGCAATGGGCATGTCGTTCGTCGTCTTGTGATCGAAATGGCATCTCACCGCGATCCTGAGCTCGGCCAGTGGATCGAGACGGAAGGCCGCTTCCCGTCAAGCATGGTGGATCGGATCGTGCCCGCCGCAACAGATGCAGTCCGCGAACGTGCAGCTGGCATCATCGGAGCAGCGGATGCACTGGCTCTTGAGACCGAGCCATTTACGCAATGGGTGATCGAAGACAGCTTTGTCACCGGGCGGCCCGCTTGGGAGGCAGGCGGCGCTCTCTTCGTTGACGCAGTCGAACCTTATGAGAAGATGAAGCTCAGGCTTCTCAACGGCTCGCATTCGCTCATTGCCTATTTAGGCCAGTTACACGGCCTGGAATTTGTTCGCGATGTCATGGCCGTGGCCGATTATCAGCAAATCGTTCGCCATCATATGCAGGCAGCGCTGCCGACGCTCGATCCGGTGCCCGGCATCGATCTTGACGCATATATCGAGCAATTGGTCGCCCGATTTGCCAATCCGGCTATCGCCCATCGGACGGCGCAGATCGCCATGGACGGTACTCAGAAATTGCCGCAGCGGATCTTCGCTCCAGCATTAGAGGCGCTAGCAGCCGGGAAGGATGCCGACGCATTCGCCTATGCTACGGCATTATGGATCGCCTACGTGCTGACGACGGAAAATGTTGATGACCCCCGTGCCGACGAGCTGCGAAAAGCGGCCCAAGACAGCGCGCTACGCAATGACGGTTCCGTGGCTTTCTTCGATATCCCTGGGCTGTTTCCGCCTACGCTCATGATTGATACTGCGTGGCGAGCCAGCGTCGACCGGCATCTGAAATCCATTCAATCGGTCTGAGCACTGCTCTTCAAAAGACCACCCCACGGAGGGCTGGCACCAGACAAGACAACAATGGAGACAACATGGTTACGATATCTGTCTTGGAACCCCACAAGCTCGCCATCGATCAGCGCGACGCGCTGCCGCCGGGCGAGGGGGAGATCGCTATCCAAGTTATAAGGGCCGGTATCTGCGGGTCGGATATGCACATCCTTCACGGCTCCAATCCGTTCGTCAGCTATCCGCGCGTCATCGGCCACGAGTTCGCGGGAGTGATAACGGCGCTCGGCCGTGGCGTATCTCACCTCGCGATTGGCGATCATGTGGTTGCCGATCCGGTGATATCCTGCGGCAAATGCCATCCATGCCGCATCGGTCGTTCGAACGTTTGCGCCAAGTTGCAGGTCATAGGCGTCCACCGAGATGGCGGGTTCCGGTCGGTCGCTGTCATCCCGCAGGAAAATGCCGTCAAGATCTCGCCGTCGCTTGGGTTTGACGTTGCGGCACTTGCCGAGCCGCTGGCGGTGGCGGCGAACGTTCTATCTCGCACAGAATGCGGCGCCGACGACGTCGTGATGATTTACGGCGCTGGTACGGTCGGTATCACGGTCCTTCAGGTTGCGAAGATGCGCGGCGCGCGCTGCATCATTGCTGATATCGACCCCCAACGCCTCGAGCGAGCCCTCGAGTTTGGTGCCGATGTCGTCATCAATTCGCGAGAGAAATCGGTTCCCGAGGAGGTCGCAGCGGAGATGGAGGGGTTGGGCCCATCGGTCGTCATCGATGGTGCAGGTATACCGGCACTGCTCGATGAAGCCTGCCGCATTGCTGGCCCCGCCGGCCGCATTGGGCTTCTCGGCTTCTCTGCAGCGCCATGCAACGTCAGCGAGCAGGAGATCGTCCGCAAGGAATTGAGCCTGGTTGGTTCGCGCCTCAACCGAAGGTTCATCCCCGAAGTCGTGCAATGGCTCGAGACGGGCAAGCTAAAACCCGCAGACATGATCACGCAAACATTCGACGCGGCAGACGCTCACAAGGCCTTCGATTTGGTCGAGAAGCATCCTGAGCAGACGCTGAAGGTGCAGCTAGCTTTTGATGCGTGATGGTTCACCTATGCGCAATTGTAGTAGCGGGATAACATGGCAAAGAAATTGAGTATTGCCTCCGTGGGGGAGTGCATGATCGAGCTATCCAGCACCGGGCCGGACAGCTGGCAGTCGGCCTACGCTGGTGATACGTTAAACACTCTATGGACGATGCGGGCGCTCCTGCCCTCTGATAGCATTCTTGATTTTGTGACGGCCTTCGGAGACGATGGATTCTCTCGAAGACAACAGACATTCTTCAACGAACACGGGATTGGCATTGCCCACAGCCCAGTCATCCCGGGATTGCGACCCGGTCTCTACGCTATTACGCTGGATGGCTATGAGCGGAGCTTCGATTATTGGCGTAGCCAGTCCGCCGCACGCCAGTTGGCTGTTGACCGTAACGCACTGAGACAGAGCCTCTCGGGAAGAGACCTGATCTACTTCTCCGGCATTACGACGGCAGTCATGCCCAATGAACATCTTGAAACTCTTTTTGATGAACTTTCGGCCGCACGCCAACGTGGCGCCAGGATTGCATTTGATCCCAACTACCGCAGCCGCTTGTGGAGCGACCAAAAGTTCGCGATGGAGGTGATCGGCGAGGCTCTATCGCTAAGTGATATAGTCCTGCCAACATTCGATGATGAGCGAAGCCTCTATGGCGATGAAAATCCCATAGCCACCCTCGATCGAGTTTCCAGGAGTGGTCCAAGCGAAATCGTGGTGAAGTGTGGATCAGATCCGGCGTTTTACCGTCTGGATGGAGACGGAGGAACATCGTTGGCGCAGACCGTTCACACACCCGTCGATACGACAGGCGCTGGTGATGCCTTTAATGCAGGTTATCTAGCGAGCCGCCTACTTGGTCGTACGATCTCGATATCCTTGCGCGAAGCCCATTCGGTCGCAGCCATTTCGATCCAGAGCAAAGGCGCTCTGACCCCTCATGCCAAATTGAAGTCACCATGCATTCCCAGCAAATCAAATTGATGTAAGGAAAGAAGTGATGGACATATCGGTAGCTGATGCGGTCGAGAAAGGGCGCCGTTGGCTCGATACAAGTCAAGGCGGATCATGCCAGGCTTTGCCGCTCCTCACATGAGTTCCATAAATCACCCTTACGCGCCAACTTCATGATATTGCTTGGAAAACGTCTCACAGCGTGAGTGGTCAAGGGTTCAGATCGCATCAAGACCACCTATAGACATCGCCAGTCCCTTGTCGTCGAACCGGTGGACGCGGCTGCGGTCCGGGGTCATGTAGACGGTCTCGCCGGCCTTGACCGGGAATTCGCCGGTGCCGCGCGCGGTGATGTGGCCGATGCCCTCGACATCCACATGCAGGAAGGTGTCGGAGCCGAGATGCTCGGCGACGATGACCTTGCCCTGCCACACGCCGCTCTCCGTCGACAGCAGAATATGCTCCGGCCGGACGCCGACCGTCGGCGCACCGTAGGGCTCGGCATAGACGCCGGTGACGAAATTCATCTTCGGCGAGCCGATGAAGCCGGCAACGAAAAGGTTGGCCGGGTTCTTGTAGAGCTCCATCGGCGAGCCGACCTGCTCGATGTTGCCGCGGTTGAGCACGACGATCTTGTCGGCCATGGTCATGGCTTCGACCTGGTCGTGGGTGACGTAGACCATGGTCGTCTTCAGCTGCTGATGCAACTCGCTGATCTCGAGGCGCATGTTGACGCGCAGCGCCGCATCGAGGTTCGACAGGGGTTCGTCGAACAGGAAGGCCGACGGCTGGCGGACGATGGCGCGGCCGATGGCGACGCGTTGGCGCTGGCCGCCGGACAGCATGCGCGGTTTGCGGTCGAGATAATCGGTAAGGTTCAGCACGCGGGCTGCTTCCGCCACCTTGCGGTCGATCTCGTCCTTGGCCATTCCGCCCATCTTCAGCGGGAAGGCGATGTTGCTGCGCACGCTCATATGCGGATAGAGCGCATAGGACTGGAACACCATGGCAAGACCGCGCTCGGAAGGGCCGAGGCTCGTGCCGTCCTTGCCGTCGATGATGATCTTGCCGCCGGAGACATCTTCGAGACCGGCGATCAGGCGGAGCAGCGTCGACTTGCCGCAACCGGACGGGCCGACGAAAACGACGAATTCGCCGTCCTTGATTTCAAGGTCGATGGAAGGAATGACTTGGGCTTCGCCAAAGACCTTCGAAACCTTCTGAAGGGTAATGCTGCCCATGGTTCTCTCCCAGATATCTTATTTGAGCGCGCGGCGCTGAACGCATCAATCAAAATGTTCGGAAACATACGGCGCCGATAACCAATCCCGGTGTTTCAGTCAGCAACCAGCCCGCGGCGTCAGGCCGTCTTTCGCGGCAGCGCTTTGATGATCTTTTCCGCCAACTCCAGATCGTCCAACCCGCCCTGGAGCGGTGTTATCGGGGTTGCCGTGTCATGGATGCAGGCGACGAAGTGCTGCCACTGCTTGCGGAACGCGGTGTCGGGGGTGCCGGGCAATATTCTCTCGCTCGAATTTTCGCCGGACGCCTCGCGAAGGCGCACGGTGGCTGCAGCATTCCTGACATAGGGGTTCTGGAACTCGATGCGCATCTCGTGGGCTTCGCCATGGACTGTCATCCACTCGTCCCACCATTCGTACTGTGCACCGAAGGCAACCTCCAGCAGAGCCGGGACGCGGTCGGGAAAGCCGAGCACGGCCATGATGTGAGTAGGGCCGACCGCTTGCACATAGTCCACCGCTTCTGCGACGCCGAAGGCGCCGCGCAGGACTGCAAGATCGTGACTGCCGAGCATAAGCAGCGTCATGTAGAGATCATGATAAGCAGCATGATCCTCGCCTAGGAAGCGTCGGACGTCAGAGGCGACATCCGACTGCGTCTTGGCGATCAGAGCCGTGTCGACGTCCTTGCCCCGAACTTGGGTATAAAGTTGCTGGTAGCGATCGAAACGACCGGCAAAGTCGTGCATGTGGATCATCTTCGGCCGACCGATCCGGGCAAGCTGCTCGAGGCCGATCCGGTAGCCCGGATCATAGAGCTTCATGTAGCCGACGATGGCGACAAGCCCGCTGGCTTCAGCCGCCGCGACAAGCGGGCGGGCCTCTTCCGCGGTGAAGGCCAAGGGTTTTTCAACTATAATATGCTTACCGGCTGCGATGGCCGCCGATACTACAGGGCCATGATCGTAGGTGCAGATGACTACCGCGTCGACGGTCGGGTCGTTCAAAAGGTCGCGATAGTCCCGGTAACGTGCCGCCACGCCGTACTGCGTTCCGAGCGTATCCAGCACCGTCTGAGACAAGTCGCAGATCGCGGCGATCTTCAGCGTTGTGAGTTCCTGGAGAATCGGCAGGTGCATGAGCTGGGCGATCTCGCCGCAACCGATGACGCCGACGCCGATAGGAACTTTGGAAGAAGGTGAGCTCATTGATATGGACTTTCTCTCAGGACTTGACGGCGCCGGCGGTCAGACCGGCGATGAACTGCCGCTGCATCAGCACAAAGACGGCGATCACCGGCAGGGTTGTGATCGTCAGGGCGGCAAAATAGAGATTCCACATCGAGCCGTATTGCTGGAAGAATGCCACAAGCCCAAGCGGAATGGTCTGTACTGCAGGCTCACGCAGAAGCAGGAAGGAGAGGAAGAAGTCGTTCCAGATCTCGATGAAGCCGAAGATGATCACCAGCGCCAGGCCGGGGCGCACCAGCGGTAGCATGATCAACCAAAGGATCTGAAGGCGGTTCGCACCATCCATGCGCCCCGCATCCTCGAGTTCAATCGGGAGCGACAGGAAGAAGCTGCGTAGGATGAAGATGGACAGCGGCAGATTAGCTGCCGCATGAATAAGCGCCACGCCCAGACGGCTGTTGATCAAGCCCAGATCGCGCGCTGTCATGAACAGCGGAATGGCCATGACCTGCGGCGGCACGAGCATCGCCAAGACAATCAGCGCGAGGATGAGGTTGCGTCCGCGAAATGTCAGCCGTGACAGGGCATAGGCAGCAGGCGTCGCTGCCATCAGCAGCACCACAAGTGCGACACCGGTGACAATGATGCTGTTAAGGATGCGGTCGCCCATCCCGGAGACGCGCCAGGCCTCGACATAATTTTGCCAGATGAAACTGGATGGAGGTCCCCAGACATTGGCGATCACCTCGTCTTTGGTCTTGAATGAGCCGAACAGCACCCACACCAGGGGATAGAGCGTTTCCACCAAAACGATGGCCAGTACACCATAGACAAAGACCAGTTCGGCGACCGACCGACCGGCAAGGCGCTCCCTCCAGCGCAGATGCCGCGTCCGTCTTCGGCTTTCGCCATCGATATCGGGAGAAATGGCTGGATCGAGGGTCATGGTCACATGTCCACCTTTGCGCGGCGCATTAGTCCGAGAAGTGCGACGCAGCCCAGTGCTACGATCAGGAATAGCGCATAGCCCATGGCACTGGCGTAGCCCATATTGCCATCCTGGAAAGCGGTTTTGACCATCAGCGTCATGACGACCTCCGTGGCATGATTTGGTCCGCCCTGCGTCAGAACCTGAACAATGTCGAAGTTGCGCACGAAGGCTCCGGAGAGACCAAGGATCACGTTAATCAGAACGACCGGCATCATCAACGGCAGGGTCAGGTGACGAAAGCGAGAAAATGCCTTGGCGCCATCCATGCGGGCCGCCTCGTAGAGCTCCTGCGGTATCGTCTGCAGTCCGGCAAGATAGATCACCGCATGGAAGCCGAGCCATTTCCAGATATCGACCGCGACGATCGAGTAGAGCGCGATATCCGCATCGCCGAGCCACGACTGCTTAAGCCAGGAAAGGCCGACCAGATCGAGTGCGGCATTGAGAAGGCCGAAAACCGGATTGTAGATCCACGACCAGAGCAACCCGGTTGCCGCGAAAGATAGGGTGACGGGAATGAACACGGCTGCGCGGATTGGTCCGCGCAGAAAAATCGCTCTATCGAGCAGCATAGCCAGGCCTAGACCGAGCGTGTTCTTGAAGATCAGGATCAGAACGACGAAGATCAGGTTGTTCTCGATAGCGCCGAGAAACACGTGGTCGTGCAGCAGTCTGAGGTAATTGGTCAGACCGACGAAAGTCGGATTGGAAAAACCATCCCAGCGCGTCAGGCTGATCCACAGGCCCCGAAAGAATGGCCAAATGAAGAACAGCCCGAGCAGCGCCACTGCCGGCACCAGCATCAATGTCGCCACGATCGGGTCGCTGTCGAGCTGGATGCGTCGTTTGGGCGAGGTTGCCACGGCGCTTCTTCCTCAGCCCTTGAGGGGGTTGAGAGAAAGGCCGAGCGTTTCCGTGAGGTAGGCGATGCTCTCGATGGCGCTCTGCTCGGCGGTCTTCTGCGAGGCATCCAGCTCGACGATGGCGAGGCCGTCATAGTCGGCGTCGATCAGGACGTCGGCCAATCCGGGCAAATCGACGACCCCGGCGCCCAACTCGCAGAAAGCAGCGTAGCGCTCCGGGCCGACGAGGCTGTCGTCGACCTTGGTGTCCTTGAGATGCATGTAGCGCACCGCCGACACATAGGTCTTTAGCGCGTCCACCGGATCGGAGTGCGTCTGGGCTAGGTGGGCGGGGTCGATGCAAAGGCCGGCGTGTCGCGTATCCAGCTCGTCCATCATCCGGTCGAGCTGATCGCGACGCTCGATGAAGGTGTCGAGATGCGGATGATAGACCGTGGCGATGCCGAGATCGGCCGTTCGCCGCCCGATATCCTCGAGGGCTCGGCAAAACGCCTTGTAGTCATCCGCTGTGTGCTTGTTGCCCGATGCCTCGGATGGCCCGCCGCCGAGCACGAGAACCGGTGCACCGAAGCCTTTCAGAATGCGAGCGAGCGAGATCAGGCAACCGCGTTCGTATTCCCACAGCACCGGGTTGACGAAGGTGGCATTGACATAGAGCGACGACAGCCCGATGCCGAGATCGCTTTGCGCCTCGGATAGAAGCGCATAACGGCGCAAAATGTCGGTATCGGTGGTCACGCCGGGAGGGGCAAGGTTGCCGAGCTGCATGTATTTCCGGGCGAACTGATCGGACAGGCTGGTGAAAGCGAGGATCTCGAACCAGTTGAAACCTTGACCGGCTAGAAATTCAAGCGCGGGCCGCAGAGGCTGACCGGTGAGGTCCCAGCTGTTGAGATGATAACCGATGGAAAAACGCTGTCTGGCGGAACGGGTCATGGCCTGGGCCTTTCGTGCTAAGGCGGATAGGCTCGTCACTGCGACGAGAGTGTGCGTAGATGCGCAACGGCGCCGTGTCAGGCCGCGGCTGCAGGAAGAGGGCGACGGCGCGAAGAGATCCCGCGCCGTTCGCATGCTCGGGACGTGTGTCAGTCCTTCGGCGGCCAGTTGCCGTCATCCACCAGTTGCTTGAAGGCCGCCTCGACACTCTTTGCCGCGTCCTGGGGCGTCGTGGTGCCGCCTACGACGCCGGCGATACCCGATGCCACGGCGCTCGTGACTTCGCTCGGCCAGACCCAGTCGAGGAATTTGACAGTATCGGGGAACGTGTTCGCGCGCAGTTCCTTGGCATAGGGTTCGTCAACGCCATCGACACCCTTGATCGATGTGGCGATCGGCTGGTCTGCGTCCAGATAGATTTTTGCGATATCAGGCTTTGTCAGATAGGCAATGAAGTCGAGTGCAGGCTTGACCTTTTCGTCCGGAATGGAGGCGCTAAGGCACATGCCGTTGTCGGCGCCGCCGCCATGCTTAGGCGCCCCGGGCGTTCCAGGCATCTTCGGGAAGGGGAAGACGCCCCAGGTAAAGTTCTTGACGCTATCTTTTAGGGACGGAACTTCCCAAGTGCCGCCATAATACATCGCGCTCTTGCCGCTGGCGAAAGCGGCCCTCATGCCCTCCATGTCGACGGAAAGCGAATCCTTGGACAGAATGCCGTCGTCTGTCCATTGCTTGATCAACTGAAAGGCTTCGATGCTCTTGGCATCATCGAACGGTTCATTGCCTTCGAGTTGCTGTTGGGTGAGGCTCACCGCGTCGCCGCTCGATTGAGACAGGGTCTCGAAATACCACATCGGCCACATGACCGAATTGGCGCCCTGGTGCAGAAGCGGGATGACGCCGGCTGCCTTGAGCTTCGGCACCGCCGCCTTGAGGTCTTCATAGGTCGGAGGCGTCGGAATGCCGAGCTTCTTGAACAGACCGACATTGTAGAAGATCGTCGATGTTGACAGCGAACTGATCGGCACGCCGTAGATCTTGCCGTTGACCGTAAATGCTCCAAAGCTGGTGGCGTCGACATTGGCGGCGAACGGCTTCACATCGTCGGTTATCGGCTTCAGCAGACCGCGGCGTACATAGGCTCCATTGACCCAGAAGGCCGAGCAGGCAACCAGATCCATTTCCTGGCCCGACAGCTTGGCAGTCATCATACGCTGCAGCGAACCGGCTTGCGGCCCCTGCGCATCCCATTCGATGCTGGCTACTTCCGGATGCGCCTTGAGGAATCCGGAGATGATTTCGTCGCGGATCTTGGTCTGGACCTCAGGTTTTTCTCGAGGCGCCAAAACGTCAAGGGAGGAGCCGCCGAATACTTTCAGCGTGACGCCCGCCGCCTCGGCGGATATCGGAAGAGCAATAGCGGAAAGGCTGAGGGTGACGCTAAGGATACGCGCCGTCAACTTCCGATTTCGGTGCGTCATAAAATAGGAGGAATGCAAAGAAGTCAGCATGATAGAACCCCTTTTTTGCTTTATTTCGATGCCTTTGCATCTCGACCATATCGTTGATGGTCATACAAATAAGGATCAAGCGTTTGCACTTGTCAAGCACTTCGAAGCTAAGATTTTTATCGATGTGCAAGCCTTTGGCGATTCGCATGTCAGCTTGCAAGAATCCACGCGCGCCGCTACCGCCGCTGCTCTTCAGACTCGTTCGATTGTCAACGATATTTCAAGGCGTTGCCAGGATCAATCGTGCTGCTGCCATGCTGGCATGCGCTGCTTGATTTCACTCTGCGTCCGTCAGTTTTCCAAGCAGCTTGACAAAAGTTGATCGCTCTCGCGACGACAGCGGCGCCAAAAATTGCTCCACGGAGTCGATGCTGAGCTTAAGCAGCGGCAGGGTGTATTCGATGCCGACAGGCGTCAGGCTTAGCACGGACAGCCTTTGGTCGGTGCTGGACGGCGAGCTTTGCACGAGGCCGCTCTCCATCAGCTTGCGTACGACAATGCTGATGGTCGAGCGATCCATCGCGGTGATGCGACCGAGATGGTTTTGCGACAATTCGCCGTGTTTAAGCAGCGTTGCAAGGGCTGCGTGCTGGGTCGGCGTCAGATCGTAGCCTGTCATGGCATTCTGGAAGCAGGTCGTCGCGCGCTGATGGGCGCGACGGATCATATGGGCCGGATGGGTATCGAGATCGTAGCCCGACGCATCGTAAAGCGCCGCGATCTCCTGCGGTGAATGGGGCTGCGGCGCATTTGCGCTCGTCTTGTCATTCCTTACCGATGCCATCCGCGATCCTCCTCCGTCATGCACATCACGACCAACTCTGTCGATGGAATAGCCATCAAAAGCCGTTTCTGTGAAGAGCGCTACAGCAAGAACCCGGCAATTGAAATCGAGAATTGCGATCTATCGAAATATGAAAATGGCTTATTGACAAAGGCCAGCAATTAGATTGGATTGTATGAGTATCAACGAGTTTTGCAGCCGGATGGGCGCAAACTTCTCGAGTTGGCCATTCAATTTCTGTGGCCGGAGCGGAGATTGTCGTCGCCGCGCCGGAAGGAAGTCGTGCATGGAAGTCATTGATGTCGGATCGAACATCTTACTGGGGTGCGTTCTTGCGACCGCTGTGGTGAGCCACTGCCAGATCGCGGGCCTGGAAGTGCAAGGCCCTACCTGCAACGGCGCGTAGACTGCCGTCGCCGATTTCCATTCTCATTCCAATACGACCAGTCAGGGGGGCCTATGGCACCGGGAGCGAATACCTTGAATGACCGGATTGTCGCCGGGATCGATGTTGGCGGCACCTTTACCGACCTGATCATCATAGATGAGAAGGCGGGCAAGGTCGTCTTGGCGAAAACCCCGTCAACGCCGGGGGACCAGTCTAAGGGCGTGTTGAATGCGTTGGCGCAGGCGGGCTATCCCATCGCGAAAATCGACATGATCGTGCATGGTACAACGGTGACGACCAACGCGCTGCTGCAGCGCCGCATCGCGAAGGTCGGAATGATCACCACCCGTGGATTTCGCGACGTCATCGAGCTCGGCCGCCGCACCCGTCCGACGCCCTATGGCCTGTTCGGGACCTTCGTGCCGCTCATTCCCCGCGACCTGCGTCTCGAAGTTGATGAGCGGATGGAGGCCAGCGGCAAGATCCGCGTACAGCTCGACGAGGAGCAACTGCGCGATGCCATCGTCACCCTGATTGACGCCGGCTGCGAGTCTCTGGTCATCCATTTCCTGCATTCCTACAAGAACCCGGTCCACGAACAGCGTGCAGCGGAAATCGCCAACTCCCTGTGGCCGAATGTCTATGTGACGAGCGGCCACGCCCTGCTGTCCGAAGCCCGTGAGTTCGAGCGCGGGGTGACGGCCTCGGTGAACGCCGCAGTCCAGCCGGTGCTGGAACGCTACCTGCAAGGTCTGCGCACGGCGCTGCAGGACAGCGGATATGACAGGGATCTGCTAGTCATGAACGGCAATGGCGGGACGATCTCGTCACGTCTCGTGACCCGGGAAGCCGCCAAGACTGTCATGTCGGGTCCAGCGTCCGGCGTCATCGCCGCCGCCTACACCGCCAAGCGCGCCGGCTATGACCGGTTGATCACCTATGACATGGGTGGCACGTCGACAGACGTGGCGCTGATCCGCGACAACAAGCCACTAGTGTCCAACGAGATCGATATCGAATATGCGATGCCGATCCATGTGCCGATGGTCGATGTCCATACGGTCGGCGCCGGTGGCGGTTCGATTGCCGCCGTCAATGACGCAGGGCTGCTGCAGGTCGGGCCACAGAGTGCGGGCTCCTGGCCGGGGCCGATGTGCTACGGTCGCGGCGGTACGCGGCCGACCATTTCCGATGCCAATCTACTGCTTGGCCGCTTGAGCGTGAAGAAGCTTCTCGCGGTGGATCAGCCTGTCTCGGTGGAGCGGATCGCTAGTGCTTTTGCAGCCGAGGTGGGCGGCAAACTCGAGCTTGATGCCATAGAGGCCGCTGAAGCAGTGGTCGAGATCGCCAATCTCAAGATGGCCGGCGCCATCAGGATGGTGTCTGTCGACAGGGGTAACGATCCGCGCGATTTCGTACTGTTTGCCTTCGGTGGTGCCGGTCCGCTACACGCCTCGGCGATTGCCCGCGAGCTTTCCATCCCGAAAGTATTCGTGCCGGCAAGGCCGGGCCTGACCAATGCCATCGGCTGTGTCGTCGCAGATCTTCGCCACGACTACGTGACGACGGTCAACCGCTTGGTTGTCGAGACCGATCCGGCACTGATCGACGAGCTGGTCGAAAGCCGGACGGCCATGGGACTGCAGGCGATTGGCAGGGAAGCCGTCAAGCCGGTTCAGATCGTCGTCGAGCACAGCGCCGACATGCAGTTCTCCGGTCAGACGCATCTGATCCGCGTCAAGCTGCCGGAGGGCGCCGCAGACATGCAGACAATGCAGCTGCTGTTCGAGGAAGCCTATTACGATCGCTTCCGCGTGCGCCTTCCGGAAGTCCGGGCAAGAATCGTCAGCATCAACACCTCGGTCATCGGCATCCGCCGTGAGGTCAGCCTAGAGAACCTAATCCCCATGGCAGGAAGAGCGGCGACAGTGGAAGAGGCACTGGTGGAAACGCGGCCGGTCCGTTTTGGCGGCGCATGGCGCCAGACGCCGGTTTACGGGCGTGAGAAGTTGCCGATTGACGCTCGGATCGAGGGTCCGGCCATCCTTGAGCAGCTCGATGCCACAACCGTCATCAATCCCGGCGATGTCGCTGAAGGCGACGCGCAAGGCAATATAATCATCACCGTGGGGCAACGAGCATGAGCGGTATCAACGCCATCACCCTGACTGTCATCCAGGCCGGGCTGCAGCAGGTTTGTGACGAGATGGATCATACCTTTTCGCGCGCGGCCTTCTCGCCGATCATTTCCGAAGCTGATGACCGTTCCGATGGCATCTATGCCGCCGACGACGGCTCGTTGATCGCCCAGGGCATCGGCGGCCTTCCGGTCTTCGTCGGTACCATGCAGGCATCGACAAAGACGATCATCGAGTTCATCCGCGACGGCCGTTGTCTGCCGCCGGAGGAGCACGACATCTATGTGGTCAACGATCCCTACCTTGGCGGCACGCACCTCATGGACGTCCGCTTCGCGATGCCCTTCTACCGCAACGGCAAGATCTTCTGCTGGCTCTCCAACATCGGCCACTGGCCGGACATCGGCGGTGCTGTGCCTGGGGGGTTTTCCGCGTCGGCGACATCCGTCGAGCAGGAAGGTCTGCGTCTGCCTCCCGTGAAACTCTTCAAGAAGGGTATGCTCGATTCGGAGATTTATGCGATCATCTGCTCCAACATCCGCATCGCCGATCAAAGGATAGGTGACATCCGGGCGCAGGCCGCAGCCTTGCGGGTCGGTTCCGAGCGCCTGCATGCACTGCTCGATCGCTATGGCGATCAAACGGTGATCGATGCGATAGCCGAATTGCGCGTTCGCTCTGCCGCGCAGATGCGCGCCTCTATCCGCAGGATCGCCACCGGCACCTATCGCGGCGCCGCCTTTATCGATTCCGATGGTATCGTCAACGAGCCGCTGAAGATTTCGCTGCTGGTCACCAAGACCGACGACGACACGCTGATTTTTGACTTCGAAGGATCAAGCCCACCTTGCAAGGGCCCGATGAATTGCGTTCTGGCGACGACGCATTCCTCGGTGTATCTGGCGATCCGTCACATCTTTCCGGACATTCCCTTGAGTGCGGGCGCCTTCGAGCCGCTGATCATCAAGGATCCGGCCGGAACCTTTCTGCACGCGAAATACCCGCGGCCGGTCTCGGGCTGTGCGGCAGAAGTTTCCCAACGCATTGCTGAAGCCGTGTTCTCGGCGCTAGTGCACGCGCTGCCCGAGCTGGTGACAGCAGCGCCTGCCGGCTCGAGCGGCAATTTCGCCCTCGGCGGCCACGATCCGGAGGTCGGTCGCGACTATGTCATGTACCAGATTTCGGGCGGTGGCTATGGCGGCAACATCGCCGGCGACGGGCTGACGAATGGCTGCTCGACGATCGGGATTTCCAAGTCGCCGCCCGTTGAAATCACCGAACAGGTCTTCCCGGTGCTGTTTACTGAATATTCTCTGCGCGAGGCCTCCGGCGGTGCCGGCAAGACCCGCGGCGGCTTTGGCCTGACCTACGAGGTAGAATTGCTGCGCGGCGAGGCTAGCGCCTCCTTCGTGATGGATCACGGACGCGTCGGACCGCAGGGCGTCCTCGGCGGTCGCGATGGCGAACCAGGCAGCATCGTCGTCATCCGGAACGGCGTCGAATATCGACCGCCGCACATCACCAAGGAGCAGGACATTGCGCTGCGCAAGGGAGACCGCGTGCGTGTGGAGACACCCGGCGGCGGTGGCTACGGATCGCCATTCGAGCGTGATGTCGCCGATGTGCTGACTGATGTCGGACTTGGCTACTACAGCATAGAAGACGTGCGGAAGCTGTTTCGGGTGGTCATCGACCCCTCGACCGGAAAAGTCGTTGCCGACGAGACAGAGGCACTTCGCAACCCGACCCGCCACGTCGCCTGACAGGATCAGAAACAGGAGAAAATTGAATGCTGCCCGTCGAAGTTCGCAAATTCTACCTTCAGATCGAGGAGATCTTCCATGACGGTGGCCCGGTGGCCGACACGCCGCCGCGGCGCGGCGTCATCATGGCGGTCGTCGCAAATCCGTTCGCCGGCGGATATGTCGAGGATATTACCGGCTACATGGACACGCTGAAGCCTCTTGGCCTCGATATGGCACAGCGCCTGCTGGCAGCGCTTGGCGGTGATGTCGCGGTTATCGAGGGTTACGGCAAAGGCTCGATCGTCGGTGAGGCCGGTGAGCTGGAGCACGGCGCCCTTTGGCATGTGCCTGGCGGTTATTCGATGCGTGAGGTTCTGGGCAACGCGAAGGCAATCGTCCCTTCGGCCAAGAAGGTCGGCGGGCTGGGAGCAAGGCTCGACGTGCCGATCACTCACATCAATGCCTCCTATGTCCGGAGCCACTTTGACGCAATCGAAGTAGGCATCCCGGACGCCCCGAAGCGCAATGAGATCGTCTTCGTCCTTGCCATGACGACGGGTCCCCGGGTTCATTCGCGGCTTGGCGGCTTGGCAGTTGCCGACATCAAGGGCGAGGATGGGCTGCGATGAACCTTGAGATCAGGCGGATCGTCACCTTCGTCGAGGAGACGCTGAGCGAGCAGGGGCAAGTGGTACAGCCGCCCGTCCGGCGCGCGGTTGCTGCCGCGGTTGTCAAAAATCCCTATGCCGGCGCCTTCGTCGCCGACCTATCTCCGCTCTATGACCTGGCGACGCCGCTTAGTGAGATGCTGGTGCAAAGGACAATTGCTCTGCTCGGTGTACCTGCCTCAGCCATCCACAGTTTTGGCAAAGCGGCTGCCGTTGGCGAGGATGGCGAGCTGGAGCATGCGGCGGCCTTCCTGCACCCGAAGCTTGGGGCACCGATCCGCGCTGCACTGGCTGGCGGCGCGTCTATCATTCCGTCCTCCAAGAAGCGGGCAGGTCCGGGCGCCATCTTCGACATTCCGCTTGGCTACAAAGATGCGGTCTATGTCCGCAGTCACTTCGACGGCGTCGAGGTCCGTATACCCGGTGCACCGAAGGCCAATGAGATCGTCATCGCCATCGCCTTGACGACCGGTGGGCGGCCCCTGCCACGTGTCGGTGGGCTGCAGCGCGCGGACGTAATAGGAAAGGATGGACTGCGGTAACGCAAGTCTTTGGTCGACCTGTTGAGCGCCGGTTTTTTATCGAACGGTCGTCAATCCTTAAGGAAATAACCCAGGATCACTTTAGGAGTGCCAGCATTGCGAGGAATCGTCGCTGGTCCCTGGGTTTCAGCGGTGCCAGCACCTCGTCGCTAACCCGCTTTGCGATCGGCAAGGTTTCCAATGCGAAATCGATACCCTTTTCGGTGAGGGCAACCAAATTGACACGCTGGTCCTCATCCGATGGGACGCGTTGCAGGAGGCCCGGATCCTGCAGTCGCTGCAGCATAGGGCTCAATGTCGCAGTGTCGATCGCCGTCAGGCGGCCGAGATTGATCTGCGACATCGGTCCATAGCGCAAAAGGGTCGCGAGGATCGCCGATTGCGGTGGAGTCAGCGCATAACCTTCGAATGCTTTCTGGAAGATCGCCGTGGCTCTCTGATGCGCGAGCCGGATGATATGGGCATTGTGCTCCTCGAGCTTGTAGCCGATTTCGGCGAGCCGCAGGTCTATCGCCTCCCGCGATCTCGGCGCGTTATCCGCGGGTTGCTCGCGCGAACACTTGCCACCCTTCGGAGTTCGATCCTGGGTCTCGAGGGTTCCCATCGCTTATGCTTCGAAAATCTGGTTGGAAATCGCGATTTTACCGGCCAAGGCCGCGGTTACCGTCTCGGTGTCGGAGACCGTGCCGAAATGGGTGGCAATATCGTAAAGCGTCGAAACATGTTCGCGTGGTCCGGTCGCGGCACAGGCGTCGTGCGGCACGACGATATCGTAGCCCTGGAAAAAGCCGTCATGCACTGTCGATCGCACGCAGATGTTGGTGACGACACCAAAGACGACGAGCTGCGAGATCAGCATGTCTTTCAGCACGAGATCGAGGTCGGTCTGGAAGAAGGCCGAATAGCGGTGCTTGACGACGACGATGTCTTCGTCCTGCACTTCGAGATCGTCTATGACCTGCGTCGCCCAGGTATTCTCGACGCCATGCGGCGTGCGCTTCACCCATTCGCGATCTCGCCGCATGTTCTTGCGATGGGAATCGACGACGAAGATCACCGGCACGCCATTGGCTCGGGCAGCAGTGATCAGTGCCTTCTGCTGCGGCATCAGTGTTTCATAGCCGGGCAACACCATCCGTCCGCCGGGCTTGCAGAACTCGTTGATCATGTCGATGACGATGACTGCCGTCTTGGTCGGGTCGAGTATCGCTGCGTCATCGTGGCGGTGGGCGGAAAATACGTCGGTCATCCGAAAAACTCCGTGGTTCGTGGCGGGTCAGTCGCGCAGCAGCGTGTACATCAGTTCGAAGAAGCGGTCTGAATCGACACGGCTGGCCACCTTGCAGTTGGTCCCCAGTCCGCGCAGGTTCCAGTAGTCGGCAACCGTGGCGCCGAAAGTATGCGTCCCGGTCAGGTCGATCTCGACATGAGCGTCGCGCGTTTCAATCAAGGTCGGATCGATGACCACCGCCAGCGCCAGCGGGTCGTGTAGCGCGCCGCCGACGCCCATCTGGCCGCGATGCAGCTTCTCATAAAATTTCAGCCAGTCCAGAACGACCTCACCGAGCTTGGTGTCGATTTTCCGCAACTCGGCGAACTGCTCCTCTTCGACCAGCACGTGCATAGTGACGTCGAGACCGACCATGGTGATGTCGAGCCCGCTTTCCAGCACGATTCTAGCGGCCTCGGGGTCGCAGAAGATATTGAACTCGGTCGGAGTGATGTATTCCGTCCGCCGGTAGAAGGCGCCGCCCATCAGCACGATCCTGGCGATCTTGTGCTTCAGCTGCGGATATTTCAGCAGAAACATACCGATATTGGTCAAGGGTCCCGTCGGCACCAGAACCACCGGTTCTTCCGCCTCGGACAGCACCTTGGCGATGAAGTCGACGCCATGCATGTCGACGAGCGGCATCGACGCCTCGGGCAGATAGGTCGTGCCATCGAGGCCACTCGGCCCGTCAGCTGTGCCGAGCACGAGGGAGCGCGCCAGCGGCGAAACACAGCCGGCTGCGATCGGCACATCGGTCGCGCCGATGAACTCGAGAATCCTCCGCGCATTGGTGGTGGTGCGGTCAAGGGTGGCATTGCCGCAGACCGTCGTTACCCCGAGAAGGTCGATGGCTGGAGAGCGATGCGCCATGACCAGGGCGATGGCGTCGTCATGACCTGGATCGCAGTCTATGAGCACAGGGATTTTCTTCATCATCATTTTCCTATGCCAATGCGCCAATGGCGCTCTTAAACAATTTCAGGAATTTCTTGCCGTCGAGGTCCTGGCAGATGCGGGTCGTCGCAGGTCCGGAAAACGGCAGTATCTGTCGGCCGCGGAATGCCACCGTTTGGCCGCGCACCAAGCGTTCGCTGAGGGCAACATCTACGAACAGCGGCTCTGTCATGGAGAAGAATTCTGGATGCAGCACTGCACTCACCGCGATCGCGTCATCGAGCGGAAAGCCGACGAGCTTGAAGAACTCCCGCCAGATGTCGATGTAGATCGGAAACGTCCTCTGGACGTAGGACACCACGGTGCTGTCGGGATAGAGCGATCCGAGATCGTTCAGGTCGTCGCGCGTCAGCATGGAGGCAGCGACGCGGTTGTCCTCGCAGACGTCGAGCGGGACGAGGATGACTGGCGCGCCGCTGGCAAGCACCACGCGTGCCGCTTCCGGGTCGGCCCAGATGTTGTATTCGGAGACCGGTGTCATGTTGCCGGGCGTCTGGAAGCAGCCGCCGAGGACGACGATCTGCTTGACCAAACCGGCGATATCGGGGGCCATGCGCAGCGCCAGGGCAACATTCGTTTGTGGTCCGGTTGCGACGATCGAGATCTCGCCGGGATTGGCCCGCACGGTATCGATGATGAAGTCCGTGGCGTGCTTTTGCATCGCCTGGCGTTTCGGGGGAGGGGCCTTCGGATTGAAGTCCCTCAGCCGGTCGCCAAAGCGCGCCTGCAACTGCTTTTCGAAATTCACGGGCGCCAGCATGTCAGCGGCCGAATTGCCGACGATTGGACGGAAGGCGCCAGCGGCGACCGGGATATCGTCGCGGCCTGCCAGCGATAGCGTGTTGAGGACGACGTTGGTAACCTGCTCGATGTCGCCGGCCGCCCCGGTGCAGGCAGTGACGCCCTCCAGTGAGATACCTTCGCATCCGAGCGCAAAGAGGATGGCAAGGATGTCGTCACCGGCCGAGTCCACATCCAAAATTATTCGTTCCATCATGGCTCCTTGGCCTTACGCCCGTTTGAGAAGAGAGAAGCTTTCAAGCGTTTCCCGGACGACCTTTGGCCGCTGGCGGTAGGTCAGCCCGAACAGTGCCAACAGCGACACCAGATAGGGCACCATCAGCACGAGGTAGGAAGAGACGCCGAAGGTCTGTAGCCGCAGCGAGGCGGCGTCGGAAAAGCCGAACAGCAGGCAGCCGAACAGCACCTTCAGCGGGTCGCCATTTGAAAAGATCAGCACGGCGACGGCCATGAAACCGCGGCCCGACGACATGTTCTCGGCAAACATGGTGATATAGCCGAGCGACAGATGCGCACCGGCCAGGCCCGCGAGCACGCCGCAGAGCAGCGAAGCAATGTGCTGCATCCGCGCTGATGGGATGCCGATCGCCTCGGCTGCCTCCGGCTTCTCGCCGACGACGCGGATATAGAGGCCGAGACGCGTGCGATAGAGGATCAGCCAGACAAGGAAGACGGCGATGAAGGCGAAATAGACGAGTGGCGTGTAACCGGACAGCACGCGGCCAACTTGGCCCAGCATGGCGATGCCAGGAATGTCGATCCGCGGCAGCCCGACAATGTCGCCGCGGACAATTGATCCACGCACGCCGAAGATCGCCTTGGTGAGCGAGATCGTCAGGCCGCCGGCGAGGATGTTGAGCGCCAGGCCGACGACAACCTCGTTGGCCCGTAATGTGACGACCAGCAGCGAGAACAGTCCGGCCATGGTCACGGCCGCTAGCACGCCGCATAGCACGCCGCCCAGCGCCGAGCCGGTCCAGATTGAACCGAGTACGGCGCAGAAGGCACCCATCAGCATCTGTCCCTCAAGGCCGATGTTGAAGATGCCGGCCTTGGTGGTGAAGGTGCCGCCGAGCGCGACCAACAGGATGGGCGCGGTCGTGCGCAAGGTTGCGGCAATCAGCGCCAGATTGAAGATCTTTTCTAGAATTTCCATCGACGCTCTCCCTGACGGCTGTCGCGGCGGCGGCGCACTAGAATCTGCGCCGAAACGCAGAGAATGATCAAGGCCTGGATCACCGTGATGATTTCGCGCGACGCCGTCGTCTCCACCTCCATCAGCAGCGATCCTGCCCTGAGCGCGCCGAAGAATAGCGCCACGCCGACCATGCCGATCGGGCTGCCATTGGCAAGAAGGGCGGCGATCACGCCATCGAAACCGAAGCCCGGCGCAAAGCCTTCCATGAAGCGATGGTGCACGCCGAGCGTCTCGACACCGCCGGCCAGCCCGCCGACTGCGCCTGACACCAAAAGGATGACGAGGATGTTGCGCTTGACTTTAACGCCGCCATATTCGGCGAACTTCAAATTGGCCCCCATGGCGCTCATCGAGTAGCCGGCGCTGGTCCGCTTCAGGAACAGCTGCAGGCCAAAGGCAAGCGCGATGCCAATCAACAGCCCGAGATTGACACGGGAATCGTTCATCAGATGCGGCAGCTCGGCGGTGGCTGCAATGGGCGCCGTTTCCGACCAGCCGCCCGGGCGCTTGAAGATGCTGATCGTCAGATAGGACGTCAACAGCACGGCAACGTAATTGGCCAGGATGGTCGAGACGACCTCGTTGGTGCCGTAGCGGGCCCGGAAGAAGGCCGGTATCGCGACCCAGAGTGCACCCGCAAGGACGGCTGCCGCCAGCGCAACCAGCAAATGAATGACCGGCGGCAGAGTAAAGCCAAAACCGACCCAGGCGGCGGCAAAACCACCGACATAGAGCTGGCCTTCGACGCCGATATTGAACAGTCCGCCACGCAAGGCAATGCAGGCTGCCACACCGCAGATGATGATGGGGGTCGCCTGAAGCAGCGAGCCAGCGATGCGTTCGCTATTGCCGAACGCGCCGCGCAATAACGTCGCGAACACATGCGTGGGATTTTCGCCAACGGCAATGATGATGATCGCACCGCCGATTAGCGAGATGCCGATAGCCAGCATCTGGCCGAACATGCCCTCGGCCCAGTCGGGGAATTTCATACGGCGCTTTGGTGCGACCAGGACCGTTTGTGCGTCGTCGCGGCTCGCGGTCATGAGGCCACCTTCATTTCACCGGCCTGGCGTCCGGCCATCAGGAATCCGATCTCGTCCTCGGTCGTGTTGTCCGGATCGACTTCTCCGACGATACGCCCGGCAAACATCACCAGGATACGATCGGCCAGCTTGAGAACTTCGTCCAGCTGCACGGAGATCAGCAGTATTGCGGCGCCGATTTGCCGTTGCCGGATGATCTCGTCGTGGATTCCTTCCATGGCACCGATGTCCACGCCGCGTGTCGGCTGATCAATGAGCAGGAAGGGTGCTCCACGGGAGAATTCACGGGCCAACACGACCTTTTGCATATTGCCGCCGGATAGCGTCCTGACCGCGGCTCGATGGCCGGTCGCACGGATGTCAAACTGCTTGATCAGCCGTTCGGCTTGCTGCTTGACATGCGTCCAGCGAATGAAGCCGCACTTGGCAAACGGCGCTGAGTGCTGCCGTCCCATCAGGATGTTCGACGCGATGGAAGCCGAGGCATCAACGCCGCGCACCAATCTGTTACCTGGCACATGCGAGAGCCCGGCGATGCGAACGGTTAGCGGATCCTGCCCCTGCACGGGCGTCTGGCATAGTTGGATGACGCCGTGGCTCGGTTGGCGTAGGCCTGAAATCACTTCCGCCAGTTCGGTCTGGCCATTGCCATCGACGCCAACGATGCCGATGATCTCGCCGGCCCTGACCTTGAAATTGATGTCGCTCAGCGTCGGCAGGCCGCGATCGTCGCGGGCACAGACCTCGCGCAGATCAAGCACCGGCTCTCCCGTCACCGCGCCTCGCGGCCGGCGATCGAAATTGACGGCCCGGCCGACCATCATCCGGACGAGCTCGTCTTCCGAGACTTCGCTGGTCGGCCTGGTGCCGACCACGCGGCCGTCGCGAAGCACCGTGATCGTGTCGGAGACCTCCATCACTTCCGACAGGTGATGCGAGATGAAGATCACCGTCATGCCTTTTTCCGTAAAGGATCGCAGGATTTGGAATAGGTCCCGGCTTTCCTGCGGCGTCAGTACGGCTGTGGGTTCGTCCAAAATGACAATCTTCGCACCGCGGGCGAGCACTTTGAGTATCTCGACCCTTTGCTCGATACCAACCGAGAGCTCTGCAACGCGACGATCCGGATCGACCTGAAGGCCGAAGGCTGTCGACAGTTCGCGGACCCGTGCGCTCTGCGCTTTGCGATCGATGAGACCGCCTTTGGTGATTTCCATGCCGAGAAAAATGTTTTCGGCAACGGTCAGCGACGGCACCAGCTTGAAGTGCTGGTGCACCATGCCGAGACCGAGCGCGATCGCCTTGCGCGGCGAATCCATCACCACCGGTTCACCATCAATGCTCAGAACCCCTGCGTCTGGCTGGTAGAGGCCGAAGAGGACATTCATCAACGTCGTCTTTCCAGCACCGTTCTCCCCGACCAGCGCATGGATCTCGCCCTTGCGAACCGCGAGATTGACGTCGCTGTTGGCCGTCTGCGGGCCGAAGCGTTTTGTGACGCCGGACATTTCGATCGCGTAAGCCATCAAGCTCTCATCGTTTTCAACGGCCATTGACCTAAATCAAAAAGGAGGGACTTGGCGCGAATAGAATCGCCGCGCCAAGTTGGACCAAGATTCCGAACTGGAGACCCGATCAGACCCTGGGCTTTGCTCTACTTGTTTAGAGCCACGGAGATCGTGCCGTCGGCGACGCCCTTGCGCATAGCTTCAAGCTTGGTCATGACATCGGTCGGGATCTTGTCCTTGACCTGATCACAAACCTTCAGCTCGACGCCGCCTGACTTGATGCCGTAGAGTACGGAGCCGTCCTTAATAGGATCGTCGCCACTGACCTGGCCTTTGATCATGTTGTAGACTGCGATGTCGCCACGTTTCATCATGGATGCCAAGATGTTGCCCGGTGCGGTGGCGCATTGGTCGATGTCAACGCCGATCGCGTATTTGTTGGCGGCCTTGGCGGCTTGAAGAACACCCTCACCAGTCGGCCCCGCTGCCTGGTAGATTATATCGATGTCCTGACCGTACATAGCCATCGCCACTTCGCTGCCCTTGGCCGGATCGTCGAAGGTGCCAGCAAACACACTGTTGACCTTCACGTCCTTGGAAGCTTTGGCGACGCCCTGCTCCATACCCATAAGAAAGTTATGAATGACGGGGATGTCGCGGCCGCCGATGAAGCCGACTTGCGAAGAGTCGGCGAAGCCGTCAACTTTTTCCGCTGTCAACATGCCCGCAAGGCCGCCCGCGAGGTATGAACCCTCTTCCTCTGAAAATTTGACATAGGTCATCGTCGGGCTATCGAGCACGCCATCAATGAAGACAAAGCGTTGCTTTGGGTAGGCGGCATGCGACTTCTGGAGCGCGTCGACCAATTCCCAGCCCATGACGAAGATGACATCGTAATTGCCATCCTTGGCCAGGTTGTTGAATTGCTCCTCATAGTCGAGCGCGCGATTACCGGTGTCAACGATCTTCAGCTCGATGCCGAGATCCTTCTTGGCCTTGTCTAAGCCATTGACGATCGAAATGCCGAAGCCCTGCGAGAAATATCCCGAAATCGCCGCGACCTTGAGCTGAGCGGCATCCGCAGCCGTTGCTCCGAAGGCCAGAGTGGCGATCATCGCCGAACTGGCAAGCACTTTCCTGAAAATCGAAATCATGATCGTTCCCACTCTGTTGTTGTTTGTTAGCCCGAACCACCGTTTCAAGCGCATCCCAGTCAGCGCAAGTCGATCTATATAGTTCGTGGACGAACTAAACTGCGCCGCAAATTCAACGTTTGTCAAGCAGGGTGCAATCAGAAATATTGTTGGACTACGGACGGCTTTTCCGCTTAACTTGCTCTGCGACGCGGGGTCGGCGGAGGTAAATGCAGGGATGCATATCTTGGTGACGGGTGCTGCTGGACTGCTTGGCCGCCATGTGGTGGAGGCTTATCGTGCCGCCGGCTTTGCCGTTACGGCCATGGACATCGTCGGCAACGAAAGCAACGATATAGTTGGTGCCAACCTTTGCGACCTTCCTACAGCGACGGCACTGATCAGGGACGTTGATTGCGTGGCGCATATCGCATCGATACCGCGCCCCGTAGGCTACGCGACAGATGATGTCTTCAGAACGAACATGGCCCTGATGTTCAACGTGCTGACCGCCATGGAAACGGCCGGCATAAAGAAACTGTTGTTTGCCTCATCCTTTAGCATCATCGGCCTGCCGTTTGCGCCGGCTCCGGTGCAGCTCGATTTTCTGCCGATCGACCAGTCCCACAGAGCCCAGCCGCAGGACATCTATGCCGTAACAAAATGGCTGGGTGAGGAGATGGTTGAAGCCTGGGTCAGACGCACCGGCGGGACGGCAATGAGCATCCGGATGCCCTGGATACAAACACCGGAGAGTTTCTTCCGGGATGTCGGGCCGCGCCGCCAGAGCTCTGATGCGCCTCTGGATCTTTGGGCCTATATCGACGCAAGGGATGCCGCAGAGGCTTTCGTCCGGGCTGCCAGAGCAGAGGCGACAGGTCATGAACGCATCTTCATTTCGGCCGACGATACCTATAGTGAAACGCCGTCACATCAACTGCTCGAGACGCACTATCCGGATTTGGAACTGCGGGAATATCTAGATGATCACGGTAGCCTCCTGTCGAATGCGTTGGCGAAGGATCTTCTGGGGTTTCAGCCACGTTATTCCTGGCGTTCTTACCCTGACCCGCTGGTTGCACACGAGATCTGAATCAAGAAGAGGCGTGCATCGAAATGACATTCGTACAGGATTTTGCAGGCAAGACAGTGCTTGTCACCGGCGGTGGCGGGGTCATAGGCAGTACGGCCGCCAGGATGTTTCTCGAGCGCGGCGCGAACGTCGTGCTGGCAGATATCGACGGGCAGACATTGGAAAGTAAGGCGTCAATGTTCGGGGTCGGGGACCGACTGGCAATTGTTGCTGGCAACTTGTCCGACGAGACCGCGGCGAAGGGAGCGGTCGATCTCGCTCTCAGGACATTCGGTCGTATCGACGTCGTCTTCAACAATGCGGGCATTTCGGGCATCGTCGCGCCGGTACATCTGCTCGAGGCGTCGGACTGGGACGCCATTGTCAACGCCAATCTTCGTAGCATGTTTCTTGTGTTGAAGTTTGCGGCAGCGGCGATGGTAAAACTGCAGATTGCCGGCAAGATCGTGAACATGGGATCATCAATGGCCGGATGGGACGTCCTTTCTGGAGGCGCTGGCTATGCCGCCACCAAGAGCGCCGTCGTCGGCCTGACCAAAGTCGCCGCCCTGGATCTGGCGCGCTATGGTATACGAGTGAACGCGGTATGCCCCGGTGTGATTGAGACGACGCTCGGTGTGCCCGGCATGCGAGGGGATGAAGACATTAAATCGGCGGTCGAGCATTTCGCTGAGCGGATTCCGCTCCGGCGGATCGGTCAGCCGGAAGACGTGGCAGAAATCGTTCTGTTCTTGGCCTCGGATGGGGCGCGCCACGTCAGTGGCGCGGCGTGGCTGGTGGATGGTGGACAGACGCTGCAAAGCTTCTCAAATGCGCCGACAAAGGGCGTGTATCCAAAGCGGATCAGGTCGATGGATGAGTAGATTGATCGATAACGCTGCTGGGGCCATTAGCTCAAAGTAGGTGGTGAAAAGAGCTCGGAGAATTTAACTCTGAATTCCGCTATGAATTGCGGTGAAACAGAGGGTTAGCCGCGCCTGCGCTGTTCCATAGATAAGGCGGATGAGCTGTTCATCGAACACGTAACTCTGGGCTTGGCTGCATCTTTTCGATGGGCAGGCAACGCATGTTTTTCGAACCACCACCAGAAGAGGTACCGGAGAAGACCATGTCCAGGCGAATTGCAGTGATCGGAGCGGGCATCAACGGCCTTGCCGTGGCCCGACAGGTTATGCTGGATCATTCGGGCATTGCCGTCACCGTCTTCGAAAAGGAGGCGAATGTTGCCCAGCACCAGTCGAGCCACAATTCTGGCGTCGTGCATGCTGGCCTCTATTACGAGCCGGGCAGCCTGAAGGCGCGGCTTTGCACCCGCGGCGCCGAACTAATTCGCGACTACTGTGTCGCCCACGCGCTGCCCTATGACGAATGCGGCAAGCTTGTGGTGGCGCTCAAGGACGAAGAACTGCCGCGGCTGGAGGCGATCCACAGGCGGTCGATCGCCAATGGCGTGCCTGGGGTCAGCCTGATCGGGCCTGAGCGGATGCGCGAAATCGAGCCGAACGGCGTCGGCATCCGGGCGCTACACTCGCCGCGCACAACCATAGTCAGCTACGAGGTGGTAGCCAGGCGCATCGCCGCCGAAATCAAGGAGTGGGGCGCCAGCCTCAGGCTCGGGACGAAGGTCGCCAAGATCACCGAAAGCAGCGACGGCGCCTATGTCGAGGGTGCCGAAGGGCGGCTCGACGACAAGCCCTACGACCATGTCATCGCCTGCTCAGGCTTGCAGTCGGATCGCCTGGCGTGCGCCTCGGGTGACGGGGACGAACCGCGCATCGTGCCGTTCTTCGGCCTCTACTACGTCGTCGACGCCGCCTTCAGAAAGCACGTAAAGGGGCTGATCTATCCGGTTCCGGATCCGCGCTTTCCCTTTCTCGGGGTGCACTTCACTAAGCGCATCGACGGCGAGATTACTATCGGCCCGAATGCCTTCATCTCGCTCGGCCGCGAAAACTATTCCGGCCGCCGCTTCGACCTGCGCGACATCGCCGATTTCGTCACCTTTCCCGGCTTCTGGAAATTTGCGGCCCGCAACAAGGCGGTGGCCATCCGAGAACTGAAGACCGTTCTCAGCCAGAACACCTTCGTGGCTGAAGCGGCGAAATATGTTCCGTCCCTTGCAGACGTAAAGGTAGTGCCCGCTACCCGAGGTATCCGCGCCCAAGCTATGAAGAACGACGGCCGGTTGGTAGATGATTTCGTTATCCGCAAGACGCGATATGTGACCCATATTCGCAACGCGCCGTCGCCCGGCGCCACATCATCCTTAGCAATTGCCGAGCACATCGCGAAAGAGATCGGGGCATTCCAATAGGGTCCATAAATTTGGTCTGGCAACTAGCGTTGAGCCAGTCGATGTCCCGATGACCGAATCTCAACTCAATTCTCGAACTCATGAGGTTCCATAAATCACCTTTACGCGCCAACTCCATGATATTGCTTAGAAAACGTCTCACATCGTGAGTGGTCAAGGGTTCAGATCGGATCAAGGCGATGATCGTCAGACTTTCGTGCTGGCACTGAGCCTAATCTTTTGACCGAAGCCCCTCGATCTCTCGCCGTTGCTCAGCATGTTTTTCGGGGTTCTGCGCCTTCAGCTTCTCGAGGTTGAGAACCTTCCAACGAACGGCCGGCAGATCGGCCGCTTGTGGCAACCCGATGGCTTCAAAATCTGGTTCGCCATCATGGAGCGACAACAAGAAGCGCAGTGCGTTGTCGTCGAGCCTTGCAAGAAGATCCGCCGTCATTTGCTCTCTCGCGGTTTTCAACTCATCGAGGCTGACGGGCTGTGTCGTCATTCCCTCAAACTCCTTCACGAATGCCTCTTCTAGCATTGCTAGGGAGGGCCTGACCAACTCGTGCGGTGGCCGCCCGGAACTTGCGACATAAATCAGGAATGTCCGAAACAACGCGTCTGTCAGCCCCTCGTTTTCATAGAGCAGCTTCACGTCGAACAGATCACGCGGATGCTGACGGTCAACTGCTGCATGCAGCTTCCCGCCGAACAGATCCTCGAACGAGACGACTTGCATCTCGGCGAACCCGAACGCTTCCTCGACTTTCTCGCTCACCCGCCGTCGTTCTGGCGGATGAACGGTGCCCCTCGCAACAGGAGAGGTCTCAACTTTGATTTCGGCGTTGCCCTGCCGGACAAGGAGGCGGGTATCATTGTTGCCGCCGCCTGCGATCCTCTGAACGCTCGTATTCCGCAGATTGCGCAGAAGGTCCTCGCGGATGTGATCAAGAATCGTGTCAATGTTTTTCAGCGTCGTTTCACGGTCTTCGATCGGCAGATAGGTCAGATCGATATCGACCGAGAGCCGCGGCATGTCGCGATAGAAGAGGTTGATCGCCGTTCCACCCTTCAGGGCGAAGGCCTCGTGGCGGGCGATGAATGGAAGGGTCCGCACTAGGAGGTCGACCTGGCGCATGTATTGGTCACGGGCCATAAGGGGCCTCCTTTGGCATCAAGTCATTCGGGACTGTGATGCGATAGATGGGGTGCAGCCGCCCGCCCGGTGTCATCGCCCGGTCGCCCTTGCCTAGATCGACGGAGGAGACGTCGATGTGCCGGCGCCAGGCATGATTGTGCTTGTCAGCAAACACGAAGAAGAGGCGCTTGGTTTTGACGCTTCGGCATAGGGTAAGGAGCGTCGTCAATAGTCTCGGGCGCAGATTTGCAAGGCTCTCGAACGCTACGTCCACCTTGTGGAAGCTTTCGCCCTTCGGGACCTCGTCTAGCATTTCAAGGATCGCGCGCTCGGGTGAGGACATCGGCATTGGCCAGCGCCATGGGCTTTGTGCCAGCTCTGGATCCTCGTCGTTGGAAAGGTCGAAATCCGCGTTTTCGACAGCGGTCGCCCCTTCGCCGAACAGGGCGTTACTCCTGGTCTTCACATCAGCGTCCGTCCGCAGCTTCGATAGCCATGTCGGGATATCGGATCCGTAGAGATAGAGGGCAAATTCGCTGCCGAACGAGAGGTAATGAGCATGTCCCCGCAGGGAGAGGGAGCTCGAACCGCCGACATGGAACTCATGCCGCATGAGCCAGACGGCTGACAGCAGGGGTATCTTCCAGCCCCCGACAGCTTCTGGATTGGTATCTGAGGAGAATGGGCGGCGGTACACGCCAGACATGACCGGCTCAAGCCAGCCCTGCTTGAGATAGCCTGACACGGATTGTCGCGAGATGGTATGGCGGGCCATCCACCTCGAGTCCACTAGGAAGCCGGGAGGGACTTGCTGGAGAAGCTGCTTTAACTTCGTCTCTGATTGTCCATTCATGTTTGACGTTATGCCACAAAATTAAAGCAGGTGCGAATGAAACTTTATAAGTAAACCAATTTGTCAACTCTAAATTGACTATTTGCGGCAACGGAAAAGTGACGTGAGAGGTTCGATGTTCCTTGGGCGTAACGGACTCGGATCGCCTTAGACGGTTCAGTGCGACTGTGCGGTGTGCTCGCATTCTGGATACTGATTGCATCCGAGAAACCGGCGGCTACCGCGACCATTCCTTTCGACCAACTGGCCGACCCGGCATTTGGGACATCGATGCAGGGGATCGCCATCGATCGATTCAAATCGCAGATTGTCGCCGGCAATGTCGGAGAGTTCGCGGACATATCGCGAAGGCTCGCGGCTATTCGTAAGCAAAAAAACGCCGCGGCTTGCCCGAGTCAATGCGACATAGAAAAGGCGACGCTCTTCGGCAAACTCGAAGGTTTCTGGTCGTGGCATGACCAGATTGAGAAGTTCGTCGTCCTCGATCCGGCTCGGCACACCGTAATCGCCTTCGCTGATGTCGAGCAGGATTGTGTAGTCGGCCTCGAGCCCCTTGGCGCGATGGAACGACAGTCCCGAAACCTCGATACTTTCGAATTTTGGCGGTGTACCCCTGAACGGATCGAGCTGGTTATAGCGCCATAGGACCATGACGTTGAGCTTTTCGCGCCCCTCTGTCCGCCATTGCCCCGAAATCCCACCCAGGAACGAATTTAGCCGTTGCAAGAGCTGGTGACACGCCTTGCCGAATTCCGGCTTGCTCCCTTCACCACTGATCGGAATGACCAGGATCGATCGTGGGATGGTCGGTCGCGTCGAGCGTACCGACTTCTTCAGTTGAGCCGAGTTTCGCTGCACGAAGCTGGCGGCCGTCTCAGATATGAGCTGATTGCATCGGTACGTTTGCCCCAGACGACCTTGCCAGCTCGATCCGAAGTTCGCCTCGAACTGCGTGAAAATGGTAATGTCAGAACCGGCAAAACGATATATCGACTGCCAGTCGTCACCAACGGCAAAGATTTTGGTGAACGGCTTCTGGTGTTTCAGCGCCTTGATCAGATTCGCGCGCGGCTCCGATATATCCTGGAACTCATCGACAAGGATCAGCGAGTAGGGGCTCCGGAATTGCCCCGTCTCCACGAGACGTGTGGCGTTGGCGATCATCGGGTCGAAGTCGATGCGTTTGGCCTGGTCCAGCTTCCGTGAATAGGATTCCGTGATCTTCCAGATCACCTGAGCGAATTCTCGTGCGCGGGTCCGGTCATGGAGCGATTTGGCCCGCTCAAACAGCATGTCCAGGGTGAGGTGGCTAGCCCGGATGTGCTTGATACAGACCGCTATCAGCTTGTGATAGTGCTTGATGACCACTGGCTCGAGACGTTTGACGATTGCCGTGTAGCTTTTTTGTTGGAGCGGAATGCCTCGTTTCGTGATTTCTGCCTGTAGGGCTGTGAGCAGCGATCCGTCGCGCGCTTGCGCCGATGTCGTCTGGAATACGTCGATGCCGGCATTGCGGTAGGCTGTCATCTTATGTTCGGCATTGGTGATGTCGTTGTCGAACGGGGAGGAACCGTCCCCATTGATGGCGAGGTGCTCATGGATGGTGTTGATGGCAGGGTAGTGGAAGTCTGGATGCACATGCCGGATCTCGCCATTATCCTCTTCAATGGGGATCTGACGCTCGTATTCGAATTCGACGGACTGCAACCAGAGCCAATTGACGATCGTCTGTTCCTGAAGTGATTTTACATAGATGCCAGCCATCGTGCCAATGGTCGCATTGCCTTTTCTTCGACGTGCGGAGAGGTACCGCTCGTAGTCCGCCTTGGAATCGAACACTTCTGCCGGAATATCCGCCTTGAGATGAAGGACGAGGAGATTGACCCAGAGCCGGGCGAATTCCGGATCCGACCGCAGTAACTCGTCAATGATCTGTTCAATGACCTTCGCCTCGCCAGCGGGATGCTCCACCCAATCGGCTAGCTGAGGCGGGCGGCCATCGACCTCTTCGATAATGCCGCGACCGAGCGCATGAAACGTCGTAACCTTGCTTTCCAGATCGTCCGGCTCGACTGCCAACTGACGCGCTATTCGCTCCTTCAGCTCGTCGGCCGCGCTCTTGTTGAAGGCGAGCACCAGGATCACTTCCGGGCGATAAAGCTGTTTGTCGAGCACATATGCAACCTTGCCGACCATCGTGGCGGACTTGCCCGATCCGGCGGAGGCGACAAGAAGATTGTTGTCTTCTAGTCGAATGCAAGCTTCGCGCTGCTGATCGGACAACGAGCGGCCGTCCAGATCGCCGAAGAACGATCGGTATCTCGCCAGCTCGGCCGAAACAAACGCATCGTTATATCTATGGCGCACATCCGGATCGGTGATGAAGGCGAGCGATCGGGGAAGTGTCGCCTTCATAGTCGCTGGCATCAATTCCGGATCGAACAGAGGGTGCGAAAGCGCCGCGGCGGCATCACCCTCCACACTGGCAATGGCCCGCGCAAGGTCAGCATGGGCTAGATATTGCCGTTGACCCTCCACGATAACCATCAGCTTCGCATGCACCGCGTTCAGATGCTGGGTATTGGACCCGATCAGATCGAAAAGGTGGTTGTTGACAAAACTGTGGAGATCAGTCGCCAGCTGGGTTGCGGCCTCTTCTCCAAGGCAGGGTAGGCTATAGACATGGTTGCCAGTCCTGACTTCGACCGAATGCCAGAGCAACGCCTTGCCAACGAAAATGGCTGCAATATCGAGGCAAGCGAGATTGTTGGCGCCGTTCTGGGTAATTTGTATGGTCGCAGGGAAGGACAGGCGCAGCATCACCTTCCATTTCCCTTGCGGAAGGAAGCGCGCAACGAAACCAGGCCGGTATGTTTGAACACGATCAGACATCAGGGCTAAGATCTACCAGAACGTCTAGTCCGGAAGCCATGCGCAATCGATCCATTGCTGTTCATGCCGCTTCGCGAATTCCGTCATCTCACGGACATTGGCCTGAGGTGTCTGGCAGGCTCGGGCGCAAGTGATGACCACATCGCGGTAAAAAGTCTGAGAAACTGGCCGGATACCCTCATAGTTTAGAAGTAGGTCGGGAAGCCGTTCCGTGACCGCCTCGCCGCGAGGAGCCATGACAATGGTCGGCGGCGTACTGTGTGCGTTTATCAAGACGTACCTCCAGCTCGGATCGGCCTGTCCATGAGCCGGAACGAGCTCGCAGGGGCAGGCATCACCGCCTCCGGAAATCTCCTGATAGATCGCCTCGATCGCCTTGGCTTTTCTGGCGATCAGAACGTAAGGTCCCGCGGGCATATAGCCGCCCATCCGTTCGTCGTAATCGATACCCAATAGACGCCTCACGTCGTAGTGGGTCGACTGGTCGAGGGACGCACGTTCTGAGGTAAACCATTGCAGTTGGCGCAGGGTGATCCCGGCTGCGGCTGCGATTTCTTTCGGTGGGTTGGGCCAGCAGGCTACCAGGTTCCGGGCGATTTCAACCGTATTGTCGTGCTCTTCGTAGGCCGGGAATTCGTCGTCATCATCGTTGTCATCGTCTGACGGGTCTTCTCCCGAAATCAGCCAAGTCCTTCGGCTCATACCGTCGTAATGAAAATGGCGGGGCTGATCGGGTGGGAGCGCTGTTTCCCAGGAAGAGAGCCATGGGCCTGCTTCCCAGCCGCAGTATGCGGGGAGAACAGACGATGGATCGCGCATAGGCAAGTCCAGCCATTGCTGAATGCTGCCCTCCAACTTTCGATTGCTGGGCCTGAGAGGACCGCGGTCCGCTCTCCAGTCGTGATCCTCATGTGCGTCGCGACAAAGGGATTCAACTGATGCGGCCAGCGACATGTCTGCCGGGGCGTGTTTCTTCAAAAGCCACACAGAAGCATCTTGGGCTGATCGCAGAGATGCAGGAACTGTTTTATCCTTGGCGTCAGCAATCTCAAGGCGGGTGCCGATTCTGGCCAGATCAGTCGCCAACCCCGGATCTGCATGTGCTACGTAGCGGTTTACGCGCAGGACATCGGGTATGCCGCGCAAACCCTCAGCAACTCTCCACGCTGTCAACAGCACCTCTCTCAACGATTTAGGCTTGTCGATCGCAGAGAACGTCAACCAACGGATCGGCAACCCGGCGACCGTGACGCCATATAGTATAATAGGATCCAGCCCGCGTTGTTTTGCATCCGCCAGTCTTATGGGATCGCGAACAGCCACAATGCCGTGTTGAGGATGGTGAAATAGTAATTTGGCGATCGAAACGTAGAAATGATGTTCCCGGTTTGGCTGTTGTGTCTCATCGCTCATGGCTTCTCTCGAAATCATCAAATCAATGCCGGCATCCTACGATTTCGAGACCCAACACAAAAGTAATTCCAAACTTCAAATAGGGATTGTTCGCGAATTTGTAGTCTTACGTCGTCAAGGCGATTGCCGATCGGGAGAATGCTGGTCGCCGCTGAACGCGACCGCCGCGCTTTGCGATCAGTAAATCAAGTGTTTTCAGTCATTTGGAGAATGTAACAGATCGTCGATGGTTCGTACCCCTTCAAGGCGTCAGACTATTCTTTCGGCTGTAGATACTCGCTCTGCAATTCCCCTCAAACTGAGGATTTGATGAACTCCTGTACGCGTTGGGCGAAGGCGCTCATTTCGAACGGTTTCGTGACGACCTGCATGCCGGGATCGAGATGGCCATGACTGAGGACAGCCGATTCAGCATAGCCCGTCACGAACAGGACCTTGAGCCCAGGGCGTAGTGCGCGGGCTGCGTCGGCGACCTGGCGCCCGTTCATGCCGTTCGGCAAGCCGACGTCGGTAATCAGAAGATCGATCCTCGCGTCCGAACGAAGGACTTTCAGCGCTTCGGGTCCATCGCCCGCCTCCAAGGTACGGTAGCCAAGATCCGCAAGCGAATCGACAACAAGCATGCGGATCAACGCCTCGTCATCGATTACAAGAACAGTTCCGCCACCTACCGCATGAGGTAGGACAGTTTTGGTGTCGGCATCGGCGGAGGCATCTTCCACCGTCGCATGACGAGGCAGGAAGATCGTCACGGTGGTGCCTTTCCCGACTTCGGAATGAATCCTTACACGCCCGCCTGACTGGTTTACGAAACCGTGGATCATCGACAGACCGAGACCGGTACCGAGACCAATCGGTTTGGTCGTGAAGAAAGGCTCGAATGCACGCGCTACGACATCAGGTGTCATACCGACACCATTGTCGGACACCGCCAGTGACACATAGTCTCCGACCGGCATGTCCCGCATCCTCGACCCCTGCTTGTCGATTGTCCGATTGGCGGTTTCGATAGAAATATTCCCCCCATCGGGAAGTGCGTCGCGAGCGTTGATGGCGAGGTTAAGGAGGACATTTTCTAACTGGTTCGGATCGACGAGTGTCGACCAAAGTCCCTCGGTGCCATGGAATTCGACTGCGGTTTGCGGACCCACTGTCCTGCGGATCAAATCCTCCATGCCAGCCACCAAGCGATCGACATCCGTCGGCTTCGGCTCCAGTGTCTGTCGGCGCGAGAAGGCCAACAGTCGGTGCGTCAAGGCCGCCGCCCTTTTTGCCGCACCTTGAGCGCCTGTCATGTAGCGATCGAGTTCGTCGAACCGTCTTTGCTCAAGACGGGTCTGCATCAGATCAAGCGAACCGGAGATGCCCGCGAGCAGGTTGTTGAAATCATGAGCAAGACCGCCCGTAAGTTGCCCGACAGCTTCCATCTTTTGACTTTGCCGCAATGCTTCCTGGGCCTGCTCCAGTTCCGCCTCGCGTGCCTTCACATGGCTCAGGTCGCGCCCGACGGCGATAAAGTTGACGCCATCGAGCTCAGGAGCAACGGTCCATTCGATATGCTTCCAGCCGCCATCGCTGGTGGCGATCCGGTTTTCGAAGCGAGCTGGCTGCCGGGTTTCCGCCATACGGCCGATTGCCTCGATCGTCGGTGGCTCGTCATCGGGATGCATGAAGCTGGCGTAGCCTCGCGTGAGCAACTCGCGCTCGCTCCAGCCAAGCACTTGCGTCCACGCAGGACTGACCGCCGACATCATGCCGCTATAGTCGGCCCGCGCCAGCATGTCCTGGGAGAGGTTCCACAACCGATCGCGTTCCGCTGAGCGAGCCTCGACCTGGGCCTCGAGCGTCTCGTTCAGTTCGCGCAGACGCGCTTCGCTCTCGCGCAATGCATGCCCGCCGCGTGCGCGCTCTACGGCGATCCGCGTGCGCTCCGCAAACTCCTTGATCAACGCGAGATCACCTTCGCTCCAGTTGCGCTTTTCGCCGTGGTTGACGAAGAACACGGCGACGAGTTTTCCCTGTTCGAGGACAGGGGCGTTCACGAAGGCCCGAGTGTTTTTTTCTTCCAGGGTTACCGCGGCTAGACCAGCTGTCCTGGCATCGGTGCGCACGTCGTCGATCACTGTAAACTCGCCACGCTTCAGACTGTCAATGAACGACCCATAATCCCGTAAGGATAAAGTGCCCGCGAGGGTGTCTACCCCCGGCGCGGTCCAATCGCGGCCTGTGTGCAATGTTTCGGCATCATGATCGATGGCGGCGTACCCCACCCGGGTGCTGCCCATCGTTCGACCGAGGACCTCGGCGGCGGCGTAGGCGATATCCGCTGGCTCTTCCAGTTCGCGGATAGCCTGCGTCAGGTCCACAAGTGCATCGCGGCGGATTTCCGCGGCCTTGCGGGCTGTAATGTCAAGCGCAGTCCCGGTGACACGCAAGCAGCCGCCCGACGCGTCGAACACGCCACGCCCCTTCGCGGCAACCCACCGCACGATACCGTCTTCCTTTCCGATCGTACGGTATTCGACATCATACAAGGCTCGCCCTTGCGGATCGGCAGCAGCGAGGAAAGCTGCCGTGGTCGGTTCGCGATCGTCGGGATGGAGTCCGTTGTAAAAGTCGTCCATGGTCACCGGGACATCGGCGGAGATACCGAACATCGCCTTGGTGCGCGCAGGCCATACCAGCGTGTCATTGACCAAATCGACATCCCAGAGGCCGACATCTGCATTGGAGACGGCAAGGCGCAAGCGCTCCTCGCTCATGGCCAGTGCAGCCTGTTCTTCGGTCAGACGGCGCTCGAGAACGACGCGGGTCGTCGTCTCAGGCGTGATATTGAGCACAGCGGCCACACTTCCGTCTTCGTCTCGCAGGGCTGAAAGCGAGTAGTTGAACCAGGCGGTCTCTTTTCCCCCGCCTTCGAGCCGCGCCATGACGAACGGAGCATCCTCGAAATAAAGCGGGTCTCCGCCCGCACGAATGCCCTCGAACTGTGGCTTCAGCTCGTCCCATATCTCCGCCCAAACCTTTGCCCCAGGCTGCCCAAGGGCAGCAGGATGTTTTGCGGCAAGGATGCGTCGGTAGGGATCATTGTAGATGAGAGCGAAGTGCGGACCCGCCCATAAGCATATGGGAAATGGTGAATCGAAAATGGACCGCGCCATCATCCGGAGCGCTGGCGACCAAACCGTAGTCGGTCCGAGGAGGGTCCGTGACCAATCAAGACCTCTCGCAAGCGAACGAACCTCGCCAGGACCAGCAAACAACCCAGCAGCGTCTGATGCTGCCTCCTCACCGGAATTCAATCCATTCTCGCCAGCCACGTCCACCCTCCGCAATACGATCACTCGATACTACGGGATTATAGGGCAGTTCGTCACTATCGACAGCCCGCTATAGCTTGCCATGCGAGCCGTATCCGCGTACCCAAATCGACCCATACGCCCATAATTGACCGACCTGGAGTGCTCGGTTACTCGCGGCCTGTATCGAAACGCGGACGATTGCCACGCAGGGTGAATTAAGTTTGCCTTTTCGACTTTAACGGTGACTTTGCCGGAACGGTCAAACATCGAGACATCGCCTTCGATTTCACCAAGGATAGCGATACCCAGCTGAGGAACGCGTCCATTACTGTAGTAGATGACGAAATCGCCCATCTCTAGCGACCAAGCGTCCCCGCCGAAAATTCGTTCTGCCGCGAGGCGGCCGGCAGGTAGCCGGTCTTTCTGGCGCCGATGATGGTCCATCTCGATCGTCAACGGCGGCATTCCGGCAAGGGCGTGAGCCGCTGCGTTGTCAGCCAAGGCCCAGCAACATCCAAGGCGGATCACGCATCACGCATTGAGAGGGTCGCACGCCGCGAAGCAATTACGCATCAACTTGGGCCTTCTGCTTCATGGGATCGGTCGTGCCGCCTCTTGCCGGCGTCTACAATTGTGCTCTTGAGACCTATACTGCCGAGACATCCCATAGGACTATTTGAGCTGCGACGAGATGCAGGACCGTTTCGACTACAGAGATGCCGCTAGCGCTATCGCCCGGCGCCCTTTGCATACTGCTTCGGAGAATAGCCAAAAGCCCGCTTAAAAGCTGCGCCAAATGCACTTTTCGATTCGTACCCAACCGTTGGCGCGACAAGAGAAATAGTCATGCCCTCATTGGCTAAGCGGTTTGCCGCAAGCATCATCCGCCAGCGGGTCAGACGCGGGCGTATCTTTGTCTGACCCGCCGCGAAACGCTGTGCTGGGGACTTCTCGCCTCAGAACGATGCCATGCATTTTGCGCATGGCTTCACTGCAGAAAAGTCTATTTAATGTGAGGTGCGAACGGCTATCTAGATTTTCACCGAAGCGATGCACCTCCTCCCGCAGAGCTTCGAGTTTCAGACGGCCCACTCCTCCTCCCAGGGACGTCTGTAGGAACGGCGGCACTCCTCCTCCCAGTCGCTGTTCGGTTCTTTTCGGAAAGCCTGCCGCCCCTCCTCCCGCGGCAGGCTTTTTCGTTTTGCGGACTGGCTGATCAAAGCCCGAGAGCTAGCTGAGGTTCTTGTCCGCTTTCTTCCGTGTTAAGGGACTACAGGGTGATCCCCGGGAGCCGCACTGGACGTTTTATCAGGAACACCGAGGCAAGCAGGAACTCCGCAATCTCCAGCATCTGGTCGACGTCCGAGATGGCTCCCGACACTGTCTGGCTGCGTGTCGCCTGGCTGAAATCCGAATATTTGATTTTGACTGTTACGGTTTTTCCCGCGATGTCGTGCGCCTCGCAGTAGCGCCGGACTTTCTCGGCTAGTGGCCGCAACTCGGCTTTGGCGAGATCGAAATTGTCGATGTCTTCTACGAAGGTGTCTCCGCGCCGACGGATTCCCGCGTGCGATCAGGTCTAACCTGCCGTTCGTCGATCCCACGGGCAATGCCGTAGAAGCGGACCGGACTTGCCAAAATGCTGCCGAAGGAAGGCGAGAGACTTCGACTTGAGATCGAGCCCCGTCTCTATGCCATGCCGTTTCATTCACCTATCTCTCATGGCAGGCAGCTTGCAGGAGCTACCCAGCTGTCCGCCTTTTCTGAAGGCCGTTTACAAGACGGTGGGTTTGGATTAGCGAGCGACGTCGTTGACAGGTCACCTAGCCAGCCTTGATAAGCGGCGGCGAGCGCTGAACCCGGTCAAGAGTTTCGATGTCGCGCGAAATCGCCCGGTTGTACATGGTGTCGATGTAGGGACGTACAATAGCGGCGGCTTCGCTCATGCGCGGGCAATCCTCGCGGCGGAAGTGTTCGGCGGCCTGCGAGATGCGTTCGCGCAGATTTTCTGCATCGACCAGTACCAGCTCCCTGTCGCGCATGACGATGCGGCCGCGGATGAGCGAGGTTTTCACGGCATCGGAATTGACGCTGAAGGCGATCTGCTGGATCGGATCATGAAGCGGCAGGAAGCCCCAATCGTAGCGGTCAAGGAGAATTATGTCGGCATCCATGCCGACCTTCAGCGCGCCGACACGGTCGGAAATCATCGCCGAGCGTGCGCCGCCATGAGTGGCCATCTCGTAGGCTTCATGAGCGGAGACCCAAGTCGTGTAGTCGTGCGAGCCGATCTTGTGCAGCATGGCGGCCGCTTTGACCGCATGGAAAATATCTGCTGTATCGGCAGAGGCGACGCCGTCGCAGCCGAGTGCCACGTTGACGCCGGCCGACTTCAGAGCGCGGATTGGCGACACGCCGGAACCGAGCTTGAGGTTTGCCAGCGGATTGTGGGTTGTCGAGCAGCCGGCGGCACCCATGATCTCGATGTCTTTTTCCGTCAGCCAGATCGCATGATTCATCGTCAGGCGATGTGTCATTACGCCGACGTCCTTGAGATGCTGGACCAGCGTCGTGCCATAGAATTCCTGGCCGGTGACGGCTTGGGTCTTGGTTTCCAGCACATGGCAATGGATCGGCAGGTTCCGCTCTGCGGAGATTATCGCTACTTCGTGCATTAGTACGTCCGAGCAGCGTTGCGGCCCGCAGGGACCCAGAATGATGCGGATGCCGTCCTTCTCGTGCCATTTTTCCGAGTGGTGCTTGAACAAGGCAATCTGGTCCTGCCAGGGCACTTGTGGCAAGGCGTTGAGGCGCCCTTTCAGATCGTCCGGCATGATCTCGTGGAGAAATGGTAACCCGCCTAAAAACGAATGGTCCCACATGGACGACGTGATGGAGGCGCGTAGGCCGAGATCCCGGTAGGCGGCAGCGGTGGCATCGAGCGCGTTCTCGTCGAAGAACATGTTGATGCAATCGTCCTGTAGTGTCGTCACGCCCGATCTGACAGAGACGATGGCCACCAGCATGGCGCGCAGATAGTGTTCCTCCCAGCTCAACTGGCGGGCGTTGAACGGCGGATAGACTTCCGACAGCCAGATCTCCAGCGGCAGATTGTCGTATCGCCCCATCTCGAAACCTTCGTTGGAATGCATATGCGCATCGACGAAGCCGGGCATGACCAGCGATTTCGAGGCATCGACGATCTCGATGTCGGCAAAACGGCTGACGTCGATGTCCTGTCCGATCGCCGTAATCTTTTCGCCTTCGACCAGAATGTCGGCACGGTCGTGAACGGTGCGTGCCGCGTCATTGGTCAGAACCCGGCCGTTTCGGATCAGGATGGGCATGTCAGGTCTCCGGGGTTTCGATGTTGATTGACCCCAAGCGTGGGCCATGGGAGCCGAACCCGTCAAGCATCTCTGTCAGCACCTTCCAACAAGCTAGGAATGTTTTCCGCACACTTGCGCGATGCCGCCTTATGGGGTGAAGTGTCGAAGGAGGGCCAAACCGGGACGCGTCATGTCAGAGAATATCAACGCCGATAATCTGGATGTGCGGCAGCTGAAAGTGCTGCAAATGCTTCTGGCTGAGCGCAGCGTCTCGCGCGTTGCCGGGATTTTGCGCCAGAGCCAGCCGACCGTCAGCGCCCAGCTCAAGCGCCTGCGCGAGATTTTCAAAGATCCGCTTCTGGTGCGTAGCGGCCAGATCATGGTGCTGACCGAACGCGCGGAGCAGATCCGTCTGATGGTCGACCAGCTACTGGACGACATGCATCAACTGCTGGATGCCGACGAGATTTTCGATCCCGGGCGGGCGCGGCGGCAGATCCGGATCGCGGCGGCTAACTGTTTCGAGGTCTTCTTGGTGCCACGGCTGATACAGGCCATCCGCATGGAAGCACCGCACGCGACGATCGAATTCACCCCGCATTCAATGCAGAGCGATTTCGCCCATGATCTTGAAACCGGCCAACTGGATGCGGTAATCGGCAACTGGCCGGTGCCCCCGCAGAACCTGCGGCATATGGCGCTGATCAAATCGGACATCGCCTGCATCATGTGCGCAAGCCACCCGGCGGCCCGGCAGAAGGCGATCACCCTCGATCAATATCTGACGCTCAACCACGTATCGCCGACAGCGCGACGGCAATTTTCGATCAGCCCGATCGACGCCAATCTGGCAGCCATGCAGCTATCCCGACGCGTGGTGGTTTCGGTGCCGGAATACGGGCTCGTGAAACAGGTTTTACCGGGCTCCGACCTGGTCTTCACCACCGGCCGGCCCTATGCCGAATACATGGCGCGGCAGGGCAATTTCGGCACCGTCGATGCGCCCCCGGAGCTGGGCAGCATGACGTTCTATCTTCTGTGGCACGAGCGCAGCCAGTTCAGCAAATATCACCATTGGTTGCGCACGCTCGTGCGCCGCGTGGCTAAGAGCTCCGATCTTTTCCTGCCGCAGCCGCCGATCGTCGTCACGCAGACGGCGGCGCAGGAGCCGATCGCGCCCCTTCGGACCGATCCGCCATCCCGCCCGGTCATATGAAAATCCTGATAACCTCTATTCCTGCCAGCACGGTTCCAAGCCGGCCCAAAAGCGCCTCTAATTAAAGCATCGACAGTTTCTGCACATTTTCCGTGCACAAATTGAATCATGCGAGGTTCTTCACAATGCTGATGCATGGACTTCTTCTGGACGGCGCCACACGTCATCCCGACCGCGACTGTTTCCACTGGGTCGACCGTAACCGCGGCCTGACCTATGGCGAAGCCGCCGAACTCATGGGCGATTTCGCCGGCCTGCTGCATGAGCTGGGCGTTGGGGATCGGTCCTGGTACCCGCGCGATATCGAGGAAGCGCTCTGCGCGATCGCGACCATCCGGGACGCGGCACTAGTCGGCGTGCCTGGAGACAACGGCCTGCGCCCGGTTGCAGCCGTCATGCTCTCGGGCGTGGGGCCGCTGGATGCTGCCGCCTGCAAGACGCATCTTTCGAACACGACCAGTTACGATATCGATTGTCTGAAGATCGTTGTCGTCAAGGAGATGCCGATGACTCCCACCGGCAAGATCGCCAAAGCTGAGCTGACACAGATGCTTGGCAGCGGCACCGACGTCCAAAACTGAAACTTGAAACCAGAACACAATCATAAAAGGGAACTTCACGATGTATACTCGACTGCGTTCCATAGCCTGCGTGATGGCCGGCACATTTCTGACCATGAGCATTCTGCCTGCGGGAGCTCAGGACTTCACGGGCAAGACTCTGGTGGTCGGCACCTGGGGTGGCGATATCGAGCGCCTACTGCGTAAAAATGCTGCCGAGCCGCTAGAAAAGGCGACCGGCGCGAAGGTCGAATTCCTACTCGGCGGTAGCGGCGACCGCATGTCTAAAATGGTGGCCGAAAAGGGCAATCCAACCATGGACGTGACCTTCCAGAACATCTACGAGGCGCCGCAGGCCCTTAAGGATGGTCTCGTCGTCGCCCCTGACGAGAAGGACCCTGTTTATGCCGACATCTGGCCGGGCATGAACCAGGGCTGCTACGCCATGTCGCTGGTCGGCCTCGGCATCGCCTACAACAAGAACCTGGTCAAGACACCGCCCGAATGGGTCGATATGTGGAAGCCGGAATATAAAGGCATGATTGCACAGGCCGCGTATCCTGGCTCGGAAAGCGATGGAATCCTCGGGATTGCAGCAAAGCTCGCCGGTAAGGACGAACACGATCCAGACGCCGCCTTTGCCAAGCTTGCCGAACTTGGACCTCCCAAGCTCACCTACACAAGTCTCGATGAAGTGTTCGGGCTGATGGATTCCGGAGAAGTAGCGATGGCACCGATGATCAGTGGCTATGTGCTTGCAGGTCTGAAGCAATTTAAGAACATCGGCTTCGCCTTCCCGAAGAATCCTGGCCCGGTTCTGGTTCGCGATATGATCTGCCAAGTGGCCCATAGCCCAAATCCAGAGCTTGCAAAAATGTTCATCGATCTGGCGCTCGGCGTTCCCAACCAGACCGCCTATGCCGAGGAAATCTTTTTCGGCCCGACCAATTCCAAGGTCGTGCTGTCGGAAAAGGCCGCCGCTGATACGATCAACACGCCGGAAGAGGTCAAGAGCCTCGTACAGCTCGACTGGCCCTACATCATCAGCCAGCGTGGCGCCTGGACCGAACGCTGGAACAAGGAAATCCTCCGCCAATAACGGACCCGTCCCCTCCCTGCGCGCTCCTTGCGCGCAGGGCTCAACCGAAAGCACGCAAACCATGTCCAGCCGTCCCCTTGCCTATCTCCTCCTTGCGCCGGCGACGCTTCTGATCGGCTGCGTGTTTCTAGTTCCCTTCATCCTCTTGCTGGTCATGGGTTTCTGGACGCAGAAGCCGGGTTCTCTCTTGCTGGACACGCAGTTCACGCTGATTAACTACCAGCGCATCTTCGGGGACAATCTCTATCTGCGCGGGCTTCTGACAACCCTGTGGCTGAGCGCCGCAACCACCCTGATCTGTCTCGCCATCGCGCTGCCAGTCGCCTATTTCATGGTAAAGAAAGCCGGCCGTGCCCGCGGACTGCTGATGGCGCTGATGCTCATTCCGCTTGTCAGCGGCGCCCTGTTGCCGACACTCGGCCTCGTCAATCTTTTGAGCACGCTCGGCGTTGTCAACGGCGCGCTGAAGGCGCTGGGGCTGATTGATAAGTCGATTTCCTTTCTTGGCAACAGCACGGGCATTCTGATTGGACTGGTGCAGTCCTTCCTGCCGCTCGCCGTGCTGCCGCTCGTCACCGTGCTCGACCGGCTTCCTGCCGACTACGAGGATGCCGCGATGTCCCTTGGCGCATCGCGCCGCAACGTCTGGCGGCGCGTTCTCCTGCCGCTGTCGATGCCGGGTCTGCTGGCCGGCGGACTGCTGGTGTTCTGCGCGGCACTGACCTCCTTCGTCACGCCGCAGATCCTCGGGCAGGGCAAGGTCGCAACCTTCGCCACCATGGCCTTCCAGCAGGCCTCGCTGGTGCTAGACTGGCCGTTCGCCTCGGCGCTTGCCGTTGTGATGCTGGCGATCTTGGCGCTGATCGCGCTTGCTGCATCGCTTGCGCAAAAGCGGATGGCGCATCGAAGGGCGGTCGCATGAGACAGTCGCGAAGCATCCATGTCCTCTGGACGATCCTAACGGCACTCGTCTTCGTGTTCCTGATGTCGCCGATCATTGTACTGATCTTCTCGGCGTTCGACGATGGCAAGTTCTTCCGCTTTCCCCCGCAGGTTCTGTCCACCCGCTGGTTTCAGGCGGCCTTTGCCAGTGCAGAATACCAGCGGGCGCTCCTAAACAGCGCGCTCATCGGCACGCTCGCCACCATCGTCTCGCTGGTTCTTGGCACGCTTTCGGCCATCGCGCTGGTGCGGGGCAACCTCAAGGGCAAACTGGTCTTCGAGGTGATCCTGCTGGCGCCGCTGACGCTTCCGCTGATCGTCTGGGCCATCGCGCTCCTGCAGATCTATTCGCGCCTTGGTATCAGCGGGTCGCTCAGTGGGCTGGTGCTGGCGCATGCGACGATCACGCTGCCGTTTACGGTCCGCATCATGATCGCCACGCTTGGCCAAGTCGATCCCAATCTTGAACTGGCCGCAAAGAGCCTCGGCGCGCCGCCTTTGACGGCTTTTAGGCGCGTAACGCTGCCGCTGGTGCTGCCGGGGCTTCTCGTCAGTTCCGCTTTTTCGTTCCTAGTGTCGTTCAACGATGTCATCGTCTCCACCTTCATCGCTGGTGCTGCCTGGATCACTTTCCCCGTACGGCTCTATTCGCAGCTGCGCGGCCAGGGCATCGACCCGATCACACTGGCTATCGGCGCCATGATCATCGGCGTCATCCTCCTCGTCGTCGTTTTCGGCGAATTCATCTTCAAATGGTCCAGGAGAGTTTAGACATGGGTTATCCTTACAAAGCCACCATGCCCCAGTTCGCCCGCGACGGCATTCCGACCCTGACGGGCTTTCAGCGCGCCGACGTCGCCCCTTACGTGGTGCTCGCCGTCCGCGATCCGCTGACGGTATCGTCCGACGGCCGCGACGGCGACATCGCCTCGTTTCTCGACGATGCGCGAACCGTGGCGCTGACCGGGCTGTTTTCCACCGTCACCGGCACCTATGAGGGCGTGCCGATCAGCGTCGTGTCCGGCGGAAGCGGCGCGCCGGAGGCGGAATTGGCGCTGATGGACCTGTTCAACTATACAGACGCCAGCGCCGTTTTGCGTATCGGCGGCTGCGGCGGCTGGAGCGACAGGGTTAAGGTCGGCGATCTGGTGATCAGCGCCGGTGCCGTGCGCGACGAGGGCATGAGCAAGGCGCATGTGCGGGCCGAATATCCGGCGGTCGCCGACCATGAACTGGTGGGATTTCTGGCGGATGCCGCCCGCGACATCGCGAGCCCCCACCATATTGGCATCACCCGCTCGGGCGACAGCGAATATACCGGATGGGGGCGCCCTGGACCGGGCGGCTATCTGCAGGACGAGCATGCGGGCATCATCGACTACTGGCGCCGCGCCGGCATTCTGAACACCGATCGGGAAACCTCCGCCATCCTGACTCTCGCCCGGCTTTATGGCCACCGCGGCGGATCCGTCTGCTCGGTCGGCGACAATGTCGTGACCGGCGAGGCGCACCGCTCTGGCGCCGGGCATCAGGAGGCGATCAGGGTCGGCCTGTCGGGCCTTGCGCGGCTTGCCAGAGCCGATCGTGTCCGCGGAGGGAAACCATGAGCGACTATCTTTCGATCGAAGGAATTGGCAAACGCTATGGCATGGCCACGGCGCTGGAGGCGATCGACATCGGCGTGTCGCGCGGCGAGTTTCTGGCGCTGCTCGGCCCGAGCGGCTGCGGCAAGACCACGTTGCTGCGGATCATCGCCGGCCTCTTGAACGCCGATGGCGGAAAGATCGTGCTTGACGGCCTAGATATCACCGACCTGCCACCGTGGAAGCGCGATATCGGCCTGGTGTTCCAGAATTATGCCCTGTTTCCGCATATGAGCGTGCGTGAGAATGTCGGCTTCGGCCTACAGATGCGCAAGATCGATGCGCGTGCGATCGTACCGCTGGTCGACGAGGCGCTCGACGTGGTGCGGCTGCGCGATTATGCCGAGCGCCGACCCTCCGAGCTTTCAGGCGGGCAGCAGCAGCGCGTCGCGATCGCCCGCGCCATCGCCATCAAGCCGCGACTGCTCCTGCTTGACGAGCCGCTCTCCAACCTGGATGCGGTGCTCCGCAACTCGGTGCGCGTCGAACTGCGTGAACTGCACGAGCGCACCGGCCTTACCACGATCATGGTCACCCACGATCAGGCGGAAGCGCTGACGTTGGCCGACCGGATCGCGGTTCTCTCACAGGGCAGTGTGCTCCAGCACGATACAGCGGAAGTGATCTACGAGCAGCCGCAGACGGCCTTCGTCGCCGCTTTCGTCGGCAGTCCTCCGGCCAGTCTCTTTCTCGTCAGGAAGTCCCTAACCGGGGAGATCCTGCTCGACGGCGACATCGTCTGGTCGCCGCCGTCAGGGGTCGGAGCAGCACTCGGCACCTTCAATCGCCGTGCCCTTCATCTGGCGCTTCGGCCGGAGTCCCTGACGCTGGTGCCGCGCGATACGCGGCACAGTCTGCCGGGCACTCTCCGCACAGTCGAATATATGGGCAGCGACAGGCTGGCGCATGTCGCCATCGGCGACCAGACGGTTCTTGTGCGCACGACCGGGACCATGACGTTCACCGGACCGGACATCGGCGTTCTGATGCCGGATGCCATGCCGCCGGTCTTCGACCCGGAAACCGGGTTTCGCCTCCACACAAACCCAATGAGTGAGATCTCCTGATGCCTGCTTCCCTCCACGTGCTTGGCGTCGTCGTGCTCGACAGCCTGTATTTCGTGCCGCACCTTCCTCGCCACGACGAGAAGGTGTTCACGCGCAAGACTGAATTCCTTCCCGGCGGCCCGGCTTCCTTCGTTGCGAGGACGGCCGCAAGGCTTGGCGCCGAAGTGGTGCTGGAGACTGCCGTTGGCGCAGATGCGGCCGGCGACCAGCTGATCGCAGCGTACGAGGCAGCCGGCATCCGCACGGATTCGGTGCTGCGCCTTTCCGGCGAGCGCACGCCCGTCGCCGTGCTGATCATCGACGATACCGGAGAAAAGGCGATCATTCTCGTGCCGATCCCCGAGGAATGGCTGATGCGCTACGGCGCCCAGTCGCATTTCGACAAGAGCGCCATTCTCGTCACTCATATGTTCCATCCGCAGCCGGTCCGGCTCGCCGCCGAGCGGGTGCGCGCTGTCGGCGGCCTGTCACTGCTCGACCTGGAATGGCCGGAAGTCGACCGTTGGGGTTTCGATACCGCGATGGAGGCGGCCCGCGACATCGACGTTATCTGCACGAACGGGCAGCTACTGGCGGCCCGCATGGGCAGCCGCGACGTCGATGCTGCCTATGCTTTTGCCGCAAAGCTTTCGGTGGGACGGCGCGCTGCCTGCGTGACGTTGGGCGCCGAAGGCGTGGTAGTCGCCGCCGACGGCAAGTTGGCGCATCTGCCAGCATGGCGCGTCAAAGCGGACAACACGACAGGAGCCGGGGACACTTTCATTGCCACCTTTGCACTGGCGCTCGCCGAAAGCCACGCGCCCTTCCATGCCGCCGCCATGGCCAACTGCGCCTCCGGCTGGTTCCTGGCCGGACGCACCTTCGATCTTGCCGCACTTTCCGCCGCGGCATCCGACATGACACCGACGACGACGAGGATCAATTGACACTGGTTTCCAACATTCACACCGTTCTGCTGGCCGCCTGCGTCGGCGACGCGCTGGGCGCAGCCACCGAGGGCATGCATCGCGACGAAATTGGCGCGGTCTTCGGCGGCCCCGTCACCAGCCTGACGCCGCCGCCGCCGCTTGCACCATTTGCACGGGGTCTGGAGCCCGGCCGCCTGACCGACGACGCAACCCAGATGCTGTGCATGGCGAAAATGGCCATCCGCGCCAAGGGCAATCCGACACTGAACGATGCCATAGACGGACTGCTTCTGTGGACCACGGACACGGAAATGTTTACACGATTTGCGGGCCCGACCACACGGATCGCGCTGGAAAAGCTGCAATTCGGCACCGGGCCGCAGGATGTGGCCGATCCCGGAGTCTATTCCTGCGTCTTCGGCACCTCGAACGGTGCTGCCATGCGGGCGCCGGTGGCGGGATGCATCCGACCCGGCGACATCGAAGGCGCGGCCGCAATCGCCGTGACGTTTTCCGCACCGACCCACAACACGCAGATCGCCTACGCAGGTGCCGCCGCCATTGCCGGTTCGATTGCCCACGGCCTTGGCGGCGGCAGTCGCGACAATTTGCTGGACGCAGCCATAAAAGCAGCACGGATCGGCGAGGCCGAAGCTAAACGCAGCGGCCGCGTGACCGGCGGCGCCGATATGGTCCGGCGGCTGGAGATGGCCGTCGATATCGGCCGGTGCTTCATCGGGCGCCCGCGGGCGGCAATGACGGAGCTCGAAGCGGTGATCGGCAACGGCGTCGCCATGGTGGAAGCCGTTCCCGTGGCTTTCGGTCTCGTCATCGCGGCCGAGTTTTCGCCCTGGCAGGCCATTCTTGCGGCCGTCAATGGCGGCAATGACAGCGACACTATCGCCATGTTCGCCGGCGCCGTCGCGGCGGCCTTCGGTACGGACGATCTCGACTTTGATGTCACAGCCGAGGTACAGCGTGTCAACGGGCTGACGCTTGGCGATCTTGCAGCCCAACTGGCGGAGGTCGCCCATGTCTGATTCCCGTTACTGGATCGAACTGTCGACGCGCCAGATCGCGGCGCTGCCGCCCGGCACGATCGCCATCCTTCCGGTTGCGGCGGTCGAGCAGCATGGACCGCATCTGCCTGTCGGCACCGATGCGCTGATCAATCGCGGCATTCTTGCCCACGCAATCGAGCGCATGGCGCCCGATATGCCCGTCGTCATCCTGCCGGAACAAATGATCGGCAATTCGATGGAGCATCTGAGCTTTCCCGGCACGCTGTCGCATACGGCGGCTGCGACCATGGAGATTTGGGGAACGGTGCTGGAAGGCGCCCTGCGGGCCGGCATCACCAAAGTATTGCTGTTCAACAGCCATGGTGGCCAGGTCAAGCAGTTGCAGCCGACGGCGCTGATGCTGCGCCAGCGGTTCGGCGCCATGGCCTTTTACGCCAGCTGGTTCGATGCCGGCTATCCGGAAGGACTATTCAGCGACGATGAAATCGCCTTCGGCATCCATGGCGGCGCCATCGAAACCTCGATGATGCTGCATCTCTATCCGCATCTCGTCGCAACCGACCATATCGCCGACTTTCCCTCCCGCGCCAAAGACCTGGAAACAGCGTTTTCGCTGCTGCAGACCGATCCGGGCAATGGCCGCATGGCAGGCTTCGGCTGGATGATGCAGGATCTGCACCCATCGGGTGCTTCCGGCGATGCGCGGCAGGCAACAGTGGAAAAAGGAAATGCGCTGGTCGAACGTGCCGCGGAGCGTCTGATCCAGGTGATCGGCGACATCGCCGCCTTCGACGAGACGCGCTTGTCGGCCATGACAGGTGTCGCCGCTGACATAAACGAACCCCTTGGAAACGGAAAAGGAATTCAGGAATGAACGATCATGGACGCTGGGCTGGGCGCAGCATGAAAAAGGACGAAGTGCGCAACGCTATCTGGCATCTCCTCGAAGAAACAGGCGTCGCCATCGGCCCTGCAGTCAGCCACATCCCGAACTTTGTGGGCGCCGACCTGGCCGCCTGGAGGCTGGCTCAGACGGATGCTTGGAAATCGGCACGCATGGTGAAATGCAATCCGGATCCGCCGCAGATCCCATTGCGGATGCGGGCGCTTTACGACGGCAAGACCCTGTTCTGCCCGGTTCCCGAGCTGACAAAATCCTTTCCCTATCTGCGCATCGACCCCGCAAAGCTGATCGAAAAGGGCGTGACCTTCGAATTGGCGTCAACCGCCGAGGGCTATATGGCCCATGGGGAGCGCATCGATTTCGACGATGTGCCGAAGCTTGATTTCTGCATCGTCGGCTCGGTGGCCGTCAGCCGCTCGGGCGGCCGAACCGGCAAGGGCGCGGGCTTCGCCGATCTTGAAACCGGCATCTTCCGAGAATTGGGCATCATCGGACCGGAGACGCCGATGGCGACCAGCATTCATTCATCCCAGCTGGTGCCCGAGGAGCAGATGACCATGCTCGCCCATGACAGCCCTCTCGACTACATCGCCACCGAGCACGAATTGATTGCAACCCACAACGATATGCCGCGCCCCTCCGGAGTTGCCTGGGACATGGTCCAGCCTGATCAATATGAGAACATCCCCTTCCTGGAGATGCTGCGCCGGCGGCTCGAGAAAAATTGACCTGCGGATTGGGGGGCCTTCGGGGTTGCTGTCACGTCAAGTTTTTCAGGCGATGCAGGCCGCAATTTTCCATGCGTCGAAAGCTTAGAGGCGAAGGTAGCGAATTATTTGTGCAGTACGGCGGCGGGATGGAACTGAAAAACAATTGCGGGTAACCGAGTGCATGGCGACGAACTGTTGAAGCACTCCCGGTAACCGGAAGTCTAGCATGGTTCGTTCTCGTTTTCGAGATGGAAGATGGCTGTTTTCGGCCCGATTATTGAGACCTTCGGGGACCAACGGTCAAGGCCGGGTGCTACCTCCGCCTTTGTTGCGCCATAAGAGCTGGATCACGATCAGCACTCCGGTAGGGTCGGGTTGCTTTTGACCAACCTTAAGGACGCCACCGAGGACCGACCAGCTGTTCCCGGTGAGAAGTTCATGTTGCTTGATAGGGCAGCTAATCGCGCCTGAAGCTTTTGGATGGGCGACATTGGGGCCGAGCTGGAGGAGAAGGGCGAAGGCAGCCCCTTATTGAGCGGAATTAGCGGCAATCTGCGTGGCAACCAAAGCCACGACGAAGGTCTTTTTAATGGCGAGATCGCGGCGGCCACCAATGCCGATCCGGCTAGGGTCGACCCAATAGTCATCACTCGATCCGCAGAAAGGATCTGCTTGAGTAGGCTGCAACGCCCCAGATGTAATTTCTTGTGAAACTTCCACATTTGGACACTGTATGCCGGGCATCGTCCGCTGCAGTGACTTCTGGTCGTCGTGCACTATGTATTTCTATTCACTCAAACTGGATCCAACTACATGAATTCTCGCTGGGTTTGGCTTCTTTCCCAAATTGCCCGCCGCATCTGGTTTAGAGCAACGCTATTTTCCATTCTTGCGATCGCCACCGCTCTCCTTGCCATTGTCGTTGGCCCATTTATCCCAGATCATCTTTCCACGCAGATCGGTGCTGACGCTGTCGACAACATTCTGGAAATCATCGCGTCCAGTATGCTGACGGTGACGACATTTTCGCTCAGCACCATGGTCTCGGCATATTCCGCAGCGACCAGCAATGTGACGCCACGCGCCACCAGATTGGTCATGGAGGACAGCACCACTCAAAATGTCCTTGCGACATTCATGGGCTCGTTCCTGTTCAGTCTGGTGGGCATCATCGCGCTCAGCACTGGGGCTTATGGAGATAGCGGCCGGGTTGTGCTGTTCGTCGTAACGATCGGCGTGATCATTCTGATCGTTGTCACGCTGCTACGCTGGATAGACCATCTTTCGAGGCTGGGACGCGTGACAGAGACGACGGAACGGGTCGAAAAGGTCGCTATCGAAGCGATGCGGGCTCGGCGCCAACGGCCTTATCTGGGCGGAAACCGTTTGCCGAACGCCAACGAGATCCCTTCATCAGCGAAGCCAATTTTTATCAATCGCATCGGCTATGTGCAGCATCTCGACACGAATGCGCTGTCATCGATCGCCACGGAATCGAAGGTGCGTATCTACGTGAGGATGATTCCCGGCAAGCTTGTCGATCCGACAAGTCCGATTGCCTGGATTGATGGCCTGAACCAAGAGAAGGAGCATGTCACAGCCGCCTGTGTGAAGTGCTTTTCCATTGAGGATACCCGATCCTACGATCAGGACCCTCGTTTCGGGGCATCTGTTCTGGCGGAAATCGCCTCGCGCGCCCTCTCTCCCGCGGTTAACGACCCAGGCACAGCGATCGACGTCATTTCACGGGCGCTGCGCGTCCTGGCTGTTTGGACAGAGCCTCTCGATGAAAAGGTCCAGGGCGATGTTCTTTTTCCAGACATCTATGTTCCGGCGATCGATCTGGACGACCTCTTCGACGATCTCTTCACACTGATCGCGCGCGACGGCGCTGCCCTCGTCGAGATCGGCCTGAGGCTGCAGAAGGTGTTCGCTATCCTGGCAAGGTTCCCCCAGCCTCGTTATCGCGACAATGCCTTGCGCCACTCGAAGGAGGCGCTTGCGCGCGCCGAGCTGGCCCTCGACCTAGAAGCCGACCGGCAGAGGCTCAGACTCGCGGCGAATGCAGTCATGGACGTCCAGCAATGAAGTCTGTGGCCCCGGACAAACCGTTTGCGGCGGCTCCGCCCCACTGATTGTGCAGTTGCGCCGCTCATTTGCGGGCTTGCAGCAGCCTTGCAGCTGCCCCAATGAGCACGTCGGGGAGTCAGGGACTTGCTCATTATGAGGTGCTTGACCATGTGATGGCCCAATTGATCACATAAATCCTATATCTCATCCGTAACGAAACGAACCAGGTCATGTTTGTACCACCCAGCATAGGCTTGGTTTGCGTCTGACTTGCGCGGACGTTCGATACAGAGCTGCATCTTACGTATAATTTAACTATCGTCTGAAATATTCCCCTTATGTTTCCAACTCGATAGCACACGATGGCTGTGTGTTTTGAGCTGAACCTAAGCAGATGGTTTGCTTCTGGCCAGCATATTTCGCCGATATGCACACCCATGCCGTTAAGGAGCTTCCCCGTGACACGCCCTAAAATCAAAACCGCCTTGATTGGCGTTCTATCCGTCGTAGCATTTGCAATTGTCGCTTTCTCTTATTTTGCAGTTCGCTCGCTGACGGCGACCAATGACAACGTCATCGCAATATCGACCAACTGGCTGCCAAGCGTCGCCACCGCGAAGGAAATCGATACAGCCTTATCCGACTTGCGTGTGGCATATCTGGAGCATCTCGCAGCATCCGACGAGAAGACACAGAGTGAGGCGCAGACCTCTATCGATACGGGGACGGCGCGGATCGCCAACGAGTTCAAGAACTACGAAGCTCTTGGTCTGGATGACAATGATCGAGGCCTGCTCGGAGACCTTCGCAATAATCTTTCACGCCTCAGCGCGGTAGGACTGCGTTTCGTCAAATTTTCTGCGGCTTCGCAGGATGATGACGCCAAGGCGGTCATGAATAAAGAAATGTCCCCAATTGCCGACAAGATGGCTGATCTTGTTGACCAGCTCGTCGCTGTGAACAAAAACGGCGCAACAAAAGCGGCCGGTGACAGTGCGGTCGAGTTCTCATCCACAATCGAAATCACCTATGCAGCGATTGGCGGCATTCTTACGATTATCTTTGGCGCAGTGTGGTTTGCGATTTCAGGCATTAGCCGGCCAATTTCCAAGATCACGGCGGCTATGACCAAACTGGCTGGTGGGGATAGAACGAGCTCCGTTCCCTTCGTCGGCCGCGCCGATGAAATCGGCGAGATGGCAAGTGCTGTCGAAGTGTTCCGCTTGGCGGCAATTTCCAACAAACGTCTTGAAGATGAGGCTGAAGCCGCGCGGATTCAAGGCGAGGCAGATCGAGTTCGTTTGACAGCCGAGGCTGAAAGTGCGGCACAGATCCGTTTGCAGGAAGCGACGACAGGTCTCGCCGGCGGTCTTCGTCGTCTCGCTTCCGGCGACCTTAGCTTTCAAATAGATGAAGCATTCGCTCCTGATTTCGACGCCCTTCGTCATGACTTGAACGGTGCGGTAGGACAGCTTGCAGATACACTGCGGTCCGTTGCGCAGGTCGCAGGGCAAATCGAAAATGGGACAAGCGAGATCAGCCAAGGCACCGAGGATCTGTCAAAGCGGACCGAGCAACAGGCCGCGTCCCTCGAGGAAACGGCCGCTGCACTCGATCAGATCACAGCCAACGTGTCTAATTCATCAAAGCGTGCCGAAGAAGCTAGATCTGTTGCTATCCAAGCAAATTCGAGTGCTGCCCAGTCTGGCAAGGTCGTCGCGAACGCCGTCGATGCCATGCAGAAAATTGAGGAATCCTCCAGCCAGGTTTCCAACATCATTGGCGTGATCGACGAAATCGCTTTCCAGACAAATCTCCTGGCCCTGAACGCAGGCGTTGAGGCCGCTCGTGCAGGCGAAGCTGGAAAGGGATTTGCAGTCGTGGCACAGGAGGTCCGGGAACTTGCCCAGCGCTCCGCAAAAGCCGCCAAGGAAATCAAGGAACTCATCCGCAATTCCTCGCTCGAAGTGCAAAGCGGTGTCAAACTGGTGAGCGAGACCGGAGATGCGCTGAAGACCATCGAGGGTTACATCGTAACCGTCAACCAACACATGGATGCTATTGCGACATCAGCCCGTGAACAATCTGTGGGGTTGGCGGAAGTCAACACGGCGGTGAACCAAATGGACCAGGTTACGCAACAGAACGCAGCCATGGTCGAGGAAAGCAACGCTGCCAGCGCCACCCTTGCCTCAGAAGCCGGGCACCTGCGTGAGCTAATCAGCCAGTTTCAACTGGGCGGGAGCGCAAGATCGCAAACAGCTGGACTTCGCCAAACAGCATCCGCAATGAAGTCGCAACGGGCGACGCCCTTGCCACGGGTCACTTCCCGTGGAAACACAGCTTTGAAACAGGAGGAGTGGACAGAATTCTGACGTTCGCGACAGACTTTTATGTGCAGGAGAATGTTGGGCTTAAACTCGAGAGCAAAAACTTTGTGGCTGCATATTCGCCATCCGCGAGATCCGCGGATGGGTTGTCGCAACGCATCTAACGGACCTATTTCAGAGGGTTTGGTATTCATGAGACGGGTGTTTGAACAACTCTCTGATATACAGCCGCCGGCCACTCAGCCCATTCTTCCTCGGATGCTACATGGTTTGATACCTCAGCGTGCCAGAAGCAGCACTCTCAGATTCAAAGTGCACAAGCTGTTTTCCTCGTGCTCCAGGAAAGGATGACCGGTGAGCGACGTCAAAGAGACTTTAGATGACATTCATAAAGCGCTCCGATCAGTCATCGAGGCTTCGCGAAAGCAGTTCGCCATGATCGCCACCACGCAGATTGCCGTGTTGTCTGTTATCGAACAACTCGCGGGGTCCAGTCTTATTGACGCAGCACTGGCTGCGGATCGAATGCGCGAGATGATCACCGAAATTCTCACTGCAAATACCGATGGACTTGGCAAAGACGTTTCGATATTTGCGGATCGCATAGCAAAGTTCGCACCCGCAGAAACCCCAAGCGCTCCACAGCCACCGAAGGGTACCAAACCGAAGCTGGTGCAATAGACAATGAGGTGTCGAATTGGAGCGACACGGCTGTCAACAGCATGTCATGCTGAAGCGGGCGGGTATAAGATTGGCTAAATTTCCTGGAATTGGCATGGGTAGAGATTTTTAATGAGCATCCTCGTAGAAGTTGAATCGTTTGGCTTCAAAGGCGATCTTGTCGAGACGTATTTTATTCCAATCCATCAAATTTGCGGCATTCGAAACAGTCGCAACGGATGTTGGATTCATGTGGTTGGTATGATGGCCAATGCCAAGCCAATGGCGTTACGGTCGAAGATCGATTTTACGGAGCTCAAGTCTCTTTTTGACAACCGTTGAGGCAAGCGCATCAGGCATAGATCTGAATACATTCACATCCACCATGCAAATGAGTTCCATAGATATGCTTTCCGCCTCGGACCTTTGATTTTGCGCACGTTTTAAGTTCTTTTGCGAGGTCGGCAGTTCGTATCTTTTCAAGCGCAAAGCTTTTACTCAACTTGTTAGAGACGAATTAATCTCAAAATGTGTGCGAGCCCATCAAAACTTGCAGACGCGCCCATGATACTGGTCTTGCTCAGTGAGTATGACGGAGGCGTCGACCGGCTTGCCAACGCCTAAGATCCGCTTATGAGTGTATCGGAAAGCTAAGCCATGTTGGTCTTGGTATCCCAGGGGCCACCATTGTCCACAGTCGCAGTCAACGTCGAAGCTACAGAACGAGCTCGTCTCGAGGCGCTTGCACGCTATGGTATAATGGACAGTCCCCGCGAGAAGGACTTCGACGACATTGCTCAGCTTGCGTCCGAAATATGCGGGACGCCGATCGCTGTCGTCAACCTGATCGGGGAAAGCCGACAGTTCTTCAAAGCGGAGGTCGGACTGGGCGTCCGGGAGACGCCGTTCGGCAGTTCTTTCTGCGCCAAGGCCATTCTCGAGGACGAATTCTTGATGGTGCCGGATGCCACGAAGGATCACCGTTTCGACTGCAACCCGCTCGTGACTGGTGATCCGCATCTTCGCTTCTATGCAGGGGCCGTTTTGAAGACCCCCGACAACCTGCCGATTGGGACAGTCTGCGTTCTGGATTATGAGCCTCGTGTTTTGAACGAGATGCAGCAGAGGACTCTACGCGTGTTGGCCAAGCAGGTCATGGCCCAGCTCGATCTACGGCAGGCGTTGCAGTCAGAAGCGAACTCGCGTCGACTGGCCCAAAGCGGCGAAGCGCGATATCGGGCGGTGTTCGAGAGCGCCGTTGACTACGCGATCGTTGTACTCGATCTCGGAGGTTTAGTTACCGACTGGAACGAAGGCGCGAATAGAATTCTCGGTTGGAGCCGAGAGGAAGCTTTTGGCCAACATGTCTCACTATTTTTCACTCCCGAAGATCGGGCTGAACATGTCGCAGACGTCGAGATGAGCAACGCTTTGGCACGCGGTCGAGGGGCGGACGAACGGTGGTATTTACGCAAGGGCGGCGAGCGGTTTTGGGCAAATGGCGAGATGATGCCATTGCAGGCGGCCGATGGCTCGACCGTCGGCTTCATCAAGATCTTGCGTGATCGCACTGCGCAGCGCGTGGCCGAAGATCAGGTAAAGGCGAGCGAAAAGCGCTGGCGGGAACTTTTCGAAAACATGGGAGAAGGGTTCTTTCTCGGCGAATTGATAAGAGATGGCCACGGGAGGGCTGTCGACTACCGCTTCATGGAGATCAACCCGGCTTTCATGGAGCTTTTGGGGCTTTCGGCTACTTGTGTCGGAAAGACTATCCGCGATCTTTCCACGCACATCCCTCAGTGGCTTATCGAGAGGTTCGCGCTCACGGTTGATACCGGGGTGTCTCAGTCGTTTGAGTTTTTTGTTACCGAACTTGACCTTTGGCTGGAGGTGCGAAGCAAAAAAGAGACGGGTGAGAGCTTCTCAGCGCTGTTTTTCGACATCACAGGCCGTAAGGAAGCTGAGGCTCTGCTGGTAGAAAGCGAGGAGCGGCTTAAAGTATCCCTCGGCGCTTCCGGGGGCGTCGGCATCTGGAACTGGATGCTCGAGAGCGAGCTTATCCACGGTGATGCCAATTTTGCAGCCATGTATGGTCTGAACCCGGAAAAAACGGCCTCCGGAGTGACGGTCGAGGAATACCAGAAGTTTGTCAATTCGGATGACCTGCAGCAGCTCAACGAAAAGATACGCGATGTGTTCGAACTCGGAGCCGACTTCGTCAGCGACTATCGAATTGCAGTTCCCGGGAAGGATGTCCGCTGGGTCGAATGTAAGGGCAAGCTCGTGCAGGTCGACGGAAAACCTCCGCGGTTCTCTGGCACGGCCGTCGACATCACTGCAATCAAATATGCCGAGCAGCAGAAGCAGTTGCTGATGGAGGAGATGGCACACCGAGTGAAAAACACGTTCTCAGTCGTGCAAGCCATTGCCTCGCAGAGCCTCCGGCAGGTGGATCCAGCGGCATCCACAAGTTTCTTTCAAAGACTAGCAGCGCTCGGAAACGCTCATAATGTTCTTCTGCAGACCAATTGGGAAGCGACAGATATCCACTATCTTGTCGAACGCATACTTCTTCCGCAGACGGGATCGGAACGATTTGAGCTGAGCGGACCTGACATTACTCTTGGATCGAGGACGGCCCTGTCGCTTTCACTGCTGCTGCACGAGATGGCAACCAATGCGGTCAAGTATGGAGCTTTGTCGGTCGATGGAGGAAAGGTCGAAGTCCATTGGTCGATCGAGACCGATGTCTTCAAGTTGACGTGGCGGGAAGTTGGTGGACCGCCAGCTACACCCCCGGCACGTCGTGGTTTTGGGTCTCGGCTGATCAGCCTAGGAATTAATGGTGCGAGGAACGTGCATTTGGATTTTTGCGTAGCAGGACTCTATGCTGTGTTCACCGCACCTGCCTCGTCTCTGACCTAGCAGTCAGCGGAAATAGCACCAATTTGCCGCCGATCTTCGACCCTGCCTGACCTGCGGCATCCCGAACCTAGACCACGCCCCGCCGGCGGGGATAAGAATTGCTTGCAAGAAATGCGCTAGAGCGTTTCCCTTTCATTCTGGATCATATCCGCAGGAGGTGAAGAAGTTTCGGGCTTCTTGAGGTTCAATGAGGTCGATCAGTTTTCCAATCCTGTCCCAAAGGCCTGCCACAGTGCGTTCTGCCGCCTTGCGCAGGAGTGCTTTCAGCTTTGAGAATGCCTTTTCTATAGGGTTGAAGTCGGGGCTGTAGGGCGGCAAGAAAAGCATGCGTGCACCGGCAGTCTCGATCAACGCGCGGGCAGCGGGCCTTTTGTGGCTGGAAAGATTGTCGAGGATGACAACATCGCCAGGCTTCAATGTCGGAACCAGCACCTGTGCGACATAGGCCTCGAACCAGTCTCCGTTTATCGGCCCGTCGATCACGAGCGGTGCAACCATGCCTGTGCTGCGCAAACCCGCCACCAGCGTCGTCGTCTTGCGGTGGCCGTGAGGAAAGCCCATTCGCAGGCGCTCTCCCTTCCTGCAGCGTCCATGGCTGCGAGCCATGTTCGTCGCAGTCCAGGTTTCGTCGATAAAGACGAGCTTGGCGGGATCGAGATCCAATTGGTCGTCGAACCAGCGCTGGCGCTGCTCCAAGACATCGGGCCGGCTCTGCTCTATCGCGTGGCCAGTCTTTTTTTACGCGTCTGGCCGTGCCGGACAAGGAAGCGGTGCAAGGCCGACTTGCTGATCGTGATGCCTTGCTCCGCCAACGCGTCGCGGAGTTCAAACAGGGTTCCGTCCCGATGTTCGGCGAGCCAGGTCATGATCTGTTCCCCATGCGCCTCGGTTTTGCGGGAATTGCGATCCCCGCCAAGCGGGCCAGGCCGCACATCACCCTGCCGCAGTTGCAAATTTCGCCAGCGACTGACGCTTGCGGCACTCACACCGAAACGTTCGGCGGCTTCTCGATGCGTTGCACCAGCAGAAACCGCAGCAACAACACGAACGCGCAGATCGACAGAAAGGAATTTTGACATATCCGCCGACCTCCATCGGCAGATAGCTTGAATCAGACCCGGACCGATTTGCAAAGCCCCAAAGATTCAATCAGTCAGGGAACCGCTCTAAACAGCGGCGGACTGGATATTCGCAGGCTGTCCGAGTGATGCGACCGACTTCCCCAGCGTACCTTCTCGCGCAGCCTTGATTACGCGATTGATAAAATCCAATTTTTCGACGACAGCCGGCGGCATGACGAAGGGGTAGATGTCATTCTGCCCCATTGAGCGCTGGAAAGTGTTTAGCGCCAGGCTGATCGGAATCCACGCGTCGACAAGCTTTTGAGCGCTATCGGCACGATACGGGTCGAAAGAGACCTCGGCATCGAGATCGCGGTGGCGGAAAGGCTCGATTGACAGACCGAACGAGCGTGCAGATTCCAACGTATCGATGATATGGAAGAAGTGTGCCCAGCACTCGGCAAAGTCTTCGGCAGGGTGACAGCTTGCATAGGTCGAGATGAACCGTTGCTGCCAGTCGGCAGGTGCGCCTTCCTCATAGTTCTTCCTAAGCGCGGCATCGTAGTCCTCTCGCTCGTCTCCGAACAGGTGACGTGCTTCTTCGAGCATGTCGCTCTCAAGCAGAAGCTGGTCGAAGAAGAAGTGGCCTATCTCGTGGCGGAAGTGCTCAAGCAGCGTACGGTACGGCTCGCCCATGGACACCCGAACAGTCTCGCGAACCACGTCATCGGCCTCGGCGGCCCGCAGATTGATCAACCCGTCCTCGTGGCCGGTCATCGCGGGAACGAGGTTACCGACCGAGTCGACGGCGTCGTCAAGAAAATCGAAGACCAGGCCGCGCTTTGGATCAGCTTTCCTGTCAGGGCATGGAATGCCGAAACGGAGTATCGAATAGAAAAGATGGCGCTGGGCAGCACCGATCTTATGGAAGCGCTCGAGGCCCTGAGGCGTGTTTGTGTTCGGAATGACGCGGTTGTACCGTGCGGGAATGCCGAGAAAGTTCGTGTCGTCGGCGGCAACCAGCCAGTTACTGCCATCGATTGCCGCGTTCGAGCACAGCCGGAACACTTCGCCGGGCCGGCAGGCTATTGTGTAGGTCCTGTCTCCCGCATTGGTCAGGGTGTGAAGGGTTAGCGTGTCGGCTGCAAAGCCGACGGGCGCATTGTTAGCCCCGACGCTGAAGTGGTTGTCAAAATACAGAGGCAAGCCGCTCACATCACATTGGTAAAGCCGCATGAATACCCTCGCTCGTTGGAAATCGCTCGTAAACGCACGAGACTGCAAAAAGTATGCGCGGCAAAATCGGAGATCTGAAAAATTTCAAGAGCGCCCGATACGACGATGGCGGAGGCCACTCTTTTCGACTGCCAGGAGCCGTGGTTCGCCCTCAAACGATTTGCTTCGATCTGCCTTTCAGACGGTTCCTCGGTCGGCATCGGCTGCTCAGAATAAATTTTGCTCTATGCCTCGATAAGTCTCCGCCTTGACGCATTTAAGCGTCGATGCCGGATCGTCGGCGACAAGACTTCGAGCAGGAGGCGGCATTGGGCGACACGGATATTAAAACCAGCGGAGCAACGGCGATTGCGACTGCATCAGGTTCCCTGACAGCCCCGACGCTTTCGGGTAGGACGATCCTTACTCTCATCGGCGTTGCGGCTATACTTTACGTTGGGCAGGAGGTGTTCGTTCCGCTGGCGCTCGCCCTTCTGCTGACTTTTACGCTCGCTCCAATTGTCAGCTTCCTGCGCAAGCGATACGTGCCAAGGATTGCTGCAGTCCTTCTAGCGGTCGCGACGGCTTTTCTCGTCATCGCAGCCTTCGGTTTCATAGTCGCCGGACAGGTTGCCAACCTCGCCGACAACATTCCGACCTATCAGCGCAACATCGTCGGCAAGGTCCACGCCCTCAGCCAGGCGGGGTCTAGCAACGGCGTCGTTGAACATCTCAGCAAGGTCGTTGAGCGCATAGGCTCGGAAATGAAGGACACCGCCGAAGAGAGCAAGGAAGACGCCCCACCTTCCACCAGCCGCCGCGACCCGATGCCGGTGGAGATTGTCACGCGCTCCAATCCGGTCGCAACCCTGGGCAACTTCATCCTGCCGCTGATTAGCCCGTTTGCGACGGCAGGCCTTGTCATCGTCCTCGTGATTTTCATGTTGTTGGAACGGGAGGAGCTTCGTGACAGATTCATTCGTCTCGTCGGACTGGGAGATCTGCATCGGACGACGGCGGCCCTTCAGGATGCAGGCAAGCGTGTCGGCAAATACCTGTTGATGCAATTGGTTGTGAACACGCTTTACGCGCTTCCCATTGCGATCGGGCTTTGGTTGCTCGGCATACCGAACGCCATCCTCTGGGGGCTGCTGACGCTCGTTCTGCGTTTCGTTCCCTACATCGGACCCGTTATCGGCATGACCCTACCGCTTTTCCTGGCGCTCGCAATTGCCCCGGGATGGTCGCTGGTCGCCTGGGTCGCCGCGCTGTTCATCGTCACGGAACTGATAAGCAACAATGTTGTCGAACCATGGCTCTATGGAAGCCATACGGGTCTGTCGCCGCTCGCCATTATCGTATCTGCCATTTTCTGGTCATGGCTCTGGGGGCCCGTCGGCCTTATGCTGTCGACCCCACTGACAGTCTGCCTTGTCGTTCTCGGCCGGTATGTTCCACAATTCAGCTTCCTCGATGTTCTCCTTGGAAACGAGCCCGTCCTCCAACCGCAGGAGAAGCTCTACCAAAGACTGCTTGCCGGCGACCCGAACGAGGCAACGGACAACGCCGAAGATTTCCTCGAGAACGAGTATCTGATCGACTACTACGAGAAGGTTGGGCTTCCTGCACTTCGGCTTGGCGAATTGGATCGGCAAAGGGGGGTAATGACAGAAGCGCAGGTCACATTGTTTGCTTCGACGACGCAGACGCTGATTGGCAATCTGGCTGACATTGCCATCGAAGAGGGAGGCGAAGACGGGCTGGCTGAAAACGAACCAGCCACGCCGGAACGAAGTCTTGGAGGACCACATCTGCCGCTTGGCGACGGCAAGTCCGTGCTCTGCATCGGTGGCAGGGGCCCGATCGACGACGCAGCCGCGTCGATGATATCGCAGGTCCTGGCCATTCAGGGCGCGACCGTGTCTCAGGCGGAGCATTCGGCTGTTAGTGGCAGAACCGTCAACCTCCTGCGTCTCGCAGATGTCAATACCGTCCTCATCGCGTTCCTCAATTCTGGCTCCAAGGCCCATGCCAGACAGGCCGTGCGTCGCCTGAAACGACAGAAGCCGTCGCTGCGGGTGGGGATCGTCATGACCGGCATCGAAGGCCAGCTGGAAAGTCCGGTCGCAGCGGCTGAAATCGACGCTGATTTCGTGGTCACAGGCATATCGGATGCGATCCGTGGCGCGCTCAGCGACACCGAAACAGTTACAGCAAGTGCCATGAAGCGCATTAGAAGACCTCGCGAACCGAAGCTCTCGACGATAGTGGCTTAGTGGTAGCGCTTCCATTGATACGCCATCGGCGAGGGGCCGGACGTCGAGTTGGGCCAACGAGTGCAGTGCCTAAAAGACGAACGTCGATACTATCGCCATCGTCAGGAAAAAATCGCGATACCAATACTGGCGGACACGAGCAACTCGCCGCCGAGCATGGTCAGGGGTGTGCAAAGGCAAACAAGCAGGCGTTCCGCGACCTCTTCGGCCTTGGACCGGTCATTAATGCTGTCAATGAAAATAGCGAACGTGTCTCCACCGAGACGTGCCAGCATATCGCTTTCCATAAGCCCTGCCTGCAACCGAGAAGAAGGCTGTGCTAGCTTAGTTGATTTCGACCAAAACATTGCAGGTCTGGAGTTGGCGCACACTATCCCGGAGCGAAACGTGGCATTCCTGTGGACCGGCGGGCGTGAACGATCCATTCTGGGTCTCTGGTCCATCCAGAGCTCTCCCTTACGAATGAAGCTGCACATTGCTTTTCGGACGACGATCGATGAAGTCACCGAGGCTCCTGCCTACTTGCGCTCAAAGGGCACTGTTCCTCGAAATGGCGCAGGAGACCAAATCCAGGAGCCCACCGTGTTTCCCTGGATGCCAGCCTCCAGCGTTTACTTCAATGATCCTGACGGACACTCATTCGAATATATTACAATTTTGCGGGGACAAGCTACGGCAAACATACTCGGTATAATTACATTCTCGAAATGGCACCGGCTATACGATGTCGAAGAATAATGCATGCTCCGGCGAACATAGGATATGAACGAAATAGGGGGAACATCTGCTCACAAATGCCTCGATCCGTTGTTTTCGTTGGAAAAGGCGCTCTGTGAGTAAGGAGCAATGGTTCCATTCCTATCAAGGCGCGGGACATGGCGTTGACGGGCTAGCTTCGTCGTCTAAACCTGAAACACGAGGGGCGCGCCATCCGCTTCTGAAGAACCCGGCCGGCAACCAGGAACATTTGGGTGGCGTATGCGTTGTCAGCTGATTGATAAAGTAGGGATCCCAATGAACGATACAATCTCGGCGAAAAGGGGCGCACAAAGCGCCGGGGACAAGCTCCTCGCCGAGCACCCATCCGAGGACCCCTTCGCGGCGGCGTTCAAAGCCACTCGCATGCCTATGATCATCACCGATCCCCGCCAGTACGACAATCCGATCATCTTCTCCAACAAGGCTTTCAGCGATCTGACGGGCTACGAAGCGGACGAACTTGTCGGAAGGAACTGTCGCTTTCTTCAGGGCCCAGAGACCGATCCAGCGGCAGTCCAGATGATAAGGGACGCTATCAAGGAGCAGCGTTCAATAGCCATCGATGTCGTCAATCATCGGAAGGACGGATCAACCTTCTGGAACGCGCTGTTCATCAGCCCGGTATTTAAGGAACACGGCGAGGCAATCTACTACTTTGCCTCCCAGCTTGATTTCACCGACGACAAGATGAAGCAGATGCAGTCTGCATCGGCGCGCAGGGAGGCCGAAGCTGCAGTTGCGGCTCGCACCAGCGAACTCACTCAGGCGCTCAACGCGAAGACAACATTGGTTCACGAAGTGGACCACAGGGTTAAGAACAACTTGTTGACCATCTCGTCGATTGTGAAGCTTCAGGCCAGGAAGACCAAGGACGAAACCGTCCGCCATACCCTTCTGTCTGTGCTCAACCGCGTAGAGGCCCTCAGCACGGTTCAGCGCAAACTCTTCACCTCCAATGATGTCGGACGCTTCGACGTCGCCGACTTCGCCCGCGATATGGTGGTCGATCTTGTGGGATCGCTCCGACGTGACGACATCAGGATCACGATGGACCTATCGCCCGTCTTGGTACCTGCCGCTAAGGCCTCTCCGCTGGCGCTGATCGTCAACGAACTCGTCGGCGATGCGGTTAGGCGCGGGTTGCGGGACGGCGGCGGGGAAATCCACCTGACGGTCAATCGTCCAAACGGCCATTTCCTCATAGCGGTGACCGACACGGCCGATCCGGTTGCAGTCAACGAGGAAGACGACGAATTCGGGCGACTTATGCTGGAAACCTGCTGCCGTCAGGTCGAGGCTGCGATCGAACGAGAGGTGAAGGGTCGGCAGACAACGGTCAGCGTCACCTTGATGGTGGACAACTGACATGGAGCATAGTTTGAAAATCATGATCGTCGAAGATGAGGCCTTACTGGCACTCGAACTCGAAGAGGAAGTCGAAGCGGCGGGCCATTTGGTCATCGGCCAGGCTATGAACAGGACAAAGGCACTCGCCATCCTCGAAGACCAGAAGCCCGAGTTCGCCTTCGTAGACGTGCATCTCACGGACGGACCCACGGGGCTGGACGTTGGAAAGCATCTCGCGGAGTGCGGCATTCCGTACGTGTTCGTTACGGGCAACCTGAAGCGCATTCCCGAAGACTTTGTCGGGGCGCTCGGTGTTATCGAGAAGCCCTACACCATGAACGGCCTCCAGAATGCTCTTGACTACATCGCACGCCACCTGCGCGGCGACGTCGGATTGGCCGCTCCGCCAAGCCTGATTGTTGCTCCGTCGGTGGCCTGACACTGGCCGCTTCCGACCGGAAAAGACGAGTTTGCAGCACCGCTCGTTTATTGCGTTAGCGGCTTGGCAATCTTACGTGAAAAAACATATACCGCCGTTGCCCGGCTACCCCCGCACTCCATGATGAAACGGTTGCCGATGTCCCTGAAAACCATTGTTCCTGAGTCCAACCGATTGGCGACGAAATGACAGGGGTATCCCAGCGCACTTCGCTCGTGATCGACGGGTCGGAAACACTGGACGTAGCGCTCGTGGCGGAAATACTCTCCGCATGTGACGACTGCATCAAGGTTATCGATCTCGACGGCAACATCACATTCATGAGCGCCGGCGGCATGAGGGTGATGGAGGTCGACGATTTCGAAACCGTCCGAAACTGTCCTTGGCCGGATTTTTGGAAGGACGAAGGCAACAAGGCGGCTCTGGACGCTCTGGCTTCCGCACGGGCTGGCAAAAGTCAGGGTTTCATCGGCACGGCGGACACCGTCAAGGGCAATCCAAGATGGTGGGAGGTCAAGGTATCCCCGATCTTGGGAGAAGACGGAAAGCCGGACCGCATCCTGTCCATATCTCGCGACATCACCGGCACGAAGAAAGCGGAAGAAGCCGCCCTTCGATCACAACGGCGTATGAAAGACACGCTCAAGGCCGGAAGTCTCGGTTACTGGGAACTCGATCTCAAGACCATGGTCCTCGACACCTCTGACGTGTGCCGCGAAAACTTCGGCCGCGACGGGGGCCATTCGTTCAGTTACGACGATCTCCTGAGCGCCATCCATCCAGATGACCTGCCGACGATGCTGTCGGCTGTTAACAAAACGATGGAGAACGGCGCTGACTATGATGTCCAGTACCGCGTCGTCCGTCCCGACGATACCATCTCGTGGGTGCTTGCGCGCGGTCAGCTTGTTCGCGACGAGCACGGACAGGCAGTGGCGATGTGTGGGGTATCCCTGGATATCACGGAACTCAAGGCGATGCAGGACAGGCTTGCGAGAAGCGAGGAGCGCCTCCAACTCGCTCTCGGTGCCTCAACGATGGTAGGCATCTGGGACTGGGACCTGAAAACGGACCTGATTTACGCCGACCCGAATTTCGCCGAAATTTATACGGTCGAACCAGAGCGGGCGGTAGCTGGAGCACCACTCCAGGAATACACCCGGAACTTCCACCCCGACGACATGCCGGAGTTCGAAGCCGAACTTGCAAGGGTGTTTTGCGGTCAACCGACCTTCGAGGCCGAATACAGGATTGTTCAGCCAGACGGCGGTGTTCGCTGGGTCCATGCTCGTGGACGTTTGATCAGGAACGGTGCGGGAGCACCCATTCGGTTCTCGGGTGCGGCGGTCGAGATCACCGATCGGAAGCGGGCCGAAGAGACACAGAAGTTGCTGATGCACGAACTGGCGCATCGCGTCAAAAACACCCTTGCCGTGGTGCAGGCGATCACGACGCAGTCTTTGCGCCACGCGTCGTCGATCGAAGATGCGGGTCAGAAGCTCCATGCCCGCCTGGCAGCGCTCGCCAAGGCGCACGATGTCCTGACGCAGGACGACTGGCGAGGCGCAGCGCTCAACGATGTCGTTGCCAACACCGTATGCAACATCGGCATGCAAGACAGCGACCGCATACGGGTTCGTGGAAAGAGGGTCGTACTTGGACCACAAGCCGCAATGTCGTTCGGCCTCGTGCTGCACGAGTTGATGACCAACGCCGTGAAATACGGAGCCCTGTCGAATGACCACGGGTACGTAGACATCGAATGGTCGGTCGCCCTTGAAGACAACGGGGAAGCATTTCACCTAAAATGGTCGGAGACAGGCGGTCCAGTGGTGGCGGTTCCGGAACACAAGGGTTTCGGCTCGAGACTGATCAAGTCGAGCCTTGGTTCGATGGGATCGGTCGATGTCCTCTACCATCCCGCAGGCCTGGAACTGCGGATGAGCGCGTCGATGGCCCAGATCGAAGCCGCGTCCGACCGCCATGGAACGTCGATGTTGCGGTGACGGATGCCGCGGATGTAAGGGCGATAGAGGCGAAGGCGGACGGCTACCCAGCTACCTGACGGCAGATACTTCGTTGTCCGAGGTTGCCTCTGGCGAAAGAGCAACTCGGGCCTATCGGCGGAGGACCGGGCGCGATTTGTCGGCGACCTCATGTCAGCGCGCAGGGCAGTCCGCACGTCAAGTACCAAAATGATGCCACTGTAGAAGCGCGGAGCCGAGTAAACGATGCAAAATCAGCTTTCAGCGAGCGAGGTGAGGTCTGGTGGGATGACGGAGCGTTGGACTACAACAGGCGTCTCGCGAAGAATATGCCGTATGCGGACTGTTTCGAGGCCCTCTATCCTCGCGCCAGCCGATGCCGACCCCCGTTTACTTAAACAGATGCTGAACCCATTTGCAATCCATGCCAAAAAGGCCGGAGAACGACGTCGAACTCTTGAGAACGTGGGCCATTCCATCAAGGGCAACGTTCGTTTGTCCGTCCGCTCGCGCGGTATATTCCCGGACATGCGGGCGTGGCTCCCGGTGTCGTCGAAGAAGTTGATGGTTCTCGAAGCGGGGGAGCGCGTTTTCTCGATGCCCCCAGATGCGAAGTCCGAATTCAAGGCCGCAGTCGGCATTGTCTCATCGGCGATGAAGGACATCGAAACCCTCCCCATGATCTCCCGCGAGATTCAGGACAATCAGGCCCGCCGAGAGGCACCGCTGGCAAGCGGACGGGCGCCTACCCAGCGCGGGAACAAGGACTGTGAGACTGGCGGGCCGTGCGCGCCAGATTGCCTTCCATGTCTTTGACGCCAAGGTCGTCGAAGAACTCTTGGACAGCGGCGCGGTCGACGAATGGAGAGAGGACGCCATCGCTACGGCGGCGAGAACCGCCGTCGGGCGGAGTTCAAGGCGAAGTTGATGCGCTCTTTGTAAAAGCAGTCCGAAAATTCGTCGGCGAGCACGAAATCGGAGGACGTCTCCGTATCTCTCTACGACTGGGCCGAGTTCGACCTCGACGGGCTGCTGCGGTAGCGCTGCTTACCACAGGGTTGGCGTATCGGACGCCTTCCTTCGGGACCATAGTTCGCTCGTGCGATCCAACACGATCAATTCGGCGGGAACACCCGCTTCTGGAATGCGAGTGCCTCTTCGAAGCTACCTTGAAGCCATTGTTCGTATTAGAGCTGCTGGAGAAGGACTTACATTCGGTTGTGGACAGGCTTGATCGCCTCGTTCGCGTCGGTCATCACGCCGCTGTATACAGGCCCCACTCATCGCTGACGCGCCAGAGGCCCGCCCATGTGAATATCGGATCGTCGCGGTGCGAGAACCACGTCCTCGTCATCTTGCCTTTCTCGCCTTCGGCCTCGGCGAAAAGGGTTACAGGGATCAGGCGACGCCACTGCGGTTTGCGAGCAAGCCTATTGGAGAGAGGGCCGCCGATTTGATCCGGGCGGCATATGTTTAACTGCTCAAGGCCAACCCGCCGCTCTTTCGGTCTAATTCTGTATCGATGAACTCGGCGCCTTGATCAACGGATCGCCAGGTTCACATTATTGGACTGCAGCAATAGCTCGCAATCACTTCTCATTCTTTGCTTTCCTATCCATCATAGAGAACACTATGATGGATACTAAGCGTGATGAGCTCAGTGGAGATTTGCAGGTCGTAAGTTCTTATCCGTTCAAGGCGACAGATCCCACGAGCTGTTCGACCCGGAGACACAGGTGACAACCTCGTGCTGCGGAACCGGGTGTCGATGGTTTGCTAAATTCTCTGTTGCAGATCAACATATCCCAGATCATGTTGCATGAAGCTGACGAGCCAGATGCCGACTTCCTTCGACGGTTGAGATGTTTATCTTCTTGCGATGCATGCAGATACGGCCGCAGTTGGTCACCAGGATATCGCGATCATGGAAGGGATATTTGATGTCCAGCAAGCCGCTATATGCTCTTGTCGATACCTTGTAGATGTCGGCAAGGGCTTTCATGTCGAGCGCTTCTGTGGTCGCTGGTTGTTGAATTCGTGAATGAAAGCATCGAGCGCGCCTGCGGCTGAAGGATGCTTTCTGCCTGGCGGTCACGGTTCTTTCTTTCTGAGGGTAAGATGCATGCCCTGGTGCCGACCGTTTTGCTGCTGCCGGCCGAATTTGATGCATCCGCTTACTCTGTAGAAAAAGGAAAGGATGGGTCACAACCTCTATTGTGGCCGGTGAAGTCGTAACTTCGATGTCGCTCATACCAACTGTCATTGATCAGAACCCTTGCGCCCAATGGCGTCGGCCAATTGACATGATCTTCCATGGACGTTGCTGGAGCGTTCTCCAAGCGTAACAGCAGTGATCGACGATATCCTCGTAGGACTTGAAGACGCGGTTTGAGAGCCAGTTGTCCCTCATGAATTGCCAAATGTTTTCAACGGGGTTCAATTCAGGTGATTTGGGCGGCAGTGGCAGGATGGTGATGTTTCCTGGGACGACGAGATTGTTGGACATATGCCATCCGGCTTGGTCCATGATGAGCACGGCGTGTGCGTTATCGGCGACATTGCGGGATATCTCGATGAGGTGCTGGTTCATGGCATGGGTGTCGCACCACGGCATGACGAGAGCGGCAGCCTTGCCCTGTTTGGGACAGATGGCACCGAAGATATAGGCCGATCGGGTTCGCTGGTCGTGCGGTGCGGACGGCCTTGTTCCCCGCTTGGCCCAGCGGCGGGTGATCTTGTTCTTCTGGCCTATCCGGGCTTCATCCTGAAACCAAATCTCTAGGCGCTTTCCTTGGGCCGATCCGGCGGCAATTTCTGCCACTGCGGCGGGGAAGTTATGGAATGGCTCGCCCCTCCCTCCCACATCGTGCATTTTGCATGAAGAGACTTAACAAGGAGCAGAGCAATGCAGATAGCTGTGTTAGGAATTGATCTTGGAAAGAATAGCTGCAGTGTGGTTGGACTTGACGAGCGTGGCCAAGTCGTACTTCGGCGACGGTTGCGTCGAGAGGGTGTCATCAAACTCGGCTCAACTCTGCCGACGTGCATAATGGCGATGGAAGCGTGCTGTGGCGCCCACCATGTTGGTCGGCAACTTCAGTCTCAAGGTCATGATGTTCGTCTGATGTCACCCGAATATGTGCGTCCTTACATAAAGGCTCAAAAGAATGATGACCGCGACGCAGAGGGAATAGCGGAAGCGGCTACGCGTCCGACGATGCGTTTCGTGGAAATCAAGGACGAAAACCAGTTGGATATGCAGACCCTCCACCGTGCGCGTGACCGTCTCGTCGCGGAACGGACTGCTTTGATCAACCAACTGCGAGCGATCCTCTTGGAGCGCGGCCTTACCGTTCCGCAAGGTCGTCGTAAGCTCGAGATCTGGCTTGACATGAAAACTGATGAAGGAAAGCCCACCCTCAGTCGCCGGACAATAACCCTCATAGCGGATATGCGTGCACAGTGGAGTGAGATGGACCGCCGCATCGCAGCATTTGACGATGAATTCAAAGCCCATGCCCGGTCTGATCAGCCATGCCGGCTTCTAGCCACTATCCCCGGCATTGGACCTCTGAACGCAACTGCGTTGGTTGCGTCAGTTGGGGATGCGCAAACCTTTGGACGCGGCAGAGACCTGGCGGCTTGGCTAGGCCTTGTGCCACGACAGATAACAACCGGGGGGAAACCGAAATTGCTTGGTATCACCAAACGAGGAAATGGATATCTAAGAAAGATGATCATCCACGGCGCGCGCGCAGCTCTTCCAATGCTTTCCAAATCTGCGACGCCTCTTGGCGACTGGTTACGGGGTCTACTTGGTCGCGCTCACAAGAACAAAGTGATCGTTGCACTCGCAGCAAAGTTAGCGCGTATCGTGTGGGCTGTGTTGCAAAGCGGCCGTCCCTACAAAGAAAACGGCTTGGGTTCGATAATCCAAGCATAACCAAATAATCAGCAACGATCGCCGCTGGCGGACGCTGCTGAAGATATCTGCATGTGGTTGTGAAAGATGGCCTGACTGTCGAACGGCATTTCGAAATCCTGGTTAAAAAAATGGCGCAAGCCGCCGAGGAAGTTATGAGGATCGAAATGCGCGGAGCTCCATCTTGGCCAGGGTTTTCCCTGAGACCGGATACGTTGGCGCAGACTTGTTCAAACATCGATCATAAAGCGCTTGCAGACGGGGCGAGCCATACGTTTTTTAAATGCCTCGGCCGCCTCCGGATCCTGCGCATGATGTCTTGGGCGAGCCGAGAGCTTGCGATAGCCCATGGCCCGCACTTCGCGACCCAAGGTCTCCTCGCTCACCGAAATGCGGAACTCTTCCCAAATCCATTGGGCCAGATCACATAGACGCCACCGAACGACGCCATCCAGATAGGGTGTAGGTCCGCGCTCGATGGCTGTCGCCAAGGCCGATCGCTGTTCGTCGTTCAGGAGAGAGGGCTTTCCCGGAGCTTTGCCGTTGATCAGTCCGTCGGGACCGCGAGCATTGAAGCGCACCACCCAGTCGCGCACGATCTGACTGTCACGCTGCCGAGCCGAGCGGCATCGGCGCGTGAACCGCCGTCATAGATCGATGCGAGCGAAAGAAGCCGCCGCGCCTGATCGGCATCGCGTGTCTGACGAGCCAGCCGCCGCAACCTGACCCCGTCGAAATCCGACCGCAACGAAAGCGCTGAACCCATCGCAAACCTCCAGTTTGCACCACAGATTCAGATTCGCCCGCCGTCGGGAACCCCCAAGAGAGTCAGCCTTACCGACGACTGGTATCAGTCGCCAAGTCGCCCAAAGCCCTTCATCTGCGGTGTTGCTCTACTATCGGCCGAAGGTTGCTGCTTTGTTTTTTGGTATAATTGCTATACCAACAATGCATACTAATAGGAGAAAAGCACAAAATAGAACACTCGCGGTTTCAAGGTCACTGGCGGCTATAATCAGACCCACACCGAAACTAGCGCAGACGGTACCAGAATAGCAGATTAGAAAGAAGGACGAGATTGACTTACTAGCTTGATCTGCCGAACTCCGGTGTGCAACAGCTTGAGTCGCGCCTTGCAGTCCCAAACCTTGGCCAACGCCGCAGATGCCAGCGGAGAGCAAGAAAACGGGGAGGTGAGCCCACGTGATCGCAATTGCCAAGCCGACAACTCCCAGCGCTATGAAAACAACACCAACAAAAATTGTTGATGCGTCCGACCGGCGCAAGTGAAGACCGCCTGCAATAGCAGACATGGCAAAGCCGATTGAGACGGCGAAACCCTGAATTGCGGAGTTTGACTCTAACATCACACTGCTTGCGAGAACAGAACCAAGTGCCGCCAGAAGGCCGCCAGAAGCGAATGATGCAAATCCCACTATTACAGCAGCGATAGTTAGTCGGTCTTCAAAAAAAATTCGCCAACGATACTTGAGAGAAGCATTCAGTTTTGACGCGATTTGATCGCCTCTGCTTAGGTTAAGCCGCATAAATGGCGTTACCAGGACTGTCATTCCGATTTGGAGCCACCAAATCAAGCTATCTCCGGAAGGCACATACGCAAGCATCAAACCACTCCAAAGAGGACCGGCAGTTAATCCAATAGCATTAGCAGACGTGGTAATCCTCCCCGCAATTTTTGAACTTCCAGAAAAATCGATACGGCCGAGCACCACCGGGATCACTAATGTAAACACGCCAAGCACCAGACCGTGTATTAAATGGCCCATGTAAATCTCGAAAACGCTCCCAGCCCGTAAGAATACGAGATCTCCAAGGACAGATAAGAGGCAAGAGAAAACTAGAATATAGCGAAAGAACGTTAGCTTCGGTGCAAGCAGCAGGGCGAGCACCACTCCCAAGATATAGGTCGCAAAGAACATGCTGATTGTCATCGATCCAATGGCGAATCTAGCTTCGTAGAGCGGGTAAAACGGAGCCGGGATGCCGCTTGGCATGTGGAGAAGTGCTAGGCTGAATCCCAACAAAAGGACTGGAGCCGAAATTGGGCGTTCAATCTGCATTTGTTTTTCCTTCTGGGGAGAGACGATCGGGGTCGGACCGCCATGCGGTTGGCAAATGATCTACATTTGGCGGAACGAAACGACAGAGCCTTCCGTCAACCATCTCAATGTAAGTGACGGATGAAACGAAGTAGCCCGGAAGGTCTCGAAACCGGTGTAGATTACTGTTTGTCAGCACAGCTGATAATAGGCGGGCCGGCGATTTGTGGGTGACGATTGCGCAGTCCGGATCCGAATTTAACGCGAGGCAGAGTGCGTTAAATGCTCGGCTAAGCAGTACCAGCCCGGCCTCACCATTTGGTGGACCAAATAAGAAAGGACTTTCTTTGTAAGCGCTTAGCCGACAGCGTCTGCCTTATAATTCCAGGGCATTAGCAGCTCGATATCGGCGGCGGGCCAACCGTTTGCGATGCGCGTCAGCGTCTGGGAAAGCCAGGCAAGCGGATCGACGTTGTTCATTTTCGCTGTTTGCAAGAGTGTGGCGATCGTTGCCCAAGTCTCTCCACCGCCTTCGCTTCCCGCAAACAAGCTATTTTTTCTGGTAATTGTCTGTGGCCGGATCGCGCGTTCGACGATGTTGGAGTCTATCTCGACACGGCCATCATTCAGGAAGTGCTCCAGCGCCTCTCGGCGTGTCAGAGCGTAGCGGATTGCCTCGGCTGTCTTGGACTTCCCGGAGACTTTGGATAGCTCCTTTTCCCACACCTGGAAGAGATCGGCGACGATGCCAGCGGACGTCTCCTGACGACGCCTTGCGCGGGTCTCGGCGTCGCTGCCGCGGATCTCGTCCTCAACCTGCCAAAGTCCCGTCATCGCGGTGATCGACGCTGTCGCGGCGTCATTGATGCCACCGACGTGCAGTTCATAAAACTTGCGGCGGACGTGCGCCCAACATCCGGCCAGCTTGATCGTTTCATTGCTGCCGGACTTGGCGCGTTCTTTGAGCATGCTGGTATAGGCCGAGTAGCCGTCAACCTGCAGGATGCCGCTGAAGCCTTCGAGATGACGCGCGACACACTTCCCACCCCTGCTGACTTCGAAGCGATAGGCAACCATAGGCGGGCCAGACCCGCCAAAAGGTCGGTCATCGCAAGCGTAGGCCCATAACCAGGCCGTCATTGTCTTGCCAAAGCCTGGAACCAGCGTCGGCAAGGTCGTCTCGTCCGCAAATATCCGCTCGCTGGCTTTGATACGCTCCAAGATGTAATCCGAAAGGATCCGCAGCTCGAAGCCCAGATGCCCCATCCATTGGGCCATCAAGGAGCGGCTGAGAACCACGCTGTCGCGCAGATAGATCGCCTCCTGGCGATAAAGCGGAAGACCGTCGCCGTATTTGGAGACAGCGATATAGGCCAGCAACCGTTCGCTCGGCAGGCCAGCTTCGATGATATGCGCGGGTGCCAAAGCCTGTAGCACACCGTCACGCTCCCGGAACGCGTATTTGGGGCGGCGTGTGATGATGACCCTGAACTTCGGCGGGATGACATCGAGCCGCTCTGATCGATCTTCGCCGATCAGAACCCTCTCCAAGCCCTGGTATTCTTCTGGGATCTCCGGCTCGATGACTTCCTCTATGCGCTCCAGATGGGCTGCAAAACCTTTGCGAGGACGGGCTTGCCTCTTTGGTCGTTCTCTGCCGACCTGGCTGAGTTCACGATCAATCGCGGCAAGGTCAGTCTCGACCTCCTCGAAGGCGAAGTCGATCTGGTCGTCGTTGATCGCCAGCCGCAGACGCTCGGAGCGCGTTCCTTTTTGAGCACGCTGCAAAACCTTTAAGATTGCCGTCAAATTGGTGATCCGCTCGTCGGCCTTCTGTTGGGCAACCTTCATTCGAGCGATTTCAGCATCAGTCGCAGCCTTCTCCGCGTTCAAAGCGATGATCATCGCTTTCAGCGCATCGACGTCGTCGGGAAGGGCGGGACCGGGTAAAATCATGATGCCAGTAAAGCACAAAAGCGGCCGATTTCCCAACACTTACAGCGACATGATTCATCTTGTCGCAGGCAATTCAGCCCGTTGACAGTGGTCGGCGCACTTGGACGGGATGGATCTTTTTCCAATCCATTCCGGCTAGAAGTGCCATCAACTGCGCATGGTCGAGACGGATACGGGCGCTGGACTGCCCTGGCCAGCAGAAGCCATTTTCCTCAAGAATTTTTGCGTAAAGGCAGACACCTGTCCCATCCCACCAAACAATCCGGATCCGGTCTGCTCGCTTCGACCGGAAGACAAAAAGTGCGCCACTAAAGGGGTCAAGGCCGCCATCCCGCACCAGGACCATCAGCGACGCGGCTCCTTTGCGGAAGTCGACCGGTTGGCACGACACGTAGACCACGACACCCGAAGCGATCATGCCTGCCGTACCGCTCTGACAATGCCGCTCAGCAGCGCCGGATCGATCGAGGCGCTGACGCGAAGTGTCGCGTCGCCAACCTTTATCTCGACGGTGTCCGTTCGGACTGCTTCGAAACGGGTAAAGGCCTCGCCATCTCCGGCTGCGCTCAGGCGCTGAACCGAACCAGACGCAAGCGCTATTCGCCGCCAACCAAAAAGCTGCGACGGGTCCATTCCATGAGCACGCGCAACCGCAGACACATTCGCGCCAGGAGCAAGCGCTTCCTCCAAGATCTGAGATTTCTCCTCGTCTGACCACAACTTCGGCTTCCGCCGCGTTCGCACAGGATCAGCCGTCAGAATTTCGAACGTACGACCCTGATTCATATCTTCACTCATAGGTTTCCCAGCATGATTCACACTGAAAATGAGCGATTTTCCTGCTCAATGCTACGTGGGGTAGCCTTAGCGCTTACCTTTCTTTCCACCTTTCGTATGCAACAGTGTTTTGTACCTCCGCAGGACGGCAACCCTCCCAATCGCCAAACTCCAGTTCCCGAAGCCCGTCGTGTGCTGTTGGAGTTGGCAATGCGAGCTTCCTGGCAACCGTTCCCGCAGTAGTGACCGCCCGACGCTGCGGGCTACAAAAAATGCGTTTTGCATGTGCCATTAATGGGCTCTCGGCCACAGCCTCCGCCATTTTATGTCCTAGAGGCGTGAGATTAACTTCGGTTTTTCCAGAAAATCGACCCTCAAGATTCGCTCTGGTTTGGCCGTGACGCACGATCGCAAGCCTGAATGTCACAGGCAAAGGGCAATAGCTAATTCCAGTCGAGCCTCTCTCACGCATTTTCTATGCCCCTACGCAAGCCGAGAAACGTCAAGCCCCAAGGTTTCCGCCACATAGTGCGCAACTTCTGATTCACTGTCCTTTGGAAGGTCGTGGAGACGCGCTTCGAACTCTCGACCTTTCGCGTGAACCAAAGCCATGACTTGACTAGCGAACGTCACGTCCATGACTTCATTGGGATTTCCTTTTCCGACGGTGAGGTTGGCGATGTGTCCATCCGCGACCAAATAGATTGTTCTATTTTCGGACAGGGCATGCGCACTCATGCCGTGAGAGAAAGGCCGTTCCGCCCCCTGTTCCTTAAGTGCTGCCACGTCGATCTCAAAAGGTAAATGACCACCATTAACGAGAACGACACCGTTTTTGAGAAGGTCGAAATGCGGCCTACCTAATACCCCGCGTCTCCCAGTCACGGTACAAACTATGTCGGCGAGAGGCAGCGACTCCATACAGGGGCTGACCTCAAACCCACTTAGCGCAGCAATTAGCGCTCGCGTGGGACGAGTTTCTGCAACGATTACGCGAGCGCCCAGTCCTCGTGCTTTTTCTGCCAATCCCGCGCCGACTCGACCAAAACCAAAGACAAGAAATACTTTCCCCGCCAATAGTTTCTGAGTTACGTCCAGGATTGTTGCGATAAGAGACTGACTAGTTCCATGTGGATTGTCGACAAGCCGTTTCCCCAGTGAATCATCACTTTTTAGCACTGGGAAACTAAGGGGGGTCCCGGCAATTGCCGAAATTCCTTCGGGTGTCTTTTCGGCCGCAAGCCGTGGCAATGGTGTTTGACATCCAGGCAAATGAAAGTCTCGAATCAGGCGTGCGCCTTCATCAAGTATCAAAGTTGGTCCGCTCGGCCAGTAATCTCGGACCATCCTAACGCCAGCATCTAATTCCTGGGTTGACATCCCCTTTCGTCCTGTAACAAAAACACCGTCGGCTATCACGGCCAACCTAATTCCTTCGTCGGTCGTCGACGTGCTAGATGCGCACCACGCGACCTCTGCACCTAATCTTCGTAGCGTATCCACCTGTACGGCCGTTGCTTCCGTGATGTGACCACATAGAGCGATCCTTTCGCCGGTGAAAGGTATCTCTGTTCGGTAATTTTTGCTAATGGCAGCGAGCACCGGCATTTCGGTGGTCGCGCGAGCTCGCCGCACGTTTGCCATATCTATTTGCCCAGTTTCGTCATGTATGGTCATGTAACCTCCTCTGCAGTTCGCTTCACTCGTCGCAACGCAGGCCCATCGCATGGAGCTTCCGAGCGGCCACATCTTCATCTTGTTCATCTGATATTTCATGCAATCTGGGCTCGAGCGCGCCTTGTGCGAATTGTGCTCCAAATACGGAAAGTGCCTGATTGCAAAACGTTACGTCCATCACCTCACTTGGGTTACCGGCAGCAGCAGCTAGGTTAACAAGTCCGCCACGCGCGATCAGATTTAGCTCATTTCCGTTTGCCAAAGTGTAGGATGTAACGAGGTCAGTACGGATCGTTCTTGCCGTGGCCATAGCCTCAAGGGCACTGACATCAATTTCAGTAACCGAATGTCCGGTATTGCAGAGCGTGATGTTATGTTTAGCAAGAGCTAGGTGCTCACTGCGTACTACGTTTGGAACTCCCGTCGCTGTGCAGAGAATATCGGCTTTTGAGACAGCCTTTTCCAAGGGCAGCACTTCATATCCTGCTAACGTCGCCTTAATTGCTGTTTCGGCCGAACGGCAACATATTACGACCCGTGCGCCTTGTCCTGCTGCTCGTAGGGCAATCCCACGACCGACGTGACCGAAGCCGCAAACTACAAAAACTTTACCAGCAAGAAGTTTTCCGGTCGCTCGCAGAATTCCATCTACTGTCGACTGTCCAGTGCCGAAAGTATTGTCCACTTCCCATTTCGTGACGACATCATTGACTAATAGAATCGGAAATGGGAGTACTTGGCGCTTCGCGATCTCCCTAAGCTCTGCACACCCTTCTGTCGTTTTCTCGGTCAGAAATTTCAAATTAGGAAAGCGTTCCGGCGCATCAATCGCAGCTTTCACCAATCTGGCTCCGTTGTCGATGATGATAGTGGGGCCATCTACAAAGTGATCCAAGGTGCTTCTCAGGGCAGCTTGGACTTCGGCTGTCAGCATGTTACGCCAACCGAAAATCGTGACGCCTCTTTGACGCAATACAGCCGCAATTTCGTTCTGGGTAGAGACCTCGTCACCTCCAGTCCACACGATTTCTGCTCCGGCAACCTGGAGAAGATTGATCAGGACTCCCGTTTCTTTAGTGAGGTGAACACATCCGGCAATGCGTGCTCCTTCGAGCGGCCTTGAGCTAGTCGCGTATTCCAGTAAACCGTTCAGAACCGGCATTTCTTTTGCCGCGTTACTCAGTGCACGCCTACCGGCTTCCAGAAGCTCTTTGTCCAGCGAATTCATGTGCGTGCCTCTTCAAGAGAAGAGCAGCCACAATTCGGATGGCCCGTTACATGATCGACCATGGCGCGAACCACCTTCAAGATCGCGGGACTATCAGCGGCAAATGCCTGCAGGACGCCGCGATGCGAAACAGGTTTCGCGATTTCATCGGCGATAACTTCCTTCGCGGCGACGTCGTAATCGGTAATGTAGGAGATGTTCGCATAACAAAGCTCCATCTCTCTGGCCAGCACCACCTCCGGATATTGCGTCATATTGTATGCGGCGTCCACGCCCCATTGATTTTTCAGTTGCAGCGGCTTGATAGTATTGCCTTTGGGGCCGGATGTGAGCTCACCGACGAGTATCTGACGAGCTCATTGTGAGGACTTGATGCGGGCGGCATAGGCCCAAGGCATTAGGGCATCGATGTCTTTGGCGAGGTGGCCGTTTGCGAGGCGGGTGAAGAGGTCGCACAGATAGGCGTAAGGCTCAATTCCATTCATTTTACATGTGCCGATCAAGCTGGCAAACCGGGCCCAATTTCGGCCCCCTTCATCGTGGCCGGCGAAGAGCGCATTGCGGCGGTTCATGGCCGGGCGACGGATCGCGTTTTCCACCAGGTTGGAGTCAATATCGACATGGCCGTCGTCTAAGAACAATCTGAAGCCGTCTTGCCGCGTCAGCATGTATGCCAAGGCTTTTCCAAGATCTGACTTGCGTGAGACACGTGCAGCCTGAGCCGCGATCCATGTGAAGAACTTGTCCACCAGCGGGAGCGACAACTCCTGTCGGACTGCCCGACGATGTTCGGGCTCATTGCCTCGAATACTGTCTTCGATCTTGTAGAGCGCGGCGATGCGAATGAGCGCCTCATCAACGATGGGTGATCCGCTCCTCGGCGTGGCCTTGATCAGCTTTCTGCGCCCGTGTGCCCAACAGAAAGCCAGTTTCAAGGGATCGCCGCCCACACGCTCCGACGTGGCAAGGTGAGAGTAACCACCGTAGGCATCGACCTGGATCGTGCCGTTGAACCCGTCGAGGATTTCAGCGGCATATTCGCCTTTACGCCCAGGCCGATAATGGAACACCACGCCTGATGGCGCAGAGCCATTCCAGCCGCGGTCGTCACGCAGCACGGCCCAGAGATAACCCGTCTTCGTCTTGCCTCGCCCCGGATCAAGAACCGGGGCGGTCGTCTCATCGACATAGAGCCGCGTGCTGTCCCACAGGAGCTGTTTAGCCATATGGTCGACCACCGGCCGGATTTCGCTGCCCGTGCGCCCCATCCAATCGGCCAGGACCGTGCGGTCTATCGGCACCCCGTGTCGTGCCATGACCTCGGCCTGCCGGTTGAGCGGCATATGTTCGGAATGCTTGGAGACGGCAATCTCCGCCAGAAGGGCTTCGGTCGGCCAGCTCCCTTCCAGCAAATGTGCAGGCGCTTTGGCCTGGACAACGCCAGTTCGCCCCTTGGGACATGCGTATTTCGGGCGGATCGTGACGATCACCTCGTAGCGTGCCGGGACCCGGTCGAGCCGTTCCGTCCGATCCTCGCCGATCCGCACCATGTTGCCGCAACCGCAGGGGCAAACGATGCTCTCGGGCTCGATCACGCGCTCGACCCGAGGCAGGTGTTCAGGCAGTGCACGGGCCTTACGCTCCTTGCGAGAAACGGCCTTGTCCGGATCGCCAACCTCTCCAGGATTGATTGCGCTGGCTTCGATCTTCTTCTCGACGGCGGCGATCCGCGCCTGTGTTTCGGCAATCGCCGTTTCAAGGTCTTCCAGTGCCAGTTCCATCTGCCCCGGATCAAGCTTTTCCGATTTCGGCCCGAACTTCGCGCGCCGATATTCATGAACCTGACCCTCGAGTGTCTCGATCAGCTCCTTCAACTCGGCGATGAACACATCCTTTTCGGCCACAACTGCCTGCTCGTGCTGACGTGCTGCACGCTCGACCGACAGCTCGAACTGCATCTCCGCGAAGGCTTTGGCGACCTCTGGTGGAAGGTCCGGATACAAGCTGAGATCAAAGGATTGCGACATGCCACTTTATAGCAAAATGGCATCAAAAATCCAAATAAAACAATGCGAGAGCCGCCAGAATTTACCCCGCTGCAGACGGCGCACTCACCCGTTGCGCCATCACCCGTCGCCAGTCCAGACCTTCGAACATGGCCTCATACTGACCCCTGGAAAGACGCATCGTTCCATCCTGAACCTTGGGCCAAGCAAAGCTGCCTTGTTCCAGAATTTTATATATTAACACCATTCCGCTGCCATCCCACACCAGGATCTTCAGACGATCTCCGCGCTTCGACCGGAAGATGACCGTAATCCCGGAATGTGGATCGAGCTTCAACTCGGTCTGCACCATCAGAGCCAGCGCCTGATGCCCACAGCGGAAGTCCACCGGACGCGTTGCGATCAGGATCGGCAGTCGTTGGCCCGCGACAATCATGGCGCTCCTCGCACAGCGCGAACCAGAGCGGCGACCCGTTCAACGGGCACATCGTTCGGAACCCGCATCACAACGTCTGAGCCAATCTCCAACGTCAAAACCTGCACCTTCGGCCCGTCGGAGGCCAGCTTCGGCAGCGGCAACCGATTGACAGGCTCAGGCGCATCCGCAGCGATTGCCAGAGGCACGAATGCCGGCTCGATACCATCGTGCTCCGACGGCGTCGTTGCCGCCGCAAACGGCAGCACCAGAATGCCGTCGCGCACCTGACGTCGCCAATCGGAAAGCTGGTTTGCTATAACGCCGTGACGGCGCGCGACATCCACAACGCGAACACCAGGCTCAAAGCTTTCCGCCACGATCCGCGCCTTCACATCATCCGGCCAACGCCGGTTTCCGCGGCGCGGCTCGACAACTTCGTAGCGACCAACAAATCCATCATCTGCCATGAAAATCTCCAGATACAACTGGAAACCTTCTCGCATATGCAGCAAGCCTCAAAATACACCCAATCCAATGGGGCGGAGACGGCGCTTACGTCATATTAATGGTATGCCAGCCTTGGTCATGAAACCATTTGCTTTCCGCGGCGGTCGAAAATCGCGGCCCTTCAATGACGACAACCGTACCCTCAGGATGGGCGGGTACATCAGCGTCTTTCAGCGCCGAAATTGCTGCAGCCCTCATACGTTCGCAATATGGAAACGCGGAGCTGATATGCGCACCTTGCTTGCCACTAAAGATTGTATCTTCGCGCCTTCTTGTTCTGTCCACGAACTGGCTTGTGACAACAAAGTCCCCTTTTCTATAGCTTTTTTGGAGACTGCCGACCGTGTTAAAGCCTAATATTTGGCTAACACCGAGTTGCTTTAACGCCGCGAGGTTTGCCTTATAAGGGACCTCAGATGGCAGAAAGTCGTGGTTCTTTCCATGGCGCGGTAGGAATGCGACCTCGCGTCCATTGATCGTTCCTATACTAACTGGCGAGCTAGGTTGTCCAAATGGCGTCTCTACTTCTACCTCAACGACGTCGTCGAAAAGCTTGTAGAAACCTGTTCCGCCTATGATTCCCAAGACTGGAGGCATGACTATTTCCTCAATGGTTCTAATGGGGTTGCAGTTCAGATAAGATTTTCACGGCGATCGCCGGAACCGACATTTTTGCAAGATTAGTGACTTCGCCATAAAGTCGAACACCATGTTCTGTGGTTGATGAGCGAAACATCAGCCACTGTTTGTCGTTACTCGTCAGTCGAACGGTACCTCCCACAAGTTCAGTTAATCTTGATTCCGTGAACTCGAGCGCAGTCCCAAGTCTGGAGAGGATGCCCGCATATTGAGCGGGCGTCGGTAGAACCGGTACTTCGAAGAAGTTTTCTAACCAAACCAGTCTAGCTGTGCCAAAGTGATCGTGCATTTCCTTGACTTGGCAAGACAATGGAGTCGATCCAGAGGACAGCATTTCAGAAACAAGTGTTGCGATTGCGAATGGATCACGGTCAGTCGACCAACCGCGAACGGCAAGATCGCCGACTGCACCACCTGCGATATCGGCGTCACCGCTTAGTAGCATCGGCGCCAGGTATTTAAACCCGATTTGTGTTTCGGACAAAGCCACCCCAAAGTGTGCGGCGGCGAGCCGAATAGACATTCCTGTCGACTGTGTGATCGCGACCCTTGAGATTCTGGATCCCGCGTCGATTTCATGGCGAAGAATCAATGCCATTAAGTCGTGCGGCAGAATGGTGTTTCCTGCTTCATCCAAGGTGTAGATGCGGTCGCCATCTCCATCCAGTACTATGCCGAAGTCCGCACCCTCTTGCAAAATGCGCAAGCGCGTTCTTTGACGCGCTTCGGGTTTAGACGGATCTGGCGAAGCGCCTCCGAAGGTGAAGGAGGGCTTCCCACCGCAAGGTATTACGTACCAGCCCAATTCGGCCCCTAGCCGCACCATTGCAAATTCGCCAATACCACCCAGTCCATCCACCACCACCCTGAAGGGTCGGTGCTTAACACGCGTTCGCGTCAGAATATTTTTGATGCAAATCAATATATTCGTCAGCCTCTTCGATATTTATTGAATGGCCTCGCGCAGACTCTGGAGCTTCCGAGTCTCCTCTACAGGTGGACGACAAACATTTGTCAATTGCTGCCACTAATTCTTGAGAGGCTGGCAAGCCGTTGGCAACCTTTAACTTTATTCCATTCCAGTTGGGAGGATTGTGACTTGCTGTCACTAGGATAGCGAGATCAAACCCATTCGCAGTGAGAAATGATGCTGTGGCCGTTGGCAAAAACCGGACCAAAACCGGGACAATCTTTCGCAACCGCAGCACAGCGATGGCCGCGTCTTCGGCCACCTCCCTGCTCAGCGTACAACTGTCGAAGGCGATAAGGATTTTCTGGCGAGCCGGACCCGATGGCGAAGCGTCCAAAATAGATTGCACAACCCTCAAAGCACTGGCCCGGGTGAAGTCCTTTCCAATCACGCCCCGCCAGCCATCTGCACTACTTTTCGGATTTGATTGGATCGTTGTGGCTTCGGTGTTTTTGCTCATGGCGAGGACTTTCTCGTATAAAGGCGGTCAAGAAGGTAGTCCAAATCGAACTTGCTGGAGCGAGCGCCTATGGTCTCGACTGCAATCATCCCGCCGGCGTTCCCAACCGTTAAACAGTCACTGATTGTAAGCCCCGCTTTATCCGCTAAAATGAAGCAAGATGCGAACAAGTCCCCGGCCCCAGTGGGATCAACGCATTCGGTTGCAAATCCTGGAATTAGATACGACTCGCCGTTAAGAAAACCTGCCGCTCCCTTCGCTCCCCGGGTCTCAACGACAGTTGTTCGATGAGCGGAGGAGAGGGGATTGGGCTTCAGCTTTTTGACGATTTCCGTTTCCGCGCTGTTTAGAAAGATGCAGTGTACTAAAGGAAGAAGCCGAGAGGTAATTTCGTGGGAGGCATAATGTCCACCGGGTGTCCAATAAACATCGGGGAGTTCAACGTTAGCTTCGAGTAGCGAAACCAGTTGCTTGAGGAAGCTCAAGGGCGGGTCGAAAAGTGCAATGGCGTCGAAGTCCGCTAAGGCCTCATTTGGAATATCACCCAGATGTTCGTTGGCACCCCGTTCCAGAATCATGAAATGACAATTTGAGAATACCGGGATAATTGCGCGTCCAGTAGGTTCATTGACCACACGGACTAGGCTGGTTTCTATCCCACGTTGGGAAAGATCGTCCAACAGCCATGACCCTGCTGAATCGACACCTATAGCGCCAAGAATGCTTGTCTGCATACCGAGTTGAGCAAATGCGCTCGCAGCGTTACCGGCATGCCCCCCGGCTACAACCTGCTTACCAGCCACGTATGTAGCACTATCATCACGAAAATCGCTGGGCAAAAAGAAAATTTCGTCGACGTTAAGGGCACCTATAACAAGTACTTTTGTCTTAGGAGCAACTTCCAGAAGACGGCTGAAATTCAATTGCCGATCAATGCGCTGATTAACGAATGTCATTTGGCGGCAACCCCGCTGATTTCAACGAGGCAACCTTTTTCTGCGAGGGCGGAAACCTCAAGCAATGTACTCGACGGGGCGGGACTACCTACAATTTCGTTCCTGATACGTGAGACTGCATCGAAGTTTGCAAGGTCTGAAAGATATATCGTCAATGAAACCAGATCAGACAGGTCGGCCCCGGCTTCTGAAAGGATTGCCTCAATTCTCTCAAAGACAACGCGCGTTTGTCCGGCGGGATCACCCTCACATACCACATTTCCGGCACCGTCAGTTGCGATTTGACCTGTCACAAATATAAGCCGCGATCCGGCTGAAAACGTTACCGCCATACCAGGGGAGTAGCGCCCAATTGGCTTGGAATGACCCGCTGGTAAAAGAGTAGCCCGTTCAGTGGCCATCAGTAAAGCACTCCTCGTCCAACCCAAACGTTGCCTTAATCGATGAGAGATATAGTGCTCGGATCTCCACCATATCCGGAGCCTCAAATACCCATTTCGCAGCCTCCGCGATCTGTGTCGCAGACAACCCGTTCGGCCGCGTTCCCGGTCGTGCTGCCTGGTGGCCGCCAGAAAAATATGTATCAACCCTACTTGGATAGACTTGGCAGACCCTTGCTCCCCGCGTCCTATATTCGCGACGAAACGTGCTAAGCAGCATTTCAAGACCAGATTTGGCGCTAGTGGATGGAATCTAACGCTTGGTGCCCGCGTTTAACGGCGGCGATGATTTTGTCGGGATCGGCGGTCCAAGTGAAGGGCTTTGGCTTTTTGTTGTGCTCAACGAGGAAACGGTTGATGGCGGCCTGGAGATCGACGACGGAATGGAAAACGCCGCGTTTCAGACGCCGCTTCGACAGCCTGGCGAAGAAACCCTCCACCGCGTTGAGCCATGAGCTTGAAGTCGGAGTGAAGTGGAAGGTGAAACGCTCGTGACGGTCGAGCCAGGCTCTCACCTTGGGATGCTTGTGGGCAGCATAGTTGTCGAGGATGACGTGGACGGCCTTGTCGTCCGGCACCTGGGCGTTAATGGCGTTGAGGAAGCGGATGAACTCCTGATGACGATGACGCTGCATGTTGCGGCCGATGACGGTGCCGTCGAGCACGTTGAGGGCGGCAAACAGCGTGGTTGTGCCGTGCCGCTTGTAGTCGTGGGTCATGGTGCCGAGCCGACCCTTCTTCATCGGCAGGCCCGGCTGGGTGCGGTCGAGCGCCTGGATTTGGCTTTTCTCATCGACCGACAACACGACGGCGTGGGCTGGCGGATCAACATAGAGGCCGACAACGTCTCGCAGCTTGTCGACGAATTTCGGGTCGTTGGACAATTTGAACTGCCGCCACCGATGAGGTGCGAGGCCATGCGCTTTCCAGATACGCCTGACTGCGCTGGCGCTGATGCCGGCGGCCGTCGCCATCATGTCGGCCGTCCAGTGCGTCGTCTCGCCCGGCGGATCAGCCAGCGTCAGGGCCACCACACGCTCGGCGACATCGGGTCCGAGCCGCACAATACGCGACGGCCGCGTCTTGTCGCGCAGGAGACCCTCGACGCCTTCTGTGGCGAAGCGCTCTTGCCAGCGCCATACGCAGGTCTTCGATTTGCCGGTCTGGCGCATAATCTCGACAGTTCCGACGCCATCGGCACTCAGCAGGATGATCTCGGCCCGCCAGACGTGCTTTTGGGGCGCATTGCGATCCCTGGTCAAGGCCATCAGGCGTTGGTGATCTGTTGGCGAAACGGTGAACGATATTCCTGTGCGCATGCGCCAGACTCGCATGCCAACCCAGCAAATGGAATCCCATACAGGACTCTTATGTCAGGCGGTAACCACTAGCATAGGCAGCACGGTCTGGAAATGCGCTCAATACAGAGTCGGAAAGGATGCCCATAACAATTGGGAAGCGAGGAAAATCGAAAAGCGGCAATAGCGCTTTGATAGTCACGAAGGCACCTGTAAGATTTCCTTCAAGGGTATTTACCCATTCCTCGTGACCAAGCTGCGATAGAGATTGCCATCGTCCGTGCCCTGCATTCAACACGAGCCCCGCTAATCTAATACCCTCCGGAATACTACGATCGACAGCAAGCCCGACTTGCTGAGGATCCCCAACATCCGCACTAGCCCAGTGAAGCCTGGATCCGTCCGGCGAAATGTCATTCGCAATGGCCTCGAGGCGTGTAGCGTCCCGGGCCCAAAGAATGACCCCAAAACCTGCGCACCAGAGGCTTCGGGCTATTGCTTCTCCGATGCCTCGACTTGCACCAGTAACAACGACCCAACGTAGTTTTTCATCCTGTGTTGCCATGCGACGCATCACCGGCGCCTCCACTCTATTTCGGTGCGCTGCGACACCTCGGATGGAAGGGTAGGATTCAGCTGAGACAATATGTAAAATCCGAGGTTGACCGACTTCACCAAAGGCGAGGTCGTTCCACCGATCGAAGCGATGCCGTCGCAGTCGACAAGCTCAGCCGCGATTTCACCATCGAATATAGCTCTGAGTGCGTTCCGCTTTCCCTGGTGGATTGCAAGCCGTCCATGCGATAGTCTCAGTGCGGCAGCCACTATCAATGCACCAGAACAGCAGCAACAAATCCAAACGCCGCGATCTCGGGCTGAACGTATAGTGGACGCCAGTTCGCTCGAGTGCGCCACAGCGCTTGCGCCTTTACCACCGGGTACAACAAGGATTTCGAACCCGGTTATGTCCGAGCTCAGGAGCTGGGCAGCGAACTGCACACCTCCCGAGCTGGTTACCACTTCTTTAAGCGCCATCATTTGCAAAGACGCGATCGAATCCTGCGCCTTAGCGAGGATGGAATACAGCCCGAACAGATCAAGTTCGTCCACGCCGTCATAAGCCAAAATAACGATGTGCGGCGGACCACTAAACGTATGTTTCTTAATAGTCGCCGGTTCCATTGTTACTGGGCCGCCGCAACATTGGCGCCGTAGCAAAGCCGGTCGAATGACTCTTCGAGCTGAGCTTTCGAATAGCGCTCGTGCCCTACGGCCGGGGACTTTAAGCAGCTTGCAGCGGCAAGTGGAAAGCCACCAAGTTTCTGCCGCTTTGCTAACGCAGCGATCCGAATTAGATCAATAATCACACCCGCAGCGTTGCTTGAATCTTGAACTTTCAGTTTCAAGTCGATAGAGACGGGGCGACCAGCCCAGCCGAGACCTTCGACATTAATCATCGCAATCTTGTTATCGTTCAGGTGACTAACATATCCGGCGGATGGAATGATATGGACCTTCGAAGTGTCAAGTCCCTCCTGCCGAAGTGCATTTATTTTCGATTCTCCTTTGCTTGCACCGTGGTCGCGCAGATTTCGGAAGTCTTCATTGCCGCCGAAGTTCAATTGATAGGAACTGTCTAGTGTAATGCCTCGCTCACCAAACAGCTGCAGCAGAGAACGGTGGACGATGGAGGCTCCAAGATGGCTCGCAAGATCGTCGCCTACACATGGAATTCCGGCACCCTCGAACTGCGCTAAGAGTTCGGGCATTCTCGCGATACTTTCGGGGGTACAATTTACGAACGCGACGCCGGCCATAAGCGCAGCCTTGGCATAAAGCTCTGCGGCCCATTGAAGGCCCGTTGGGAGAGAGTAAAGAAGAACTTCAGCCCCAGAATCCCTCAAGCTTTTGACTACATGGGCCATCGCCAAATCTGAATCGGCAGTATGCGAAGTGAAGCCATGCTCCACCTTAAAGCTATATTGAGCCAGATCGACGTCAAGGATGGGATAGTTATTGGGGGCCGCGAGAACTGCTTCGGTAAATGGCTTATCGACTTTCGTTTGGCTCACGTCGTAAGCTGCAACAAACTCAACATCAAACACATTGATATCGCCAATAACAGTTTTCCGAATGCCGTAAGAGGCTTCCTCTGTCCGACCACTGGCGCACATCTGTCTATAATAGGACACGCCTTGGTATAAGGCAGAAATATTGTTCCCTACTCCTGCGACCGCAAGCTTTACTGCACTTGACATGATAGAATCTCCGTTGACAAGGAAGTACTGATTTTCTTTCCTGCATGAACTGACGCACACATAAGTTTCTGTGCCGCAATTCCATCTGCTATCGAAGCTGGCACGACTGATCCAACCTTTTGGTTTGCCTGAATTGCGGGAATAATATAATCGTAAGGGTTGAGTCCGCCGGTATAAGTCTCTTCGATTTTGCTGCTTCCCCGTATTTCGAACTGGAGGCATCCGTTACCGTTTGCAACATTTATAAGGAGCGCCGCAGTTCCGTTCGGGCCATACATTCGGAATGACAATTGAGTGGTGCCAACGGCGACCCTCGATACTGAAACTCGCGCCGTCCTAGCTTCCGCTGCGTTAACTAGATAGACGTTGGCAAAATCGTCGGCATCGCATTCTATATCTTTGCCTTCGGCCGATCTCATGGGATGAGCGACACCGAGGTCGGCGCTTTTGATTGACCATTCTTCGGCGCTTATGAAACGCAAGAGATCAAATAAGTGGACTCCCATATCTGCAAGTGCTCCAGCCCCAGCGCTGCCTGCGGTATGTCGCCAAGGCCAAAGTGTGTGATTTCCACCGAGAAAGTCGTGGCAGAAGTCCGCGTCAAAATGCGTGACCACTCCGAATTCTCCTGAGATAACAAACTCTCGCAACTTTTGAACTGCGGGATGTAAGCGCCATTGGAAAAAAATATATGCAGGCTTCCCGGTAGCGCGTGCAATCATACCGATCTCTTCGGCTACTTCCACGCTCTCAGCGACAGGCTTCTCCAATACCACCGCAACGCTTGCTTTGGCGGCGACGCGCATCAGGTGTAGATGAGTGCTGGGCGGCGAGGTAATTACGATTAGATCGTACCGCCCACTCAATATCATCGAGCCGGCGTCATCGCTCAATTCGACGATGCCGTACCTACTCTGCACGGCCAACGCCTGATCCCGATCACTAAAATAGGCTAGTCCGCAAAGTTCGATGCCTTGAAACTGTGACAACCAGAGCGCATGCTGTGCGCCAAATCCCGTGCCTATTAACATGCACTTCATTGCTGCCTACCGCCGCCTTAGTTGTGCCAATGTCGAGAAGCATCGTTGATTTTAATTCGAGCGACAATCGAAGTTTTTTACATGCGGTTCTACTAATAGGCGAGTCATGGAAAATTTATCAAAATATCATTTGAATGGCTTGAGAGCCGTCGACGCCCTAGCGCGCCACGGCACGCTCGCAGCAGCAGCCAACGAACTTTGCATTTCACCCGGAGCGATCAGTAAGCACGTTCTTGGTGTAGAGCAAAAAATCGGTAAGAAGCTCTTCAGTCGAACGGCTTCAGGATTTAAGGCAGTAGAGAATGTAGAAGAGTTCCTCATCGAGCTCACGCGAGGGTTTAGATTTTTATCCAATTCGCTTGAGCAACTTAAGGAACACGCCCCCAAGCAAATTCGTCTTTCAGTTGCTCCTGCGTTTGCGAAAAGCTGGTTGATACCTCGGTTAACAAACTTCTATCGTCGCCATCCAGAAATTGTCATTAGCCTTGATGCCTCCCGGGACATCATCGATATTTCTCATCACGGCTATGACTGCGCCATCCGTTTTGGGAAAGGGAATTGGCGGGGAACTGAGCGGACCAGGATCATGGACCAGCTATTATTTCCGGTTTGCAACCCTCACTTTGTCCCACTTCTCAGGTCACTAGAGGACCTGCTAAACGTGAACATAATCACAAGTGAGAGCATTGGGATGAATTGGCAAATATGGTTGGAGGCTAACGGCGCAGAGGGACTACAGTTACAGAGAAAACTTTCTTTTTCCGATGAAGACCTATGCTTAAGCGCTGCAGTAAATGGGCTTGGTGTAGCACTGTCCTGGCAGACACAGGCAATCGATTCGCTCCGGTCCGGGCAACTTGTCGTCCCATTTGCTTCCAGTGTGCCCACAGGATTTTCTTATTGGCTGTTGACCCCGTCGGGCACCCGGCTCTCTGCTTCGGTGCAGGCATTTAAGGAGTGGCTGGAAGATGAGATGGTGATTTGCCGTGGCTTATTTGACATTATTCCACCCCCCACAAACTTGCATAGCGAAGTTTAGATGGTAAAAAAATCCCGCCTTATTGTGACTGGAAGCAGCGGCCGTGTTGGCCAAGCGATATGTGCGGCTGCGGCGAGCACGTTTGATGTAATCGGTATCGACCGGCTTCCCGGGCCTACAACATCCGTTATCGGTGATGTTACAAATTATGACGATCTTGCCCGGGCTTTCGCTGGCGCACAAGCGGTTATACATAGTGCAGGGCTTCATGCCCCCCATGTTAACACGGTTCCCGATTGCGAATTTCAGAAGGTGAATGTGGTTGGGACACTTACCGTTGCTAAAGCTGCTATAGCTGCCGGAACGGCTCGGATTATCTTTACGAGCACAACGGCCCTATATGGAGCAAAAACTGAAGCAAACGGTGCCGCTGAGTGGATCAATGCCAGCGCGAAACCGAAGCCGCGAACAATATATCATTTCACCAAAATTAAAGCTGAGGAATGTCTTGCGGAGGTGGCTTGTAGATCTCTGCACGTGACAATTTTACGTATTGCCCGATGCTTTCCTGAAAGTCCGCAATTAATGGCGCTTTATAGGTTACATCGCGGTATCGATATCCGAGATGTCGCCTCGGCACATTTGCGTGCTCTCCAAATCGAAGGGGCACAGCTTTCGACGCACATTGTTAGCGCGACAACCCCATTCTTGCTTAAAGATTGCGAAACGCTCGGAAACAATGCGTTATCCGTAATTCAAAAGCGGTGTCCGGGCATCGTGCAAGCTTTCCGAGAACGAGGTTGGACACTTCCAAGGACCATAGATCGAGTCTATGACAATTCTGACGCTCGCCTGTCACTCAAATGGAAACCGCAATTTGGCTACGAGGCCGTACTCTCGATGCTTGACGATGAAATTACGGATGGGCTCCCACGAGGTTGAAGAGATCCCGAAAACGGTTGGTCGTAAGTATTCATTCAACCAGAGCCACAGGCTTTGGGGCGCCGTGCGTGATAGTCGGTCCATGGAGATCGATGAAGACAAGATCGACGACGCCCTTTTGGCGACGTTGGGGTGACGCTGCATAACGGCTGTTGTGCCTGGAAGGGTCTCGCTGGCCACAGTCGGATCCGCTTCACAAGAAGAGCTTTATTGGAATCCGATCAGGGATGCGGGCGACACATAAGCGAGCCAAGCCTTGGGTCGGCGTTGTTGAGACGGAGGTCGCGCGCTGGTAATTGATGTAAGGGGTTCTTCTGAGAAATAGGAGTTTTCCTCGTCTTTACAAACCGACGATGTTCGATGTTCTGCGACTGCTCAGCCTGAACTATGCCCCCCAGAAACTTCCCAGAGTTCCATAAATAGGCATTACGCATTTTTTTATCGATGGAGGGTACATACGCGGGCTACGTGACCCTGCCGGTTATATAATGATTTTGGAGGATATCTTTCGGCGCCCATGCAGGACACGGACTATTTCAATAGCACTGCCACTGAGTCGATAAAGGGTTAGATACTCACCTGAGACGAGATGCCGAATGCCAGGCGCGATATCGTCGCGCGCAACTCCAGAGTAGGGGTGTCGGGCGAGATTGTCCCAGCGTGCTTCAATCGCGTCAAGAACACGGTCAGCTGCAATTGTGTTGTCAGCGGCGATATAGGACCATATTTCAATCAGGTCCTCGTCCGCGCGGTCTGTTCTGACAATTGAATGCACGGTTAGCGTTCGTCTCGTGAAGATTCTAATCGTTCGCGCGCTGCAGCTTTTACCTCTGCCATTGTCGAGCGCGAACTTGGCCCACTTTCAATACCTTCCTGCACAAGCATTCGGAGGTCTTCGACTGTATACCCAAGCAAATCCCGGCGCTCCTTCCACTCGCGGACGGCGTCACGGATAGCTTCACTCGTTGATGCATATTCTCCAGCATCGACTGCGTTCCGCACAAACCCCGCCATTTCGGACGTCAAAGCAATCGTAATCTTCTCGACTGTCGCCATACTTCGTTAGTCTCCGAGTTACCCAAGAAACGGTATGCGATTAGCGTACCGCATGCAAGGGGCGATTATGACATTCAACCGAAGCAACCTCCTGAACCGATTGATTTTCCATCCCGCCCCAGCCGGTGAACCCAGTGGCCGTGGGTTCATACCCTATCAAGGCGATCCTATCTGTGCCGGATTTCAGTTTCTCGGGAAACCCTCCTTCGAAAAAAATCGCTGGTCAAGCGGGCGGCGCATCGACCGCCCGTCAAATCATCGCGCAAACTCACCGAGGGTCGGCCACCGCCACATAGACGACAGAGTGCCCGTCATAACGCGGCGCAAACCATCTGCCGCTGCAATCCTTGTAGGTTATGCCGCTAACAACAACGTTCGTGCATTCGGCCGGCACGGTGGCAACCACAGTACCAATGGCTATGGCCGTCGCTGTCGCTACGCCCCAAGCTGCCGCTGGCCCCCAATAGCCCGGGTAGTATGGCCCCGGAGGTGGAGGTGGCCCCCAGCCATGCGGCCCGGGAGGCGGTCCCGGCGGGTGTGGGCCCGGACCCGGAGGATGCGGTCCCGGCCCTGGAGGATGCGGCCCAGGTCCGGGGCCATGGGGATGATTGCCGCCTGGGGGCGGTTGATGGCCGGCATGCCGCTCTGGCCCATGGGGCGGATGCATTCCGCCGCCCGGCGGGTGATACCGCGGCTGGAAGTGCGCCGGTCCGTTGAACCCGCCGCCGTGGAAACCACCACCATGGAAGCCGCCGCCGCCGAAGTTCATGCGGGGCACGCGGCCGCCGAAGCCGCCACGGGCCTCGGCGATCTGCGGAACGACAAGCGCCGTCGCCAGAAGGGCACTGATGAAGAAAGAGGGCTTTTTCATTTCTTGGTCTCCTCTCCGACGAAGCCGATCTTGGCCGAACCTTCTGGCGGCTTGTATTCGAACGCGTCCGCGGGGATGTCGGCATTCTCGGTCCAATGCAGGACCGTCGTGATCCGCGGTCGGGTGTCTTCCTGCCGGTCTACAAGCGATATCTTCAGAGGCAGCGGGCTGCCCTCGGTCGCGATCCAGATTTCGGCGTCCTGGTCGGGGCCGCGGAATGCCCAGTGGTCGGTTTGATTGCCATCGACCGTGGCATGGCCGACGAAGAAGCCTTCGCGGATGATGTCGATGGGAGCGTCCTTGGTTCCCCAGGAGAACAGGTCGGCAAGGGGGAACTGCAGGTTATAGCGCTGCGCAGCCCTTTCCAAGGTTTCCTTGATAGTCGGCGGTGCGGGAACCTGCGCGTATGTCTTCTGGTCGGGAGAGGCGTAGATCAGCGTCTTGCCGTCATAGACGAGTTCGCCGTGCACGACGTCGGTGACGAGATCGATCCGCAGATGGTCAGGCCGCTTGACCTCGTAGGTCGCTTCGCCGCCGATCTCCAGCTTCTGTCCGTCGTCGAGAACAACCTCGCTCGTGGTGTCGGCCTTGATCGTGAAATTCTGAAGCGACTGAAGATGGTCTCCCATCTTCTTGAGAGCCTCGATGGACGCGGGCTCCACCTCCGGTTCCTTGGGCGGTCTCTCCTTCGCCAGAACGCCTCCCGTAACGAGCAGCATGACCGCTGTTGGGATTGCGAGGCGCGAGCCAAATCTTGCCTTCATCGGTTCCCTTCCTTTCACCCGCTTCGGTGCGGGACGTCGTCAGGAAGGCAGGGACTGGGCGCTTGCGGAAGTACGTTACGGTAAATCTCGGCGTAAATTTGCCGTCATGAGCCGTGATTGCCGTAAGGAGGGAGGGCCGTTTCCCGACAGCCCTCCGCCCGCAGCAGTCTAGCCCTACGGCGTCTGCGTGAACAGACCGAGATTGAAGAGCTGGACGCGGCGGTTGTCGGCGGAGTCGGCTTTGGCCGCATCGATCGGGAAGTACTCGCCGACGCCCACGGAGTAGAGGCGTTCCGGCTGGACGGCGAAGGTGGTCGACAGGACTTCCTTGATTGCATCCGCACGATGCTGGCTTAGGTCGAAGTTGTGCTTGTCCCCGCCCGTTGCGCTCGCATGGCCTACGATCAGGAACCTGTAGGCCCACAAGTTCGGGTGATGTAGCGCGTCGGCGATCAAACCGAGGGTGCGGTAGGACTTCGGTTCGATGGCGACGCTGTCGTTTACGAAGTCGATCTCGACCACCATCTGCGGCAGCTTGGCGAGCTTGCTCCAGTTTGGCAGCCCGGACATCTGCTTTCCAGCGCCGCTCATGGCTTCCTGGCGAAGAAGCTCGACATCTACGATCGGAGCCGCGCCCGCGAGCTTGCCGAGGCTGGAGGTGATCCGCTGTTCGGTGACCTGCTGCGCAGAGCCCGTGGCGGGCACCATCGACACAGCTACGGCAAGCACGGCCAGCAAGGGAAGGGTGAACTTATTCATCTGACCTCTCCTCATGTCAGCGCCAGCCCGCATCGGTGATCGCCGCGTTACATTTCGCTCCGACGATCCGATACGTCTTCACGAGGCAGGCAAGTATGTTGCCGTCTCCCTTCACCCCTGGGCAATGCTGCGCCATGTCGTGGGCGCAAATCTTGGATTAGGAAGCCTGGGCCTCCTCCCGCTTGGAAAGCGAAGCGGCCACCCCGGCCAATGTCGATCTGCAGATCGGAGAAACTTTAGCGGCATTCTGCTGGAGGCAGACGGCAATCCGGCCGTTGCCGAGGTTCAGTCCCTTGCAAAGCTTCTGGATGTCGGTTCCGCAGTCATTGGCGAGTGTAGTCACCGCGTCGGCGTAGCTGATTGTCTCGGCCTTAGTCCCCGAGACGGAAGCGACACACATCAGTGCCGTCGCCGCCGCGGCTTTCCAGGTCTTCATCATGGTCGAACCCCTCTCGATCATGGCGTCGGGGCGACGCCTATGGAACGGGTGGGAGACTTGCCGAGATCGGCAGGCTGCGGAAGTACGTTACGGTAAATGTCGACGTAAATACCCGATCAGGAACCGCCCTTACGATCCTTTCCGCCGAGAGCCTTCCAGATCGTCGGCGCATAAACCAGGCATGCGCAGAAGCCTGCAAGAAGAATTAGCGAGACGCCCATCTGAACGATGTCGTAGCGAAACGACCCATCAACGAAGAACCATCCGGTGATGATCCCGGCAACGGCGAAGGGCAGGCGGGCGAGCAATGGAAACCACATTTGACATCTCCTTTATAGGAACAGCAACCGCTTCACGATCGGGCCGAGTTGGGCGTAGGAAAGATACGACGCTCCGACGACGAGCAGAGGCAGAAGCGCGGGGACGAGAATTGGCAGGACGTTTCCTTTGTTGATAAGGAGCGCCGACGTCTTCAAAGATGCCAGGTAGAGAGGTTTGAGATCCCGGAACTCCGGTGTTTCCATCTCGACCTCGTCCGCCTCGATATTTTCTCCGAGAAGCGACCGCTCCATCGACCGCTCGAAGTCCGTGGCTTTCACGATCGAGAGCATGGCCGCCCGCCGTTTCAATCGGGCGATATCGATACCAAGGGCTACCAGCGGCAACGCGTAGTACAGCAGGGCGACCAGAAGCCAGCCGGCACAGACGGCGGTGAACAGCGTCGGCGTCACGGTCTCGCGCTGCATCACATGGCCGATTCCTGCGGCCGCCACGGAACTGACGGCCAACGTGAACAGCGCGTAGCCTGCGGGATAGCGACCCAGCAGCCCCAGACCTCCGTGGCCGTCCGGGTGGGTCACCGCTAGCCGTAATCTGCAGCGGGCGATCCGGGACAAGAACCGCGACCAGACGATGTGCTTCCAGACGAGCCGCGCGAGGAGAAACCAGTAAACGGTATTGCTGACAACCACGCACCATGTGCCCGCGAGCGTGAAGGTTCCTTGCGAGACCGCCCACTCCGGCGCGAAGCCGGAATGAAATCGCTCGTAGTTGAACACCGAGGCGGCTATTGCCAGAAGCAGGCATATCGCCTCCGGTAAAGTGGCAACAGTATCGGCCTTCGCGTCGATGCGGGCCTGGTAGGCGTCATCCTTCGACCGAGCCGCGATCAACGGAGTTCTGAAGAGCACCGACACGCATTCGTCGACCGCAAATCCGATCGGATGTTCCGTCAGCGTGAACAGGATCGGCGCGACCAGGAACTTCGCCCAGACGCCCCAGTCATTGGCGAAGGCGGCGGCGTCGGCCGAGACGACCGCGAGAAGCAGCGGTACAATCCAACATAGCGCGGCGAAGAAGATGGCCCGCGGGAACCGGTGATGCAGGCCAAGCGTAGACATCGCGGCGTAGAACGGGCCGCCATGCATCAGCCTTATGAGGGTATCTTGTTCGTCGGCGGCCGCAGCCATCAGCTTTCTCCCGTTGCGGCCTGTGCCTTGATCTCCGCCGCCCTGACGATATTCGCAGCGGCGGCCGCGTCGCCCTTTTCTTCGCCTCCGACCTGCACGGACGGGGTGGCAAACTCGATGCCGTTGGCCCGGAAAGCATCCCGTAGCATCGCGTATGCCTTGCGGCGTATGGAGGTCTGCTGGCCGGGCACCGTCGTCATAGCGAAGCTCAGTACGATGCCGTAGTCGCCGAAGGACTCCACACCCTTCATCTTGAGCGGCGTGATGAACTGCGGTCCCAGTTCCGGATCGGCCAGAAGCTCGGCACCGATGGACTTGGCGATCTTCCGGGCGACGTTGATGTCGGTGTCATAGCCGACGGACAGCTTGAACTTGTCGATGGCCCAGTCACGGCTCATATTCTCGACCGCGCCCAACTCGCCGAACGGAACCGTGAAGACAGGACCGCGGTGGTGACGAAGGCGGACGGAGCGCAGGCTGAAGCCCTCGACCGTGCCCATGTAGCTCTTCGCCTGGATGTACTCGCCGACCCGGAACGCGTCATCGAGCATATAGAAGACGCCGCTGATGACATCCTTAACCAATGTCTGCGAACCAAAGCCAAGGGCGACGCCGAAGATGCCCGCGCCGGCGATGAGCGGTGCGATCGCGACTCCCAGTTCGGAAAGGACGACGAGGGCCGCCGTCACCGCGACGAAGACGGCGAGAACATTGCGAAAGATCGGCAGCAGCGTGCGCAGGCGTCCGCGCCGTGCGATCTCGGCGGCCGGAATGTCGCTCGTTTCCCCTGTGATCGCCAGCGTGTGGTCGATATGGGATTTTGCTAGGTGCCAGAGAAGATCGGCGATCAGCAGCACGACAACGCTTTTGACGAGACCATAGAGGATTGCCATCAGCCTCGGGTTCTGATGCGCCAACGAGTCCGGATTCAGATGCCAGACGACGGCGATCCAGGCTGCTGCCAGGGCGATGACGATAGCTCGACTACCTCTGACGACGAGGACGGAACGGAGGCCATTGGAGGAGGTGCCGTTATCAGCCGAGATGGTCGCCGCCGCCTTGCCTACACCGCGCAATAGTCCGGGCAGGACCAATGCATAGATGCCGATCCAGAACAGTCCCTTGAGATCGATGCACCATAGAGTCCAGATCGCCAATAGAAACAGGGTGAGCGCCACTTTCGATGCGCGGGCTTGCGTTGATGTCCGACCACACGGCTTCGATGGCAATCGCCAGTAGGACGATACTGAAGCTATAGGAGATCGCTTCGCTGACGGCGCTATCGACGCCGAGCGGTCCCGCAAGGGTGGCGGAACTGATCGCTATAACCGCGCCGCCTAAAAATAGCCGAGCGCGTCGTCGTAGCGGAGCGTGGCCTTCGGTGCAGAGGCTCACGAGCACCGAAAGGCAGCGATAGACGACAAAGCCGATGAGATAGGTGAGCAAAACGATGCGCGCGAGCGGCGGCCATTCGACGGCGAAAAATATGACGCCCATCGTTGCGGCGAAGACGGAAACCGGAAGAAGTTGAGAGATGACTGATTTCTCAGCGCCGTCTTCAATGTCCAACCTTCCTCGGAGCAAGCGACGGAAAGCCCACTCGGCAAAAGACCCGATCGCCACCAATCCGGCGAAGATAAGCATGACCGGAGCGTAGCCGCGGGATATGGCATCGTTGCGCGTCTTCCGGGAGGCCGCTGCGACTTCAGTGGGAATTCGGGGTATTGCGGAGACGATGGAATCAATCCGCAATCGGGTGACAAGCTCCCACGCAGAGAGACCGGGTTGTTCCGCTACCTCGGGCTTAGGCACCGTGGTGGCCGCCTTCTGGCTCTCCATCCATGCTTTCAGCTCGGGATCGCTTAGAAGGCGGAGGAGTTCGTCCATCTTTGGCTGCGGCGGTGGCGTCTGCGCGGAGGCAATGCTCACGCACATGGCGAACAAAAGCGCCGCCAGCCATTTCATTGGGCGGGCCTGTGGATCGGGAACTGGAAGTTCACGCCTGCGAATATCTGCCAGCGCGGAGCGCCTGCGCCGTCGTTCCAGACTGTGTACTGCGGTTCGACGAAGGCGTTCATGGTCACGCCCTTGTCGAGCTGGAAGACCTTGCCGACACCAAGGCCGACGGGGATGTACGAAGCCCCGTTTTCGAGGTTGAAGTTCCATGTCGCCGTGGAGCGCAGATACCAGCCGTCCTTGAGGTTGACGTTGACGATCGGCTGAACGGTCAGGAGGTTGACGTCCTCGCGGTCGTGCTGGCCGGCAAACGAAGTCTGGTAGGTGGCGAGAGCCGCAAGCAGGCCCCAGTCCTGGGGAGCGACGACAATGCCAGCGCCGCCCGCCTGCCATTTGCCATTGCCGAGAGACCGGTCGGTCGCGGTCGGAGCAACGACCAGCGGTCCCGCACCGAACGTGACGTCGCCCATCTTCGGAAGAATGAAGATGTCCATCAGCGTCAGGTCGCCCAGTCCCGTGACGTAGCCGTGCTGCACTTCGGGGGAGGTCGCGATCGGGAGAGTGAACCGAAGGAGTTGCGGCACGCCGAACATGTCCGAAGGCACCAGGCCGCGGAGCAGGAACTGGTTGGCGTGCGGATGGCCGGGGACGTCGATGAAGCTCGGGACATAGTAGTCCTGAAGATTGAACGTGATCTTCGGCGTCAGCGGGTTGTTGGCGTCGTTGACGTCCTGATGCTCCTGCGCTGCCGCGGCCGTGGCCGATCCAAGAATGGCGGTGGCAACCGCGAAAGCCTTCAATCCGTTCATGTCTAGTCTCCCGGTTCGTTTTACGGGATTGAGATCATGAAACTCCGCGGCACGTAAGTACGTAACGGTAAATGCAGATGTAACAAAGGTGTTGGGTGGCCAACGATCGGCCCTGTTACCGTAACGTACTTACGCGCCAGTGCCAGGAGGGTAGAGTGATGCCGTCGAACTCGAGCGGGGGGCAGGATGGAACAATGGGACGAGGAGACGCTGACGAAAAGGCACCTGAAGGTTCGGCGAAACGCGGCCTTTGGCGTCTCATGCTAAGACTGCCCGCACTTCGGGGAAGGCTGCAAATCCTCGCCGAAAGATCGGACGCTCTCAGCGACCTTTGCGAGGCCTACGAAGATGCAAGCGTGACGCTGGAACGCATGCTTCGGGAGTCCGGCAATGCGAACTGCCCAAGGATAAAAGAATACCAGACGATCTGTACCGAGATCGAATCCGACATCATACAATACTGTCTTGCACGTCCGTCCGACGTCGCGGAATAGAACGCGCATTGTTCATTCTGAGACATCCTTGCGGTTTTGTTAGCTTTCTCCGTTGCAACCATTTGTCATCTGCGCGATAAGTTTGTCTGGTTCACTTAGCTTTGACATTGCGTAGCGGGGGCGGCGATGAACACGGAAGGGAAACCGCAAGGGGCGAGCGAGGTATCGGAGGCGGAAGGGCGCACCGAACTCGAAAGGTTGCTGGCCGATCAACGTTTCCATGGCACAGAGCGCGCAAAAAGTATCCTCAACTACCTTGCCGAGAGGCACTTCCAGGGATGCCGGGAAGCCGTCAAGGCTTACACCGTAGCACTGGATGTCCTCGGACGCGGGGCTGATTTCGATGCCTCGTCCGACCCGATCGTCCGTATCGAGATGAGCCGTCTAAGATCAGTGCTCAATCAGTACTACGAGGCATTCGGCGATGCGTCAGACATATCGATCCATCTTCCGATCGGTCGATACCTCGCGGAGTTCTCCCGCAGCAACCAGGCTACTGGGCCTTCAATCGAAGTGGCCGACATTGAAGTTGACGTGATCGCCGACGCCGGTTCGCACGAAGTTGGACTGCCGCCCGCAAGAAGAAACAGATTTCCATTAGTCTACGTTGCCGGCGCGGTGGCGCTTGTCCTCGTCGGGATAATATTCGCGGAAGCCTTGCGTTATGGCCAGCCACCTGCCCTGACAGCGCGGCCATCCGTCACGCTTGCGATTTCTTCACCGGATGAAGCCAATGCCAAGGAGGCGGACGTCACCGGAGACTATCTCGTGACCGCGCTGTCGCGTTTCCGCACACTTACCATCTCGTCGCAGAAGGGGATGAGCACAGGATCGACGACACAATCCGCGCTGCGGTCGGCTGGCAATGCCTACGACATCGATATGAAATATTATTCTGACGACGACCTCCGGACGGTGTGGTGGCAGGTTGTCGGAGACCATGGACAAGGCGTCCTGAAGTCGGGTGTCGATAGCGTAGAGGTTGGGGGGCGTAGCGAGGCCGTCGTCCGCGACGAACTCGTGTCGCTTCTGGCGAAGAGGTTCGCCAGCTCGCGCGGCGTCATCAACATTCTCGAAGCGCGTGCTGGCACCGCGAAGGACGTCGTTGGCAACACCTGCGTGCTGAAAGCCGAATATGAGCTGGATGAGGGTGGTCGCAACGGTATCCTGGGGTCGCTTCCATGCGTAGAGCGGACAGTTTCTCTACAACCCGGTAACGCTGACGCTCTGGCGGTTCTTTCTCGGATCATCGTCGCCGCTGAGGGCGGCGATCCAGCGACCACGCCGTTCGACCGGGCTTTGACGCTCGCCAACCGGGCGGCCGCACTCGACCCGACATCCGACCGTGCCCAGGTCGCGATCATGATGGCGCAGTTCTATGCGGGTCGAACGGATGCCGCGATTGCCGCCGGCAATCAGGCGCTGGCGTTTAACCGTGATAACCCGGATGTCCTGTCAAAGCTCGCGGGCGTCCTATATAGCTCAGGCTTCCGCGATGCGGCGGTCTCGCTCGCCGAAGAAGCCGGGAAGGACGTCGACGCGGTGCCCCGCGATGCCCGTATCGTGCTCGCCCTCGACGCCTACACCCGCGGCGACTATTCGAACGCGTCGTTGGTCTCCGAACAGATCAATTGCAGCGACATTGTCGTGCGCGCTATCAGGGCTGCATCCTTGGGCGAGATGGCATCCCCGCAGGCAAGCTCAAGCCTCGAATACCTGAAGACCGAGCTTCCGGATTACCAAACCTCACTCCGCCAGAAGATGGAATGGAGGCGATACCCGACGCCCGTGATCGCATCGTTGGAGCGCGGACTGACGAAAGCGAGCAAGATCGAAATTCGACCCGCCCTCGCGGCGACAGCCTCCAACTAGAGGCCTTGGGCATCGGTTGTGACATATGATTTACGCTCGGATTTACCGTAACGTACTTGTCTTGATCGTCGGCTCTGCCAAGCTGCTGCCATTAAAAAGCGTCTTTGGGGGAAGTAATGACAAAGCATTTGGTATCCACGAGCAAGCTGGCCACACCACTGCTCGCGGCGATGGTCATCTTCTCGCCGGCTGTGGCGTTTTCTGCTGAAGGTGCGGTGGGTTTTTACCTACTTGGCTCAAAGGGCCCCGGCGGTGCTATAACGCCGCCGCCGGGCGTCTTCTTTTCCAATGACGTCTATTTCTATTCGGGCGACCTCGGCGGCGGCAAGGCACTGCCAGCGGGCGGGCGGCTGGCCGTAGGCGTTGAAGGTAAGGCGGTCATCGATGTTCCCACTGTCCTGTGGGTGCTGCCCGAAGACATCGCGGGCGGCCATCTCGGACTGCTGGCAACCGTGCCTGTCGGGTGGAAAGAGACATCGGCAGACGTCACACTTGCGGGACCTCGGGGCGGCACTGCGTCAGGGAACGTCACCGATCCGGTGTTCACTGTCGGCGATCCGGTTCTTGGCGGTTTGCTAGGATGGGAGGCAGAAAACTTCCATTGGCAGACCACCCTTCTCGTCAACGTCCCTATCGGAGACTACCAGAAAGGTGAAATCTCCAACATCGCATTCCACCACTGGGGCGCGGATATCTCCGGCGGCCTGACTTGGCTTGACCCGGCGATCGGGCTTGATCTGTCCGGCGTGGTCGGCATGACCTTCAACGCGGAAAATCCGACAACGGACTACCGCACGGGGAACGAGTTCCACTTCGAGTGGGCGGCCGTCCAGCACTTCAACAAGGTGTTCGACGCAGGCCTCGTTGGCTACTACTACGACCAGGTCACAGGCGACAGCGGCTCCGGTGCGCGGAGCGACTTCAAGGGAAGGGCGACAGCAATCGGCGCAACGATCGGCTGGAACTTCAAGGCGGGCGAAGTCCCGATCTCGGCGCGCATCAAGTATTTCCACGAATTCTCCGTCGAAAACCGGGCACAGGGGGATGCGGTTTTTCTGACGATCTCGATGCCTCTGGCGATCACGAAACCGATCAACGTGGCCGCCCAATAGTCTCCAGGGCGTCGCCTCAGCGCTTCTCGCCCAGATACCTGAAAAGTATCTGCTTCCACTTGTCGTCGTGAACTGTCTCGAGGACAGCGACGTCGATGGACTTGCGGTGGGCACTCCCGGCGGGCATGGCAATGCCGTAGTTTTGGGGCTCGAAGACGCCATCGAGCACCTGCACGCTTCCGGAGAACTGCTGCTCGGCAGTCCAGGCAAGCAACGGCTTGTCATAGACGAAGGCGTCGACCGATCCGGCGACCAGTGCCTTGAAGCCGCCGTTCAGGTTGTCGAAATCGCGGTGTTTTATCCGCTCTCCCTCGAGAACACTGACGGTGGCCGACCCTGCGATTGTGCCCACCCGAACCGCGGGCAAATCCTCAACGCCGTGCACCAGACCGCGGATTTGCCGGGTCGTCAGAGCCGATGTAACGCTGGCGGTAAATACCGCGATGGTGATGATCGACACGACCATCCAGATGATAGCAAGAATACGTCCGCCCAATGTTTTCGGACCTCGATGCCCCGTGCTGGCCTGCGTCATCGCCTCGGCCGACCACCAGATGCTGGCACCGAGGCCCTTTGCCCCGCCGCCGCCGAAGTCTTCGTTATGGCGGTGTTCGAACACCCAGATCAAAGCCCCGACCGCGAGCGCAATCCCGATGAGAGCGCCGGCTGCCTGTAGGAACCCGAACGAGGTCATAGTGCGAATGATCTCGTGCCAGACCGAAGCATTCCCCGTGGAGACGGCGATGCCAAGTCCGGTGTCGTAGAATGGCTGGGAGAAATCGACGACACGTTCCCGCTCGGCCGTGATGGTGATTGCTGCAACCGAAAGATCATAGTCTCCGTGTGCTGTCGTGGCGATCAGGCTCTGGATCGTAGGCTCCTCGACAAAATTATATTTCAAGCCCAGCCGGCCCGCGATTTCCTTCCACAGATCGATCGAAATACCGCTCCAGGAGCCGTCCGAAGCTTTCATGGCAAATGGCGGTGCGATCTTGGTGCCCACCGCCAACTCGCGGTTCGGAAATCCATTTGCCTCAGTGACCTGCTGCGCAGTGGCCGCATGGACCGAAACAAGGAACGCTACAAGGATCGCAATTGTCGCCGCAAGACCGCGGACGTTCTGAGACAGGCCCATATCGTTCACTTTTCGAAGGCGTAAACCTTCTTCCAATCAGCCTTCATGTCGACGACCAGCCAGTTGCGGCGTTCCGCTTCGTTCAACGCCTTGTCCAGTTTGCCGAATGGGGATTGGCGGTCGTAGGCATATTCCCTGTCGGCATCGGTGTGGTGGACGATCATGGCAAAGCCAGGCCCCTTGGCGGCAGTGACCCAACGAAGCATCTCGTAGTCGCCGTCGGAATTGCCTGCCACGAAGATCGGTTTGCGGCCGATGAACTTGTTGATGCCGGAAGGCTTGCCGGGGCCGTCGTCGACAAAGTCTATCTTCGGAAGCCGCTTCAGGACCGGCACGTCGCCGACGATGGCGTATTCGGTGACGATCGTGCTGCCAATCACCTGTTCCGGTGGAATACCGTAAGCCTTTTCCGCGATCGGCCGCATGAACTCGACGCCGCCGCCTGAGACGATGTAGGTCTTGAAGCCGTTGGCGCGCAGATAGTCCAGCAGTTCGCGCATCGGCAGGAACGTCATCTCGTCATAGGGCTTTCCGGTCTTCGGATGCCTAGCGGTGGCAAACCAGTCCGTGACGATCTTCGAAAACTGGTCGGTCGTCATCCCGGCATGGGTCGCCATTCCAAGGTCGACGATGCCTTTCTCTCCGCTTTTGGCGACGCCCTTCATGTCTCCGGCAAGGATCGACTTGAATGGCTCCTTTTCCTTCCACTCGGGATGCTGTGGCGCAAGGGTCTTCACCCGGTCGAGCATGAACCCTAGCTGGAAGTAGAACGGCTGCTCCGACCATAGCGTCCCGTCATTGTCGAAGACGGCGATCCTTGCTTCCGGCGCGACGTATCCTTCACCCCCTTGGGTCGTGGTCGCCTTGACGAAATCGACGATCCTGGTCTTTGCCGCGGTATCGTTCCAGGACGGCAACACCTCCTGCGCCTTGGCGATTGAAGGCCCGAAGATGCCGAATAGAAGTAGCCCGAGGGCGACAAGCGTCGAGGCGAGCAGAGTATCGAGGACTTTTGGTCGGGTCGTCATCTGTATTTCTCCTATACGAGCGGTCGCTTGACGCAGCGGAAGCCGACGTGGCTCGTCGACGTATCCTCGGGTTCGGCATGCCGGGCGGCGGGACGGTAGCGGCGGCAGTAATTCGGCGCGCAGAGGTGCGAGCCGCCCTTGAGCACGCGGCGGGGAATGCGGATGGCAGGCTGGCGCGGATCGTAGCTGCCGTCGATCGCGCCACCGCGCGGATTGCTGGGAATGCAGCACGAGTGCTTTGCAGGCTCAGGGTGCCTTGTCGACCAGAAGTCCGACGTCCATTCCCAGACATTGCCGATCATGTCGTGCATGCCGTAGCCGTTCGCCGGAAACGAGCCGACCGCAGAGGTGCGCTCGTGACCCTTGGGTTTGGTGGACGACGTCGGAAACGTCCCCGACCATGTGTTGGCCATGGCGACGCCTTCCGGCATCAGTTCGTCGCCCCACGCGAATTCGGTGTCATCGAGACCGCCTCGGGCCGCCAGCTCCCATTCGGCTTCTGTTGGAAGTGCCAACCCCGCCCAGTCGGCGTACGCCAACGCGTCGGAGTGGGCGACATGGACAACCGGGTGGTCGAGCTTGCCGCGGAGATCGCTGAGCCCACCGAGCGGGCGTCGCCATGTGGCTCCGAACTTGAACGTCCACCATTGGCCGATGTCGGAGCCGCTCACCGTCTTGGGCTGGGTGAAAACGAGCGATCCAGCGCGGAGCATGCCTGGCAGGGCACCTGGATAGTCCTTGGGATCGGGTGCCTTTTCCGCGAGCGTCACGTATCCCGTCGTCTTCACGAAAGCCGAGAACGCCCTGTTCGTGACCGGCGTGGTTTCAATCCAGAAGCCGTCGACCTTGACGGGGTGGGCGGGAGCCTCTTCCGGATAATGACTGTCCGAGCCCATGGTGAAGGTGCGGCCGCGTATCCAGACCATACCGTTCTGGCCTCGCTCTTGCGCCTGTTCGTCGTCGAACGCCAATGCCATCGCCGCCTCCGGTTTTCGATGGCCGGAGTTTTGCTCAACGAGCGTGCACGGGTAAGTACGTTACGGTAACAGGGGGGTAAATGGGACGTAACAACATCGTTGCCTCGGTCACGGTCCCTTGGAATTTCCGGCGCTTGCGCTGCTCATCCTCGAGGATTGAGGGCTGGCAGATAAGATCGACCCGAACGAGGGGATACCGTCGGCCGGACTGACGCCGACACCGACTTCACTAAAGCTTCGCGGTCGATAACGACGCCATCTGCGCCGTCGCTGTAGATAAGTCGCTGGAGGTTCTCGACCTGATTTTGCAGTTGGGAATTTGCTGCCGTCCAGTCCGCCAAGGACCGAAAGCCCTTCTGGCGGGACCATTGCCGCAGCCCGGCTTCGATGTCCCCTGGCTCTCCGTTCCGGATGGTCTCCTGCAAGCTACGAAGCGCCTGCCGATCGGAATTTCGATAGGCGAGCCTCCACCTTGTGGATCGCATGGAGAGCCAATTTCGAAGATGCCATGTCGCCCACCCCAATGCCAGGGTCAGCAGGATGACGACGACGGTTGCCAGTGTGCGATCTCGCCAGACGAACCGCCCGTCCGCATCGACCTGCAGGGCCGGCGCGATCCCCTCGGCTGGTAAAGATGCCGTTGCTGCGATGACCTTCGTCGATGGAAGGGTGGCTGTCGACTGACGGTGCTGATCGACGTCGTACCAGGCGTAGGACACACCTGGAATGGTGAAGCTTCCCACGGCTTCCATCGTATAGGTGATGGTCTGGATGCGCCTGCTTCCGGGCTTGCGGCCGACCGATACGTTGTCGTCGACCCTGGACGTCGCAGCGTACTGCTTCATCCCCGTGGAGTTGCCGACATCGATGGAGGGGATCATCATCGCCTGTGTGTCCTCGGCGAAAACCATTATCGTTCGCACGAGCGCGTCCCCGACCTTCAAAGCGGCTGGGTCCCGATCGAAACTCTGCGTCAGTGCGAGGTTTCGTGCCGCAAAGGTCAGCGTGTTCCCGGAGGTGACTTCGCCTGCCATCACGGTAAACCCAAACGGCGGAAGCCGCGCTTCACCTTTGACTGACTTGCCCTCGACAGAATATCCGAGCGCGATCACGACGTCCGGCAAGGAGAAAGAGCCTGCGACTTCCGGGACGACAGCGTAAATCCTGCGAATTCCCGAATACTGGATGCCATCTACGGTTTCGACGATATTCTGGGCTCGTTCGTCAGGCAGTGTGACGACCGCGTTCGGAAGGTCGAACAGCGGAAACTGCGGCGGCGAAGTGAAGAAATCAGGCGCGAAAATGGTGACGTCGAGCCGGACCTGCTGGCCCGCGACGATCTTTCCCTTGTCCTCGATCTCCACGCGCGCAAAAGGCTCCGCGGCGAGACTTCGACCCGCAGTCAGAAGAAGTAGAGCGAGAACCATCCACTTCATTGCTTCTGGCTCCTCGCTTCGATGGCGAACTTGCGGGCCATGAGATCGGCGGGGCTGACCTGGATGTTCTTCATCCACATCTCCGACGTCTGTTCGGCGATGTCGATCTGGCCTTCCTTGCCCTTCTTGCCCTTGTCGTCGAATTGCACCTGATCCGGTTTTTCGCTGGGTTCCTGCGGCTGCTCCTGCTCCTTGTCCTTCTCGATTTTCAGCAGGTGTTGGGCGATGGCGAGATTGCTGATTGCTTCAGGCCATCCTTTCTTCTGCTCCAGCGCCTTTTTAAAGGCGGCGACCGCCTCGTCAAACTTCGACAGGTGCATGAGGGCATTGCCCTGATCGTACCAGCTCTCGGCGCTGTCGACAGCGGCAAACGCGTCGACGGCCTCGGCGAACTTCCCGGCGCGATACAAAGCCACACCCTTCCACATGGGATCGGCGAAATGACTCGAGGCAGCCTGATACTCATCACGCTGATAGGCAATCCGACCCTGCTGGTCGGGTGTCAGCCACATGTCGGCGAGTTCTCCCGCTTCGGCATGAACGGGCATGAGCATGGGAAGCGAAAGAAGCACTATCGCGACACGGACGACCCATCCCTTCTGGAACGACAAGGCGAACATCAGGACAAGCGGCACGACCAGCCACCAGCCCATATCCCGCCAGCGGTCGCCCTCGGTCGCCAGCTTCTGCGCGAAGTTGGTTCTGATACGTTGGGCGATCCATCGGACATCGGTATCGTCGTCGGTCAACGTGGCGACATCCGTGCCCGTCGCGCTGTGAAGATTCTTCAGAGCCTCGATATCAAGCTTGGCAAAGAGCCTGGCTCCGCTCGACTCGGTGAGGAAGCTGCCGCCCGCCTTCACCGGTCCGCCTTCGGCCGTGCCGATGCCCAGGACGACCAGGCCGTTGTCGCGTTCGCCCTTGAAGGCATCGAAGGCTTTCGCCTCGACGCCATCGGTCAGGAACAGCACGGTTCCGCTAGTCTTCTCTCTCGCCAGCATCCGCTCGGCCAGCGCCAACGCCTCGGCCGTGTCCTTGCCATCATCGGGCATAATGCGGGTCGCCAGCGCGTCGGTGTAGGTTTCGATCAGCGAGTTGTCGTCGGTCAGGGGAAGCACCACGTGCGGCGAACCCGAGTAGGCGATGATGGCGGTCCGCGCGCCGCCGCGTGCTGCGATGATGTCCTTGATTTTCAACTTGGCGCGCTCGAGGCGGGAGGGCGTGATGTCGATGGCATCCATTGTCGCTGAAAGGTCGACCGCAATGACGAGTGGTGCGGTGTCTTCGACGAAGGGCGGTGCTTCACGCTGGAATGTCGGGCCTGCCACTCCGAGCGACGCGAACGCCAGAACCACCGCCAGCAGCCATGATGGCCGGACGCGTGATCCACGTCCGGCCTCCACCACGAGACTGTCAAGAAGATGAGGAGCGATCATCGTCTTCCACTGGCTCCTCACATCCGTCGACCGCGACGCCAGCCAGACAATGGCGACCGGGAGGATCAGCGACGCCAGCCACCAGGGCCGGATGAAGTGGAAGTCCCCGATCATGCCGTCGTCCTCCGACGAGCGAGACCCGCAGCTCCCGTGACAAGATAGTAGGAGGCCAGCACCCCGATGGAAGCGCCGAGCGGCCAGTGGAACAGGTCTATGCGGGGACGCCAGGACAAGTTCTTCTGGTCCTCAGGGGTGATGGCGTCGAGGATGCCGTAGATGTCGGCAAGCTGCGTCTGATCCCCGCCGAAGAAATAGCGGCCGCCAGTGTCGGAAGCGATCTTCTGCAGGGTCGCGGTGTCGAGCTTGTCTTCGCCTGTGGCTGCCGGATCGCCGATGCCGACGGTATGGATGACGACGCCGTTGCGCTTAGCGATCTCGGCCGCCTTCGCAGGCGGCATCTTGCTGGCGGTCTCGTTTCCGTCGGTGAGCACGATCAGGACTTTCTGAGGCACGGTCGTCTTCTCGAACATCTTGATGGCGAGACCGATGGCATCGCCCAGCGACGTGCGCGGCCCGGCCATTCCCGGCAGGCTTTCGGCGATGACCTCCTCGACGGTGTCATGATCCATGGTGAAGGGAACAAGCGGATAAGGCGCGTCGCCGAACGCGACCAGGCCGATACGGTCGCCGGGACGTCTCTTCACGAAATCGGCGACGACCGTCCTTACGGCTTCCACGCGCGTTTCCATCGATCCATCGAGCGCCTCGAAGTCCTTCGTGTCCATCGACTGCGACAGATCGAGGGCCAGCATCAGATCGCGTTGCGGTTCCACCTTTTCGATGGGCGGCTCGACGAACTGCGGGCGGGCCAGCGCCAGAACCATCAGACACCAAGCGAGCGTCTCGCAGGAAAGCTGGAGCCATGAACGACGCGCGGTCGCCCAACCCGCCGTCGGGTCGATCCCTGCCGCTTTCGCCACCTGATCGAAGAACGGCAGGCGCACCGACGCCGATATTTCCCGCCGCGCCGGCAGAACCCACCAGACGAAGATCGGAAGCGGCAACAGGACGAGCAGCCACGGGAGATCAAGTTGATACACGATGACCCCCGATCCATCTGCGGGCCGCCGTGGTCAGATCGCTCTCGACATTTGAGGGCATCGTATCGAGGGTTCCGTCATCGCGATATTCGAAGTCGTCGAGGAGCGTCGCGAGAGCGGGCTCCGAAGGCGTGTCATCATGGTCGCCCAGAAACCGCACCCATGACGAACCCGACATTGAAGCGACTTCCTTTCGTGACCAGCCTGCGAGCGCCACGCGCTTCAACAGTTCGGCGAGTGCATGGATGCCTTCGTGCCGCCGTGCCGGATCGCTCATCCTCTCTTCGACATCGAGGAGATGCAGCAGCGCCTCGCGGCGATAGGCATTGGCACGGTATCTCCGGAGCCGGCGAAGGCCAATGAAGAGCAGGGCCAGGCCCAGCAGTCCGGCCAGCATGGCCCATCCCCAGGTCTGCGGCAGCCACGAGATCGGTTCCGGGACAGCGATGTCCTTCAGAGACTTCAGGGCGGCCTCGGTCATCGGATCGAGGCGAGGGGCCTCAGCTTCCATCAACGCCTCCTCTGCCGCCAGGCGGACTGTTCGAGCAGACGACGAAGCTGAGGTGCGGCCTCCGCCGCCGCCGAGACGGGCAGCATCGGCAGTCCGAGCTGCTGCTGCCAGTCTCGTAGTTCGCGCCCGCGGTCACGGGCGAACGTGTTGATCGACGAGCGAACGCTGGCGCTCTTCAGCGGAAGCTCTGCCTGCGATGCGCCTCCGCTGACCACGATGTTGCCTGTCCGCGGCAGGTCGAGCAGAAAGGGGTCATAGACCAGGATGCAGATCACGTCGTTTCTGCCGGAAAGCCGGAGGAGGCGATCCCGCGTCGCAGCCGTATGGCCGTCGAAATCGGAGATGATGACGATGAGATGGTCATGGTGGGCGATATTCGAAACGGCGGCCAGAACCGCATCGAGCTGGTTGGCTGACGAAGCCTGCGGCGCATCCGCCCTCAGCATCCGGTTCTGCCTTGCGATCCGATCGGCAAAGGCAATGACGGCATTGCGGCTGCGATGCGGATTGACTTCGTCGATGATATCATCGTTGAAGACGAAGCCGCCGATCCGGTCGCCAGAGCCGAGGATGCGCCAGGCGCAGAGCATGGCCGCTTCGGCAGCGGTGACCGATTTCATCGCCAGTCGGCTGCCGAAAAACATGTTGATGCGCTGGTCTACGACGATGAGGGCAGGCCGCTCTTTCTCTTCGCTGTAGACCCGGACCACGGGCTTATTGGTGCGGGCGGTGACGCGCCAGTCGATTGAGCGGATGTCGTCGCCGGGAAGATAGTTCCGCAGCTCCTCGAAGGTCAGGCCGCGACCGCGCATCGAAGACTGCATGCGGCCTGAGAGTTGCTGATGGCTCCTGGCCTTCTGGACGAAGGTCAGATCGCGCGCATGCGCTTCGAGTGCCACGAGGTGATCCGTGGAAACGTAAACCCCTTCGGAACCGACGTCGGCCATCGTCCGCTCCTCAACTGACCGCGACGAGCTGGACGATGCGGCCGATAACCTGATCTGCCGTCGTGTTCGACGCATGCGCCTCGTAGGACAGGATCAGCCGATGCCGGAAGACGTCGTGGACGATGGCGATCACATCGTCCGGGGTTACATAGGCACGGCCTCTTAGCCACGCATAGGAGCGAGAGACCTTGTCGAGACCGATGACGCCGCGCGGGCTGACGCCGACCTGCAGCAGCTTCGCCAAATCCTTGTCATATCGATCCGGGTAGCGGGTCGCGAAGGCGAGGGCGACGATGTATTTCTCGACGGGATCGGAAACGGTGACTGCGCCGATCTCTTTCCGGGCGTCGAACACGGCCTGCGGGTTGAGGCGTTGCGGAGCTTCCTTCTTCCCGTCGCCGTGTGCAGCGATCTCTTCGCCGCGAACCAGCCGCATGATCGCCGCTTCGGACGCCTCGTCGGGATAGCCAACGTTGATGTGCATCAGGAAGCGGTCGAGCTGGGCCTCGGGCAGCGGATAGGTGCCCTCCTGCTCGATCGGGTTCTGTGTCGCCATGACCATGAAGAGATCGGGCAGCGGGTAGCTCTTGCCGCCGACCGTGACCTGTCGCTCCTCCATCGCTTCGAGAAGAGCCGACTGTACCTTGGCGGGCGCGCGGTTGATCTCGTCGGCGAGGATCAGGTTGGCGAAGATCGGCCCCGGCTGGAACTTGAACTCGCCCTTGCCGCCGTCGCTGAAGTAGATTTCCGAACCGGTGATGTCGGCGGGTAGAAGGTCGGGGGTGAACTGAACACGGGAAAGTTCGGAATCCAGGTTCTTCGCCAGGCTCTTGATAGCGCGCGTCTTGGCAAGTCCGGGAAGCCCTTCGACAAGTAGATGGCCATTGGCGAGAAGTCCCAGCAGCAGGCGTTCGACCATGCTCTCCTGGCCGATGATCGACTGGCCGATGCGCTCGCCCAATGCCGTGATCTCGTCGCGTGCCGTCATGGTATCCTCGGACCAAATTGAATGGGACGCGCCGACGTGTGCCGGCGCGTCGTGCTTTCGAGGGCTACTTCTCGATACCGCGTTCCTTAAAGGACTGGTCGATGGCCTTGTCTACCTGGGCCCGAACGCCTTCGATGTTGAAGCTGGCAACCCGCTGGCTAGGCGGATACTTGACGAAGGTCTCGAGGAAGGCCGCGGACTGCAACTGTCCCTTGACGAGAAGGTAGTCGTTCCGGACGAGCCAGTCGTTGTACTGGTCGGAAACCGTGTCGGCGCGCTCGTAGGGGTCCATCCGGAGATTGAACAGCTTCGGAAGACGCCAGGTAATGAACGGGGTCTGCCAGACAGCGAAGCCACCTGCTGCCGGCTGTTCCTTGAAGACGACCTTCCAGTCGTCGAAGCGCGTGGCGACCAGACCGCCGTCGTCATCGAAGTAGTAGAAGTCGTGGCGGGCGCTCGTGTCCGACTTGCCTGTCAGATAGTCGAGCTGGTTGTAACCGTCGAGGTGATCCTTGAAGGTCGTGGTGCTGCCATCGGGCTTCCAGCCGTCGAGGAGCCGGTTCTTCACGTCGGGATCGCCGGCCGCTGCAAGCAAGGTGGGGAACCAGTCGAGGCCCGAAACCATGCCGTTGACGACTTCGCCTGGTTTCACATGGTCCGGCCAGCGGATCATGGCAGGTACGCGGAACGCACCTTCCCAGTTGGTATCCTTCTCGCTGCGGAAAGGCGTCGTCGCCGCATCCGGCCAGGAGAACTGGTTCGGGCCGTTGTCGGTGGTGTAGACGACGATGGTGTTCTTCGCGATGCCCAGGTCGTCGAGGGCCTTCAGGAGCTTGCCGACGTCCATGTCGTGCTCGATCATGCCGTCGGCATACTCGTTGCCCGCCATGCCGCTCTGGCCCTTCATCGAATCGCGCACGTGGGTGAAGACGTGCATGCGGGTCGTGTTCATCCAGGTGAAGAACGGCTTGTTCTGCTTGACCTGACGTCCCATGAAATCGATGGCGGCGGACGTCGTCTCGTCGTCGATCGTCTCCATCCGCTTTTTCGTCAGCGGACCGGTATCCTCGATCTTGCCGTCGGCCGATGCCTTGATGACGCCGCGCGGGTTATAGGCCTTGAGGAACTCCTTGTCGTCCTTCGGCCAGTAGGGCGCTTCCGGCTCTTCCTCGGCGTTCAGATGGTAGAGATTGCCATAGAATTCGTCGAACCCGTGATTGGTAGGCAGATATTGGTCGAGGTCTCCAAGATGGTTCTTGCCGAACTGTCCGGTTGCGTAGCCGAGCGGCTTCAGAGCCTGGGCGATGGTCATATCACCCGGCTGTAGTCCAACCGTGACACCGGGAGCGCCAACCTTGCAGAGACCCGTGCGCAGGCACGTCTGCCCGGTGATGAACGTCGAGCGGCCGGCCGTGCAGCTATTCTCGGCGTAGTAGTCGGTGAACATCATGCCCGCCTTGGCAATGCTGTCGATGTTGGGCGTCTTGTACCCGAGCAGGCCATTCGAATAGGCGCTGATGTTTGTCTGGCCAATGTCGTCGCCGAAGATGACAAGGATGTTGGGTCTTGCGGTATCAGCGGCGGGTACTGCTGCCGGGGCGGTCTGGGCGTAGGACGTGGCTGGCAGCAGATAGGCCGACGTCAGCGTCATCGCGATGGCCGCCGCCGCGCCGAGGAGTTTTCGGGACAGGGGCGCGCTCATGACGAGCACCCTCCGAGATCGTGTTCGTACAACATTGCGCTCTCCGTGCTGGGCGGCCATGGAGCCGCCGGGGAAAAGACTGTCGGAAGCCGACCTCGCAACTGTTCTCAAGAACGCGGTGAGCGTAAGTACGTTACGGTAACACGGACCTTAACTTAGGGTAAATTCGCCCTAGCTTACGATGCCGATACGCGGCTTTACGGCCGTCTTCCTTCCCGTCCGCCGCTCCATCAGCGCGCGCCACAGTCCGCCGTCCATCGCCGCGTCGATCTCGCGGGAGGCGAGGTACGGGATGAGCACGAGCACCATGATGAAGCTTGTCGCCAGCACCTGCGGCAGTCGACCATTCGCGATACCCGGCAACGCGGACAAGACCGATTCGCCATGGATGCCGGCCGTGACCATCTCTTCGATAACCGACAGCAGAACCAGCAAACCGAAATAGAGTATGACCTTCACCGCGATGACCGAGAACAACCGACGCTCCTTGTAGCGTTCTCCAAGCTTGATCGCGTGACCCAGCATGATGAACTTGGCGAGCAGCAGCGCTTTGAGCGCGGGCAGGCCAAACGGCCAGAAGCCGGAGCCACCGACGATCGTCATCTTGTAGAGGATGATCGCGCTCAGGCAGATGTACAGGTAGATCGCCAGGATCAGGAACTGGCGCATGTCCGTCTTCAGTTTCGCGACGGCCGAGTCAAAGCGCGGCATACCTTCGTCTCCTATTGCGTCAGGGGTTGCGACTGCGGGTCTGTCTGAAGGGTGTCGCCAACCTCCTGGGCCTTCCGGACGGATGGTTTCTGCAACATCATGATAGGAGCCCTGGCCGCCGTCTCTGCCACCGTTCCGACCGTTCTGACGGTGCCGCCGACGACCGCGGCGACGCCCTCGCCAAGCGACACGTTGGAATCCGTCAGGGGCTGGCCGGTCATCAGACGCTGGCCGATAAGCTGGACGATCTCCGGGCTTTCTGCGAACTTGCCGTGGTTCATGCTGTCGTTGCTCTTGACCTTGGTCAGGTCGATGGCCGTGATGCCACCCTGCTCCAGCTTGGTGCGATAGGGTTCGACGGTCGGGTTGATGCCACCGAGGCGGGCAACACGTCCGGTGATCAGGCTGGAGGCCGCCAGCGCCCTGTCATCCTGTGAAACGAAGATCGTGAACTTCGGCTTCGGCGATCCCATTTCCACGTACTGCTTTGCGAAGACCTGGATATCTATATCGGGCGAGGCGAGGATGACGTTGTGGATTTTGGAGTTCACATGGCCGTCACGGATGCCCATCTGCCGCAGCGATTCCATCGCAAGCCAGGTTCCCATCGAATGGGCGAGGATAGTGATGTCCTTCACCTCCGGATCGGCGGCCAGAACCCGTAGCGACTGCTCCAACGCCGTGCGCGAATAGTTCGTGCTTTCCTTGTCGTATTCATAGCCGAATAGCGATGCGCGGGACGGCCAAGTGAACAGGATCGGCGTCGCCTGCATACCGCTGTCATGTACGATCTGGGCCAGACGGAAGACCGAGTCCTCGTAGGTGTTGTTGAAGCCGTGAATGAAGACGAGGGCATGGCCGCCCTCGATATGCGCGCGAAACCAAGCGCGGCCTTCCGGCACGGTATCGATCCGGTTGACGCGCGTGACAGCGAAGTCAGTGGAGGGGTTCGGTGGAAGGCGCTGCGGCCATTGCACTGTTCCGGCGGCCCGCTTAGGCGGGATGGAGACAGCGACGTCGGTCATGTATGGTTTCGGACTTCGCTCACCATTGAACAGAGTCGCAGGATTTCCAGATGGCTGGCGAGTGGTTGCAACGAGCATGCTGACCTGCGACGCGCCGGGCACCACAGCCCGTAGGGCAATAGGGGTCATGACGCCGACTGGATGGCCACACCCCGTCAGCAGGAGCAGGATGACGATGAAGATTTTCCTGGGCATGGGTGCTCCCGCGAAGTTCCTGCCCACCATAGGGAAGAGAGCCGCAGCCGTAAGTACGTTACTGTAAATTTACGGAAATCTTTGCTCGAGAAGGCGGGCCATTGCTGACCTGCCACGTGCGTTCGAACGCTGCTCGACTGTGTATCCTTCGAAGTTAAATGCCGCCGATGTTACGTGTTACGTCGCTCGTTACCGTAACGTACTTACCGAACGGCTGCTTTTTTGCGAACGTTTGCCATCAGCTCGGGTAAACGGAGAGGCAAAATGTACCGAACTCTTAGAATCGCCGCGGCATTGGTCATGGTGGCCTCTTGCGCGGTGGCGCAGACCGCGACGCCGGAGGAAGCACGTTCCATCGCCAAGGAGGCCTATATCTACTCCTATGCGCCGATCGCCAGCTACCAGACATGGTCGAAGCAGGCGACCTTGCCCGATGCTCCCGAATATGTCGGCGGCTTCAACGTGTTCCGGAACTACGCCCAGACGTTCACGCCTGAAAATCGGGATATCGTCACACCCAACAACGACACGCCGTATTCGTGGGCTTGGCTCGATCTGCGGGCGGAGCCGATCGTCCTCAGCGTGCCCGCGGTTCCCAAAGACCGCTATTACGTCATGCAGCTCATCGATCTCTTCACATATAATTTCGGCTACGTCGGCGTCCGCGCGACGGGTTACAAGGCTGGGAACTACCTGATCGCTGGGCCCGGCTGGAAGGGAACAAAGGTCAGGGGGATCGCCAAGGTCATCCGCTCGGAAACCGATATTGTCGGAATTCTCGGTCGCACCTCGCTCGATGGCCCGCAAGACGTCGACGCCGTCAAGAAGATACAGGCTCAGTACAAGCTGACGCCGCTCAGCGCCTTTCTGAAGGTGCCGCCACCTCGTCCTGCGCCTGCCATAGATTTTCCGCCCTACGATGCCGCCAAGGCCGCGGACCATGATTTCATCGGCTACATCAACTTCCTGCTGCAGTTCGCGCAACCGACTGTCCCGGCGGAAAAGAAGCTGATGGCGAGGTTTGCCGAAATCGGTATCGGCCCCGGCAGGCCATGGGATGCCAGCAAGATCGACCCCACGCTCCTCAATGCTATCGATCAGGGTATTGAGGACGCGAAGGCGGACATGAAAGTGACCGCCGCGAAGACGTTGAGTTCGAACGGGCTGTTCGGCAGCCGCAAGTTCATGGCCGGAAATTACATGACGCGCGCCATGGGTGCCGAAAAAGGCCTCTTCGGAAACTCCATCGAAGAGGCCTGGTATGGCGGTTTCGTCGGCGATGGCTCCAAGCCATCGGTCCTGCAGTTCCTTCCCGGCGAGTTGCCGCCTGCGAAATTCTTCTGGTCCTTGACGCTCTACACGCTTCCCGACCGCTTTCTCTACGCCAACGATCTGAAGCGCTACTCGATCGGCGACCGGACCAAAGGTCTGGTCTACGGCAAGGACAAGTCGCTGACGATCTACCTTTCCCATGCCTCGCCGGGTGCCGACAAGGAAGCCAACTGGTTGCCGACGCCGGAAGGCAAGTACAGCCTGGTCGGCCGCATCTATGGGCCGTCCAAGGAGGCCATCGAAGGCAAATGGACACTCCCCGCACCGGAGGCGATGAAATGATCCGGAAATCGATGCGCACAAAGTTGAACGCGAGCGCCGCTGTCGCCGCCATCCTGTTCGGACTGATCGGTCCGGCCGCTGCACAGGAGAACAGCACCACTGTCAAAACGCCGATCGGCGACGTGCCGCTTTCGCTCGGGCTTCCTGCGGACAAGGCGACGATGGGCCGCCTGTTCGACGAGATGGATTTCCAGCGGGCGTCGCAGGCCTACATCTGGGCTCTTCCAATAATCGGCTTTGCCGGATGGCAGGCATCGACAAGGGATGCTCTCGGCGCGGGCGACACCGACCTCGTCATCTACGAGACGATCAAGGACAAGCTTGGCATTCTCACGGCGAACGCCACGACGCCCTACATCGGCGGCTTTCCGGACCTGTCGAAGACCGGACCGTTGATCATCGACTACCCGAAGGGCGCGACGGCGGGTGGAGTCGGCGACTTCTGGCAACGGCCGATCACCGACATGGGCGAGACTGGGCCTGACAAGGGGAAAGGCGCGAGATACCTGATTGTCGGACCGGGTCAGACAGCCCCCGCGCTAAAGGGTGCGATCGTCATCTGTTCGCCGACCAACAACGTCTTTTTTGCCTTCCGCGTTCTCGATCCAGACCCCGCGAAAGCTAAGGCTCTCATCGCGAGCGTCCGGCTCTACCCTTTCGCTGACAGGAAGAACCCGAAGCCGACGAAGCTGATCCGACCGGATGGCCGCGCCTGGAGCCAAGTGCCGCCGCGGGGGTTTGCGTACTGGCAGCTTCTAAATGATGTCATTCAACGCGAACCCGTGCTTGAACGCGACCGCGTGACGATGGGGATGCTGCGTCCTCTCGGGATCGAGAAAGGCAAACCCTTTGCACCGGACGATCGCCAGAAGAAAATCCTTACGGACGGCGCGGTCATGGGCGAGCTGATGGCGCAGGCGAACTCCTTCGATACCCGCGAAGAAGGGGCACGCTACCGCCCGGATTCGCAATGGGACTACGTCATCCTCTTCGATCCGTTCCAGGAGGCCGCCTCCTACACCCAAATCGACCAGCGGGCGAAGTACTTTTACGAGGCCGTGACGACGACGAAAGGCATGGTCACTAGGACCCCCGGCATCGGGCAGGCTTATCTCGGCGAGCACACCGATGCGTCGGGGAAGTGGCTGGACGGCGGCAAGAACTACTCCCTGCATGTGCCGCCCGATGTCCCAGCCAAGTTATTCTGGTCCGTCACGGTCTACGATGCTCTGACCCGCGTGCTGGTCGACAACCCGCAGCAGGTCGCCGACAAGTCCTCAAGGGCGGACATCGCCAAGAACGCAGACGGTTCCTACGATCTGTATTTCGGGCCGACGGCTCCGGCGGGTCACGAGAAGAACTGGATACCGACAATCCCGGGCAAGTCGTGGTTTGCCTACTTCCGCTTCTACGGCCCATTGGAGCCCTATTTCAACAGGACCTGGAAAATGAACGATATCGAGGAGGTCAAGTGATGGAGAGCTGGAGAGGGCGAGGCCTCTGCTGGACGAGCAGCGCGATGTCTTGGCCAGTTTGGTTACAAAATTGTTGGCTTCTAAGCGAGTTCCTGGCGGTGAGGTGAGGGAAGTAATCATGCCTCCTGTACACCATGGCCGGGATCGACGCGAAACAACGGCGCGGTCGTAGGTTCGACTCCGCTCAAGGCGAACGATGCGCACTAGGTACTCGCGAGCCGTGTCCAGGCCGCACGTGAGCAGCTTGAGCAGCTGCTAGATCGGGCTGCGGAGTTGGCCCGTTTGATTCCGAAGAAGCTTAAGGGTGTCAACACGCAAGCGCCACAGTATTTTTTAAAAGGTGATAAAGATAATCATCTTTTCTCTTGCGCCCGATTGCCATGCGATGATAGCAGCAATTATGGACAGCGCGGATCACCCAGACATTCTCGGTACCTTCATAGACGTGCGTTCGCGGTTGGCAAACGTCATCTACCGCCGAGTGCAATGTTCAGCCACGACGGCGGATCTTCTGCAGGACACATTCCTGCGTTTCTGGGAAAAACCGAACCTGTTGCGCGAGGTTGCAGACCTTGCCGGCTATTTCGTCACGACAGGCCGCAATCTTGCCCTCGATCATCAGCGCCGCAAGAAACTCGCGCCATTTGTCGATGGCATAGAAGGTCTGGAAGCCATATCCGATCCCGGGCAGTCCGTTGAAGCGACCGCAATAAGCCGCCAGGAACTGCGGCGCGTGCAGGCGGCACTCGGACGCATGCCGCCTCGCGCCAGACAAGTTTTCTTGCTTTCACGCATCGATGGCCTCACCTACGTCGAGATCGGCGATCGTCTCGGCATTTCACCGAAGACGGTTTTCGGTCACATGGTCGTCGCGCTCGATCGGTTGCGGGCGGAGCTGAAGGCACAAGGCTGAAGGCTCCCCGCAGCTTTCTTTTCTCAGAGCTAGGCGGCGAATGCAGGACATCTCCCGGAAAGAAAACTGTCGCGACGAAGATGCGAACGTATCGCGGTGCGCAGCCGAATGGTTTGCGCGTCTTCTCGATGAAAGCGCCACGGCCAACGACCGCGCATCGTTCCGTGCTTGGTTAGAGCGCAGCCCCGAGCATGTCAAAGCCTATTCCGAACTCGAGCGTTTGTGGCAAGGGGCTTCCGCTCTCCCCGAGGTCCAGGCACCGCCCTCGATCAAACGCCGGAACCTGCTCAAGTCCGGCGGCGCACTGCTGGTGCTCGCCACGGCTGGGCTGAGTGCGACAGCCTATCTGCGGTCGGTGGCAGCTGACTATCGAACGGGCGTCGGAGAAACTGCGCGTATCACGCTTCCCGACGGCACGGTCGCGGAACTGTCTACCGCAACGGCCATATCGCTGAACTTCACGTTAGGGCAACGGCAGGTGCATTTGCTGGAGGGGGAGGCGTTCTTCACGGTCGCCCCGGACATGCAGCGATCATTCGTCGTCGATTGCGGATTGCTAAGAAGTGTGGCGCTGGGGACCCAGTTTTCCGTGGGAATGCGGGAAGAAGGCATTGTCGTTGCGGTGGCCCAGCATTCCGTCAGGGTATCGTCTCCAACGCAGGAGCAGCTTGTCAAGGAGGGACAGTCCGTTCTGTATGCCCGCAACAGAATATCCAGTCCGGTGCGGATGGATGATGGTTCACAGCTTTCGTGGCGCGATGGAAAGCTGGTCTTCATTTCAACACCGTTTGAAAATGTGGTGACCGCACTTTCCAGATGGCGTCACGGCAAGATGATCGTCATGGACAGGGCCTTGGCGCGCCGCCCGGTCAGCATCATCGTCGATGTTCGCCGAGCCGGTAGAATACTCGAGAACCTTGAAAACGGCCTTCCCATCCGCATCGCCAGCTACTCTCCCTGGCTGACATTGATCTATCCGCAAGAAAAAAGTTGAAAAACGACCGAGGTTTTTTGCGACCTGATGCGTCCCCTTTTTAGAAGCCCGGAAACGCCCGGGCTGAATTGCGTTTGCAGGGGGCAATGCGAATGACGGAAAATCAAATCGGCGGCAGTCGTCTTCGGCTGCTTTGCAGCGTCCTGTTGGTAGCCTGCGGCGGCTTCGCACCGCTTTCCATATCGACAGATGCGGTAGCCGAAAGCGGCAAGAGCTACGCTTTCACAATCAGCGGCCAGCCGCTTTCCGCCGCACTGGTCCGCTATTCCTCCGTAACGGGCATCGATGTCGCGTTCGACGGTAATCTGCCCGCCAATCTGCGCACGAGCGGCATCAGTGGCAATCTCCCCGCCGAAGCCGCGCTGTCGCGCTTGCTGGCCGGGACTGGCCTGACCTACCGTTTCACGACGCCGACGACGGCACTGCTTGTCAATTCAAAGGCAGTCTCTCCGGATACGGCAGCGGACGGTGCCACCTCCTTGCAACCCATCGTTCTCAAGGGGGAGCGAGGCCGAGGGCCGGTGGTGGGGTTTGTCGCCACGCAAAGCGCAACGGGAACGAAAACCGACGCTGCGCTCAAAAACACGCCACAGGCAATCAATGTCGTCACACGCGACCAGATGACGGCACAGGGATCGGCCACGCTGACCCAGGCGTTCCGGTATACGCCTGGCGTCATTAGCCAGTTCGGCGACGACAGCCGTTACGACTGGTTTACAATTCGCGGTTTTCGCCCCGGCCGTTATCTCGATGGCCTGCGGCTGCCGTTCGGTGCCAGGGGGTATGCCCAGCCACGTGTCGAGCCCTACAGCCTCGAGCGCGCCGAAGTTCTGAAAGGTCCCGCCTCGGTTCTCTATGGTCAGAGCGAGCCCGGCGGCCTGATCAACATGGTTTCGAAGCGCCCCAGCGCCACTGCGAAGAACGAGGTGGAAACACAGTTCGGCACCGATAATCGCATCCAGACTGCATTCGATCTGAACGGCAACATCAATGACGACGACGGCCTTCTCTACCGCCTCGTCGGCGTCGGCCGCCTGACCGACACGCAGTATGACTTCGTGAAGGAGAAGAAGGGCTACATCGCGCCATCCTTCACCTTCAAGCCGGACGAGGGTACATCCCTCACGATCTACGGCAGCTACCAGCGGATCGATTCCCCCGGCGGTGGCGGCGCGCCGGCACTTCCGGCCAATGGAACGCTCTATACCGGCAAATATCCGGAACTGCCGCGTAGCACATTCCCCGGGGAGCCGGGATACGACCATTACAAAAGCGAGCAGGCCTCGGTGGGCTACGAGTTCGAACACGAACTCGACGAGACCTGGACCGTCCGGCAGAACCTTCGCTATTCCTATGTCAGCACGGACACCCAGCGCGTCCAGCCCTACTGCCCTTCGGCTTGCAACCCTGCGGGCTTCTACCGTTACGCATGGGCATTTCCGGAAAGCTCTCGAGCCGTCACCGTCGACAACCAGGCCGTGGGACATTTCTCGACCGGAGATCTGGCGCATACGGCCCTTTTCGGTCTCGACTATTCCTATGAAAGCAGCCGGTACGAAGAATCCGCGCTGTCGCCGATCTTTAAATTGTTCAATGGATTTGATCCCGTTTACGGGGCTACCAGCGTTACCCGTCCGGCGATTGCCACCAAGATCAACCAGCAGCGCAGTCAGACTGGACTTTATGCGCAGGACCAGGTCGAGTGGGATCGTTTCGTGTTCTCGCTTGGCGGCCGATACGATTGGGCGAATACCGACACCAGAACCCGCACCAGCGTAGCCGACAACGGTATCAACCAGAGGGACGGCCATTTCACCTGGCGCGCCGGCCTCGTCTACAATTTCGACAATGGCATTTCGCCCTATGCCGGATATTCGACGTCGTTCAATCCTGCGAGTGGCACGGACCGCGCCGGCACGGCATTTGATCCGACAACAGGCGAACAGTTCGAAGTCGGCGTCAAATATCAGCCGGTCGGCCGCAACAGTTTCGTTACCCTCTCGGCCTTCGACCTGACGCAGGACAACGTTCTTTCGCCGGACCCGGAAAACACCAGTTTCAACGTTCAGACCGGCCAGGTCAGGATGCGGGGCGTCGAGCTTGAGGGCAAGGCAGAGCTTACCGATGCCTTATCCGTTTTGGCATCCTACGCCTACACGGATAGCGACATCACCAAGGCCAACGCCAACGCTGCCGGCGTCAGCAACCAGGGCAATCGTTTCGCCTTCGTGCCGCGACACCAGGCATCGCTATGGCTCGACTATACGCTGCAGACATCCACCGCATGGGATGGCCTGAGCCTTGGTGGCGGCGCGCGCTATACCGGACAGACATATGGCGACAACGCCAACCTGTTCGACATACCCTCCTACACAGTCTTCGATGCCGCCGTGCGCTATGATTTCGGCAAGGCCAGCCCGAAGATGGAGGGCCTGAAGGCATCGCTCAACGTGAGCAACCTGTTCGACCGGAAGTATGTCTCTACCTGCATCGCGGCCACGGGATGCTACTGGGGCGAAGGCCGTAGCGTCTATGCAACCCTCAAATACAGCTGGTAAAAGCCTTGGCATACCAGTCCGATCACAATAACCACTGGCTGACGCGGCGGCAGTTTGCCGCTGCGTTGACGGCCGCCTTTCTGCCAGCCCAAGCGATGGCAGAACCTACGGCGCCAAGGATCGCGGCGCTGGACTGGGGATGGGCGGAAAGCCTTCTCGCCCTCGAGTTTCCGCCGTTCGCAGTGGCAGAGGCGCCGCTCTACGGCGCCCGCGTCGTCGTGCCGACACTCCCGGATGTGACGATCGACCTCGGCTTGAGGTCATGGCCCAACATGGAGCTGCTCCGTGCCCTCAAGCCCGACCTGATCCTTTCCCAGGCCGGCTATGGCGCCTCCGCTGCACGCCTCAGTGACATTGCTCCAACTCTTGCCATGCCGCTCTACAGCGCCGGGCGCCAGCCATTGAAGGCCGCCGAGACTGGCCTCCGCACAGTCGCCGCGCATATCGGCAGAGACCGGATTGCAGCGGATTACCTGCAGCGCTGCTATGCCCGGCTGGACGCCATAGCGCTGAAGGCAAAGATCTACGACGGACGGCCGCTGCTGATCGTCAAGTTCGCCGACGACAGGCTTGTCGACATCTATGGCGCCGGCGGCCTGTTCGACGATGTGCTGAAACATATCGGCATCGAAAATGCATGGGACGGCCCGACAAACAACTGGGGCTTTGCCACGGCTGGGCTGGAGGCGATTGCCCGATATCCGGATGCACGCGTGATCATCATCGAGCCGGGACCGCCCGGAACATTGCTGCACAGTGCGCTGTGGCAATCCCTGCCGGCGGTGCAGAAGGGCCATGTCGCGATGCTGCCACCCACCTGGGTTTTTGGAGCATTTCCGTCGGCGATGCGATTTGCCGAGGTCATTCAACAAAGCATCGGCATCGCATGATATCTCCCCTGATGACACCTGCCCGCCTGAGCCTCATAATCGCCTTGGCAGCACTTTTGCTCTACGTCAGTGCCATACTTGGCTATGTTCCGGTTACCGACCTGCGGCATGCGCTTTGGCAGCCAGACCCCGCCTCCTTCGGCGAGGTCTATGTCCACTTCTCGCTTCTGCCGCGGATGATCGTTGCCCTCCTCGCCGGTTCCTCTCTCGCCTTTGCCGGCACGATCTTCCAGCAGCTCCTGAAGAACCCGCTCGCCGAACCGTCGACGCTGGGCATCCTCTCAGGCGCGCAGCTCGCCATCACCGTCGTCTCGCTGTTAGCCGTCACCGTATCGGCGAGCGAACGCGAAATAGCCGGTCTTGCGGGCGGCCTCGCAGCCGTGGCGATTGTTGCCAGCCTTGCGAAGAAGGCGAATTTCGCACCGATGACACTGCTGCTCTGCGGTATGATCATAAGCTTTTCGGCCGGCTCGGCCTCCGTCATCCTGGCACTGTTTCACCACGAATATCTGCGGGGAGTATTTATCTGGGGCAGCGGCTCGCTGATCCAGAACGACTATTCCAATGCCGCGGCTCTGGCGTTGCGCGTGGTCGTGCTCGTTCCGGCACTGCTGCTTTTCTATCGACCGCTTGCGGTCGCCGGCCTCGATGATGCGAATGCCCGCAGTCTCGGCCTTTCCGCCGGCAGGCTCCGCGCCGTGATATTGCTGATTGCCACCATTCTCTCGGCTGTCGTCGTCGCCCGCGTGGGCGTCATTGCCTTTGTGGGCCTGACGGCCACCAGCGCTGCGCGGATTGCAGGCGCGAGGACATTCCGCCAGCGCCTATTCTGGGGGTCGCTGATGGGTGCCTTGCTGCTGCTTCTGGCCGATGGCATCGTTCTCGTCAGTGCTCCGCTTGTGGGCGAGGTCCCGACAGGCACGGTGACGGCGATCACCGGTGCTGTCCTGATGCTTGTCCTCCTCAAGGGCGTGCCGCATTCTATCGACGAGGTGACCGCGGTGGAAAGCACGCAAGCGTCGCCTTTGTTGTCGAGCCGTTTCCTCATGCCGGTATGCCTCGTCATCGCCGTGACGATCGCAATCTTTTCGCTGACCGAGCAGATCTTCACACACGGCATCGATCCGACAATTCTCTTCGCAGGGCGGTGGCCACGTGTCCTGACCTCGGCCAGTGCAGGCGCCATGCTCGCCCTTGCAGGCGCCATAATCCAGGTCACGACGCGCAATCCGATGGCAAGCCCCGAGGGGCTTGGGATCAGTGCCGGCGCGGGACTTGGGATCATTGCCGCGTTTTTTGTCACCGGCATGGCATCGCCTATGGCGCAGCTCGCCGGCGGCATGATTGGCGCAATGCTGTCCTTCGCACTCGTGCTGGCGGTTGGACGGCGACGGAACTATGCGCCGGGACCGGTCCTTCTGGCTGGCATCGTCGTCAGCGCGCTCGCCACCGCTATCATCTCCTTCATCATCGCTAGCGGCGATCCGCGTGCAAGTTACATCCTCGCCTGGACGATGGGCCCGACGTTTCGTGCCACGGGCATCGTCGCGCTGATCGCGGCCGCTTTCGCCGTCATCGGGCTGGCCTTGGCACCGCTCTTTCGCCGTTGGCTGGAAGTCCTGCCACTCGGCGATGGGGCGGCACGCTCTTTCGGGGTCAATCCCGGCCGGTCGCGTGTCGTTCTGCTGCTGTTCGTTGCCACCTTGACGGGTGCAGCGACGATGATGGTCGGACCATTGAGCTTTATTGGACTGATGGCGCCGCACATTGCCCGGATGGCCGGCATACGCGGCCAGGTCCACACGCTTCTCGCGGCGAGCGCGATCGGCGCGACGCTGATGATGGCGGCAGACTGGCTGGGTCGATCGGCCGACTTCCCTTATGAAATCCCGGCTGGCGTCATGGCGGCCTTCATCGGCGGACCATACTTCCTGTGGGTCATCCGCGGGCAGGGCAGAGCCACGTCCCGTTCATGAAAAAAGAGGAATATGTGATGATTGACGGGAGCGAAGACCGTGGGACCGACAAGATGTCGAAGGCCTCTTTGCCCGCCGGTGCGAGTACCTCCATCTTATTCGCACTCGATCGCGCCGGTTTCTCCGTCGACAAGCGCACCCTGCTGGAACCACTGACGATAGATCTGCCGGCGCGACGTGTGATTGGCCTGATCGGCCATAACGGCTCCGGCAAATCGACCTTGCTGAAGCTGCTGGCGCGTCAGCATGCGGTATCGACCGGCGCGATTTCCTTCCTGGGCAAGAGCCTCAAGGACTGGGGAGACCGGCCATTTGCCCGCAAGGTGGCCTACCTTCCACAACAAACGCCAAGCGCCTCGGGCATGCTCGTCAGCGAACTGGTGGCACTCGGACGCTATCCGTGGCATGGCGCTCTGGGCTGGTTTGGACCGGAAGACCGGCGCATAGTGGAAGAGGCGATGGAGTTGGCCGATGTTGCCATCTACCGGGACCGCCTCGTCGATACTCTTTCTGGCGGGGAGCGACAGCGCGCATGGCTCGCCATGTTGATCGCGCAGGAAACCGAATGCCTGCTGCTGGACGAGCCGATCTCGGCTCTCGACGTCGCGCACCAGATCGAAGTGCTAACGCTCGTTCGCCGGCTTGCAAAGGAGCGTGGACTGGGTGTTCTCATGGTTCTCCACGACGTCAACATGGCAGCACGCTTTTGCGACGAGATCCTAGCGCTTCATTCAGGAAGGCTCATTGCACACGGTCCTTCCGCGCAGATCGTAGTGCCAACCCAACTGCAGGCCATTTACGGCATCGAAATGGGCGTGATGCGCCATCCCGACACCGGTATTCCACTTGCCTACGTCCGATAGGCAACTTTCGAGCGCCTGGCCCGGAAATCGGGCTCTGCGTATAGCCGGCTGTCGGCGCACAATGAAGCATGCAGCGTGATTAATTAGGTTAACATACTCTGTGCAGGCCGGTCAGCCTTGGACGATATCTTCGAACCATTGAATTCGTTTGGGAAATGATCTTTTTTTACGGGATCAGCTGTTCACAACTCTCCAAGGAGATCGGATCGAAACAGGCCCCGGCCCTAGAGCCGCCCGCGCCTCAGGCGGCGATCAATTCTCGGATCGAGCGAACCACGTGGTTTGGATTGTAAGGTTTTGGAATAAACCGCGCCTCGACAGGAAGGGCATCCACATCAACCTTACGGTGACCTGAAGTCACTAGGATCTTGATCGGAGGCCATCTGTCACGAACGGCTGCAGCAAGCTTCAGTCCATCTACTCCGCCGGGCATGTCTACATCGGTGAACATCACCGAAATAGAAACGTTAGCAATCAATCGTTCAATTGCTTCGGTCGCATTGGCAGCCTCAAAGACCTCGAAACCCGCAACTTCCAATTCATCGACAATGCCCATTCGAACAAGCGCATCATCTTCCACTACCAGAACAGCTATCCGAACAATGATCATCTGATGAGTTTTCTGATTGGTCATGGCCTTCGACGGCGGCGACGGAAAGTCTGTTTTACGAATTTGAGAGTTGAGCGGTCAGTGCACAAACAACGCCTTCAACCGCGTAATTGATCCGCACCTGACCATTAAAGTCTGCCGCCAGGACCCGGGAGATGAGGCGCGAGCCAAACCCCTTGCTAGTAGGTTCGCTGACGACGGGACCACCGGTTTCGCGCCAGACAAATTCGAGCGCGTCTTCGCTGCTGATGTCACGGGAGATCGAGAGCAGATGTGTCGGCTTTCCATCAGCGTCGGTCAGCGGCCGAACCTGTACATCCCAGAAGCGGGGGTTGCCCTTGGCGGTGTTAGCAGCTCCCGTGAAACGGGCATTCCCTCCGGCGGCAGCGATTGCTACTGCCTTTATTGCATCGGCGGATGCTTCTCCAGACCAAAAGTCCGGCCACGGGCAATCCTTTAAAGTGCTCAAATCGTCGACTTCCATCACTCGCTTGCCGCCTTCCGACATGAACAGCAACCGACCCTCAAGATCCAGGACCTTGATACACTCGTCGCTTAAGCCGAGAACTGCACTGAGCAAGCTATTCGCATCGATACCATCGGCGCTGAGATCCCGCGTAACGGGTGGGAGGATAACGCCGTCATTTAGCTCGTTCATCTCAACTCTGATCTTTCGGCGGAGGCAACTGACCAAGCTTGGTAGCAGATCAGCACCGGCATGTCGCGTCGGATAGGGTCTCTCACAACTGTTCGGATTTCCCGGTCGGCCGAGCCGAACTACCCTGCTTCTTTCCGTCCCGATGCCCGAGTTCCACGATCTACTTTCAGATTGTAGAATCATCGGCGTGCATGAGGTTGGTCATCTGCCGCGTGCCCAGACGCTGCCGCTGCCACCAAACCTACGATTGGATGGGAAGTGCAGGGATGTGGCCTGGTTGCTTTTTGCAAAGGTCCTACCTGTCGATGGTTCGTATCCAATCACGCGCATGGGGTCGGTGCAACCCAAAGGCTATCTCGCAGATTATTGAATTCACTGAAAGCTCGATCAAGCTTTGATGTCGAGATTCTAGCAGGATGCGGAAAAAGGCCCTTGCTGTGAACGGACTGCCATGATTCCATGCCTGAGTGATTGGTCGGCAGGAGCAGGACATGCGCGGTAATGATATCCAGACGGCGGGTTTGTTTTCTTATGTGAGCTGCGAAGCCCGGGTTCCGACAAGCCATCCGCTGCGGGCGATCCGCGCGATTGTAGACGAGGCGCTGGAAGTTTTGTCGCCGGATTTCGAGGCGATGTATTCAGCGATCGGCCGTCCGTCGATCCCGCCGGAGAAGCTGCTGCGCGCTCTGTTGTTGCAGGCCTTTTACACGATCCGCTCGGAGCGTCAGCTCATGGAGCAGATGGACTACAATCTGCTGTTCCGCTGGTTCGTCGGCTTGTCGATGGACGCGCCGATCTGGGACGTCACCGTGTTCACCAAGAACCGTGAGCGGCTCTTGGCTGGCGATATCGCCGCCAAGTTTCTGGCCGCGTTGCTGAGCCAGCCGCGGGTGAAAGCATTGCTGTCAGACGACCACTTCTCGGTGGACGGCACCTTGATCGAAGCCTGGGCCAGCATGAAGAGCTTCAAGCCCAAGGACGACACAGATGGTGGCGACACCGACGGCAGCGGCTCTGGCGCTGAAGAGAAACAGCCGCCAGAAGCCAAAGGCCGCAACTCTGAGCGCGATTTCCACGGCGAGAAGCGCAGCAACGCAACCCACGCATCGACCACCGACCCGGACGCCAGGCTTTATAAGAAGGCCCGTGGCCAGGCGGCCAGGCTTTGCCACATGGGCCACGTCACCATGGAAAACCGCAATGGTTTGGTTGTTGACGCCACGCTGACCCATGCGACCGGAACCGCCGAGCGCGAGGCGGCACTGGATATGGTGGGCCGCATGGATGGTCGTCATCGCATCACATTGGCTGCAGACAAAGCCTACGATACGGCCGATTTCGTTGCTGCCTTGCGGGACGCAAAGGTGACGCCACACGTCGCCCAAAACACGACGAACCGACGCTCGGCCATCGACGGTCGCACCACCCATCACCCTGGCTACGCTGTCAGTCAGCGCATTCGCAAGCGTATCGAGGAAGTGTTCGCTTGGGCCAAGACCAGCGACGGAATGCGTAAGACCCGCCATCGTGGAAAGGATCGCGTCGGCTGGATGTTCACACTGACAGCCACCGCTTATAATCTGGTGAGGCTGCCAAAGCTGCTGGCGACAGCCTAATCGCGCCCGTAATCCGCCGAACCAGGCGGATTACGACAAAATGGGCCGACAAGGCCTCTGAAGAAGCCTCATAACGGCTCGTTTTCGAGACATCTACCGAGGATCGGCGGGAAAATTGTCGCTATTTCCGCAGCCTGCTAAACATAGGCGTCCTCCGTCATATGTTTTGAATGGACGACGTGATCCGCTCCTCGGATCTTGCTGTGAGTGTCTTTGGCCCCGCCGAAGGCCTGCCGAGCAGATATCCCTGAGCGTGTGCGCAGCCTTCATCAACGACGATCTGGTATTGGGCCGGCGTTTCGATGCCTTCCGCGGTAACGGGTAGGCCGAGCGAGCGGCCGAGGCTGATGACCGAGCGCACAATGGCGCGGGCGTTAGGATCAGTTGCCATGCCGGCAATGAAGCTCCGGTCAATCTTCAGCCTGTCGAAGGGGAATGACTGCAGGTTGCTCAGCGACGAGTAGCCAGTTCCGAAATCGTCCATAACGATCTTCACCCCGAGAGCCTTGATCTGCGTCAGGATCTCCAGCGTCATCGTCCGATCTTTAAGCAGGGCCGTCTCGGTGATCTCCAGTTCCAGTCGCTCCGGCGCAAGTCCAGTCTCATCGAGAATGCTGCCGACAACGAAGGCGAGGTTGGCAAGACGGAACTGGATGGCGGAGACATTGACCGCTACCTTGAGCGTCTGGCTCCAGTTGACCGCTTGCCTGCAGGCCTCCGTTAGCACCCATTCACCGATTGAAAGGATGATACCGCTCTCTTCTGCAATCGGGATGAAGATCTCCGGGGAGACACTTCCTCTCGTTGGATGCGTCCAGCGAAGAAGGGCCTCGTACCCGACCGTCGCTCGCGGCTCTATCGCTTCGATCGGCTGGAAGACGAGATGAAGCTCGTTTCGAGCGACGGCCTGGCGCAGATCACTTTCCAGCAAACGACGGTCGCGACGTTCAACGTCCATCGCAAGATCGTAGAATGCATGCATCCCCCGTCCACCTGCTTTTGCGCGATATAGTGCAACATCGGCTGCTTGCGTGAGCGCATCAGCATCAAGTCCGTCCTTCGGATAGACCGCGATACCGATGCTGATACCAACCGCTGTCGGATCAATCGAGACATTCATCCGCTCCCGGAATGTTGTGCGGATACGTTCCGCCAACGCCCCCGCGCCTGCGCTGCCTATACCTTCCGCAGTCAGGATCATAAACTCGTCGCCGCCGACCCTAGCGACCGTATCGCCGCCGCGGCAGCAAGCTCGCAGGATCGCTGCAACATCCCGCAGAACCCTGTCACCCTCGGCATGACCAAAAAGGTCGTTGACCGCCTTAAAGCGGTCGAGGTCGAGGGCGAGAAGCGCAAACGGTGCTTCCGTTTCCGCGCCGCGCGCCAATTGCGCGTGGAGATTATCTTGGAACGTGGATCTGTTGGTCAGCCCGGTCAGAATGTCGTTGCGCGCGAGATATTCCACCTTTTTCTGCACCATACGCCGTTCCGTCAAGTCGCGCAGTGCAACGACCTGGGAAGGACGTCCACCATATTCAATGGTATGAACAGCGATCTCAAAGATGCGCGCGGGGTCGCCCACGAGCGGAGACGCTTCCAACGCACTTTCTCGGGTTGCGTCTACGCGATGTCCGTCCGACGCAGCCAGCAGATCGTCTGGGCGCATTCCGACGAGATCACTACTATCTTTTTCAAGAAGACGCGCAAACCGCCCGTTGACCTCAACGATCACGCCATCGCGCACGATGGCAAGGCCGTCAAGTGTCGCGTTGGCGAAGCCTTTGAGGTCAACGAGGTGGCGGTCGATGACCACTGCAACGGCAGACGAAGCGAGGATCAAAAAAGTTACCATCGTAACGGCGCTAGTCAACCAGATCACGTCCGATGTCCCCGTAACCACAGGAGCCAGGGACGGATCAGGCGTGATGATCGTTGCGGACATCGACGTGAAGTGGAGGACACAGATGCCGAGTACAGCGCCGATCGCAGCGGTTAAGATCCGTATACGGCCCCGAAAATGTTTGAACGCAAAGAGCGAAAGAAAAAACAGCGCGAGGGCGACCAAGGCTCCGACAATGATCTGTGCCCATGCGAAACTAAGTTGTGCAGCCACCTCGATACCTGCCATTCCGACGAAGTGCATAGCCGCGACGGTAAGCGTGATCAGAAAGGCAGCCATGCCAGGCATACGCGCGTCGCGAAAGCCCCCTTGGATGGAGAGCCAGAAGCCCGCGATGGCGATCAAAGCTGAAAGCGCGGTAAAGAAAAAGTCGAAGCGAAGAGTGATCGTGCCTTGATAAGCGAGCATGGCAACGAAGTGCGTAGCCCAGACGCTGAGGCCGGCCGAACAGGCAGCGACTGCCCGCCAGTTGCGCTGGCGTCCCAATGTGCTTTCTTCCGATCGCAGGAGAAGATGAAAGAATGCAGCCATTCCCACAAGTGCGATGATGGCGGAAATAGCCATGATCGCGGTGTCGTGGCGATTTGTTACGCATTCGAGAACAGTGAACATGCTAAATTCCTTCGCTTCGTCTACTGCACAAGGACCGGGTTCGCGCAGTCTACGCCTGTGACGCGGAGGTCTGCTTCTCCGACGCGGACGCCGGCAGTGGCCAAGATGCTGTCGAGCAGCGCATCGAGACTGGGTGTCACGGCTCCGAGCGTCTTTGCCAATGCCGCCTGTAGTGTCTTTGGTGGAGATAGAGATAGACCGAGGAGCAATTTCACCTGGATGGTGATGTCCAGGTCGCTAATGAGAGACTGCGTCGCCGAAGTGGTAAGACCGGTGCTTGCCACGGACTTGGTCAAACCACTGGTGATGTCGGTTGCTGCGAAGGAGGTCCTCTTGACCTGCGTGCCGCCGATTGTCGTCGATGACATTCCATCTATGGCGAGCGCTGGTGTATCGACGAGACGAGCCCTATTGACTCGCGGCTTGGATCCGAAGTTTCCGAGTACAGTCGGATCGATAATGCCGATCGATACCTTGGCCACACCAGGTGCTGCGTCAATCATGACCGTTGCGTTCTCGGGCCTTCCGCCACGGCACTGGATATCAGCGAGCTTAGCCTCTGCAGGGGCAGCCTCGACATAGAGGGGCAGAGTGATCTTCGTGCCGAGTAATTCGGCAACTCCGTCAATCCGCACTGTGGCCGAAAGCCGTACTTGAGCTGTTCGGACACTCTTTTCGGTTTCACCGATACGATACGGCGGGACGTCGACAGCTGGTTCGCCAATTGCCAGATTCAGATCAACAGTGCCAAGACCCGGCACAGCCGTCTGCGTCTGTACGGACACTTGATTCGATCCGTTTGCCAGAGACGCGCTTGATTGCAGGAGATCGAGCAAGCCGACCTTCATTGCGATGTTCGAGCTTGCGTCGACGCTCAGACGCCCCCTCTGGCCGAGGTCTATAAACTGGGCGAGCGAAATCTTCGTACCGCTTGCCGGAACAGCCCGACGTAACTCACTAAGAAGTCCAGTCGCTCCGGGCGCAAGGCCCCCATACTTCGAAACCGCAGTCAAAAGCTGCGGTAGAGTAATCTTGGTCTGAAGAACCTCTTGATAGGTAACGGCGGTGAGGTTCAGGTCAGTTGCAAGCCCTTTCGCCAGACGAAAAATGTCGAGATCGGCTGCGGCGAGCGCACGGTAATCGACAGCGCTGAACGACAAATTTGCTCCCAACATCTTACCGAGAATAGCGTTGAGCAGGCCACCCTGTAGACTTGCTAGGCGGGATCCGATCGAAAAGGCCGCCGTCTTCGAAATGGCCGCCGTACCCGTCGCAGACAGTAGAGGCGGCGCGGTGAACATGCTCGCAAAGAAGAGTGTACCGGGCTGTTGCACATGAACGCGCGCGGCGTCCGCATCCTGCAACGTCTGCTTAAAGCGGTTGTCGGGGCTGAGAGCCGGGTCGGGCGTGTATAGTCCCTTCTCGATACTCACTTTACCGCTTTTGGAGCTGATAGCCGCTTCCTGCATCAGCAAACCGTCCGATCTCTTCCAGCCCTGCGGTGTATCAAGCACCATTTTGAGATTGTTGTTACGCAGGTGGGCCAACATCGCCTCGTCCGAGTGCGTCATGTCGGATGCAACAGCTATTGCCCCGAGGTCAGCAACGGTCTGCAATTCTCGGCGTTCCAGTGTCAACTGGCCGTAGTCGACAGCAATGGCAATGACACCAATGCAGGCTGGAAGCACTATGGCCGCCATGATTGCAATGTTGCCGCCACGGCACGAGATAAGATCGATAGCAAGTCTTGGCAATCTGTGAACCATCATAAGCCACCGATACGGATCGTTGTGCTGCGGACGATCATTGCGTCCGGCATGGCGAACGTCATCAGGTTCCAGATCGGCAGACCACTCGCGTCGTATGTGAGTTTCACCGTGAACTGGTTAGGGAGAAGGTTGTCGTCGGCAACCTGAACCGTGAGCTTCTGTTTATCGATCAGAGCAAACCCGGCAGTCGCCTGCGATGAAACGTAGCCCGTGGCAAGCGTTGTTCGTTCGGTCGCCGAAAGTCCCGCTACTGCCGCCCGCGCTGTTTCAGCAGCAATCTGCTGGATCGAGTGGCTTACGTTTAGATATAAGCCCCATCCTACCATGCTGAACAGCATGCAAATAAAGCAAGGAAAAATTATAGCAAATTCCACCGCGGCAACACCATGGGTGTTGCGCGAGAAGCGCGACAGCATGTGCATCACGAACCCCGTGTTTTATTGAATGAACCAAACCTCCTGGTGCACCGTCAGGTTGCATCGCAAAAGTTAACGATTTATGAATAATTCTGGTAGTTTGTTTTATGTCCTTACCAAAATTGCTAAATGAGGCTGCCAAAATTGTCTGCTAAGTAATTCTAAATTATATAGAAATATGATATGCACATCGATTGCGGGCGACCATTTATTATGGAAATATTTATTAGTCCGTCTTTTGAAAGAGACTGCTTGTGCTGCAAAATTACTGGTGACGGGGCATCGTCAAATTAGGCAAACTTCGATCAAGATGTGGGATCTGGCGGCATGACCTTATTCGGCAAGGGGGGCCGCTTTATCGTCGCCACCGATTTCCAAGGGGCATGATCGCCCATGCCGTGCGGCTGAATTTTCCGGTTTCCAACCAGCCTGCATGGTCGAGGATTTGCTGGCAGCGCGTGGCATTAACGTCTCTCGCCCGACAGTGGGGCCGTCCGCGCGATGGAACACAACTTTGACACTTCGAACTAAAGCGGCGGTGTTAGCTTATGAAGCAATCGCTGTAAACTTTGGAATCGTAACATCCATCATTGATGCGAGCATTGGTGCAAGGTGGATCTAAAGCCGTCCAAATTTGAGAATACGGCCACTTGGCGCGATAAGGTCACAATGCGCGATGTTTAACTCGGGTCACGCTTAATTATGCGATGTCAATCACTCCATACCCCTCATAAAGTATCTCTTCACCGTGACATAAAAACGGACTGACACCCGCAAAGTGCGGATTCTTGAGGCCATAAAAACGGATTCTTGTTCGTAACGTCATAGAGGCAGTTCCAATCGAAGTAACGCAAGGAACGGATGCTAATGTGCTCTACAGGCTCTCGATCAGAGGCAATCCGTAGTCGCCGTCGCCCCATGTGGCCGGGCGGCAACGGCGACTCACTAACAGGTGTTACATCGCCTGAAATTCAGCAATTATGCACATACGAAGAATGTCCTCTTCCCTATGGTGAGGTTTCTAAGCAGGAGCACCTATGCTGAAAAGATTACTCATTGCCGTTCTCCCTCTTTTGTCAGGCTGCGGGCATCCTGTTGGCGTCATGACACCCGTCGCGTTGACAGCGGCGGCTCCAAGGACGTCCGAGGTCAGCATGCTGGTGGCGACAACCAGGCAGCCGTCCGGCGTTGCTGCGACACTTTTCAACGGAGAAGCCCTAAGCCGTACATGACTGACATTACAGTATCGATCCCCCCGACGAGGGCGGCAGGAACCGTGCAGTGGCCGCGAAAGCTTCGCGCTAATCCAGCGACCGATTTCGCGGTTACCCGAGTGAAAGCCGTCGACACTCTCCCGGAAGGCCGGGCATGGTTCAAAGCCCATATCGCGGGAGGCCACGCGTTGGTCTTCATCCACGGCTTTAACAATACTTACGAGGATTCCGTCTTCCGTTTCGCGCAGATCGTCCATGACGGAGGCATGCAGGCGACACCGATCCTGTTCACCTGGCCGTCACGGGCCAGCCTGTTTGGGTACGAATACGACAAGGAAAGCACCAACTACTCCCGCACGGCGCTCGAGCAGTCGCTCCGCATCCTCGCCTCCAACCCCGAGGTCAAGGACATCACCATCCTCGCCCATTCGATGGGAACGTGGCTGGCCATGGAGTCTCTCCGGCAGATGGGCATACGCGACGGGCACGTCAATTCGAAAATCCACAACGTCATCCTCGCGTCGCCCGACATCGACATCCAGGTCTTCGCCAAACAGTACGTCGAGATGGGCACCCCCAAACCGAAATTCACGATCTTCGTCTCGCAGGACGACAGGGCGCTTGCGGTCTCCAGCTTCATCACCGGGGACGTCGCCCGGCTCGGAAGGATCAACCCGACGGAGGAGCCCTACCGGAGCAAGCTGGAGCAGGCAGGCATCACGGCCATCGACCTCACGAAGGTGAAAACCAACGACGGCTTGAACCATGGCAAATTCGCGGAAAGTCCGGAGATCGTCCAGCTCATCGGCCAACGGCTGATGACGGGACAGCCGCTGACGGATTCGAACGTCTCTCTCGGCGAAGGCGTGGCTGCCGTGGTCGGCGGGGCGGTCAAGACGGTCGGTACGGTCGCCGAGACCGCGGCGAGCGCGCCAATAACGATGTTGCAGAAGCCGACCGTCCGCGAGACGCAGAACACCAAGGCTCAGGATATCGGAGAAAGCCTGCAGGTCGACAAGCAGTCGGAGCCTCTGACCCAGTAGGCATAGAAGCTAAACTAGGGTTGGTGGAAAAGACCGGGTTCGAGATGTCAGGTTATTCGCCAGCTTTCCAGGGAGGCTTTCCGGTCCAGCCGTATTTGCCGCACCATGTTACGGGCGGCCATGAGCAGCTCGACCAGGAACGCCACCAGCGATGCGATCAGGGCGATTATCGCTCCACCGAAAAACCAGTACAGATTTTCCTGGCGAAACCCCAACGCCAGCGAGCCCGCGAGCAGGTTCAGGATCGCCCCTCCGGTGCAGATGCCAGCAAGCGCGCCAAGCAAAACCGCGATTTCCAGCGCAAGCGCCCGACGGCGAAGATACGCCAACTGCATCCGCAGCACAGAGCCGCTCTTGTCCGAGTCCTGCAACTCGTTGAGGCGGTCGGAAACCTTTCCGAGCCGCGTGGTGTAGATGCTGACGAAACCCGCGGTACCCGCCAGCAGGAAGACCGGCGTAAGGGACGTTTGTATAACAGTTGCGAGGTCGTTCACGATCGGCGGTGTGTCCATGCGTCGTCTCCGTGAGGCAGAAAGTTTATGACCGATTTGCCGATGCTTCGATCACGCGCTTACCGGTTCCGGCGCTTCGATCTTCACGCGTGGCCACAGCAGGGCCGCCATGAAGATCGTGTAGGAGATCGCTCCGAAGATAAAGACGATGCGGGTGGAGAACGATTCCGCCGCCGATCCCGGAAGGGGCGACACGCCGCTCCCGAGTACGGTAAGAAAAATCGTCAGAGCCCCGGCATAGAGCTTGGCAGCCGGATCGTTCTGGGCCGCACGACCGCCGAGCATGAGGCCGATCACGAGGACGATGAGGAACAGGAAAAGACCGGTCGGGCTGACCTGATATGCGGCATACGCGACGCATGCCAGCACGCCGCCGAACAGGTTGACCATGACAAGTCCAAGGGCCGCCCGCGAGCTGCGTGCCAAGTCTGCCTGCGACAGGAGCAGGGAAACCGTGATCGGAATGACGGTCGCCGTGGAGAGGCCGTCGAGCGTCAGACATGACGCCACCGAGATCACGAGGATGATGGCATTGCAGGCCGCGAACCTGACGGCGTCAGGATTTGGAGCCAACAAGGCCGCTTCGGTCTCGGTGCCGCCCCTGTCTGGTATCAGGGCGTGGGCGATCCACATCAGGAGCAGGCCGCCGACCGTGCCCTGAATGAAGATCGACATGATGGAGGCAGCGAGATCGTTGTTCAGGATCGCGAGCAGCGGCACCATGACGGCGACCACCAGCACGAAGAAGATAGTCGGCCCGGAGACTTTGCCGCTCGCCTGAAGGAAGAAGCAGGCGAAATAGACAAGTCCGAGCAGGAGCAGAAGTACAACAGGGCGCTGGCCGGCGATCGCAGTGACGAACTGCAGGACCTCGCCAGTGACGAGCATGACGATCACAAGGCCAACCGCCTTTCTAAGCGCAAGCGGTCGCGGATTGGCGATCAGGAATTGGGCCGCGAAGAAGGGTGCGAGAAACGGGATTATCGCACCGGTATAGACCGCCCACGTGAAGCCGACGGCGACGGCCAGCGCGATCCGCAGCCCCTTGCGCCGGACGTTCGTAAGGCGCAGGTCTTGGTGAACGAGGTGCCCGTCAGCTTGCATAGGTCAGGACCGACATGAAGCGCATCCACAGATGACCGATCGCATTGGTGATCGGATGGTCGCCCGTGTAGATCACGACGTTCGCCTGCGAGCCGTATCGCACGCCCTTCGGTCTGCCGCTGTCGAGGATCAGGCGAACGGGAAAGCTCTGCGGCGTCCGCACCCAGCCCGTATCGGTGGAGACCTTCGGAAGCCCCGTGGTCGGATCGACACTACCTGTCGCGATGCCCATCCCGATGCTTTCCACCTTGGCCGCAAACACCTGTCCGGGAAGCACGTCGAAGAGCACTTCGGCACGATCGCCGGGATTGACCTTCTCGAGACTGTTTTCCTTGAAGGCTGCATTGATCCATACAGTACCGGCGTCGATGAACGTCATGGCGCTCTGCCCCGTCGCCACCATTCCGCCAACGGCGAGCTGGAGGTTGGTGACGACGCCGTCCGCGGGAGCGGCGACAGTTGTCCGAAGAAGGTCGAGTTGGGCGCGCTCGAGAGAGGCGAGAGCCTCCTTCAGTTGCGGATTGTCGTTACCCTTGGCTCCAAGCTCCTCCTCAGCCTTGCGCAGGTCTGCTTCGGCAGCGACGACCGTGGCATCCGCCTGATCCAGGGAAGACTTGGCCTGATCGTACTTCGCCTGCGAGTATACGCCGCGTTTCACGAGTTCAGCCGCGCGGTTGTGCTGTTCCTGCTTCAGGTCGCGGTTCGCTCTTGCCGCCACGACTTTGGCCTGAACCGCGTCGACATTCGCCGTGGACGCGCCGATGGACTGGCCGACCTGGGCCAGCTTGGCCTCGGCTTGGTTGACCGCCAGTTGATACTGGGTAGGGTCGATACGGAAGAGCGTCTGCCCGGAAGTTACTGCGGTGTTGTCGGCCACGCCCACTTCGATGACGCGGCCAGTGACTTCGGGCGCGATCCCGATGATATAGGCGTTGACGGTCGCCTGCGATGAGGATGGCGTGCGACGCTCCATGAAGATCGCAAAGACGAAGAGAATGCAGGCGAACAGCAAGACCGCCAGCGCGATCCTTCGCAGCGGGTTGCGCTGTTTGGTGGGCGCGGCGTTGTCGGGGATATAGTCTTCGGGAACCGTGTCGGACGCCATCGACGCCTTTTCCTTTCAAGTATGCCAAAATTGAATGTCGAGCAGAGGGTCTTCTGATCCGCTATCAGGCGGGGCGGCCGCCAGTGTCGACGACGCGGGCGGAACGCACGAACAGCGCGCGAACCTTTTCCCAGAAATTGCCGCCAAGCACGAAGACACTGACGATAAGCATGACATCCTCGGCAAGCTGGAGTTCCCAGATATTCGGTCTGAGACCCGGCCATATCGTGTCGACGTAGGGTTCGAGCATGCCCGAAACAATCGGCAAGAAGAACATGAAAAGGCCGATCCCATACCGGATGGGGCCGACTACGACATCGGGGCTCATGTTCGGCAGATACTGCCCGATGATCCGCTTTAGCTCGACGAAGCCGGGCTTGCCCATGACCGCGATCATCAGGATCATGAGGAGCTTGTTGACGATGAAGATGGTTCCGGTGATCGCGGCCACCAAAGTGACGGACAGCCCGGAGAACGCCAGTATCGGAATGAAGAGAGCCAGGACGACCTTAAGGATGAAGATGCCAACACCGCATTTGAACCGCCAACCCACCGGATGTACGACCGTCACCCCAGCTTTTGCATCCATAGTCCTACCCTTTACCCGTTTCGCCTGTGTCTGCTGCCTGTCCTAAATCTTCAGGTTCGAGCACAACTGCAGCGTTTGCTTTGCTCTTGTCAATACCTGGAAATCCCCCTTGGAAACCCATAATCACCCTGTTTTACCGAGCGATGCCAACAGGCCATGGCGACGAAACTTCTCTTTTAGCCATATTCCGTCGGGGCGGAAAATCGTCGGCATCAGTCACATCGACACCAATTCCTCAAACTTCTCGCCGTGTCTACCTTGGTCTGGTTTTCAGGTAAATCAAATATAACTAATATTCTCAATGCCCCATTGGGATGAAGCTGTTTATGTTTTATATCGGAGGCGATTGCGGGAATTCGAACATCGAATTGCACGATGTGAGGTTTTCGATCGGTGAGACTGCGGAAGATTGCCGCGACGATCTGCGCAAGCAATGGTGGGGCGATCCAAAGAGCTTGCACCTCGATTGCTGGGCGCGGTCGAATAGGCCGATGGCTACGATGTGACACTGACGACCGAACTGTTGGAACAAGCGCCTGCGACAAAATTGTTTTTTCGTTAATCTAGGCGGATACGATCCAACAGAATTCGGCGAACTGCACCGTAATATTCTGCGCGTTGCATCGGATGCCAAGGCAGCAACCAAGAAGGCCCTCCAGCAAATCAGAAGCTGGAAGCTCCCACACAAGGACAACGTGTTTGAGGTGGAGAAGGCGGTCGATGTTACAGAATTGATGGGCCGATATGGATATCGTCTCAAGCTGACTGAGGCGACAAGCGTAAAGCCATTTGGGTTCACCTGTGCTTATATTCGAATTGGGGTTTAGGCCGTTCTAGGTGGCACGCCAGGTGGGCGCGTTGACGACGTACCGCTGATTAGCCGACGTACTCAACGAAAACAGCAAAGTAGTCGAGTCAACTTTCTGAGCGGAACTTCCGTGGTCTGGTGTTTACCGGCGCATCGGATAACAAATAGCCATCCGCCACATATCCATGCCCGGCCAAGGCGAGTTTTGTCGTCGGTGTGAATAAGTGATTGCGGAACAGCGCGGCCGATCCCGCTGCGTTCCGACGCAACGAAACACCGTATTGTGCGGTCGGTCCCAAAGGTTCGGGAAGCGGAACGACAACGACGTCCGGGTCACCTTCACTGAGCAATCCGTTGGATGCGTAGCTGATAAATGTGTCTACTGTTCCTTGTCCGATCAGGTAACTGGCGGGTGTCCTGCCTTTCGGGATCGGAGCGGAATCTCGCCCGCCCACCAACGCCTGGGCCTTGCCAGCAAGCAATCTTCCTTTGCCGGGATGACGACGCTCGACGTTCTGGAAGAACTCGACAGCGTAGTCTCCAGAGGGGTCAGCCTTCGGAGTAGATGTTCCCAGCCTCACTTCTGGATCCGCAAGCACATCGATCAGATTTTCTTCGTCAACTGCAAGGCTTCGGCGAGCGATCACGCATAGACGGTTTTGCGCAAAGCAAAGGACCGGGCCGGTTAGCTCTAGAGAATGCAATTTTTCCGGATGAGTCATGTTGGCGGATGCGAAGACGTCGAACATAGCACCTTCCTCAATCTTCTCTCGAAGTAGGCCTGCCGGGCCGTGTTCAATGTGCACAGGTATTCCCAACTGACGTTCGAACTCCGAAATAATTTCGACGAAGACGTTGCGAAGACTTCCCGCTGCCAGGACGATGAGAGGCTTCGGTTGGATCCTGGTCCGCATGGTTGTTTCCTGTCTAAACCTGTGAAATTCGGTCTCTAAATATGGGCACGATGGAAGTGTGCCGATTTCCATTGTGTGTAAAAGTTATGGATCGTACCGGGATACCGTATAGCGCCGCAAGATTTTCGTCCGTCATTATGTTTTCTACCGGCCCCAGAACCGCTTCGGTTTCATCGAACAGCATCAGAACATTATCGGCGAGCGCGAGCGCATGATTGGGCTGATGGGTTGTAAAAGCCACCGCAAGGTTTTGGCTCAGGGCAACATCCCGCATGAGGTCCAGCACGCCTGCCTGATTTTTGAGATCGAGCGCAGACGCGGGTTCATCAAGCAGGAGGCACTCATTTTGTCCGGCTAATGCCCTGGCAACGAGAACGAGTTGCTTCTCGCCACCTGAGAGGTGATTGAAGCTCTTTTGCGAAAATGACTGCATGCCCGTGGTGGCCAGGGCGTCGAAAGCGATCGCTTCGTCGGCCTTGCTGGGGCTTCGGAATGTCGAGATGTGGCGAGCGCGACCCATGAGGACGATGTCGAGCACGGAATAGGGAAATGAGCCTCCAAAATCCTGAGGGACGAAGCCGATTGAGCCGGATCGCTGGATGCTGCCGACCGTCAGCTTGATCAGGCCAGCGAGTGCGCGAAGCAACGTCGACTTCCCACGCCCGTTTGGGCCGAGGATGGCCAGGATCTCGCCTGAACGAAGCTCAAAATCGAGATTGTGAAACAGCCAACGCTGACCGTCGTAGCTGTGCCCTGCATCCCGGATCGTTACAATGGAACGGCTCATCTGAAACCTTGCGATCGGCTGTGGCGCAGGAGAACGGCAAAGACTGGCGCTCCGATCAACGCCGTCAGGATGCCGAGGGGAATTTCGGTGGCTGACAGGGTTCGGGCGACGTCGTCGATGAAGATAACGTAGATGCTACCGATCATCAAAGAAGCAGGAAGCATAAACCGGTGGTCGGGTCCCACAACGGTCCGGGCCATATGAGGGACGATCAGGCCGACCCAGCCAATAATGCCGCTCACCGCCACTTGCGCTGCGACGATAACGGTAACGAGGCAAAGGATCAGCCAGCGGAGCAACTCCACCCGCACACCGAGGGCCGCTGCATCTTCGTCGCCAAGCGACAGTAGATTAATCCGCCAGCGAAGCGCGAGGAGGAAACCGGAGGCCACCAAAACTGGGATAGCGATTAATTCAAGCTTTGAAGCGTTCGCGGTTGCAAAGCTGCCGAGAAGCCAGAACACGATTGCCGGCAACTTCTCGTCGGTATCGGCCAGATACTGGACGAGGCTTACCAGCGCGCCGAAAAACCCGCTGACAACAACGCCAGAAAGAACGAGCGCGAGAATGTTTTTCCTTCCGACAAGGGTGTTCAAGCCATAGACGAGAAAGAGAGCTAACAGTCCCAACAGAAAAGCACTTGAGAGCAGGCCATAGCTGGGGAAACTCAACAATATTGCCAGAGTGCCCCCGAAAGCTGCGCCCGAAGATACGCCGATGATTTGCGGTCCAACAAGAGGATTGCGAAACACGCCCTGTAGTGTGGCACCTGCAAGCGCCAGCCCACCTCCGGCGAACATCGCCAGAAGGACCCTCGGGAGGCGTACGGTGAACACGACGCTGCGCTCCACCGCCGAGACTGTCGGGGTTGCCGAGATGATGGGATCAATCAGGATGGCCACGACCCGTGCTGCAGAAATCCCGTAGCGGCCGACGCCCAACGAGCACACTGCCACCGCAATGAACAGAGCGGCTAGGCCGCATAACACCAATCTTGGTGCTGCGAACGCGGCTGTTAGTCTTCCGCTCACAAGGCCGACTGATAGTCGGTGCGGTAGAACTTACGGTAGTACGCGTCCGCTTCGCTTTTCATATCGATATCGGCAAAGCGGTCGGGATAAAGCTTTTTCGCCATCCAAAGCTCACCCAAAGCCAGCGCTTCCGGCATCGGATAGCCCCAGGCCTTGGCATATTCCGGCATCAGGTAGATCCGGTCGTTCTTAACGGCATCGATTGTCTGCCAGGAGTTGGAAGTCTTGATATCCTTGACAACCTCGGGGTAACGCTCCTGGACGAAGATCACGGCCGGGTTCCACAACAGAACGTCCTCCATAGTGACCTGCTTGAAGCCGGCAACGCTGTCGGCTACATTGCGGGCACCGGCCTTGGCCATCATCAGTCCCGTGTACTTGCCATGGCCGTATGTGGTCAGGTCAGGATTTGCCATGTAGACCGGAACGCGCATCGCCTCATCAAGCCCTGCCAGCCGATCTGCGACCAGCTTCCGGTTCTTCATCGCGTAAGCGATCAACTCCTCGCCCTGCTGTCTCTTGTCCAAGACATCGGCGATGACCCTGACACCGTTAGCAAAGCCTGCATCGTAGGCTTTCGGCTCATCAGCCACCGACGGACTAAGTTTGGTAGCTTCCGATGGCGGCACGTCGAGAAGCGAGATCGCAACAACGGGGATACCCGTTCCCTCGATCTGAGAGATCATCTCGGGAGGCGCATAGTTTGTCACGATCACCGCGTCGGGCTTCAGCTTCAGCAACTCCTCGATGTTGACCTTCGTCAGGCCACCGGGCATTGGCATCTTTGACAGTTCCGGAGCAAGGCGCAGATAGTTCTTTCCGAGCTGTTTTTGCCATTCGTCCAGCACACCCACGACCTTGAACATGGCGTTAAGCTGGACTGCGATGTTGAGACTCTGGTGCTGCAGGATGACAACCCGAGTGACCACCTCTGGCAAGTGGACGGTCTTGCCAATCTGGTCGACGACGACACGATCTGCCCATGCTGGAGCCGAAAAGAGCATGACCAGAAAGAAAAATGTAAGACGAAAATATGTTGGTAAACGGCTAGACATGGTGAAAGTACTCGGATGCGAGGTCTTTGATAGGGCGTATCATTATGTTTCTGCGGATACAACGCTATTACAGCATGTCCTCTGTGGCCCTAGAACAAGCCGCGGGATTTCACGATAATTAGCTTGGCTTGCCTGTCGCGATTTGCTGGGTGCGAGCGACGCTCTTAACCTCGACCTTCATACCGGTCATACTGCTCGAGCAGCAGTCTTCGCATCCAGACAATTTAGTTTGGAGACGAGATGACGGTTTGTGACCGGTAAAGCCGGTAGGTCGTCCTTTACACCCCGTGAAATCCTAACCAAGTCACCAGAAGTTCCATAAATACTATTACGGATGTTTTCTAAACGCCTGTTTTCGTTATATATTTAGAGAGATAGTGACAGCCCCATTACATAGGGCATGTGAGAAATATTTGGCAACGGCCTGAAGCGGTGCGACGGATCACGAAAGGGGACGCCCACCGTTTCTATCGATTTTGGTGTTCAATATCCTAGTACTGCTAGCGCTTTGTAATCGTGGGCGACAGGATGGACGCTCCCATAACACCGGTCGAGGGCCTAAGACATTCCGGCAGAATCTGAACTCGCGGCAAGCCAGCCAGCCATACAGGGATGACGCGTTACAAAACCTCTGATAACATCGCGATCTATTAGAGGTTTTGTAACATGCCATCGGCGCAAGATTCGCAAAAATTGAAGCTCAGAAGCCTGCTCAATGAGCGCAGCATGATGCATGCGCATGAACTGCGCGAGGCTGGTATTAGCGCGCAAACAATCGCGCGCGCCGTCGAAGGCGGTGAAATCGATCGTATCTCGCGCGGCGTTTATCAGAAGCGTGGCGCAGAAGTCGAAGAGAACCAGATCCTTGCTGAAGCCATCATGCGTGCGCCCAAAGGCGTCATCGCTCTGGTCTCGGCGCTTGCCTTCCACGGACTAACCGACCAAATGCCGCGGCGCGTTTGGATAGCGATCGGGACGACCGATTGGGCGCCCGTACAGTCCTATCCCCCGCTGCGTATGGTCCGCTTCACGGAACCATATCTGCGTCAGGGCATCGAACATCAAGTAATCGCAGGCATTGACGTTCCGGTCTATTCGATCCCGAAAACCCTTGCTGACATGTTCCGAAACCCCAAACTGGTCGATCGATCGGTCGCCGTCGAAGGCCTGCGCGCTGCTCTTCAGCAACGCAAGGCAACTCCAAGCGCAATCGCCCAGGCCGCGAAGGCCGGCGGCGCCTGGAAAGTCATGCAACCCTATCTTGAGGCGCTCACCTCCAATGGCTAAAACACCAGCGAACATGGCGAAGTCGGTCAAGGACCGGCTTCTCAATATAGCCCGCAAAGAAAGTCGCGCCTTCGACGTCTTGCTGGTGCGGTTCGCGCTCGAACGGCTGCTGTATCGCCTGTCAATCTCAGCACATCGGGACCGCTTCGTCCTGAAAGGCGGTATGTTGGTAACGGTTTGGGTGGCCGACGATAATCGGGTGACGCGGGATGCGGACTTTCTCGGACATGGAGACGCAGATCCTGCCCGCCTGATCGCCGACTTCGGTGAGATCATGGCGATTGAGAGCGACGACGGACTCGCCTTCGACATTGATGCGCTCGCTGCGACAACCATTCGAGAAGAAATGGAATATGGCGGCGTTCGTCTCAGGACTGCAGCATATCTCGAAAGGACCCGCATCTCCGTTACAATCGACATTGGCTTCGGAGACGCTATGGCCGATGCGACGCAACGGCTCGACTATCCAGCCCTGCTGGATTTTCCCGCTCCGCAGGTTCGTTCCTATCCGCCCGCTACGGTGATCGCCGAGAAATTCCAGGCGATGGTGGCGCTTGGCGTCCTTAACGGGCGCATGAAGGACTATTATGACCTGTGGGCGATACCGCGCGCGATCGACATTCCCGCTGATGATTTGGATGCCGCCATCCGCGTGACGTTCGAACGCCGTCGGACCCCAATCCCTAGAGAACGTCCACCAGGCCTCTCGGTCGAGATGTTTAGCGACGAAGGGAAGCAGCGGCAATGGCGTGCTTATGCTGCATCGCTCGAACTAGAAGCTGTTTCGCTGGAATCGATCATTGGACGGGTTTGGGAGTTGATCGGCCCGTCATGCGCGAGGATCGTAGCAAGAAACGACAATAAGACATGACCGAGCGTATTGGGCGTCATTGACGTCTGCGATCTCGAAACTTTCGACAGCGAGTTGCGCGGCAACCTCGAGGCCCACGGTGATGTCATCCACAATTACATGCGCCTCGCGCTACAAGCGGCGGGAGCGTAAGGCCAATTTATCGAATTCAAGTCCGTAGTTGTCGGATCAACCGCGAGCGTTCGCTATTTCACGACGCGGCCTTTATATCGCGAACCTAGAAATGGAGCACCGCGGCCTTCCAGCGACGTAGTAAATGATCGGGGAACTCCATCGCAACGATCGCTGGCTGCTGACAGTTTTTGACACGTAGGTGCGCTACCTATCTGCGGCCGCACTCAAATACAGTACCTAATCCAAGGAAAAACTGATAGTCTCACTTGCACCCGCCGCTCTCGACGCCTTCTTAGCCGAGGAAATCGATACCGCCGTCGTGATGTTGAACCTCATTCGTTTCGAACCCAACGGCGGCAGGTAGCGGTACCTCGAATACCATCGGATCGCCAGGCCGATCCTGGCTCGCTTCGGCGCGGAAGTCCTGTTCGGCGGCGACGGCTTACGCGTTCTCACAGCAGGACAAGAAGCAGGATGGGATGCCGTGGCGCTGGTACGGTACCCAAGCCGGTCCGCCTTCCGGGCGATGGTTTCCGATCCTGAAAACCAAGCGGCCTTCAAGATCGGCGTGTCGGCGATCTCCGATATCGTGCTGCAACCGTTGAATTCCATCGGCGGTCTTGTGTGATAGAAGCGCAGGGCGACCACGCTGCTGGGTCTATCGTCGCTTCCACGTGGACCAACGCGGCGCAGGATGTCAAACGTTCCGTCGCAGATTAACTATGGGAGGTCGTGATCGCCCGCTTGAACCTGTCGCTACTAGCATTACAGTTGCAATTTTGATTTCAAGTGAGCGCGTTGGGCGACAGCTTGATGCGCTCGTCTCCAACATGACCATGCGATGATGTGGGCGGGCTTTATACGCCGCTGGGCAAGCTTATTCGCAATGCGTCGGACCTCTTGGATGGACCAGCGGATCAGATCGTGATGGTCGGCATCCTCGGTCTTTTTTGGGGTGCCGCATTATTGGCGCGATATCGGATCACAGCCATCATTGCGAAGGCGAGCATGACGAGCGAGACATGGCGATGCCAGCCATGCCACGAGCGGGTCTCGTTATGATCGAGGCCGAGTTCGTTCTTGGCTGTCTCGAAGCTGTCTTCGATTGCCCAACGGTGACCTTCGACGGATACGAGCGTCTGAATGCCTGTTCCGGCCGGGCACCAAGTCGTGAAGAATGCGAGGTCGCCATCGCTGATATTGCGCCGGATCAACAAGCCGCGCGTCCAAAGCCCGGTTTGCGTATCACTGTATTCGTCGGCATCGAGATCGGCCAGTTCGCAGTAGGCCCAGTCATGAAGCCGCGCGCCTTTTGTGCCATCGCCAGCGGAAAGGCGATGCCATGCAGCCGGATCGAGATCACGGGCAATCTCAAGAGCGGTTCCTGCGACGAAAGGCTTACCAGACCAAGCGCCAAAATGATGGTCGGATTTAACCCCAAGAACGTAACCTTTGCAGGCTCGGCGCAGCGCTCCTTCGACGTCTCCGACGCCATACACAGCATCTGCTGCCACCCATGAGAACGGCACTTTGGCTGTCAGCGCCCGCCGAATCATATCGACAGCGAGGGCAGGCTTGGTAGCGAAGGCTACAGTTTCAGGAACATGAGCGGCGGCAAGCCTTGCCGGATCGCTGGTCCAACTCTTTGGCAAGTACAAGGCTCGATCGATAAAGGCATGACCACGATCGGAAACATAGGCGGTGAACACACCGATTTGGCAGTTCGTTACCTTGCCCGCCGACCCTGTATATTGACGTGAAACACCGCAAGATGTCTTGCCCTGCTTGAGGAAGCCGGTCTCATCAATGACCAGGACCGCATCATCTGTGGCTAGGTGCTCCACAACATACTCGCGCACAATGTCGCGAAGTCCGTCTGCGTCCCAGCGTCCACGACCCAAGATGGCTTGCTGTCGCCACGGACCGGGATCGCCAGCCGCCTCAGCGCGCATCCAACCTGTCTTACGGCGCTCATCACCTAATAAGCCGTCCAGGAAAAGGTTCGCAGATGCTGCAACGCGTTCCTGCGTAAACAATCCGCGCATACGCGCCTTAACTTCACGCAGCGACGATGCCCAAAGTTCCAACGTTGTCTCGATCGATGCACCCATCATCCATGACCTCCGAATCATGGGGGCCTATGGATTCAGAACTTGTAAAAATACGCAACTGTAATGCTAGGCCACGGACTCATTAGTTGAGGCGATCCATATCCTCGTCGCGACGAGCTTGAGGGCGGCCATGTAGTTATCAGCGCGCCGGTCGTATCGCGTCGCGAGGCCTCGCATCTGCTTGATACGGTTGAAGAACCGTTCCACGAGATTGCGTTGACGGTAGACCCAGCGGTTGAAGCTGAATGTCTGCTTTCGATTGGCCTTTGCAGGGATATTCGCCCAACACTTGCGTTGCTTGGCAAAGTTACGAATTGCATCGGTATCATATGCCTTGTCGGCGAGGATCGTCGCGCCGGGCCTCAGGTCGCTCAACAGCTTTTCAGCCATCGGTGCATCGCCGGCTTGGCCGGCGGTGAGTTCGAGCCGAACCGGTCTGCCATCTGCATCGACAAGAGCGTGGATCTTTGTCGTCAGGCCGCCGCGCGAACGTCCCATGCAAGGATCGGCAGATCCCCCTTTTTAGCGTTGGCACCATGCTGGTGAACGCGAACACAAGAACTGTCGATCATCACGATGTCTCCATCGTAACGCTTTGAAACGGCGTCCAGAAGACGATCCCAGACGCCCGCCTTGCGCCATCGGGAGAACCGATTGTAAAGCGTCGTGCGCGGGCCATAACGCTCCGGCACATCTCGCCAAGACGAACCAGTCCTGAAACGCCAGAGGATGCCGTTGATCACCCGGCGGTCATCGACACGTTCAATTCCACGGCTATTGTTCGGCAAAAGAGGTGCAATGATAGCCCATTCTTCGTCGCTCAATTCGTGACGGCGCATAGCAATCTCCTTTCAAGGAAATTGAATCATACACCGTCAATAAAATGAACCCCGTTTATGGGGACACTGCCTAGCATTACAGTTGCGTATTTTTACAAGTTCTGAATCCATAGGCCCCCATGATTCGGAGGTCATGGATGATGGGTGCATCGATCGAGACAACGTTGGAACTTTGGGCATCGTCGCTGCGTGAAGTTAAGGCGCGTATGCGCGGATTGTTTACGCAGGAACGCGTTGCAGCATCTGCGAACCTTTTCCTGGACGGCTTATTAGGTGATGAGCGCCGTAAGACAGGTTGGATGCGCGCTGAGGCGGCTGGCGATCCCGGTCCGTGGCGACAGCAAGCCATCTTGGGTCGTGGACGCTGGGACGCAGACGGACTTCGCGACATTGTGCGCGAGTATGTTGTGGAGCACCTAGCCACAGATGATGCGGTCCTGGTCATTGATGAGACCGGCTTCCTCAAGCAGGGCAAGACATCTTGCGGTGTTTCACGTCAATATACAGGGTCGGCGGGCAAGGTAACGAACTGCCAAATCGGTGTGTTCACCGCCTATGTTTCCGATCGTGGTCATGCCTTTATCGATCGAGCCTTGTACTTGCCAAAGAGTTGGACCAGCGATCCGGCAAGGCTTGCCGCCGCTCATGTTCCTGAAACTGTAGCCTTCGCTACCAAGCCTGCCCTCGCTGTCGATATGATTCGGCGGGCGCTGACAGCCAAAGTGCCGTTCTCATGGGTGGCAGCAGATGCTGTGTATGGCGTCGGAGACGTCGAAGGAGCGCTGCGCCGAGCCTGCAAAGGTTACGTTCTTGGGGTTAAATCCGACCATCATTTTGGCGCTTGGTCTGGTAAGCCTTTCGTCGCAGGAACCGCTCTTGAGATTGCCCGTGATCTCGATCCGGCTGCATGGCATCGCCTTTCCGCTGGCGATGGCACAAAAGGCGCGCGGCTTCATGACTGGGCCTACTGCGAACTGGCCGATCTCGATGCCGACGAATACAGTGATACGCAAACCGGGCTTTGGACGCGCGGCTTGTTGATCCGGCGCAATATCAGCGATGGCGACCTCGCATTCTTCACGACTTGGTGCCCGGCCGGAACAGGCATTCAGACGCTCGTATCCGTCGAAGGTCACCGTTGGGCAATCGAAGACAGCTTCGAGACAGCCAAGAACGAACTCGGCCTCGATCATAACGAGACCCGCTCGTGGCATGGCTGGCATCGCCATGTCTCGCTCGTCATGCTCGCCTTCGCAATGATGGCTGTGATCCGATATCGCGCCAATAATGCGGCACCCCAAAAAAGACCGAGGATGCCGACCATCACGATCTGATCCGCTGGTCCATCCAAGAGGTCCGACGCATTGCGAATAAGCTTGCCCAGCGGCGTATAAAGCCCGCCCACATCATCGCATGGTCATGTTGGAGACGAGCGCATCAAGCTGTCGCCCAACGCGCTCACTTGAAATCAAAATTGCAACTGTAATGCTAGGGGCTCTCGACATCCTGAGGGTGGATGGCCGATTTCGGTTAAACAGGCGGTCGGGTCTGGACCGCCTCAGCCTTGAAGAGCGGCTTGTGTATTGTCAGCGAGGGGATGGCGACCATTTCAGCTGGCATAGGACAACCACCGACGTGCCCGGTATTGCCATCACACCGCTGCTCAACGATTGGCCACCGAAATCTCAAAAAGCTGGCTGAGAGCAACGGCGGGTTGCCAACGGAACACATTGTCGAGTCCGTCGTCTTCATGCTCACACGCCCGCGCCAAGTCATGGTAAGGGATATCGGCATCCTGCCGCAGAGCCAGGAAACCTGAGCAAGTGGGATTGGGCAGGATGGGCCTCGGGTATTTCGAGGAAACAGGCTTCATCGATATGGCGAGCGGCATTTTGATTGTCCAGGAGGCCGGCGGCTTCGTCATCGACTGGTTGGGGCGGGGACCTGAAATCTATGAACGGACCTACACGCTGATTGTGGCCAATGCTGCGACACAGGTCTATCTGATCGAGCGTCTGCGCGGCGTCCCCCCAATCATGCCGCATAAAGCGAGGCTATACAGTTTCATCCGCGCTGACGGAGTGTAGAATTCGCACTGACATTTCGATTTTGGCGGAGTGTAGAATCGCAAGGGCGATGCGGTGAAGTGGCTTCACCACCCTCAACGAAGTTTGATAAATAAGCGTCACCTATCCATCTGTTGATTTCGTTGGGACCGGTTTTGATGCTCTAGTGGTCGACGGATCAAGGCGCACAACGAACCGATTTGCTGTTCGACCGCCCGATACAATTACACCATCGTGAACTCAAATTCTGCCAATTGAAAAAATATTTCTGCGATGCAGTAACGAACTGTAGCGTTTGAACGAAACGGTATCATATGAACCCGCGCGAAAAACTATGGGCAGATGCGATGTGCGCCGAACGGCGCGGTGATGTGGTAGCTTATGAGCGACTGCTTGCCGATATTGCAAAGACGCTACGTTCTATGATTCGAGGCCGCCTTTCACGGCTCGGAATGCAAGGCCATGAAACTGAAGATATCGTCCAGGAGGTGCTAATCGGACTGCACACAATGCGTCATCGCTGGGATACCACTCGCCCGTTTATGCCCTGGCTGCATGCAATTGTTCGGTACAAGCTGTCCGATGCCATGCGCAAGCGTAGACGCGAAGCGCGCTTCCGTTGCGACCTGAAATTTGAGGACTGGCTGACCATCGCCGACAGTAAAGACGATGATCGCAACTCATCGCGCGTCGATATCGACCGCCAAATCCGTCAACTTTCCGCTGGTCAACGTGATGTCGTACGAGCGCTAGCGATTGATGGCGCCTCCGTCCGTGAGACAGCGCAGAAACTCAGGACCAGCGAAGGCGCGGTCCGAGTAACCCTGCATCGTGCTTTCCAGCGACTGACGGTGCTAGCCAACCTTGAAAAACCCGTTCCAGGTAAGAAAAAATTATGAATAGCTTAGAAACCGACACAGTCATCAAAACCATGGCCCGCGAGGCCGGCACTGGGCGTGCCCCAATGCGACTGGTAACGGCGATGGTACTCGCGGCCGTAGCCTCGCTCGTTATGTCAGTGGCACTAGTCCTACTCATATATGGTATTCAACCCGATGTAGAGGCGACGATTGCGAGTGGGCCTTTCCTCCATAAGGTTGCCAGCATGCTGCTGCTTGCCTGTGGAAGTATATTTCTTGTCATTGCCGCTGGACGGCCCGACGGAAGTCCCCTCTGGATCGCCGGTCTGCTGCCAGGTTTAAGCCTGCTGGCCTATGGCACCATTGCCGATCAATCAGGACTTCCAGTTCTAGGCCGTTCGGGCATCTCTGCTCCGGGGTGCGTGATTGTGATTGTTATATTATCAGTCCCTGCGCTGGCGGTGAACATTGGCGCGCTACGATCGTGCGGGGTCACCACGCGACCCTCCCTTGCCGGAGCGACAGCTGGTCTTCTGGCCGGCGCCCTTGGTGCAGCGGCCTACGCGCTCGCCTGCAAAAACGATGGCGGCCTGTTTGTTGCCATTTGGTATAGTACTGCAGTCACGGCGGTCACTTTCATCGGCGCGCTTGTTGGACGCAGGTGGCTTGCCTGGTAAAAACATATCCCGCCTGCCAATCTCAAGTTACAAAACCTCGTTGTCAAATCGAATCTGGTTGGTCAGACGAGCATAAATTTCTTCTGGCTCACACAACTCCGATTTTGGTCCCAAAGGTGCTGTGGCCGGCTCTACTCGGACAAAAATGAGGCATCTTACTGTGGGCAACAGTTAGCTCAGCATGCGCCGAACTGGACCGCGGCATCAACTGAAGAAGCGTCGAGGGTGCGTCAAAGGATGCAAATTGGGTGGGCGAAGACGCCGGAGCCAACCGATATAAAGGTAGACGCAACTACGCCGTGGTGGATATCGTAGCAGATCCTTGACTCACGGATACTGGGTGGCCGGCAAGTTCATCTACTACTTGTCCTCTCAAAGAAATTTACAGATCAGCCGGACGTTGAAGCGGCAAAAATGCTGGCGAAATAGATAACGGATCTGTTGATGTAACGTAGAGCGATTGACCTGCCACTGAACTTTCATCCAGCGGCGGTTAGAGCCTCGGCGGCTTTGAATACGCCAAATGGCGCGGTGTGAGCAACCGGCGGAAACGCGAAGCTTTCATCTTGCGTAGCGTTGGAGCCGGTTGCGGCGATGAGCCCGGCATAGTCCGCCGGGGTCTGATATCCGAGCGATGAGTGCGGCCGGAAATGGTTATAATCCTCCGCCCATTCAGCGATGGCGCTGCGGGCATGATCGAGGCCGAAGAAGAGGCTCTCGTTGAGCAACTCGTCGCGCATGCGTCCGTTGAAGCTCTCGACATATCCATTCTGCATTGGCCTTCCCGGCGCGATGTAATGCCATTCGACCTTGTGATCTTTCGACCAGGCAAGGATGGCATTCGAGGTGAGTTCGGTGCCGTTGTCGGAGACGATCATTCCTGGCTTGCCGCGTCGTTCGATGAGGGTCGTCAGTTCGCGAGCGACGCGACGACCGGAAATCGAGGTGTCCGGGATCGCCGCCAGGCACTCGCGCGTCGCGTCATCGACGATGTTGAGCACGCGGAACCTCCTCCCGCAGGCGAATTGGTCGTGGACGAAATCCAGCGACCATCGGGCGTTGGCCTTCGCTTCGACCAGGATCGGTGCACGCGTGCCGACCGCACGCCGCCGGGCTTTGCGCTTGCGAACGGAAAGCCCTTCCTCGCGATAAAGGCGATAGATGCGGTTGATCCCGGAGGGCTCTCCCTCCCGCCGAAGCAGGACGAACAGTCGGCGGTATCCGAAACGTCGACGCTCATTGGCGAGGTCGCGCAGCTTCGCTCGCAACTCGGTTTCCGGGGGTCGGTTCGACTGATAGCGGATCGTCCTGCGGTCGGCGGATATGATTTGGCAGGCCCGTCGTTCCGAAAGACCCATGACGGTCTTCAGATGCGTGACGGCGTCACGCTGGGCGGCGGGCCCTACCATTTTTTTGCAAGAAGCTCGCGGAGTGCGGCCGCATCCAGCATCTGCTCGGCCAGCAACTTCTTTAGCCTGGCATTCTCGTCCTCAAGCGCCTTCAGCCGCTTCGCTTCGGAGACTTCCATGCCGCCGTATTTGGCCTTCCAGTTATAAAACGTTGCTTCTGAAATCCCGTGCTTGCGGCAGAGATCGGCCGCCTTCGCGCCAGCCTCCTGTTCCTTAAGCACACCGATAATCTGCTCTTCCGTAAATCTCTGCTTCTTCATTCGTCCGTCCCTTAATAGGCCGGACTCTAATCCATTCTGGAGGAAATTCTCAGTGGCAGGTCACAATTTGCCGGGACATGCCAGATTGGCAGCCAGTTCTCCCGTGAATGTTCGATCGCATGTGGCTTCAAAATCACCACATGTTCCGGCAAATCGTAGTCCTCGCTTGAGTGACTGATCGACGGCCCTTTCGACAGGCAAACAAACCGCTGTCAATCATTCGCATACCACAAGGGCGGGGAAGCCGCTATTTCGTCCGATAGCCCGCCGCTTCCAAAATGAGGTTTGCGACACTCTGGGCATGTGACAGCATTGAGACATGGCTGGAGGCTAATTCAACCGTTGTTGCGCCCATACGCTTAGCAAGAAAGCGTTCGAGGTCTGGCGAACTCGTCTTATCATTTTGAGAAACGGCATACCAACTAGGCTTACTGTGCCAAGCAGCCTTTGTCGTCTTAACCGTATAAAGAGAATCCGAAGCTGGTCCCTGTACTGCGTAAAGAGCTCTTGCCTGCAAAACGGGTAAATCACCGACGAAGTCTTCTATAAACGCTTTTTCACTCAACTGCGCGAACCCACCTTCATGGATCGTACCCTGGCTCGCTGGAGTGGCCGGAAAAGTCTTACCTAATGCAGCGAAGTCCTCGCCAGCTTCCGGTGCTCTAGCAGCGATATAGACAAGCGCGCTGACCTTCGGATCATCCCCAGTTTCGCTGATCACAGCACCGCCATAGGAATGTCCAACGAGTACCGTAGGGCCATCCTGTTGTGCTAGAATGCGATCAGTTGCGTCCACGTCGTCCTTGAACGAGGTGAGGGGGTTCTGCACCGCAGTATCGTGCAGGCCTGCTTTCTGTAAAAGCGGGATCACCTCGGACCAGCTTGAGCCGTCGGCATAGAGTCCATGCACAAGAACGACGTTGTGAGCCTTGATAGGAGCCTTTGTTTCGGCCATGGCCGGGACCGCCATGAGCGCGACAAAGGCTGTCGAAGCGACGAAGCGGTTTATTTTGATCCAAGATTTCAATGAACTGATCCTTATAGTCACATGGAGTGGGATACTCCAATAATGGTATTCGGGGCGCACCTGCTGTTCGTTACTCCGTCACGCGAACGTGATAATATCCGTAACCCGCATATCAAATCATGAGACAGGCATAAGCACTGGTCGTACCGGCGAGAAAACGCCAGCAGAGGACCCTGGATGCCCGGCAAACGATCACTAACCAGCAAGCAGGATTGTACATGGGATTGACCAAAACGCATCGCAACGAGCCGGCAGCAGCATGGCTGGCTTCAGCACCAGCACCGCGTCACGACTTGATAAAGAGCGTCATGTGCTTCACGGGTCGTAGCGACTGACTTCGAGGCCGCTGCCGACCGGCAGCATCACGCTACTGATGCCCGGCATGGCACGGATGCGGGCTGCATATTCCTTCACATTGCCGTCGCCACCGCGTACCATATTGTCGGCGACAATGATCGCGCCGCGATTCAGCTTTGGATAGAACACTTCCAGGCAGGGCACATAAAGATCCTTCCAAAGATCCAGCAGTATCAAATCGATCCCGTCAGGCAGCTGCGAAATCATCTCGATGGCATCGCCGACTTTGAAGTCGATGAAGCTATCAAGTCCTGCCCTTTCGGCCATCTTGCGCGCATAGTCGGTCTTGTACGCGTGCAGTTCCATGGTGATAAGCCGGCCGCCGGAAGCCCTCGCTGCTTCTGCGAGCCAGATGCCGGAATAACCAAAGGACGTGCCGATTTCGAGAATGGTCGGTGCCTTGATGCTTTTCGCAAGGACGTTCAGCAGTTGACCGGTTGCAGGCCCGACAGCGCGCATGCGCTGGTCCAGCCCACCATCGCGCCCGCCCGGAGGCATTTCGCGCGGCTCGTTCTGCTGTTTGCGGATCACTTCGTGATAGTGGTCGAGGACAGCCCGGACTTTGTCATCCATATCTTTTTCTCCGTAAATATCGGTACCTCAAGCAGCGCCGCAGCACTTCGAACATCTTCATGCTCGCCTCACTCCATTCAGGAAAATTTCCAATCGCTTTTTGATATGCAGTTTTCGAAGCTCCCGGTCCGCCGCCGCTTTCAGGCGCCGGCGTGGCAACAATGCACCGAAAACGATGTCCATCAGCATTCCCGAACAGACTGCTGGATCCTCGATTGTCAAACGGTCGGCTTCATTCTGGGACCTTAGCCACTCGATCAGATCCTCGCGGGCGCGGATGATGCCGTTGTCGTACAGGTAATCGGAAAGCTCGGGGAATTGCAGCGATTCACGCATGATCAGGTGCAGCAGCGCCTCTCGACGAAGCTCTGCGGCTTCATCGATATCGAGCCGGAATATTCGCACCAGGGTGTCGAGCAGGGGCAACTGCTCCCGCGAGGGTCTTGGCAGGTCAAGAAAGATCGCGCCCTCGTTCCGAATGACCTCCGCAAACATTGCCGTCTTGTCGGTGAAGACTTCATAGATCGATCGCTTCGAGACCTTTGCTTTGGCCGCAACCACCTGTGTAGTCGTTCGGGAGAAGCCGAGTTCAACGAAAGCTTCCTGGGCTGCACCCAGGATGGCTTTGCGCCGCTCGTTTTCGGAAAATACCCTGGGGCGCCCCCGTCGTCCACGCGGCGGGCCGGCCATACCATTGTCTGTTTCCTCGATTGACAATCCGATGTTCCCGACTTTTCGTTCGACCTTTGAAGAACGACGATTTATTTCAATTCGGACGGCTCGGTATCGCTGTTCCCGAGACGATCGCATGAAGCTGATCGCGCAAGCATGCCTAGCCCTTCGCATGCGTCAACAGCCAATCCCTTGCTGCTTTGATGTAAAAGAACTTTCACGCCGACCCCATGTGATCCGGGGACGCCTGTACTGTCGAAGCGGAGCTCCGGCTCGGCATTCGTATAGATAGCCACCACGGCCTTTTGTTCGGGGGGTTCCGTAGTGACGTTTTTGTCGGGCGCGTTTGCCATTCCCGGGAAGAAACCTCGGGCAGCGGGAAATACGCTGGTGGAGCAGATATCGTTTGCCAAGGCTGCCGGCATCGATATCAGCGTCGTATCCGCAGCAATTCCATAAACCTTCTAGCCACCACGGGTGACTTCGCAAACCGCGAAGATGCCCTGAATTCCTCGCACTTTTGCTTTCCGCCCACCTGAGCCGATGCAGGTTTCCAGCGTGACCGGGGACGCTGTCAAAGCCGTATTTTTCGTCTCCACAGCACTAATTTCCTCCGCATACAGAACCACCGAACTCAAAACGCCCGCAACTGCCGCTTCAACAGCCAGAAACTCTAGCCTGGATACGTTCGCCATGAGTACGGTCCTTTTTCTGCCAAAGGAATTAGAAAACGATCACCGGACGATAGCAAACAATAATGATACGCTTCAAGTACCAAAAAAATAAAAAGCGATGCGGGTTGGAAAAATCTGGAATGTGGGGCTTGTCTGTTCTGGCTCGGGGCTTCTCAGCTCGACTTCTGGCGAAATCGGCTTGGATTGAGCGTTGAGAGAAATCAACTGCTCAAGGCGAGCTCGGGAAATTGCGGGGGCAGGGAAACGCATTATATATCTCTCGATTAAAGAGCCTTGATCCTGGCCAACTTTTGCTGGTGGTGCAACCACCCACACCTTCTGTTCCCCAGCGAATTGAGGGAGTACTTGAACCTTGTCTACCTTCAAGGTATCTGGCCTTTCGCCAGTCTGCAACTAGCCGTTCGCGCCTTCGACATCCCCGGCGACCGGTGCAGATTCGGTGTGATAGCCCAGTCGAGATGCCCGATGTCTCTCTTACTCAATACCTTGGCGTAGCGTAACGACCGGGGGTGTCCTTCGTATATCTTTAAGCGCGATACTATGGTTATGCGCGGCGAATCCTCGGATTGTCGGGCCTATTGTCATCACCTTTAGCCGGGAAGAGCGTAGGATGACCTAGCTTTCTGGAACGTCTATCCTCGACGCGAGAAAGACAACTTTATTCGCGGCTGATGTGAATGCGAACAACGTCATCAACTCTTGCAATTTCTACTGATGCTTCACGCGCCGCTCGCACAAGTCAGGTTCTCGCCGCATCAGGCTCGATGAAGCCGCCCAAAACCAGCGCGCAAGCTCGCAACGCGTTGTCGTAATGCCGGCCGCGCATCCATGGCCATTCGGAAATGAGAACTTGAGCAGCATCACGTGCATCAAATATCATACGCTCTTTTGCGATTTGAGCACTGGGTAAGAGAACAACAGGCACGTTCCATTTGGAATTTTCCATGCCCATACAGCTATTCCAAGCGAATATTGTTCCGTCACCACCTAAAGAAGCGTTCGATACCAGACATAAGGATCGGTTGAAATTCTAAGCTTTGGTGGTGATCTAGTTCGCAACCGCCCCTGCCGACTCTCTACGAGATCGGAGTTGACGGTCCTGATCCATTCAAGGCGGGCAAGGTGCACGCAGCTCACCCTCGGTAACGCAACGCCTCCAGCGGGACGGCAATGGCGGGTGAGGGCAAGCGCCGGCTGGGGTAGTAGAGATGGTAACCGGGGAAGGGGGGGCACTCTTCAAGGACGCGAATGAGACTGCCTTCGCTAATCGCCGGTACCGCCATATCCGCAGTGACGAAGGCAAGTCCAAGCCCTGAGATGGCGGCTTTCAGCGATTGACTCCCGGTATTGAAGGTCAGCTGACCGTCGAGGCGCACGTTGAGCGCCTAGCCGTCTTTCTCGAATTCCGAGGCATAGAGCCCGCCGCAGGTCGGCAGGCGTAGGTTGATGCAGTTGTGTCCGATCAGGTCGGGTGGCGTCAGCCCTCCACTCACAGTCACCATGAGTACCGGCGGTATAGTCGGCCAACAAGGCTGGTGCGGACGGCTTCCTCTTTAGTTTTTCTGAAGTGCTTTGCTGTCTCCGATTTCGCCATGCAAGTCAGCATCCCGAGCGCCAGAACATCGAACTTCATGAATTTGAGGGCCTCGATGTCATTCTTGTCCCATTCCACCATATGACGGTCCTTCGTCGATGCCGGCTCGATCGGCACCAGATCATCCAGCCTGTCCTGCGGCAGAACGAAGCCGCCCGGATGCTGGCCAAGATGGCGGCGCGCGCCCATCAGCTGGGCGCTAAGATCCAATGCCCGCTTCAGGCGATGGTCGGCGGCGTTCATGTTGTTTTCTTTGAGCTGTTTTTCACCGATGCCTTCCGACCAGCCCCAGGCTCCCGAGGAAAGCTGGGTGATCAGATCTCAGGCAGCCCCAACACCTTGCCAACATCACGCAACGCGCCCTTGGCGCGATAGTGGGTGACGGTAGAGCAGAGCGCTGAGCGTGCAAGGCTGTAAAATTGGCTCTGTGCGGGTCCACTCACGGCCGACGATACATGTCAGGCGCCTCTCCTGACCATAGGGAGACTGCGCGGAACATACCGTCAGAGATAGGGGGCGGATCTTGACACGCGCAAGCAGGCCTTCTGCGTCACGCAGATTCCTGCGGTTCGCGGGGTACTGGCTCACCATGGTCCGTTATCAAGGTCCCATTGAGATGATCGATCTCGTGCTGAAGACATGTGGCAAGGAGGCCTTCGGCTTCGAGAGTCTCCTTGCCGCCACCCAGCGTGTCGTATTCGACGGTGATCCTCGCTGGCCTGACGACGTCGACCATGGTGCCAGGAAGCGAAAGGCAGCCTTCCCTGAAAGTCGAACATTCCGTGGACGTATCGACAATCACTGGATTGATGAGAACCCGGGCATCCCGACGCGCCTCCTGGACGACCCCGACGTCGACGACTACAACGCGTTTCAGAATGCCGATCTGCACAGCCGCCAGCCCCACACCAAATGCGTTGTACATGGTTTCCAGCATGTCATCGATTAAAACGGCCGTCTCTGCGGCCTGGGGGGCAACCGCATCAGAAATCTGACGTAGTGCTGGGTCAGGTATTGTGATTATTGTTCTTAAAGTCATTTGAATCTCCAATCGTCATCGATCAAAGTGTGTGTTAAAATTAGGAGATGGAGAGGGTAAATTTCTTGTGGGTCTAAGATATGCTCCTTGTCCCGGTTTGGTTGTCACACGACAGACTGACCCGGCATCCGTTCGTTTTAGGCACTGCGTGCGCCATATTTTAGGTCACAATGTTCAAACCAGCGCCGGAAGTATTAGACAAAGCGGCGGGGATTCGGCTCTTTTACAAAATGATTTTTTGACCATGTAGTACGAGGATAACCTCACCACTTGAGATGGAAGGCACATTCATGATCGAATGATCTATTTCCGCTCGCTAGCCCTTCTTCAGCGCTGCCTTTACAGGGTTGTCCATCAAGAAAGCCGAGATCTCGCTTTCGTTCATTGGTGAGCTGATCAGGATGCAACTTGCTGCACTTGATCTTCGTACTTTTTTGGAACCCCGAGCCAGTCATCAGTCGTCTTACGCCACTGGCTAATAAACCCCAATTTTGTCGCATATTTCATCCGCCATTATGTTGCGCTGCAACCTCTCAACCGTGATCACGAATTCGTGAATTGGCAAATGAAGATTTTATGAAGCTTTATATGATTGGTTTCTTTGGATAATTTTTTACGAGGATGAATTGCCTCACGGTAGACTGCAATGTCTTGTCTCAAATTTTTTGCGCGCAGTCAGCTACCTGGCCTTTGGCCAGTCCGAGCGAGCCCATACTGTCGGCGTGTCATTGGCGTTTGTGAGCGCCAATCCGTCGTTTCCGAAGTGTGGATAGCTTGGCCGCAAGCGGCACTTGAAACATAGGTGTCATTGGCCAACTCCTTCTAATGAGCACGCAAGTTTCGTTTCATTGCAACCTGAAAAGACGCCGTGTCGGGCACAAGATACATGCCTGATCTCCATGTTGCGGTGGGTGTTGTTTTGTTGCGAAATGGTTATCTGGCCACTGGATTCAGCGGGCACCCATCGCAGACTAGAATATTTCCGCGAACTGAAGCCGAGAGGGCGCTTTGTGCCAGGAGAATGTAGTGAGTCATGGTGTGGCTTACGTCAGGTTGAACCACTATCGGGATGGGGCACGGGGTCCTGCCGAAACCAAGAGTGGCTACGGTCAGCGCGCGCCACTTATGCTCGAATTGGAATTCTGCGACAGTGCACATCGTTCGGAGTTAGGGTCTAATGACATCATTCATTCCACAAACAACAGTCGCTAAAGCAAAGGGTGTTGTCATTCCGCAGGACGAAAGAACGCCGCCTCGTAAATGCGGAATTTTTAATATCTTCTAACGAGTCTTCCGATCAGTCGGACTTCTCAACTGAAGCGTGCTCTGCCAGTTCAAATTGAAGCGACGCGAATTTTTCTTTCGGATTGTTGAAGAGCGATCTCACGGGCGAGGGTTTTCATATATCTGTGATGACTACGGTCTATCTGGCCAACGTAGCGCTCCTTAATTGGCTTGTTTAGGCAATGTGTCTGTCGGTATTTTGACATGAAAGGTTTAGGATGACAATGATCCCGTCTGAGCCGAATGGCGCGGTTTCAAGGGCGAAATTAAATCATAAACATTAGAAAATTTAGCGGACGACATAAATTGAAACAAGAAAAGACTACGGTTCCAGTCCCCGGGCGCTGGCCGGCAGGCGAAGACCCTATTAAGCGTAAGAAAATTCTGGACGGAGCCGATCAAGTCTTCATGCGCCTTGGCTTCGACGCGGCGAGCATGGACGACGTAAGGCGCCAAGCAGGTGTCTCCAAGGGTACGGTGTATGTGTATTTTGATAACAAGGAAGAATTATTTTCTGCAACTATTGAAAGGCAGCGAGCCACCTTCATTGCGACCATGAGGATGACTCTCGCCGAACATGGCCAATTGGAAAGCAGCCTCTATGATTTCGGTGTAACCTTCGTGAAACACATAACGGATGAGACAGTGATAACAGCTTTGCGAACCGTGCTTGGCGTGCGAGATCGAATGCCATCTCTTTGCACGCGTTTATTTAAAGGACCTGAGAACCTACGCAGCGTTCTGCAGGATTTTCTCTTACGGCATTCCAATGGGGGTGGTCTCGAAATCGACGATCTAGATCTTGCTGCTGGTCAGTATCTTGATCTCTGTAGTGGGAGCTTCTTTAAACTTCGTTTGTTCGGCAACATGAATGCGCCGCCTAATGATGTCGAGATCGAGCGAGTCATCACGGGCGCCGTGAAGACATTCCTTGCAGCCTACGGCTCTAAGCGCACGTAGTGCGGCAAGGCTTTCTCTGATGGGATTGCTTATCGCTCCGCCTTTGCAGCGCTAGTTTAACGTAACGGGCTGTTCAAAAAAGGGTATCTTTGTTGACGACTTGGAAAAAAATCGATTTTCGTGCCGATGCTTACCGCAACCTTTTAAGTTTTGTTTTTAAGCACTGGAGCCATCTGCCTGGTTTGGTGTTCCTGATTATAGCGTTGGTGATTTCGAGCACCGTTGCTGAAGTAATGATTCCGGTGTTTTCCGGTCAAATTATTGATGCCATCGCCGAGAGCAAATCGAGAGAGGGACCCTTGCGCGCGTTTGTAATCGTTGTGGCGTTAGGGCTGACCACCGTAGTACTTCGCTATTTCATATCCAGCAGCATCGTCAAGCTCACCCTGCGCACCATGGTAAAACTTACCAACGATGGTTTCTATAAAGTGCAGCGGTTCTCCGCCGAATGGCATGCCAATAGTTTCGCAGGTTCGACTGTCCGCCAAGTTACTCGCGGAATGTGGGCGCTTGACGCACTCAACGACCTGCTGTTGATAGCCCTCCTGCCTTCCATGGTGATGCTGATAGGCGCCAGTATCGTCCTTGCCAGCTATTGGCCGATCATGGGAATACTCGCAGGCGCGGGCTCGGCTATCTACATTGGCGTCACCGTAGCGCTTTCAGTTGGGTTGGTGTCGCCGGCGGCGAGACTTTCCAATGTCTGGGATACTAAGCTTGGCGGAGCGCTAGCAGATGCTATCGGTTGCAACGCGGTCGTTAAAGCATTCGGCGCCGAGCGCAGAGAAGAGGCGCGCCTGAGCCAAATCCTTGACCGATGGAAACACCGCACGCATCGGACTTGGAAACGCGGCGTCTTGGGCAATGCAGCCCAGGGCTTCATGATGGTCAGCTTGCAAGCAGGCATTTTGGGAACTGGCCTTATTATGTGGCGACGCGGCAGCGCAACACCGGGTGACGTTGCGTTTGTACTGGCCATGTATTTTGTCCTCCAGGGATACTTGCGAAATGTCGGCCAGGATATTCGCAATTTGCAACGTGCTGTAAACGACATGGAAGAGCTTGTTCTCCTCGAAAAAATGCCCCTTGGTGTCGAAGACCTACCCAACGCCTCGGTTGCAAGAATTTGCTCTGGGAAAATCGTTTTTGATCGCGTCACCTTCCGATATGGCGCCAAACCCGACCCGCTTTATAAAGAGCTTTCGGTTGCTATCAGCCCCGGTGAGCGAGTGGGCCTGGTGGGCCCGTCCGGTTCCGGGAAGACAACCTTTGTCAAACTTATCCAACGCCTTTACGACGTGAATTCAGGGAAAATACTTATTGACGGTCAGGATATTGCCTTAGTAACGCAAGCCAGTTTAAGGAGTCAGATCGCCATTGTGCAGCAGGAAACGGTCCTGTTCCACCGCACCATAGCGGAGAACATCGCCTATGGTCGACCTGGAGCCACGCGTCACGAAGTTGAGCGGGCAGCACAGCAAGCTAGCATCCATGACCTTATAATGACGCTGCCCAAGAGATATGAAACCACAGTGGGAGAACGAGGAATAAAATTATCGGGCGGAGAGCGCCAGCGGATCGCAATCGCTCGTGCCTTTCTTGCAAATGCGCCGGTTCTCATCTTCGATGAGGCGACCTCGAACCTCGACAGCGAGAGTGAGATACAAATCCAACAGGCTATGGAGCGACTGATGGTCGGCCGCACCACATTGGTGATCGCGCATCGATTATCTACGGTGCGGATGCTGGACCGGCTATTAGTTTTCGACAAAGGCCGTATTGTCGAAGAAGGCGATCACAATGAGCTCATGCGGCTCGATCAAGGAATTTATCACCGGTTATTTGACCGACAGAAGAATCCAATATAGGTCGCCGGTGCTCACTGCTTGCGATAATCCGCCCCAGCATTGAGGCTTGATGGCGGAGGATTGTTGTGTCCGAATAGTGGAGGACGTCAGGATCCTTGGGACTCTTCCTCGCATTTCCATGCCGTGGTTGTCCAGCGTGTTCATGCCGAATGTATTGGCACCTCGTAAGGAGGCATTGGAGAGCTCCTCTTCGAAGAGGCCCTTTCACTTCCCAATTGTTAGTGTCTGTTCAAGAATGGCGTGCGTGCTCGGGGTTAAGTGAAGGGCGGCAATCAGATTCTTTGTATTTTGCGACAAATACGGAGAGATCGAATGGCCTAGACACCCTTCACCCGGCGTCACCATGACAGAAGCCGCATGCGCTATGCAAGCGATCTGACTGATCGCGAATGGAGTGTGTTAGAGCCGTTCATGCCAAGGCAGCCTCGTCTTGGCCGTAGGCGCAAAGCCACGTCCGGGCATCCGAAGGATTGATACGACCCTTCGACATCCTCATTCCTGCCGCCATCGAGAGCTCCATCAACGCCCGAAACGCAGGGGCCATCCAAGCACGGCTTATAGTCGAGGGTGCGAACGGGCCAACGACGTTCGAGGCCGAGGCGCAGCTTCTAGAGCGCGGCATCGTTATCCTTCCGGACCTCTTCGTCAATGCTGGCGGCGTCGTTGTCAGCTATTTCGAGTGGGTCAAGAACATCACCCATATCCCGTTTGGCCTGATGGAGCGACGTCGGCGCGAGCGTCGCAACCATCAGATAACCAATGTCCTCGAGACGATGACGGGCCAGTCGTTCCCCGCCGACCATCGGGATAATTTCCTCGAAGGCGGGAGCGAGATCGACCTCGTGAGGTCGGGTCTGGAGGACATCATGCGGAACGCCTACGACAAAATGGCGGAGGTTCTCCGCACCCATCCTGGGGTTACCGATTACCGGACGGCTGCCTATCTCATATCCCTCACCAAGATCGCTGAATCTTATCAGGCTATCGGGATTTGACATCGCATAAGGCGGCTGCTGTGCCACTGCCAGCCGCCTTTCTGCCTGGAAACCGACTACGTGGCAGCACGCAGGTAAAGTGCAGCTGGTATCCGTCCTCAACGGATCGCTCTTTCGGTCCTCGGCGACTATCACGAGCTGGACCTCTGGGTAGGCTGCCGCAAAGGGAGCGGCGATCCGCGGCAACGCCACGTGCGCGAAGACGATCGGCGCGCTGAACGCAAGCGGCCATCCGATCGTTTCTCGACCGCGAAAAGCGCACTTTCAATCCGATCAAGTTCCAGGCTATTCTTGATGGCCCGTGGTGTGGTTGTTGAAAGAATTTTCTGGTTTGCTATGCAACTGAAGCATGTCGGAAAATCAGCCAAGCGGCCGCGATGGTGTGAACTTCGAGAATGGGCTTGTGGCGGTCGGCAGTGCCGCGCAACCGCTGGCCAGGCGATGTGGCGAGAGTAAGGCGATGGAATGTTCTCTTGATACAGTTGAGGAGATCGTCGGCAAGAGATCGTCTTCATCGGCGCCGATCCCTTGGGCCAGAGCTAGATCAGACAGCAACTCAGCGACTGTGTTATTGCCGGGGATGCCATCACCCTGTGATACCGCCACTGTCGGCAATTCATAAAGCCCAGGCGCTGACTGGTCGTGAGTTCGACCAGGAAGAAACACGGGTGCCGGTCGGTATCACGCAACCGACGCATGTCGAGCGAAGTGCCGCGGAAAGGAACTGTCGGCGGAAGATGTTGCAATTGCAAGTTAATTAGCGATAGTGGAGATTGGCGTATGAAACGGAAAATAGTTGACCTCTCGGTCTGCCTAGAAAACGATGTGATGTCCGATCCCCCTGGGTATGGACCAAGTATCGAGTACATTGACCACAAGGCAGCGCTGCCGGGATTGCTCGGATTTTTCCCGGGGCTTACGGCTGGCGACCTTCCAGATGGGGAAGCGTGGGCCATAGAGCGGGTAAATCTCATGACGCATAACGGCACGCATCTTGATGCACCTTATCACTATGCGTCTACGATGGACGGGGGGCACCGCGCTATCACGATAGACGAGGTTCCCTTAGAGTGGTGCTTTCAAGCCGGTGTCAAACTCGACTTTCGGCATTTCCCTGACGGATACGTGGCATCAGCTGCTGACGTTGAGGCCGAACTGGAGCGTATCGGCCATGTTATCTCGCCGCTAGATATCGTCGTTGTAAACACGCGCGCGGGCGAACGCTTCGGACATGTTGACTACGTCGCATCAGGCTGTGGGATGGGGCGCGAGGCGACGCTCTATCTGACAAAACGCGGTGTACGCGTGACGGGTACCGACGCCTGGAGTTGGGACGCGCCTTTCGTCCAAACGGCGGGACGATACTCCGAAAGTGGCGACGCAAACCTCATTTGGGAGGGGCACAAGGCCGGGCGCGAAATAGGTTACTGCCATCTCGAAAAGCTTCACAATCTTGAAAAGCTGCCTGCGACGGGATTCATCATCGCCTGCTTCCCGGTAAAAATCCGGGCGGCATCGGCAGGATGGACACGAGCAGTCGCTATACTTGATTGAAAGCGTTCCTCTTGCTTGGCCTCGGTACAGCCGGCTGCAAGCAGGGGCTGTTTTTTCAATGCGGACGCAGCGCTTTTCGATGATGGAGACTCGTGGGGAAATTACGCGGATACCCCGCGAGGAGCTGGCATTAGCCCGCTCCTCGCCAACATCTTTCTGCACTACATCCTCGATCTGTGAGTTCGTCAATGGCGTCGACGCTATGTACGCGGCCGAATTGTGATCGTGCGCAATGCCGACGATTTCGTTATTGGCTTCGACAAGAAGGATGATGCGGAAGAAGTGCTTCTCGCTCTTCAAGGAGCGATTAGGCAGTTTTAGCGTGGCGCTTCACGAACGCAAGACGCGGCTGATCGAGTTTGGCCGGTTCGCGGCTTTGAGCCGGCAGTGACGTGGCGCGCGAAAACCCGAGACCTTCGCCTTCCTGGGCTTCATTCACTATTGTGGAGGCGTTGGCGCGTGGATTATCATTTGAGCGGAATTCGGCCTTTGATAGGCCGCTTATTTCATTGCTATCGTCGGTATCTTGCAACGAACAGATTTCGGGCGTCCACAGGCAAGCATTCGGTTAAGAATGATGACGCCGCTTGCAGCCTCTGTCTGTTGAGAAAGGAATGACCGAGCGCGCAAACGCGATCAAACAGGTTAAGACCAGAATTGGTGCACGGACCAGATGTCAATGTTTTGCATCTATGCGGCCAGGATCGAAACTAGGTTGATTGATCCAACATGCCGCACAAAGATAACGCCGCGCACCGCCATCATATCGGTAAGATGAAGTTCAAAGTGACGAACTGGGCAGAGTATGAAGCGTGTCTTCGCCGCCGGGCACTTTGACCCTTTGGATAACGCCGGAAGCGCTGGCGGGCTGGGCAGTGCCACGTCGCAAAACGCGTTGTGGCCAGCCGCGCTATACTGATCTGGCCATCGAAACCACGCTCATGCTGGGAATGGTGTTTGGGTTGCGGTTGCGCCAGAGCGAGGGTTTTTTGAACTCTGTTTTAGAAATGATGGCGCTGGACTTGGCTGTGCCCGATCACACCACGCTGAGCAGGAGGGCCAGTACCTGGAAGCCATCGGCCAGAAGCAACGACCACAAGTCTGTGGCAATTAGCCCCCTTCACGTGCTTGTGGACAGTACCGGGCTCAAGGTCTATGGCGCGGGCCAATGGCTGGAAGAATAGCATGGGGCAAAGTCCCGGCGTGGCTGGCGCAAACTGCACTTGGCGGTTGACGCCGACAGTGGCGAGATAATTATCCATGGCCCGACAGATCAGGAAACCGGCGATGCCTCGCAGCTGGAGCCATTGCTTGATCAGATCGATGATGGGAGCGGCCAATTCATCGCCGATGGAGCCTACGAAGGCACTCCCACCTACGACGCTGTTCTGCGTCACAGCGCAGGCGCGAGGGGTCGTCATCCCACCGCGCTCAAACGCGGTTGCGCGGCCCAGCGCCCAGCCGTCCTGCCAGAGAGAGATCCACATCGCATCCATCCGGATTGATGGTCGGCTGAAATGGCAGACGTCCACTGGCTATGGTAAACGGGCGCTGATCGAAACGGCGATGGGTCGATACAAACGCATAATTGGACCGCGTTTGCGTGCGCGGTCATTCCTTTCTCAACAGACAGAGGCTGCAAGCGGCGTCGCCATTTTGAACCGAATGCTTGCTTGCGGACGCGCGAAATCCGTTCGTCGCCAAGCCTTGACAGGAGAAGGCAAATAAGTAAGGCCATCAAAGACCAAATTTCGCACTGTTGCTGATCCCTGCACCAACGCCGATCAGGATGTGAGCGTTGTAGAGCGATTAATAATTCATACGCCTCCCGCCGTGTAACTAACGCGTTGACGGCGCCCGAGGGAATGCAGTCGAACGCCTATTTGTTAAAGTATTAGTCGCGACTAGTGGTTACCGCCTGACATAAGAGTCCTGTATGGGATTCCATTTGCTTGGTTGGCATGCGAGTCTGGCGCATGCGCACAGGAATATCGTTCACCGTTTCGCCAACAGATCACCAACGCCTGATGGCCTTGACCAGGGATCGCAATGCGCCCCAAAAGCACGTCTGGCGGGCCGAGATCATCCTGCTGAGTGCCGATGGCGTCGGGACTGTCGAGATTATGCGCCAGACCGGCAAATCGAAGACCTGCGTATGGCGCTGGCAAGAGCGCTTCGCCACAGAAGGCGTCGAGGGTCTCCTGCGCGACAAGACGCGGCCGTCGCGTATTGTGCGGCTCGGACCCGATGTCGCCGAGCGTGTGGTGGCCCTGACGCTGGCTGATCCGCCGGGCGAGACGACGCACTGGACGGCCGACATGATGGCGACGGCCGCCGGCATCAGCGCCAGCGCAGTCAGGCGTATCTGGAAAGCGCATGGCCTCGCACCTCATCGGTGGCGGCAGTTCAAATTGTCCAACGACCCGAAATTCGTCGACAAGCTGCGAGACGTTGTCGGCCTCTATGTTGATCCGCCAGCCCACGCCGTCGTGTTGTCGGTCGATGAGAAAAGCCAAATCCAGGCGCTCGACCGCACCCAGCCGGGCCTGCCGATGAAGAAGGGTCGGCTCGGCACCATGACCCACGACTACAAGCGGCACGGCACAACCACGCTGTTTGCCGCCCTCAACGTGCTCGACGGCACCGTCATCGGTCGCAACATGCAGCGTCATCGTCATCAGGAGTTCATCCGCTTCCTCAACGCCATTAACGCCCAGGTGCCGGACGACAAGGCCGTCCACGTCATCCTCGACAACTATGCTGCCCACAAGCATCCCAAGGTGAGAGCCTGGCTCGACCGTCACGAGCGTTTCACCTTCCACTTCACTCCGACTTCAAGCTCATGGCTCAACGCGGTGGAGGGTTTCTTCGCCAGGCTGTCGAAGCGGCGTCTGAAACGCGGCGTTTTCCATTCCGTCGTCGATCTCCAGGCCGCCATCAACCGTTTCCTCGTTGAGCACAACAAAAAGCCAAAGCCCTTCACTTGGACCGCCGATCCCGACAAAATCATCGCCGCCGTTAAACGCGGGCACCAAGCGTTAGATTCCATCCACTAGCTAGAGGTAGGCATCAAACCAATCGAGAACGCGGCGCTGGATATCGGCCTGATGCTCAGGCTCGCTAAACCAGTGAGCTTCCCGCGGATAGCTGATCATCTTAACGGGTTTGCCAAGAAGTCTTAGTGCTCGGTAGAACTCCAGACCAAGCGCTATCGGCACTCGCGTATCTGCCTCGCCGTGCAGTACCAGCACTGGCGTATGAACGTTTTCCAACATTCGCACGGGCGATACCCTATCTAGATCAGCAAGGTGCGCGGATGGCTCGCCGAAATAACCGGTGGTGTAGTCGGGCGTGTCGGTAATGCGCGCCATCGTAGTCATGTTGGTTGGAGCAGCACCGACCACTGCTGCCTTAAAGCGCTCGCTGTGCGTCGCCGCCCAGGCCGCCATGAACCCGCCATAGCTCCAGCCGCCGATGCCGAGGCGCGAAGGGTCCGAAATCTTCATTGCGACGAGCATGTCAACGCCGTCGATCACGTCTTGATAGTCCATTCCGCCCCAGTCATGCCCAATCGCTCGCGCAAAGGCCGTGCCTTGACCGTCCGAGCCGCGCGGATTGGGTAGCAATACGGCATAGCCATGCGTCGCCAGCATCTGCGCCCATTCGTGCCAGCTCCCAAGCCACCCCGCCCACCACGCCCATTCGGGACCGCCGTGAATTTGGATGACTGTCTTGATCGGGTTCCCAGGGGTGTAGTCCGGCGGCGTAACGAGGACACCATAGATCCGCTTTCCGTCATGGCTACTGGTCCAAGATATTTGGCTCACCTTGCCACATTTCCAGTGGGCGACTTGCGGGTTGATCATTGTGATTGGACGGATCTGTTTGCCGGCGATGGTCCAAACGTCGGCAGGTCGCTCAGGGCTTGACAGCGCAACCGCGACGAGGCGATCATCTTGACTAGTCGTGAGGTCGAAAGCCTCACCTTCCAAAGTGGCAAGCCGCGTGACACGCCCGTTCCCGGTCGCTGCGATTCTCACTAATCTGGATTGCGTCTCCTCAAATGACAAGGCGAGGATGGAGCGGCTATCTGCAGCCCATTGCAACCGAGTCAACAACCCCGCGTGGTCGTCGGCGAGCTTTATGAGTGTATTTGTCGCAACGTTGTAAACGCGGGGGGCCGTGCCAATAAAGCCCGGCGTAAGAATTTCCGAACCGAGGATGGCAGTGCCGTCGGGTGCCCATAACGGGCCTTCCGCGGCATGTTCAATGAGCGTCTTGCCGAATGTGCCGTTCTGGAAATCAAAAGTGGTGATCCGCGAATGATAAAAATAATCATTGATCGCGCTGGTATCCGCGATACGGACCGCCATGCGCTTTCCATCCGGAGACCACGCCATTTTGCTGACGTTGACAGTTTTTGGCGAGACAGGTCGCGCCTTGTGGTTCAAGAGATCCAGGATCCAAAGGGGGGTCATGTGACCAGTCTTGTCCATCTCGACCCAGTCACGCTTGGCCTCACGATCTGCCTTTTCCTCCGGTGTATCTGGATCAGCACTTAGGAAGCCAATCTTTGTCCCGTCTGGCGACCATGCGAAATCAGTAATGTCACATGGCACTGCGATGAGCGGCACTGGTTCGCCACCATTGCGCCCAACTTTCCAGAGCTGCCGGGTCTGTTTGCCCTCGGCGTCTAAAACAGCTGGCGGCGATGCGTCGGTTTGGCCTTCAGGCCGGCTGAATGCGTCGGGCTTTCCTGCGGTCGACATATCAGTTCCCGTCATTCCTTTACTCCTGCGGTTCGACAGGAACGCGATGATTTCACCGTCAGGAGACCAGCGCGGTGTGTTGTCAACACCAGCACCGTTGAGGAGCTCACGCGCGGGCTCGCTGCCGTCGGTCGGCACGAACCATATCCTTTGCTGGTCAGAGCCGAAGGTCGCCACTTGCCGTTGAACGACAAACAATATTGTCTTACCATCAGGCGACATTTCCAGATGACGCATGTCGTGTAACTGCATGATGTCAGAAGGGCTAATCGGACTGCCGAATTCGGCAGTATTCGTCGTTGGAGCGATGGGCGAGCGAAGGCGCAGTGCCTGAATGTCCACCTCTTTCGGTGACTGGGTCACGGCTGTAAGGAGCGACGCCGTAAGAGGAAATTCTAGCTTCATTGAAGACCCTTTATCTCACCTGATTTGGGCTAAAGAGAACATACCGACATAGTTTGCGGCTTGACGCGTTCGCAGCCATGCTAAAACCTTCGCCTTAGTTTGTTGGCGTGAGGGCGCGCATCCAGCCGCTTATCGCGGGAGAAAAGCTGGAACGCTGTTGCTTTATGGCACATAATGCACGCCGCGATGATTGCGCTGGCATCACCACCCGATCAGAGACGCCGAACAATCCAAGACTGTTATCAGAGCCAAGAACGGTTCGAAGCAAAACTTGCTAAGAAGTTCGTGTCCAGCGCTTTCGATGCCGATCTGCGTCCCAAGTCACGGGAAAGTTTTGAACTGTTCGTATGCCCGAAAAGCCATTGACCTTTGGAAAAGCACCACCGGCTCTGATGGTCGGAAAACGCTCTGCTAGGACGGTCAATGCCTCTTCCAGCTCAGCCTTTGCCAGTGCTTCGCCCAGACAACGGTGTGCTCCAGCGCCAAATACCGGATGCCATTTCAATTGCTCTCTTGTGATATCCAGTCGATCAGGGTCGCTATACAGATGCTCATCTCTGAGGGCGGACATGGTCACGAGGGAGCAAGCTTTATTGGCGGGGAGGAGCATCCCGTCTAACTCGATATCGGTGGTGGTGACGCGCGGAACTGAGCCTATCGCGGGCTCATAACGCAGGCATTCCACGACGGCCTTTGGAACCAGGTCGTGATTCTTCAAAACTGCATTCCATTGATCAGGATGCTGGAGAAGCACTGCGAGCTGGATGACGATGGCAGATCGCGTGGTGTCGCTACCACCGACTATCAAAGTCATGATTTGAGTAATCACTTCCTCGGCGGACAAGGAGCCGTCGCTTTCCACATCGGAAAGAAGTCTGCTCACAAAGTCATTGTTCTTTTTATAACTGCGCCTAGCCACGACGTCGGCAACATATGATCTTAGCTCGCCGGCTGCTCGTTGAAGCTGCGGTACATCTTGCGCACGCCAAGATCCGCCCAGGAGCGGACTGAAGCGGTATACGATCTCTGTAAATCTATTCACATCGTCCTGGGGGAGGCCTAAGATCGACGCAATGATCTTGGCCGGAATAAGAGCGGCAAAGTCCTCAAGCAAATCCATGCCACCATCGAGCGCTACGGCATCTGCGATCTGTGCAACAGTCTCTCTAATGAGAGGTCGCAATGCATCAATCATCTTGAAGGCGAATGTCCTGGTCAGGGGAGATCGTCTGCGCAAATGAACATCCCCATTCGACGTCAGCATCCCGTTTTGCACGAATTCCCAGATCGGTCCATCTTCAACACCGCGCAGGGTGACCAACTCTGTTTCTACCTGACGTGTCTTAGCATCGCTGCACAGGCTGAGAACGTCGTTGGCACGCAAGATGAGATATACCCCCGCTTCCGACAAGATGAAGGGGATCTCCTTTCGGTAGTGACGGTAGACGCCATGAGGGTCCGAACTCAGGGTTGAAATGGGCAGCACCGGAACTCGAAAGTTCGGGTCGCGCTCTGCGGAGTTGTTCAGATTCATTCATCAATACCTTTAATTCGGTCCACCCGTCGCCCAAACTTCGGCCAGCCAGCGAGACACATCCGGCGCTTCAGCAGGGCATTCTGTTCTTTAGCTACGGCAGAAGTGTTGCATTGCGTGATGACAACACTGGCGGGAAACACGCGTGAAACAATGCGCGCAACGACTTTGGCGCGAATTTCCCTGGATCGTTACATATGGCTGTCACCCCACCAACATCTAAGTGCGCCCACATTAGCGCGTTGGGAAGAAACTTAATCCACGGTCCAATGCACAATTAAATTCGAGTGTCGTACCCTTTTGTTCGTATGCGGGAAGGCTAAACACAGTCATAGAGAATTGAGCGCTGTTGTCTGGGAGGACTTTGTATCGTAAAAACTGAACGATCGGCTTTCCATCGAGATCGATGGTCATATGCTCGTCAGCAAAGGCAAGCGTCCCATCGTCCGTCAATCTAAAAGCGTTAATCCGTAATCCACCGCGTGTTTTGCTCGGCTTTGCACCGTTTGGTACTGGGCTGCAAAGACTGAGATCAACGGTGACGGCGACCGGCTGCCCCTTACCAAGCATACGAATAACAGCTGGCAGGGCGAGGGGTTCTTGGAGATGCTCGGTTGCACCCGCTGCGGCGGGTAGCAAGGCCGCGAGGAAAATAGCGAAGAGGCGCTTCATGCATTACTCCTTGGAACTCTTGGCGCATGGCTCGATAAGCGGCGTCAAATGGATTGGTATTACATAACTTTACACTGCGCTCAGCGGAAAGCCGATGAGGATGTATTAACTTTGATCGTGATGCCAGAAGCCCTAAAGCAAGACTTAGGCGCCCAATACCATTCGTTAATGGACTTTTATTCGTTGCATATTTCACCAACGCAAATCATGGGCTACGTGCAGACCCTGATCACAAACCCGTGATCTGGCAAATGAAAATTTTATAACGGCCTAATTTACTGATTTTGTGAGAGTATTTCCTTGCCGTGTAATGTTGGGCCGAAAAAGATCGCCTTATTTCTGCCCTAATACATATTGTTGGCCAATCTCGTCTGGCATCCAAGAAACGAATGAAAATGAACCTTCCGATGAAGCGTCGTAACGTGAAACCTGTCGTCAAACCAGAGGTGTGTCGTCTCTCTGGGATCAGCTGTCAGACGCCTGGTGACCGGGCAAGCGGCGACCGGCGTTGAGGGGGCGTGAAGCGGATGCAGGCGTTGTCGCGGAACTGCAGAAACAGTCGCTCCGATGCAAAGGGAGAAGCACAAGCGGAGAAGACCGTAAGGCGAGAGTACCGATGCGGGGCACTGGGACGGACCGATTTGTAGTAGCGATGAAGGCTCGTAATGGAGCTGGAGCGAATAGGTCGGATCAGGTGGTCGTATTATCAACACAACTGGCAACAGGATGACGTTGATGGATATACAAGGCAAACTGTTCAATATCAGTAAGCAGAAGGTGTACGAAGCTTATCTGCAGGTGCGATCCAACGGAGGCGCAGCTGGTGTAGATGGGGTAACGATTGAGCAGTTCGAGGCCGATCTAAAGAGGAATCGTACGCATCCGAGGAAGGCCGTCTTGTACGGATGAGGAATATGGAAGAGCACTCGCTATATCGACGTCAATATATCCGGTGTTGTAGCCATGGACATTATCAGAGACCGTAAACAGGTGAGCCGCCTTGAGGTCCGGGATCGGTCGACGGCTCGATTCCCGAAGGCGGACACTCGAACAAAACCCGAACTGCAAAGTTCGAACCTTTAAAACCCAATATGAATAAGGACATCATCAGATATAGCCCGACCTGCAGTGCGCTGGCTTAATGCTCTGGATTGCGTTGCAAAAATCGGTATTCTTCCGTTCGTGAGAGCCAAGGCGGGTGGAAGGTAGCCGCTGCCGGCGAACTAGACGAAGTAGGATGGGAATGCCAACGAACAACGTGCCGTATTTCAGTCAGTGGGAAACGCCCGAAATGACTTGCCTGTTGTTGCAAAGGGAGCCGCAGCCCTGCTGGATGATCCGCTTTGGCAGCAATCTGGAGCGCAAACGGTCGAGGAGTACGCTCGTTGGGCTCCCAATCTTTGCGGTATGGCATGCCTGAAAATGATCCTCGCAACGCGGGGCGAGGCTCACCCCACGCTTGATCTTGCCCGCGCTTGCACCCAGCATGGCGGCTATGTCGTCAGTGAAGACGGAGCCTCCATCAAAGGACTGATCTACGCGCCGTTTGTCGAACTGGTTTCCATCCGTTTCGGTCTGAAAGCCGAAATCATGACAGGTGTCGAGGTGGTGGCCATTCCGAAGCTCCTATCGCGCTGGTAGTTTTTTATCGCATCGGTGCATCACTCGATCCGCTGGCCCGATCAGGGTCCGCCCTCAAAGGGCGGCCATCTGGTGCTGATAACGTCAGCCTCTCCGCAAGCTGTCTGCTTTCATAATCCATCCGGCCATGATCGAGCCAGCCAGACAGACGTCGTCCTGCCGCTCGACGTCTTCGATCAGTTCTTCGCCGGTCGCGGGATCGCCGTGAGTTTGTAGAGTTGGAGGCGGTGATTAAGCATGGAGCACTAACGAGAAAAATGTGCGGAGCACATCTCAAAGTTCCATAAATCACCCTTGTGTATTGTCCGATAAATAATTGATTTTATGAGTATTTCTGCTGTTTTTCAGCTGTTAGCGTGAGGTGCCTTAGCCGGAAGCATTTCAGCTTGTCTGTTCTGGCTCGGGGCTTCTCAGCTCGACTTCCGGCGAAATCTGCTTGGATTGAGCGTTGAGAGAAAGCAACTGTTTCACCTGGCTGGCAACGCAGGCCGCGCGCGTCCCACTCCGATCTCGGAAAAGGCTTGGCCTATGTGCTGACGCCACAGGACGGCTTCCGTCTGTCCCTGAACGACGGCCATGTCGATCTTGACTCCAACCTGGTGGAAAACGCGATCCGCCGCCCGGCCATTACAGGGCACGATGAAGGGGGCCGCAACTGGGCTCGGTTTGCCAGTGTTATCGGCAACTGCAAAATGAACGGCGTTGAACCTTACGCCTATCTTTGCGACTTCTTCAGCCGCCTCGCAAACGGCCACCTCGCCAAAGACATCGATGCCTTGATGGCCTATGCCGCCCACATCAAGGCCTCACAGTGAGGTCGCCAGATACTCGTCAGTGGCCACGAGATCTCTTCCGGCCACCATCGCGAATTGCGCGTAGCGGCGATGACTCTTTGGGAAAAAATGCCTGAGCATGAGAGGTATCTGCGGATAGCGTCCTTCGCTGGCCTTTTTTACGATGCCAAGCTATCGGCGGCGTTTCGCCATAGAGGCCAAAACGCCAACGCAACAGGCCCGTTCATTCACGACAATCAAAGCGACCTCTCAGTTTCACGGCGTCTCATCCTGATCGTCGCGCTATAGTCCAACCAGATTGCTTGAAGAGACTGCCTGACCGTTCGTCTGTATCGGTCACTATCAGGTGACATTATTATCTCCTCTCCCCATTCGATGTTTGTCCCGACGGAGTTGTCGGGCTCGAATGAAATTGCTGACTCACCGTCCATTGTTTGCCTTAAGCAATAGTGCTGTACCGTTAGATCTGGGGTCGTCTTTCCTTGCATGTTTGTTTCTCCGTGATTGCAACGAGGAGTTCCTGCTTGTGAACCACAGCGCCTGTTAACTCTTCGCAGCTTTTGCGAACGTCGGATCGAAGGTCTTGCTGAAGGGAACATCGGCATTGGCAAGTCCTGGATCGAGCGTCTTCAGCACGCCCATCATCGAGTCGTAGCCTTCCTTGGTGACCAGACCATCCAGCGAGTACATCTCTTTCGAGTTCTTGAAGGCCTGCATGTACAGATCGCGGTTGCCCAGCTGGTATTCCGTTGGCACCACGCTGGCCACATCCTCGGGGCTGGCCTGCCCAATCCATTTCAACGCCTTCATGAACGCGTTGACGGTGCGCTGCGTCGTCACCGGATTGGCGACAGTGAACTCCTGCTTGAGATAGACCGTCGCAGCCGGGTTGGGGCCGCCGAAGAGGGACCGGGTGCCGGCCTCTGTGCGCGTATCGAGAAGAATGGCGATGTCGTTGTCGTATTGCAGCTGCGCGATGACAGGATCGACATGCGATATGGCATCGATCTGACCGCTCTTGAAGGCTGCGAGCGCCGCTGCACCTCCGCCGATCCCGATCAGCGAGGCATCGTCGGCTTTCAATCCGCTCTTCAGCATTGCGTACTGGAACATCAGCGCCGTCGAGGAGCCGGGTGCGGTGATGCCGACCTTGCGCCCCTTCATGTCGGCCATCGACTTGATCTCGCCGGCGAGATCCTTGCGCACGGCGATGACGATGCCGGGGAAGCGGCCGAGATTGCAGATCCCGACGATATCCTGTCCCTTGTTCTGCATGCGGATCGTGTGCTCATAGGCACCAGCGACGATATCGAGCGACCCGCCGACGAGGCCCTCTAGAGACTTCGAGCCGCCCGAAAAATCGTTGATCGTGACGTTCAGTCCCTCTTCCTTGAAGAAGCCTTTGCGTTCCGCGATCGTCAGCGGCAGGTAGTACAACAGCGGCTTGCCGCCCACCCCGATAGAGACGTCGGTCTTTTCAGGCTTGGCGTCCTGCGCCATCGCCGACGGGATGCCGTTGAGGGATGCGCCGAATATCGCACCCGTCGTTCCGATCAGAAAAGTCCTGCGTTTCATGTCTGCTCCTTGGTTTCGGTTTCCGTTCAGGTTTAACCGGGCAAGTATCTCATTGGCCGGGCCAAGCTGTCACAATTGGGTGTCGTACTTGCTCCGGCTATCTCTCGTTGAGGTCTCGACCGACCGTGATCACAAATCCGTGATGTGCCAAATGATGTTTTTGTGACGCCCTAGGTCTCTGTAAATATTAGACTAAATATGTGTTTTTGATCGCGGACTGCTATGAATTTTTGTCGTATTTTTGCCGTAAAGCAGCATATTTGCCGAGCTTCTCTCTTTTTTGCATCCCAAGATCGCCACGAAGGTATTCCGAAAGCCCACGCGGGCAGTTGCCGGTGGAAAAGCTGTCTACCTGCCCAGCAAATATCTCCTCCGTCCCCGGGCTGATCATCGCCTTCATCTTTTTGTTCCTTGTGTCGCTCAACGAATTCACACGCGCCTTTTACCTCGCCGGCCGCCAGAGCACACGCCGGCGGTCTATTCGGCAAGATGAATTGGGTAAAAGGCATTGCCGCTAGCTGGGATCTCGGGGCCGCGGGCCACCGAGGATCAGTGCGCTCCACAGCCGACCGAGTGGACGGCCCGAGATCCTCCCCAAGCGATTCTTCAGTGTGCCGCCGCCGACGGGAGTGTCTTGTCTTCCGTCAGCATTGACCAACACGGTGATCCGCTTCAAGAACCCTACAGCGTCGAAAGTCGATTTGGCATTCGATATGCCAAAATAGGCGTTGGCATCCATAACCTTTATTGACCCGATCGCGAGGACGAGGGCGATAGAGGTGTCCAAGGTGACTACAGCGGCGAACCGGCCCGATCGAACAGCGTCGAAAAGGTGTGGAATGGAGCATACTTCAGAGACCTGGAACCGGTTCGATACCAGCGTCGAGACCACAGCGGCTGACCTGCCTGCCGGCAGAAAAACGATAACCGGACGCCGTCGCATCAATTTGAAAACTTTCGCCATGCGAATACTCCTGACTGCATCTCCAAAGAGATTGATGTCTTCGTCAATCTGCTAAGGCTCTGAGCATCCGAGGGTGGCTCTGACTTTGGTTCATGGAGCTTAAGCTTGAACCTGGAAGCCCCGCCCACTCTGTTCAGGTGCGGGGCGCCTCGCCCTTTGGTCAGGCCTTGGATGGGCCAGCGTGATCTGTATGCGCCGCTTTGCTATTGCGGTGTGTCGTTTGTTGTTGAGAAATGTTGCGGTCTAGATCCCTACGATTGAAAGCTGCTAAATCCCGCCGTTAATAGAAATTTCAGAGGCTCGAGTCCTAATCGTATACCGCCGCCACGGGGGAGCGCAATGAAATCTACGAGCACCGGTCAACGACGACGCTGCATAATTGTATTGAACGCAGATTTAAAAGTGATCGGTCTCCGCTGGTATTCTTTGATTAATTTCAGCCATAACCCACAATTACTCGCGGACCCCTGGATGGTTGCATGAACAATATCTACACTGTGCTTGTTCGATGAAACCGAACCAGACCCGCGGAATTGGGATGTGCAATATGTTGGCTTAAGGCCGACTGGGTCAGTCGGCCATCTTAGGGATCTCGGTCACCTTTAGCCTGCATTATCAGAGCCTTGAGATCGATCAGCGACGAACTGTTCCACGCGCTCGGTTCGGTCAACTTGACGCAAATTGTTATGGCCACTCGGCTGGCACCAGCGTGACATAAATGCCCTCAACGTTTGCCTATCGGTGCCAAGTCAAAGCGATCATAAACCGTTCAACGAGACGCCGGCCCTTGAAAGCGTCAATGATGTTGCATCTGGACGTCCGGGATTGGACAAGCACATAATGCAACCTCCGAAAAAAATCCATCGTCCGAAAGCAATGTGCAGGGATCCGGCGCCAGGTAGGCAGTTTGGCAGAGAAATAAGTCTCACGGTTGCCGATCATCGTCTTCTTTCGCAAGCGAGTGAACCCGACCAAATTGGACCGAGTGCTGTAAAGGGATGTCCCGTTGTCCCACCCGCGTTCAATAGCAACGTCCCAGGGCAAAGACATGATCCGCAACTTGGAGACTATCTTTGCCGCCCCGCTAAGCGTTACCAGATAGCCTGCCGTGGAGCCTTGTGGCCCAAATATGCAGCGGCCTAGAATATCGCCTTCTGCGGTTGTGGTAAAAGTTCGGAAGCCCTTCCACCGATGGTTCACGAATTTGATCACGTCGGCATCTGGAGCAGCGTTCATGGCGGAAACCGCTCGCGCTAGAAACGTATCGTCGAGCAAGATGTCGTCTTCAACGACGATCGCCGCGTCTCTACCGCCGGCAAGGAACCGCTCGAGCGCAAGCAGATGGCTGCGATAGCAACCATATTCCCCCGGCAAAATATGCCGCCCATTTCGCTTTAGGAAGAGACGCACATCGACATCGATCCAGTCCTCACTCGGATGGACCTGCCCATCGACGCCCTCGACGCGATTGAGTTCAATCGAAAATTCGGCACTCTGCCGCCTCATCTCCGCCAGCCTATCGGCGGCGCGATCAATATTGATAAGGTAAATCGCCAAATGTTGCGGGGACATCGCTTCTTAAAAAATATTGTGCAATTGCACAGCCTTTTACCGGCACATGCGAAGGCGTCTACGCCTGTGCTATTCGCAGTGCAACGCCGTTGGCATCAATCGCGTTCGCTCACAAATATAGACGAAAGGTGTTCTAGACAGACTGCGTAGTTACCATGCTTTGTCTATCCCTAAGATGTTCCTCTTCACTGCGTACAGCGTGACCCACAGCCACGAGAGAAATATAGTTGCCGCTAATGCGAGCTGTATCGTGGTCATTTGTGATGTCCTGTTTTCCTATGGAAAATCGGTAAAATTTTCCGTCTCGCTTTGTTCATTGGTTATATCAGACGCCAATGTTGCTTTGGGTCGCGTTATATTCAAAAATGTTGCAGCACATATATTTCGAGCTGCCATGGCACGAAATGAAGGGCGCTGGAAACCGTTGAACCTAGAGACTCAAACCGTCGCGAATGCAGCGGAGGTCCATCAATCAAATGGTCCTTTCCTGTGTTTGCTATTTGCCGCTGGCCAATGCTCGGTCAAAATGGGCTTGGATCGCGTCGAGAGAAGGCAACTGCTCAGGCGGGCTCTTGAAATGGCGGGGATAAGTAGCTCGGGGCATTCCGTGCTGACGACCCTTTACAAACCCGCGTTGTTCACAAAGACGGCTCTCGCTTGGCACACGTACCTTCGTGGCGAGCTGGCCTCCAAGACGCTCGCGTTTAGTCTGACCCGGTCGGCTACGCATGCTTCGAATGCGATACCTAGGCGCATCCAGCATGCGCTTCATGTCGCCGCAAGATTTGAAGTCTGAAGCCGAACCCTTTTGTTTCGATTATGCCTGCATAAACAATAAAATGGAATGTTTGTGTAAAAACTAAGTATTTCGATGAGGATAAATTAGAGGATTGTCGCCTATGATGCGTTTCTTGAGGTTGAGATCATCAACCTGAATTTACTAAGCTCCGGATCTAATAACCGTAGGTGCGAAACAACATGATTGACCAGCTTTCCATATTAAAAGAATCGATACGGAGCAATTTCGACCAAATCATATCGCCTGCGTCCAGCACCTGCGGCGAAAGCGTCGCTCTGCTATCAGTTTCCGAGTTCACGATCCTCCAAGCGAATGCAAGCTTCGCCCGCCTCCTGGGCTGTGCAATCGCGGACATTGGAGGCAAAAGTCTTCTCGATTTCTGTTCATTTTCCCTCGAGGATGTTTCGCGCGACCTATTGGTCACCAACGCATGCGCCGTATCCGATAGCGTCCATGTGAACACCGTCGTAAGAAGGTCGGATGGCACGGTGATCGATGTTGAACTTTGCCTGACCCATCTTCGGCTGGCAGAAGGCCGCTATATAAACGCTGTGCTACGCGATGCCTCGAGGAGAAAGGCAGATCAGCGAGCAATCGCCGCTAGCGAGGCGAAATTTCGGGCATTGTTCAACTCAACCCGTCGTCTTGTGGCGATACTGACACCCGACGGCCGCAATGTGGAAACGAACCCCATCGGTTATGCCTTCACCGGCCTTGACGCGGAGCAGACGCGAGCACTGTATTTTTGGGAGGGTCACTGGTGGGCCAATGACGAAGAAAGGACGCGCATCAAAGCAGCAGTGGAAGCGGCAGCGACCGGCGCTTATGTCCAGTTCGAGGTGTCGCAGCGGGGGAGCGACGGCAAGCTCTATGTCAGTGATTTTTCCCTGACGCCAATTTTCGATGAGGATGGTACGGTCGCTTTCCTTATGCCGGAAGCTAATGACATAACGGCGTTAAAAACCACTCAGGAGGAGTTGGTACGCCGCGAGCGAGAAATCCGCTCGCTAGTCGAACATACGGCCGACGGCATTGTCCGCTACGACTGCAATTTCCGGAGGGTGTTCATCAACCAGCCCATGGGGTTTTTCAAGGGGGCCTCGGCTGATCGGTTCTTTGGAACGACCCTAGACGAAGTCTCCACGTTACGCGAGTTGCCCGCTTACAAGCGCCATCTAAGATCTGTCTTTGACACAGCAAAGAGTATTTCGTTTGAAATCCGGTTTACTTTGCCGTCCGGATCTGATGGCCTCGCGGAGGTCAAGATGTCGCCTGAGTTCGACAGCGCAGGCGCCGTCGAGCATGTTCTCGCCGTCACACACGACATTACGGAGAGAGCCCAGAGCAGCGACCGTATCCGGCATATGGCTTACACAGATCCGTTGACAGGCTTGCCGAACCGCACATCGTTTTCCGAGCGTTTTGCCGCTTTGACCTGTCCGCACCAACAAGTCTCACCCAAATTCGCTTTACTCATGATTGATCTTGACCACTTTAAGGTAGTCAATGACACGCTTGGGCATGCGGCGGGAGATGAGTTGTTGGTGGGAATTGCGAGCCGCTTGCAGGCAGGGCTTATGGAAAGCGACATGCTGGCGCGTCTTGGTGGAGACGAGTTCGCTATTCTCATTGACAAAATTGATGACCGTTCCAAAGCCGAAGAGGTCGCGGAACGCCTGCTTCTTGGCCTTCGCGCACCCCTGATCGTGCTCGGTCGCGAGTTGCTCGTATCTGCCAGCATCGGCATCGCGATTTTTCCTGATAATGGGGACAGCACTGAAACGCTGCTTTCCAATGCGGACGAGGCGATGTACCAAGCAAAGCGTGACGGTAAGGGTAGGTTCCGGACTTCTTCGCGCGATGTTTTCCAAGCAAGCGCGTGTAGGTTGGCCTTGTCGACCGGCCTGCAAACAGCCTCGTAAAAGCCCGGCGGGGGTGTAGCGAAGTGCCTTAGGAGCTGCAGTCATTGCCACCTAACGCTACATACGGCGCGACGACCATTCGATAAACCTGCGGAACCCGAACATTCAAATGATTAATTTGAGATGTTCCGATACCACGAGGCCGGCAGCTCCCCGCAGAGCGGTGAAGCCTTCTCCGACCCCATTGGAGACGATTGTTATTTCTTGGTTGGGACGCTTGGGGACGAGGTCCTGAACATGTTGCTTTATCAAGTCGCATAGATGCAACCCGCCGGTCGCCGCATCCCCGTGAAGAATGTAGAAATTGAGCGACATCGTCTGCTGTAGGTTAGCTATTCCCACGGCGATGTTGCGCGCGTATCGATCCAGGAGTTCACGTACGGGCACAGCGCCGGTCTCCGCCTCGGAAACGAGCCGGGCGCTCGTTATCTCTTGAGGATTGTCCATCTTCATTCTGGCAGCTTCGTCCCGGAGCCAGGAGAGAGCGGCGATCGTTTCCCAACATCCGCGCTTGCCGCAATTGCAAAATAGTCCGTCAAACTGGACGATCGTATGACCAAGCTCGCCGCCGGAGCCGGCCAAGCCGCGATAAACCTGCCCATTGATGTAAAATGCGCCGCCCAACACCTCTCCGGTGTAAATTGCCGCAAAATTTTGCTGCCCTCGTCCTGGGCCGAACCACCGGTCGCCGACCAACAGCGCACGGGGATGATGATCAATCACCACCGGCAGGCCAAAATGAGCGCTTAGGATGTTCACGAGCGGTAGCCCGGTTAGAACAGGCGCAAGACTTACCGTAATGATAATGCCGTTGTCGCTGTCAATCATACCCCCGGCAGCAATGCCAATGCCGAACGGCGGTTGAGTTGTTTCGGCTAGCGTCTTCGCCAGTGTTTGTATCATGGTCGCCGTAAAGGCCTCCACCTTACCATCGACGTCGAAGCTTGCCCTCTGAAGAGCGGAAATCTCGCCCGTCAGTGTTACAAGGCACGTTTGTATCCTGCCAGGCAGAAGTAGGACAGCAACCAGCATCGGCGCTCCTGGATTAAAAAACAGGGGACGCGCCGGCTTTCCACCTTGGGCGGGTGAGCGCGTGGCCCTGCCCTCCACCAAAAGGCTCTCGGCAATCATGGGTTGCACGATGCCAGTGACCGTCGTTCGGTTGACGCCGGCTTTTCTTGCCAGATCAGCGCGGCTCGTAGGGCCATTATCGTAGAGGGCCTGCAGAATCCTACCCCGGTTAATGGCACCCACGTCCGAAGACGAAACAAGCATCATACCATTTGCTGATGCTCCTTGATCCGGCATGTCCGACTTAGACGCGCGCAATCCGTTCAGGCTCTTGCTCTGGTTTTCCAACGCCACTTTATAGTCCCTGTTGATGGCTGCGGTTACAGAAGTTGCGCAGCTCGTTTCGCCGTTTTCATCAGACTTCTAGATGAAAGACCGAACAAAATAAAATCGTGAAGTTCTTCGACGGAGGCTACGTACATTCCGGGGGCGCCACATAAATCACCATTGACACATATCATATGTTTGTGCGAAGTCCAAACATATGGCACTCAAAGAAGTGCGGACAAGATAATGCGGGATCATAGCGGCTTTGCGACGTCAGATCATGCAGGAGCATGATCGCGCGCTCAACCGCACCAATAAACACTGTGGAGAGAAGCATGAAATTTGATACTATGTCAGTGTCTCGTCGCAATCTGCTCAAGGGCGTTTCGGCAACAGCACTTGTTTCGGGCGTGCTTGGTTCTCTCGCAGCTCCTCGGGCGCAGGCACAGGACGTCACCAGCGTCAGGGTGCTGTCGGTCGAAGATCCCTTTTTCTTTTCGATGAAGGCGATGATCCCAGATTTCGAGAAGGAAACCGGCATCAAGGTGGAGCTCGAAAGTCTTTCCTATGATGCGCTGCAAGCTCGCTTGGTCTCGGCCTTTGTCGCCAAGACGTCCGATGCTGACGTCATAGCGGTCGATCAGATGTGGCTCGGGCAATATCTCGACAACGGTTGGATCGTCTCTCTCAACGACTACATCGCCAAGGACAAAGATATCGACCTTACGGACTTCATCCCCGAGGTGCTTTACTCCTCAAACATGTGGCGCGGCCAGATCGCAACGCTTCCGGTGGCCGCCTATGCGCAGGGGGTCATGTATCGCAAGGACATGTTCGATGAGTTCGGTATTGCCGCTCCACCGACGGACACGTCCGAAGACTGGACCTGGACGGCCTATATCGACACTCTAAAGAAGCTGGAAGGCAAGCAGTTTTCTGGAAAGCCGGTCTATCCGACGGTCGTGTGCGGTTCTCAGCCGTCGCCTATCGTTCACATGTTCACTCAGATCTCGACCAGTCATGGCGCTGGTTGGTTCAAGTCCTTTCCGAGTCAGCCCTGGAATTTCGAGCCGACGCTGTCGGGCCCGGCTTGGGAGAGATCCATCGATGTCTACCGCCAGCTCTACAAGCTCTCTCCACCCGAAGCGATCAACTATGTCTAGTTCGATGCTGGCACGCGTTTCGCCAAGGGCGATATCGGCATGTTCTACTGGTGGACGCCCTATTTCTACCTGGTCAAGAACTCCGGTTATATGACCGGCACAAAATCCGATGTGATGGATAAATACGCGGCCGCGGCACTGCCAAAAGCCGATGGCGTCAAGCAGACCATCAGTGTCGGCGGGTGGAGCCTCGGGGTACCGGCAAGCTCGGTCAAGCAGGCTGCAGGCTACGCCTTCATCAAATGGGCGACCTCCAAGGCCACCCAGAAGAAAATGGCCCTCTGGCCCGACCTCAACTATCAGTTCTCCGATTTCGCTCGCGCATCGCTCTATGAGGATAAGGATCTAAAGGCGGTCTATCCGTATCTCGATGTGCAATTCCGAATGATGAAGCAGGGCAACGGCAAGGTCACGCGTCCTCCGGTCCCCGGCTATACCGCACTTGAGAGCGTCTTTGGCTTGACCCTCAACCAGCTTCTGACGGGTTCGGACGCGGCGGCGCCAGCGTTGGAACGGACCAACAGCCTGTTTGCCAGCATCTCGAAGGGGAATTTCATGATCCCTTACCAGAAGGAAAGCTACGACGACACCCTGGATAGCGCCAAAGCCCTGATCGGAAAGCTCGGCAAAAGCTGATAGCTTTCGTCTTCCGGCATCACGAGCATGATGTCGGAAGACGTGGACGCTCTGACACAGGACCCTGAGATGACCACGATGACTGCAAATCTGCCAGCCGCAGCGGCTGCCGGGCGGCGAAGCTTCGTCCGCCGTAACCTTCCATACCTGCTGATCGCGCCTTCGGTCATCATGCTTTTGGCATTGATAGCCTATCCGCTTCTGTTTGCGCTACGTTCGAGCTTCTACTTCTGGAACCTCCAGATCGGGCCGGAACCGCAAGCTTTTGTCGGCTTCGAAAATTATGTCCAGGCGCTGAACGCTTTCGACTTTCGCGACGCGCTAGTCAACACGCTGATCTTGTCCTTCCTCGGCACAGCGTTGGAGTTCATCTTTGGGCTGTCGATTGCCTTGATCCTGCTTCGGGCGCTGCCCGGCATGAACGTCGTGCGCGCGCTCCTCATCCTGCCGACGACAATTGCCCCTATCGTTGTCGGCTTCCTGTTCCGCTATCTCTATGACCCGAGCGGTGGCCTCCTGACATGGCTGTTGACGTCCGTGGGCCTGCCGATCCCACCACAAGGACTGCTGGGCTCGCCGGCAACCGCACTGTCCGCGGTCCTGTTTTCCGATATCTGGCAATGGACGCCCTTCTTCGCCATCGTCCTTTATGCCAGCCTCCTGTCGGTTCCCGAGGAGATCGTTGAGGCAGCGCGGCTTGATCGCGCCTCTGCATGGACAATTTTGATGCGGATCAAGCTGCCATTGATCAAGCGCACGGCTATCATCATTGTAATGCTGCGCTTCATGCAGCTCTTCAACACTTTCGACACGGTCCTCGTGCTGACCCGCGGTGGCCCCGGTACCTCGACCAGAACTCTTGGCTATTCGCTTTACGAACAGGGTCTGATCAATTTCAACATTGGCCTCGTCAGCGCGATGACCTGGATCACGGTCCTGATCGTCAACATCATCGTGGCGCTCTACGTCTTCTTCGCCTTCCGAAATGAGGAGTGGTAAAATGACATCCGGCAAAAACATTCTCTACACACTCCTAACTTACGCGGCTGGACTGTTCTTCCTTGCGGTCTTCATCGGTCCCATTTTGTGGTTCGTTGCCCTGGCGCTCCGTCCCCCAGAAAGTGCCTTTGCAATGCCGCCGCAGTTTACCTTCTCTCCCACCCTTAATGCCTTCCGACACATTCTCGTTGACCCTGGCACAAACGCACCGCAGCTCTTCAACAGCCTGGTTGTCGCCATTGGCGCTGTCCTTCTCAACCTGCCGTTTTCGATCCCGGCAGCCTATGCGCTGTCGCGCTTCAGGCTCAAGGGCAAGAAGAACATCATGTTGTGGTATCTCGGCTTGTTGATGGCGCCGCCTATCGCCTTTCTTATTCCCTATTTCATCCTCATGAACCGCATCGGGCTGACGGGATCCTATCTCTCTATGGTGCTCGTCCTGCAGACCATAACCATTCCTTTTTCGGTCTGGCTCATGAAGAGTTTCATCGATGAGGTGCCGGTAGAACTGGAAGAGGCAGCGCGCGTCGATGGTGCCAGGTGGTACACGATCATGTGGCGCATCACGCTTCCGATTGTTCGCCCCGGCATCATCGTCACCTCTATGTTCGCCTTCGTCTTCGCCTGGAACAATGCCGCATTTCCCCTGGTGTTGAGCTCACGGTCGACGGCAACGCTTCCCATCGGAACTCTGGGATACTTTGCGACCAGCGGGGTGACCTGGAACTACATCGCCGCCGCTGCCGTGGTTGCGATGATTCCTCCGATGATCATTTTCCTCGTTTTCGATCGCTACGTGGTACGAGGCCTCACCTTTGGTTCGGTGAAGGGCTGATTGCCACCTTCAATGGAGTAAAAACTGACATGACCAAACTGCGAATGGGCGTTATCGGCGCCGGCCTTTGGGGCAACAATCACGCTCATACTTTCAACGTGCTGCCCGAGACCGAACTTGTCGGCGTATGTGATATCGACGAAGGCCGGGCACAAAAAATGAAGGAAAGCTCAGGCGCATCGGTGGCCTTGACCGACTACAATGCGCTGATCGCCCGCGATGACATTGACGCAGTGTCTGTGGCCACGCCCGACTTCACCCACACACCGATCATTCTTGCCGCCTTGAAGGCGAACAAGCATGTGCTTAGCGAAAAGCCGTTAGCAACCACCGTCGGGGAAGCAGAGCAAATCGTCGAAGCCGCCGCCGCCTCCAAGGGCAAGCTGATGATCGACTTCCACAACCGCGTCAACCCGATTCTGGCGCAGGTCAAGACCATGGTCGAATCCGGTGAGATCGGTTTGCCCAAGCACGGCATGACCCGCCTGTCGAATACCACCTTCGTGCCATTCGACATGTTGAGCTGGGCGTCGAAATCCTCAGCCCTTTGGTTTCTGGGCAGCCATCTCGTGGACATTCTGCGCTTTGTACTTGGCGATGAGGTCGGCCGCGTCTATGCGGTCACCCGGGACGGCACGCTGAAGGCCGGCGGCGTCGATACCAAGGATTTCCATCTGTGCATCCTCGAATTCAGCAAGGGCACGGTGGTCACCATGGAAAACAGCTGGATCCTCTCGCGCGACAACCCGTCTCTGGTCGATTTTAAGCTGGAGCTGGTTGGGGAAAAAGGCCAGATCCAGGCCGATCCCACCCACAATGGCGGCCTGCGACGCATGGTCGAGGGCGGTTTGCGCTACTCCGATTATATCGGCATGACGCCGACCGGTTCCACCCGCATCGGCGGCTTCGTGCTGGAATCGATCGGCCGCTTCGTTGATTCGGTCGTGCGTGGGGAACCGCTTCTGGCCGATGCCATGGACGGACTTGCCAATACCAAGATCCTGGCAGCCATTGAGCAGTCGGCATCGTCGGGACAGGCTGTCGATATCGCCTAAAATCACATTAGGTCAGGTCTGCGCTTTTAAGGACGTGACCCAGACCATCATGAGACGCAGGAGTTTTCAGTCATGGCATCCTTGGCCTTCGACGGGGTCGGCAAGACTTATACGGACGGAACAGTCGCCGTCGCCAATGTCAGTTTTACGATTGCGAATGGTGAATTCGTCGTGCTCGTCGGGCCTTCGGGCTGCGGGAAATCGACCTTGCTGCGCATGGCCGCAGGGCTGGAGCTGCTCAACAGCGGCCGGTTGATGATGGATGACACCGATGTCACCTTCAAAGAACCCCAGGATCGCGATATCGCCATGGTGTTCCAGAACTATGCGCTCTACCCGCATATGACCGTTTATGACAACATGGCTTTCGGCCTTCAGCAACGCAAGATGCCAAAGGAGAGGATCGAAAAGCTGGTGCGCGAGGCAGCCGAAATGCTCGATCTCACACGCTATCTTCAGCGCAAGCCCGGCGCCTTGTCTGGCGGTCAGCGCCAGCGCGTCGCCATGGGACGCGCCATCGTGCGCCATCCGCTCGCCTTCTTGATGGACGAGCCGCTGTCCAATCTCGACGCCAAGCTGCGCGTCCAGATGCGCGGCGAACTGAAGCTGCTCAACGAACGACTCGGCGTAACGACCCTCTATGTTACCCATGATCAGGTCGAGGCGATGACCATGGGCGACCGTGTCGCAGTGTTGAAGCCGGTCGGAGATGCAAGCGAAAGCAACCTGCAGCAGATCGATACCCCGCAGATGCTGTACGACCGTCCTGCCAATCTGTTCGTTGCCGGTTTTATCGGCTCCCCGGCGATGAATTTCGTGCGTGTCGATCTCTCGAAAGAAACCGGCGGCCTCGTTGCCTCGGTTGTGGGGACCGGGGCAAGGATCAAGGCTCCGGACAGCGTGGCACTGGCCAGTTATATCGGGCGCCAGATTGTTGTCGGCATCCGGCCGGAAATGTTTCAGGTCTGTCAACCGCAAGAAGCGATCTTCAACGAGGCCGTGCCTGTAGCCGAAGCGCTCGGGGCGGACACGTTTGTGTTCTTCGACATCGACTCACCACCGGGATGTCAACGAGGCGTCCGAGATCGAGAGCCTGACGGCCAAAGGCAAGAACCGGCTGGTTGCCCGCATTCCGCCGGCAATGACCCCGCAGCCTAAAGAACGGCTGCCGCTCACTGTCGAGTTTGGCAAGCTTCACTGGTTTGATCCGTCTACTGGTCTCGCGATCCACGACTGATCAGACGCCCACTCAAAATCGTAACAGACACTCTTCTCCGCTTGGCGCGGTGAGGACACCAAGAGGTATTGCGATGTCACGACCGCAGGATAGCCAAACCTGGAACGAGATCTTCGCCCAACCAGCGATCTGGGAAAAATGGGGCAGGGACCTGGCGCCACGCGCCAAAGAGATCCGCGACTGGATCGTCCGGTTACAGATCAATGAAATCGTATTTGCAGGCGCCGGCACCTCAGCCTTCATCGGTGAGATCCTTTCGGTCGCCAAGCCCGGTCCAATCCGGCTCGGGGCTATCCCGACCACCGATATTGTCGCGTGCCCATCTTCAAGCCTGCGCAATGACCCACGGCTCTTGGTGGTGCAGTTCGGCCGCTCGGGTGATAGTTCCGAAAGCATCGGCACGCTCGATCTGCTTGATGGCCAGTTTCCCAGCGTCCAGCGCCTCAATATCACCTGCAATCCGCTTGGTGCGCTTGCAACTCGCAAGCCAGCAGGGCAAGGCGAGCACCAAAGCATCGTCTTGCCTGAGGCAACCCATGACACTGGCTTTGCCATGACATCGAGCTTCACGACAATGCTATTGTCGGCGCTGGCTTGCATTCTTCCGGAAGACGAGATCGGCGAGACACTGGCCACGCTTTCCGATGCAGCTGGCAAGATCCTGGAGGGGTTGGCCGCTTCGACACCACCAAGGCCAGAACGTGTCGTCTTTCTCGGTTCGGGTGCCCTAAAGGGTGTGGCCCGAGAATCGGCGCTCAAGGTCCTTGAACTGACGGCGGGCCGCACGGTCACGTCCTGGGACAGCACGCTTGGCTTTCGCCACGGTCCAAAGGCTATCCTTGGCGGCAACGACCTCGTTGTGGTCATGATCCATCCGGACCCCCACACCGCTTTGTATGACTGGGACGTTGCGCAAGAAATCAAAGAGCAATACCCCGATGCGACGGTGCTAACATCCGGCGGTCATGGATGCGACCTCGTCGTGCGGCAGTTTAAAGATGCGCGCTGGGAGGCCGTCCTGCATGTTCTCGCAGCCCAAGTCTGGGCCGTCACTTGGTCAGGTGCGTTAGACCTTAACATCGACAATCCGTTCGCGGGCAAAGGCAATCTTTCCCGTGTGGTCTCCGGCGTGACCCTGTATCCGGTGCAGCCATGATATCGGGAGGCATCGATATTGGTGGTACGAAAATCGAGGCGCGTTTGTTTGCGGCCGATTTTACCACAATCGAGAGGCGCCGCCTGGCGACGCCAAAAGATGATCTTGCTGGATTCATGGCGGTTCTTGTCGACCAGGTCGAATGGCTTCAGAACGTCTCTCGTTCGAAGGCGCTGGCAGTTGGCGTCGCGTTTCCTGGGTTGATTGACCCCGGCACGAAACGCGCCTTCACCTCGAACTTGCCCGCTGGTGGACACGCCATTGAGTACATACTTGCTGAAAAGGTCGGTCGCTGCCTTCCAATGATCAACGACTGCCAGGCCTTTGCCTTGTCTGAGGCAAATGGAGGTGCCGGCGATGGGTTCAAGACCATAGTGGGTCTGATCATGGGCACGGGTGTCGGTGCTGGACTGGTGTCGGGGGGCGCGCTCGCCGAACGGCTCAACGGTTCCGCCCTCGAAATCGGCCATGCCGGCGTGCCCCAGCGCACGCTTGCGCCGCGAGGCCTGCCGCTGTGGTCTTGCGGCTGCGGCAAGCAGGGGTGTTTCGAGCAATATGTCTCTGGACCAGGTTTGGTCGCGCTCAGCAAGTTTCGGCTTGGGGAGCACGTGACACCGCCAGAACTTGTAAAGCGGGCAAACAATGGTGAAGCAAATTGCTCGGCCGTGCTCACCGAATTCATCGAGATCGCAGCAGAACTGCTGCTCCTGATCCAGCTTAACCACGATCCGGACTGCATTGTCATCGGCGGCGGTCTTTCGGCGATCCAGGGCCTTGGGGAGCAACTGTCGGACGCTCTTGGTGCCCTACGGTTGGGCGAGATGCGGCCGCCAGCGCTCCGCATCGCGCGTCATGGCGACAGTTCGGGGGCCCGCGGCGCCGCGATGTTAGCAAAAAAAATTATGGACGAGGCATAAATGGAATCCATCGATTTGAAGCGCGGCATTGGTCGCAACGGGCTATCCCAGTCCTTCGCGTTTACGAGTGTCTGCGAGGCCCATCCAGATGTCCGGGAGGCGTCGATCTCTCTTGCCGGAGCAATGAAGCTGCCGCTTGTCGTTGGAGCAACAGGCAATGAAGTAAGACAGCACGGCAGTTTAGGGGTCATCCCATGACGCGGCTGATTGCGCCGCATTACCTCTGGCACGAGAGTCAGCTCTGCGAAGGCATGGCGGTCGAAATCTCAGGCGGCAGAATAACGCGAATGCGTCCGCTCAATGACGGTGAGACCCCCGATCTGCGGATACATTTCCTCGGTCCAGCACTGACCGACCTTCAGGTCAATGGAAGCGGCGGAGTGATGCTGAATTCGAACCCGACAGCCAAAGCAATTGCGCATATTGTGGAAACGCAACGCTCGCTCGGGACAGGTTGGGTGATGCCGACTCTGATCACCTGCGAGCGCGAGGTCATGTCACAAGCCGCAGACGCTGCTGTAGATGCCTGGGGCGTGGAGGGATTTCTCGGACTTCATATCGAAGGTCCGCATCTCAACGTCGAGCGCAAGGGCACGCACAATGCCGCTTGCATCCGGCCGATCGATGATGCAACACTGTCACTCCTTGCGCTGCTACGCTCATCCGGCATACCCGTTATGCTGACGCTGGCGCCGGAATGTGTTGACGCCGACACCATCCGTCGCATCGCCGATATGGGTGTAGTCGTTTCCGCCGGTCATAGCGCGGCAACGGCTGCGGAAACACGTGCAGGGCTGGCCGCAGGGATTAGTTGTTTCACCCACCTCTACAATGCCATGCCCCCGATGCAGTCGCGAGAGCCTGGAATTGTTGGCGCGGCCATTAATTCCGATGGGTTCGCCGGCATCATCGTCGATGGCCATCACGTGGATTGGAGTATGGTCGCTCTGGCCTGCAGGGCGCGTCCGCGCAATGGGCGCATGTTCATGATCTCGGATGCGATGGCGACCATCGACGGACCTGATCACTTCGAGCTTTATGGCGAGACCATTTATGTGCGGGACGGTGCGCTGGTCAATGCTGCCGGCTCTCTCGCCGGCGCTCATATCGACCTTGCAGCATGCCTTGCCAATGGCGTCAGAGAGGTCGGATTGCCGCTTGCAGAGGCATATGAGATGGCCGCGATGGTGCCGCGTGACGTCATGCAATTGGCACGACCGGGCCTTGAGGCAGGCGTTCCAGTGACCGAGGTCATAGCCCTCGACGAACAGCTGCAACGTCAGGCGCTGTGAGTGCCATTCTGCAGGTCTTTCCCATGAACCTGCCGTACTTTTCCAGAGGATCAGTTCCATGAGCTACGACACCAACCCGTTCTCAACATCCGATTCTGATCGCCATGCGATATGGGAGATGCTGGTGCGAAAAGATATTGACGGGTTTGTCGCACAAGACTGGTCGATTTTCACCGACTGTTTCAAGTATGACGGGTTTGCCGGCTTGGATGCCAAAGGTTCACTTGACCCCGCTGATTGGGCCCTGCGATTCCCCACGGTCGAGGCCTACCGCGTTGCCTGGCTCGAAGATGCCCTCCGATCGGCTACGACGGCCTATGCCGAAGATCGGTGCCTCGCGCTCTTTCGCGCTACCAACATGCTCGACATCCGCGTCGATGGCGCAACCGCAATTGCCCGCAAGACGTTCGACGACGCCATTGCAATGGTCCATGGTGGTTCGGAGACGCTCAACTGGCAGTCCGTCTTTTTCTGCGCGAAAACCCTTGGCATGTGGAAAATTACGGGGTTTATTGGCTTCCTGCCATTCTGATCTGCTGACCGTGCCCAAGTCGCCGCACTAACGCTCGAGCATCTAGGCGGAACGCAGTTGCGCCTACATTCTCAGGGCGATCTAGGCGGTTACTTCCTCCCGGTTGCTCAAACGCCCAGATCAGGGTAGCGACGCCTCGACTTAGGAACCGCAAATGCGTTTACCTCCGCGCCCGTGCGAAGCCGCTAACGCGGACGAGAGACGAATGATTGCAAACCCTATGTTCCTGTTGGGTAGCTGGCGGCACCAGTTGGGCATTAAGGCCGTCCTTTCAACACAAAGCCCAGGTCCTCTACCGGGCATCGGCCAACGATGCCTTTTTGGCCACGACAACCGATGTGGGCGGCGGCGGTGAAAGCGCGAAACGTTCGATGGGGCCGACCAGCAGTCAGTAGCTGACCACAGCGCAAATCACATGAATTCCGACGTAGAGCAGAGCTCCGTGGAACGAGCCTGTGCCCTGGATGATGTAGCCGATGGCAACGGGAGTGATAATGCCCCCCACGCTGCCCGCTGCGTTGAACAGCCCCCCGGTCAGTCCGATCGCCTCTTTTGGCGCGGTGTCTGCCACGACTGTCCAACCAAGTGCCCCGAACCCCTTTCCGAAGAACGCTGCGCACATGATCGCCACGACGATGAAATTCACCTCGGTGTAATTGCAGAGGATGATGCTCGCACTCAGTCCGAGCCCGAGTGTGATCGGTATTTTGCGGGCAAGGCTCAGCGATCCGGTCCCGACGAAGCAGCCAATCAGAAAAGAACCCCGTCGTTACTCCGCCTATACAGCCGAAGATCGCTGGCAGGGATGCCACGAAGCCGGCGTGAAGCATCGAAAAATGCCGAGCTTCAACAAGATAGCTTGGAAACCAAGAGATAAAGAAGGTCGATAGGGAAGCGATGCAATATTGCGCCAAGAAGATCCCAACAAGCATCCGGTTTGTCAAAATCTGCTTGATGGCCTGACGGGTTGCGAGCGGCGGCGGGGCGTCGGCCGCCGGTTTCGCACCAACATCGGTCAAGGCGCCCCGCGATTTGATGTAGTCGAGCTCGGACTGCGAGACTCGCGGATGTTGGCTGGGCGCGAAATAAGTCAGAAGCCCGCGTTCCAGCAAACCATCCGCTGCGGCCGATCCGTGCCATCGTAGACGAGGCGCTGGAGGTTCTGTCCCCGGATTTGTAGTGACAGAATCCGGTACAAATTTCGAAGAATTGGGATCGAGAACTTCTGACGTCGTGAGCGCCTGATGAGCTTCTCAGACAAACAGACGTCTTCAAGTCATGCGATGCAAGAAACAGCCACCGGTTCAGCGACAACGTGGGTTAGACACGCATGTGCCATCTCTACCGCAACATAACCCAACAAATTAGAACATTCGAAAACAGGTGTCCTTGATACGATCCAAGCAAGCCCATCCCGAGGCTGAAGAGGACTCCCAAAATGACTTTCGAGCCAGATGCCAAGTTACCCGTTCAAGGAAGTCTTTCACGGGTAAATGCACTCGACTTAAACGCGGAAAGAGTTTGGACGTACCAACACACGATCGATCTTGGACAGCATCCGCGCTTCGCACTTTCGGGCACATGGATCAGGTTAAGCGCCTGTGCTCTTATCATTGGCGTATCGTCCGCAGCGGCCTATACCACTCAGTGGCACGGAGCCGCCAATCCGCCTGCCGCAAGACCAAGCATCCACACTGCTTCGCTGCACGGGGGCGTCAAGCCTACAGGGCTGATGGCTGCTATCGATTCTTCGCCAGCGCGCGGGGCCAGCACCTCGCCTTTCCCCCTGGCGCCTGTGGTCGCTATTCCATTTTCAAAACCGGCGAACTACGCTTACGACAAAATTGCCTCTCCACGCGCCAATAAACCAACTTCCCCGATCAAGAGACCTTCTAATCTCGAGGTACTCAAGGAATGTGGTTCAAAATGTCAAAGGCGAGATCACCAAGCCGTAGGTTCAATCCGGCACGGTCAGGTTTCCAACAACGCGCTACTGACGAAGGGCGATGAGGCCGGTCGAGGCTTTCGCCCTCTTCAGCAAGCTCAATATGTGCTGGAGCAAACCGCTGCTGTGCCTTGGCTGGCGATCGAGACGGGTCGCAACGCCATTAGGTCTATCGCGGATCTGGATTGAGCAGCGCGCGGATTGGCAGCGCCACAATCCGTCGCGTTGCACCGCCGCCGCAAAGCTCGAAACAAAACCGAATAAGATCGAACACACCGTTGAGCTGAGAACAGCTAAGCTCATTTCATAAAAAGGAGTAGGTCTGTGACGCTGCACTCAGATGTTAAATACCGTAACCCAATCCTCGTCTTTCTTGCTAGAAATGGGGCGGATGTAATTTTATCGCAGCTGAAGACCCATGGATATATGGCCGTTGCTGTTTACACCATCCCCGAACTATTCGACGCACTGCGCTCTGGCGGTTATGCTCTGGTCGTGACAACGCGTCCGGGCATAGCAATGGTTCGCAATATAAAGCTCACCCCGGTGTTGAACCTGGAGGTCTTTTTCTACGATGTAATCCTTGGTGACGGCAGTGTCCACGCTTCAAAGCAATTCGACGGCAAAGCGTTCATGGAGCGTATTCGAATTTCAAACGTTCCTCGGTCCACGCGAAAAAGCTCCCAGCCTGATCTTTCTAAATCGGGTCGCAACCTCAGAAAAGCTCGAAGGACAATTGTTAGATGGTGGCGTGCTGCAAAATCTTCGTTCTGCAACCGCGCACCTGTCGGCGAGAAGCAATGAACAGCATCAGAAACAAGATGCTGGCGGAAAACGACCATGGTGAACATACTGCGCAGGTGCAGCTTTAGGCGAAGCATCAAGAAGCTTTAGAAAATCGATTTTGCGTCTCCTTCGACTTTGGATACGTTACCGATTTCGGCACTGAAGCGGGAGTTTCTACTGTATGGGGTATGTATCGTTGTGTTCTGGGCGATAGGAGCGGCATCAATAAGTGGATACGTGATTACGGCACTATTTCTCCTTGTCACCGTCGGGCACGTCGGCAAATGCTGGTTTTGCCTTCTATAGCGGAATTAATGATAGCGTCCTGTTGCGGCGCTACGCGTCAGCGCTGCTACTCACTGCATTCTTCCGCCTGGTGGTCGGGAGAGCTTACGACAATCAACGGTTCTCATCGGCATTGAGAAAAGCGGCGAGATCAATCTATCGTCGTAATTCGAGGCATCCTCCCCACCTCCAACAACATATCTCAACATCTTCAAATGTAATTTCATGCAACAGCCGGCGGCTTTCGCGGTAACTAGTGAGAAATACGCTGAGATTGTACATGCAGCTTGAGGCGTCGGATCGTTAACGCTCCTGATGTATCGAGCGCGACAAGGGCAGTCGGGCGCGGAAAACAAAACGAAATGACTAGCTGCGTGCCTGGTGGCATAATGCTGGACTCGCAATTCAGTCAAAGGCAGAATACCCCAATATGGCATATGAAATGGCGATCTCTGATCAGACCAACGTGCTCGTCGTTGAAGATGACTTAGCCATCGCCGACATGCTTGTTGAGCTGATTAGGGGAGGCGGCTTCGAAGCAATGTCTGCAGGCAGCGGCGCGGACATGGACAAGCTTTTGCTTCACCATTCTTTCGACCTTATCGTGCTTGACGCAATGCTTCCCGGTGAGGACGGGTTTAGCATTTGCAGACGGCTCCGTTCGTCAAGTTCTCTGCCAATACTGATGCTAACAGCGATGCGGGAAGACATTGATCGAGTTCTGGGATTAGAGCTTGGAGCTGATGACTACGTTACCAAGCCATTTAATTCGCGTGAACTGATGGCGCGGATCAAAAGCATCTTGAGGCGAAGCGCACGCGGACGGGAGGTTGAGCCCGATCTTGCCCCAATGACGTTTTCAGGCTGGCGCATCGACCCGAAAAGTCGACAGCTACAAGATCCGGATGGGGTGCAGGTATCCATGACGACAGCCGAATTCGAAATCCTTCTGGCATTCTGCTCCCATCCAAACAAGGTGCTCAATCGCGAACAGCTCCTTTCAATGACACATGCAGGATCTGCTGGGCCAGTTGAGCGCAGCATTGATGCACACATCAGTCGCGTGCGACAGAAGATTGAGCCAAACCTGAAAGATCCGACCTTTATCAAGACCGTCCGGCTTGGCGGTTATTTATTCGCATCTCGGGTTGAGCGGGTAATTTGAGAAACCTTCGAAGAGCCTCCATACAACGGCAGATACTCATTCTAGCGACTTTGCTCGTTATTTTGGTTTCGATAGTTGCCATGTTTACAGAGCCTTTCATTTACGGCCGGCAAGATCGCGAGTTTCAGAATGGGCTGTTCGCCGGGCGAGCAGAAGCACTGTTCCTACAGTTCAAAGGTGCTAAAACACTGCAGCAAGAGGATGCTGTTCTTGCTGCGGCGGCGAGCATGGATGTTGCTGTCGAAAGTTTGCCCGCGGAAGAGCAGTTAACCTGGCAAGGAAATATCTCTTCCCATGAAGAACTCGTTTCGCGAGCTAAAGCGCTAACGGCCGGAAATATACTGACATCAATCAAGCACTTGTTCTCCGGGCAAGCCAAGCCGAATGTGCTGGCCGTGCGCGTTGATTATGGGCGTGTTCTGGTTTTCCGGATACCAGTGTTTCCCGCTGAAGTCTGGTTTGCGCCGGCCGTCGCCAGCGGGCTTTTGAAGATTGTAGTTCCTTTGCTTGTTCTTGCCTATTTTAGCGGCTTGCTGATCACCAACCCTTTGCGGCGGTTCGCGGCCGCGGCAAAGCGTGTGAGTATGGATGACGATACTCATGAGCCGTTTGAAGCGGACGGCGCATTGGAGATCCGCAGCTTGGCGGAATCGCTGAACGTAATGCGTAACAGGATCCAAAGCATGGTAGAATACCGTACCCGCGTTCTCAGCTCCGTAGGGCATGATCTAAGAACGCCGCTGACCCGACTGAAGATGCGTATCGAGCGTTGCTCCGAGCCCGAACTCAGGCATCTTATGCTGGCCGATGTTACCACATTGGCGTTTATGGTGGACGAATGCCTGGCATATTTTAATGATCCGTCCGATACGGAGAAAGCGCGTAAAGTCGACCTGTCCAGTCTGCTACAAACAATCGCTTCCGACTTTCAAGATGCAGGGATTGATGTTGATTATATAGGTCCCAGAAAATTGACCCACACCTGCAAGCCTCAAGCTTTGACCCGCGCTTTGACAAATTTAATTGAGAATGGATCCCGCTACGCGGCACGCATAGAACTGAAACTCAATACGAATGATCAGGGTGAGGTTGAAATTCTCGTTTGTGATAACGGCCCCGGCCTACCGGACGAACTCAAGGGAAAAGTGTTGGAACCATTCTTTAAGGCAGATGAATCCCGCCAAATTGGCGCAAAAAGAGGGCTTGGTCTTGGTCTTACGATCGCTCAAGGTATCGTGGTTAAAGGCCACTCCGGTCGCTTCTCTCTTTCGGACGGCGTGCCGCACGGCCTAATGGTTGTTATATGCCTTCCGGTTGTCCCAAATAGAAGCTACCATACAGTTGGGGCTGCGACCGAATAAAAGGCGCTCGCGAGAGGCTTGGGCGAATTCGGATTAAGATTGGCAGGCTTTGCTGAATTTGGGGTTGAGGGGGTGCTGTTGCACGATGTGATATATTCCTGCCATGACAAACAGGTTGTATTGACAGGTAACGATTCGCACTCACACGATTGGCGACCGGATAATTGCTTTAACAGGAGTCAGTCTTGAGGCACATTGTATTGGCGCCGTCGACCACCGCGCTTTTGGTCATCGACCTGCAGGAAGGCATATTGCAAAGAGCACTTGCGCCGCACTCTTCTGAAACTGTGGTGACAAATGCTGCAGCTCTCGCCAAGGCGGTCGCGTCATTCGGCGGTTTGACGGTTCGCGTCAAAATGGACTTTTCCAAACTGCCGGGCCAACCGACAGACGCGCAGAGTCGGATGCCAGACCCGCTACCACTACGTTTTACCGAATTTTCGTCGGCTGTATGCAGCTTGAGCGGACCTGTCGTGACCAAGCGCCAATGGGGCGCGTTTCACGACACTGAATTAGATATATTGCTAAACAGGGGCGGTATCACAGCCGTCATAATAGCTGGGATTGCAACAAATTTTGGTGTCGAAAGCACAGCACGCGAGGCGTGGCAGCACGGGTACTCAGTCATTATTGCGGAGGACGGATGCTCAAGCCTAAGTAGAGAAATGCACGAGTTTGCAGTCCACCGAATCTTTCCAGTAATCGCGCGTGTGCGATCAACAGGGGAAATCATTCACTCGATCAACGAAGCGCAGCGGTAAATCCCTCCGTCCCGTGATCAGGCGTTTTTCGCGATTTACGGAGGACGAACCAATGTGTAGAAAGCATCTAGTCTTTCGGCGATTAAGGTAATGCGGGTAACAGGTTAGGCGTTTGACAGGAGATCAAACTGAAAGTTCAAATTCTCGCAGCCGAAAAGTCTGTAGTTTTGCGAAATCCGGGAAAAGAATCTGAGCAAATCCTATGTCAGGATAATGCCCCAGACGCGCAAGTGACCATCACCAGAGTGACCATGAAGCCAGGCGCAGTTTCAGCTCGACATAGTCACCCCAACTCAGAACAGACTTGGTTGATAGAAGCTGGCCAAGGAATGCTGTTGCTTGAAGGCGACCAATCCATCCCTCTCAGTGCCGGTGAAATCGTTAGGACACCGCCATGCGTCGTTCATGGTATTGAAAATACTGGAGAGGGAGCCTTGGTTTATCTCGCTATCACCACGCCACCAGAGGACATGGGGAAGTACTACGAAGGGTAGGCAAGGCGCACGCTGAGGCTGGGGATACATACCCCCGTAGTGGGCAACATCTTACTCCCAACGTATGTAGCTCGGCGTTTTGAACAGATTACGGTGTCGTGCTGCCACGCACCCGGACTGCCGGGAAATGCACAAACTTTCCGTCGAACATTTTTGAACATTTCAAATAACACCGCAACATTCAGACAAATAAGTTGGCAACGGCAGAGATGCCATCGACCTTGGAGCCAACATTTGAAAACCCTATTATTCGCCATTTCGCTAGCCGCGTTGTCTTCTATCATATCTGGGTGCACCACAGCAGATCCGACGCCCTACACAGGACTTGCATCTAGGTCCCAGCTTCGCACAAACACCGAGGACAAATCTGGTCGGGTGCCGTACCGCTTCTCAACCACCGTTGACTGGCGACAGTACACCAAGATCATCATCGATCCGGTCACGATTTACCGGGGTGAAGACAATCAGTTCGTCAAGCTCACAAACGCTGACAAGTCGGTCCTTGCCGACTACATGCAGAATGTCTTTACGGCGCGACTCAAGACGAGGTTTGCAGTTGTCAAGAGCCCTGGTCCCCAAACCGTTAGACTGCACCTGACGCTGACCGGGGCGAAGGACACCACACCCATTCTCGGACCGCTCTCACATTTGGATGTCGGCGGCGTCGTGGTAAACACTGCGCAAGCCGTTCGAGGCCGGGAAGGGACAATGGCTGGGTCAGTGAGCTACGCCGTTGAGATTTACGAATCCAGGACCAATCGTCTGTTGTCTTCTTACGTCACCAAGCAATATCCGATGGCAATGAACGCTGGTGCGACGTTTGTGCGCTTGAAGGGTTCAAAAATTGGCATCGAAAGGGGCGCAGACTCTCTAATTGATCAAATGGCAAAGCCGCTAGTGATGCCTGAGAATTAGCAGCGGCTAATCGTTAAGCCGTTGATGGTCGTACTTGAAATCGCCAGCGATAGTGTTTGTTTGAATATGGCGTCCTGGTGCCTCCACCCGCTGAATTCAGAAACCTTTTTCTCATCCAGAAAACGATACTGTCTCGTTTGTCTTGTTTTTGGTTGATGTGGCCTGAATTCTCTTCATAAAGTTTCACCTGGGGACATTCCATGTCTTTATCTATGTCAGTAACGCGGACTGCATTATGGGCGTGCGTCGCCCTCTCGTTAACGGCCTGCAGCAATGAGGATGCCACTAAGAAAGCCGTCGCGGCGCCACCGACGCCTGTGTCCGTTGTAGAGGTGAGGCCGCAAACTCTACCGGTCGTCAGTGAATTGCCGGGGCGGGTTGCCTCGATGGTTACTGCTGACGTCCGCCCGCGCGTGACTGGGCTGGTGCTGAGGCGGGTTTTCGAGCAGGGAGCTGGTGTCAAACAAGGTGACCTCCTTTATGTGATTGACCCGGCTCCATTTCAGGCCAAGGTTGATTCAGCTCAGGCAGCTGTTGACAGCGCGGTAGCTGCTCGAAAATTGGCCTCCCAAAAGTCAGACAGGCAAACACAGCTTCAGCAAAAGGGCGTTACCAGCGCAGATGACAGTGAAACGGCAATCGCGTCGCTGGCCCAGAGCAACGCAGATGTTTCCCGAGCGGAAGCGGATTTGCGCTCGGCCGAGCTCGACCTTCAGTATACGCAGGTCAAGGCTCCCATCACCGGCACGATCGGTCGCGCTCTCATCACCGAGGGCACGTTGGTCAGCCCAACCTCAGACGTGATGGCGACAATCCAACAGATTGATCCGATCTACGCTGACTTCACCCAGCCCGCCGACACATTGATACTGTTACGAAATGCTATCAAGACGGGTCATCTTAAGGAGGTGGGTCGGGAGAGGGTAGCCATGAAGCTCGTGACGGAGCAGGGCAGTGCGTACCCACACGAAGGCAAGCTGTTATTTTCGGAGGCACGCGTGAACGCCCAGACTGGGCAACTGATCCTCAGAGGCGAGTTTCCAAATCCGGAACACAATCTGCTTCCAGGCATGTATGTTCGCTCAAAACTCCAGCAGGGTTCCCTGGAAGGCGCATTCGCTGTTCCGGAGCAAGCAGTGCAACGCGATACTGCCGGAAAACCTCAGCTATATATTGTCGACGCTAAAGGGAAAGTCGAAGTTCGCAACGTGACGCTCGGCTGGATTGTTGAAGGCCGCTGGGTTGTCGTCAAGGGTTTGGCAACTGACGACAGGGTCGTGGTGGAAGGATTTCAGAAGATTGCCCCCGGCACGTCTGTCAAGGCAGAGCCATGGCCCGGGATAGCCTCGACAAGCTCCGCCGCAAAGAAGGAGGGATAATTCTATGCCAGCCTTCTTTATCGAACGTCCAGTCTTTGCTTGGGTTCTCGCCATCGCGATTATGCTTGGGGGGGCGATCTCGCTCTTCCTACTTCCTATTTCGCAGTATCCAGATGTAGCGCCGCCCCAAATCACCGTAACGGCCACGTATCCCGGCGCTTCCCCGGAAGATACTTACGAAGGTGTTACGCGCCTGATGGAGGAGGAACTCAACGGCGTTCCTCGTCTCCTCTACTATGAATCAACATCCGACGCGGCTGGTTCCATCAAGATCACGGCGACCTTCGAACCGGGAACGATTCCCGAAACAGCGGCCGTCGATGTCCAAAACCGCATCAAAAGGGTGGAAGCCAGGCTCCCGGCTTCGATTGTTCAACAAGGGATCAATGTCGACACAGCGGGAGGCGGGACGCTGCTTTTGGTGGCGCTAACCTCTAAAAGTGGTTCGACCGACGGAATTTCTCTCGGCGATTACATGAGCCGAAACATTGCCAATGAATTGCGCCGTGTTACTGGTGTCAGCAACGCCCAACTCTTTGGTAGCGAGCGCGCCATGCGTGTTTGGCTTGATCCAGACAAACTGCTTGGCCTTAACCTGACACCCGCCGATGTTACAGCAGCCATCCAGGCCCAAAATGCGCAGGTCGCTGCTGGCCGTCTTGGCACGTCCCCATCTTTGCCGGATCGCCGCACGACAGGCTCCTTATTGATCAAAGGCCAACTCACTACGCCGGAGGAATTCGGTAGGATTGTGCTTCGCGCAGAAACTGACGGCTCGACTGTTCGACTCAGTGACGTGGCGCGAATTGAAGTGGGTGCCGACAGCTATGCGACATCGGTTCGCATCAATGGCAAACCTGCCGCGGGCGCTTCCATAGAACTTGCCCCTGGCGGCAATGCACTGAAGACAGCCACCGCAGTCAGGGCTCGCCTGACCGAACTTGCTCCTTCATTTCCAAGTGACATTGAGTATTCAATACCTTATGACACCACACCGTTCGTAAATATCTCAATCGAACAGGTGCTGATGACGCTGGTCGAGGCTATGATTCTCGTATTCGCCGTGATGTTCCTCTTCCTTCAGAACTTTCGATATACTGTCATTCCAACCATCGTGGTGCCGATCGCATTGCTTGGCGCTTGCGGCGTCATGTACGTCCTTGGATTCTCGATCAATGTTCTCACCATGTTCGGGATGGTGCTTGCCATTGGGATTTTGGTAGACGACGCGATTGTCGTTGTTGAAAATGTCGAGCGGATCATGACCGAAGAAGGGCTTTCACCAAAGGAGGCGACAAAGAAGGCGATGACACAGATCAGCGGGGCCGTTATTGGCATCACACTGGTTTTAACAGCCGTCTTCGTACCGATGGCGTTCTTCCCTGGCGCTGTCGGTGTGATTTACAAGCAGTTCTCCTTAACAATGGTCGCCTCTATTCTTTTTTCGGCGTTCCTAGCCTTGTCACTGACGCCTGCACTCTGCGCGACGTTCCTCAAGCATGTCGATAAAGGTCATTCTCACACGAAGAGGGGCTTCTTTGGTTGGTTCAACCGAGGATTTGATCGTGGGTCGAACAAGTATAGCAGATGGGTAGCAAGTCTCCTGCGAAGGGCAGGAAGGGTGATGCTGATTTACACCGTCGTGGCGGCGGTGACGGCGTGGATGTTCCTGCATCTGCCCTCGTCATTCCTACCCGATGAAGACCAGGGAACGCTGCTGGCCCAAGTTCAGGGTCCCGCCGACGCGACAGCGGAACGGACGCTTGATTCCATTAAGGCCATGGAGAAAATCGTCACCTCAGAAACATCTGTTGAGCGTATCGTAGCGATTAGCGGGTTTAGTTTCTCCGGATCAGGAGAGAACGCGGGGCTCGCGTTCATCACTCTCAAGGATTGGAGCGAGAGGACGTCCATGCAGTCGGCACAGGCACTATCGGCAAAGTTTAATGCCGGCTTCCAGATGATCAAGGATGCAAGTGCCTTCGCATTGTCACCACCAGCGATTTCCGGCCTGGGTAGCACCAACGGCTTCGCTTTCCGGCTTCAAGACCGAGGAAATCTGGGGACTGCAGCGCTCAATAAGGCGCGCGACCAATTCATGGCAGAGGCCCATAAAAGCCCCGTTCTCGAAGGCGTGATGGTTGAGGGCCTTTCGGACGCGCCGCAAACTGTGCTGACAATCGACCGGGAGAAAGCAAATACTTATGGCGTGACATTCGCCGATATCAATCAGACAATTAGCACAAACCTTGGCTCGTCCTACGTCAACGATTTCCCAAACTCTGGACGCATGCAACGTGTCACTGTGCAGGCGGACGCAGACAAGCGTGGAACTATCTTCGATGTTATGAACCTTACCGTTAGAAACGCCGCGGGCGGGATGGTTCCGATCTCCGCATTTGCGAGATACGAATTCACGAAGGGATCCGCACAGATCGTCGGCTACAACGGTTTCCCCGCAGTCCGGTTCAGCGGGCAGGCGGCAAACGGGTATTCGTCGGGTGACGCCATCACGGAAGTCGAGCGCATCGCGCAGACGCTTCCAGCGGGCTTTGGATACGAGTGGAGCGGCCAGTCCCTGCAAGAGATCCAGTCGGGGTCGCAAGTTCCGATGCTTCTTGGTCTTTCAGTTCTACTGGTTTTTCTCTGCCTGGCCGCACTCTATGAGAACTGGACCATCCCAATATCAGTGCTTCTCGTCATCCCTCTCGGGATTATCGGGGCTGTTGGCGCGGTGATGCTGCGCGATATGCCGAACGACGTCTACTTCAAGGTCGGCCTGATTACGATCATGGGTTTGTCAGCGAAGAACGCTATTCTAATTATCGAGTTCGCTAAAGACCTAAGGGCTGCTGGAAAATCGTCGTTTGACGCGGCGGTCGAGGCAGCACATCTCCGCTTCAGGCCTATTTTGATGACGTCGCTTGCATTCTCACTTGGCGTTGTCCCTTTAGCTATAGCCACTGGGGCTGGGTCGGCAAGCCAGACTGCTATTGGCACGGGCGTCCTCGGTGGTATGATATCGGCGACGCTCCTCGCAATATTCTTCGTACCGGTCTTCTTTGTCTACGTGATGAAGTTTACAAGCCGAAAGCAAGACCAGGCTGTTGAGGGCCTACAAATGTCTGCAGGAGAGTGAGGGCTTAGGCACATAGTCAGGGGTCAGTCCTGGATAAGCTTCATGGAAAAACGGCGACGGTCCTCGATGACGCCTCCGTTGACTTCCACTTTAGTCTGCTCCGCTGTCGATAACAATGCCAGCCGAAGCATCGGCAAACGACTAGAATCAGGAACGTCTTCGCATCTGTCCTTCCCATTGCTCGCCCGAGCTATGGGAACCGCTGGCCAGAAGCAGCAAACTTGCCGCGACCACGCCGCCAATGCCAAAGGCAATCCCAACACAGTCATATGAATGCCAGAGATCGGTGCGCGGCCGAGAATGAGCGGGCCAGCAAGGCTTCGGAGTTGAAGATGCCGAAGCAAAAGGCTGAAAATCTTGCTGCAATGTTTCTGGCCGTAGCGCATGCGGAGCAGGTAGGCCGTCACGTCGCCTTCTCCGCCCCCTGCAGATCCATCTGGGCCAGAGCCTTCGGCCCCTCCTTCGAGCCCGATATCATCTTGATTGTGGCAGCAAAGTGCGCCGCCGCAACATCTCCCAATATAACTAGACCCAACTCAATAGTGAGGCATGCCATACCTTTGGACACGGCAGCTTGATTGCCACGCACGAATTACGAGTGCCGGGAATAAAGCGCCGACAACGATCCAAGGGAGCTTTGTCGTATGTCTTACATCACTCATTTTCACGGAACTCGGGACCAGTCAGTGCCCTTGGTCCGATGCGAGCTCTGAACTGGATTTAAAAGTCCAACTCCCCAGAACTTAACCACCGCTTGTAGAATACTTCTCGACGGCCCAGTCTTGGCGGGACGGTCGTTGGCCAGACTAGCGCCCGTGAGGTCGTTGGAAATCGCATCCCATTTCTTATCGTTCACCACCGTTAAAGCGAGATAGTCAGTTGTTTCTCAAGGCCCTCCATAAACGCTACGGAATTGAGCCGTTGCTCCAATCCGAAGCCGCTGAATGCGGGCTAGCGTGCCTGGTGATGGTAGCCGGCTTTCACGGTCATCGGGTGACTTTGTCAGAACTTCGTCGCCGCCACGCCGCATCCGCGAATGGTACGACGCTAAAAACGCTTATTGCCGTCGCTGACGACCTCGGTCTGACCAGTCGGCCGCTGAAGCTGGAAATGGCAGATATCGGCAAGCTGAAGACGCCCTGCATCTTGCACTGGGATATGTCGCACTACGTCGTGCTGACGCATGCTTCTGGCCGGTGGGTGGACTTGCACGATCCGGCGAGCGGCCAGCGGCGGCTCTCGCTCAACGAGGCATCGAAACATTTTACCGGGATAGCGCTGGAACTGACACCGGCGACTACCTTCCGAAAACGCAAGGTGGTCGAGCGGGTGCGCCTGGCCGACCTGTGGTCCAGGAGCGCCGGATTCATTCCGAGCCTGCTGCAGATCTTGGCGCTCTCCGCCCTGTTGCAATTCTTTGTTCTGCTGTCGCCGCTCGTCAACCAGATGATTGTCGATGAGGCAATCTCAAAGGGTGATTTCAGTCTCCTGAACGTCATAGTCATCGGCGCGGCATTGCTGCTGTTGGTTCAGAGCGCCACGACCTTGTTGCGCGGATACGTGCAGATGCATTTCAGCACGCTTCTTACCTTTCAGATGCGCGGCAATCTGTTGCGTCATGCCATGCGCCTGCCTGTCCCGTGGTTTGAAAAACGGCGTCTCGGCGATATCCTATCGCGTTTTAATTCCCTTCAGCCGGTTCAGGATCTGCTGACAGGTGGCTTTGTGTCCGGCGCGCTGGACGGGTTAATGGCGATCATCACGCTGGTCGTGATGGTGATCTACGCGCCCTATCTGGCAAGCATTGTGCTGGGCTCGCTGGCGCTGGTCATTTGCATACGCTTGGGGACTTTTCCGTGGCTTCGCAGCCTGACCAACGAGGGTATCCAGTACCAGGCCAAGGTGGATGGTATCCTGCTTGAAACGATCCGTGGTGCGCGGGCATTCAAGCTGTTCGGACGTGAACTGGAACGCCACGGTGTCTGGCAAAATGCCTATGCCGACAGCATCAACAACAATGTACGCGTCCAGAAAATCAGTCTTAAGGGTTCGGCAGGCTTATCCTTCCTGACGGGCGCCGAGATGCTCCTCGTCTTCTATTTCGGAGCCGGCAGCATCATCCGCGGAGAGATGACGCTCGGCATGTTGCTGGCTTTCCTTTCCTATCGGAGCCAGTTCAGCACGGCGGCGTTTTCACTCGTCGACCAGTATTTCAAATTTCGCATGATCGGCCTTCATCTAGAGCGCCTGGCCGATGTCGTGCATCAGGATCCAGAGCCCGCCCTCAATGCCGCAGCCCGGGGGGATCGTCCACTTGCCGGATCACTTCTCGTACGCAACCTCTCCTTTCGCTATGCCGAACGGGAGGCATGGGTTCTGAAGGATGTATCCCTCTCCATAGAGGCGGGGCAGTCCGTCGTCTTTGTGGGCCCTTCTGGCGGCGGCAAGTCTACCCTCTTGAAGTTGTTGATGGGCCTCTATCCGCCGGGTGAGGGCGAGGTGTTTGTGGACGGCCTCCCGCTCGGCGTCTTCGGGATGCGGGCGTACCGAGCCAAGGTCGGTGTGGTGATGCAGGACGACCAGCTTTTTGCGGGGACGATTGCCGACAATATCGCTTTTTTCGATCCTGAGATCGATATCGCTCGGGTCGAGGAGGTTGTCCGGCTTGTTGGCCTTCACGACGAAATCATGTGTATGCCAATGGGCTACATGACCTTGGTGGGAGACCTCGGATCTACGCTGTCAGGTGGGCAGCAGCAGCGAGCTCTCCTGGCGCGTGCGCTGTACCGCAAGCCGTCCATATTGTTTCTCGACGAAGGGACGGCCAATCTGGATGTCCTGTCGGAGCGCCGCCTCATGCAATCGCTGAGCAAGCTCGGAATCACCCAAGTGATGGTCGCCCATCGCCCCGGAGCCATCGAAGGTGCTGCCCGCGCCTTTGCAGTGGAAAACGGCAATATACGCGAGCTAAAGCGCGATGTGCCGGCCCACCCTTTGCAGGTGGTGCCATGAGTACCCTGTTCCGTAGCGAAGCCACTGAACATCGTCGCCGCATTGGCGGGGAGGTGATGATCGCACAACCGGTGAGCCATGGGGTGATGACCACCGTCCTCGGCTGCCTCGTGGTGGTCGGTGCAGCCTATCTCATGACCGGTACCTATGCGCGCAAGGAAACGGTGCAGGGCTACATAGCCCCGACTGGTGGCCTGGCACAGATTTACGCCGCCAAGGGCGGTACGGTTACCCGCGTCCTTGTCCATGAGGGAGACCTGGTCACCCAGGGCCAGCCGATGGTGGAACTGTCGCTGGAGACGACCGGCGCAGACGGCACGGTCGGTGAAAAACTACGGATTGAGACGCAAGCCCGTATTCAGTCCATCGATACACAGATCAAGGCATCCAACGCCCGCTTTGACCAGGAGGAGCGACGCCTGTCTTCCCGTGTCGAAGGGCTGGGCAGCGAACTGGCGAGCCAGGAGCAACGTCTGGAGTCTGAACGCCGGCTACAAGCCCTGCAAACAGACGATACCGGCCATTACGCCAAGCTCCAGGTTAACGGTGGCGGGACGCGTTTTGAACTATCGCGCCGCCAGCAGCAGATCTTTGCCCAAGAGAGCGTCATCCACGAACTCGAGCGGCAGAAGGAACAGCGGCAAGGCGATCTTGTCGATGCCCGCTCGCAATTGGCCAGCCTGCCGGCGGACAGGGACGACAAGCTCGCTCAGCTACAAGGTCTTCGCAGCGAGCTTGAGCAATCCCTTGCGCAATTGCAGGTCAACCGCGCCTATGTGGTCGTCGCGCCGGTGGCCGGCCGGGTTGCGGCGCTACAGGCTCAGCCGGGGCAGACTGCCATCGCGCAATCGCCTCTTGCAGCCCTCGTGCCTGGTGGCAGCAACCTGGAAGCCAATCTGCTGGTTCCGCCGCGCGCTGCTGGCCTTATCCAGCCAGGGCAGGAGGTACGGCTGAAGGTCGATGCCTTTCCATATCAGCGTTTCGGGATGCTTTTGGGCCATGTCGTTCAGGTCTCCCGCGCAACCTATCGCGAGGGTGAGCTTCTGGCTCCCATCGCCCTCACAGCTCCCGTCTACCGGGTCACAGTCAGCCTCGAGCGCACCAGCATTGCCGCGTATGGCGAAGAGCGTCCGCTGACCCCCGGTATGACCCTAATCGGCGATATCGTGACAGATCGCCGACACTTCACCGACTGGATAATGGACCCTCTGATGGCCATAGGCAGCCGGTGATGACTGACGGAGGGGAAGGCCAGGCAGGCCACCCCCCACCCAACCTGAAAGGAGACTACCATGAACAACATCTTCGAACTCGACATCGCCCAGCTGGATCTCGTGAGCGGCGGCGCCTCTTCGGTCGCTTCCACGGTCACCATCGGTGCTGATGGTGCTGTCAGCGGCAGCTACACCTTCGGTTCGAAGTCGGGCACGTTTTCGGCATCGCTGCCGGCTGAAGTCGTCCAGAAGGCGGGAACATTCTCGTTCAGCAACGCGTCTGGCGGCTTCAACTTCAATAGCTCGTTTGCTAGCTAAACGTCTCTGATCGCAATAAATCCGGCAGCCGGTTCCCGGCTGCCGGTCCATCCTGGTTTGGTAGGGCTGTTGCCACCCGCAAGCAGACTCACATAGGTTTAACAAAAAAACCGCATATAGCCTTAGTCCGGGTCGAAGCACCTGACTTCGAGGCCGCTTCCGGCTTGCAGCATCAGGCTGCTGATGATCCCATTGTCGTACCGGTCATCGGCAAGTTCGGGCAGCGATTCGCGCATGATGAAGTTCGTCAGTGCCTCTCGACGCCAGCGTCAGCATCAATCTGCAGAGCGTGTTTGCTGAGTCTCGTTGTTGTAAAGCACATGCTGGATACTGGATAGCGTTACACGGCGGCTGACAGCTTCAACCTCAAGGCTCGCGCCTTTCTCTGCCCCCGCAGTTTGCCGGGCTTTTTTCGCGTATCCTCCCAAAAAGCTCTCAAGAATGCTGCATGTCGCCAAGCGGGACTATCCATCGCGATTAAATAAACTATATAGTACCATTAAAGTGGTGGAGTAATCAGGTAGTGGTAAAAGCGATTGTAATGCGCGTCGAAAAGGAAAGCGACGTTTCCGAGGAACAGGCCGCAGACCTCTCCACGCCGACTAAATCGCCGGAAGAGAGGCGGCGGATTAAACGCATCCTCCTGATTGTCGCCCTCGTGGCGGTTGTCGGCGGCTCCATTTGGTTCTTCAACTACTGGACAGTCGGCCGCTTTCTGCAGTCAACCAACGATGCGTTCCTACAGGCCGACCAGACGGCGGTGTCCCCTAAGGTGCAGGGATATGTCGAACACTTGTATGTCGTCGCGAACCAGAGGGTCGCGGTCGGCGACAAGCTCCTGAAGATCAGACCCCAAGACTATCAAGCCAAGGTCGCGCAGGCGCAGGCGGGTGTCGAGTCGTCCAAGGCGAACCTAATCAGAGCTCAGGCAGAAGCAAAGCAGCAGATATCGTCAGTCGGTCAAGCGGAAGCCCAGCTCCTCTCGGCAAAGGCCCAGGCGCAGTTCGCCCAGAGCCAGGTCGACCGCTATCAGTCGCTCGGCCGCTCAGGCGCGACGTCCAACGAGCAGATAGCCAATTATACAAGTCAGCGCGACCAGCAGGCTGCGCAGGTTAAGGTCTCCGAGGCATCACTGGACTCTGCTAATGAGGCCATCAACACTACCGGAGCCGCTGTCAAACAGTCGGAGGCGGCTGTGCGGCAGTCCGAAGCGCAGCTGGCCACAACCCAGCTCGATCTTAACGCTACCGAGATCACCGCACCGATTACGGGTGTTGTCGGCGACAAGTCTGTCACTGTCGGGCAATATGTTTCGGTAGGCACGCGGCTCATGACGCTTGTTCCAGTCAACGACATCTACCTGGTCGCCAACTTCAAGGAGACGCAGGTCGAACTGATGCGTGTCGGACAACCCGCTCTTATCAGCGTGGATGCCATCAGCTCCGGCGCCCTCGATGGGGAAGTCGAGAGTTTCTCGCCTGGAACGGGCGCGCAGTTCGCCCTAATCCCGACCGAGAACGCCACAGGCAACTTCACAAAGATCGTTCAGCGCATTCCCGTTCGCATCAAGATTAAGGCCAATGCAAATACGCGAAAGTTGCTAACTCCCGGTCTGTCCGTCAGTGTCGAGGTGGATACCCGCGGCAGCCGCCATGAGAAAGACGAAGCGGTCGAGGTCGGACAATGAGCGCCATGACAGTGGATGGCGAGGCCGTTAATCCGCTCGAAAAAGCAGATGCAGCCGCATGGACCGCGGTCGCCGCGGGTATCGTCGGGGCGCTGATGGCGACCCTGGACGTGTCGATTACCAACTCCGCTCTGCCCCAAATACAGGGTGAAATCGGAGCGAGTGGATCGGAAGGCACATGGATTGCCACGGCCTACCTCGTCGCGGAGATCGTCATGATCCCGCTTTCGGGCTGGTTCACCAACCTTCTTGGCCTCCGCAAGTTCTTGCTGGTGATGACGTCGCTGTTTATCTGCTTCTCGATGGTCTGCGGTTTTTCAACGTCTCTCGGAATGATGGTGGCGGGACGCGTCGGCCAGGGCTTTACCGGAGGCGCTATGATACCGACCGCCCTGACCATCATCGCCTTGCGCCTGCCGCCAAACCAGCAGCCTGTTGGCACAGCACTTTTCGGGGTCACGGCCGTCATAGGCCCCATTGCGGGTCCTGTCCTTGGTGGATGGCTTACAGAGAACGCCAGCTGGCATTATGCGTTCTTCCTCAATCTGCCCGTAGGCGTCGGCCTGCTTCTGCTTCTCACCCTTGGACTACCGCCTGCGAGGACCAATCTCGAATTGCTCCTGAAGGCAGATTGGCTGGGTATCGTCGGGCTGCCGTTGTTCCTGGGATGCCTTACCGTCGTTCTCGAAGACGGGCAGAGAGAAAGCTGGTTCGAGTCCTCGGTTATCGTACTGCTGACGGGAGTTGCGCTAGTTGGACTGTTCATGCTTGTCGTGGGCCAGCTGACCGCTAACAGACCCGTCATTCGCCTCAGCATCCTGTTTCAGAGATCGTTTGGGAGTGTCGTTGTCATGGCGGTCGTGACCGGTGCCTCGCTCTATGGGATAACCTATTTAATACCGCAGTTTCTTGCACGTATCAGCGGATACAATGCACTCCAGTCGGGCATGGTCGTCCTCCTCAGCGGCCTTCCGATGCTGGCGATCATCCCGTTCTTCCCGCTTCTGACCAGAAAGCTCGACCTCAGGGTGGCGATCGTATTCGGACTGATCTGCTATTCCGTAAGCTGTTATGTGGACACGGGCCTAACCGCGGGTGCCGATGGCGGCGACTTCAACTTCTCGCAGTTACTTCGCGGGTTCGGGCAGGCGTTCACACTTATCTTCCTTAATCAGGCCATGACGCGTTCCGTGCCCCGCGAACAAGCGCAGGACGCCGCAGGAATCTACACGGCCGCCCGTAACCTCGGTGGTTCTGTTGGTCTGGCCCTGATCGGTACCATGCTAGACCGTCAAACCTCGCTCCACACGCAGCGTTTGATGGAGTCGGTAACCGCCAATTCCCTCATTGCCCAGGAGCGTGTCCTTCAGTCCGGGAGTGATCCGCAATCTGTCCAGCTCTCCATCGTCAATATTTTTCAGGTAATGATTCGTGAGGCCACCGTCATGGCGTTCAACGACATGTTCTATTTCTTCGCCATCTCCCTTCTTGTCATCACACCGCTGGTTTTTATCCTGAGACCGATTCAGCGTGGACCTGCAGTGGTGATGCACTGAGCAGTGCGATCGGTGCTGTGATGAGGAACCTTCAGGATGTCGAGACGAACAGGAGACGATGAAAATTACAGTCAATAATGGCAACGACGCTAAGACCTCCCAGTCAAGCCCACGTTCACGAGGGCGTCCCGCTAAGGGAAACGAGGCGGCCTTAACGGCGGAGATCGTCGCCGCGGCTCAGGTCCTGTTCCTTGACAGGGGCTACGAGGGCACGAGCACGGATGACATTGCCGCGCTGGCGAAATGCTCTAAGAGAACACTGTACACGCGCTTCGCCACGAAAGCCGACCTATTCGAAGCGGTTATCATCGACTTCACAAAACAGCGGCGTCCCCCGGCCGAGTTGTCGCGGCTTGGAGGCAAGACGCTTTCTGAAGAGCTTCATACGGTCGCCGAGAAGCTGGTCGACGCGTTTCTGGATACGCAAGTGCTGGCCCTCTATTTCCTCGTTCACAGCGAGGCGAGAAAGTTTCCCGAACTGATGCAAATCGCGGAAGCTGCTGGAAGAAAGTACTCCCGAGATCGGCTAAGCTCTCTTCTATACAACGGCGGCGTCGAGGACGCGGTTTTTTTAGCGGATCAGTTCTATTACCTCATCCAAGGGCCGATGATTCAGGATACACTCGGCGGACGCGCCCCGAATAGGGACGCGGCGATCGCCCGGGCCAGGAAATCAGTCGATTTCTTTCTCCGGGGATGCGGGTTCGCTTGAGGTTTTGAGCAAGCTCTAGATTTAGTCATAATGGTAGTCGCTTGAGCGGCGTCGTTTCTTGCCGGGCTCGCGGGAAAGGATGTCGCCAGAGGTAACGATGTTGGCGAACAGGCTTCCCGAGCGTGCGGTTTCGGCATTGAAGCTGTGTGAGTGAGCCCCTATCCTTGCTTGGAAGCGGCTATCGACAAGACAGATCACACACCGGTGCTGCATGCGATTTTTCCATTTGTCACTTTTGACCCGAGGAAACCGCACAGGATCGCCATCATCTAACAGGTCGCGGAAATAGCGCCGATTTTTCCGCCGATCCTGGCTAGACGGCTCGAAGACAGGCCGTGATGAGGCTTTTTCAGCGGCCGTTGTCGGCCCATTTTGTCGTCATCCGCCTGGTTCGGCGGATTCCGGGCGCGATTAGGCTGTCGCCAGCAGCTTTGGCAGCCTCACCAGATTATAAGCGGTGGCTGTTAGGGTGAACATCCAGCCGACGCGATCCTTTCCACGATGGCGGGTCTTACGCATTCCGCCGCTGGTCTTGGCCCAACCGAACACTTCCTCGATACGCTTGCGAATGCGCTGACTGACAGCGTAGCCAGGGTGATGGGTGGTGCGACCATCAATTGCCGAGCGTCGGTTCGTCGTGTTTTGGGCGACGTGTGGCGTCACCTTTGCGTCCCGCAAGGCAGCAACGAAATCGGCCGTATCGTAGGCTTTGTCTGCAGCCAATGTGATGCGATGACGACCATCCATGCGGCCCACCATATCCAGTGCCGCCTCGCGCTCGGCGGTTCCGGTCGCATGGGTCAGCGTGGCGTCAACAACCAAACCATTGCGGTTTTCCATGGTGACGTGGCCCATGTGGCAAAGCCTGGCCGCCTGGCCACGGGCCTTCTTATAAAGCCTGGCGTCCGGGTCGGTGGTCGATGCGTGGGTTGCGTTGCTGCGCTTCTCGCCGTGGAAATCGCGCTCAGAGTTGCGGCCTTTGGCTTCTGGCGGCTGTTTCTCTTCAGCGCCAGAGCCGCTGCCGTCGGTGTCGCCACCATCTGTGTCGTCCTTGGGCTTGAAGCTCTTCATGCTGGCCCAGGCTTCGATCAAGGTGCCGTCCACCGAGAAGTGGTCGTCTGACAGCAATGCTTTCACCCGCGGCTGGCTCAGCAACGCGGCCAAACTTGGCGGCGATATCGCCAGCCAAGAGCCGCTCACGGTTCTTGGTGAACACGGTGACGTCCCAGATCGGCGCGTCCATCGACAAGCCGACGAACCAGCGGAACAGCAGATTGTAGTCCATCTGCTCCATGAGCTGACGCTCCGAGCGGATCGTGTAAAAGGCCTGCAACAACAGAGCGCGCAGCAGCTTCTCCGGCGGGATCGACGGACGGCCGATCGCTGAATACATCGCCTCGAAATCCGGCGACAAAACTTCCAGCGCCTCGTCTACAATCGCGCGGATCGCCCGCAGCGGATGGCTTGTCGGAACCCGGGCTTCGCAGCTCACATAAGAAAACAAACCCGCCGTCTGGATATCATTACCGCGCATGTCCTGCTCCTGCCGACCAATCACTCAGGCATGGAATCATGGCAGTCCGTTCACAGCAAGGGCCTTTTTCCGCATCCTGCTAAGTTCGCGATCAGATCCGGCTCGGAGGCATGGCCGAAATCTCCGGCTACGCCACGGATCTTGTCGAAGGACGCTCTGCCACATTCGAACCCACGGTCGCCAGCCTTTTTACCGGCGGCGATATCCGAAGTCACCTTCTGTTGCGGCCAACGACCGATGACGCCGGACGGAACACCGGTGTTCGGCCAGACTGAGATCAAGGGGCTGTTTCTAAATACTGGCAACCTCACTATTAGTTGAACAATGCGTACGAGCCCGGCTCGAATAGTCGTTGATATGGAACCGAGACTCCGCAAGTAGTGGCGAGCGAACGCGGACCAGGCCATTGGCAATGATTCAGTCGCCGAGAGCCGCAGGTCGATGCGACGGACCGCGTCCTTTAACACGACGCCGGACCAGAGGCTTGAGAAGCCGAAGACTTTCGATCCCCTCGGTGGCTATAGAAGCTTGGTAAATACCGAAACACCGAAACTGATCGCTGGCACTAGTGGTTACCGCCTGACATAAGAGTCCTGTATGGGATTCCATTTGCTGGGTTGGCATGCGAGTCTGGCGCATGCGCACAGGAATATCGTTCACCGTTTCGCCAACAGATCACCAACGCCTGATGGCCTTGACCAGGGATCGCAATGCGCCCCAAAAGCACGTCTGGCGGGCCGAGATCATCCTGCTGAGTGCCGATGGCGTCGGAACTGTCGAGATTATGCGCCAGACCGGCAAATCGAAGACCTGCGTATGGCGCTGGCAAGAGCGCTTCGCCACAGAAGGCGTCGAGGGTCTCCTGCGCGACAAGACGCGGCCGTCGCGTATTGTGCGGCTCGGACCCGATGTCGCCGAGCGTGTGGTGGCCCTGACGCTGGCTGATCCGCCGGGCGAGACGACGCACTGGACGGCCGACATGATGGCGACGGCCGCCGGCATCAGCGCCAGCGCAGTCAGGCGTATCTGGAAAGCGCATGGCCTCGCACCTCATCGGTGGCGGCAGTTCAAATTGTCCAACGACCCGAAATTCGTCGACAAGCTGCGAGACGTTGTCGGCCTCTATGTTGATCCGCCAGCCCACGCCGTCGTGTTGTCGGTCGATGAGAAAAGCCAAATCCAGGCGCTCGACCGCACCCAGCCGGGCCTGCCGATGAAGAAGGGTCGGCTCGGCACCATGACCCACGACTACAAGCGGCACGGCACAACCACGCTGTTTGCCGCCCTCAACGTGCTCGACGGCACCGTCATCGGTCGCAACATGCAGCGTCATCGTCATCAGGAGTTCATCCGCTTCCTCAACGCCATTAACGCCCAGGTGCCGGACGACAAGGCCGTCCACGTCATCCTCGACAACTATGCTGCCCACAAGCATCCCAAGGTGAGAGCCTGGCTCGACCGTCACGAGCGTTTCACCTTCCACTTCACTCCGACTTCAAGCTCATGGCTCAACGCGGTGGAGGGTTTCTTCGCCAGGCTGTCGAAGCGGCGTCTGAAACGCGGCGTTTTCCATTCCGTCGTCGATCTCCAGGCCGCCATCAACCGTTTCCTCGTTGAGCACAACAAAAAGCCAAAGCCCTTCACTTGGACCGCCGATCCCGACAAAATCATCGCCGCCGTTAAACGCGGGCACCAAGCGTTAGATTCCATCCACTAGAGCGTCGGGCGATTAATGTGCAACGCATCCGGCCTGGCGGAAATAGTTCCAGCACTCTTGCGGTGTGAATAGGTCGCAGACTTTTCCGACGGCTTTCCAGAGATCGTCGTAAGTCCTTGCTTTCATTTTCCGCAAGAGTGCCTTGAGCTTCGAAAAGGCCATTTCAATCGGATTGTTGTCTGGCGAATATCGCGGCAGGAAGAGTATCCATGCCTTCCTTTCGGCGATGGCCGCCGCTGCTCGGGGGCTTTTGTGGACGTTGAGGTTATCCCAGATCACCACGTCGCCTGGTTCAAGCGTCGGTGCGAGTTGAGTTCGCACGTAGGTGTCGAACTTGTCTCCATCCATGGCCCCATCGACGACAAAGGGTGCCGTGATGGCATCGCAGCGCAGACCGGCGATAAAGGTTTGGGTGTGCCATTTGCCGAAAGGCGCATCCGCCTGCAGGCGCTTGCCCTTGATGCTCCGGCCACGCAGTGGTGTCATGTTGGTCTTGACCGAAGTCTCATCTACGAAGACGAGACGTCCGGGGCTCTGCTGCATAGCGGGTTGGCGACGTTTGCGCCACTCATCGCGCTCCCGGCGCACGTCGGCGCGTTCGCGTTCCGATGCCAGCAGTGTTTTTTTTAAAGGTGAAGCCCGCCCGGCAAAGAAGCTTTGACAGGTTCGAAGGATCAGCTTTCACACCATGATGCTCTTCCAGCCAAATCGCCAGATCGGGCATGGTTATATCCGGTTGCGCCTCTACCTTGGCGATAATGGCATCCTGGAAAGGGCCCAATTTGCCGCCGCCGCTGGGCCGACCGCGCCGGGACGGCTCGACCGAGCCCGTTCGATCCGCCCGCTGCTTAAGCCGAACAGCCGTGGCGGGCGAGACTTTGAAAGCAGCAGCGGCTCCCCGACGCGTTTCGCCTTGCGTGATCGCATCAACAATCCGCTGGCGAAGGTCCGAAGAATAGGCGCGAGACATGGCAAGTCCTCCTGCCATGTTGAATCATAAAATCGAAGCCAAGGGAATCTGGAGGGTTATTTGAGGTCGCATGGGACGGTGCGGCGGGTTCGGGCGACCTCATGTAAGCCGGATTGAACTAAGACGCGGGTTGTTTGACGCTGCTATGGGGAATTGAGAAGTGGCCCGATGTCGGCAGAGCCGGAACCATGCCGTCCCGATTGCTCCGAGGGTGTCGCTGATCCTGAGAATCGACATTCCTGAGCGTTTTGCCGGAGACCTTGCAGACCTGTGGGCCAAATGTACCGGGATCTGACGCGGTTCGGTCTTGCTGGGGTCGAGCGATATCGATCGCCGGCACAGCGGCGAGCGAGTGGGAATATGCTGTAATGTTTGCGGTTGTCTGACATCATGAAGTATCGCACCAGAAGGATGATGGCCGAGGCGGTGAAACAGGCGCGACGGTGACGCCAGTTCGACGCATGGGGTGCTGGCAATCGGGGCATTCGAAGGAATGGGTGCGGATTTCGCTAAATCGGGACAGCGGTTTCAGCAAGTCGCGGACAAGCGTTTCGCTAAGTCGCGGACAACGGATGCGATCGAATCCCGGTTGCCTTGTTGCTGTTACGCGTGATTGTGTTCGGTTATTTCGTCGCCGGTCAAGAGCGTCGGCGTTTTTCGTTTGCGCATGCTGTCGCCTTCGAGAGTGATGCGGTGGGCGTTGTGAACAATGCGATCCAAAATCGCATCGGCCAAAGTGGCTTCTCCAATCATTTCGTGCCAGGCGGCCACCGGAAGCTGAGCTGTGATCAGGGTCGATTTCCTTCGATATCGCTCCTCGAAGATTTCGAGCAAATCGAGGCGCTGTCGGTCATTCAGGGTATGGGTTCCCCAGTCATCCAACACCAGCAACTGAACACGTGCCAGCTTGTCGATGAGGCGCGGAAAGCGTCCATCGAGCCTGGCAAGTGCGAGATCCTCGAAGAGCCGCGGCATACGAACGTAGAGGACAGAGTAGTCGAGGCGGGCCGCCTGTCTCGCAAAGGCGCAGGCGATCCAAGTTTTTCCAGTGCCCGTTTGGCCTGTCAGGATCAGGTTCTCGTTTGCCTTCAGCCATGCGCCCTGCGCCAAGGACAAGACATTGCGACGATCAAGGCCGCGGTGAGATCTAAAATCGATGTCTTCGATCGAGGCATTGGCAAATCGAAGCTTTGCTGTGGCGAGCCGATTGGTCAGCCGTCGGTCGGTTCGTAGTGCGATCTCGCGGTCGAGCATCAGGCCAAGCCGTTCGTCAAAGCTAAGATCATTTCCATGAACTTGCTCGATAAGTTCGCGATAGGCGGTTGCCATTCCGGCAAGACCAAGCGCACTCATCTGGTCCAGTGTTGGATGTGTCAGCATTAGATGTCCTTTCATTGGTAGTAGGTTTTGCCGCGGATATTGCCGTGCGGCGGTGCCGGCTTCACGGTCTCGCTTGCGGCAGGAGCCTGATCGAGACCAGATCTGAGAATGTTGGCGACAGACGAATAGGTCAGCGCATTGATGACCAACGCACGCTCACAGGCCAATTCCAGCCGATCGGTTTCGTAACGACGCGCCAGGGAGAGAATGCCCTGAGCGGATCTGTAGCCTTGCTCCGGGTGCGGCCGATCGCTAAGCAGACGCTCGATAAATATCGCAGTATTGGCCCCAACCTTCGCCGCTTCCTTGCGCAACGTGTGAGGCGTCGTGTTTGCATAGCGCTGGTGAGCTTTCGGCATATGCTCATTGACAGTGATATGGCCGGAACGCTGGGAGCTTCGGATGTGGCTGGCGACCCGCTTGTGGTCAAAGAAGATCTCGACCGCTCGATACGTCAGCCTGATATCGACCTTCCTGCCGATCAGACCGTGCGGCACGGAATAGAACGTCTTGTCGACGTCGACATGGTAATCGGGATGAACCTTGGCGACCTTCCATTCCGCGTATTCAAACGGCGTTGGCGGCAGTGGCTTGAGCTGGGAGCGCTCGACCTCATCGAACAGGGCTCGCCGGGATTTTCCATACCGACGCATCGTACGGGTGTTAAGGTCCTCGATCAGAGCGCTGATGCGGATATTGAGATCGACAAGGCTGAAGAAACGGTCGTTTCGAAGTCTGGCCAGAACCCACCTCTCGACGATTAAAACCGATCCCTCCGCGGATGGTTTATCCCGAGGACGCCGCGGCCGTGCTGGCAATACGGTCGTATCGTAGTGTTCGGCGAAGGCAGCAAATGTCGCGTTCAACGTCGGTTCGAACCAGAGAGCCTTGGCAATCGCGGATTTGAGGTTGTCGCAGATCGTTGTCTTCGTCACCCCACCGAAGTAACTGAAGGCTCGCTGGTTCGCCTCGATCCAATCCGGCAGCTTCTGACTGAAGCTGGCATAGGAGAACACCAATTGCGATGCACTCAGCACGGCCACATAAATCTGTGCTGCCCGGATCTCGCCAGAAGACGGATCGATGATCGGGATCGTATGGCCGGCATAGTCGCATTCCATCGCGACACCAGCCACATGACGACTGCGATAGGTGGGTTTGGCGCGGCTCTCATAATCAGCAAATCGGCAGCAGAACCAGGTGTAGCCGTATCCATCCGGATGGACCTCCCGGTATTCCTGCCATAGCAGGTTGAGCGTCACGCCTTTGCGTTTCAACTCGCTGGCCACTTTCGGCCAGTTCGGTTCCTCGCTGTCTCGAGGAGGTCGCCCCATCCGCCGGAATAGTCGCTGCTCCAGGAGCTCGTCATCATCCAGACCGGGTGGAAGTGGCCATGCTGCAAGCCCCGCCTCCCGCGCCCGCAGCAGATACGTTGAGACCGACGTCTTGCTCATCTTCAGCCGCTCAGAAACGGCGCGTATCGACAATTCCTGCTCGAACGTCAGCCGCAGTATCGATCGAATGTCTTTCACATCAGTATGTCTCGCTTGTTTCCGTCTAGGCATTAGATCCTCGCTTAAAACACGAGAACAAATTGCCAGATCGGCGCTCACGAGATTCGATCTAAATCCGCTGTCGCTTCTGTCCGCGACTTATTGAATTTGCTGTCCCGAACTTTCTGAATTCGGTGTCCGCGACTTACTGAAATCTTTGTCCGGGACTTTGTGAAACCCGCAGAATGGGCCTGTTGAGATTTTGTCGAATGGGATCGCTCGCCTATCGGTGATAGTTGGCCGAGGAGGCTTCTGCAGAGAGCGATACGATCGCGCCGGTGACAATTGGCGAGAAAGCCAAAATGGCGCATGCGGTGGAAGCCATCCGGAAGCACATGAAGGAGAAAGCGCCGGATGAACTCGTGGGGATGAAGACGCATGATCTTCTCACGGTCGCGACCGTTTCCACGATAATCCTTCCATCGGAAGGCGACATGGTCGTCATCGACATGGACGATGCGGCTGTTTGCGATGGCAACACGATGGGTGTAGCGGCCAAGATAGGCGAGCACTTGATCCGGACCACCGAATGGCGGCTTCGAATAGACCACCCATTCGATGCTGCGAGCGCGGGCAAGATGGCGGGCGAATGTCTTGTTATCGTTGAGATGAGCGAGTTCGTTGAAGAATTGCAGCTCGTCTTTGGCAAAGGCATCAGCGAGAGCTGTCAGGAAAAGCCGGCGAAACAGACGTGACAGCACGCGAACGGGCAGAAAGAAGCCCGATCGGCAATTGATCCACCTTGTTCGATCGGGTGAGAGGCCTCCACCCGGTACGACACAATGGACATGGGGATGGTGGGTCATGGCCTGGCCCCAGGTGTGGAGCACAGCGGTTACACCGATCTCTGCGCCCAGCCACTTGGGGTTAGCTGCGATGGTCTGCAGGGTCTCGGCCGAGATCCGCATCAATAATGCATAGACGACCGCCTTGTTCTGGAAGGCGATCTCAGCGACACCACGTGGCATCGTAAAGACCACATGGAAATAGGGGACCGGCAAGAGATCGGCGATGCGAGCATCGACCCATTCCTTGCGAGCAGCTCCCTGACACTTTGGGCAATGACGATTGCGGCAGGAGTTATAGGAGATGCGGGTTTTGCCGCACTTATCGCAGGCATTGACGTGACCGCCAAGCCTGGGTGTCCGGCAGGCTTCTATCGCTCCCATGACACGTCGTTCGCCGCGGCCAAGATGACCGGCGTTCTCGCGTCTGTAAGGGCCACCATGCCACCGAAAGATGTCGGCGACTTCGAAGGCGGGACGCAACCTGCTACGCTTCCGGCGGGGTCACCTCCAATCGCAAACGGTCAAGGGGACTGGCGGTCGACCTGATGGTGTCGGTGGACACCTGTGCATAATGCGCAGTGCTGGATAGATAGGCATGGCCAAGCAAGACCTGGATGATCCGGATATCGGTGCCATTCTCCAGAAGGTGCGTTGCAAAGGAATGCCGCAACGTATGGACGGTGACCCGCTTTGAAAGGCCAGTAGCGGCAACCGCTGAACGACAGGCGGCGTTCAAAACGGTCGGTTCGATCGGCCTGTCGGCATCGCGCCCTGGAAAAAGGAACCCGGTGGGTCGCGATAGACGCCAATAACTGCGTAAAATGCCCAGCAGCTCGTTTGACAGCATGACGTATCGGGCTTTGGCGCCTTTGCCATGACGAACATGGATCACCATCCGGGAACTGTCGATATCCTCGATCTTCAGACCACAGACCTCGCCGACCCTGAGGCCAGCGGCATAAGCTGTGGTCAGCGCTACACGCGCCTTGAGACTGGAGACGGCCTCAAGAAATTGGGCCACCTCGTCCGCCGACAGAACAACGGGGATCTTGCGGGGTTTGCGCGCGTATGGAATCCGCTCAGGGACATCGTCTTGGGCCAAGGTAATGCCATAGAAAAATCGGAGAGCACACACGATCTGATTTAACGATGCCCACGATATCCCCGTCGAGACAAGGTGAACCTGGAACGTGCGAATGTCGTCGAGATTAAGCCGATCAGGTGATCGGGAGAAATAGCGGCTGAACTTCCGGACTGCACTGATGTAGGATCTTTGGGTCGCCGGGGACAAATTGCGGATCGTCATGTCCTCAATCATCCGGCGGCGAAGAGGGCTTATCTCAGCCATCGGGGCCTCCTGTCTGAAGGGTGGGTTGCAACACAACCATCCTCTCAGTCAGGGCGCTCTCGTCAAAGCCCGCCGCAAATCGCCGCGATCAGCGGCTTAGTTCAATCGTCAGATTCACAGAAACCGCCCGACGCTCTAGTTGGCTAGAGTTTGGTTCGGGTGTGCAGTTCGTTGTGCGCCTACAAGGGCGAACTTGGCTAATGCTGGCCGTGGGACGACGGCGGCCTCAGGGAGCCCGAGCCCTCATCCGGCGGAGGCGTGAAACCAAACGCCAGAGCGTATCGCCAGCGCCAAAAGTGTGGAATAGACAACAAGTGCGATTGCCATGGCAGCGTATAATCCTTGTAGCGAGCCTGAAATCTCTACCGCAAGCCATCCGCCAACTCCTGCAACGGCCAGCCGGAGCAATCCGCAACACATAGGCCAACGCAGCTGGCCTGCCCCTTGGGAAGCAAAGTAAAGAGCCATGCCCATCCCGGAGAACCCGTAGACGGGCCCGATCACCTGCAGGTAGCTGACGCCTGTATCGATAGCTCCGGCAGCATGGCTGAACAGACTAATCCATTCATGAGGAAATATCGCCGCGATGATACCAATCGTTTCCGTAATTGCAAACGATAGAGCAGCGCCCGTTAACGCAATCTTGATGGCTCGATCGCACTGACCGGCGCCGATATTGGTCCCTATCAACGCAACCATCGGCGCGCCGATCCCGAATATTACGGGCATGAGAAGGTATTCAAGCCGTGCAGCGGTACCGAAGCCTGCGACTGCCTGCACGCTTGAATGAGCAGCCACAATCGCCATTGCCACGCCTATCGTGACATTCGTGAGCACAGAGTTGACAGATGAAACGGCGCCCAGCCGCGCTATGTCTCGCAAGTGATCAAAGCGCAAGGCATCACGTCCGAAAACAACGGCATTCCGGCCTGACAAAATATACCATCCGAGAATAGCGGCGCCACAAAAGTTGTAGAGCACCAACGCCAATCCTCCACCGGCAACCCCCATGGCGGGGACTGGCCCGAAGCCAAAAATGAGGACCGGCGACACAAAAACAAGCACAATCGCACCGCCGCAGGTGACGATACCCGGTACAAGCACGTTGCCCGTACCACGCACGATACTAGCTAGGCCATTCATCAGCCAAACCAATGCCATCCCGCTGAAAACAACATTGGAATAGATGAGAGCAGCCTCGATCTCACTGCCACCGCCGCCCAGCGCCCGATAAATACGCCGTCCGAATGTCAGCATGATCGCTGTAAATATGAAGCCAAGAATGACGTTCATAATGACGGCGTGGGTCGCAAGTTGATTTGCGTCCGCGTTTCGACCTCCGCCGAGCGCTCGTGCAATCCCTGACGAAATTGCTCCGCCGAATGCACCGGCAGACATCATCTGCATCAGCATGACTGCAGGGAACACGAGCGCCATTCCGGCGAGCACATCGGTACCTAGATGGGATAGCCACCAAGTCTCTATGAGCCCAGTTGACGCCTGTACCAGCATGATAAGAACGTTTGGCCAGGCTAGGCGAACAAGCATGGGCAGGATCGGATCTGTTAGCATGCGCCGGATGCGTGGATTCATAGGCGGCGGTTGGGCAATGGCGTCCGTTGCCGTTGTCATCGGGTTCCCTTGTCCCTACGCGTTAATCTCTAAATCTATCCATGGATGGCACCCTCATCTTAGTGCCCATTCAAGCCCAAGTCACGCTCATCGGATCAGCGTCCTTGAAACGTTTTCAAGGTTAGGACGCATCTGAGCTTTGAGCCGTTCGGAAATCAAAGCTGACACGCTATGACCCTGGAATCAATATGTGAGTTAGCTCTTAATGGTGCGAAATCCCGTGTTACTTTTATCTCTGGTCGTGCACAACACCCATGATATCGCCAGTCCGCGATACGCTCACAAGCAGGTTGTCGCCGCCGCGGGTTGCCTTGACTAGATAACGTTCGCCGACATCCTGAACATTCCTCACTCGGTAGCCGCGACCTTCAAGCAAGGTGATGACGTCATCCGGTCCAAAGCTAGACTGTTGCCCGGACGAGCGGTTCCGATTGTCATGATGGCGGTTCCACGAGTTTAGAAAGTTGGATTCGGTGTTCCCGTCGACCGAGTAGGGATCTGAGGGCTCGCCATCGTATATTACGACCTGCGAGAAGGCTGGTACGGCGGCGATAGCGGTTAGAGCAGCGGCCGCGGTGAACGCGATGACATAACGTGTCATGAATTTTCCCTTTGACTAAAACGCTCTACCCGGTCCTATTTTGCGACCAAGTTAGATCAATGTTTGGAGGCGATGCGAAGCTCAATGACATTATGCGCCTTGCTACTGTCGCAGTGTGTCGTTTGTTGTTACAAAATGTTGGAGCCACTTTTACGGATCAAACTGCGGCAGTACGGCAGTGGTCCCCTTGTCGACTGTCGTTCGAATCACGAGGACAGGAAGTGGGAATTGCGGTGGCGCACATGCGTGGCAACGTGCACCTGCTATATAGTGTTCTTACGGTGAATTGGTATTGAACATAGAGCTGTCGCTGGAACTGAGTGTTCCATAAATGTCCTTTACGCTTTGACATCCGTTGATTCACCCTAAAATTCGACGCATAATGGGTTCGAAGTTCAAGATTCGCTTAGGCGAAGAACTTCCGCCGTCCTAAATGGGCCTAGCATTCCAAGCCTGACGCCTGGCCAATCTGGCACAAGCGGTTGCTTGTCGCGCAGACATTTATTTCTCACTTACGGTGCCTCAGTCAGCCTAGCAAACTAGCTTCTGAGGTCCTCTCGCCATCGAATATTCGATTGCAGTAATCGCTCAAAAGCCTCGGCGCATCGGCCGGTCCACGGAAGGCAATGTGACCGTCCGGCCGGATGAGGATCAGCGCCGGTTTACCTGAAACACCATAAACGGCATGCGTCACGTCATCGAGATCGGAGAGGCTGACGATCCTTTCCGAAGCAGGCGTGGCGGCCCCGAGCACCAATCTTGGCCGGACCCAGGTCCACTTCTCCACCGCGGCGATGGCAGTTTCCAGAGCGCCGAGCATCTCGGCCTTTCTCCCGTCGAAGGCCAAAAGCGTCCAGCCCCAGCTGATGCCGTCGGGATTGTAGATCTGCGCGAACAGCGTGGTCGATGACCCCTGCGCCGTGATCAGTTCGCTGTCGGGTGCGCGGTCTCCAGCTTGCGGTCCGTGGCGGTGCAGGATGTCGCCAAGGCCGCGGAGATGATCTTCGCTTAACGGGCTTTCGGGATAGGAAACCGAGAGCTGCTGCAGGTCGTCGCTGCCCTGGAGCAGGGTCCCAATGCTCGGCAGGAGCCTGGCTGCAACGTCGATTGCTGCATCCTTCAACCGGCCACGGTAGACACTGTTGTGGAAGCCTTTCGTCTGGCGCTCATCTAGCCCGCGATGTTCGCCTCCGCGCTCCGCGTCATAGGACCCGAGCAGCGTCGGTGAGGTTTTTGCGTGGAGCACTGTGGCGAGCCTCCAAGCGAGACCAACAGCATCGTGCAAACCAGCGTTCATGCCTTGTCCGCCGATCGGCAGCGTCCGATGACCCGCATCACCCGCAAGGAAGACCCTGCCCTTCGCGTAGTGTGCGGCCACACCGTGCTGAAAACGGCTGTGCGTCAACCAGATCGGATCGCTGAGCGTCAATGTCTCGTCCTCTGTCACCTCGCGCGCAATCGCCTGCATTTCCTCAAGCGTTGGATCGCGATCGGGAATGCCGGTGTCGTCGGCCAGGAAGAACAGACGATGATAGCCACCCCAGACCGGCAGCACGCCGCAGAAACCTTTCGGGTAGTAGAAGAACCAAAGCTGGTTGAAATCCGTTGACCGACGCCAGGAGAGTTTTGCATCAACCTGCCGGTTCATGCAGTCCGGCAACTGCTCCGACTCGAAATCGAGACCAAGGATGCTTCTGACCATGCTGTCCCCGCCATCCGCGCCGATCAGATAACGGCATCGCAGGGTTTCGACGGGACCGTGGCTTTGTGGGTCCTCAGGGGTATCGCCCAAGCTTTCGTTCTCGTCAGGCGAGACGCCGATGGTGACCGTGACGCCTTCTGCATCCTGGACGAAGGTGAGAAGCTTCCGGCCACGCTCCACACTTCGTCCCCGCGCTTCGATCTGCTCCGTCAGCGTCGTCTCGATGACATCCTGACCGCTGTAGAGCACCTTGCCGTAAGGGCTGTCGACATCGGCAATCTCAACTGGGTCGACAGGCCGCCCGTTGATCAAGGTGCTGACGCTGGTGATGGCGTAGGCCTTCTCCGCAATCGCATCGCGAATACCGATGCTGGCCAGTAGCTCCTGCGGCCGCGCCCAGAGGTTGTTGGCCCGAGAATAGGGTTTCGGCGTCTGGCGCTGCTCGATGATGCGGAAGTTGACTCCGTGATGTGCAAGCGCGCAGGCGAGTACAAGGCCGACAGGGCCGCCGCCAGCAATAAGGACATCGGTGTCGAAGGCGTTCTGGGTAGGTCCGGTCATTGTTGATCCTTCGGGACAATTTGGGCGGTGTTTGCGGAAGAGGCAGATCGTGCAAGTTCCTCGGCGATGAGATCCTTCATCTCGCTGAGAACAGCGAGCGCGCTCGCCAGCCGCTCGGATCCGATCCGCTCGATGAAGCGCTGGTCGACAGGCGCAGCAGCGTCCTCGGCTGCGTCCAATGCGGCCCGGCCATGGGTGGTCAATGTGACAAGCTTGGCGCGCTGGTGATGGGGGTTTGGTTCGAGAGCGATGTACTCATGCGCTGCCAATAGATCCACGACCCGCTGCACGCCCTGTCGGGTTAGGCCCATGTTGCGGGCGATCTGGGCGACCGTGAGCGGCACCAGGGAATAGCCGAGTGCGCCCAGCACCTGCCACCATGCGGCGGTTAGTCCGGCGGGCCGAACCAACTTGTTGCCGAGGTCTGTCAGGTATCCGTTCGTCTCGAACACGGTAATGACAAGGTTGCGAACGAGGGGGAAGCTGGGATCTCTCTTCATGCCGTCGTAACTGGATCATGACAGCATGTTGTCAATACTCAGGTTCGGGAAAATGACTTTAAGCACTGATGCAGCCAGATGACTCGAAGCTTCGACCAAACGCTGTTAGGACCACGCGAGTTTCGCAACACTTCGTCTGGCACCCCACTTTAAGTCGAACTCCGCATAGAAGACCGTTGACATGATACTGTTGAGGCTGCCGCGGATTCCTACAGTAGAATGCAGATTCAGCGGGGAGGGAATTTTCATCTCCGTCAGTGGGGCCGACATGTTAGACGGATCGTCAAAAGCATGTCCATCGGACAGCAGCTCGGTCGGTGCCAAGGGTAAATTCGACCGCGAAGCGGCGTTACAGATCATCTGCGTTGGGGCGTTTGCGGGGGGCATAGAAGCGCTCAGCATCTTCTTTGAAGCGATGCCTACCGAAAGTGATTGTGCATTTGTTGTCGTGCTCCACCTCGACCCTGACCCTGACCCTGACCGTGAGAGCGAGATGGCGCATGTTCTCAGCGTCCATACAGCTATGAGCGTCGTCCAGATCGCCGACGGCATGCCCATCGTTGGAAACCAGGTCTTCGTCATTGCTACAGACACAGATGTCGAAGTTCGTGACGGCATTCTTCGCGTATCGAAACCTGGCAAACCCCGCGGCCTGCGCCACCCTGTTGATGTTCTGTTCAGATCGCTCGCCCGCGAGCAACAGGAGAGGTCGATAGCGATCGTCCTGTCGGGAACGGGAAGCAACGGCACGGACGGCCTGAAAGACATTCGGGCTGAAGGTGGCATGAGCATCGCCCAGCTCCCGGAGACCGCGAAGTTCGACGGCATGCCAATAAGTGCAATTGCAGCCGGATTGATTGGTTATATCCTGCCACCGGAAGAGATGCCAAGGACAGTGCTGGCCTATATCGGTCACGGCTACATATCGCCTCCGCTTGGCAATGTTGCCGTCTCCGTAGGCGATCAGACAAGTCTTGGGCAGGTGATCGATTTCCTGCGGCTTCAAGGTGGGCCCGACTTTCGAAGTTATAAGTAAAGTACGCTTGGAAGGCGCATCCATCGGCGCTTCGGCCTATTTTGCCTAGGTTTAGTCCCTTGCAGAGATTCTGAATGTCAGCTCCGCAATCATTTGAAAGAGTGGTGACCGCTTCGGCATAGCTGATGCTTTCCGGCCTCGAGATGCTGGCGGTTGCTAAGGTGATGAGCATCGCCATTGCAACTTGCTTGGCCAGCACCAATTGATGGAGTTTTCGCGGCCCGCTATTCATGAGGAAATAATTGGATAGCTAGGTTGCAAATATGTATTTCTCTACTTAACACTTAACTCCTTGCTAGACTAAACTACCCCTGTTTATTATCGATCCTAGAGATATTCTTGGCGGGATCGCTTGGGGGTTTTCGTTTTGCTCTCGCCGTCTACCGGGGTCGAGGCATGGCATGTTCCAACTACTTATGTCCCTAGATGACCATCAAATCGAGCTTGTCTTAGGCGCCGTCAGAATATGGTGCACGAAGAGAGGTGTTGAAATCGAAAGTGACGATGGCCGTCGCGCGGTTGCGAGTGCCGTTGATTGTATCCTGTCGACCGGAACACACAATTTTTCGACCGTGGTACAGGCTCGTCTCGACGACGTCAGTGTATTGACCCGACAATGACCGATGGAAAAAAACGCGAAGTAAAGACGAAGGAAGAGAAACGACTTCTTGCAGAAGAGGCCACTCGGTTTGCATTGGATGACACCGAAAAGCGCCGACAGGCAAGGGTGGAGAAGACAAATCGACTGCGGGCAATGCGGTTAGCCGCAAAAGATCAATGACTAAAAACACCAAGCTTTTAGTCATTGCCGCCGTGACGTTTGTTTTCGCGTTTTGGGCCGCTGTGGCAGTTGGAGTCCATTGGGCTTACTCGTGGGCACCGGCCCACAGAAGCGCTGATGTCGTCAGTCCTGTTGCAACAGTTCCGACAGCGACGTAGATGCCTCTGAAGTCCTGATCATTGTTGGTTCCTGGGCATATCTGAAGCAATGAGAACGATCCGCAGCATACTTTTTATGGCGTTCGTCGCAGCCATTTGGGTGAGTAGCCTAACGATAGCAGGTCTTTGGATCGCGCGCCTCCTCGACCAGTGACCAGCTTAGAAGAGATATGGCACGCATAGGGAATATTTGCCCGTATACAAGAACACCGCGATAAGTTTCATCGTTAGACAACCATGGAGAGATTTGATTGATTAGACTCACGCTATCGATGTCGATAGCGATGGGGGGGACATGAAAAAGATTGTATTGGCGCTGCTTTTAACGGTTGCGTCGTCGACGAGCGCATTTGCTGGGAACTGCCAGCATCACAATGACAAGGCCAGCGACGGATCCACCTGCGGAAATCGTTCGGCCGATGACAAGGCCGGCGGCAACTGATTAATCTCGACGGGGCGGCGCTAAAAACGCCGCCCCAGTTTTGAAACGATGACGCGCATGCCGTCCTCATCATGGACCAGGCGGGATGGCACATGTCCAACAACCTTGTCGTGCCTGCCAACATCTCGATTTTGCCATTGCCGGCGAAGTCGCCCGAGCTTAACCCGGTTGGGAACCTCTGGCTCTTCATGCGCGAGAACTGGCTGTCGAACCAAATCATACGACGACATTGTCGCTCACTGCTTCGATGCTTGGCGAAAGCTCGAAACCCAGCCGTGGCGCATAATGTCAATTGGGCGCAGAGAATGGGCAAATGGGTTCTAGTCAGTGAGGATGCGTATAACCCCCATTCCCGGTCCGATAGGTCTTGTCTTCGGAACTGCATTAGCAGTCGTCGCAGCACAAATCGCTATTGGCCGCAGGTCTGTATGGCTTCCTGGCTTTTTGAATGATCGCAGGCTCTCCTCAAAAGTTCTAGAACTCGTTGTCAGATACGCGGCACCCCACGTATTCCGGATAGAGCGTCTGGTGCAAACGGATCGTCTGAAACCCTTAACAGGTCCGTTTGCACAGACGTTGATTGGCTCACCAGTTTTGGTCATGGCAGTCGCAATCGCTCTACCAATTCCGCTCGGTAACTTCCTGCCAGTCATATCGCTGGTGGTTCTCGCGATAGGTCTTATGGAAAAGGATGGGCTGATCACTCTGGTCGGTATCGTCCTCAGTATCATAGCAGCTGCAGTTACAGGTGTCCTGCTCTACGGCGCAGTATCGGTCCTGGGCGGCGTAGCAAATTAGATATTGGCGAAAGGCACAATGATTGTGAAACGAAACGTTACCTATTGCGATGTGATCTTTGTTGGTGAGTTCACCGAGCCAGCGTCGGATCGACGCATAATTATGCCGTGTCGATTACTGGATAGTCCCTCAAGTTAAGCATGGGAGGATTTAAACATTGGTCACTTCTCAGTGGAAATCAACAAATAGTTGAAAACACAAGATTGTCGCCGAGGTCAACAGTGCAATTAGCGCCATTGGTGCAGGGCAAGAAGGTCACTAGCCTACCTCTGATTCTGGAATGGCGATGAACCGATTTCGGCCGGACGATTTGGCGGAGTACAACGCGGTGTCCGCCTTTCCCAAGATTACTGACGCTTCCTTGGGGAACTGGTGGCCTACGCTCGCTGCACCGATGCTTGCAGTCACCGTCAAGAATTCTGAACGCGGGTGCGGCAAGCCAAGACTTTCGATTGCTTTGCGTATGCTCTCGGCAACGGTAGCGGCACCCTCGGCCGATGTATTTGGAAGAACTACGGAGAACTCCTCGCCTCCATATCGCGCTGCGAGATCGCCGGGTCGTCTGACACTTACACTGATGGCCTCGGCAACCAGTTGGAGACAGTGGTCCCCGGCAGGATGACCAAATTGGTCGTTGAAGGCTTTGAAGCGATCGACATCGATCATCAATATAGACAACGGCAGTCGCTCGCGGTTGGCTCTACCGACCTCTTCCACCAGGACCTCATCGAAACGTCGGCGGTTTGCGAGGCCAGTCAGCGCATCGGTCGTGGCTAAGCGGGCAAGTTCCCAATTGGCGCTCTCCAGGTCGTCCTCCATGGCCTTGCGCTCTGAGATGTCCCGCATCGTAAACACAAAGCCGCTTTCATCGGCCATCCTTTTGCCACCGACCTCCACCCAGATAATGCTGCCATCCATTCGTCTGACTCGGTATCTAGCTTTCACGGTTCCGCCAGTTTCGGCCAACACACGATACATGGTGTTGAGCTGTTCCACGTCCGTGCTCACGGCCAACGCTCCGGCCTGTGTGCCGACTAGCTCCTCAGGCTCGTAGCCGAGTATTTCTCTGCTGGCTCCCGACACAAACGTAGTTTTGCCCGTGTTATCTACAGCGCTGATCATGTCCGCAGTGTTGTCCGCAACGAGCCTGAATCTCTTTTCGCCGTCAATTATCCTGGACTGTGCCTCATTGCGCAACTCAACATGCCGAGCACTTTCCTGCAAGGTAACGGCCAACCTCTTGAACTCAGGTGCTTGCCAAGCCGCCACAAACTCGTGCTGATCATTGCTACTTTGCCCGATCCCTTCCGCGAATTGGGTGAGCTGTGCTATGGGTCGCACCTGAAGCTGATAGGCTAGCAAAGCTGCGAATATCAGCGCGCTTACAAATGCGGTCACAGAAAGGCCGATTGCCCATTTCGCTCGCTCAGTTGCGCTCATGAACGCTTCTTTCTCGGGAAGGCCTATCGCCAAAGTAAACGTTTTACCTTGCGCGGCCGTTATCGGCGCGTAGCCGAAGAACTTCCTAACATTGTCGAAGCCAACGCTGTCAAGAGTCCCGCCTGTCGGTGTCTCCGAAATAGCTTTAATGAGGGGATGGCCGGTAAACTGTTCGCCGAAAGCAAACACGTCCGGGTAACGCGCCAGGACGCGATTTTCGCTAATGTCTATCAGCGCTACGGAGTGATGCTTTGGACCGGATACCAGTTCGGCCAGCGTTTGAAATCCGGCAAGATCAAGCGAACCGAACACCACACGAGGAATATCATTTTGCGTATTATGCAATCTCATTGCAACAGCAACTACAGGACGCTTACTGACTGGGCCAATCATGAAATCACCGACGATCAGATTACCCGGCGGAGAGGCTGCCGCTTTGGTTGAGAGCTTTTGGTCGCCAAATTTTGCAGCATCGTGAATGCGGCTGTGACAAAGGATATTGCCGTCGGCGCCTACAACCCCCACGGTAGTGAATACCTCGGATGTCTTCACTACCTCGCTCAGAACGGCGTCGCATGCCGCCCGATCCGAGGTCTTGAGCTGTGGGACGGCTGCCAATGTAGCAAGTACTGTAGCAGCATCAGCAAAACTACGGGAAAACCGCGCCGCGCCTATCTGCGCATCGTAAGAGACAGTCTCACGCGCATCCTTGTCGGCCTCGCCATAGGAATAAAAAACCCCAATTCCAATCAATGCTGCAAACGGAAAGATTGCTACTGCAATCAGCAACATCATCCTCGAACTTACACCAAGTCGCTCAATTGAATTCATTACCATTTTCTATTCTGGTTTTCTTGTTTTCTACCAGAGAGGATTGTCGACTGCCAGCAGCTCGGTCTCTTCCAAGCTCTCCTATAAGCAAACTATTGCTCTCGATTCTGACAATCTACACAGCGTGCCCGGGGGGCCGTTCGCCGATTTCCTACTTCAGAACTCCTCCCAGCTTTCGGCTTTGGCGGCGGTGTTGAGGCCAAATGCTTTTGCGACCTGGCCTACCATGCGCCTTGCCGGGGAGGCGACAGGCTTCTGCCCTGCGTGGATCGGGGTTGGAGCATGGCTGGTGATTCTGCTTTTGGTGCTTGTCGTGGATGGAGCGCTACGTCCGAGCTGGAACTGACTGATCAGCTGGCGAAGCTTGTCGGACTCGTCTGCTAGCGAGACGCTGGCCGCCGTGGCTTCCTCGACCATCGCCGCGTTTTGCTGGGTAACCTGGTCCATCTGGTTGACGGCCGTATTGACTTCGGCAAGTCCGATCGACTGTTCCCGCGAGGAGGTCGCGATCGCGTCGAGTTGGGTGTTGATCGAAATGACCTGGCCTTCGATGATCTTGAGGGCCTCGCCTGTTGCGGTCACCAGTTTGACGCCGCTTTCCACTTCGGTCGCCGAATTGCGGATCAGGCCCTTGATTTCCTTTGCTGCCTGCGCCGAGCGTTGAGCCAGTTCACGCACTTCCTGCGCGACAACGGCAAAACCCTTGCCGGCCTCGCCGGCACGTGCCGCCTCGACGCCTGCATTCAGGGCCAGGAGGTTTGTCTGGAAGGCAATTTCGTCGATGACGCCGATGATGTTCGAGATCTGGGTGGAGGATTGCTCGATCCGCTGCATGGCATCGACAGCATTGGAGACGACCTCGCCGGATTGACGGGCTGACTGATTGGCCTCGATTGCCACCGAGCGAGCTTCTTCGGCACGCTTGGAGGAATTGGCGACGTTGGTGGTGATCTGGTCGAGCGCCGCGGCAGTTTCTTCAAGGGCCGCAGCCTGCTGCTCGGTCCGCTTGGAAAGGTCGTTGGCGCTCTGGCTCAGTTCGCGGGAGCCGCTGTCGATTGAGCCGGTTGCCTGGCTCACAGACGAAAGTGTCTCGCGAAGGCGTTCGACGGTGTTGTTGAAGTCCGACCGCAGGCCTTCGAAGGCAGCCGCAAACGGTTCGTTGAGCTGGAAGGTGAGGTCGCCGCTGGAGAGATGCTGCAAGCCTTCGCCAAGACCGGACGTAGCCTGAGCCATCTCGCTCGTCCGCTTCTGGTCTGCCTCTGCAGTGCGCGCACGTTCGGCTTCGCTTGTATTGCGGACGGTGGCTGCTTCCTGCTCCATCTGGAGGCTGCGCAGGCCGTTGTCCTTGAAGACCTGAACGGCCTTTGCCATCGTTCCAACTTCGTCACGGCGCTCGGTACCGGCAACGTTTGCAGACAGGTCGCCGCCGGCGAGCGTGCCCATAGTTTCAGCCAGGCCCCGGATCGGCGTCACCAGCCACGAACGGATTGCAAAGAAGCCAATTGCAAGGACAACCAGAAGTCCGCCGACAACCCCGACGATGGTAAGAACTGCTGTGTTATTGGAGGATACGGTGAGGCCGTCACTGCTTTGGCTGCTGATAGCAGAGATGGAGTCGACCATTTTCGTAAATCGTGGCGCCAAAGTTGCGAAACCTGGCTGGCATTCGTTCAGAAATACCCCTTGGCTCGCCGTGATGTCTTCTGCCGTCGTTGATTTCTTGGCGAGAGTAATCGTGTTGCTGCAAGCGTTATCGATCAACGCCAGGCTATCCGCCTTTAGCGAAGGGGCGTCCGCGTAGGAGGGAAGGGCCGCAATGGCCAGATCCATATACTTGATGAAATTGTCATGTTGCGTCTGGAATTCTTTTGTTGCCGTATTATTGGTCTCATCCGATCGCGCTATCAATAGGTCGCCGATGGCGGCGCGTGAGCCCTGCAGGGCTCGATTTGCGCGAGCGGAATACATCGCAGCAATTGTCTCGTGATCTAGAAGATCACTGTAAGCAGTATCGGTTGCTTTAATCTGGAAAGCGGCATAAGCGGCGACGCCAATCGCAAATAGCCCAAACAAGGCCATGATGGACAGGAATTTACCTATAATCGGGATGTTCTGCATGGTGAAGGCCCATCATCTGCGCAGTGAGGAATGTAATAATCTTGGTAAACGTTACATGACTTGAATGAAGAATAGGTTTATTTGAATTGCCAATAGGATAATCCAATACATTCCAGCCTGACGCCGTCTTTCGAGATCGAGGCCAACATTGGAAGGTCTGGTACTAGACTAAATGTTCGCACACGGACTGGGTGACCCGTCTCACAATATGCAGTTATCGGGGGTTGCGTACGTCAAGTCGGCTTGCAACGCTGCGGCGCAGAACACTCAGTTCGCACCGATCGCAACCGCACCGGCGAAACGCGGAGATGACTGCACGCTTGGCTATGCCTGTCTGCACCGGCCAATCATATGGCGCGACAAGACGAATGAACATCGCCTGGCTTACCTTCTGAGGCCGCTCGTACCTGAGGTATTCGGCTATTGCCCCGGGCAACGCAGGCAGTCTATGAAATGCGTCTTTGGGCAAGCGATCATGACTGTTCTGTTCCGCCAATCGATGTCCTCAATGCGCAGTTTGACCACATCCGCACAGCGAGGGCCAAGATCGGTGACGCGTCTGGCAATGGCATAGACTCATCGACCAAATAGCAGATCCGCATGGAACGACGCCAAAAGCGCGTAAATCTGGGCTGTTGGCAAACTCTCGGGTAGCGACGCCAGGCGCCACTGCGCAGCGGAATGGCCCGCGGAAGTTTACTGACCTCGTCGCCGCGCATCTGTCGTTACTTCTGATAGCCGCCTATCGAACTACCCTTGACGGGCTGCCCCGGCGCCCCAATCGCGGATTTCACGCAAGACGAACCGCCTAACGTCTCTACTTCAGGTTGTTTCATTCTTTGGCTAGTCAGCTGGATCGTTGTGTCAAGCCAGGCTAAGCCGTGCGATGCGTCAATCAGCACGGATCCACAACTCATGAATATCTCCAAGAGAGAACTAACGATTAGAGCGTTTCCCTTTCATTCTGGATCATATCCGCAGGAGGTGAAGAAGTTTCGGGCTTCTTGAGGTTCAATGAGGTCGATCAGTTTTCCAATCCTGTCCCAAAGGCCTGCCACAGTGCGTTCTGCCGCCTTGCGCAGGAGTGCTTTCAGCTTTGAGAATGCCTTTTCTATAGGGTTGAAGTCGGGGCTGTAGGGCGGCAAGAAAAGCATGCGTGCACCGGCAGTCTCGATCAACGCGCGGGCAGCGGGCCTTTTGTGGCTGGAAAGATTGTCGAGGATGACAACATCGCCAGGCTTCAATGTCGGAACCAGCACCTGTGCGACATAGGCCTCGAACCAGTCTCCGTTTATCGGCCCGTCGATCACGAGCGGTGCAACCATGCCTGTGCTGCGCAAACCCGCCACCAGCGTCGTCGTCTTGCGGTGGCCGTGAGGAAAGCCCATTCGCAGGCGCTCTCCCTTCCTGCAGCGTCCATGGCTGCGAGCCATGTTCGTCGCAGTCCAGGTTTCGTCGATAAAGACGAGCTTGGCGGGATCGAGATCCAATTGGTCGTCGAACCAGCGCTGGCGCTGCTCCAAGACATCGGGCCGGCTCTGCTCTATCGCGTGGCCAGTCTTTTTTTACGCGTCTGGCCGTGCCGGACAAGGAAGCGGTGCAAGGCCGACTTGCTGATCGTGATGCCTTGCTCCGCCAACGCGTCGCGGAGTTCAAACAGGGTTCCGTCCCGATGTTCGGCGAGCCAGGTCATGATCTGTTCCCCATGCGCCTCGGTTTTGCGGGAATTGCGATCCCCGCCAAGCGGGCCAGGCCGCACATCACCCTGCCGCAGTTGCAAATTTCGCCAGCGACTGACGCTTGCGGCACTCACACCGAAACGTTCGGCGGCTTCTCGATGCGTTGCACCAGCAGAAACCGCAGCAACAACACGAACGCGCAGATCGACAGAAAGGAATTTTGACATATCCGCCGACCTCCATCGGCAGATAGCTTGAATCAGACCCGGACCGATTTGCAAAGCCCCAAAGATTCAATCAGTCAGGGAACCGCTCTAGTGGCGTAAGGCAAGATGATCAGAAGACCGCGTGCACCTCATTTCGCTTCAAGTGGACTTGCGAAATTTCGAGGTAAGCCTGTACGCCGTCCGCTGGTAGAGGCCGGCTGAAGAAATACCCTTGACCGTATTCGCAGCCAATTAAGGTCAACCTATCCATGAGGTCAATTGTTTCCACGCCCTCGACAACGGTCTCTAGCCCTAAACTGTGACACAACTCTATTATGCTTGCGACGATCGAAGCGTTTTTGGGAGAGCTTAGCATCGTCGTGGCAAACGAACGATCAATCTTGATTTTATCAAACTGGATTTCGCGCAAATGCCCAAGGCTGGAGTAACCAGTTCCAAAATCGTCAAGAGCAATCTTCATGCCCAGCTTCTTGAGTGAGGAAACGTTCGCGAGGGCGGCATCCATGTCAGAAATCAGCGCACTTTCAGTAATTTCGATCTCAATTCGTTCCGCTGCAAAATTAGCTGTGTCGAGGAGAGTTGTCAGCTTTTCAGGAAGCTCAGGATCAGCAAACTGTAAAGGCGATATGTTCACCGCCATTTTTAGATGTAATGGCCACCTTTTAGCATCGACGCAAGTCTGCCGCAAAATCGAGAACGTCATTGCCTCCATCAAGCCTGTCTTTTCTACCACACTGATGAAACTTTCGGGTGGCGTTATAGTACCATCTTTACGATACCAGCGAGCAAGCACCTCAAAGCCGGTCACCAAGCCGGTGTGCAGTGACATCAGCGGCTGGTAATGCGGTCGTATGTCACCGTCAGCGATGGCCTCGCGCAAATCCTGAACTAGTGCGGCGCTGCCCCGGATGTCGTCGTCCATGCTTTGATTAAATCGATGAGCTCTACCGCTCCCGGTACGTTTTCCAAAATACATTGCTGTATCAGCTGCGTGAAGAATTGCTTCAGCATCTTTGCCGTCCGCTGGTGATGATGAAATGCCAATAGTTGCAGTCAAATTGAACTGTCGGTTATTAGTTAGAAGCGGCTGTTTCATTGTTTCTAGAAAGGTGGTCGCAAGCTCGTCGGAATTGGATAACGATTGACTAGGATCTAAAATGACGCCGAATTCATCGCCCCCAATTCTAGAAATGGAAATACCTGGAAGAAGCAGCGCTCGTAGCTTTTCGGACAAGGCAATCAAAACAGCGTCGCCGGTCGCGTGCCCATAAAGATCATTGATAGGTTTGAAGTCGTCAAGATCTACAATCAAAACGGAAAATTCAAACGCCTTACGGTGAGAAAGCTTCGCGAGTTCCTCAGAAAAAGCGCGGCGATTTGGCAGGCCGGTGAGGCTGTCCGTTCTTGCCAGATCCTCTGCGAGCCACCGTGCTTGGTTCAGTTGTTCGTACGACAAAGAAAGTCGACTTTCTAGCCATAGCAACAACCCCGTGGGCGCCAAGACCGCAAGAGCTGCGAAAAGGGTGGTCGTCCAAATAAAACGCCATCTCTCTTCATCTTCGAATTGCTCATGATACGAAACGCCGATAGCCTCTGATATTATCTTCTCGAAGCCATATTCCCATAGTACTGAGAGACAAAAGACGGATAGGACGGTCAGAACCAAAGAAATGACAACGAGCTTTTTGTTCATCGGACCGCCTGGAATGTCTGGAACGAGAATGCGGCCTGAAACGCCGGCATTCTGCGATTTCAATGCCATGCTCAGGAATTGCCAGCCGCGAACGCCCTATAGGCCGCAGCACAGATGCCAAGAGCTGAGGACCTGCGTCATGCAATCAGATTGCGTATCCATCTGATGTCCTGACCACCAATTATAGAGAATATTGTTTAAGCGGCCGATAACACCAACCTGCTTGCCAAGACATCATTGATTGACCAGTCCGATCGCCAAGACAATGCCGGCGGCCTAAATCTGATGGTTCTACAAGTTCGGTAAATCAGCTTTGCGCCGCGAAGTCCGATCCACCAAACACTTAGCTCATTTGAGCTCGGTGCCAGTTCAGATGTTGTCAAGGCGCAACAAGCTAAGCCGCCTTTCGTCGTTCAATCGCTTGACGTGTCTCCTGGACATGCCGCACAGGTGGCGCCCTAAATTGCCGAAGATATTCACGGCTGAATTGCGAGGCGCTCTCGTATCCGACCGCGAACGCGGCATTAGACGCACGATGGCCGCCCGCCAGCAACAGTTGGCGCGCTTCCTGCAACCGGAGATGCTTTTGATACTGGAGAGGACTGAAACCGGTTATCGCCAGAAAATGGCGATGCAGGCTTGCACGGCTCATGCCGCTGGCATCGCAAAGGGCATCGATGCGGAGCTGCGTGTCGGGGTAATCCCTGATCCACGTCACGGCGCGCCGGACGCGTTCCAATGCACCTTCAGGGCGAGCGATCTGACGCAGCAATTGTCCCCGTGGACCTTGTAGCGACCGGTAAAGCAGCATGCTAGCGGTAAACGAATGGCCTTGAGGTCAAAAATTGAATTTTTCGCAACTCGAGGCTCTGTTTAACAAACTTTAAATGAACTGATCAATGATATTTCGGAAGCCCGGTCGCAAGGTCGGCCTTTGTCATTGCGCTTTAGGTTCTCTTGAGCCCCCATATCGGAAAAATAGCATTTCCAGCTTTTCGTGGTGTGCTGATGCCTCCAAAAAATACTATTTTATAAGCTTTTAGAACAATGGGCGATTGAGTAGCTTTGCCACCCATGAAAAACGCACACTTCGACATTCTCAAGCAACCAATCTCGCTCGTGGTTGATGATGAGCCTATAATCCTGATGTACACGGCCGACCTCCTCTCCAAGGAAGGCTATGCAGTCGTTGAGGCAAGGACGGCGGATCATGCCTTTCAAATCTTGGAGAATCATTCCTCTTTCAAACTGCTGTTCACCGACGTGCAAATGCCGGGCGAGCTGGACGGGTTCCAGTTGGCTCGGCCAGTAAATGAGCGCTGGCCGCACATCTGCGTCGTCGTGGCATCTGGAGTGGCCAGCCCAGCGCCAGGCGATATCCCAGACAATGCTAGCTTTATCCCCAAGCCATTTTCATCTGCGCTTGTCCATCGCGTACAGCGAGATCATCGTAATGGCCCATACTTACGGGACTGACGGCTGCATCGATCAACGGTCCATCCTCAATGTTGTTTGCCTGCAGTCGATCGTGCCTAAGCATGTGCGCTTGCAAACGTTCAGCTAATCGTCTCTCTGCACCATGACATTTGTTGACACAGTCAAATGTTGCTGTCAGATGACGACATGGCACAACGTCAATCTCGCAATGTTTCGCTGACCCCTGAATTGGAGGGTTTCATCAACGACAGCCTGGCAACAGGCGACTACGCCAATGCTAGCGAGGTTGTCCGCGCTGCTTTGTGCAGCTTGCGCGCCGCAGGCGCTGTGGCACCATCTCCGATTGGAAAACCGTGGCTGATCGACGGTGGTGAGTGCGGCGAACTTATACGTTCCAAAGACTGGAGCAAAAGTCTCGCCGGCTCCATCGATGGATGGAGCGCCGCGATGCGGACGACGGTTGCCAACATCGTGAATTCGCCGGTTGCCAAGGTTCTGATGTGGGGTCCGCACCATGTCATGATCTACAACGATACCTATCGCGAAATTGCCGGCGAGCGCCATCCGATGGCACTGGGAACCCCTGTTTCCGCGGCATTCCCGGAAGTCTGGGATTGGAATCGCCCCATCCTTGAAGCCGGTTTGCGAGGCGAAACGGTGTCCCATCGGGACCAGCCGATCGTTTTCAACCGGGCTCATGGGCCAGAAACCCTCTACCTCGATCTCTTCTACACGCCGGTCTATGACGGCGATGGCGATGTCGGTGGCGTGATGTGCACTATCGTTGACACCAGCGCCCGCGTGTTGGCTGAAGCTCGGCTTGCCGACCGCGAAGCAGAATTGCGCAGGGTGACAGATGCCGTACCGATGCTGATCTCCTATGTTGATCGGGATCACGTCTATCGCTTTGCCAATGGCGCCTATCGAGACTGGTTCGGCGCTGAACCAGAGACCATGATCGGTCACCATGTGCGCGATGTCATCGGCCAGATTGCTTATGAAGAACGCAGGGAATCTATTGTGCGGGCTCTCGCCGGGGAAGCGATTGTTTCTGAAACTGAGCTACCGCACAGCGATGGTGGCGTGCGCCAAGTAGAGGTTCGCTATGTGCCACATATCGAGCCAGATGGTTCAGTCCCGGGCGTGCATATTCTCGGCATTGATGTTCAGGAGCGTGCTCAGCGTGAAGCGGCCTTGGCCGCCAGCAATGGCCGGTTTCGCACCGCCATGGATGCGGTGCATGGCGTTTTGTGGACCAATAGCGCCGACGGCCGAATGATCGGTGAACAGCATGGCTGGGCGACATTGACCGGCCAAACGCCGGAAGAATATCAAGGCTATGGCTGGTCTAGCGCCGTGCATCCAGGTGACGTTGCCGCCACGGTCGAAGCCTGGCAGGCGGCTGTCGCAGCTAAAAGCATGTTCGTTCATGAGCACCGGGTGATGCGTCACGATGGTGCCTGGCGGGAATATGCTATCCGAGGCCTGCCCATTCTGGATACGGCTGGCGAAATCATCGAGTGGGTCGGCGTGCATACCGACATCACCCACCAGCGTGCAGCAGAAGCCGCCTTGCGCGAGCAGGCCGAAGCACTTGCGCGTCAGGTGCGTCATCGTGAGCGAGCCGAAGCACAGCTGCGCCACGTCAATGAAAATCTAGAGGCCAGGGTCATTGCCGAAATTGACGAGCGGCGTCAGGCCGAAGCAAAGCTCGCCCAGTCGCAGAAGATGGAGACCGTCGGCAAACTGACCGGCGGCGTCGCCCACGACTTTAACAATCTGCTTCAGGTCGTCTCGGGTAATCTGCAACTGCTTGTCAAGGATATTGCCGGTAATCAGCGTGCCGAAACGCGGGTTGCGAATGCGATGGCTGGCGTTTCGCGCGGCTCGAAGCTGGCCAGCCAGTTGCTCGCCTTCGGGCGGCGCCAGGCGCTTGAGCCGAAGGTCGTCAATGTCAGCCGGTTCGTGCGCGGCATGGACGACATGCTGCGCCGGGCGATAGGCGAGGCGATAGAGGTGGAAACCGTCGTCACCGGCGGTCTCTGGAATACATTCATCGATTCCGCACAGGTCGAGAATGCTTTGCTAAATCTTGCGATCAACGCTCGCGATGCCATGAACGGACGAGGCAAGCTGACGATCGAGCTGGCCAACGCCCATCTCGACGATGCCTATGCGCTTTCCCACGAGGAAGTAACGCCCGGCCAATATGTCATGCTTGCGGTGAGCGACACCGGTTCCGGCATGTCGCCCGATATCATTGAAAAGGTCTTTGAACCGTTCTTCTCGACCAAGGCCGAGGGCAAGGGTTCCGGGCTTGGGCTGTCGATGGTCTACGGTTTCGTCAAGCAGTCGGGTGGTCACGTCAAAATCTATTCCGAGGTTGGCGAGGGGACGACGATCAAACTCTACCTGCCGCGTGCCCTGCAGTCCGAAGACGTCGAGGTCGCCATCGATACCGGTCCGATCTCAGGCGGTACGGAAACGGTTCTTGTGGTCGAGGACGACGATGCGGTCCGTGAGACGGTCGTCGCGATGCTTTCTGACTTGGGTTACTGCGTCTTGAAATCGGTCGATGCATCGAGTGCTCTCAACGTGATCGAAAGCGGCATTCCCATCGACATTCTGTTTACCGACGTCGTTATGCCCGGAACGCTGAAAAGCCCGGAGCTGGCTCGCAAGGCCCGCGCGCGGCTGCCCAACATCGCCGTGCTGTTCACGTCGGGTTATACCGAGAACTCGATCGTTCACGGCGGCAAGCTCGATGCTGGCGTCGACCTGCTGTCAAAACCTTATACGCGTGAGGCGCTTGCGCGAAAATTCCGGTCGTTGCTGGGAAATGACAAGCAAAGGGCTGTGTCAGCGGGAGCAGAGACGCAACCAACCACGCAAACACAGACCGCCCAGGTCGTCAACAAGGCTTCGCCGCTGGTGACTTCACAGCTGACGGTTCTGCTGGTCGAGGATGACGCGTTGATCCGCATGAACACCTCGGAGATTTTGCAGGATGCCGGCTACATCGTCGTTGAAGCCGGCAGTGCTGAAGAAGCGATGGCCGCGCTCGAAACTGTGCCGTTCGATGTGCTCGTCACCGATGTCAATCTGCCGGGTGCCTCCGGTCTTGAATTGGCCGACCGCGCTCGAAATCTGCGCCCTTCAGCGGCCATCGTGTTTGCGACGGGCGACACCTCCAGCGTCAAAAATGAAGTTGAATCGGGTGTTCTGGGAAAACCATACGATGCTGAGGCGTTGATTGCTGTTATAGGGGCTAAATGGTCCGCGGTTTCGAGGTCGAGGAGCGAAGCTGATTCGCCAGAACCTTCGATAGTCTCCGCTGACCAGACCGACGCGTGATGGACGTCCGGAAGAAGGACAAGGCACGAATTTGACCGACATCCCTGAGATCCACGCCAACGCCGAATGAAAGCCGCGCTACGAGGAATGGAAGAAGCAATCAGGGAACTGATGGTGAAATCCGTGAGCTTTACGCGTTGATGCAACCAACTCACCCCATCTTTAACGCACGTCTCGCCTCATGTGGTACGCTACGTGGGATCTATGAGAGTTTGTTTTTGAGCAGCCCTTAAAGTGCCGTTATCGATCGGACCAGCATGAAGGCCAGTTCTATAAATCGTCTTTACGCGCCAACTCAATGATATTGCTCGGAAAACGTCTCACAGCGTGAGTGGTCAAGGGTGCAGATCGTATCAAGGCGTCGGAGCCCGGAAATGGCCGTACGCGGAAATCATTTCCGGTTGCGATTGGTACCAGAGGTTCGCGTTCCATCAAAGCGGCTGGGTTTGATCGGGCGAGCCGGAGGTTCGAAATCACACCTTGTTGGGGCAAATGACGGCGGCGAGTTATTCTCTTCGCACCCAACTTCATTCCCTGAACTGTGGTTCCTCTCTTGTCAGAGTCCGTTTAATCGACTCCAGATGCAATCTGGCTGATTCCGGATCGCCTTCTCGCATCTGTTGATAGGCGGCCTGCGCGATATCCGGAGCTACCGGCTCGACCTTCCGTCCGGTCGAGAGCGCCAGCGTTTGCACTTCACATGCTCGCTCCAGGTAATACAGGTCGTCCCATGCTTCAGCGATATTGGGCGCGCACACCATGACGCCATGATGCTTCATGAAGACAATATCGGCATCGCCGATTGCGCCGGCTATGCGGTCTCCCTCGCGGACGTCGAGGGCCAATCCGTTATAGGCGCTGTCGACCGCCGTTCTCCCGTAGAATTTCAATGCCGTCTGGCCTGCAAAAATCAGAGGGTCGCCTTCGGTCATGCAAAGCGCCGTCGCGTAGGGCATGTGGGTATGGAAAGCGGCTTTGGCCCGCGGGATATTCTTGTGGATTCGTGCATGAATGAAGAAGGCAGTAGCCTCAGGTGCGCCATTGCCGGAGATCACATTGCCATGGAAGTCACAGATGAGCAGCATCGATGCTGTCAGTTCATTGAAGGCAAACCCATACGGATTAACAATGAACAGGTCGTCGTAACCGGGTACGACAGCCGAGAAATGGTTGCATATGCCTTCCTCCATGTCATATCGCGCCGCCATTCTGAAGCAGGCCGCCAGATCGACGCGGGCGGCGCAGATTTCCTCGGTATCGAGGTCGGGTTGGTTCGGCCCACTATATGGCGACAGTGGAGGGTGATTGAGCGAGTTTGCCATATGGATGCTCCAGCCTTTTGGCCGAGAAGGCCCTAGTTCGAGATCTTGTCGAAGTACCTATGCTGTCGGATGCAGAGCAGGTGACGCCATCCGGGTCAGGCTGCCGCGGTCGCGATTGCGTTTTCGAGATCAGCCCAGAGCGTCTCGGTGCCTTCAAGCCCAACGTGCAGGCGAACGGACCGCGGATTGATGCCGAAAGTTTGGGCTGAGTTCGGTAGTGCTTTTTGCTGAAGGACGACTTCCGCCGGCACGACCAGACTTTCATGGCCGCCCCAACTGACGCCAAGCTTGAAATACTTGAGCGCATTGCAAAACATGCTGACATCGATGCTTTCCTTGAAAACAAGCGAAAACAGCCCTGATGTGCCCGTCAGACCGGCCGGCAAGCCCCCGGCTAAGGCGGGATGATAGACTTGCTCCACATGCGCATGCGCTTGCAACCGTTGGGCAATGGTGACTGCCGAGGACTCGTGCGCCTTCATGCGGATTGGCAAGGTGCGCAAGCCTCTGAGGATGAGCCACGCGTCGAACGGCGACAGCTTGCCTCCGAGATAGGGATAGGCTTCTGAACGGATACGCCCGACGAGTTCGCTGGAACCGGCAACGACACCGGCGACGACGTCGCTGTGGCCACCGAGATACTTGGAGGCCGAGTGAAGAACCAGATCCACTCCGAGCGATAACGGCTGCTGAAAGATCGGGGTGGCCCAGCTGTTGTCGATGACCGTCAGAACCCCGAATTCGCGGGCCTGCGCCGCGAGTGCGCCGACATCATGCGTTTCCATGATCCAGCTCGTCGGGCTTTCCATGTAAAACAGTTTGGCTCCAGGTAAAGCTTTGCGGACTGCGCTGAGGTCGCGCCCATCCACATAGTCCACCGCGACGTTCATGCGGGCCAGCAAGGTGCCGAAAAGCCGAAATGCATCGGGATAGATATGTCGCACTGCGACGATCCGGTCTCCGGGCTTGACGAAAGACAAGACCGTGGAGGCAATCGCCGCCATTCCACTGGCGAAACCGAGCGCGTCCTCGGCACCTTCCAGCTTTGCCAGCATGTCTTCGAAGGCACGAACCGTCGGGTTGAGGCCTCGCGTATAAACAGGACGGCTTAGCTCTCCGCGATATGTCGAGACCATTTCTTCATAGCTGGAGAATGTGAACAGCGAAGTCTGCACAATGGGCGGGACCACGGCATCGTAAGCGTGGGCCGCATCATGGGCGACGATGCGGGAAGCTTGCTGGAGAGTGCTATCCTCAAAATCCACGTGCATTTCCTTTGAAAGAACGCCAACGACGTTGCCGTCTGGGATGGTCGAACGGGCTCTACCGTTCGCGTATGAACTGCTTCCGCTCGCCGGCTGGAGGTGTTGTCTCCTCCCGCGACCGGAGATGATCCGATAATTTCTGCCCCTCGGTAAGGTTATGTTGCTCCGAGAGCGCCCCAGCCAGCTCCGGATTTTTGCCGAGGATGGCATCGACGATCGGTCTATGCTGCTCGATAATTTCGTGGCCGCTGGCGATCAGCGCGTCACTGGACCGGATTGATATCCGTATCTGCTGCTCGATAAGGCCATATTGCGCTATCAAACGATGATGTCCGGTCAGTTCTATGATGGCTTTGTGAAGGGCAAAGTCCGCAGCGGCAATCGCACTGCCGTTCGCCGTTTCACAGGCGGTGACGAGGCTTGCGAAGGCGGTCTGGACGACGTTCGTGCCACGATCGTCAATCGCTCTTGCGACGAGTTGGGCTGCGAGCCGCTCTACAGCCGATCGTAACGTGTAAAGTTCCCAGACATCGACGGAGGTCATGCTGATGACACTCCAGCCTGTGTAGGGAATGAGGGTCATCAGACCTTCTTTGGCAAGCTGGTGCAGAGCGCTGCGCAATGTCGCCCGGGACAGACCCATTTCTTCCGATAGCTGGAGCTCCGTGATGCGTTCGCCCGGCGCGATGCCACCATTGACGATGGCGTCGCGCAGGGCATCCGTTGCCTGCACCTCGATAGGCATCTTCACGATCGGCGAAATAGAACGCAGTGCCATCGAATTTGTCTCCTCCACGATCCCCGGTCTCAGTGACGCGAACGGGCTGATATGACTATCTCTTTCTTGCGACACCTGCCCCGGTGTTACAAGTTGGTTTCGGGCTTCACCCGGATTTGCAGCAATCCGTGTGCGGCGCGGATCAGTGCGCATTGTGTCGCGCTGTCGTAGACGACGCTTGCCGACGGGCCGTTCGTTTCGATGATTGGCTGGTTGCCGAAATGGAGCCGCGGAAGATATATTTCGCTGTCCGCCTCGATGTCACCGTTGACCTCGATCTCCGCATGGAAAACACGCTGGTCGGCGGCGAAAGACAGTCCAATCAGATTTCCCTGCGCAAAGCGCACGAAGGGGCGGCAGAAACCCTCGACGGCCCGACCGCCCGAGTTCGGATCCTCGGGATTTTCCCGTTGGTCAACTGAGTAGATCGAAAGATCCTCTTGGTTCCAGCCATCGCCGATCTCCAAGGCGTTGCGATTCGACGCCGTATAGTTCCACAGCGTGCCATGCAGCTTCAGTTCATCAAACGCTTCATATGTCAGCGTCAATGCATCGATGTGCTGCTGCCAGGGAGCGCTGCTTCGATCGCCTTTTTCCCAAGCTTGGTATGCGGCCGCGCCATCGAGGTCAAACGGGATACCGAATTCGCCAATCAGCGTTGGAGCGCCATCGGGCCCTAAAGTCTTGGACAGATCGGCGATGTCCTGCATTTGTTTCAAATAGCTGGCTTTGATCGCTTCGCGGCCATAAAGTATCTGGCGCGTGGTGAAGTCATAGGCTTGCTCGGCATTGAAGCTCTTGGTGTACAGCGTCGAGCTGTCGTACCAGTGGCTGGCATTTACCGAATGCGATGGCATGGTCTTAGGGAAGGGACCGCCGACATAGATGCTGTATGGCTCTAGTTCGGCAAACACTGCCCACGACGGATTGAAGGCCTGTATGGCCTCTGAAACCCCGTCGAAAAGCGGTGCATAGGCTTCTTCGGCGGCACTCACCGGGCGGATCTTGCTACCGCAGAAGAAATCTTCATCGATCGCGGTAACCTTGCCATCTTTCACCGTATAGGCGCCGGCAGCCTCGAACGGGCAGGCTTTTCCCGGCAGCCAGATCGATATGCCGTCGGGATTGATGATCTCCTCATCGCCGACCGAAAACGCACCTGTGTCAGGGTCGCGCAGGATGCGCGGAACCGATATCGGGATTCCCTGTGCGGCCAGCAGATTGTCGAGTGGCGACAGAGCCAGGCCGATGCGCGGGTTGGAGGGATTGTCGGCAGTGGGCCGCAAATGGCGATAGCTGATCTGCTTGCCGATCCAGCCGGGCACGGGCTCGTTCAACGTGTCGAAGCCCAACACGTTCGGGAAGTCGGCGACCCGCGCTGCGACCGCCTTCATGGCGCCGATGTAGTGCGACTGCAGGAAATCCTGAACGTTGACGCCGCCGATTAGAAAGTCCGGCGTAAAGAGCCGCCCCGTGAAGAACAGGGTCCACATGATGCCACCGGGCGAAAGCCGATGGTTGGAGCCCCAGGTCATCTGGGGATAACTGTCCTGCCGACCGCCCAGGGCGTAATCGTATTTCAGCTGCATGACGTGCGACAGGCCCGCCGGGTGGAACTGGGTGAAATCAAGTCCAACAGCTTCGAACACCCAGCCTGGAGCGCCACTACCGCCCGTCATGCGGCTCCAGGCATCTTCGTGAAAGTCGACAAAGACATACAGCCCGTATTCTCCGGCCTTGCGGCAAAGGGCTGTGAAATAATCCAGATAGGCCTCGTCATAGATGCCCGGGCCTTCATGCTCGACCGCTTCCCATGTGGTCAGCAGGCGAAGCACGTTGAACCCCCAGTGCCTCAACCTGCCAAGATGCTCGTCGGCGTCCTCCAGAGGAAAAGGCCGACCAATGAAGCTGACAGTCCGATGGTCGGAAAAATCTGACGGGTAATTGGTGCCACCGTGGGGATAGGGGAATTTGCAATCGCCACCAAGATTGACGCCCCTTAACAGAGCTTCTCGGCCTGCGCTATCGCGAAAGGAGGCGCCGCGGACTGTAAGAGGCAGTAGCTTCATAATTCTATCCTGCTTGCTGTTTCAGTGGCGGGCCCGGCGTGGTGAGGCCCGCTAGCAAATGCATAAGCGGATTTATAAATATGCGCAAGATTGTCGATTGACAATTGTCGCCAATCGTCTTTACAAAGTTTTCAGATGTCCTGGAGACCCCTGGCCATCAAGCATGCTTAGATCATACTAATAAAAGGGGATTGCATGAAACGGTTAATTCTTGTGGCCGCAATGTCGTTGTTGGCCAGCACCGCGTTCGCGGATACGAAGCTTAAGATTGTTGAAGTCCTGACAAGTCCGGAACGGACCGTCACATTGAAGTCCATCGTCTCGAAGTTCGAGGCGGCCAACCCGGGAACGACAGTCGAGATCACCTCGCTGCCCTGGAGTGAAGCATTCCAGAAGTTTGCGACCATGGTTTCGGCAGGCGATGTGCCGGACATCGTCGAAATGCCTGACAATTGGCTGTCGCTTTACGCAAACAACGGCCAGCTCGAGAACCTTGAGCCATACCTTGCCAAGTGGCAGTACACGTCCGATCTCACCGAACAGGCGCTTGCACTGGGCCGCGATGTCAAGAACACCGCCTACACGCTGCCATACGGCCTTTATCTGCGGGCGATGTTCTACAACAAGAAGCTTTTCGCTCAGGCGGGTGTGAGCGAGCCGCCGAAGACCATGGATGAGTTCCTCGACGTCTCCAAGAAGATTGTCGAGAAGACCGGCAAGTCCGGCTATTGCCTGCGTGGCGGTCCTGGCGGCCTCAACGGCTGGATGATGTTTGGTGCCTCCAACGCCGGCTCATCCGATTTCTTCACGAAGGATGGCGTCTCGACGTTGAACGATGCAGGCTGGAAAAAGGGCCTGAATTTCCTCGTCGATTACTACAAGAAGGGTCTTGCTCCGAAGGACAGCGTCAATTGGGGTTTCAACGAAGTCGTCGCCGGCTTCTATTCCGGCACCTGCGCGATGCTGGACCAGGATCCGGACGCTCTCATCGCAATCGCGGATCGAATGAAGCCTGAGGATTTCGGCGTGACTTCCATGCCAAAGGGTTCAGACGGCAAGGCTTTCCCGACGATCGGTTACGTCGGCTGGTCGATGATGGCCAAAAGCGAGAACAAGGATTTCGCCTGGAAGCTGCTCTCCACGCTTGAAGGCCCAGAGGGCAACATGGAGTGGAACAAGCGGGTCGGCACTCTGCCGGTTTTGAAGTCGGCCCAGAAGGATCCCTTCTATGCTTCGCCCCAGTTCAAGGGCTGGTTCGACGAGCTTGCAGACCCGAACATGACGCCGATGCGGATGCCCACGTATTTGCAGGAGTTTGCCTACTTCAAGGACGTGCTGACGCTCAAGACGTCGCAGCAAGCCTTGCTTGGCGAAATCTCTGGTGATGCGATGGCAGATCAGTGGGCGGACTACATGACCAAAGCCGAGAAGAAGTTCCTGTCCACTAAATAAGCTCGATGATCGACCATGAATGGGGACAGGGCACACGTACTTGCCTTGGTTCCGTTCCGGCTCCAAAGTCGTGGCGGCAAGGCGGCGGCGCACTCCCAGCGCAGCACCCAGCCGCCACGATGAGGATGCCATTCAGAAAGGTTATCCGCATGACGTCCCAGTTCTCGAACGGTCGAACGCCGCCATTGTCCATGCGGCTGAGCCGTATGATAGAGCCATATCTCTACACCGCACCATCAGTGTTGCTGATTATCGCGCTCATCCTGGTTCCTCTCGCACTTGGCGTTTCCTACGCCTTTCAGGACGTGCAGATCCTCAATCCGTTTTCCGGCGGCTACATAGGGCTCCAACACTTCAGTGAAATTCTTGGAGACAAGATCTTCTATGGGGCTCTGTTCAATACGATCTGGTGGACGGCGGCCTCCGTCGTTCTGCAGTTTATGTTCGGACTCTTTCTGGCGCTTCTGCTCGACAAGCCATTTTTCGGCCGTGGCCTTGCCCAGGCCCTGATTTTCCTGCCCTGGGCCGTTCCTTCGCTGCTGATGGGCCTGACCTGGGCATGGCTGTTCAATCCGGTGGTCGGCCCGCTGCCGCACTGGATGAGCGCGCTGGGCCTGCTGTCGGAACCCAAGAACATCCTTTCCGATCCGGCGACCGCAATGTGGGGACCGATCATCGCCAACGTTTGGGGCGGGATACCCTTCTTCGCGATAACCTTGCTTGCCGCCCTCCAGTCCATTCCTCGCGATCTCTATGAGGCCGCCGCCATCGATGGCGCTTCGCCGATCCAGAGGTTTTTCTCGATCACCGTGCCGTTCCTGGCACCCACCATTCTGATCACCGTGCTTCTTCGAACGATCTGGGTCGCGAACTTCGCCGATCTGATCGTCGTCATGACAAATGGCGGACCGGCTGACCACACACAAATCCTGTCGAGCTACATCTTCACCATCGCGTTCAAACAGCTGGATTTTGGTTACGCCTCAGCCGTCGCGGTGGTGCTGGTGCTGCTGCTGTTCATCTACGCCGCACTGATCATGGTGTTGCGGAAGAGCTTGTTGAAAGGTCACTGACAATGAAGACACCCAAGCTCCTCCTCACCCTCCTGCACAGGCTGGCGCTCCTGCCGTACCTGATCTTCGCCCTGTTTCCGATCTACTGGCTTATCAAGGTCTCGGTCACGCCGACCAACCTCCTTTATTCCGAAGGCGTTCGTTTGTGGCCCTCTCGGGCAACGTTCGAGCACTACGCCTATGTGCTGACCAACAGCGATTTCCCGATCTTCTTCAAAAACAGCCTTATCGTATCGCTGGGGACGGCATTTGTGGTTACCGTCCTCGCGTCACTTGCGGGCTACGCAATGTCGCGCTTCACCTTTCGAGGCAAAGCCGCCATGCTCGCCCTGATGCTGCTGACCCAGATGTTTCCCCTGGCTATGCTGATTGCTCCGATCTTCAAGATGTATTCGACGCTGGGCCTAACTAACAGTCTTTTTGGCCTTATCATTGTCTACAGCGCTTTCAACATTCCCTTCGCCACCTTCCTGATGCAGTCCTTCTTCGACGGCGTGCCGCAGGATCTGGAGGAAGCCGCGATGATCGATGGTGCGACGCGCTTCACGGCATTCCGTCACATCATCCTGCCGCTAACCTTGCCGGGGATCGCCGCGACCCTGGGCTTCGTCTTCACGGCTGCCTGGAGCGAGTTGCTGCTCGCCCTGATGCTCATCTCGCAAGGGTCGGTATCGACATTCCCGGTCGGCCTCCTGACCTTCGTGTCAAAGTTCTCGGTGGACTTCGGCCAGATGATGGCTGCCTCCGTGATGGCACTCGTTCCGGTCGGGATCTTCTTCTTCGCCATTCAACGCTTCCTCGTCCAGGGCCTTACTGCAGGCGCCGTCAAAGGCTGAAAGAATTAGAACATGTCATCCATCACCATCGACGCCGTCCGTAAATCGTACGGCCACCACACTGTCCTTCACGAAATCAACCTTTCCATCGAGAATGGCGAGTTCATCGTGCTTGTCGGTCCTTCCGGCTGTGGCAAATCCACCTTGCTGCGGATGATCGCCGGGCTGGAGGATGTCTCCGATGGAGAGATCAAGATCGGCGGCACGCGCGTCAATGATCTTGCACCCAAGAGCCGCAACATAGCCATGGTTTTCCAGTCCTATGCGCTTTATCCGCATATGTCGGTCGCCGACAACATGAGCTACAGCCTGAAGCTGCGCAAGCGCCCGAAGGACGCGATCGCCCAGGCTGTCGCCGGCGCGGCCGAAGTCCTTGGCCTGACGGCACTTCTGGATCGTCGGCCCAAGGCACTGTCAGGCGGCCAAAGACAGCGCGTCGCCATGGGAAGAGCGATCGTCCGTGATCCGGCGGCCTTTCTGTTCGACGAGCCGCTTTCGAACCTTGACGCCCGCCTGCGCGAACAGATGCGGTCGGAAATCAAGCGCCTTCACAAGGAGTTGAAGGCAACGTCCGTCTACGTCACCCACGACCAGATCGAGGCAATGACGCTGGCCGATCGCATCGTGGCGATGAACGAGGGCAGGGTGCAGCAGGTCGGCAGCCCTCTCGATCTTTACCGGCGGCCCGCCAACCTGTTCGTCGCCAGCTTCATCGGATCGCCAGGCATGAATTTCATGGACGCGACCTACTCGTTGAATGACGGCGGTTGCGTCGTCCTCAAGGACGGAACGGCGCTGCCAATTCAAAAGCCATTGCCGCTTCCGGCCGGCTCGAAACTCACGGTCGGCATCCGGCCTGAAAGCGTTATCCTCGACCCTGAGGCCAGCCTCGAGGTGGATGTTGATCTTGTCGAACCGACCGGCCTCGGTTTCATCCTTCACCTGAAGCTCCACGATGTGCCGTTCAAAATCTTCACTCAGAACGAGATGGTCCTGGCAGCACCATCCAAGCTGCGCGTCAAACTGCCCGCAGCGCATCTTCATTTCTTCGGAGCGGATGGTCAGCGTATCGACTAGCCACGGTCCATCTCGAGATAGCGACAGCGGATTGTGAGCCGAACACGGCGAACGCCTCTATCTCAACCTCGAACGAGCACTCTGCAAGCAAACCCATACGGTCTGAAATTGGCGACAATCGACATTGGCCAATTTCTATAGAATGGGTGGGCTCAGGCACCTCAACCAGACAAAGCGGATTCGTCATGAAAAAAATCAGGAACTCTGAGGAGGTATGTTCGCGAGGTGACGTCGCCTCAAGGCGGATCGTCCTCGAGATCGCCGACCGAACACTGGATCGGCTCGACAGCTACAAGCGCATGCGGGCGATCATGCGCATGGAGGGCAGTGTCCTCCACATCGGCGCCGCCTCGTGGGACCTTTCTAAAAAGCGGAACGTCTATCTATTCGGTGCCGGCAAGGCTTGCAATCACATGGCCATGGCCGTCGATCATGTACTCGGCGACCACCTGACCAAGGGAATCGCGATCGTCAAGGTCGCGGAAGAGGCAGACCGCTTTCATCGCACCGAAGTTTTTATCGGCGGCCACCCGCTGCCCAACGAAGAGGGTCACCGGGCATCGCGCAAGATCATCGAGATCATTGATCAGGCCGGGCCTGACGACCTCTTCCTCTGCGTCATCAGTGGCGGAAGCTCCGCATTGATGTCCTGCCCGATCGATGGCATTTCGCTGCAGGACGAGATCGATGCCACCGATGTTCTTCTGAAATCGGGCGCCGGAATCTATGAGATCAATGCTGTTCGCCGTCACATATCAGCGCTGAACGGCGGCATGCTTGCCAAGCGCATCCAGGACGTCGGCGCCGAACTTATTGGCTTCGGTATCAGCGATGCGGTCGGCAATCCGGCGACGGCCGACATATCTGTCCCCTACGCCGCCTACAAGAGCACGCCGATCGGACCGGATGCGACGACGCTGGACGATGCCCGCGCCACCATCAACAACCGCAATCTGGCCGATCGCCTGCCGAAAACGATCGTCAATCATCTGATGAATGCCGGGCCGGAAGCAGAGACGCCCAAGGCGTTTCCGGACAACACCTATTTCCTGCTGAACACGCTCCCCGATTCCTGCATCTACGCCAAGGAAATCTGCGACGAGATGGGCATTCCGGCGATGATCGTCTCGTCCTTCCTCGAAGGCGAGGCACGCGATGCCGGAACCTTCTTTGCCGCGATGGCGCGCGAAATCCAAACCTATGGCAATCCGATCAAGGCGCCATGCGTGTTGCTGAGTTCAGGCGAGGTGACGACGCTGATCGAAGACAGCTCGCTGATCCGAGGCCATGGTGGCCCCGGCCAGGAGATGGCCGTCAGCTTCGCCATCACCGCGGCAAAGACGCAGGGCGCCTGCCTCCTGTCCATCGACAGCGAGGGCACGGATGGCACGACGAAGGTGGCCGGCGGGATTGCTGATTCGACCACAATGGGCGCCGCGGCGGCCAAAGGCATCAACCTCTTCCACAGTCTTCGCGAGCACAGCTGCTTCGAAGCGCTGCAGCCGGTCTCGTCGGCCGTCTTCACCGGCAATACCGGCACCAATTTGTGCGATCTCACGATCATGTACGTTCCGGAAGCAAAGGGTCAGAACTAAAATGGAAGACAAGATCGTTTCCCTTCACGCCCAACAGATCATCGACTGCAAATGCCGTCCGGCCATCGAAATCGAGGTCCGGACGGAAAGTGGGTCCATAGGGCTCGGCGCCGCGCCGACAGGCACTTCCGTCGGCATGCACGAGGCATTCGTGCTACGCGACGGCGACCCGACCTCCTATAAGGGACTGGGCGTTCACAACGCGGTCGAGAAGGCGCTGGAGATTATTCGTCCCGCCCTGATCGGCATGAACGTCTTCCACCAGCGCGCGATTGACGAGACTATGATTTCGCTGGACGGCACGCCGGACAAGCACAATCTCGGCGGCAATACGATCTACTCCGCATCGATCGCCGTGTTCCGGGCGGCGGCGGCGTCGCGCGGCATGCCTCTTTACCGGCATATTGCCGGTGGCGACCTCAAGACCGTACCTGTGCCTTGCTTCAACGTCATCAACGGCGGCCGCTATGAGAACATGGTGCAGCCGTTCAACGAATTTATGATCGTGCCATACGGCACTGACAGCATCGACACGTCGATCGAGATGGCGGTGGCGATCTTCCACAAGCTCGCCGATATTCTCACGGACTATCTTGGCCACATGCCTCAGGTGGCAAGCTCCTATGGCTACGCCGCGCCCTCCGACGATCCAGCGATCGTCCTTTCGCTAATGAAGAAGGCCATCGATGCCTGCGGTTATGCCGGTCGCGTCGCGTTTGCTCTCGATTGCGCCTCCAGCGAAATGTACGACAAGAATAGCGACACCTACCTGCTCAAGGGCGAACGTGTTTCGGCCGATGCGTTGATCGCCTACGTCAAGGGCCTGACAGAAACCTTCGATTTCGTCTTCATCGAGGACCTTCTCGATGAAAACGATTGGGACGGCTATAGTCGTGCCGTCAAGGCGCTGCCGCGCACGCTGGTCCTCGGCGACGACCTGACTGTGACAAGCCTGCCGCTGCTACGCCGTGCCCATCAGACGCGCGCCGTCGAGGGATTTATCCTCAAGCCGAACCAAGTCGGTACCATCACGGAAGCCATGGATGCTTACCGCTTCGCTACAGATCACGGGATGATTGCCGTGCCGTCGGGCCGCTCGGGCGGTGTCGTTGACGACGTGGTCATGGACTTTTCCGTTGGCCTGCAGGTGCCGTTCCAGAAGAACGGCGCGCCGCGCTCTGGCGAACGCATCGAAAAGCTCAACTTCCTGATGCGCGCCAATGCCCGCAGTCCCGGCTGCCGGCTCTTCGACATCTCACCGCTTCTCCGCTTTGCAAAAGCGTCAAGTTCAAACCTTCAGACAGCAAGCGCTTAACTCCGAGTTCAAGGCAATAACATGTATCCCAGAATTGATTTTCTCTATCTTTCCGAACCTGACATGATCGAAGCTGGCGTTCTCAACGCGGCAGAATGCGTTCGCGTCTGCGAAGAGACCTTCAGCCTGCTGGGTGAAGGCGACTACCTCATGGGTGGTGCCAATCACAACAGTCACGGCCTGAATATCATGTTTCCGAAGCAGACACGTTTCCCAAACATGCCGGTAGCCGGCCCCGACCGCCGCTTCGCTGCCATGCCAGGCTATCTCGGTGGACGCTTCGATGTCTGCGGTAACAAATGGTACGGCTCCAACCATGCGAATGCCGGCAAGGGATTGCCGCGCTCGATTCTGACGATGATGCTCAATGACAAGGAAACGGGCGCACCGCTCGCGCTGATGTCGGCAAACCTTCTAAGCGCGGCCAGGACCGGCGGCGTGCCGGGCGTCGCCGCAAAGCATCTAGCAAATCCGAATTCTAAGGTCGCTTCGGTTGTCGGCTGTGGCCCTATCAACAAGGCCTGCTTCGTTGCAATGATGACTCAGATGAAGTCGATCGAGAAGGTTATCTGTTTCGACCTCTTCCTCGAAAGGGCCAACGAGTTTGCCAGCTGGGTAAGTCAGCAATATGGGATACCAGCCATCGGAGTTGACAATGCGGAGGCCGGTTTCCGCGACGCGGATGTCATTACGGTCGCGGCCTCTCGCCTCAAACCGCTATTCTTTGAAGACAGGTGGATCAAGAAGGGAGCAACAATCCTCGTTTCTGGCCCAGTCAACACTGACGAATCTTTCCTGACCAGTTGCAAGATTGTATACGATCATACCCCTCTCCATGAGGCCTACGTCGAAGACGCGATCGGATCAGGCGACAAGGAGGCCTACTATAGCGGGGTCATCGGCGGCCCATTCTATCGCCTAATAGACGCCGCTAAGCTGCCACAGCTACATGAGTCCACAGGAATGGGTGATGTCGTAAACGGCCAAAAGTCCGGTCGCGAAGCGGCGGACGATCGCATTATTTTCATCGCCTGCGGCATGGCTGTATTCGATATTAGCTGGGGGTACGAGCTTTACGAAAATGCGATGAGGAGAGACATTGGCCAGTCGCTGAATCTTTGGGAACAACCAAAACAAGGCTGAGCCCTTGACGCGCTTAAAGTCTTAATAGTTACGATAGGTCGTCGCCACGCCTATTCATCCACTCATGCTTCTGTTGCCGGTGGCGGCAGAAGCATGAGTTGCCATGCACCTGCTTGATTTTGTCTGGTCTGCTACAATCTTGGCACCAGAAGTTGCAATCCCCTCAAGTCGCACACTAATCGGGTCGCCATCACATTTCTTGGGTGAGGTGCCGCAGGTTCGAATCCAATCAAGCGCAAGTGAGTTGGATGCCCGAGCGTATCCGGATACATTGGCGAATGCGTGATTGATGCAGCGTATTTCCGAGCAAAGTTATTGAACACCAGTCTTTCCGCCGTCAACTAGCTCGCCCGGCGAGAAGGTCACCTGCTCTTCTCGGTATCATAGAGAACGAGAAAAACGATAGGGCTGAGAAAACAGCAACGATAACGAAAGATTTTGAGAACGCTGAACCAGTCAGACCGCCTGACTGGTCGGAGAAAATGCTGAGCATTGCTGCGGCGCCTGCCACGCCCATGCTTTGAGCCAACCGCTGTGCCATCTGTGATAATGTTGTGGCGTGACTCATCTCGGACGATTCGACATCTGCAAAAGCCAGGGTGTTGATGCTTGAGAACTGCAATGCCCGGAACACGCCCCCGAGCAGAATGACGAGCATCATCAACGCTAGTGCGGTCATTGGCGTGAAAAGAGCACAAAGACCTATGGAGGCGCTGGCAATGATTGCATTCCAGCACAGAACTCTGCGAAAGCCGAAACGGTGCAAGATGCGCTTCGTGATTGTTCGCATGCCAAAGGCGCCTATGGCCGATACGAACGTGACAACGCCCGATTGCAGCGGGCTGTAACCAAATACCTCCTGCATCATGAGAGGTAACATGAAAGGTATTGCCCCAAAGCCCATACGGAACAGCGAGCCTCCCAACAGGCTAGATCGGAACGTTGGATAGCGAAACAGCGTCAGATCGAGGATGGGATCCCTTCGGTTTCGGGCATAAAGCATGTATGCGACGAGCAACAGCATGCCTACGGCTGCAAGCAGAAGCGAGGCGAAACCCCTACCGTCAGAGAAAAGATCAAAGCCGAGGATGACGGCCCCGATGCCGCAGCCTGAAAGGACAAATCCGATAAAATCGAATGGCTTCCGATCGCCAAGTGGAATGGTTTCGATAAACAGCCACGTTAGCAGTATCCCGAGAATGCCAAAGGGAAGATTGATCCAGAATATCCAGCGCCAGGAACTGATACTGACGATAAATCCCCCGATGAGTGGACCGATGGTCGGCCCTATGACAGCAGGCATGCTCATCAACAGCATGGCAGAAACCAATTCGGTGCGCGGCACTGATCTCACGATGATGAGGCGAGCTGTTGGCAGCATGAGCGCGCCACCGAAACCTTGAATCAGCCGCGCGATTACCAATGTCGTCAGGCTGCTCGTTGCCGCGCACAGCAACGAAGCGAGCGTGAAGATACCGATGGCGGCAATGAACAGCTGTCTGGCGCCAAAGCGATCCGCGAGCCAGCCACTGATCGGCAGAAAGATGCCGAGCGCCAGCAGATAAACGGTAATCGTCGAGTGAAGACTGAGCGCGGAAACATTCAGAGCTTTGGCCATCGACGGCAATGCGGTGGTGATTGCCGTCGAATCGACCTGTTGCATAATGATGGCACACGCCACGATCAGCGGCACAAATTTTCGTGTTTCCAATGTCTTATTTCCCGCCGGATGATTTAATCGCCATCTGCATCATGTTCCGAGCGCGGCATTCCGTATTTGCGTCAGGGAACGATTGGCCGTCAATGCATCGGGATCGACCTTGACGTGAATGAGCGCAACCCGCCCGGCCGCCTCGGCCCGCTGGAAAGCAGCGGTGAAATCCTCGGTCCGCTCGACATATTCCGCGTGCGCGCCGTAAGCCCTAGCAAGCAGCACGAAGTCGGGGTTGACGAGATCCGTCGCCATCGGCCGCGAGGGAAATCGGCTCTCCTGATGCATGCGGATCGTTCCAAGCATGCCGTTGTCCACCACAACGAAGATGGGCGCGATCTTGTACTGAATGGCGGTCGCCAGTTCCTGACCGGTCATCATGAAATCACCGTCGCCGGCGATGCAGACGACCTGGCGGTCGGCGAAGCGCAGCTTGGCTGCAACGGCAGCAGGAACGCCATATCCCATGGAGCCGCTTGTCGGCGCCAATTGCGTGCCGATACGCCGGTGGCGATGGAAGCGGTGAAGCCAGGCCGAAAAATTGCCGGCGCCGTTTGTCAGGATGGCGTCCTCTCCGAGGTAATCCCGCAGCCACAGGATTGCCTCGCCGAGATTGAACGCGCCCGGGACCGGCTTTGGAAGCTGCCACGCTTCGTACTGGCTTCGCGCCGCTGCAGTGCGCTCTGGCCAAGTGTTATGTTTCAGAAGCGGCAAGGCTGAAAGCATCGACGAAAAGCCTTGCGGCGTAGCGTTGATTGACAGATCGGGCGCGTACACCCGACCGAGTTCGTCGGCCGAGGCGTGAATGTGAATGAGTTTCTGACGGGGCGAGGGCACGTCGAGCATCGCATATCCGCTGGACGCAACTTCCCCCATTCGCGTTCCCAACAGGATGACAAGGTCTGCGTCATCAATAGTCTTGCGCAAGGCGGGGTTCACGCCGAGGCCGATCTCGCCGATATAGCAGGGGTGATCGTTGTCGAACTTATCCTGGCGCCGGAAAGCCGCGATGACAGGAAGCGCATTCCGTTCGGCGAACTCCTCAACGGCACGTTTGGCGGGTTCGCTCCACCGACTGCCGCCAATGACAATCACGGGCTTTTCCGCAGCGGAAATCATCCCGGAAAAATCCTGCATCTGGGCAACGGATGGTGATATCTCAAAGGGGCGTACGCGCTTGGTCGCCGGCTGGGGTGCTTCCGCAACTAGCATGTCTTCCGGCAACGCCAAGACGACCGGGCCGGGGCGGCCGGACGTCGCCACGGCAAAAGCGCGCCCAACGAATTCATGAACTCTGTCTGCGTGGTCGATCTGCGCCACCCATTTGGCCATCTGGCCAAACATCCGCCGGTAGTCGATCTCCTGAAAGCCTTCGCGCTCCATGACGTCATTGCCGACCTGACCGATGAACAGAATAAGCGGCGTGGAATCCTGAAAGGCCACGTGGACGCCTGCACTGGCATTGGTCGCTCCCGGCCCGCGCGTTACCATGCAAATCCCGGGCCGGCCGGTCAGTTTTCCATCCGCCTCGGCCATCATTGCAGCACCGCCTTCATGCCGGCAGGTGATGGTCTGGATGACATCCTGCACATCCGCCAAACCGTCCAGCACGCCAAGATAGCTTTCACCGGGCACACAGAAAACCCTGTCAACACCTTGCGTTACCAGTGCGTTCACCAGCAGTCGCGCTCCGGTCATCGTGTTCTGGCGCAGTTCCATGGAATTCAGCTCCTTGGGAATTGGAAAGTGGCGGCCATTGGAGCGGCCAATCAGACAGTGATGCGGGGCATCCCTCGTCAGGAACGCCCCGCCGTGAGCCAGTCCGTCAAGACAAGGCCGGCCAACCTTACGGTTGAATCAAGTCTTTGTACTGTTTGAGAATATCAAAGCTTGCATGCATCAATTTCGTTGTCTCTTCTTCACCGACCCAATCGTCGCCCATCTTGTTGTCGATCAGGAATTTCTTGAAACCCTCGTCCGCCATGGTCGCCTTCTACGCGGTGATGAATTTGTCGTAATCGGCCGAATGCTTCGTCTTGAAGGCCGCCGGAAAAACAAACGTTCGCACCGAACCGGGGATGATCGGCACAGAGGTATTGTATTCCTTCAGAACTTCGTTGATCGGCGGCGCATCGAAGTCGGGCCGGCGATGATCGAGAAACACTGCCAAGGGTCGGATAAACTCTCGGATAAAGTCGGCACCCTCAGCCTGGCCGATGTTGAAGTCGACTTGTCCACCTGCGAGTGCCGTTCGCATTGCACCTGCGCCGTCAAATGTGACGATGCGGACCGCATCTGGTTTCAATCCAAGTGAACTCAGTAGCGCCATGGTCGTGATGTGACCAACGGAGCCGAAATCGACCCCGGTGCTGATGGTGCCAGGGTTTGCGCGAATGGCGTCGATGAGTTCCTTCGCGGTCTTCCACGGCTTGTCTTTTGGAACAAGCAGGATCGTGTCGTCCGACCATTGCGCGTTGACGAAGGTAAAGGAGTCGAGCGTAAACGGTGCTTTCGTCACAAGGATATTGACCGGAATGAACGGTGTTGCTGGCGTCAGCATGACGTTGTAGCCATCAGCGGGCTGCTGCAAAAACCAAGTTGTGCCGATCATGCCTCCGGCGCCGGCGCGGTCTACGACTGTCATCGGCTGACCAAGGTATTTTGGCATATATTGCGCAAAGCCACGCGCCATGCGATCAACGCTACCGCCGGCGTCGAATGGCACCAGAATCGAAATAGGACGGCGCGGCCACGGAGCGGCAGCGGAAGCGGAAGCGTTGCGCATCATGTAGGGCGTTGCCAAGGCGGTCGCACTAATGCCTAAAAAAGTTCTGCGATTAATAATCATAAAGTCCTCCTCCCGTTGGTTCTTATGAAGTCGTCTTGCTATTGACCTTCGTGTGTCGTGATCTTGAGATGGCAGCGCGGACTGCGGGCCAGACCAGCAGCGCGACCAGCAAGGCCAGCATGACGAGCGCGATGGGCCGGGTCAGAAAGAACCCGGCATCGCCGCCACTCATCTGATAGCTTCTCAACATGGCGCCTTCCGTCAGCCGTCCTAGTGGTTACCGCCTGACATAAGAGTCCTGTATGGGATTCCATTTGCTGGGTTGGCATGCGAGTCTGGCGCATGCGCACAGGAATATCGTTCACCGTTTCGCCAACAGATCACCAACGCCTGATGGCCTTGACCAGGGATCGCAATGCGCCCCAAAAGCACGTCTGGCGGGCCGAGATCATCCTGCTGAGTGCCGATGGCGTCGGGACTGTCGAGATTATGCGCCAGACCGGCAAATCGAAGACCTGCGTATGGCGCTGGCAAGAGCGCTTCGCCACAGAAGGCGTCGAGGGTCTCCTGCGCGACAAGACGCGGCCGTCGCGTATTGTGCGGCTCGGACCCGATGTCGCCGAGCGTGTGGTGGCCCTGACGCTGGCTGATCCGCCGGGCGAGACGACGCACTGGACGGCCGACATGATGGCGACGGCCGCCGGCATCAGCGCCAGCGCAGTCAGGCGTATCTGGAAAGCGCATGGCCTCGCACCTCATCGGTGGCGGCAGTTCAAATTGTCCAACGACCCGAAATTCGTCGACAAGCTGCGAGACGTTGTCGGCCTCTATGTTGATCCGCCAGCCCACGCCGTCGTGTTGTCGGTCGATGAGAAAAGCCAAATCCAGGCGCTCGACCGCACCCAGCCGGGCCTGCCGATGAAGAAGGGTCGGCTCGGCACCATGACCCACGACTACAAGCGGCACGGCACAACCACGCTGTTTGCCGCCCTCAACGTGCTCGACGGCACCGTCATCGGTCGCAACATGCAGCGTCATCGTCATCAGGAGTTCATCCGCTTCCTCAACGCCATTAACGCCCAGGTGCCGGACGACAAGGCCGTCCACGTCATCCTCGACAACTATGCTGCCCACAAGCATCCCAAGGTGAGAGCCTGGCTCGACCGTCACGAGCGTTTCACCTTCCACTTCACTCCGACTTCAAGCTCATGGCTCAACGCGGTGGAGGGTTTCTTCGCCAGGCTGTCGAAGCGGCGTCTGAAACGCGGCGTTTTCCATTCCGTCGTCGATCTCCAGGCCGCCATCAACCGTTTCCTCGTTGAGCACAACAAAAAGCCAAAGCCCTTCACTTGGACCGCCGATCCCGACAAAATCATCGCCGCCGTTAAACGCGGGCACCAAGCGTTAGATTCCATCCACTAGCAGCAGTCCCACGACGGCGGCCGCAACTGGATAGTCGAACCGCTGCATCAGCCAACCAATGATCGCGAATATCGCCAGTGTGATGGGCCCTGCCATGTTTTGCGCGAGGGCGAAGCTCCCTATCACCGCAAGTGCCAGAACAATCGGCACCAATGCGCGCAGTCGGACCTTGACGATGAAACCAGCGACGAAAATGAAGCAGAAACCAAGGATGCCGAGAATGAAGACCTGCGCCAGGCTTGAGAGAATAACAGCGTAGACGATGTCTTTGTGGTCACGCATGAAAGCGGGGCCATCGGTAATGTCATGCATGCCAAAAGCCACCAGCATCACCGCTGTGGCACCGCCGGTCGGGATGCCGAGGGCCAACAGCGTTGCCATCGAACCTCCTTCCGAACTGGCATTGGCGGACTCGGCTGCAATGATGCCGCGCGGATCGCCAGTGCCGAAGCTTTCCGGATCCTTGGCGGCGCGACGCGCCTCGGAATAGGACAGGAGGTTGGCGATCGCGTGGCCGCCCGGCAATATGCCGATGCCCGTACCCAGCAACGCGCCCCGAAGAACGGTGCCGGGATGCCGAAAGGTTTCCGCTACGCCGGCGAGGATCCGCCGCGCGTTCACACCGCGCCGCGTGGTGTCCGTGATGATGTAGTCGCGTCCGACAAGATTGAAGAGCTCGGCTGCCGCAAACAGGCCGACGATTGCGGGTACGAGGGGAACGCCGTCCAGCATTTCCGCAATACCGAACGTGCCGCGTGCAGCACCTTGGGCGCTCATGCCCACGGTGCCGAGCAGCAATCCGAAAATGCCGGCAAACAGGCCACGGGCAAGATGCCTGCCGCGCAGGCGGGCAATTAGTGTCAGCCCCCAAATGGAGACCACCAGCATTTCAGGAGGGCCGAGTTTGATCGAAAAATTGGCGATCGGTTCGGCAAGGACGAGCAGGATCAGATAAGCGAGCAATTGACCACGGCAGGACGAGCATAGCGCCAGCCCAAGCGCTTCGTTGTGCTTGCCGGCCTGTGCCATCGGAAAGCCGTCGAACGTCGTACCAACCGCCGCGGCGGAACCCGGAACGTTGAGGAGCACCGCTGGAATGGCCACACCGAACAATGCGCCGCCATACATGGCCGTCATGAAGATCAGCGCCTGCAAGAAATCCATGTACGGAATGAGCGGCAGGCAGATGGCCAGCGCCATAGAGGTGGTCAGGCCCGGAACGGCATGGATGGCCAAGCCGATGAGAATGCCGGGAACCACAACAAGCCAAGGTTCCCATGAGCCACCGAGGAGATGGAACGCCGACATGAGCGCGTTGAAATCGATCATCAGTTGTCTCCTCCAAAGAAGAAGAGTGGCAGAGGTGTGTAGAGGATCTGGCTGAAGCAGTAGATGGCAATAGCGCAGAAGATGACCGGAATGAGGATCAGCGGAAGCGGGCGCCGCTCACCCAGGAAAATCAGCATGCCGCCGACATAAAGAAGACAGGCAACGTCGAACCCGACAGTAGGGCTGACGATGACGAAGCCGAACAGCATCGCCATCGTTCCGGCAATCTTCAGTCCCTTGCCCCTTTCCAGCGGACTGCGCTCGCAAAGGACCTCAGGCTGCCGCAAGTTGAGGCTGTGAAAACAGCCAACCGCCACAAACACATAGAGGATGATGCCGCCGACCGTGGACGGCACGATCATGATCAGGTTTGCAACGGTTTTTTGCGCGCTCCATGCATCGAATGCGTACCAGCCACACCAGGCGGCGATTGCGGTTGCGAAAGCGAGATGCGCTATATCGACGGCAACACGGCGCAGGCCAATCGTTATAACAGGCAGGGACGTGGCCGTGGCGGGGTCTAGTTCTTTATGCATTGCACAAACCATTCTGTCGGCAATTCGCGTCCAAGGCCACGGGCCTTGGCTTCGCGATAGGCGAGCGCACCGCAGGCTGCAAACTGGATGCCCCAGTTGCCAACCGGTCGGTATTGGGTGATCTGGTCAGGACTCGTCCGTCCATCTGCCCGACCTGAAATTACATCAGCATAAAATGGCCAGGTTCGGTGGGATCGCTGCTTTGGCATAACCGGCGGCAGGCGGCGCTGCTCTTCCGGACTGCCGCCAACAAAGGCGCTTCGGCTGTGGCCCAGATCTCGACGGAAGGCTCCGCTCTCCGGCATATCAAAGGCTTCCTCGCCCTGGCGGACTACGAGATCGATACGGGCCTCGCAGGCCGGGGCGAGATCGATTGGACCAATCCCGACGACATGCATGCCGGGTTCCAACCATTCGGCTTCGATGACCGGTGACATGCTGTCGGTCGCCGCGGCCAGGATGTCTGCGCCTTGTGCCGCTTCTTGCGCGCTATCGACAACATCTATTCGTACGCCGAGCTTTTCACCCATTCGCGCCGCAAATGCCTGGCGGTTTGCCTCGGTGCGGCTGTAGAGACGGACGGTGTCGATCGGTCGGATGGCGAGCATGGCTTCCAGCAAAGTCTCGGCCATTCCGCCTGATCCGATCAGGCCAAGACGATGGGAGTCCGGCCGAGAAAGCAATTTCGCGCCAAGGCCGGCAGCAGCACCCACGCGCACATGCTGAAGGTGGCCATCGCTTATGATTGCCAGCGGCTCTCCGTCTGCCGTGCTGAACAGCAGCACGAGCCCACAGTAAGTGCCGGGCTGCATGCAATATTTCTTTTCCGACCAGCTACCATCCGGGCGGCGCGGCCAGCTCATCACGTCGGATTTCAGTCTCACGGCATGACACCTTCCGCAGCGCCCTCCACTGATCCGAAACGGTAGTAAGAATCGTCGTCAGCTGCCGGCATGAAGGTGTCGAGCCGCGGACGCGAAACCGAGGCCCCGGTCAGAATGCCCGCAAAAGCGCGTTCCTGGATGTCGATGCAGTCCCTGGTGGTCAGCACCTTGGCGACGACTTCATTGTCGATCATCAGCATGCGACGCGACCTCCCGTACTCGCAAGGTCCAGAAGCATCGACACTTCGGCAGCATCAAGCTCGGCAATGCGGTCGCAACCATCAACGAAACGCTCTACGCTTTGAGCGTCCAACCAGGTTGCGAGACAATCGCGGGCTTTGCCGTGATGTTCTTCCTCGGTGATCGGCGGCGCACCCCAGGAGCCGCGTGGTCTGTCGCACCGCGTCGCGATGATGCGGCCGTCTTCCAACTCCACCTCAAGATCGAGGTATCGGCCGTCGGTGTATATGCTTGGGATCTCTCGCGACAATGTCACCTGCATCTTGCCGAGCAATGCCTGCATGTCCGGTCTTCTCAACATGTCGTCGGTGAAGCTGGCAAGGCCGACATTGCCATCCAGCAAAGCGGCAGCTGCCGTATATTGGAGGCTGAATTTGCCATCCAGCCCAGAAGCGGGATTGGGCCGATCACTGGACGGCACGTCAGCTGCTCGAATCCGCACGGTCTTGATTGCCTCAATAGCCGGGACCTGCGGGCGTGCCATCAACGCAGCTGTGATCGCATAATGCGTCGAGAATTTTGCCGGAAAGATCTTGATCGCATAGCCGGGATCGACCACGCGGAACGGCTTTCCAAAATCAAGAAGTTGCTCCGCATTGAACCCGTTCGGGAAGAAGGCTTCCCCATAACTCTGCGGAGCAGGATCGAACAAGGTCTTGGTGCCGGTAAAGCCGCGGCGCGTCAGCAGGGCCGCTTCGAGCCCCATCGCTGCGGCATATGCAGTGTGACTGGACTTTGTCATCGTGCCGAGATTGGCGAATAGGCTACCGCAACGGGACCCAGCTATGCCGATCGCATTGGCATATTGCCCGGCGTCAAAGTCGAGCAGAAAACCGGACGCAACGGCAGCGCCGATCGGTCCGACAAAGCCCGGCGGATGGAATTTCAGCTCGTGCGACTGCAGCTTGCCGGCGGCCTGGCGCAAGCGGCCCTGGATTTCGATACCGAGGACGATGGCCTTCAGCATCTTGGCACCATCGCCACCCAGCGCCTGCCCAAGGGCGAGCGTCGGGGCTAGTGCCGGCGAAAGGGCGTGTGTCGCCGGCAGCCACATGGGCTCGAAGTCCAGCACATGCATCGACGCGCCGTTGACAAGCGCTGCCGGGACTGTGCCAAGCCGTGTATTGAGCCCAAACACGCTCGCGGTGCTGCCGCCGCCGTTGCCGGTCAACGAATCTTCGAAATGATCGAGGAGCAGGCGCGGCGCTTCCTCCAGGCGGGCACCAGCCACGGCAACCGAAATGCCATCGAGAAAAAGCTGCCGGGCAGCTCGCTGGACGTCTCCCGCAAGTGGAGCCGAAGCCGCAGTGACGATCTCGTCGCATATGCGGGAAGTCAGACTGGGACGCGTCGTGGTCATGCTGCTACCAACTGATTGAGAACATAGGGAAGGATACCGCCATGGCAAACCCATTCGGCTTCCCGTTTGGTGTCAACACGTGAAACAAGATGAATGGTCTCCGTTTCGCCACCTGGGCGATGGATCACTACCGGCACCCTGCCGCCCGGGATCAAGGCGACGGAGATATCGGGAACATCGAAGCTCTCGGCGCCGGTCAGTCTAAGCGTCTTGCGATTCATGCCGAGCGGAAATTGCAGCGGCAAGACACCCATTCCCACCAGGTTGGACCGATGGATTCGCTCGAAGCTCTCGGCAATGACCGCACGCACCCCAAGCAGGCGCGTGCCCTTCGCCGCCCAATCCCTGGAAGATCCGCAACCATAATTTCGGCCTGCAACGACGATGACCTGCCGGCCCTCGGCGGCATAGCGTTCAGACGCTTGAAACACGGTCATGATCTCGCCGTCGGGCTGATGGCGCGTAAAGCCACCCTCGCGCCCCCGCAGCATCTCATTCTTGAGCCTGAGATTGGCAAAGGTTCCGCGAACCATGACCTCATGGTTGGCACGACGGCTGATATAGGTGCCAAACCGCTCCGGCGCGACGGCATGTTCGGAAAGATAGACACCGGCATCCGTGTTGGCCGGAATGAGATTGCCGGGGGATATGTGATCCGTATTGATGTCGTCGCCGAGCAGCAGCAGGATGCGCGCATCCAGGATGGGCGCGTCCGTTTCACCGGGCAAATCCAGAAAGGGTGGCGCCCGCAAAAACATGCTTTCCGGATCCCACGGAAAGACGTTTTCCGTTCCGGACTGGATCCGCGACCATTCCGGACCTGGATCCGCAAAGACATCATAAGCATTTCGGAACAGGTCCTCGGTCAAAGACGCTGCAACGACACGCTGAATTTCGGAGTCCGAGGGCCAGATATCGGCAAGGTAGACCGGCATGCCGGATCGATCTTCTCCAAGCGGCATCGTCGTCAGATCGCCAAGCACCGAGCCCGACAACGCATAGGCGACGACAAGCGGCGGGGAGGCCAGAAACGTGCCGCGCACGGAAGCACTGAGACGCCCATCGAAATTGCGGTTGCTCGATATGACGCCGGCCATCACCAATTTGCTGTCGGCAATTTCGGCCGCCACATCGGCTGCCAGCGCGCCGGCGCTGCTGCCACAACTCATGCAGCCGAAGCCAACGACGTTGAATCCGAGTGCATCAAGAGACGACGAAAGGTCTGCTTTGTCGAGCATCGCCGGAACCACGCGCGAACCCGGCGAAAAGGACGTCTTGATCCACGGCTTGACTGCCAGGCCACGGGCGACCGCATTACGGGCAAGAAGACCGGCGGCAATGACCTGATGCGGATTTGCGGTGTTTGTGCAGGATGCAATCGACGCTATGGCGATATCACCATGCTGCAGCGGCCGCCGCGCGATGCTCGGGCTCGGAGGCGGTGTTTCTCCCGCGCCGAACTCGCTATAGGCGCTGCGAAAGCGATCCGGAACATCCCTAAGCGGAACGAGGCTTTCGGGTCGCGAGGGCCCGGCGAGGCAGGCCTCGACGCCAGAGATGTCGAATTCCAAAATGTCCTGAAACAGCGGTTCTTCCGAACGCCACAGGCCCTGGGCCTTGGTGTAGCGCTCGACCAGATCGATATGTTCGGCAGTCCTGCCGGTTTGCTTGAGATAGCGGAGGGTTTCGGCATCGACAGGAAAGAATCCCATCGTCGCCCCGTATTCTGCGGCCATATTGGCGATCGTCGCGCGGTCAGGCAGTGTCAGGTGCCCGACTGCCGGACCACAGAATTCGACGACTGCCGCGAGTACATTGGCGTTCCGCAGGAAGCGGGTCAGGGACAGAACGATATCGGTACACATCACCCCGGGGCGCGGCTCGCCAACCAAGCGACAACCGACCACCCTCGGCGTCTGCAAGCCGACCGGCTGGTTGAACATCGCCGTTGCTGCCTCGATGCCGCCGACGCCCCATCCGAAGACGCCCATGCCATTGACCATCGGCGTATGGCTGTCCATTCCCACCAAGCTGTCGGGAAAGGCAATCCGCCCATTTCCATGCGGCGCAAGCGACACCACCTGGGCGAAATATTCGATATTCACCTGATGGACGATGCCGTTGCCCGGCGGCACGACACGAAGGTTCTTGAATTGCGACATGGCCCAACGCACCACGCCATACCGCTCTTTATTGCGCTCAAGCTCATTGGCAAGGTTCTTGCCGAACGCGTCGGCCGATGCGGTGAAGTCTGCCCGCACGGAATGATCGATAACCATTTCCGTCGGCACCACCGGATCGACACGGCGAGGGTCGAGACCCCGGGCGACCATGGCATCCCGCATTGCGGCCAGATCGATCAGCAGCGGAACACCCGATGAGTCCGGCATCAGAACGCGCGCCGGATGGAAGGCAAGTTCTCGCGTCAGTGCGTCGTTTGCAGGCCAGCGCGCGAGCGTCGAAATGTCCTCACGGGAAACAGTGACATCATCTTCGTAACGAACCAGATTTTCCAGAAGTACCTTGAGCGATACCGGCATTCTGCGAAGATCGACATCAAGCGCTTCAGCAAGCGCATCGAGGCTGTGATACTGTATGTCCGCACTAAGATTACGGAGTGTCTCGAAGGAATTTCCCACGTCGCCGCTCCCTCAGTTATGGCTTGAGTCCGACGGGTGCGAAGGTCTTCTGAAGCTCTTCGAGATGGGTCATTCCCATCAGATCGTTCAGCTCGTCGAAGGGGACCAGCAGATCGGGCCGCTCGATGACCCGTTCTTCCCGGATAGACTGGCCGAAAACATCAAGAGCGTTTTTCATGCCCTGAATCGCGGCAGCCGTCAGCATGCGGGGATAAGAGACTGCCTTAACGCCCATGTCCTCAAGCTGGCGGGCTGAAAGCAGTGGTGTTGTGGATCGCTGACGGATACCAAAACCCATATTGACGGAAAGCGGCTTGCTGACGTTCCGCGCGACGGTCGCTATGTCCTCGGCAGAACGCAAGGCATCGGCAAAAAGCATGTCGGCACCGGCTTCCGCGTAGAGGTTCAGGCGGCGGATAGCTTCACCGACACCGTAAATAGCGGTCGAGTCTGTGCGGGCCTTGATAACGAAGTCGGGATCTATGCGAGCCTCGGCAGCCGCCTGGATTTTCTCGACATGCTCCTCTGCGGAAATGACTTGCTTGCCTTCCATGTGGCCGCAACGCTTCGGCCATACCTGGTCTTCGATCAGCAAGCAGGCGATGCCAGCGCGATCGAACCCCTGGACGGTGAAATACACGTTAAGTGCATTGCCATATCCAGTGTCGCCGTCTGCAGACAGCGGGATCGTGCTGATCGCAGCCAATGCACCGGAAGCGCGAACATTTTCTGCGTAGCCCATGATGCCGACGTCAGCCCAACCGAGATTGCTTTCACTGAGACCTGCGCCGGTAATATTCGCGGTCTTGAATCCCATCTGCTCGATGAGCCTGAGACTATAGCCATCGAAGACGCCTGGGCAGACCAGGATGCCCGGCTCTGCCAAAAGAGCCCGCAGTCGTGCCGCTGGCGTCGATGATTTAGGTGTCGTCATTGTATCCTCCCAATGATAGGTCATATTCTACTCCAGGATTTGAGTTGTCAACACTTCTTGGTAAATCGTTCAGTGTTGAGGCGTAATTAGCCGTTCGTGAGCAAAAGTGTCAACAGATTGGAACTGATATGGAAACAACCAATAAAGAGATGACGCTGGCTGAACAGGTCTACCAACGCCTTACCGCTGCCATTCTTGACGGTGAGCTCGCGGCTGGATCAAAGATCTCTGAGCCTGCCTTGGCACGTGCTTACGGCGTTAGCCGCGGTCCGCTGAGGGAAGCGCTTCACCGCTTGCAGGAGAGGAAACTGATCACCCGATCGGCCAACCAGGGACCGCGCGTCATCAAGCCGTCAGCACAGGCGCTTTTGGAACTCTTCGTCGTTCGCGAGGCGCTGGAAGGCATGGCAGCACGCATGGCGGCACTGAATGCGACCGAGGCCGAGATTGTTGCTTTGCGTGCCGCCGTCGCTGGTCCAACATCGGTATCCGACGGCGCCATGGAAACCACCGACGGTGCCTATGAACAATTGGATCGGGACTTTCATGTGGCAGTTGCAAACTGCAGCCGGAATCCCATGCTGATCGGTTTGCTTTGCGGCGAACTTTATCCGCTGCTGAAACTCTACAGGGGGACCCCGGTTGGGCATAAGCCGCTCAGATTGCGGGCAATCGACGAGCACCGCCGCGTTGTGGACGCAATCGCTGACCGAGACGCGGAGCTCGCCGAAATTTTAATGCGGCGGCATATCCTGGCAGCGCGTAGCAGACGAACGGAAGCGCTAAAAGAAGGCTGACGGGCAAGGGGGCCTACCCTAGAACGGCCAGTACTCGCTCAATTAATGCAAGCCAGCGGACATCCGCAACTATCAGGAGTTTCGAGCCTCGATCTTCCACGACGCTGAGCGGCGGCGGCGAGGCACGATGCGGACCTGGGCCTGCGCGAGGACTTCGCGGCCTTTGCGGCGGTCGCGGTGGATCCAGCTTTCTGTCTGTTCCTGCTCTTATCAGGCCAAATGGTATCCGATTTTGTCCAGAATCCGTGCGGTCGTGGTTTCCACGGCGATGCCCTTCGGATCGATGGTGCCTTTCCGGAAGCCGACGAACAGTCTGCCGTTCTCGATCCCGGGATTGGACGGCAGCAGTTGCATCGTTTCTTCTGACAGATGACGGGCCGCCATGCGCGTCGGCAGGATGGCCGCTCCCAGCCCGGAGGCCACCAGTTCGGCGATGACCGCCACGCTTGTGCAACTGCTGACATTGACAGGTTGTATGTTGGCGTTCGCAAACCAGTAGCTCATCTGCCGATGCATCGCCGAAGGCGAGGGATTGCAGATGATCGGCTTGTCCCAAAGGTCTTTCGGCGAGACGGCGCGATCGATCTTCCATGCTGCTGGTGCGACCCAACTCGTCGGCTGCGGCCCGAGCGGCTTCAATGTGACCTTCTCGTGCCCGATGGGATTGAGGAGAATGGCGACATCCAATCCATCGTCGACCAACGCCGTCTCAAGAGTCGTGCTCGTCGATACCACCCATTCGGGCGATAGTTTCGGATGGTCTTCCAGGAGGCCCGCAAGCAGCGGTGCCAGGCAGTTGACAGCAAAACCTTCGGCTAAGCCAACCCGGATCGTGCCGGCGACGCCGTTTGAGGCGTCGCTGTTCTGCATCGACCCTACCTCGGTCATGATGACATGGGCTCTCGGCAGAAAAGCACGACCCTCCGCTGTCAAAACCATGCCCTTGCCGGTCCGTTGCAGGAGCTCGCTTCCGACCGCATCGCGAAGGTCTTTGAGGCGGAGCGAAATGGATGGCTGCGCCAGATGAAGATGGTCCGCGGCCTTCTGCGCGGATCCCAGCTCGACAGTCCAGACGAAAGCCTCAATCTGGGCGAGCGTTATGCGCGTCATTGGAAATTCCTATGTGAACTCGCTTAAAAAACTCATTTGGTTTGTCAAAGTCAATGTTGCATACGAGTCGACGAGGAACGGCCTGGAGGGGCCTTGAGGGGGGACGAAATTATGGACGACCGGAAAGATATTATCGCCAAGGCGGCAAGACGCATCCTGCCCATTCTGATGCTGTGCTATTTCGCCGCCTTTCTTGATCGCGTCAATATCGGCTTTGCAGCGCTGACGATGAGCAAGGACCTCGGCTTTTCGGCCACGGCCTTCGGCTTCGGCGCCGGCATCTTCTTTCTTGGCTACGTGCTCTGCGAACTGCCGAGCAACCTGATCCTGGCGCGCGTCGGCGCCCGGCTGTGGATCGCCCGCATCCTGATCAGCTGGGGTATACTGTCGGCCGCAACCGCCTTCGTTTGGGATCCTTCCAGCTTCTACATTGTCAGGATTCTGCTGGGCGCTGCAGAAGCCGGGTTTTTCCCCGGCATGATCTTCTTTCTAACGCTTTGGTTTCCCAAAGCCTATCGCGCCCGCATGTTCGCGACTTTCAACATTGCCGTGCCACTTGCCTCGATGATCGGCGCGCCGGTCTCCAGTCTGGTGATAGAGGGCCTCAACGGCGCAGGCGGACTTTTTGGATGGCAGTGGATGTTCTTGATCGAAGCGTTTCCGGCGGTCATCATGGGACTGGCCGTGCTCTTCTACCTGCCAGACTCACCAAAGACAGCCAGCTTTCTAACCGCCGACGAGCGAAGCTGGCTGGCATCGAAGATCGACAGTGAGCGTCAGGCCCAGGAGACGGTCGAGCATTTTTCCGTGAAAAAAGCCCTGTTCGATCCAAGGGTGCTGCTGATGTGCCTCATTGCAGTTGGCTTGGTCATGGGTACGACCGGGGTCGCGGTCTGGATGCCGCAATTCGTCAAACAGTTTGGCCTTTCGAACCTGCAGACGGGATTTGTCACGGCCATTCCAGCTTTGTTCACCGTGCTGGCAATGATCTTGGTCGGACTCCATGCCGACAAGACCGGCGACCGCGTCTGGCATGCGGCGGGTCCTTTTCTTGCCAGTGCGATCGGCTTTGCGCTGGCGGCCTTTTCCAGCAATCCGATCCTCGGGCTGATCGGCCTGACGATCGGCGCTGCCGGCATCGGTGGCGCATCGCCGAACATCTGGATCTTTCCGTCGACGCTGCTGACCGGCACCGCCGCTGCCGCCGGCATCGCCCTGGTCAACTCGGTCGGCAGCACTGGCGGCTTCTTCGGCCCGTCAATCATCGGCTGGGTGCGCGATGCCACCGGAAGTTTTACGGGATCGCTGCTGTTCCTGGCGGTCTCCATGGCGGTCACGGCCGTCGCCATTCTGGTTCTAGGCCATAGCATGCGCGACCTGCTGAAGCCCAAACCGGATCCTCGTCACATCAGAGCAACCGCATGAAAATCACCCAGGTCAAACTCCATCTTCTGTCGGCGCCGCTGTCGGAGCCGATCGGTAACGCGCTGATGTTCTTCGCCAGCCGCGATACGCTGCTTGTCGAGATCATTGCGGACGGCGTGTCCGGATGGGGCGAGGCCTGGGTGGCGCCGGTGGTGGCGGCAAAACTGATCGAGACGAGCCTGGCGGCCTGCGTTATCGGCCAGGACCCGTCGCATATCGGCCGCCTCTGGCAGACCCTGCGGGATGCGGCCGGCGGTGAGCCGGGCATGACGGCGGTGGCGGCCATGGACATGGCGCTTCATGATCTTACCGCCCGCCTCTACGACGTGCCACTGTCGACCCTGCTCGGCGGCGCGGTGCGCGAACAGGTGCTGGCCTATGCCAGCGGTCCATTCTTTAAGCCGGGCGGCCATCCCTATCGCAATTTCGAGCCGGAGATCGACGGCTATCTCGCCAGCGGCTTCCGTGCCTTCAAAATGCGTAGCGGTTTTAGTCCGGTTGACGATGCGGCCGCTGCCATCGCGGCGCGGCGCCAGATCGGCGAGGACGCCGCGCTCATGGTCGACTTCAACCAGTCGGTCACGCCGCGTAATGCCATCGCTACCGCCCTGCGGATGGAGGAAGCCGACCTGCTGTGGATCGAGGAGCCGGCCAGCCCACAGGACGTCGCAGGATACAGTCTGGTGTCCGAACAAGTGCGGTCGGCGCTGGCCGGCGGCGAGACCTATCGTTCCGCCGCAGCCTTCCTGCCGTTCCTGCAGCGGGGATCCCTCGATGTGCTGCAACCGGATATCGCCATCTGCGGCGGCCTGACCGGCGTGCTGCGTGTCGTCGCCCTCGCGGAACTTTTCGATCGACCGGTCATCCCTCATATCTGGGGTAGCACGGTGAATTTTCACGCCGCGCTGCATCTGCTGTCGACCTTGGCGACGCACCGGGCCGGACCGACATCGGCCTTTCCCTATTTGGAATACGACGTCGGCCCCAACCCGCTGCTTGATCTTGCCGGCCATCCGGCCCTCAACGCGGATGGCACGGTCAGCGTCCCGACTGGGCCGGGCCTCGGTATCGCGCTCGACGCCAAGGTCATCGAACGTTGGAGGGTCGCCCATATCACCATTGGCCCGTCGCAGGGGTAGTGCGCCCACGCGTTCGGTTGCCGGAAACCGTTGGCAAAGCCGGCCCTAAAAAATCATCCTGCCGTGACTTTCGGCACTGTCATTGGGCGCGTTGCCCTATGCCAAAAAAGTGTGTTGCGGGCCTGGTCCGCCAAAGTAAGGTTAACGGACAGCGATAGAGGAGTGTCGCTGGGCCGGCTTGCGCACCTTCCCTCGGGAAAGAAGCCGCGCCGTCCGAAGTGAAATTGATAATGCCTGGGTTTGGCCCAGCGGGGGGATTTTATGAAGAAGTTGCAGTGGCTGGCCTTGTGCGCCGCCTTTCTGTCGTTTGGATCTTTTGCGATACCGGCATATGCGGCGGTCACGGAAATCACCATTACCAAAGTCCAACCGGCCTTCGAGGGCCAGTCGTTCGGCAGCGCCGGTGCCTATGAGCGGGTCGAGGGAACGATCAAGGGCGCAGTCGATCCAAAAAATCCGCTGAATTCGAAAATCGTAGATATAGGCGCTGACAAGAGCGGAGGGCCGGTTGGCTATTCGGCGAATTTCATGATTTTCCGGCCCGTCGATGCGTCGAAGGGCAACCACAAGGTCGTCTACGACATCAACAACCGTGGCAACATGCTGACCTTCGGCCTGTTCAATGATGCGCCGAAATACAACAACGATCCATTGAGCAAGGCCGATGCCGGCAACGGTTTTCTGATGCGCCAGGGTTATACGATTGCCGTCAGCGGCTGGGATTCGGTTTCACCGGACATGCCCGGCATCGGCGCCGGCCCCTTCAAGCTGACGGTCCCGATTGCCGTCAATGCCGACGGCTCGCCGATCGTCGGGCCGGCCATGGAGGAATATGCGGTCGACGATGGCAAGACCGAGAAGGGCAGGCTGACCTATCAGACGGCCGACAGCGACACCGCCACGGCGTCGCTGATGGTGCGCACCCTGGTCGATGACCAGCCGACGACGATCGCTGCCGACAAATGGCAGTTCGATCCGGATGGCATGAGCATCAGCCTCAAGCCATCGGGCACGAAATTCGAGGCGGGCAAACTCTTCAATTTGGTCTACCAGGCCAAGAACCCGAAGATCGCGGGCCTTGGCTACGCCGCCGTGCGCGATTTTGCCGTCTTCCTGCGCAGCGACAAGAGCTCGCCGATCCCCAAGGTCGACAAAATATTGGCGACCTGCGATTCCCAGCCTTGCCGCTTTCTGCACGACTACGTCGAACTGGGGTTCAACCAAAGCGAGACGGGCATCCGGGCCATCGATGGCGTCCTCAACTGGGAAGGCGGTGGTAGCGGCCTGTACTTGAACTACCGCTTTGCCCAGCCCTACCGGACACACCGCCAGCGCATCAATCGTTGGTTCCCCGAATTCGAGTTCCCCTTTACCTACAAGGATACGAAGGACACGGTGACCGGCAAGACCGCAGGCTGGCTGGACGCCTGCACCAGGAGCAAAACCTGTCCGCTGGTAATCGATGCAAACTCCGAGAATGAGTACTGGGCGAAGGACGGTGCGCTGGCGCATACCGACACCGTCGGCAACGACCTTGCCGACATAGACGGCGTCCGCATCTATTTCATCACCGGCCCGCCACATGGCGATGGGATTCCGGTGACCGGCAAGGCCGTGTGTGCCTATGAACGCAATCCGTTGGTCGGCAACCAGGCGGTACGGGCGCTGCTGACGGCGCTCGACCAATGGACTTCGAACGGCACCACGCCGCCGCCAAGCCTCGTGCCGCGCAAGGACAACGGCACGCTGATCGCGCCGACGCAAGCAGCCGCTGCCTTCCCGCATATCGCGGGCGTCACCTTGACAGGCCGGATGCACACCGGTGACTTGTTCGACTACGGCCCACAGGCAGCCAGCGGCATCCTGACCACCTGGCCGCCGAAACTGGTGAGCATGCCATACCCGACGATGGTGCCAGCGGTGGACGCCGACGGCAATGCGATCGCCGGTATGCGGCTGCCCGACATCGCGGCACCGATCGGCACCTACACCGGCTGGAACAATCGCGCTAACCCGATACTCGATGGCTGCGACGGCTTCGGCAGCTTCCTGCCCTTTGCCGCCACCAAGGCCGAGCGCATCGCCAACAACGATCCGCGTCCGTCACTGGAGGAACATGCCGCCTATGTGAAGGCGGTGTCAACGGCTGCCACGGCGTCGCTGAAGGCGCATGTGCTTCTGCAGGAAGACGCTGATCGCTACATCACGCTGGCAGAAGACAGCAACGTTGGGCGTTGACATCGGAGGGCGGGAGCGACGCCAGTGGCTGTTTCCGCCATGTCCTGCGACCTGGCATTGACTGACACCGGCGATGGCCCCATCGATCGTTCGAACCAAGGGAGAGTGCAATGACCCGCCTGACCGCAAAGGACTTTCAGCCAGAGCTGCTCGAACTCTACGATTACTATGCCCATGGAAAAATCACCAAGCGCGAGTTTCTCGATCGCGCCGCAAAATTTGCCATCGGCGGCCTGACAGCGGCGGCGATCCTCGCCTCGATGAGCCCGGGCTATGCGCTCGCCCAGCAGGTCGAATTCACCGATCCTGACATTCTCGCCGAGTACATCAGCTATCCGTCCCCCCAAGGCAACGGCCAGATCCGCGCCTACATGGTGCGGCCGGTCAATGCCAAGGGCAAGGTGCCAGCTATCGTCGTCGTCATGAGAACAGGGGTCTCAATCCCTATATCGAGGACGTCGCACGTCGCGTCGCCAAGGCCGGCTTCGTGGCGCTGGCACCCGATGGCCTCAGCGCCGTCGGCGGCTATCCCGGAAATGATGAGAAGGGCAAGGAACTGCAGCAGCAGATCGACCCGGGAAAGCTGATGAACGATTTCTTTGCCGCAGTCGATTTTCTCATGCATCACGACGAGACGACCGGCAAGGTCGGCATCACCGGCTTCTGCTATGGCGGTGGCGTCGCCAACGCGGCGGCCGTGGCCTTCCCGGAGTTGAGCGCTGCCGTACCGTTCTACGGTCGACAGCCGCGCGCCGAGGATGTCGCCCGCATCAAGACGCCGCTGCTCCTGCATTACGCCAGCCTCGACACAGGTATCACCTCCGGCTGGCCGGCCTATGAGGCAGACCTCAAACAAGCCGGAAAGACCTACGAGGCCTACATCTATCCAGACGTCCATCACGGCTTTCACAATGATTCGACACCGCGCTACGACGAGGCTGCTGCCAAGCTTGCCTGGGAGCGGACCATTGCCTGGTTCAACCGCTATCTCGCCTGATCTCGGGGCCAGGAGCAGATTTTATCCAACCGCCTCAGCCTATCGCAAAGGAGGCCTGCCGGAGAAAGATTTATCAGCCGGCGAGAAGAAGGCATGCAGCCGCTATTGCGGCTGCCGAGAGGGCTGAATGATCGTTACACCCTGCTTCATGACAAACAAAGGCTGCATTACGACCGAAATATCGTCCAGCGGATTGCCGGCAAAGGCGACAAGATCGGCGGCCTTGCCTGGTTCGATGGTGCCCGTTTCGCCGGCAATTCCCAGCACTTCGGCGGACAGCACGGTTCCGGCCTGCAGCGCTTGAAGCGCTGTCATGCCCCAGTCGACAGCCAGAATGAACTCATTCGCCGCTTCCTTCAGAGGATGGGTCGGCGCGCCGACAAGGTCTGTGCCAAGGGCAAAGCGGACGCCGGCCTTCAGCCCGAGCTGGAAATCCCGCTTCATGATATCCCAATGGCGCTCGTAAACCGCCCGTTCCCAGTCTGGATAATGGAAGAGATCGTAAGCAAGGCGATGGAAATGCAGCTGCGAAATGGTCGAGACCACGATGGTACCGGTATTGACCAGCTTTTCGCGTGTCGCCTCGGATATGCCGTAGCCGTGCTCGACAATGTCGACATCGCATTCTAGCGCAAGGGCGACTGCGGCCTCGCCGATGGCATGGGCGCTGACCTTCAGGCGATTGCGATGGGCCTCATCGACAGCGGCCCGGACTTCGTCGGCGCTATACGTCGCGATCTGGGCCAGCGGATCGTCGCCCCAGGCATGATAGCGGTCGTGCACTCCGCCCTTCGACAGGCCAAGCTTGATAAAGTCGGCACCGTCGCGCACCCGTTCACGGACAGCCTGACGGACACCGTCGACGCCATCGGCCAGTTCGCCGCTGCGCCGAGCGGCTGCGAGCGGCACTTCCTTGGAATCCCAGGTGCCTGAGGTCGAGGAGATGAAGGCGCCGGCTACTTTCAACCGTGGTCCTGTCGCAAAGCCCTCGTCGATTGCGCGGCGCACTTCCGTGCCAATCGTGGATCCGAGGCAGCGCGCCGAGGTGAAGCCTGCTTCCAGCATCTGCCGCAATTCGAACAGCGCCCGCGGCGCGCGATAGGCTTCCCGCTCGGTCGCAAGTGTGTTCAGCCGCATGCTGTCGACGCCGAAGGTATGCATATGGCAGTCGATCATGCCAGGCATCATTGTTGCCGTACCGAGATCGATGACATGGCCACCAGCATCCGTTTCGGTTTCGATTGCGACGATCTTGCCGGCAGCGACGACGAGAGCTGCGTTCTCGATCGAATCGAGTTTTGCGCCGGCGAGAATTCGCCCGGCCTTGATCCGCAATACACTCACATCCATCTCCCCATTTGTCCAAATTTGGACATATAAAGCTATTTATTTGTACGGGTTTGACAGATGTATTTGCCTGTGTCAAACGAGGTCTAGGGAAGGAGGAGCTCTTCAATGACGCCACTACAGACACGTCTTCGCGCTGGTGTGATCGATGCGCTTACCCATGGCGGCCCGCAATCGAGGGCGGCACTTGCCCGCCTCTTCGGCGTCTCCCGCTCCACCATGTCTTCGCTTGTCTCGTCGCTTGTCGCCGATGAAATCATTCTCGAAAGCACTGAAGTCAGCGATGGCCAGAAGGTGGCCGGACGGCCCGGAACGCTGATCGAACTTGCCGGCCGCAAAGGCTATTTCATCGGCATCGACTTCGGCCGCATCTTCATCAAGGCTGCCATATCCGACGCCAACTACCGGATCATCGAGCAGATCTCCTGCGATTTCGACATCGAAGTTCCGGCCGACGCTGCGCTGGATCTCGCCGCTGCGGCCGTCGAGCAGATCATTGCTGCGGCCGGCGCCGACCGCGAGCAGATCAGGGGCGTTGGCATCGGCGTTCCCGGTCCCGTCGATGCGGCGACCGGCCAATTGCATGCCGGTTCGATCCTTGCCCGCTGGGTCGGCACCGATGTGCCCGGTGGCCTTGCCAGGCGGCTGAGGCTGCCTGTCTATATGGACAATGACGCCAATCTCGGCGCGCTAGCCGAAAGCACCTATGGTGCGGCCAAGGAGACGACGGTGGCGCTCTACGTGCTGCTCTCCGTTGGCGTCGGGCTTGGAGTTGTCATCAATGGCCGGGTGTTTCGCGGCGCAAGCGGCATCGCCGGCGAACTCGGTCACGTCGTCGTCGACGAGCACGGCGATGTCTGCCGCTGCGGCAGCCGCGGCTGCCTGGAAGCCAAGGTTTCGGTCAACGCCTTGTCGAAAGCGCTGAGCGCCTCGCATGGCGAGATTTCCTCCGACGAGATGTTGAAGATGGCCGTGGCCGGCGATGTCGGCGCCAACCGGATTCTTGCGGACGCCGGTGCCCTGGTCGGGCGCTCGGTCGGCGCATTGTGCAACTATTTCAATCCGGAAATTGTCATCGTCGGCGGCGAACTGATGCGGGCCGGCGATAACCTCCTGGTTCCGCTGCGGGAATCGATGCGGCGCTTTTCGATCGCCCGGGCCACGGAAAATGTGCGGGTCGTGCCCGCCTCCCTGGGCGAGCAGGCCGAACTGATCGGCACCTTGCTGTTTGCCGGCGAAAAATCCCGGGCCGCCCAGGCCAGCAAATTGAAGACGGGTGCAGGCCCGATCGCGTTAATTGGAGCGTAATGACAGACATGGCATCCACCAACGAAGCTGTTCCCGATAAGAAATCGCCCTGGGCCAATCTGCCCTGGTCGTCGCTGTCGACGTACGGGATTTTCATCATCTTCATTCTGCTCCTGATCGGCTTCAGCCTCACCGTGCCGCATTTCGCCACCTGGGCGAATTTGTCCAACGTCTTGCAGCGCAATTCGATTATCGGCATCGTTGCCTGCGGCATGCTGCTGATGATCATCACCGGCGGCTTCGATCTGTCCGTCGGCGCCGTCGGCGCCATGTCGTCGGTGGTGGCCGCTGCCGTCATCGTCAACTATTCGATGCCGCTCGGCATCATCGTCGCACTGCTGCTCGGGCTCGGCGTTGGCCTGGCCAATGGTTTCTTCATCTCGAAGATCGGCATCAATCCCTTCGTCACGACGCTCGCAACGCAGGTGCTGGTGACCGGCTTCCTGTTCGTCGGAACATCGGCGCAGCCGGTCTACGGCGTGCCTGAATCCTTCACCTTCCTCGGTCTTGGCCGCATCGGTCCGGTGCCAGTGCCGACGATCATCTTTGCCGCCGTCGTCATCGTCACCTGGGCGATGCTGCGCTTCACGACGCTCGGCCACTACATCTACATCGTCGGCGGCAACAAGGCGGCCGCCCGGCTGGCCGGCATCAATGTCGACCGCGTGCTTTTGACAACTTACGGCATCGGCGGCCTGTTTGCCGCCATCGCCGGCATCGTCCTGCTTGGCCAGACCAATATCGGCCAGCCGGCCAGCGCCGGCGACTGGCCGCTGACAGCGATCGCCGCCGTCGTGGTCGGTGGCGTGCCGCTCAGCGGCGGTGTCGGCCAGATCTGGAGCGCCGTGCTTGGAACCTTGCTGCTTGGCATCATCGCCAATGCACTCAATCTGCTGGGTGTCTCGCCATTCTGGCAGCCAGCAGTAACGGGGGCGGTCATTCTCGTCGCCGTCGGACTGGACAGCTATCAACGCAAACAGCGCGAACTGCGCTGAACCACAACGGAGGAGGAAACTTATGAAGAATCACAAACGCCGGTCGGTGCTGATTGCCGCCTCGACCCTTGCCCTGATGATGGGCACCACCCTCGGCCATGCCGCCGACGCCAAGCGGATCGGCTTCATGATCTGGAACACATCCGTTCCGTTCTATTCGAACCTGATCAAGACGGCGACCGAAACCGCCAAGAAGAACGGCATCGAGCTCGACATCCAGAGCGGCAATGGCGATCTGTCGACGCAGATTTCGGTCGTGCAGCAGTTCATGGCCCAGCAGGTCGACATGATCATGATCGCGCCGAGCGACCCGAAGGGCATCGTGCCGATCATCCGGCAGGCCAATGCCGCCAGCATTCCGGTCATGGCCGTCAACACCAAGGCTGACGTCAGCAGCGGCGCCAAGGTTCTGACCTATGTCGGCGTCGACGATTTTGCCTTCGGCCAGGCCCAGGGCGAGCTGGTCGCCAAGGCCGTCGGCGAGAATGGCAAGATCGCCTATATCGTCGGCAAGCTCGGCACCTCGGCCCAGCTCGACCGCGAAGCCGGCCTGATGGACGCACTGAAGAAGCATCCGGGCATCAAGATCATCGAGAAGCAGGCTGCCGACTGGGACAATTCTAAGGCGCTGGCGATCACCCAGGATTATCTCAGCAAGTATCCGCAGGGTTCTGTCGACGCGATTGTCGACCAGGGACCTGAAGGCGTCAATGGGGCGACCTTTGCTGCCTCCAGCGGTCGTACCGATGTAAAATTCATCATGGGCGATTACCCGGCCGACGTTCGCAATGCCATCGTTAAGGGTACCGTCTACGGCACCGTCGACCAGGATCCTGCACCTCAGGGCCAGGTCGCGATCGAGGATGCACTGTTGTTCTTCGCGGGCACGCCGGACAAGATCCCGACGCCCAACCATTATCTCGAACTGCCGACGATCACCAAAGACAATGTCGAGCAGTACAAAGCGGCTTGGGGTGGCTGATGTCAGACGGTGAGACGATGCTTCTGGAGATGCATGACATCCGGAAGAGCTTTTCCAGTGTCCAGGTCCTCCGTGGCGTCGACTTCTCACTGAAGGCAGGCGAAATCCATGCTCTTGTCGGCCATAACGGGGCCGGCAAGAGTACGCTGATGAAAATCCTCGGCGGCAATTATGCCGACTACGAGGGCGATATCCGCGTCGCCGGGGAGGCCGTTCGCTGGACGACCCCGGCCGATGCGCTGAAACGCGGCGTGGCGATCATATACCAGGATTTTTCGCTGATTCCGGAATTGAGCGTCGCAGAAAATATCGCGCTCGGCCGCGAGCCGCGCGGCAAGCTGGGCGGGACGATTGACTACGCTGCGCTGCGCAAGCGCTCCCGGCGGGAGGCCGACGGCCTCGGCATCAGCCTGCCGATGGATGTCGCCGTCCGTCGCCTCGGTGTCGGCGCCCAGCAATTGACCGAGATCGTCCGGGCCTGCTCGCAGGATCTGCGCATCCTTGTCATGGACGAGCCGACGGCGCGGCTTGCACCGGCCGAACGCGAACTGCTGTTCAAGACCATGCGGCGCATGGCCAACGAGCGGCAAGTCGGCATCATCTACATCAGTCATTTCCTCGACGAGGTCTGCAGCCTTGCCGATCGCATCACCGTCATGCGCGACGGCACCGTGGTCGAAACCAAGCCGGGCAATGCTTACACCGTGGAGAGCCTGGCCCAGCAGCTGGTCGGCAACGATCACGCCACCGGCGTCCGTGCCGCTGCCGTCGATTATGCCGCGCAGGAGGGCCGCGACGAGGCACTTTCCGTACAGAACGTCGGCGTTGTCGGCAGGCCCGAGGTCAGCTTTTCCATCGGGCAGGGTGAAATCGTCGGCCTGGCCGGCTTGGTCGGCTCCGGCCGAACCCGCCTGGCGCGCGCCATCATTGGCGATGTCCGCAGTTCCGGCGACGTCGCCGTGGGAAAACTGGTCATCAAAAGGCGCAATCCTGAGCGCTCGACCCGCGGCGGATTGGTGCTGGTGCCAGAAGACCGCAAGGTGTCCGGGCTTGCGCTGTCGTCGTCGATCGAGGCGAATGTCGTGGTCAGCGCCCTTGCCAAGCTGATGTCGACCGGTGGTATTGTCAACCCGGGCAGCCGGCCGCGGCTTGCCATGGAGATGATCAGACGCTTCGTCATCCGACCGCCGGACAGAAAGAAAATCGTCGGCAACCTCAGTGGCGGCAATGCTCAAAAAGTGCTGCTCGGACGCGCGGTTGCTTCGCAGCCGAAGGTGATGATCCTCGACCAGCCGACCGCCGGCGTCGATATCGGCGCCAAGTCTGAACTGCACAACCAGATCCGGCTGTCGGCCCAGCAGGGGGCTGGCATCATGGTCATTTCTGACGATCTCGACGAATTGCTCGATCTTAGCGACCGGGTCCTGGTGCTGACAGCCGGCGCAGTGACCGGAACCTATCGCAAGGGCGAACTGACGCGCGCCAGCCTGCTGGCGGCGATGAGCAAGTCCACCGCCGGCAATTGATCAGCCGGCGCGCCGGAAATTGCTAAGATGCGCGAGCATGGAGCGTCCCGCTTCCGTCTCGCGCATGTCGATGAGATCGGTGAATGTGAAAACGCAGGCACCGTCCACCGGCGTCGGGGCAAGGGCGTCGAGCGCTGAGGCAAATTCGTTTTCGGTGATCACCGGATTTCGCCCGCGCCCCGCATGCATGCCTTCGAGATAGAGCGCGCGAACCTGCAGCGTGCAGATCGCCTGCTTGCCGCTGCGGCTGGCAATATCGGTCGCAATGGCCGCAGGCCATGTCGGCGGTTTGGCGAGGATTTGGTGATAGGCCATCACCTCGAAAATATCGACGACCTCCGCCAGCATCGCAATGTTCTGTCCGAAGACTTCTTCGACGGCGTTGTCAAAATCGCTTCTGAACAACGGCAGCGTGTTGATCGAATATTGGAGGCCGCTCTGAACCGACGATAGTGAGTGCCGGATGTCAGCAATGGCCTTGACTGTCTTGGCACATTTCCACGTGGTCCAAGCCTGGCGATGCGCGCCTGTCAGCATTTTTGCGGCTGCGACGGGATCGCTGGAAGGGATCGACAAGCCGGTATCGCCATTGAACAGTTCGATCGTTTCGGCCGCGAAGCAGTATTCCGCCTTCTGTGTCCGGTCGTCGCCATCCAGCCACGTCTCCCAAAACCCCGGCCAGCGAATGAAGCCAAGATGGACCGCGTCCGGCTTGAGCTTGGAAACCGCCTCTTGCAGCAGACTAATCTTGTGCGTCAGGTTTTCATGCCTGACAGGCGGCAGGCCGATGTACCAGTCCTGCTGAATGGCGGCATCGCCGTGCTGGTCAATTGCGGCAAGCTGCGGGTTTGCCGTCGAAAAGGCCGGGTCGAAACAGATATTGAGGCAGGCAAAATAGGCAATGCCGCGCTGTCGCAGCAATTCACGGAAGGCGACGTCGTCAAGAGACTCATACGCATCTTTGTCGGCTGCTGTGACGCTGCTGGGTACTGCGGAGTTTGACATCGGCAGGAATTTACTCTGGGCGATGACATAGGTGACACCCCAATCGGCGAGCAGATTAGTCGCCTCCACGATCGTCAATTTATGGCGCAGATACCAGTCATTATCGTAAATCTTGACGCCGTATCGCAGATCCACTTCGTTCCCCCCGAATAAATGCGTTGCACCTTTTAGCGGTGGTGGATTGGTCTTGGCAAGAAAACTGCTTCGATTTTTGCGAGCGATTGGAAATTGGTCGCGCGGCTATCTAACATGACAGGGAACCAGCCGTCCTGAATCTCACGCCATCGAGCATTCGTGTTTCGGCAAAAACTCAGAAAACGATTGTTCAGCGATAATAACCGGGTCGACGGCTCGTATCTCTTCAAGCGCAAAACGTTCAAGCGGGCGGCGATAGGCGGAAATGATGTCCGCCTTGACGGCGTTGATGCCGAATATGCTGTAACGTGGCATGCCACCGCGTCGCGAGGCGTCTATCAACCAACATCCGCAGCTTTATTTAGCTTTCCCTGTGGCAACCGTTGCAAATTTGACTACACCGTTGTCAAAGATGACAAAATTTCTCATATTTTATTGATTGGCGCAGTTCGAGTTCATATAGCTGCGCTCGGCGAGAAAACCTTGCCCGGCGAACTTCATCGCTGCGTCTCACATCCGTGATCTCTCGGGATCATTTCTTGCATTTTACCGCTTGCCTTCAAGGATCTAACAATGACGTATCGGTTCAATCAGTTCCCTGTCAGCAAACAGCTTTTGAGCTCCACCATTTTGATTGGTGCCATGGCTGTCGCATTTCCGCCGGTCGAGGCTTTTGCCCAGGATGCCACTGATGGCGGAACGCAACTTGCACCGATCGTTGTCGATAGTTCCAAAAAAGCGAAGACAATTAGCGAGGACAACGACACGATCATTCCAACCCGTGCCGTCTCTGCCTTGAAGACCGACACGCCGCTCGTCGAGACGCCGCGCTCGGTTGCCGTGGTAACGCGTAAGGAGATGGAGGAGCGTGGTGCCACCGATCTGATCCAGGCGACACGCTACAGCTCCGGTATTGGAACCGGTGGCTTCGGATACGACCCGCGCTTCGATCAAATCAACATCCGCGGCATCGAGACGACCACGGACGGCGATTTCCGCGATGGCCTGCGCCAGCCGGTCATGACCTATGGCACGTTCACGACGGACGTCTACACGCTCGACCGCGTCGAAGTTCTGAAGGGACCGGTATCGGTGATGTATGGTGCGGCCGGCGCCGCCGGTATCGTCAACAAGATTTCCAAGCTGCCGCTGGAATATTCTCACCACGAAGTCGAGCTTCAATATGGGACGATCGGCCGCAAGCAGGCCGCGTTCGATTTCGGCGGTCCGGTTGGTCAGAGCGACGACATGTTCTACCGCGTGGTGGGGTTGGTCCGACAGGGGGAGACCAACTACGATATCGCCGACGACCGCTATCTGCTGCAGCCGTCCTTCACGTTGAAGCCCGATGAAAGCACCAAGCTGACCGTCTATGGTCTTGCGCAGAATACGGAAACCGACGCGAGCGCCTGGACCTTCAAGAACGACGACAAGATCTATCGCGTCAGTGATCCTAAATACGATTATCAGAAAGTTCGGCAGTACCAGCTGGGCTATCAGTTCGAACATGAATTCGACGATGGCCTGACCTTCCGGCAGAATGCAAGGGTGAGCGATCTGCATCTGAAGGCGCGGTATGCCGACCGCACGACGATGTTCAGTGACCCGACCGCAGCGTGGCCGACCGCGGCGGTTACTGACGACGTGCGCGCCTTCCAGATCGACAATCAGCTTCAAGCCAAGTTCGACACGGGTGCCATATCCCATACCGTGCTTGGTGGGCTCGACTACACAGCCGTCAATTCCGATTTCGCCGACGGTTATGGCTCTAGTTTGCCGGGCGATATCCGCAGCGCGCCGAGCCCGGAGCTCACCGGCTTCACCGGCAATGATCTGCGGCAGACCGGCCTGTATGCGCAGGAACAGGCAGCAATCGAAAACTGGCGCTTCGTTGGCGGCCTGCGTTACGACTGGCTGCATCAAGAGACCACCGACAAGGTTGCAGACACCGGCGCCGAGAAAAGCGATGGTGCTCTGTCGGGCCAGGTCGGCCTTCTTTACCACTTTGAAAATGGTATCGCTCCTTACGTCAGCTACGGTACCTCTTTCGTGCCCTCGACACAGCGCTCCGCTAACGGGGGCGTGCTCGATCCGACAAAGGGTCGCCAGATAGAAACAGGCATCAAGTACCAGCCAGACGGTGGAGATTTCTCCCTCAGCACGGCGGTCTACCGCCTCGTGGAGACGGGTAAACCGCAATATGCGGGTGCCTCCGGTCCGATTTACATCTACGAGAACTCCGGTGAAAACACCTTTACGGGCTTCGAGCTCGAAGGCCGCAAGAGCTTCGACAACGGCATCAGCTTTATCGCTGCCTATACCTACGCCCATGGCGAAATCACTAACAATCTCGACAGCGCCATCATCGGCAACACACCGACAACGACGCCGCGGCATGTCGCTTCGCTGTGGGTCAACTATGATGTGCCTGACGACATGGCGATGAGCGGCGTCAGCATCGGCGGCGGTGTCCGCGCCACGAGCACGTCCTACACAGACGATTACAACACCGCCAAGAATGCCGGCGCCGTCTATTTCGATGCGTCGATCTCCTACGACTTCGGGGTAAAATCGCCTGACCTGAAGGGGCTTTCGCTTGCTCTCAGCGCAACCAACCTCGCCAACCGCGAAGAACAGGTTTGCAACGATGGTTATTGCTATTTCGGCCAGGGCCGCACGGCCTTAGCCACGCTGAAATACAAGTGGTGATTGTCCGAATCCTGGCGCCGGGGACAGCGCGCCTTGCCGTCTTGTGGCCAGGCAGCACGACTTCTTACTCGGGAAGAGCGCATTGAGACTCTTCCCGTCTGATACGGTGTCACCTGGCTCAAAAAAGACAACGAGATGAATATGACTGAACCAGCCTGCGGGTTGCCCGGGACCCTTTATTTCGACCTGGCACCAACTGCCGGCAGCGAGCCCTATCGGATCTTCCTGTTTAGGCCGAAGGGTGAGCCGCCGGCGGAGGGATGGCCGCTTTTGGTTCTGACCGATGGCAATGCGACCTTTCCCTTCGCCTTTGCCAGCCTGGTGACGCAGGCGCCTTTTCCATCAGGCACGAATGTCGGCTGGGGCGTCGTCGCGGCAATCGGCTATCCGTCGGACGAGCCTTATGATGCATTCCGACGAGCGTGGGATCTGGGGCCGCCGCCGATCAAATCCTATCCGGCCTATTTTGAGGGCGGTCCAGCTGTCCGCATCGGCGGAACGGGGGAACTACTCGACTTCATCGAGACGCAACTCTTGCCGCATCTCGACGGAATGGTACGGCTTGACGCGACGCGGCGGTCGCTTTTCGGGCATTCTTTCGGTGGTCTTTTCACCCTCTACGCGCTTTTCGAACGCCCGGGCCTGTTTGCCAACTGGATTGCGGCGAGCCCTTCCATCCATTGGGAAGGCAGCGAAATTCTGAACAACGAGGCGCGCCGCCAGCGTCCGGCGGGCAACGCGGCCTTCCTGCATCTCTCGGCCGGCGAATATGAGGGCGATAGACTGGCCCCCTTCCAGTACCAGAACGACGACGCTGCATCGCGTCTGGAGAAGCGGAAAGTCGAACGGACCGTCGCGTTGGCACAGGAAATGGCCGATCGTCTGAACGGGTCCGAAGACGGCATTCAGACGCAATTCGAACTATTTATGGGCGAAACCCATATGTCTGTGCTCGGGCCGGCAGTCAATCGCGCCGTCAGCATCGCATTTCGGAGCGGCGGGCCGCGGGTGAGGGATAGCCGCGCTCCCGGCGCGCGCTCAGCAACTGAACAGGGGACGGCGTGATCTCAATGCAGCTTGGCCACGATATGTTGGAAATGACGAAGGCTTTCGAGGCGGAGAATATCGACCTTGCCATTGACGGAAATGCGATCCTGTCGAACGTCAGCCTCAGTTTTCCTGCAGGCGAAGTCGTGGCGCTTGTCGGCCATAACGGGTCGGGCAAGTCCAGTCTCCTCAAGATCCTGGCGCGGCAGCTGACGCCGACCGCCGGGTCGGTGGCTTACGGCGGTCGCGATCTCAGACATTTTCAAGGACGTGACTTTGCACGGTCGGTCGCCTATCTGCCGCAGGACCTGGGCACGGGGTCGGAGATGACGATCCGCGAACTTGTGGCTTGCGGACGCTACCCGTGGCACGGGGCACTCGGTCGTTTCTCCAGCCGTGACAGGGAAAAGGTCGAGGCAGCCATTGCCGCCACCCATATCGAGGCCTTTGCCGAGCGGCTCGTGGGCTCACTGTCCGGTGGCGAACGCCAGCGGGCCTGGATTGCCATGCTGATCGCCCAGGATGCCCAATGCCTGCTGCTCGATGAACCGACGGCCGCTCTGGATATCGCGCACCAGATCGAAATTCTGTCGCTCGTACGGCGGCTGGCGCATGAAGGCGGCAGAAGCATCATCGTCGTCCTGCATGACATCAACATGGCTGCCCGCTTCTGCGATCGAATCCACGCGCTGAAAGGCGGCCGGGTCGTGGCCAGTGGCACGCCGGAGCAAATACTCGTGCCTGACACGCTTCATGCCATCTACGGGATCAACATGGATGTGATTGCCGTTCCGACCCTGTCGCATCCGCTCGCCTATGCCTGCTGAGGCCCGGTCGAAAATGGACATTTCAAGACGCGCATTTCTGCATGGCGCTGCTGCCGCAGCCATACTTGCTTCGACGCCACTGCTGGCCGAGGTCGCGGGACAAAGGGTCGTCAGCCTCGATTACGGACTTGCCTCGACGCTGTTGTCGCTTGGATTGCCACCCGTCGGGATGTCGGATCGCGCCGACTGGGACAAATGGGTCGTCGAGCCCGCCATGCCGCTATCGGTCGTCGATATCGGCAGTTCCTACGAGGTGGACTTCGAGATCCTCATGCAGCTGAAGCCGGACGTCATCCTGACGACGCCCTACCTTGACGATCTGCTGCCGAGACTCCAGCCAATTGCCAAGGTGCTGCGAATGGAGATTTTCACGCCCGATTCCGGCCCGATCCTGCCGTCCGTGATCGCGGCGACGCGCAAGCTCGCTGCCGCACTCGGCCGTGAACGCGAGGGAGAGCTCTTTCTGGCGCGATCCGAAACATTCTTCGACGCATGCCGCCAGCGGTTGGCGGGACGAGCCATGCCGCCCGTCGTCCTGGTGACCTTCATGGATGCCCGCCATGCCCGCGTCTATTCGGCGCCGGGTCTGTTTCACAATACGCTCGAGCGCATCGGCCTGCGCAACGCCTGGACGCGGCAATCGAACTATTGGGGCTTCGAGACGATCGGCATCGAGGAGCTTGCCAGTGTCACCGATCCGCGGGCGCGGCTCATCGCCTTCGATCCCGTCCCCGCCGACGTCCTGCCGAAACTTGCCGACAGCCCCTTGTGGCAGGCGCTGCCGTTCTCCCGGCCCGGCCAGCTGTCAATCGTTCCGCCGGCGCTGATGTTCGGCATGGTCAACGAGGCGATGCGTTTTGCCGGCATCGTGACCGACCTTATGGACCAACAGCCATGAATGCATTTTTTCGCGACAACCGGGGACCGGCGCTGGTCCTCTTGCTGCTGCTCTGCAGCGGCTGCTTGGCGTCCTGGTTTCTGATAGCGCCGGCGCTGTCAAGCGCGGTGGGCCAAGGCTACGACATCCAGCGAATGGTGCTTTGCTATTCGACATTGCCCCGCCTGGCGACGGCCTTGCTTGCCGGTGCTGCGCTCGCATTGTCCGGCGCGCTTTTCCAGCAGGTGCTTCGAAACCCGCTGGCCGATCCGACAACGCTCGGCGTTTCGGCCGGCGCCAATCTCGCCCTAGTGGTGGTCTCGCTGTTCATGCCCGGCCTTCTCGGTGCGGGTCGCGACATTGTCGCCCTGCTGGGAAGTGCCGCGGCTGCCGCAATTGTCGTCGGCTTCGGCGCCAGACGCGGCTTCTCTCCCTATTCCCTGGTTCTGTCGGGTCTGGTGCTGAGCCTTTGGTGCGGGGGATTGGCGGCGATCCTGACCTATCTGAACCAGCGCTATCTGGCGAGCCTGTTCATCTGGGGCGCCGGGTCGCTTGCCCAGCAGAGCTGGGTCATTCCCATGGCGCTGTCTTGGAAAATAGCCGCTATTGCAGTGATCTGCGCCTTGCTGGTTCGGCCGCTTTCGCTCATCGATCTGGGGGAAAGCAGTTCCGCGGCCGTCGGGGTGAAGCTGGCCCGGCTTCGTGTCCTGGTCGTTGCCTGCGCGGTGATGCTTGCCGCCTTCATCACCAGCGCTGTTGGCGTCATCGGCTTCATCGGACTGGTTGCACCAACGCTTGCGCGGCTTGCCGGCGCGCGGCGGCCGGTCCAGCTGATCTTCTGGTCACCATTGATCGGTGCGGGCTTGCTCTTCCTCGCCGACGCCATTCTGCAACTGGCGTCGGGCGCGCTTGGCGATTTTATTCCGACCGGTGCGGCAACCGCCATCTTTGGCTCGCCCCTGCTGCTGGCGCTATTGCCGCGAATGAAGATACGCCACAGGATCCAAGAATTGGCATCATGGCATCGACCGCGCCGATGGAGTGCCGAGGTGCCCGTCGCCATTGCTATCGTCGCCGTCCTCATTCTTGTGAGTGTCAGCCTTTTTGTCGGTCGCGGGCCGGGGGGCTGGACTGTATTGTCCGGCGAATTCTTCGATGACATCCTTTCAATCCGCGCTCCGAAAATTTTCGCCGCGCTCGCATCCGGTGCCATGCTCGGCGTGGCGGGAGTGATCCTCCAGCGATTGACCGGCAACGAGATGGCAAGCCCGGAAGTTCTCGGCATCAGCGCTGGCGCGACCTTTGGCCTCGCTATCGCGCTGTTTGCCGTCTCTTCGGGGTTTTTCAGCCAGTTCTTGTTCGCTGGCGCCGGCGCAATCCTCGTGCTCGCCGCTATTCTGCTGACGTCGCGGCGCTCCAATTTTGCCCCGGAACGGGTTCTCCTTGCCGGTATTGCGCTCAGCGCCATGGTTGATGCCGTCGTCGGAGTGTTGAGCGCGACGGGCGACCCAAGGACAGCCCTGCTGATGCGCTGGATGAGCGGTTCAACCTATCTGGTGACCGGTGCGACAGCCACGGCGGAGGTGGCAATCGCTGCCACGCTGATTGCCGTCGCATTTGCCGCACGCCGCTGGCTGGACATCCTGCCGCTCGGACCGGTTTCGTCGGCTGCCATCGGCATACCGCTGGCAAAATCGAGATTGGCGCTGTTCGGGCTGGCTGGTCTGATGACCGCAGCAGCAACCCTGACTGTCGGGCCGCTGTCTTTCGTTGGCCTCATGGGGCCGCATCTTGCCAGGGAAGCCGGTCTGACCCGTGCAACGCCGCAGATGGTGGCCGCTGCCCTCATCGGTGGCGGACTGATCGTGGCGGCAGATTTTGTCGGCCGCACGGTCGCGGCGCCGTATCAGATCCCGGCAGGGCTCGTTTCGGCCCTTATCGGCGCTCCCTGCTTGATGTTCTTGTTGAGCAGACGACGTTAGGCGAGGGTTTGCGCCGTTGCGTGCGGGAAATCGGTATCACTGCTGGCGACTGCTCAGCGGATGAGCGGCGGCCATATTTCCAAGCTGCAGAAAAACTTAGCGATTTACAAGTGTGTCTTTGCAGGCGATGTGGTCGACGGTTCCAAACCGTCACGGCGCAATGACGCATTGCGCGGCAACATCCGGAAATAATTTCCGCGTTCAATTGGTGGGCCGTAGGTTCAGATCCTCTCAAGGCGCCCACCAGCTCAAATGGGCTTATCTATATCTATCCAGCTGTCATGCTCTTGGCCTCAACGGCAATGGCGATGGCCATGGCAAGTGCGATAAGGCTTGCAAAGACGGCCTAGGTTGTCGCCACTGAGGCGCCGTTGGTCTCGTAGCCGCCCGTGGGTGCGTCAGCAGACAGCCAATTTCCAGAGGATGCCACCTACTCGGATACTTTGACTGGATAGCTCCCACGAAAGCGACGAGCGGCCGGCTCCAATTCAGTTCGAATCTCTTCGAGCGCCGCGATGGCCTGCTCAGTGAAATCGCTTCGACGCAAACTGCACAAGCGGATCCGTCTTGACGCCCTGTCTGTTGTCTGGAGAACGGACACACCTCTCGAGTCTTGCGGATATTCTGGTCTGCCACCGAAGCTAGAACCATCCCGGATCAAAATATTTGCCGCACGAATTGATAGTTTCGGCATACCCAAGATAAGCGGTCTTAAGTGATCTCAAGAAAGGCAGCCTTTTAGGAAAATCTCTCGAAGAGGTCGTGGCTCAGGCTGGAAATACATGTGCATCGGCCGGATCTATCGTTACATGAACGAGGCTTCCGACCTGAACATCTGCGCAGCTACGGCTCGGCCAATCGACGCGCAGCCGTACCGGGCCCTCTTCCAGATCAAGCTGCAGATAAAAGCGCGTTGTCTGCCCCTGAAACATACGCGCATCGACGCGCGCCGGATGGCCTTGACCGAGCTGCATCATGCGGATGTCCTCGGAACGCACGAAAACCTGCGCCCTGTCGCCAATGGCGCCGACCGAAAACAGCAGAGCCTTGCCCAACTGGACAGAACCGTCGCGTACCGGCAGATCAAACCGGTTTCTATTGCCGATGAAACCGGCACTAAAATCGGTCGCCGGCGCATTGTAGAGGTCGGCAGGCGTCGCAACCTGTTCGGCTCGACCGCTGCGCATGACGACGACACGATCGGCGACGGCCAGGGCTTCGGACTGGTCGTGGGTGACAAGTATGGCGGTGGTTCGAATGCTCTGCTGGATGCGGCGGATTTCGTCTCGCAGGTAATCCCGCACGACGGCATCAAGCGCCGATAGCGGCTCGTCGAGCAGGAGAACCGCAGGATCGGGTGCGAGCGCCCTGGCAAGCGCGGTGCGCTGCTGCTGGCCGCCGGACAGCGTGTTCGGATGGTGATCGGCGCGTTCGTCGAGACCGACAAGCGCGAGAAGTTCGTCAACACGGGCTGCGATCTTGGCCTGAGCCATTCCCCGCACCTTAAGCGGGAAAGCGATATTGTCGCGCACGGTCATGTTTGGAAACAGCGCGTAGGCCTGGAAAACCATGCCGATCGGTCGTCCTTGGGTTGGCAGGTCAGTCACGTCCTCGCCACCAAACAGAATACGGCCTTTGTCCGCCTGTGCCAGGCCTGCAATACAACGCAGCAGAGTGGTCTTGCCACACCCGGAACTGCCCAGAAGCGCGATCATCTCGCCGCTTTCCACCTGAAGACTGATATCGTCCAGGGCAATCTTGCCGCCATAGCGTTTGGAGATGCGGTCGATGGTGATCGTGCTCATTTTCCAGCCTTTCCCGGCATGGGGGTGCCGACGGTCGAGGCGCGCCCGAGCTTGAGCGCGACCACGCCGATCGATAGCGCCAGTGTGATGAAGAAGGTGATGATAGTCATGACGGCGAGAATATTGAAGTCGGCATCCGTGCTCTTCAGGAGGTTGAGCGTGTAAAGCGGCACGGTTTCGAAGCGGCTGCCGACCAGCACCTGCACGATGGCGATTTCGTTGAAGCTGATGCCGAAGGCTAGGATGGCCCCGCTGGCGATGCCGGGGCCGATATTGGGAAGGATAACGCGGCGGATCGTCGTCCAGAGGTCGGCGCCGCAGGTCCGGGACGCCTCGGTAAGCGCCAGAACGTTGGCAGCAGCCATCGACCCGTCGATGGCCCAGTACACGAAGGAAAAAGCCACCGCGACATGGGCTCCCACGACAAGCCCGACCGTTCCCTGCAGGAATGGTGCGTTATCGCCGGTTGCCTTCAGCAAGCCGAAAGCGATGACGAGGAGCGGCACCGCGAAGGGAATGGCTGCGAGAAGTTCCAGGACCGGTCGGATCGCGGGATTGCGGACCCTCTGCCAGTAGACCGCGGGCGCCACTAGCAGCACGTCGATAGCAGCGACAAGCACGGCAAGCCATACGGAACGCCAGAGAACGGACAGAAACCGCATGTCGATGAAGGCGTCTCTCCAGTGGGCGAGCGTATATCCGTCCGGCAGAATGCTCGTCGACCAACGGGTGGCCACGCCATAGAAAAAGACGGCAAGCATCGGCACCATGATATAGGCGATCGTCAGTACCAGCAGCAGAAAGGCAGCAACCGGTAACCGCCGCGTTCGCGCCAGCAGACCGACAACGGCGACCGTCGGCGTGGCATGCGGCGATTGTGTGGTTTGGAGGCTCAACTCAGCCATTGCGTCCCTCGTCGAACGATAATGCGGTAAAGGGTGAGGCTGAATGCCGCGAGAAGCATCAGTATGACGGCTAGAACCGGCATGCGCTGCGACCCGAACAGCGAACCCAGCATTGACTGGCTCATCTCGACGGTGACGAGACGAAAAGCCGTGGGCGATGTACCGAGAAGCGCGACCGGCACCCCGTACATGCCGACAGACCAAGTGAAAATCAGAAGCCAGCAAGCGAGCAGGAACGGCCGCAGCACCGGCCATCCGATCCTGCTCCAGAACTGCAGACGGGAGGCCGAGCAGGTTTGTGCCGCCTCCCACCATTCATCGCGCAGAAGGCTCATCGCCGGCAGACACAGAAGGACGAACAGAGGCACGTTGCTATATTCGTAGGCTATGACCAGCCCCCAGAACGTGTTGGGTGCGGGCGGTTGCACGGGCAAGCCCAGCGCCTGAAGCGACAGTGTCACCATGCCGTAGGTCCCGAGCGCCGCCACGAAGGCAAAGCCGAGGCCGATGCCGCTGAAATTGGTGGCAACGTTGAGGATGCCGAGATGGATCGCCCGGTTCAGCCGGGTCATGCGCGACACGATCCAGGCAAGCGGCGCGCCGACGAGAAGCGCGATCGTCGCGACAGTGAAGCCGAGCATCAGGCTGTTGATCATCGCGGCGCGCAGCGTCTTGGCAGAAAAGACGCTTATCCAGTTGGCAAGCGTGAAGCCGCCTCCCGTCGCGTCCGCGAAACTCTGACGCAGCATGACCAGACAGGGCACGAACAGCATGAAAGTGGCGACGATGATGATCGGCAGAGCCAGCGACCAGTCGACGAACCAGCGCTTGATGATGCGCCAAGGCGAGGCCCTTGTGGGGCCTCGCGATGCGGCGGTGGAAACAGACCTGCCGATATCGGTCATCGGGATCAGCCTTCCGCGACCTGTTCCTGCCAAACGGCGGCGATCTTTTCGACGGATACCTTCGACCAATCAGGAATGATCTTGACGCCGGCGTAGTCGGCATCCGGTAACCATCCGGCCGTTGCTTCCTTAGGAAGTTTCAATTCGCCGAGCACCCAGCGGATCGGACGGGCGCCGAACTTGGCAAAGGCGATCTGCGCTTCGTCGGACAGGACGAAATCGAGAAGCAGCTTGCCTGCGTTCATCTTAGCCGTGTTGTAGCGGTTGATCATCAACGCCGACGGTGCGTAGATCGATACGGTCGGGATGACGACTTCGGCCTTGACGCCCTTTGCGCGCACGGTCTCGGCGGCGGCGATGCAGTTGAAATCGTATTTCAGCTGGATCGGCAGTTCGCCGCGTTCCAGCGTTTGCGCGTTCGAAGCAGCAGACGAGAACTGCGGCAGCATCTTCTTTGCGAAGTCGACACCCTTTTCGATGTCGACTTCGCTTCCGCCGTTGGCATAGGCCCATGCGATGAACATGGCGACATCGGTGCCGCTGGAGCCACCGGCGTTGATCGCATTGATCTTGCCCTTATATTCTGGCTTCAGCAGATCATCCCAGGTCTTCGGCACGTTCTTGATGACGTCGGTGTTGACGACCATGGCCGGCACGCCCGTGTAGGTCGCGACCCATCCGCCATTGGCGCCCTTCAGGCCGACCGGCAGCTTGGCTGCGCGCGGCGGCATATAGTCGGGCACCACCTTGCGGGCTTCGGCAACCGGCCCGAAGAGAATGCCGATATCGGCGGAGATCGCGACTGGATTGTTCTTTTCGGCGTCGAACTTGGTGATCTCCTCGAGCGAGCTCATGTCGGTATCGACGTGGGTCAACGAGAAGCCGTTGGCTTCGGCCATCTTCTTCAGGACTTCGCCGTAGTTCGCCCAGTTGTCGGGCATGCCATAGCTATCGAACTGAGCGGCTTGGATCTTTGCCTTGGCGAGATCGACCGGAGCGGACCAGTCGGCATCGGCGGCTGCGCGTGCAGCGTTTGCGCCGAAGAGCGGCAGGCCGAGGCTTGCGCCGGCGGCAAGGACCGTCGCGCCGGCCAGGAAGTCGCGGCGGTGCAGTGCCGGCGTCGAAAGGGATTTCGGAAAACGAGTCATGGTCAAGGTTTCTCCTGGGCGTTGAAAAGGCCGCACCCTTGGGTCGGTGTTGGCCCGATGGTTAAATTCTTGCAGGTCAAGTCACGGCCTCAGCCGGATCACTCCGTCATATGGATGTTGTGCCTCCCGGCCGCTCGCCGCGGGCAAGTCGCGCTTCGATGTCCGTGATGACCGGCATGAGATCGGCGACGGTATCGATCACGTAGTCGACACCGTGCGACGTCAGCGTTCGCGTTGCCTTTTCGCGCAGGGCATCGACATCGGCCTTCGTCATTGCTGCCAGTTCAGCGACCGTGACGCCGGCTTCGTTGCCGCTGAGGGCGACGCCGACCGTCCAGCATCCCGCTGCCACGCCCTCATCGATACCGACACCGGTATCGTCGATCTTGACGACGGCCGAGGCCGGCCAGACATTGAGGTCGATGAAGCAGCGATACATGTTCATCGGCGTCGGCCGGCCCTCCGGCAGGTCGCCCGCGCAGACGAGATTGTCGGTCTCATAGCCCTGCGCCTTTGCCAGCGGCAAAAGCCGCTCCATGATCGAGCGCGTATATCCGGTGGTGGAGCCGATCTTCAGGCCCATGTCGCGCAAACGGGCCGCAATCTGTTGGGCGCCCGGAACGAGATCGGCGAACTTGTGAACGACCGCTTCGTTCATCGGCACGAAGACGGCGTAGATGCGGTCGATATCGGCCTTCGTCGGCTCCGTGCCGTGCTTGTTCGCCCAGACTTGCCGGATGCGCGGCTGATCGAGCATGGCGGCAATATGATCCCATTTCGGCCGGCCCATCGGCTCCCTGGCCTCCACGACGCTGACCTCGATGTCGAATTTCGCAAAGGCCTCGACGAAGACGCCCATGGGCGCCCGCGATCCGAAGTCGATGACCGTACCGGCCCAATCGAACACTGCAGCCTTGAGGTGTGTCACGAGAGGACTCCGTGTTGTGAATGTGCCGATCCGTAGAGGTCCGCGATCACCTCCTCGCCAAGCGCGAATGCCGTGGATGCGCCGGTGCCGCCCGTCACAATGACCAGGCGAACGTTCGGTTGAGGAGCGTCGACCAGCACTGTCCTGTCTGCTGCGTGCGCATAGGAGCCTGTCCAGCGCTCGATGACCTTTCGGCCTGGCATGTCGAAGACGCGGTCGAATTCGTCGAGCATCAGGTCATCGAAGCGCGCGCTGCTGAAGGGCGCCGGGGCGTTGCCATAGACATGGGTGTCGCCGACGACGAGGGAGCCGTCAGCCGACTGGACGGCAATGAGGTGGATACCGGCCGCGCGCTTCTCGGCGTCTTCGAGATCCAGGCGGGCACCCAGGGCCTGGGCTTCGGGCAGGGCGGAGAAGCCTTCGTAGCGGGCAAGGCTGAGATCGGACATGACAGCCGCACCGAGCGTCGCTGGTGTCGCAGGGGCTACACGCAGCATCTGTAGGGTGCAGACATCGAGCCCGTAGGCGGCGATCCGTTCGGGATAGAGGCCGGAGTAATCGTCGCCTGGACAGACGACAACGGCATCTGCGCTGACCATGCCGCGACTGGTCTCGACGCCGTGGTCGCTCACCGCCCGGGCCGCCGTTCCCCAAAGGAAATCGACGCCATACGCATTCTCGAGATGGGCTGCGACCTTGGCAACGGCCTCGCGGGATTCGACGCGCAGCTCATGCGGGCTGTGGAGGATCGCTTCGATCCCGTCCAAACGCAGCGACGGCACGATATCCAGCGCCTCCGCTTTGCCGATCATGCGACAATCCTCGCCCGTCGGCGTCGCCAGGAAAGCCTCGAGTACGGCAGCGGCCTCTGCTCGCCGGGCCGGCATGACAAGGCCGCGATGATGCACGGCGATGCCGGCCTGCACGACGAGGTCTTTCCAGATGTCGCGGCTTCGCATCGCCCGCGCCCAGTGGGCGCCGGCCTGCTGCCCGGTAACCGTGACGAAGCCGAAATTGCGAATGGATGCGCCCACTGCGGCCGGGTTGCGCTCTATCACGACAACTTTTCGGCCCTGTGCGGCAGCGGCCAAGGCTGCCCCAAGTCCTACAATTCCAGCGCCGACAACGGCAACGTCATACGAATAAGGCACACACGGCTCCTTGAAAATCTCATTCGACCCGTCATCGTAAGCGCAGCGCCGGCACGGTTGCGCGATCACCGCGTACCGCAAGGCGCGCGATCTTGAAAAACAAAGGCCGCAAGCTGACTAAATTTGATATTCGCTCGCCAGAAGCGGGTGGAGCGCTATTCCGGGCGTCCGATCCCGCTCTGATCTGGCAGTGCACCCACGCTAGCCAGATTATGTGACAGTTTTAATAATGAGCAATATATATAGATATAACCTATAATTATATCATTCCCGTTTGTGTCTATTGAGCGCCGCTACCACGCACGCCTTCACAGTTTCGGGCGTGCGCGCTCCTGCGCACGGGGCGTTGCGCCGGATGCGACGAAACGATGCTGGGCGGCAATCTTGAGAAAGGCGGCGATTGCTAGGTGATCCGTGCAACTCGGCAGCGCGATGATATAGTGGCCGATATTGGCCGCGGCGTCGGACAGGAGGGCGATGTCGATATACTCGTCCTGTGACACCTCCCCTTCGATCGCCACGGCGAGACCCATGCCTGCTGCTGCCGCCGCATAGGCGACGTCGAGCGTTGCCACCTCGACCACGGGCTTGAGGATAACGCCATGTTGGGCTGCCAGCGCTTCTACCTTCATTCGGGTACCGGACGCACGGTTCCACAGGATCATGTCCTGCCTGTGCAGATCGGAAACGGCAATCGTGCCGGTTGAGAGCAGCGGATGGCCCTTTTTCCCATAGATGACGATGCCGCACCGGCGGAGTTCCAGATTTTCAAAGCGCGGATCGGGGCCCGCTTGCGAGACCGAGGCAACATCCAGCTCGCCTTTGAAGACCGCAGCGGCAAGTTCCAGCGATGGTCCGCCACGCGTACTCAGCCGCATCTTCGGAAAGGCCTGCACGAAGGTGGCCAGTGCCGGCATGATCAGCCTGTGGGCGCTGAAGCCGATCGACAACTGTCCACCGACCAGGCGACCGCTGTCACCAAGGGCCCGATCGACCTCATCGACGCAATTAAGCGCAACTCGGATTTTCGCAAGAAGCGCCTCCCCATCCGGAGTGACCCGTATCGCGTGACCTTCACGGATGAAAATACGTGAGCTGCAGAGATCCTGAAAAGCCTGAACTTGCGTTGAAACCGTGGGCTGACTGACACCCACCGCCGCAGCAGCGCGTGAAAAACTTCCGGTGCGAGCCAACGCATCGACGGCTCGCATCTGAGCCAATGTGACAGACGCCATCGCAAGAACCCCTCAATATCGGCAAATGCCCGCGGCGTTTCCGGTGCTCGTTGGGGCGGGAACCTGAAGGTTATCAATTATGACAGTGTCGCTTACGTACCAGCTTTTAGATCTTTTCTTCAAGCGACTTATGCAATTTAACACAGTCCAAGGCGACCTCCACCAGTTGTGTTGGCGTCGTTTTTAGTTAGACGCTAAGATTTATAGCATGCTAATATTATATGCCCCGTTCTCAATTTCGTTTGCGCAAGATGCGCGGTACCGTTCACGAATGGGGTCGAGGCTGGCGTGCAGACGCAACCTCGACCCTGTACCATAAAGCTATGTATCAGGCGGCCACCGACCACTGTTCGGGCTTATCCCGCACAAACATCCGGTCGAGATTTAAAAAACAAACCATGTCTGCGCCCTGGACGATGATGCCATCGGAATAGTCGGCACCAATATCAGTGGCAGGAGGAACTGGCTGCAGAAGGTCGGCGGGTACGGTGAGAATGTCTGACACGGCATCCACCAACAGGCCAACAACACCGTTGCTGACCTCAGCAACGACAATGGCGCTGCGCTCGTTCGCCTGGGTACCGTCCATGCCCAGCTTGATGGCAAGCTCAACGATGGGAATGACGGTTCCCCTGAGGTTGATCACGCCGACGCCCTCGTCTGGCGCCTGAGGCAGCGGCGTCACAGGTGCCCATCCGCGAATTTCGCGGATCGACGTTGTCCTGACGCAGAACTCCTGTCCGTGCAGCCGAAAGGCAAGGATCTCGAGAGATGCGGGATTGGCTGAATTATTCGGCATCAGAACTCCTCCCAGTTGTCGGCCTTTGCGGCCGCCTGCTGACTCACGGCCCGGACGACTTGCGCCACCATCCGCCGTGCTGGCGAGGCAACCGGCCTGTGCTGTTCGCCGACGACAGTCGGCTTGCTTTGGGTCCGAGCGGCCTTCCCGAGGCCATTGCCTGAATTGCCCTGCGCGGAACCGATCTGAAACTGCGATATCAGATGGCGTAGGCGAACGGCTTCTGACGCCAGTGACGAGCTTGCGGCAGTCGATTGCTCGACCATCGCCGCATTCTGCTGGGTCACTTGGTCCATCTGGTTGACCGCGATATTGACCTCGGAGAGACCGACAGACTGTTCTCGCGATGACAGGGCAATGGCATCCAGCTGGACATTGATGGTGACGACGTGGCCTTCGATCGCCTTCAGAGCATCACCGGTCGCGCGCACCAGCGTCACACCGTTGCTGACTTCGCCAGCCGAGTTGCGGATCAGTTCCTTGATTTCCTTAGCTGCCTGGGCCGAGCGTTGCGCCAGTTCACGCACTTCCTGGGCGACAACCGCAAATCCTTTGCCCGCTTCACCGGCCCGCGCCGCCTCGACGCCGGCATTCAACGCCAGAAGGTTGGTCTGGAAGGCGATTTCGTCGATCACGCCGATGATGTTCGAGATCCGGCTCGACGACTGTTCGATGCGCTGCATGGCGTCCACAGCATTCGAAACCACCTCACCAGACTGACGGGCAGACTGGTTGGCCTCTTTCGCCACGTGACGGGCTTCTTCGGCACGCTTGGAAGAGTTCGCCACGTTCGTGGTGATCTGGTCGAGCGCTGCGGCCGTCTCCTCCAGGGAAGCTGCCTGCTGCTCGGTCCGCTTGGAGAGATCCTCGGCGGCCTGGCTGATTTCACGCGATCCGCTATCGATCGCGCCTGTGGCTTCGGCAACGGCGCCTAAGGTTTCAGAGAGTTGTACGACGGCTGCGTTAAAATCTCCGCGCAGGCTTTCAAAGTCAGAGGCGAAGGGCGTGCCGAGGCGAAAGTTGAGATCTCCGTTCGACAGGTGCTTCAAGCCGTCTGCCAGGCCGGATGTGGCTTCGGCCATCTCTTCTGCCCGCTTGCGGTCGAGATCAGCGACACGGGCCCGTTCCGCCTCGCTGGCGTTGCGAATGCTGACTGCCTCCTGCTCAAGCTCGCGGGAGCGCAGGCCATTTTCCTTGAAGACCTGGACGGCCTTAGCCATGCTGCCGACTTCATCCTTGCGGTCCGTTCCAGCCACATCGACGCTAAGATCGCCATCGGCGAGACGCTGCATCGTGTCTGCAATGCCGCGGATAGGCTTGACCAGCCAAGAACGGATTGCAACAAAGCCGATTGCGAGCACGATCAAAAGACCGGCGATAATGCCGCCGACGGTCACCGTTGCCGTGTGGTAGGAGTCAATAGTCAACTCATCGCTCTTGTCGTTGGCGCCCTTGTTGACCTCCTCTACGATCTGCGAGAATTTCGGGGTGATGGCGCGGAACGACGACTGGCATTCATCGATGAAAGTCTTCTGCGCGCGCGCAGCACTTTCGTCCGAGCGGCTGGCGTTGCCAAGCGCGATGGTGTTCGCGCAAGTCGTGTCGAGAATGCGCAGGCCTTCCGCTTTTATGGCGCCAAGATCGGAGCGCTGTGGAGCCCCGGCGATTGCGGCATCCATGAACTTTGCGAAGACGGCGCGCGAAGCCTCAAGTTCCTTGGCAGAACTCGCGGTATCCGCGTCGGTGCGCGCGATGGTCAGTTCGGCAATGGCAGTGCGCGCGCCTTGAAGAGTACGGTTCGCCCTGGCGAGCGCGATTGCTGCGGCTGCGTCGTTGGAGAGAAGATTGCTGTAGGACGTATCGATGCTTAGAATACGCGTTCCGGCGTAGCCTGCAACTCCAAGCGCAAAGACGCCGAACAGCGCCATGATAGTTAAGAATTTTCCAACGATTGGTATGTTTTTCATAGACGTGATCCAGCGGGGGTTTAATTTTCGGACCCAAAAGTCTCGAGTGTGGATCTGGTTCCCGATGCCTTGTACCGGTGCTTAACAGCGAATGTACGGAGACGATACAAAGCTGCAAAATGCGCGTGTGTGAAATTGACGTCCGCTGTCTCGCCCTCGACAAAATCTATACCGATATGGAAAGAGCAATGGCAGAGGAAAGCGAAACATGCGCCCCGAGTGTAGCTGCAGAAGTGGACGCGCAGACAGAGGCCAGATCTGATCAAGCGCATTTGCAATTGCCCCGCCGATTCAAACCTATTGAAAAGCAATGCGACAACTGTCACATTGTGCGCGACATCTGACGCAGGAGACGCACTATGGTTATTGTGGCCCAAGGGGGTATTCAAGATGGAGCAAGTGGAGCACTGCAAAAGGTGTCGGCCCTACTCGGCGGAACGCGTGTTTTATCGCGACGCCTAACCAGCGCGCTGGATGCCCATGAGCTGTTGCTCCACGGTTTGCCCGCATCGGCGGTCGATCACCTAGTAGGGAACTTGGTCTTTATCGGCAAAAGCCAATCCCTTGAGAAGGCCGTCGGCATGAGTTTGCGGACTTGGCAACGGCGCAAGGATGCGCCTTCAAAGCCGCTCAGCCAGGAACAAAGCGGACGGGCATGGAAGTTTGCTGAAATACTGGCAAAGGCGACTGATCTCCTGGGAACCCAGGGAGAGGCCGAGCAATGGCTTGAGCGTCCGGCAATCGGGCTGGACCAGCGTTGCCCGATCGACCTTTTGGGGACGCCCGCCGGTGTTGAGCTTGTCGAGGACTATCTCCAGCGGTTAGAATACGGCGTCTATGCATGACGTTTTTGCCCATCTCGCTTGGAGGCTCCGAGCTAATCGCATGGCGGCTCGATCAGGCGGCGTTCGCATCGACGTGGGACAGCGGCGAAGGCGCATACCGGGTTGGTGGCCGGTGGAATAGTAGGGGCATTCGTGCGGTATACTGTTCCATCGACCCAGCTACCGCAATCCTCGAGGTTGCAGTTCATAAGGGATTTCGAGCGCTCGATACCGTCCCACATGTCCTTACGGGTGCCGTTGTCACAGACGTCTCCGCGGTTCACGTTGTTGAGCCCGCTGACATTCCGAATCCAAATTGGCTCCGGCCGGGTATTCCAAGCGCCGGTCAACAAGCATTTGGCGACGATCTTTTGCAACGGCACCGATTTGTCGCCATCCCAAGCGCAGTCTCCTCTCATAGTTGGAACTTTATTTTCGTGGCAACCTTTGCCACGGGCTATTATGAGCCGAAATTTCAAGAGGCGTTCGCGCTCGACACGAGGCTACACCCACCCTCAGCATAATCATTTTTGGCCTGAAACACTCTCGCCCTGGCATCATTTGCGCTATACAGCACGCAAATTCACTTGGAGTATCTATGATAGAAGCCGCATTGCCCGACGAGCCGAAACCGTCGGTGGAACTGACGCCTGAACAAGCCGAACAGGCGCGTCGCGCTTATCTCCTCAAGCGTTTTTGGCGCAGTGCGCGCGGCTATTGGGGCCGTGATGGCGACAGGCTCGCATGGTTTTGCTCGATTGCACTTCTTTCTCTCATTGGCTTCAATGTCGCATTTCAATACGGGATTAACGTTTGGAACCGGAAACTTTTTGATGCGATCGAGCAGCGCAATGCCGGCCAGGTCTATTCCTTGGGCGCCTTGTTCCCTCCACTTGTGATTGGAAGTGTCTTTCTAGTTACCGTCCAAGTCTATGGGCGTATGCTGATGCAGCGCCGCTGGCGTTCCTGGCTGACAAAATCGCTCGTTGCACGGTGGCTCACCAATGGACGATACTACCAGCTCAACCTTATTGGCGGGGATCATCAGAACCCTGAAGCCCGCATTTCGGAAGATTTGCGTATTGCAACCGAAGCGCCGGTGGATTTTACAGCCGGTGTGATTTCGGCCTTTGTCTCAGCATCGACCTTCATCGTCGTTCTTTGGTCGATCGGCGGGGCGTTGACGCTCCCGCTGTTCGGCGCCTACGTCACTATCCCGGGGTTCCTGGTCATTGCCGCAGTCGTTTACGCGACAATTACATCCAGTTCGATCGCGTTTATCGGTCGAAATTTCGTAAAAGTCTCAGAGGCAAAAAACCAGATCGAAGCGGAGTTTCGCTACACTCTGACCCGCGTTCGGGAAAATGGCGAGAGCATTGCCCTTCTCGGTGGCGAGGAGGAAGAGCGCAACGATCTGGACCGCACTTTCAAAAATGTTCGAGAGCAATGGCGACAGCTTGCGCGCCAACACATGCGCACAACCCTTGTCTCGCAAGGGTCGATGTTGATTGCGCCAGTCGTGCCCGTTTTGCTATGCGCGCCGAAGTTTCTGGACGGCAGCATGTCTCTCGGGCAGGTCATGCAGGCGGCGTCAGCATTTACCATCGTCCAAGGTGCTTTCGGCTGGTTGGTCGATAACTACCCACGGCTTGCCGATTGGAATGCCTGCGCCCGTCGAGTGGCCTCATTAATGGTCTCCCTGGACGGACTTGAGCAGGCTGAGCAGAGTGAAGATGTTGGACGGATCAAGCGCGGACAGACGCAAGGCGACACGATGCTTAGCCTGAATGATCTTTCGGTATCCCTCGGGGACGGTACCGCTGTGGTGAAGGAAACCCAGGTCGAGATAGAGCCAGGTGAACGCGTTCTCGTGTCTGGAGAGTCCGGCTCCGGCAAGAGTACCCTTGTTCGGGCCATCGCTGGTCTGTGGCCTTGGGGCGGGGGGAGCGTCAGATTCCGCGACAATAGGGAATTTTTCATGCTCCCGCAGAAGCCCTATATCCCATCGGGAACCCTTCGTAGGGCTGTTGCCTATCCCAAAGCTGCAGACAACTGGACGGCTGATGACATTAATTCTGCCTTGGAGAAGGTTGGCCTTGGTCACCTGAGTGAGAAGATTGAGGAAGAAGCACCGTGGGATCACACCCTTTCAGGCGGTGAAAAACAGAGGCTGGCGTTCGCCCGTCTTCTCCTGAATAAACCTGATATCATCGTCCTTGATGAGGCAACGTCGGCGTTGGATGAGAAAACGCAGGACAAGATGATGCAGATGATGATCGATGAACTGCCGAATGCTACTGTGCTAAGCGTGGCCCACAGGGTGGAACTAGAGGCGTTCCACAGCCGTAAAATCACTCTGGAAAAACGGGAAGGGGGGGCTCGGCTTGTTAGCGATGTTGATCTGGCTCCGTTTGCCCGCAAAAGGTACGTAATATCAAACCTTCTCGCGCGACAGGGGAGGAGGCGGAAAATTTGACGAGTTCACACGGCATCACCATAAGCATTCTATGTTGATATTTTGGGGCACTTGCATTTTTGGCAGGTCGTCGACTTCAGCAATTTGCAGCAGGTCATCAGAACCAACGCTAAAGACATAGCTCAGGAGAAGTGTTCAAGCACCGCCAGAAACGTATGCCGGTCGCCCTGTCCCTCTGTCAGTTTAACGCGTCCCTCGATGTCGGCGAGATGGCAGTCCATCAGTTGCTTCGCTTTTGCGGCGTCCTTGGCCTTGACCGCCGCCACGATTATGCGGTGATGGTCCGCGCCGCAATCGTCCTTCCGGTCTTCCTCGTAAAGGGCCATGACCAGCGAGAGACGCGCGACAATCTTTGCCAGCATCTCGGTCAGGACTGCATTGCCGGCGATTTCCGCCAAGGCGATGTGGAACTTGCCGGACAGCACGGTCTTGGATTTCTCATCGCCATGATGATGGATGTGCTCTTCCTCATCCGTCAGCCTCTGCAGTGCATCGAGCTGCTCGTCCGTCGTCCGCTCCACCACGAAATCAAGCAGCATCCCCTCGATCTTGCGGCGTGCCTCGAACAGGCTTTTTGCCTGCTCGATACTCGGCTCTGGTCAGCTGCCATTCTGTTCGACGAGCGGGTCGTTGCTGCGGTCCGCCGCTTTATAGATTTTACTGCAAGCAGTTGTGTTGGCAGAACTTCCGACACCCGCGAACCGGTAATTAATGCCACGCCCCGCTGAGCTGCGTATGCAACTACCAACTCGCTGGCCTTGTTCTCGGTGCTCAGAATTGACGGGTCGGTGGTTCGAACTGGTTCAAGACCTGAAATCTTGGTTCCACCTTTTGCTCAACAAGGGCTGTTGCCGATGGCAGCTTTGCGCCTTCATCTCCGTCGTTCGGGTGGGTGCTACCTCTTCCCAAGGGCTGCCGTTCACTTGGCCGAGCGTGGACCGCAATAAGGTTTTCTATTCCCGTTTCATCTGTCCTCCGCCAGTAACCGGCAACTACGTCACCTTGAACAACTTGGCTTGGGAGCGATCTATGGCCACGAGATGAAGAAGGAGCGCCACTGAGCGGACGATCAGCCGGGTTGGATCTGTCCGACCGCTTCGTTGAGGTTGTCCTTCCTCGCAACCGTCAGGGGAAATCCGGTCAGGTTGAAAATCTTCGAACGGAGTTCGACGCGCACCGCAGGCTGGTTGACACTCGAAGCGTTGTGAAAGGTGAAAAGTCCTTCGATTGCCGGTGGGACTGAGATCGCCATGGTTTCGATCTGAGCATCGCTCGAGCCAGGTTCCATAGACTGGAAAATGGCGCCCAGCGCCGCCACCAGCTTGCCGCGTAGGAGTACGCTCTCATCAATGTCGCGTCCGGGTGCAGCGCGCGGACGAGTTCGGGATACTCGTCCGTCAACTGCGCGGGCGTCATCGTGCCTAGGCGATCGGCCTCGGCGCTCGCGCGTGCGGGCTTGCGTGTTCCGGTAGAGGTGTCGGCGTAGTAGTTCTCGATCGCGCCACGGCGGAGAAAGAAGCAGCCGAGCCGTTCGAGCCCGTCGAGCAGCACGCGGTAGCGAGTGGCCAGCGCCGTCAACTTGACCCCAAGCTCACCAGTAAATGTGGAGGGGTCAGTCAGGAGCAAGGCGAGCGTACAGCGCCGACGCTTTACATCTGGGTCCTGCTTGTCCGACCAGTAGGGATACACCCCGACCGCCGCGTCAATCGTCGCGGTGTTCTCGGCGATCAGCCCGGCGAGTTCGTACCGCAGTTTGCCGTCGAGGTCGATAAGCGAGGGATGGCCCATAGCGTTTGCGATCGCATTCGCGCCGTCCGCTGCGCTGAAGTCGTTCACAATGCGGTTGTCGTCGGCGAGTGCATCGAGATCAGCAAGTACAGTCACTCGCATACCAAATTGCCGTAAAGAGCTTCCTTGCCTCGCGAAACTCGCCCTTGCCGAGTGCGGGGAGAATCTGGGTGTTGCGCGCCTCGATTTTAAGGCCGAGACGCCGGGCGGTGCGTGCCGCGACGATCTCGTCGCTTGGCCCTTCGACGAGCAGGATGCGCTCGGCGAAAAGCGCCTGCCGATGAGACAGGCTGATCCGCGCGACGAATTCCTTAAGCTTCGACGATTGAAGCAGGCCGTCGGCGGGATGAATCTGGCGGCAATCGGCATTGCCGCCGAAAAAGACGATGCCGGAAAGGTCGGCGAGCGAACTAAGGAGCAGGAACGACGGGGAGTGGGTCGAGATGACGATCCGCTTTTTGCCAGAATCGACCCAGTCGCCGGCGATCGTTTCCATCTCCTCGAGAATGAACGCCTGGAGCTGGGGATGAAGCGAGATTTCGGGCTCGTCGATGATGAGAGTTCCGATCGTGTCATCGTAGATCGCGGCAAGCAGCGAAACGAGCTGGGTGATCCCGCTTGCCTCGAGCCCGGACTGATAGCGAGCGCTGTCGGACATGGCGGTGAAGGACATCGCGAGCCCATTCTGATTCCACTGGAAGTCGATTCCCCGTTCGAAGAGCTGTTGCAGCCGCATTTCGACCTTGATCCGCAAATCCGCGCGCTGCTCGAGGTTCATCACGTCGCCAACAACGCTCTCGATTTGGTGCCAATTGGGACGATAGCTTACGTGTCCGTAAAACGCCTCGCCTGCACTTGATCCCACCCCAGGTGAATCGGTGGCCGCTCGGTACCGCTCGACCGGTCCGGTGCGACCTGTGGGTAGAAAACGGACATGGGCGGCCTCCGCGCCGCGACTTCGAAGCGCCTTTTGGATGGACCGTAACGCCCGCGTCTTGCCGCTGCCGTTGGGCCCGACAAGGGTGGTGATGCCGGAGCGGATCGTGACCGTGCCGCCGGACTTTCCCGTTATGACGTCGAGCGGGATCGCGACGTCCGTGGTCGGAGCGGCAGGGGCGGTCGAATGGGTACGTACTACGGGTTCGTCGGACACGGGAACCTCTCGGGATCGAAGTCTGCCTTTAGCGCTCGTCGCAGAGATGATTTACGATCGCAATAGTATCAATAGTAGAACGGCAGATTTCGCAGTCCAGTCGCTTAAAACCGGACAGTCAACTCTCGGCCCCAAAATCAGCCTTTCTCCCTTAAGTCAAACGACTTTCCCCGCTGTGGCATCTCAGCGCGTTAGCTCTATTCAAATAACAGGGTCGTTGGTTCAGATCCCTTCAAGGCGTACGTATTCGGATGCCATCCTTCCGAATTTTAGTTTGGCGCGCTCGTGGGTGCATACAGTGAGGCACCCGCTTTTCGTGCCGCGGCAGCTAAACGCTTGTCTCTGGTCCATAGCAACGATCGCCTATCGAGCAGTATCGAAGCCAGCAAATGTGCATCCGTGTACCCGATCCCCATGCTGAAAATCGAGTGCCGACCGATCATCGTTATTACTTCGTAATGGCTAGCGACTAGTGCCTCTCTCTGCGCCGAAAAAACGCCATGACGGCCCCACGGTCGCGAAGACTGCCGAGCGCCAATTCTCCGACAACGACGGGGTGACAGAGTAGCCGGTCGTCCGCGATAACTTTGCGCAACTCCACGTCACCATGGCGGAAATGATCAATCCAGATCGAGGTGTCTACCAATATCACTTCGCCGCTTCGCTCCGGCGGCGAGGGGCTGCCTCTGCATCTGGCATGGTACCCCCGAGAGCAGCGAGACGCTTTCCGGATTCGACCCGCACAAGTGTCTCCAAGGCCTGGCGGACAAGTGCGGCTGTTTCCTTTGTTCCAGTCAGGGACCTCGCCTGTTCCATGAGGTTATCATCGAGATTGATAGTGGATCGCATGCTCTGACTCCTATCTTCGAACCGGATAATTAGCACCATTTGGTGCTAAAATCCATGCCTCACTAGCGCGATAATCCAGGGCCTTAAATCCGGATCCCTTCAAGCGCGAGCCATCTGGATGCGAGCCGCATTAGTCCGTTACTTGATTTCGAAGTTTCCCATTTTCAAGCAACAATTTGACAGTTTGCGCTGCGTTGTGTCGCATCTCGATGGCGGCATGGTCTGAATAGAAAGCCTTGTGCGGCGTTATCACCAAGCGTCCCGCGAGCCAGTCTTCACGGTTGCGCCACGCCGACAGCAGCGGATGGTCGCGAGGCGGTTCCTGCACCAGCGTGTCGATCGCTGCCGCTCTTAGGCGGCCGCTTTTGAGCGACGCTTCAAGCGCGTCGAAGTCATCAAGCAGTTCGCCCCGGGCCGTATTGACCAGAATTGCCCCCGGCTTGAGCCGGGCAAGCCCGTCGGCATCTAGCATGCCGCGCGTCTCTGTTGTCGTGGGACAATGGAGCGTAACGATATCGGATTGCGCCAGCAGATCATCCAGTCTTTGGGCGCGCTGGTACCCGACCGCCTTCTCATGACCGGGCGCCTGGCCGGGATCGTAGCCAAGGACCCGAAAGCCAAATGGCTTCAGTCGATTGACGACCGCGGTGCCTATTCGCCCTACCCCTACGACACCCACGGTGGCCTCATTCGAGCGCGAAAGAGGTGTCAGGCTGTGGATCTGCCATCCGGACGTATAGCCGCGAGCGCGGGCATCATGCTCCCATAGCCGCCTGTGCAGGGACATGATCATGGCGATCGCATGGTCAGCGACTTCCTCGGTGCCATAGTCGGGATTGTTCGCGAAGGGGATGCCGGCACTGTCCAAAGCCGAAAGATCGATCTTTTCATAGCCGACGCCGTAGCGCACGACGCCTCGGCAGCGCGCCAGATGGGCAATACTTCGGGTACCCAATCGCGCGCCCCAGACCATCAGAGCGTCCAGCCTGGCCAGACGGTTCGGATCGAAAAGCATCTCGTCGGTGGTGCCGAAGAAATCGATTTCGACATCGCTTCCCAGGACCTCCGCCTCAAGATCGGGCGCGCCGATCATGTGGTCGGTAATTCCAACTACATATTTCTTCAGCTGTCCCATTGTTTCAACCGAATACGGTGGCGACGTCCACCGAACCCGGCAGTGCTCCATCGCGAGCAAGCTTCGCCACCGCCTGCTGAAAGGCGGCGTTGATCGGTGCGGCTACGCCGTGAAGGCGCCCGAGGCGCACGATCTCACCGTTCAGATAATCGACTTCGCTCGATGTGCCGCGCACGAAGCTTTGCCACGTCGATTGCTGGCCGCGCTCGATGCCGCTGCCTTGCGCGACCCGCCAGCCGGATATATCGACAACGCGTTCCGAAGATGCAGCGGGGTCATATCCCGCGGCCTCCAACACGGTGCGTGCTTCACTTGCGAGATCGGTAGCGGCTCTGGCGCGGGCCTCCGGTGCTCCAGCAAAAAGCTCGACGGCGTTGGTGACATTGTGTTCCAGCTTCGCGGCCTTCCAGCGCCGGATGTCGGCCCGGGCCTCTGCCGGATATCCCGCCTTCGTCAGATCAGAGGTGATGGCCGATGCTGTGTTGTCGAGGCCATGCGGATAGCGTCCAAGGGTCACCACGCCGATATTAGGCTCACCGCCAACGACAACCTCGCCGGTAACGGTATAGCGTGCGGGAATGAGAATGCTCGCCGCATAGACATGGCTGAAGCGTCGAAGCGCGATGTCCTCGGCGGCCAATCCATTCTGGAATGTTACCAGGGGCAGTTCCGATGCAAGCCCGCCTCCCTCTACATCGCGCCACGCCCAGAAATTGGTTGCAGCCTCGACATCCTGCGCCTTCATCGTCAGGAGAAGGATATCGTCCGGTGAGAGGTCGGGCGGCGTTGTGGTATCGACCGCGTTAAGCCGGACAATTCCCGTTTCCCTGGGCCTGCGATAGGACAGGCCATGAAGCGCGATATGCGATATCTGCGCCCCGCGTCCCACCAGGACATAAGGAATGTCGTTGATCTCGAACTGGGCGGCGAGACTTGCGCCAACCGCGCCAGCGCCGACGATGATGTAGCGTTTCATTGTGCGTCTGCTTCAGGCTGTCTTGAGGACGGGGATGTCCGTGGAATATTGCGATACGGCGGCCTGGCCCTGTCTCCATCGATCAAAAGCTGAGCGCCCGAGGATGGACATGCATGTATCTTCCTGCGGAGCGTGGACGAGAACGGCCTGGATGTCGCGAAAATGCCTCTCAAGCCCCAGATCGCCACCGAGACCCGGATTACCAAGGCTTCGCACAGCGATCTGGACCGCATCGCGCAGCTGCCGACCGGCTATGATCCGGGCGCGGATCAGCCGTTCCGGGTCGCCCTGGCCGCTTTCGAGCGAGTCGAAGATGATATGGCGGGCACCGGAAACGAGCAGGTCGATTTCTCCTGAGAGGTTGACGAACCGCTCCGTGCGAGCAATGGGATGGCCGAGATTGGTCGGTACGCGCTCGTGGGCATAGCGGATGAACTCGGCCTGGGCCGCTTCGGCAACGCCCAGATAGATCGCGGTCAGTGCCAGCGTCATGGCCGCGTGGGCCCGATTGTCCTGCTGGGCCACGGAAGGATCGACGAGGTCCAGCACGTTTTCCGCCGGGATTTCCACATCATGGTATTTGACGTCGTGAGAGCCTGAGGCGCGCATGCCCAGGCTGTTCCAGTTCTCGATCACCTCGATGCCGGGCAGTCCGTTTGGCACGATGAAGGTTCCAACGCGTGTCGTCGTTTCGTCGGTGCGCGCCCAAACCAGGAAGTGTGTAAGCCCATGGGCACCGGTAACGAAACGCTTGTGGCCGTTGATCGCCCAGCCATTCCGGGTTCGGCGGGCGAGGGTCGCCGGCAGGCCGCCGCGCGCTGGCGAGCCCAGTTCCGGCTCGACGCGGGCGGCGTTCAGCAGCAGCGGGCGGTCCTTTGCCTCTTCCAGCAGGCGCTTGTAGAGATCTTCCGGCCAATTGTTTCTGGTGGCCTGGCCAAGATGGTTGAAGATGGTCATGGCGGTGATCAGCGCCACGGACGGATCGCCGCGCCCGAGCGCTGCCAGAATCTGGGCAGCATCGTAAAGGCTGCCGCCCCTGCCGCCAAAGCGGGTGCCGACGGTGGTTTCCAGAAGGCCGCTTTCATGAACGGCGCGAATGCCTGCCCAAGGAAACGAGCCGCTGCGATCAGCATCGGGAGCGGCTTCTGCAACAATCCGAACCGTTGCGTCGAGACTGCTTGTATCATGGGGCATGGGCTGGGGCCTTCTGACTATGGGATAAGCGCGGCCTTCTCTGCCGCGAGACAGATTGCGCCGATCGCTCGGCGCAAAAGCTTGGTATGCGAAACGTCTGTGCGCGCCTGACGAAGAATTCAGGCGGCCGCCTTCTTCTTCGAGTCTTCCCGATCACGAATGCCTTCGCGCACCAGTGGCAGGATGTAGCGGCCATAATCGACGGCATCGTTGTAGTTGTCATAGCCGCGGATCGAGATCAGGTCGGCGCCAAGATCGATGTAATCGAGAATGGAATCGGCGATGGTCTGCGGCGATCCGACGAGCGCGGTGGTGGCCCCGCTTGCATTGGTGGCGGTCACCGTCGGATACCAAAGGGCGCGATCTTGGACATTGCCACGGGATGCAATGTCCAACAGCCGCTGCGAGCCGACATTGGCGGGGCGCGGAGCCGAAAGTGGAGAGCGGCTGAGACCCTTCTCGCGGTTCTCGTTAAGCCAATCAAGGACCTTGTGTGCTTTCACCCAGGCGAGTTCATCGGTCTCGGCCACGATCGGTCGGAAGGTGACCCAGATGCGCGGACGATCGACCCGGCCCGCTTTTGCGGCTTCGGCATAGATCCGATCGATCTGCTGCTTGGTTTCGGCCAGCGGCTCGCCCCAGAGGCCAAAGATATCGGCCAGCGAACCACCGATCCGGTAGGCGGCATCGGAGGAACCGCCGAGCGATATGGGAATGAGGCCCTTCGTCGGGCGCACGGCACTGCGGAACTGTTTAAACTGGTAGTATTTGCCATCGAAGTCGAAAGGCTCGGTCGATGTCCAGACCAGTCGCAGGATGCGGATATATTCTTCCTGCCGCTCGTAACGCTCTTCCTTGTTGAGAAAATCGCCTTCGCGCGCCTGCTCGTCATCATTACCGCCGGCAATGAAGTGGACGACCACGCGCCCGCCGCTCAGCTGATCGAGCGTCGCGAGCGATTTCGCCGCAACTGTCGGATAGACGGTGTTGGGCCGAAGGGCGACGATGATCTTGATATTCTTCGTATGGGCGAGGATGGTCGCGCCAATGGTGAAGGGATCGAAAGATGACGATGAGTAGGGGATCAGGGTATAGTTGAAGCCATAATCGTCGAGGGAGCGGGCATAGCGCTCGAGGAAGAGCGGATCCACCGGTGCATCGGGAATGGGATTGAGATCGTTGGATTCGTTTGGAAACGTGACGCTGATGAATTCTGCGGCCATGTGAGCCTGTCTCCCTGAGGGTTATCGGTAGGTGAAAAGTAGAACCTGCCAAGCTGGGGAGGAAGACAGGTCATTCTTATTCCATAGAAACTGTAGAAAATATTCGCGCTAGGACACCGGTATCGAGTTGATCGGCATTCCGACGCTGCGTCGGGTCAGGCTTTGGGATCAGAAGCTGGGAGACCAGCCGAGGCTTGGAGCCACAGTGTCCGTGAAGTCGGCGAGCAACCGGATATTCTCTTGCAGGCCAAATGCCGGCGGCAGAAAAAGAATGACTTCATCGGCGGCGCTGAGGCCGGGATCGTTGTAGATCGCTTCGAGAACCTGGTTGGGGCCGCCGTGGAATACGGGGGAAATCTGTGTTCCAGGCGGCTGGTTGACGTGCTCGGTGGGCTGAAGTGCACCCTTAGGACGGGAGGCGGCAATGCCAAGCGTGCGCCGCTCCAGGTCGTAGGCGGCATATTTCTCCCGTAAGTCCGCGGTATTGCCGACGAGGATGGATGCGGCCACGATCACCGGTGGCGGCTCCGTTCCCCATATCTTGCGCCAGTGGGTGCGGTAAGCCGTGATGCTGCGCGCCTGATATTCGCTGAAGGTTTCGCCCTCCTCGTGGTCGTGGAGGACGGTGCCTGAGATCAGCCCGATACCGATTTCCGCAGCTTGCACTGCGGATGAAAAACTGCCCGAGCCCTGCCTGATGCGCGAACGCAGCGTCGGGCTGTGGGGCGTGACGCGCAGTTCGGCGCCTTCCGGCGCACCAAGGCCCGGCTCGGTAACGGTGTGCAGGATCTCGCCCGAAAGTGCGGCGAGAAAACGGGACTGGCGGCGCTTTGCCTCGGTGCGGGCGTCGGTATCGACCGTGCCGAATACGGCGTCGAACGCGGCGTTCGCACCCGTCGAGATGGCAAGCTCCAGACGGCCATCGATCAGGAGATCGGTCGTGGCCGCGGCCTCTGCAAGCAGGATCGGATCCTGGTAGCGCATGGGGATGACGGCCGAGCCAAGCGTGATATGGGAGGTGTGCTGGCCGGTTGCGGCAAAAAATGGCAGCGGCGAGGAGAGATAGTGGTCGAAGTGCCGCTGGTAGGCCCAGCCGGACTGCAGGCCTAGTCGCTCGGCTGCCTTAAACAGCTCGATCCCGTCGCGCAGCCCCTGTGCCGGGCCGGCGTTGTCGTTGAAAGACACCCTGGTGTTGAAGCCAAGCCGCTTCTTCGCTCGGAATGATGCTGGCAGAGTGCTGGAGGGCACGGTGATGTTCATGCGATATTTTCCTTTTGGAAGGCCCGTCGCGGTTCCACATGCGGAACCGGCGCGATATTTGCAGCGCCGGACGGGATCGCTTCCAGCAGAGACACAGTGTAAGGCTGTTGGGGATTGTCGAAGATGTCGGCGACAGTCCCGTGTTCGACGATCCGCCCGCGCTGCATGACCGAGACGGTGTGCGCGAGTTGGCGCACGAGGGCCAGGTCATGCGACACGAAGACATAGGTCAGGCCCAGCTTGGCCTGCAGCGAGAGCAGCACCTCGACGATACCGGCCTGGACGCTGACGTCGAGTGCGGAGGTGGGCTCGTCGAGCACGATGACGTCCGGCTTCAGAACGAGCGCGCGAGCAATCGCCACACGTTGGCGTTGGCCACCTGAGAGCGCACCTGGCTTGCGGGAAAGAAAGTCTTCCGCCAGCCCGACATCTTTCAGCGCTTCGCGAACCCTTTCGACCTGCTCCTTGCGTGTTCCAATCTTGAACCGGTCGAGCGGCTCACGAACCAGCTCCTCGACTTTCCAGGACGGGTCGAGCGACGTGAAAGGGTTCTGGTAGACGATCTGCAGGTGGCGCCAAACTGAGCGCAGCGAAGCCTGAGAACGCCCCGTGAGTTCCTCGCCGGACACCCAAATCTGGCCGATATCGGGCTGCTCCAGCCCAAGCAGCAGCCGGATCGTCGTTGTCTTGCCCGAGCCGGACTCGCCGACCAGCGCATGCGTGGTGCCGGCCGGAACGCTGAAGGAAACCTTGTCGACAGCCGTCACCACCTTGTTACCGACGGTGAAGTTCTTCGTGACGGCACTGACCTCGATCTTGGAGGACTTGCCGCCAACAGCCTTGAGCATCCGGAAACCGGGGTCGCGCAGCGCGGCATACCGGTTTGGATTAAGAACAGGCACATCCGCGTGCAGTTTCTTCGTGTAGGCCGATGTCGGTGAAGAGAAGACGGCGGTGGTGCTGCCGGCCTCCTGCACGACGCCGTCCTTCAGCACCACCAGAGCATCGGTTCGCTCGGCTGCAATCGCCAGGTCGTGGGTGATCAGCAGCAGGCTCATGTCCAGCTCGCGCTGCAGCCGTGAGAGAAGATCGAGGATCTTTTTCTGGATGGTGACATCAAGCGCGGACGTCGGCTCGTCGGCGATCAGCAATGCCGGGCGAGGCAGGACGGCTAGGCCGATCAGCACGCGCTGCAGCATGCCGCCGGACAGCTGATGCGGGTAGGAGTCAAAGACACGCTGTGGATTGTCAAGCCCGACCTGCGCGAAGGTATCGAGGACCAGAGCCTTGCGGATGGCCTTGTCGGGCTCATCGAGGAGAGCGGCCGCTTCCATTGCCTGGACACCAATAGTTCGCACCGGGTTCAGCGAATTGCCCGGATCCTGGGGAACGAAGCCGATGGCCCGCCCGCGCAATGGCCGGAAGCGACGTTCGGGCAGACCGAGAATTTCCTGGCCTTCGAACGCGATGCGACCGCTGGCTCGCCCGCCATTAGGCAGCAGCCGAAGCACAGCGCGCGCGATGGTTGATTTGCCCGAACCGGATTCACCGATGAGCGCAAGGCTCTTGCCGCGACCAAGTTCGAAACCGACGCTTGAGACGACTTCCTTCTGCCCGTAGGAAACCGAAAGCCCGTCGGCCTGCAGCAGCGGAGTTGGACGCTTCAACGTCAGTGGAGAGGTATCGGCACGGCTGAGTGCCGCAGCTAGTCTGTCTTGCGGAGCCATCGGCTAATCCTGTTCATAGAGAGGACGGTCGCGATCGTGACGAAGGCGGGCGCGTACACCAGCCACGGCCATTTCAGGTAATCCTTGCCGATCGACACCAGCAGGCCCCAGTCCGAGGCAGGTGGCGGGTCGCCATATCCTAGAAAGGCAAGACCGGCGATCAGCATGATGGAATCGCCGAATTGCAGCACTGCCAGCGGGAAAACCGAACGCGAGGCATTTGGCAGCACATGGCGCCAGAGGATGTGCCAGCGCGAGCCGCCGAGCAGAAAAGATGCCTCGACGAAGGTCGCCTGGCGGGTCTTGATGACTTCCGACCGCGTGACACGGGCGAACATCGCCACGGCCGAGACGCCGGTGGCGATCGCAGCGTTGGTGGTGTCGAAGCCGATTGCGGTGACCACGATGACGGCGAGCAGGAATTTCGGTATCGCCAACAGCACGTCGACCATGCGGGCGAGCAGGGTGTCCAGCCGGCCGCCGAAGAAGCCGCCGAGGAGCCCGATGAAACCACCGGCGAAAACGCCGATGACGACAGCGATAAGCGCGCTCCTGACGGAAGAGGCTGCGCCGTAGACAACACGCGTATAGAGGTCGCGACCCAGCTGGTCGGTTCCAAACAAGTGCGCGGCGCTGGGGCCAAGTAGCTTGTGGGCAGGCGTTCCGATGGCCGGGTTCTCGCTTGTGAACAGGCCGGGGGCGAGTGACCACGCGAGCACCAGCGCGACGATTGCGAAGGATAACACCACGGTCGCCGGCACCCGGATGGATGTCAGCCAAGCAGCCATGGTGAAACGTGGACTGGAATAGCCGGAAACAAAGGTCATGATTTCACCGCTTGAGAAAGAACAGCCGAATTGTCGTCGGCGGTGACCGGCCGCCGTTCGGCAGGGCCGAGCAGTTTCACGCGGGGATCGAGCAGAGGGTAGGCAAGGTCGGCCAGCAGATTGACGACCACGAAGACCACTGCCGCCAGCGAGACGATTGCCTGCAGCACCGGCAGGTCCTGCGTGCTGACCGAGCGCTGGACAAGGCTGCCGACGCCGTTGCGGCCAAACACCGCTTCGGTGATCAGCGAGCCGCCGAGCAGTTCGCCGATGGTCAGCGCGATGACCGTCACGACCGGCAGAGAGGAGGGCTTGAGCAGGTGCTTGGCAAAGAGCCGCATCTGGCTCAGACCACGGCTGCGGGCGACCGCGGCATATTCTTGCCCGGCCTCGTGATCGAGGTTGGCGATGAGCACTTCCGCGATCTGTGCCGAGATGGGAATGCCGAGCGCAAGGGCTGCGAAGAAGGTCGCCCAGAAGCTGTCCGGCTTGATTACTCGGAAAAGCCCCAGCTGGAAGCCGAAGATGTGGATGAGCACCAGGCCGATCACGAAATTGGGCACTGACAGGAATAGGGATGGAAAGCCGCGAAGCAGCCCCTGGCCAAATTCCTTTCGAAGAAACCGTGTTCCATAGGCAATGGTTATCGCCAGTAACAGCGCCACGACGAGACCGGTGAACGCAAGGATCAGCGTCGAAGGCAGCACATCGGCGATCAGGATCGATACGGACCGGTTGGTTCTCATCGAGATACCGAGGTCGCCAATGATGAAATGCGAGAAGGAGTTGGACAATTGCACCAGCACTGGTTTGTCCAGACCCTGGGCTGCGATGATCTCCTGGATCTCGCCCTCGGTGAAGCCGTTCTGGGGGTTGCGCAGAACGTTGGTGATCGCGTCGCCCGGCAGGATGCTGACGACGATGAACGTGAAGACATAGGCCAGCAGGACGACGACGACGGCCTGGATCAGGCGCTTTGAAGCGTAATTCAGGTAGGGGTTGCTCATGCGCCTGATATCCTCACGTTCATGACTTGCGTTAACCGCTATTCGCTCAGCGAAGCCGTGTAGTAACTGGCATAGGCGACGCCGTTGTAGGTCTCGCCCTTCAGCTTCGGAGACTGCACGTAGATGCGCTGGACCATCTGGGTGCGAGGGATGAAGTAGCCCTGCTCCAGAACGTATTTCTGCAGTTCGTCGAGGAGCGGCTTTCGAATTTCGACGGTGGCGGCACCCGCGATCTTGTCACGCAGATCGTTAAGCTTCGTGTCGCGCTCGTCGAGCGCAAACCAGTTCTCGCCGTTGTTGGCGTTGGTGAGGATGCTGGCGACTGTTCCCGCATCGATGAAGCTGCGCGTCACCTCGTAAGCCGGCACGGCCGGACCGCCGAATGCGACCTTCTGGCCGAACGTGACCACGTCGTAGGCGCGGATATCGACCTTCCAGCCGATCTTGCCGAGCTGCTGGGCGATCAGTTCGTCGATCGACTTCGATGTTGCGAGATAGGGGTTTGAATAGAGTGTCAGCACCAGCCGCTTGCCGTCCTTGGCGCGGATGCCGTCGGCGCCCTTGACCCAGCCTGCTTCGTCGAGGAGCTTTGCGGCCTTGTCCGGATTATAGGCCAGCAGCGGGCTCTGGTCGGTCGCGCCGGGCACGTTGCTTTGGATGAAGGACGTCGCGAGCTTCCAGTCCGGCGTATAGACGGTGTCGATGATTTCCTGGCGATTGATGCCAGCCTGAAGAGCCTGGCGTACCTTGACGTCATCATAGGGTGCAAGCTTGGTGTTGACGGCCCAGCCGTTGACGAAGCCGAGATAGCGCGGCGTCGAAACGGTGAAGCCATCCGCCTTGAGAGACTGAAGCTCCTGCGGCGAAGCGTTATAGGCAATTTCGGCCTGATCGGACTGGACGGCGGAAATCCGCAGCGATTGCTCGGATACCAGCTTGTAGGTAATTGAGTCGATATAGGCCGGGCCGCTGTGACCGACGGCGGCAGGTCCCCAGTTATAATCCTTGCGTTTCACCAGCTTGACGAAGTCACCTTCCTTCCAGGAGTCGACCACATAGGGACCGCTGCCTGACGTCTTGCTCAGGTCAGCCTGGTCGGTTGCCGGCTGCGCGATCGTCTTCGGAGAGATCAGGATCGAGCCGTGGTAGCCAAGAGTCGGGATGAAGCCGAGCGTTGGCTTCTTGAAAACGACCTTCACCGTGGCGGCGTCAACGACCTCGGAATGATCGTAGGTCTTGGGGAAGAGACCGATCGGGTTTATGCCTTCCTTCTTCCGGCCGGCGTACCAGATGTCGAGGTTGGCGACGACAGCCGCTGCGTCGAGCGGGGTGCCGTCGGAGAAGGTCACGCCGCTCTTCAGGTGAAGTGTGAATTCGGTGGCCTTATCGTTCTGCTCCCATTTTTCGGCCAGCCATGGGCTCACCTTGCCTTCAGCATCGACGTAGATGAGCTTGTCCGTCACATGACCCCAGATATGGCCCTGGAAGCTGGAAATCGCGCTATTATTGGGAATCCAGGTGTCACCAAGCGAATCTATGAGGAAGGTGATGTCGCCGCCTTCACGCGGGCTTTCGGCACCCAGAGTCGGGGTCAAGCCTACCGTCGCCACAAACGCAGTTGCTACCAGCGCGGACGTGCCGACAAGCAGACGACGTCGGGAAAGGGAAAAGAAAGCGGAGCGTTCGGTCATATCGTGTCCTGTATTTTTCCAAGCGGATCAATACGCTTAGAGTATGCAGGGCAGCTGACCGGAGAAAGACCAGTTGTTCTTTTTCTATCAATTTAATGGATTATTTTGTTCGGTTTCGAGGTGCGCAGGGGTCAGCTTTTTTCGGGCGCCGATATTGGCGGCGATCAGACCTACGGGACGGCAGCTTCAATCGATGGCAAGGAAGCGTGGGTGATTGCTGTCAATCCCTCTTCATCTCGGGGCCATGAGCGCCATCTGTAAACTTCATTTCTTCGAATATTCGAACTGGGGGCGGGTCGCCGTGAAATCGTTCGACTTGCACGCGGGTTATTTGCCCGGTCGAGCCCTGCGCCAATCTTGAGGTGCCGACATCATGTGCTAGAATGTTGGGATTGCCGTGCACGCACATGGCTTTATCGGCGCTCCGGTCGTCCGGCTCGAACCACGCGCCGGTCGCAAGCTGCATAACGCCTGTCCGCAGCTCCTGGCTGAGGATCGCGGCGGCAAGGCAGCTGCCACGGTCATTGAACAGCCTCACGATGTCCCCATCGACGATGCTGCGCTCGGCAGCGTCGGCCGGGTGAATGCGGACCGGTTCACGGCCCTTGATCTTCGTCGAACGGCTGAAATCGCCGTAGTCGAGCTGGCTGTGCAGGCGCTGATGCGGCTGGTTGCAAACGAGGTGCAGCGGATAGCGGTCGTCGCCTGCGTGCCGGGCCGGGTACCATCGCGGATGGCCACGGCAATCGGGGTAGCCAAAGCCTTCGACAGTTTCGGAGAAGATCTCGATTTTCCCCGAAGGCGTCGGCAGGGCCGATGCGAGCGGATCGTCGCGGAAGGCCCGCGCCGGACCGCCCATGTCTGCTTTCAGCGGCAGGCGGATTTCTCCACGATGCCAGAATTCCTCGAAGTCCGGAGCCTCGTGGCCGCCGGCCTTCAGCGCCGTGCGGGTGGTCTCATACAGGAAGGCGAGCCATTCTCGCGACGATCGGTTTTCCGTGAAGGCCTCCGCCTTGCCGAGATGTGCCGCTATCGCGGCGAAGATCTCGTAGTCATCGCGCGACTCGCCCACCGGTTCGATCAGGCGCTTCATCGCCACCATCAGCGGATCACCGGCTGAAGCGCCGATATCCTCGCGCTCGAGTGTCGTCGTCGCCGGCAGGACAATGTCCGCGTGGCGGGCCGAGGCGGTCCACGCCGTCTCGTGCACGATGATGGTTTCCGGCCGGCGAAAGGCCTCGCGCAGCCTGTTGAGATCCTGGTGATGGTGGAACGGATTTCCGCCTGCCCAGTAGACCAGTTTGGTATCGGGATAGTGCGCATCAATGCCGTTGTACTGAAATGCCTCGCCCGGATTGAGCAGCATGTCGGCAATTCGGGCGACGGGAATGAAATCCGCCACAGGATTGCGGAACTGGTTGAAGGTCGGCAGCGGCACGGCCAGTTGCTGCTTGCCGTTGTTGCCCAGGGCGCCCAGCGAATAGGAGAAGCCGCCCCCGTCGAGGCCCATCTGGCCGAGCATCGCGGCCAGCACAATGCCCATCCAAACCGGCTGCTCGCCATAATCGGCTCTTTGGAGGGCGTGGGCAACGGTAATCAGTGTTCTTGCCCCCGCCATTGCCCGTGCCAGCTCTTCGATGACGCCTGCATCGATGCCGCAAATGGCAGACGCCCATCCAGGGCTTTTCCGTTGGCCATCGCTGCGGCCAAACAAATAGTCCTCGAAGCACTCGTAACCGACGGCATAGCGATCAAGGAAGTCGCGGTCGTGCAGCCCTTCCGTGGCAAGCACATAGGCAAGGGCGAGCATCAGCGCGACATCGGTGCCCGGCGTGATGGACAGCCATTCCGCGTTGGCTTCTAAGGGAAAGTCGTCTCGCAACGGACTGACGAGGACGAAACGCGCGCCGCGCGTGCTGGCGCCCATCAGCTTGTCACGCACGATGTGCTGACTGTTACCGCCGCCATGGACGTCCGAATTCTTGATGGCCATGCCGCCGAAGCCGACAATCAGTTCGCTGCTCCGCTCGATCGCGTCCCAGGTGACACTCTTGCGGTCGAAGTGATCGTAGGGTCCGAGCACATGAGGGATGATCACCATTGCGGCGCCGGAGCTGTAGGTGTTGACGGACCGGACATAACCACCGAGCACATTCAAGAAGCGATGGACCTGGCTCTGGGCATGATGGAAGCGGCCTGCGCTCGACCAGCCGTAGGAACCGCCGAACACGGCCGTCGGGCCGAAGTCGCCATAGACCCGCTCGAGCTCAGCCGCGACGAGCTCGATTGCCCTCGCCCAGCTCACCTCGACATAGTCGTCGGCGCCACGGTCCAGCGCATTGCCCTTCTTGCCCTCCAGCCAGCCGCGCCGCACGGCCGGACGTTTGATGCGCATCGGGCTGTCGGCGACAGCCGGCAGATTGCAAAGCAGAGGCGAGGGATGCGGGTCGGCCGGATGGGGTCGAATTTCAAGCGTGCCGTCGCGATAGCGCCCCGAAAAAGCGCCCCAATGAGAGCTGTGAGTCTGGAAGTCGTTCATCGGGAATACCTCTTCATTCTTCACGCAGCGGAGGCCAAGAAACTCATTCCGGCAGAATCTTGCCCGGGTTCATGATGTTCATGGGATCGATCGCGGCCTTGATCACGGCCATCAGATCGACGGCATCGCCGTGTTCGCGGCGCAGGTAGTCGATCTTGCCCGTTCCTATGCCGTGTTCACCGGTCGACGTGCCGCCGACCGAGAGTGCGTGCAGAACCATCGCCTTGTTAATCGCCGCGACCTCGTCGAGCTCTGCCCTGTTGTCCGGATCGACGGCGAAGACGACGTGATAGTTGCCGTCGCCGACATGGCCGAGAATGGCGGCCGGGACGCTGCAGCCCTGCAGCAGTGCGCGCGTCTTCAGAATGCAGTCGCTCAGTTCCGAGACGGGAACGCAGACGTCTGACGACCAGCCTTTGGCATTCTGACGCTGTGAAACCACTGCATAGAATGCGTTGTGACGCGCCTTCCACAGCCGGTTTCGATCTTCCGCTGCGTTGGCCCATTCGAAATCCCGGCCGCCATGCTCGTCGACGATCGCCGCCACCATGTCGACCTGCTCCTGTACGGCAGCGGGAGAGCCGTGGAATTCAAAGGCAAGTGTGTCCTCGATCTTCAGCGTCAGGTTGGAATAGGCGTTGACCGCAGCGATGAGCCCACGGTCCATCAGTTCCATGCGGGCGACGGGGATGCCCAGCTGGACGACAGCGATCGCTGTGTCGACCGCCTGCTCGACGCTCGCAAACGAGCACAGCGCCGCCGTAATTGTCTCGGGAATGCCGTAGAGTCGAAGTGTCACCTCAGTGATGATACCGAGCGTCCCTTCCGAGCCGATGAACAGCCGAGTAAGATCGTAGCCGGCCGAGGATTTGCGGGCCCGTCCGCCGGTGCGCACGACCTGTCCGCTCGGCAGGACGACGGTCAGCGACAGGACGTTTTCGCGCATCGTGCCATAACGGACGGCGTTGGTGCCCGAGGCGCGTGTCGCCGCCATGCCGCCGATCGAGGCGTTGGCGCCGGGATCAATCGGGAAGAAAAGTCCCTTGTCGCGCAGATGGGTGTTGAGCTGCTCGCGGGTGACGCCGGCTTCGACTGTGCAATCGAGATCTTCGGCGCCGACCCGGACGATCAGCGACATGCGCGAAAGATCGATGGAGATGCCGCCGCATATCGCCGTCAGATGCCCCTCCAGCGAGGTGCCCGCCCCAAACGCGATTACCGGCACGCCTTCGGCCGCACATAGCCGGACGGTCTGCGCCACCTCGTCAGTGTGTTCCGCAAATACGACGCCGTCCGGCATCGCTGCCGTATGGTAGGATTCGCCGCGGCCATGCTGCTCGCGCAGGGCAGGCGAAGTCGAGAAGCGATCGCCGAAAATGGCGCGGAGTTTGTCGGAAAGTTCTGTCGAGAGGTGCGTCATTCGCCGCCTCCGGTTTTTGCCGCGCCGGTGGCGGCCGGTGTGTCGCCGTGCTGTCCCCACTCGGTCGCGGCGCCGTCGTAGATCGCGACGTCCTGCTTGCCGACGAGATACAGCGCAAAGGCGAGTGCCGCCGCGGTAACGCCGGAGCCGCAGCTTGCGATGACGGGTTCGGCGAAATCGAGACCGGCATCCTCGAAGGCCGCGCGGATCTCAGCCAACGGGCGGACTTCGCCGGATTGCGGATCGGTCAGCGCGTTGAAGGGCAGATTGAGGCTTCCGGGAATATGTCCTGATCGCAGACCGAGCCGCGCCTCCTTTTCCTCTGCGGTGAAACGGCCGACCGATCGGGCATCGATGACTTGCTCCGCATGGCTCGTCAGATTGTCGAGAAGCTGCGCCTTTGAGCGGGCGGCAGCCGGCGCGAATTTGGCACGGAACGAGGTGCTGGCCGGACGGGTAACTTCGTCGGTCACCGGCCTTGCCTCGCTCAGCCATTTCTTCAGTCCGCCGTCGAGGATGGCGACCCTGTCGTGGCCGAAGGTCCGCAGCGTCCACCAGACCCGTCCCGCCGACATCAGGCCGGGCGTGTCGTAGATCACGACAACGCCGTCGTTGGCGATGCCGAGATCCGAGGCATGGCGCTCGAACGCCGCACTGGACGGTAGCATGTGGGGAAGCGTCCCATGGTAGAGATGGGCCGACAGCCATTCGGTGGACACGAGCGAACCTGGCAATGTAGCGGACATGGATTGCTCCCAGCAGTGCTGTTGGTGAGGGGGTGGCGGCAGCCATGCCGCATCACCCGTCAGGCGACGATCTTGTCGCCGTTCAGATGCCGGTCGAGGAATGGCAGGCTGTCCTGCCCCCAGTAGAGCTCACCATCGTAGCGGAAGGTCGGAAAGCCAAAGACGCCGCCCGCTCTTGCCGTCTCGAGGTTTGATTCCCAGGTGGCCTTGACGTCTTCGGCCTGGGCCCGTTGCTCCAATGCAGTGCCATCGAGCCCGGCAGCATCGGCAATGGCAACGCGGACAGTTGATTGACCGATATCCTCTCCTCGTTCCCAGAACGCCGCCTGTAGCGCGGCCGTCAGCTTCAACCAGTTGTCGCTACGCTCGATTGCGGCAATGACCATCAAACCGGCCGGCGTGGGATCGGAGAGAGTGGAGCGGTTGTCGAAATCTAGGGTCTTGCCGCGGACGGCTGCCCAGCGCTTCAGGTCTTTAATCCAGTAGGCGCGGCGGGCTTCCGGTCGGTTGCGCGAATAGATGGCGCCGTTGTCCTCAACGAGCGGAATCACGAAGGGGCGGATCGAGGCGCCGTGTTTGGCGGCAAGCGCCGTAAAGGCCTCAAGGCCGATGAAAGCCCAGGGCGAACCAATGCCGAAAAAATAGTCGATGTTCTTGGTCATGGAATGCTCTTTGCAGCTTTTCTGTTCGAATGAAGGGCCGTGTCGAAGACGGCGATGGCGCAATCGCGCGCGATGAGAACCACACCGGGATCGCGTTCGACGGCGACCGTTGCCAGCGCGCCTTCGTAGAGAAGGGAAAGATGTGCTGCCGCCGGTTCGGAGCCCAGATCGGAATTTGCCATGACGGCGCGGAAGATATCCTTCACCGTCTTTTTGTGCATACGCGCGACCGTCGTGACGCGCACCGAATCGCCATGTTCGGCAACGGCGAGCGCGAATGCACAGCCGCGGAATTCCGGACTGTCGGCTTTCTGGTGCAGCTGCTCGAAAATCATTCGGATCTGATCCCGTGGCGTCTTCGCCTCGTCAAGAACCTCTCGAAGCGATCGGATGACGCGGTGGTGGCGATCTTCGAGATAGGCGGCGACAAGATGGTCCTTTGAAGGGAAATGCCGATACAGTGTGGCCTTGGCAACTTTGGCCTCCTCGATGATTCGGTCAATGCCAACGGCACGTATGCCCTCGCGATAAAATAGCGCTCCCACCGCGGTGAGAATCTGGTCGGATATTGGCTCTTTCATGAAACGACTTCGGGCTGGAGGGGGTTGATAGTGTCTGGCAGACCGGTCGATCCGCCTGCCGTGCCTGTAGATACGAGTTTGTCGTGTCCAGCCGCCGGGCAAATCGATTTGCATGGTGCGCGCTTCACGAATGACCCCGCCGCGGATAGAGCAATGCATCTAAGCGTGAAACGGCAACAGAGAAAGACAGGTTGTTCTTTTTCTTCCTGCCTTAAGGAAATGGTTTTGCTCGGTCGAAGCTGCGGCGTCGGGGCGCTATTGCCGGCGTCAGTCGAAAACGCCTTGGCCACCTGCGGCGCGCTACGTTTCCGGTTTATCACCCTGCAGCAGCAAGGAGTGCGGGCTGATCGAGGCCGAGATGGTCTCGCAGCGTCGAACCGCTGTAGTCCAATCGGAACAGGCCGCGCTCCTGCAGATGGGCACGACCAACTGGGTGAAATCTTCCAGTCCCTGCAGAAAGAAGGGCGGCATGACATTGAACCCTTCGGCGGCGCCAGCTTCGAACCACTGCTGCATCCGGTCGGCAATCTCGACCGGCGTTCCGACCAGCATGTTATGGCCGCGTCCTGCAGCAACCCGCAGCGCCAACTGACGGATGGTCAGCTTTTCCCGCTTCGCCAGTTCGGTCAGCAATTCGGCGCGGCTGCGCGGCTGATCCGAGATCGGCAGATCGGGCAGGGGAGCATCGAGATCGCGGCCTGCCAGACTATGGCCCAGCCGTTCCTCGAGACGCGGCATCGCGCTCTTGATGTCCGTCCATTGATCGAGCCCAGCCCGCTTTTCGGCTGCCTCGGTCGAGGTGCGGCCGATCACCGCCAGGAAATCTGGCATCACGGCCACGTCTTCCGGCCGGCGTCCGAAGGCAACAACGCGTGCCTTCAGTCGGCCGCCGGCTTGTCGCCTGTGCCAGCTACGGCGTGCAGGTAATCGGTTCGGTACTGGTCATTATTGCTGTAGGTAACAGTGGGCCGTGGCTTTTTCTCGGCATCGCGCTGTTTGGGTTGGGAGTTGGAAACGCCACATCGCTACCGCTACTCATCGCACAGCAGGAGTTCCCCCAGCAGAGACCGCGCGCGTGGTGCCGCTGATGGTCGCCATCGGTTAGGCTGGTCATGCCTTTGCGCCGGCAGCTTTTGGTCTGCTGCGGGGCTGACGGTGTCTATGCCGCCGGATCAACCTTGCTGTTCCTCTGCGCAGCGGCAATACAGGTCGCTGCGATTGGATGCATCCTTTTGGGCCGGCGAAGAAGGCCGCTTGATGCCCCCCGCGTTGCCGGAAGAAATTTTGGATACGATTAAAGGCAAGTTGCTAAAAATAACTGGTCCAAGTCAGACGCGGCCCAATAGAAAACGGCCGATTCGTTTCCGGCCGCTCCCTCGTCACAACAATGCTATGGATCAGGCAGCAGCCGCCAGTTCGTCAGAACGGGTGCGGGCAGCTGCAATGGCTTTCTCAGCCGCTTCAGGACCATAGGCGAGGCCTTCGACCACCACCGTCTCGACGTCGGTGACGCCGATGAAGGCGAGAATCGACTTCAGGTACGGCGTGGCGTGGTTCAGCGCCTCGGCCGGGCCGGTCGAATAGATCCCGCCGGAGGCAAGCACGATATAAGCCTTTTTGCCGCTGGTCAGGCCAATCGGGCCGGTCTCGCCATATTTGAAGGTCAGGCCGGCACGGGCGATATTGTCGATCCAGCTCTTCAGTGACGAGTAGATGGAAAAATTGATCATACCGGTACCGATGATCAGCGTGTCGGCGGCAAGAAGCTCTTGGGTCAGCATGTCTGACGTCTTCGTCACTTCATTCTGCTCGGCTGTGCGGCCGTCGGCTGGCGTGCGAATGGCGGTTGTGAACACTTCGTCGATGTGCGGCAGCGCCGTCGCGGTCAAGTCGCGGTGCACAAGCGTTGCGCCGGGCGTCTGTGCCTTGAGCTTTTCGGCAAGTTCAGTGGCGATCTGGGTCGAGAGAGAATCGGAGCGTGGGCTGGATGTAAGGAGAAGGATGGAGGACATGAGGCATTTCCTTTTTCGATAGGCGGCGGTTCAGTCAGCAATCGATGCCGTTCCCCGAACAGATAGGCCAGCATGACTATCGAAAAAACTGTGATAATATGGATCGCAGTTATCGATGAAGTGGATGGATCGTGCTGCCTAACCCGACATTGGACCAATTGCAGGTATTTCTGGCTGTCGCCGAGGCTGGTAGCTTCTCAGCCGCCTCACGCTCCCTAAACCGCGCCCAGTCGGTGATTTCCTATACGATCGCCAATCTGGAGGCACAGCTTCAAGTCGGGCTGTTCGAACGCTCCGGCGCCCGCCAGGCGAAGTTGACCGATGCCGGTGCGGCCATGCTCGGGGATGCCCGCCGCATCCTCTCCGATTTGGAGGTCATGCGCGCCCGCGTCGGCAGTCTCAAGGAAGGGATCGAGGCCGAGGTCGCCGCGGCCATCAGCGTCATGGTGCCGACCGGCCTGATGGTCGAAGTGCTGCGGGAGTTCCGCGACCGTTATCCGTCCGTCTCTATGCGTCTCAATGTCGGCGAACTCGGAGCCGTCATGGAACTAGTCTCCAGCGGTCAATCGACGATTGGCATCGGCGGTGCGATCTTCAAGCAGGACGATTCGTTGGTAGTCGAGCGCATCGGCCATTCCTTCATGATGCCGGTCGCCGCTGCCAATCATCCGCTCGCCGCAATCGACCGGCCGTTGACGATCGCCGATGTCCGCGAAGAGGTGCAGCTTGTTGTCACCGATTCCACGGCGATGACCAAGGGTCGTGATTTCAACGTTTTGTCCTACCGGACCTGGCGCGTCAGCGACGTCGCCACCAAGCATCATCTGGTGCGGGGCGGCCTGGGCTGGGGCGGGTTGCCGGCGTCGCTGATCCGCGAGTACCTTTTGAGCGGCCGCCTGGTTCATCTCGACCTTGAAGCCTACGAGCAGGGCGAATACCCGATCTATGCGATCCACAAGCTTGCCCATCCGCCGGGTCCGGCGACCGTCTGGATGGTCGATGCGTTTCGCTCGCGGCTGACCACCTGCCCGAGCCGCATCGATTTCATGGAAGGCCGGATGCCCTTTGACAAGCCGGAAGACGCCATCGCCGCGGAATGAATGGACGCCATAGGCGCCCATCGGATGATTCGACGCTTGGCTTCTACAGCACCAGCCTGAAGGTGTGAAAACCGATGGCGATGACGCTGACATCTTCGATCTTGGCGCTTTTCAGGTCAGCGATGAGAACGGCGGTGCAAAAGTCGGCCACGGTGGTGGCGGGATAGTCCCACTTCGGCGGAGTAAATCTCGGCCACCTACTTAGCCTTCTGCGATGAGTGCAGTAGGGTCAGAGGATCTACACAGCGCAACCGAGGTTCGCCAACTGATGAGTAAACTTTTGCGGCCCGATCAACATTACCAATCCAAAAGTTCCATAAATCACCCTTACGCGCCAACTCCATGATATTGCTTGGAAAACGTCTCACTCTTAGCGCGAGGTTTTTTCCGTTGGATGGGAAACGTTTAGGCTTGTTTGTTCTGGCTCGGGGCTTCTCAGGTCGACTCCAGGCGAAATCGGCTTGGAATGAGCGTTGAGAGAAAGCAACTGCTCAAGGCGGGCTCGTGAAATGGCGGGCGCATGGAAACGCATTATGTATCTCTCAATTAACGAGCCTTGATCGTGTCCAACTCTTGTTAATGGCGCAACCACCCAGACCTTCAGTCCCCAGCGAATTGAGGGGCTTATCCAACCTTGCTATCTAGGTTGATTGCATCATCGCAACATGCAACTATTGATTTATGATCCCCCGGCGGTACATACTCAAGATGAAACGATATTTCTTCCACGTTCGGAACGGGCTAATCTTCTTCCAGGATTTGGAAGGAAGTATAGTTAAGGATCTTGAAGCGGCTATCGACGACGCGCAACGATCCGTAAAGGAGATCGTTGCGGATTGTAGCGCGTCTGGAAAACCTGTTGGCGGTCAGCAGTTTGAGATTGTCGATGAAGCTGGCATCGTTTGGGCTGTCATCCAGTTCAGGCCTTCATCCCCCGGTCTGGTGCCGAGACCCTCGAATGGATCTGAACGGTGCATCGCCTACCAAGCCGATAAAACCTGGGCGCTTGACGCGATTTAACGTACCGCTCGGCTGCCTAGGGGAGCCTAATGCCGATCTTTTGGGCACGCCACATAGCTTGCAATAAGACCTTCGGTTCGCTTCGCGATACGTTCCCGGCTTACGAATTCCCGGAATTCAAGTGCTCTTGTATTTCCTTTCCGGCCTTAAAAAATGGCACCCATTTGTCATCGACAAAGACGGTTTCCCCGTTTCTCGGGTTGTGCCCGGATCTCGGCGGGCGGTGTCGCACGGAGAAGCTCCCGAACCCACGAAGCTCGACCCGGTTGCCCTTTTCCAGGGCCTCGGTAATTCCCTCGAGAATGATGTCGACGATCCGCTCGACGTCTCTGTGGTAGAGGTGGGGATTGCACGCCGCGACGATTTGGACGAGTTCCGATCTTGTCATTGTGTGGCCTGTAAAATCTGGTGGCTGAACGAATGTTGGTTACTTGTCGGAAGCTGGCACGGCAACTGTGATTACGCAACGCTGCTCGCTTTTGGCCTTTGCGGCCGCTTCAGCGCAGGTCGTGAGCGCCTGCTGATTGGCACGCACGAGAGCACTGGCATCGGCAATACCACGCCATCCCTCGGGGCTCGCCGACTGCATCAGGGCGATCCCCGCATCCCAGCGATCGGCATTCATGACCGTGGCGGCAATCGCCTTGTCGATCGATCCCGGTAGCAGGCGCGGCCCAAGGGTCAGGGACACTCCGCCCATGACGATGCCGACGGCCAGGGCGCCGAGCAGCCAGCGATCCTGGGTCTGCCGGTCGCGGACACCGCTGACGACCTCTCTGATATCGGCCTCTACCCGCTGTAGACCACGCTCCCGGTTCTCCAGCGTCCGAACGGCGTTGGCCGAAATGCGATCAGCGGCGATTTCGATCAACCGGGCATAATGTTCGGGGCTGTTCTTCAGGGCCGGAGACTTTTGGATCACCATCAGGTGCTTGCCGATCAGCATCAGGCTCTCGGCGATCTGGCCGATATCTACGCTGTGGTCGGTCGGCTGCTGGAACGTCCCGAACCGTTCGAAGGCGGCCTCCACGCCCTTGCGAATGACCACCATTTCGCCACCGAGATCGCGGGCGAGCTTCTCCACGGTCCGGCGCAAGGCCTCGAAGGCTTCGGTCGCCTCATCGATTTCGGAGGGCATCCCCCGCTCCTGATCGTCGGTGCTGTCAGTCATAGGCACTCCTATCGTTCAAGCCCTTGGCTACGCCCGCGGGAAATCTGTCGGTCCATCTCGCGGGCGATAGTCTGTTCCTGGCGGATATTGCCGATGCCGAGCTCCTGGGCGCGGCTGCGCACGATAGCCTCCACCTGTGGATCCTTTTCGATCTGAGCAGATACCTGGCGCATTTGCCCCTCAACCTTGCCGCGGGCCTCATCATAGGTCCAGCCGCGAAGGCCCTGGCGCTCCGTCTGTAGTTCCTGCCAGCGATTGATCAGCCGGTCGGCCCGAACGTTTGGATCGGCCTGCAAAGCCTTTTCCTTCTCCATGCCAGCGATCAAATGACTGACGCGCTCGCGGCCGGTATATGCTCGCATAGCTTTCAAGATATCCGGATCATATCGGGCGGCTGAGGCCATGAGTGCCGGTGATCCAGGCTGCGCCCGCTCCATCTGCCGGCCGGCTTCATGCAGTCCCAATTTCTGGCTCGCAAGAATGGGCAATCCCTGATCCTGCATCCTCGCTGCAGCGGTGAAGGCGCGGGCATACCGGTCGACCGCCTGCTCGAACTGCGACGGCCGCCGCCATGCCTCAGGCGATCGTGGAATATCTGGCCTGTCCAGCGGCTCACGCTCCCTGGCGGCAGCATTCAGCTTCAAGCCGGCAAAGATGCTGCGCTTCGAGCTCGCCGCCTGCGGAGGGCGCTCCTCCGCCGTTTTGGGACGATCTTGCAATGGCTGGGGTTGCGACGCTCCCCTGTGCCCGAGCTTCAAGCCAGCAAATGCGCTGCGACGCGGAGCCTGCTGGTGGTCGGAAACAGCCCGAGCGGGATCGCGTTCAGGACCGGCCTGCATTGGGGGTCGCACCTCATCAGAGGCACGCAGTGCCGACCGGTCCTGAACCTCCCGTGCCGGATGGTCCGCACGGGAGACCAGTTCTTGGACAAGCTTTGGGGCAGGAGCAAGATCAATCTCGCTTCTGATGCCAAAATGCTGCGCGACGCCACGGCGCTCGGCAAAGTCCCTGGTATAGTCGAGCGTGGTTTCCTTGGCGCCGGAGCGGCTGAGCCGGCTTTCCATCTGTCGATAGGCAAGTTCGCCAGCGCCAGCGACTTTCCAGGAATTGCGCTCGGCCGTCGTGCCGTTTGGAAGGTGCACTGTCTGCGATCCGCGATGCTCAAGCCCGATCCTGTCTCCGATCTCCGGCTTCGCCTCAGCCATTGCCCGACCGAGATCGACGCCCCAGGTCGTGTGCTTCTCGCCTCGATCGTTTTCCAGCGTCACGAAATAGCTGTCGCGGTTACCGGCCTTGTGTTCGAACGGCGCAACGCCATGCGCGACCAGGCGACCTCCATTGCGATTGAACTCGTCCTGGCTCCCATAAAGCTGCACCCCGTCGCGATGGCGGGTCATGGCGACATAGGTCAGATGCCGGTCCATTGTCGCGGACGCCATGACGAACGCCCTGTCCACTGTCGCACCCTGGTTCTTGTGGATCGTCGTCGCATAGCCATGATCAAAACTTTGGTAGGAATTTGTGTCTATCCTTACCAGGCCAACTCCATCCCCTGGCGACAGTACACTGCCGTCGAGCTCCACATGTAGTGCGTCGGGCTCGACGGCCTTTACTGTCCCCAGCATGCCATTCTTCACGCCGAGATCGCGATCGTTCTCCAGGAAGACCAGCCGGTCTCCCTCGGCAAAATCGCGGCGGCCATCATTGGTCTGATAGGTGAAGGCCTTCGGCCGCTCCTGCTCCTGGGCGGAACGCTCTCGTTCCATAAGATCGCCACTGTCGCGAACCTTGGCAAGCGCGCCGCGCGCCTGCAGCTCGCTTCGGATTGCATCGTTGATGGCGCGAACATCGACACGCCGATGCGCCATCGCCACACGGCTGCCGTCCGGCCGCTGCTCCCGATCGGCAAGATAGTCGCGAACGATCTCGGCGCGTGCCGCCTCGCGCGTCTCGCTGAACGAAACCTTGCCGTTGTCCCGATAGGTAGCCAGACCGTCCACTGTGCGATGAGTGGCAAAGGCAACCGAGGCCTCGCGCTGCTCATCGGAAAGATGCGCCGTCTCCAGGCGCCGGTCGCGATCTACCGATCCATCTTGGCCCACTCGATCTTGCCGGCCGTGTTGCCGATGAGACTTGTGCGGATCGCCATATCCTGCTTGTCTATTGCACGATCGACATGATGTCGGTCGACGCCATGGCTCCGTGCATGTTTCAAGACCTCCGCCCGGCAGGCCATGGCGTGCTCGACATCGACCATTTCGCGCGTCGAAAACCGCGGAAGGGCGATCTCCCCGTCGCCAAGTCAGTCCGCGTCGCTTGCAACTCGATGAGAACAGGCGGTCCATCAAGGACGCAAACGCGTTTTGAAATGCTACCGGATCCTTGTTGATAGTTAATCAGGATCCCACGCGACTACTGCCTTGGCCAGCCCCGGCTTACCGGCCTTTAGCGGCTTCTTAGAAGGCGGCTAGGCATCGAGTTAGACTCGTGCGCGTGGGGATCGTGATTTTCGTCCTGACGCTCTCATCGGCCGTAACAGTGAAGGTTATGTTTTCGTTATCGCAAATTTCTCCATAAACTTTTTGGGCAGCGGTTGCTTCATCATCCGCCTCGACTAGCGCGGTGTAGGAGACCAGGAAATACGGCATTCATCATCCTTGAAACCTGCTTTGATGGATAAGCGTAGGCAGAATCGTGGGTCGCTACCGTCTGTATCTACTACCTCCCGAGCCGGCGAGAGCAATGGCTCGATCGCTGTCACAGCGGCGGGTGCTTGAAGACCATTTCCCTAATGCGCCAAACAAGACTGCACTGCGACACGGTCTCAATTTGCCCGTGAGGCGATCCCAAAACGTTCCAACATCTGCCTAAGCTGTGCATTCTGGTGCCTCAGTTGTTCCGCGAGGAGCCGCTTCAGGCGGAGGTTTTCGGCAGAAAGCAATGCCAAGTCATCGGAGTGGGTCTCGACTACGTCGACCGCCATCGCGACAGAAGGCGCTGCGATTGCATCCTTGGCAACAGACCTCCGACGTGTGTAACGACGCTTAAGCGCCTTTACTGTCTGGCGTGTCGGCTCACTGGCCGGCACCTTCACGACCTGACTATTATTTGGAACCGCATCTTGATGATTTCGCTCAATCTGGTCGGAATCGATTGCCGGCAACAGACTGTGCGTTTCTCCACCGACCTTGCTGACATCGGCGACTTCGATCTGCTTTTCCAGGTCGGTTGGCAGGTTCTCACAACTGATCGGGGTTTCCGAGTTGGCGTTGTGCAGAAACGGCAGGGTTGCCTCGGTATCTCTCACCAGAGCCGCGAAATCGGTGTTGCCCCAGATGGATTTCGGCTGTGTTTTTAGTCGCCGGCGTGCCGATTTGATTTCGACGACGAAACTGCGCTGCTGTGTTCTCATATTTTTCTCTGACTGTGGTCTACGTACTCAGGAGCGTTCGAAGCGCTTGAGCATTTCTCTGAGCTGGGCATTTTGAATACGTAGCTTTTGCGCCAGCAGATCCTTGAGGTGTTTGATGTCTTCATCCAGGCTTGTCGGGGTCTCAAAAAAAGGGTCCGCGGTCGAAGATGCGGCATTAATGGGCAAGTCCGCGATGGCACCAGGAATTTCATCTGGCGAGCCGACGCGGACTTTCGTTGCGGACTTCAACCTCGCCTGCCGAAGCTTCGGCGACTGTGCAGCAGCCTCTACCTCTAGCCGCTCTTCTAACAGATCGGAGTTGGACTGCGCTTTCTCCTTAGTCACCTCGGCCTTAGCTGTTTCGGGGTAGTCCAATTTCAGATCGGGCGTCTCAGGAACGATTTCGTTCTCAATCGCCGCCAGCGCCGGTGCTAGGTCTTCATGCTTGCCCTCGTTCACTTGCACGGTTCCAGAGATTGCCTCCTGGGACGAGAGCAGGATAGTCGCAGTTGGCCGCAGTTCTATTTCGACAAGCTTTTGAGCGCTGTCAGGCGCGCCTGCTTCGTTTGCTGTCTCGGAGGATTTTTGCCGAGACAGCAGCTGCGCTAGATATTTCCAAGGTGGTTTCATAGGACTTCTTTCTGAGCCGCAGATGTGACAATTCTGACAGCTCCGTCCCGGCTCGAAATCGAGCCAAGATATTTTAAAAGCTAAGATATTTGATGGTTACGGAGATAGATTGCGCGAACAGCGAGCAAAGTTGAAGCGAGATCAAACGCCGAGGCGCTTGCGCAGATCAGCATTTTCAGCGCGCAACTTTTCGGCCAAGGCGTGACGAAGTTTCTTGTTGTCTTCCTCAAGCTGAAGAAGATCAGCCATGTCATCACTAGCGGTGAGAGGTGCTGGCGGTGTTGCCGGCTGCCTGACAGGCTTGGGATTTGCTGGACCCTTGGCCTCTGTCTTCGTCGTCGCAGCGGATACGGTAGTTGTCCCGCGCACTGGTCCGCCTTCAGCCTTGCCAATCCGCATCTGGCGGACCTTCGGTGTCTTTGCAGCTGTAGCGGCTTCAATTTCGGCCTTAGAACGACGAGGCGCGCGCTGTTTTTTAGATTTAGGCGCTTCTGGCGGAGCATCCGGTGCTACAACATCAATCTGCGCGCCTGTTTCGGTTTCGTCAGTCATTGCTATCTCCATGAGCGGGTGAGATTCTTTTCGACTTCAGAACGGCTGGTGTCAACAGAACTGCACTTCATTACCGTCTGTTTCAATCAATGAGGCAGAAATCTAGCGAAATTTCGCATCTGCAGAATTGCTTCACAAGGGGTGGTAGGCCGCGATTGCATCCTGGCTTAAGGGACATCTTGCTTCTTTAGGTAGGTTTGATGGATTGGATTAATCGTGAACCTCCGCGGCTCGGTTGTCCAGATTTTGCAGATGAATTCGTATGGCGTAAGGCCTCGAAGGGCCTTTAGTCGTCGGCCAAAGTTGTAGGCATCGATGAAGTCCATGAGATGATGACGTAGCTGATCGTGGTTGTCGTAGTGGAAGCGTTTCATCCTTGATGGTACGGTTCATCCGCTCGACTTGGCCGTTGGTCCATGGATGTCGAGGTTTGGTCAGCCGATGTTCTATTTCGAGATCAGCACAGGCCAACTCGAACGGATGGCAGCGAAATGGCAGATTGTCCCGGCGCATGGCGTTGATATCTTCAGGCGTCCAGCCATCATCGGTTGGGTCTAGACGTGCCCGTCTGATTAAGGCTCTACAGCCAGTGGATTACTGCCAGGCCATCCGGCCTCCGGTCTCGATTTCGGTGATGTGGCGATCGCGTATCAATGGTTCTAACGCTGATTAGGAGCTTTGAACTGCCGTCTTGGGCGGCGGAATAATGACCTCCACAGTCTCGCCAAAGCGTGTTGCCATAAGATCGCGGGTTGACGATTAGGCACATCGTAATGGCCATGTCAGAGTACTTCCGCTGACCACCTCGAGAAGGGCCGCTGTTGGGACAACATGCCTGCTCGCATAGCCGCCTCATTAAACGCCGGTTTTGGGCACCTCCAGTTCGCCCTCATTCAACGCCGTGAAGAGTGCCTCGATATCTGCTTCGGCGATTTCGTCGCCGATGTACCAACTCAACGTGTCATAGAAGCCGAGGAACGATCCGTCGAGCTTGTTCAGGAGCGCAGTGGCATTTGGCTCGGACATATCGAGTTTTGCCATCAGCAGTGCCGTCAGCGCCGGGGAGGCTTTTGCGTTTGCAAAGACAAGCGACGGTGGCGATAGCGTCGATAGCGGCACCGGGGGAAAGGTCTCGGAGACGCAGCCAAGGCGGCATTCCAGGCGGATGTCGCGGGAGGACGCGGCTGCTTCGATCACAAAGGCCTCCGCTTCGAGCACCCAAGTGCCGCGGGAAACATCGAAATACTGGAAATCGCGCGGGGCGAGCGGCAGGGCCACAACGGTGACCTCGCCGGGGTGGAGCGCGATCTTTGCAAATGCCTTGAGTTCCCGGATGGGCCGCCTGAGGCCCGGCTTTACGGGGCGGACGTATAGCTGGACGATCTCCTTGCCGACAACTGATCCCGAATTGCGGATGGTGATGCTGGCCGTACAAGTCATCGAGGGACCGATGTCCTGTCTGTCCAGCACCATCTCCTCGTAGGAAAATTGGGTGTAGCTCATGCCATGGCCGAACGGGAAAAGCGGCGGCATGGCCTTGAGGTCATAGAAGCGGTAGCCGACGAATGTTCCTTCGCTGTAGAGATGCCGACTATTTTCGCCGGGGTAGGTGTGCCAGCCGGGGATATCCTCCAGGCGCGCAGGCATTGTCGTCGTCAGTTTCCCGCACGGATTTTGTTCGCCGAACAGCACCCGCGAAACGGCCTCGCCGCCGCCCTGTCCGGGGTAGAAGCAGGCAAGAATGGCATCGACGCGATCGAGCCACGGCATCTCGACCGCATCCGGCATGGTGAGAACGACGATGACCTTCCGTCGGGCATCGGCGAGGGCGCGGATGAGTTGGTCATGGCCGGCGGCCAGTCTGAGGCTGTCGCGATCGTTGCCCTCTCCATTGCGGGCCTTCTCGTTCTCGGCAAAGACGATGACCACCTGGGCCGAAGAGGCGGCCGCGAGGACGGCCTGCGTTGCAAACCCCAGCGTCGCGTCCTCCGCCCCCGGAAAGGCAACGTGACGCACCGTCAGATCAGGGGAAGCACGCGCGGCGATTTGCGTGAACGGGCTGTCGACCCGAAATGGGTTGGTCGTCGCGGAGCCCGATCCCTGGATCGTCGGAAGTAGGGCGCCGTCCCCGACGACCAGTATATCGCCGGAAGCGGTCGCATCGAGTGGTAGGGTCTGATGCTCGTTGCGCAGCAGCACGATGGATTCTGCGGCGATCTGGCGGGCGAGGGCATGGTGGAGATCGAGGTCCGCCGGCACAGCCGGCTGTGCGCCAGCTTGGCAATGATGGGCGAGGCCGATAACCCGCGCGCAGGCCTCGTCGAGTCTGGATTCGTCGACTTTTCCAGCCTCGATGGCGGCGAGAAGGCGGGCCTTGCGGGGCTTGCTTTCCGGCATGTCGAGGTCGCTGCCGGCTACCAGAGATGCGGGCCGGTCCTTGATGGCGTGCCAGTCGGACAAGACGAGGCCATCATAGCCCCATTCGTCGCGCAGCACGTGCTGCAAAAGCCAGGGGTTCTCCGCGGCCTGGACGCCATTGACCGGGTTATAGGCGCTCATGACCGTCCACGGGGCGCTTTTTGCGATCGCCCGTTCGAAACCCGCGAGATAGATTTCCCGCAAGGCTCGCTCGTCCACGTCGGAACTGGTCGTCGTCCGCTCGATCTCGGAATTATTGCAGGCGAAGTGCTTCAGCGATGCGCCGATGCCATTGTCCTGCAAGCCGGAAATCAGGGCGGCGGCAAGCTCGCCATTGATCACCGGATCTTCCGAGTAATATTCATAAGCCCGTCCGGCAAGCGGCGTGCGCCGCGTGTTGATGCCGGGGCCGAGGAGGAGATGGATGCCGAGGCTTCGGCATTCGCGCGCCAGTGCCTCGCCCATCCGGTAGAGCAGGTCGAGGTCCCAGGAGCAGCCGACAAGGTTTCCGTTGGGAAAACAGGTCGCAGGGCGTGTCGTGCCGAACATGCCGGCTGTGTCGTCGGCTTGCTGGTTCACCACATCCAGAAATGCGGCAAGGCCATTCTCCGCGTCGTCGCCGGCATCGATCTGTGTCGTCGAGTAGCGAACGCCATAGGTTCCATCGGTCATCAGGATGGATTTTATCCCCAGCCTGTCGATTGCAGCTGTCCTCCAGAGGCCGCAGCCGCTGACGAGCTCGACCTTCTCTGCCGGCGTCATCGCCGCGACCAGCGAGCGGATTTCCTTTTCGTCAGCGGGAGACATGGCGGATTTTCCTTTGTCGGCATGCTGGAGGGAAGGACCGCGCGAGTCCCGTCAACAGATCTTCTGGAGCAGTTCCATCAGCATCATGCGTTCTGCGGCCGTCAGCGGGCCAAGGGTCTGCTGCGAGATCTCCAGCGCGATGGAAAGATTGCGCTCGACCATAGCCCGGCCTTCTTCGGTCAGCGTCAGCACGAGACGCCGCGCATCCGCCGCGTCAGGCGCCGTATGCACCAGGCCGCGCTTCACGAGTCGGTCGACGACGCCCTTGATGGTCGCCATGTCCATCGCCGTCTCGCGGCCGAGATTGCCCTGCGAGCAAGGTTGCAGGTCCTTGAGCTTGACGAGCGCCGCCCACTGGGTGGTCGTCAGCTTCTCGGCGATCAGGTTGGCGAAAATCGACACGTGGCGCTGGTTGGCCTGGCGCAGGAAGAAGCCGATCTGCTCGCCCAGCGTATACTGCGCCTGGTCGCGTTTCGCCGCTGGCGCTGCTGTACCGTCCGATTCCCGGGCGTTGCCCTTGAGTGGAATGTCCATCTTCTCTCTCAACCTGGCTCATGGCTGCCGAAAGTCGGCGACCCATGAAAAGCCGTCATGCGGACCACCAATCCAGAATGGCGTCCGTCGTCAAAATTTCAATCTGCTCCGAGAACCTCGGCGCCAGCCGCGTCAGCACCATTTCATGGGCGACCATGTCGCCGCTGGCTAGGGCATCGCTGGCAAGGATCACCTTGTATCCGAGGTCCACGGCATCGAGCGCGCTGGCATAGACGCACACATCCGTCTCGACACCGGTGAAGACGATCGTATCTATACCCTGTGCATCCAGGCGCTCCACGAAGCCCGGAGTCTCGAAGACAGAATAGGTCTTCTTGTCGACGATCGAACCCGGCCGTGCCAGCGACGCCAGCGGCGCGACGAGGTCCAGCATTGCCGGATCGAGTTCGTCCAGCGTCACTGCCTTCCAACGCTCGTAGTAGCTCTGCCATTGTCCCCTCGCATCCGCCGGCTGTTGGGGCACGACGAACCGGGCGAATACCGTCCTGTCCGGCTGCGCTTCGGCAAGCTTCGACACATTCGGCACGATGGCGGCGAGGCCAGGCGTGAACCAGGCCGTCTCTTCGGCAAAGAGCCGTTGCATGTCGATGATGAAAAGCGACACGTTGCCGGACAGCGGCGCGCCCGTCATCATCAATCCAGTACGCTGACGGTGTGTTCCGGCGACCAGTTCAGTGTCACCGTATCGCCTTCGCTGAGCAAGGTGCCGTCCCTGTTTTGCACGAAGAGCTTGAGAGGGATGCCATCGGCTGTTTCCAGCAGATAGGAAAGCACCGCTCCGGCATAGATCACCGTCGTGATGCGTGCCGTCAGGTTGTTGCCTTCGCCATTGCCGGCGGCAATGAACATCTTCTCGGGGCGGACTGCCAGCGTCGCCTTGGTGCCGTTGGCCGGCAGGGGGCTGGCGCTGCGCACAATTGTGCCATCCGGGAGCTTAACTCCGCCGTCCTCGACGGTTCCGGTGAGGAAGTTGGAATCGCCCAGGAACTCCGCGGCAAAGCGCGTCAGCGGCTTTTCGTAGACAGCGTCGGGCGCGCCGATCTGGATGATGCGGCCCTTGTCGAGGATGGCGACCTTGTCGGACAGGGTCAGGGCTTCCTCTTGGTCGTGGGTGACGAAAATTGTCGTAAGCCCGCTCTCGCGCTGGATGCGCAGCAGTTCGACCTGCATCTCCTGGCGAAGCCTGCGGTCGAGCGCTGACAGCGGCTCGTCGAGCAGCAGCACGCTCGGCTTGATGACAATGGCGCGTGCCAGCGCAACACGCTGCTGCTGGCCGCCGGAGAGCTGCTTCGGCATGCGGTTGGCAAAACCGGGCAGGCGCACCATGTCGAGGGCGCGATTGACTTCTTTGCGCGCCACCGCACCCTTGATGCCGCGGCGCTCGAGACCGAAAGCCACGTTTTGGGCGATCGTCATGTGCGGAAACAGCGCGTAGGACTGAAACATCATGCCAATGTTGCGTCCCCAGACGGGCACGTTTGTGACATCCTTGCTGCCGATGGTCACGACCCCCTGGTCGGGCTTGATGAAGCCGGCGATGATGCGCAGGAGCGTCGTCTTGCCGGAGCCGGACGGTCCGAGAAGGCTGGTGAACGAGCCCTCCGGGAATTCGGTGGTGATATCGGCGAGAACAGGCGTTGTGCCGTAGGTCTTGGCAACGGAATGGACGTTAACGTTTGTCACTTGTGTCTCCGGGCTTGGCGAAGCGCGCAAAAATCAGGATCACGGTCATCGAACCGAGAAGAAGAACAGTCGAGATCGCATTGATTTCAGGGGTGAAGCCCTTGCGGATCGAGGAGTAAATCTGAACCGGCAATGTTGTGAAGCCGGGTGTTGCGAGGAAATAAGAGATCACGAACTGGTCGAGCGAGACCGCGAAGGCGAACAGGGCAGCCCCCAGGATGCTGGGATAGAGCAGCGGCAGGGTCACCGAGAAGAAGGCATGGACGGGCGTGGAGCCCAGGCTCATGGCGGCCTCCTCGAGGTCGGCCCGGATCGTCCGGAAGCCCGTTCCGACCACCAGCACCACATAGGGGATGGCAAGGGCGACATGGCCGATGATGATCGCATGCATGCCGCGACCGATACCGGTCCAGTAGAAGAAGATGAGCATGGCCGTGCCGGTGATCAGCCACGGAATGGCGATCGGCGGCAGCAGCATGATCTGCAGGAAGCTTTTGCCGCGGAACGTGCTGCGCGATAGGGCAACCGATGCCATCGTGCCGAGCGTGGTCGCCAAAATAGCGGTGATGACGGCGATGATGATACTGTTCATGCCTGCGGTCAGCAGGATGCTGTTGTTCCAGAGCGCCTCATACCAGCGGGTGGAGAAGGTGAAGGGCAGTTCGTAGAGCGGCGAGGCGTTGAAGCCCATGGCCATCATCACGAGGATCGGAGTGTAGAGGAAGACAAGGATGGCGATCAGATAGAAACGGCCAAGCGATTTCATTCGGTGTCTCCTCCCTAGGCTGTGGTGCCGCGGCGCAGGACGCCCGAGAACGTTGCAAAGATAGCCAGCACGACGGCAAGCAGCGTGAAAGACAACGCGGCGCCAAGCGGCCAGTTGAAGGCCTGCGTAAACTGGTCCTCGATGACCGTGCCCATCGTCACGCCGACGCGGCCACCGAGAATGCGAGGTTCCATGAAGGACCCGATCACCGGAATGAAGGTCAGCACGGCGCCCGAGACAAGGCCGGGTGCTGCCATAGGCACGAGGATCTTGAAGAGAATGGTCCACCAGCGCGCACCGAGACTGGAGGCAGCCTCGATGATCGCCTCATCGATAGTCACCAGCGCGATGTAGCAGGTGAGGATCATGTAGGGCAGGTAGCCATGTACCAGGCCGACGACGATCGCGTAACGACTGTAGAGAAAGCCGATCGAGCCGGCCTCGGGAAAGACGATGTGGAACAGCGTGTCGAGGAAGCCGTTCTCGCGCAGCACCATCGTCCAGGAAAAGACGCGAACCAAACCGTTGGTCCAGAACGGCAGGAGGATGAGGATCAGCAGCATTTCGCGCGTCTTGCCGAAGGTGGAGCGGGTGAGCGCGACAGCCGCCAGAAAACCGATCACGGCGCAGGAAAGCGTCGTCCAGAAGCCGATCAGCAGCGACGTGACAGCAATGCCGACCAGATAGGGCTGGTCGATGAAGGCCCGGTACTGTTTCAGGGTGAAGACGATTGGCGCCTTGCCCATCGGAGTGGCCGACATGAAGCTGAAGACCAGCATGGTCAGCAACGGCAGGAAAACAGCGAGGGTCAGCCAGCCATAGGTCGGCATCAGCAGGGCCGTCGTCGAAACCCAGGATGGAAGGGCGCGTCTTGAGCGCAGACCCGAGGGTCTGCGCTCCGACGTCAGTGTACCGGTCTCATTCCGCATAGAAGGCTTTCACTTCCTGCCACAGGTTGTTGAATGCTTCGCGGCGATCATCCGGGAGAGCCGACATGATGCCCATGGTCTTGAGGTATTCCGGCTTGTGAACCTGGCGGCTCAGGTCGTCGGCCGGAAGAGCGGCCAGTGCTGCCGAGTTGGACGATGCCGGCGCGCCGACCTTGGTCGCCCATTCAAGGTGGAAGGTCGGGTCGATCAGCCAGTTTGCGAAGGCCAATGCGCCTTCCGCATTCGGCGCGGATGCCGGAATGCCGAGACCGTCCACCCAGCCGATGCCGCCTTCCTTGGGAACGACGAAATCTACAGGCAGCTTCGAATTGCGCTTTGAGCGCACGGAGCCACCCGACCAGAACAGCGAGAGGTCGAATTCCTTGGCTGCGAACGACTTGTTCCACTGGTCTTCCGTCGACCAAAGCAGCTTTACGTTCGGCTTGATGGACTTCAGCGCATCGCGGACGGCGCCTAGATCCTTGGGATTGTTAATGTCCTGGCCGGTCATCAGCGCGCCGGCGGCAACGCAGATGATCGCGTCGTCGTCCATGGCAACGCGGCCCTTGTAGGCCGGATCAGCCAAGACCTTGTAGCTGTCCGGAACAGGCATGCCGTCACGGATCGCCAGCGAGGTCATGCCCCAGACCCACGGAACCGCATAGCCCTTGCCGTCCTTCAGGAAGTTGACGTTTGAGCGGAGGTTGGGATCGATCGTGGCGGCGTTCGGAACCTTGCTGAAATCGATCGGCTGCAGCAGATCTTCCGCCGTTGCCTGCGCGCAGCGGGCGGCGTTCAGGATGACCATGTCGTAGGCGCCCGGATTGGTGCGCAGCTTGGTCAGCATTTCCGATTCCGAACTGTAGTAGTCGTGGACGACTTCGATGCCGGTCTTTTCGGCGAAGGCCTTGATCGACCAAGCTTCGTCGGTGCCGTAGCCCTGCCAGTTTAGAACCGTGATCTTGCCGGCCGAAAAGGCACGGCTCGGCAGGCCCGAGAATGTTGCACCGGCAATCATTGCGCCGGACATTAGCTTCAGCGCGTTGCGTCTTGTGATTTCAGTCATTGTGTAACCCCTCATGAAAATTCTCTGTTTTCAGTGTCCACGGCCGAAGCCGACGACCCAAGCGATATAAAAATCAAAGGCAATTCGCGTTTCACAAAACGCGCCATATGATTTGTATACAAACTAATAAAGGAGAGGCGAACAACCTGGGCATGCGTCTCTGAAGGCAAGCGTCGTCGCAGCGCCGTTCGCAACAGCACCAAAATAACGCAATCAATCAGCCACAGTCAGTAGGATGTCTCCATCACGAGCATAGCGCCCCGATGCGCAGACTTCCGTTCAACCCTCTTGCTCTTTCGGCAGTCTTTTTACTTTGTATGCAAAGTAATATGCGTATTTGTCACATGTCAAGTTCCATCAACTGCCATTGACGCCCGCGCTGTCAAAAAAAAGAGATTCAATTTCCGGCCTAGGGCGCATGGCGAAATTTCGACGCGGACGTCGTCCGCAACCGCCTCGAAAGCGAGCTCCTCGCCACCTAGCCGCGCCGCCACGATGCTGCCGGTAGCGACGTGCGGCAGGCTGATGAAACCGGCGCCATCCACCGGTCCGATCGTGCAGGCAAAACGTGCGTTGCTGAAGGCGATCTGCGACAGGGTGGTCTGGAGATCGGTCGTGAGCGACAGGCGTCCGTCCAGCGTCATCTCCAGCAGGCCGCCGGCAACAGATAGCGACATCATGCCGGAAGGAGACAGCATCGGCCCGATCGAAAGATCGGCACGCGTGTTGTGCAGTGTCCAGCCGGTCCACGGATCGAAGTCGACAATCTCACCGACGGCCATCAGTGGCAGCAAGCCTGCCCAGATATAGAAGGGATCTGTATCGCCCTGGTCCATCGCCTCGCCGGTCACAGCATTGTAGTTTTCCGACGCGATACGGTTCTTGCTCCAGTTCTTCATGAAGAGTTCATAGCTCTGACGCGCGAGCTTGCTTGCCTCGGCCGCAAAACCGTAGCGGCGCAGGCCGAGCCAGACCATGTAGTTGACGTTCGGCCAGATGCGGCCGCGCCAGTATACGTTGTCGGTAAACGCCGGGTCGTCGCGCGTCGCATTCGGCAGGACGTAGTCGCCGCCAAAGGTGCTCTCGTCATTGAGGTGCCCAAGCAGCCGCTCGGCCTGCTCCGGGCTGGCCGCGCCGCACAGGAGGGGATAGAAGCTAGTGGGCGAAAGTGAGCGGACGAAGCCGCCGTGGCGCTGGCGGTTGGCGAATATGCCTCTGCTCTCGTCCCACAGATGCTCCGAGATCAGCTTCCGGCACCGCTCGGCAATCTCTCCGAATTCACGGGCATCGTCATCATTGCCGAGAACCACGGCCATTTTCGCCAGCATTTCGGCATCGAGCACCGCGGCGCAATTCAGCCCCAGATCGAATGTCGACAGGGTGCGGGTGACGGGATCGTAGATGGCCTCGTCATGGGTGGAGGAATTGTCCATGCCGGTCTCGTTGCGCGCGGCAAAATGCGTGCCCTTATAGAGACCTTCGCCGACATCGGATGTGCCGCAGGACAGCAGCCCGAACGTATCGGGATCGCGATGCTCGCGCCACCAGCGTTGATTGCGGGCCAGCGCGTCGTAGCTTGCGGCCAGCAGCGAGCGTTCGCCGGTGCGCTGGTAGAGCTGCCAGGCGACGAGCGCGCCGTTCGGATGCTGACTGCGATCCACCCAGGCATCGTTCGAGGTGACGATGCAGGCGATGTTGCCCTGGGGCGTGGCGCTCGCCATTGCCGTCGCCATGTTCTCGCGCGCCAGATCGGCATCGAAGACGCCGGCGAGCAGTGCCGCAAACAGCTGGTCGTTGTACCAGACTGCAAATTTTCCGAGATTCCAGATGCGTGTCACGGCCGTGTAGGGCCGCGCATTGGTCTCGTCCCAGATCGTGTTCCAGGCAACCACATCGCGGATCGCATCGAGCGATCCTTCATAGTTGCCGTCATGGGCGCTTGAAGCGGCGGCCGCCTTTCCGGCGGCGAGGCAAGCCTCGGCCTTTGCGATGGCAAGCTCCGCACTGTCGGCCACTGCGGCGGCATAGGCGCCCTGGCGCATCATTTCCAGATTGAAGCGCAGGCCGATGACAGGCGCAACGTTCTTCCGGCTCGCGGTGTAGAAATAACCGTTCGCCTCAAAATCGGCCCTGAGCGCCTCTACTGTGTCATGGCCCGTCACATGCACCGGCGCCTCCGCAGTGGCGACTGCCACGAAGCGCGTGCCGATCTTGACGAGGGTAATGCCGCGGACTGCCTCGTAAGTGACCATTTCGCCGCTATCGGCCGAGACTGCCAGCGTCAACCAGAAGCGCAGGCCCCATTCACCCGCAGCCTTGCCCTCCCAGCTGCCGCGAACCGCGAAAGGATCGGCCTTATCGGTCCTGAACGCGACGGTCGTGCCGCTGTGGTCGGTTTCCAGCTCGATCAACGACCCATCGAGCGCGTGGCGGCCCAGGCGCACGGGGTCACGCCGCGGCTCGATGATGGATGTTGTGCGGCTGCGCGTGGAATAGAGAACGGGCGTGATGCGCACGCCGAGCGGCAGGAACACCATTTCTGCGGGTCTGTCTGACCAGCTATTCCAGGCGCGCATCAGGGGAACTGTCGAGTGTTTCAGCATGATCTCATTCCGGTCGGTTTCGCAGCGGCACGAGGCGAGGCGGGGCGCTTAACCCGCTCTTGTCCAGGGTGCTGCCGAGATAGGGTGTGTTGTGGTAGTAGCGGTTTGCCGCCGTATTGGCGACATGAAGCTCGAGTTGATGCCTGCCGGCGGCAAGGCGACTAAGCGAAAAGCGATAGGGCCGCCATCCGCGCCGTCCCACTTGGGCTCCGTCGAGATAAGCGGTTACGACCGTATGCACCGCCAACAGTTCCAGTATCCAGTCGCCTTCGTCGTCCACGCTGAAGGAGAGGCGATAGATGCCGGTTCCGCTGAAGGCCTCAAAGCCTTGCACCTCCCAGCCGCTTTCGACGGATATGGATATGAAATCCTGGCCTTGCCCGGCCGAGAACGTCCATCCGGCTGCCAAGGCGACTGTCCGGCTTCGGTCAAGCGGCGGCTGGCTCGATAGCCGGCCAGATCCGGCAACCGCCTGCGAAGCTGCGCAAAGGCGGATGCAACGGACCTCGTGCGGCTCAAGAAGGACAGCCAGGCGCCGGACGCCAGCGAACGTCTCCGCAGCGCCTTGTTCCGGATCCCATGTTTGGTAGGCGAAGCCCTCACCAAGCGCGATCTCAAAACGCATCTCTTGCGTGCCATCGTTGAAGACAACCATCCGCCACCAGCCTTCCCGATCGTAGCCGACCCAGTGCCTTGGTTTGCCACCCTGTATCTGTGGGCCTGATGAAGCGATGGTCGAGAGCAGCGCGGACATTGCCTCCGCATCCGGCATGGCCTCCAGATGCCTGCTTGCCTCGATGGGACCCACCGCCTGCTGCCCGGCGCAGACCCCTGACAGCCTTTCGCCGGACGACCACACTTGGCCGCCGGCATTCCGGAATGCATCGAGCCTCTCGATCGTCGCTGCCGATTGCACCACGGTGGTGGACGGCAAGACAACCGCGTCGAAAGCAAGACCGGATGCGAGCAGGCACCCGTGTTCAAATGTTGCATCGGCGACATCACGCTCGCTTACGAACATGAAGTCGCAGCCTTGGGCCAGCAAATGCTCGCACCAGGCTCCAATATGGGCGGCATGGCTGTGCCGGGGCCCTTCGGCAAAGGCTGTAAACAGGGGATAGAGGATCGCGACCGGTGTCCGCGGCGTGGCCGGCTCGATGAAAGCGGAGACGCGCGCGATCTCCAGTGCAAAGAGATCGTGATAGCTCCACCACGGCTCGAAGTTGATGCCGGGGGCGAAGTCGAAACGCGGATTGGTGAAGGGCGTCGGGTCATTGTCGCGACCGTCCGTCAGGTAGACGCCGTGCCAGAGGAACTGCCGGGCGCCGAGGCAGGCGAGGCGGATGGCCCCAGCGCGTGCAGCCTCAAGCGTCACCTCCCACTGGCCAGCAGCTCTGACCTCAGTGCGTCCGGCACTGAAATAGGTCTCGACGACGCAGCGGCTGCGCCCGTTCGAGCGGGCGACGGAATCGCCCAGCTTGGCGGAAAGCTGCGGTTCGAGGTTGTTTGCATCCACCGCCGTCTGATGGCGGAAGGCATCGATGCCGAAGAAGTCGACGGCAGGCGCGACGCGCGGATCGATGCTCGTGAAGCCGCCATTGGGCGCCCAGGAACCGACATGGGCCAGCACTTCATGCCCGGTCAGGACGATACGCGTTTCCTCCGCCCATTTCCGGAGCGTGCCGAAGAAGGCTTCATTCATCAGGGCGGAATAGGCGGCGTGAAACCGTGCACGTAGCGGCAGCGTCCGGGGTCCGACGTCACGGACGACCGCAAGCAGGGCATGCGCGAAGGGTGCCATAGCATTTGCTTCAACGTGGTCCCGAAGGCCACGCGCATACAGCAGGCTGTTGCCGAGATTGCCGACCATCTCGTCCCAGCGGTAGAAACCGGGGGCGGGCTGATCGTAGAATACGGATTGCACCGTGCGCGGCACGTGTTCGCCCAGTGCCGCGACGAGGGGCTCGAGGCCGACATCGATGAAGCGCTCGGCAGCCTCGGGCAGCAGGTAGTTGATGATCCTGGAGGTCGCGGAGCGTGCGCTGACGAAAACCGTCAGCATGGAGCCTGATGCGATCTCGCCATCATATGCATAATGGCAGGCTATGGGATCGGAGTCGGTGATGCGGACGCGCGAAGTCACATCGACTATCTCGTCCAGGCTGTCGATCGTAGCGGAAGGATGCAGCAGCGCCGCCTCGATCGTCCATTTGCGCCACTCGATGCACCCACCTTCGTATTGCCAGGCAATGATATCGGCACCCATCGTCTGCGTGAAGGATGGACGGATGGCGCTGATCCCCCCTTCGCTATGCAGGGCTGACGACCAGAACAGGTGGCGTTCCCGCAGATCGTCCCGCCCTTCCACCGTGCGGCCACCGGCGTGACCGCTGATCCAGTTATACTCGTCGTACATGCCGAGTTTCAGCTCGAGTTCAGACGCGACATCGGCTGCATCCCGGTAGGCGACCAGATAATCGGATGACAGATAGGCTTCAAGCGGCAGGGCAAGCCGTGCCTGGATCAGGATGGTGCCGATACCCTTTGCCTGGAAATCGACAAGTTGCGTCCGGCAGGTCGCCTTGTCCGGAATACTGTGCCAGAACCAGTAGGCGGATGGGCGAAACGCATTTGTCGGACTCTGGAAGATCGTCCGACTATCGATATTCGCAATGGATACTGTTTCCGGCAATACCTCTTCCTCAGTGTGCGGCGGCAGGAACGCGTTGGATAGCGGCCGAAGCGTCGTTCCATGCCGGCTTGTCCGGTGCAAAACGTGCCCGCAGATAGTCGGTGAGATCTTTCAACTGGGTCTCGTCGAGCGTGTTGCGGAAGGACGGCATCGACATGACTTCGAGTGCCTCGCGCCCTGTCGTCGCGGCAAGGATAGCCGGCGCTTCGACGCCGCCGAGAATTGCTTGGATGACATTGTTGGGCGTATCGGCATGCAGGTTGCTGTTAAGCGCCAGAGATGACAGGACTGTGTTGCCGGCATGGCAGGTAGCACAGGCGCCGTTGAAGATCCGCTCGCCCTTCGGCGAAACCAACGCTGCGTCGCGCGTAGCGCTGTCGCTGGCAGCAATGGCGGTCTGGCTTTGAGCCGCGGCCCTGGCGGGATCGCCGTCCCCGTTGAGGCTGGCAAGATAGTTTGCCATCGCGCGGATATCCGAATCTGGGAGCGGCTGCATGACCTCCACCACATGGGCCATCGGACCGGCGGCACTGCCATGGTCACGCGAATGGCCGCGGCGCAGGTAGTCATAGAAGGCGTCTTCCGTCCAGCCGACGGGCCCCTTGGCCATCGCATTGAGGGCAGGGGCCTCCCAACCATCGACAAAGCCGCCGGACAGGTGGGCGCTTCCCGTCTTTTCGGCACCCAGCGCATTGCGTTCACTGTGGCAGGCGGAGCAGTGGCCGAGCGTCTCCACGAGATAGGCCCCCCGGTTCCAGGTGGCATCACGCGTCTTGTCGTAAGTCATCGCCGACGATTTCAGGAAGAGCGCATTCCATCCGGCCATCATCATCCGGATGCCATAAGGGAATTTGAGCCTCGTCTCTGGCGCCTTTTTGGAGACTGCTGTTTGCGTCATCAAGTATGCATAGAGCGCCTGTAGGTCCGCATCTTCCGCACCGGCAAACGATGTATAGGGATGGGCCGGGTAGAGGTGATGGCCATCGCGGCTGATGCCCTCGCGCATGGCACGCTCGAAGGCCGGATAGGACCAGCCCCCGATACCGTTGGTCACGTCCGGGGTGATATTGGTCGCGTAGACAGTCCCGAAGGCAGTATCGAACCGCCGCCCGCCGGCAAAGGGCGTTCCGTCACTGCCCACATGGCAGACATTGCAGGCGCCGACTGCCGCGGCCAGCCTACCTCGCTCGATGGTGGCGGCGCTGTAGACGTTCGTATCGGGTCTCTCGATGGTGGCGATGGCCGGGCGCCAGGGCGACGCCATCGTCGCCAGGCCGGCGATCGCCGCCACGGCACCAGCCGCAGACAGACCGAAGTTCCACCATCGCTTCTTGGGCGCAGACGTCGTGGTCGGCGCTGCGGACGCATCGCCCCTTAGTGCCGACAGCACCAGCTCCGGTGTCAGCGGCAGTTCGCGGAAACGGATGCCAGTCGCATCGTAGACCGCGTTGGCAATGGCCGAGGCACTGGGGACAGAGGCGGATTCGCCGACACCCAGCGGCGGCTCGTCCTGACGCGGCACCATCAGCACGTCGATATCGGGCAATTCCGGGAAAGTGATCAGCGGATAACCACCCCACTCCTTCGAGGTAACGGCGGTGGAGGAGAATTCGACGCGCTCCTTCAGCACGCGGCTGGTCGACTGGATGACGTTGCCATGGATCTGGTGCTTGACGCCGTCGGGATTGATCATCATCCCGGAATCCTGCGCGCACGTTACCTTCGTCACCGCGATCTCGCCGGTCTTGGTGTTGACCGCAACGTCGGCCACCCAGGCAGCCCAGGCAGCCGCCTTGCCGGGGAAGGGACCGTGGATATAGACGGCATAGGCAAAACCGCGCCCGTAGAGCAGGTCCCCTTCGCCACCGAGCGTGCCCCATTTGGTGTGAGGTACCCAATTGGCCCGTTCCGCAAGCGCATGAACCAGGTCGACCGCGCGGGTATCGTGCAGGTAGCGCAGACGGTATTCGATGGGGTCGACTCCGGCCGCGGCCGCAAGCTCGTCGATATAGCATTCATGCGCGAAGGTATTCGGCATGGCCGAGACGCCGCGAAACCACGAGGCGCGCGCGATCGGCGGCATGTCGTGCACGGTGACCCGTAGATTGCCGTAGGCATAGGGCGGGATCGCCGTGCGGTCGCCCATCTGGACCACATCCGATACCGGTGGCACCTTGCCTGTCAGGATCAGCGACAGGGTTGGCGCGAGATTGGACGGATAGCGCGTTTCGAAATCATAGGCGGATGGACCGCCTTCCAGATCGAGACCGCCGCGCACGTCCATCACCTGCGCTGCCCCCTTCGGTTCCCATGCATGCTCCTGTTCGCGTGTCAGCTGGACGCGTACGGGCGCCCGGACTGCCCGGGACAGAAGTGCTGCATCGGCGGTGACATCGTCGGCGCAGTTGCGGCCATAGCAGCCGGCCGCCTCCAGACGTTCCACCAGTATCCGATCTTCCGGCATATCCAGGAGCAGCGCCAGATCACGGCGCATCGGAAAGGGATTTTGCGTGCCGGACCAGACGGTCAGTCCGTTATCGCCATAATCCGCCACTGCGCATGACGGACCGATCGAGCCGTGCAGCTGGTAGGGCCAGACATAGGTGCGGTTCATCGGCTCGGCACTGCCGTCCAGCGCCATATCGACGTTGCCCCGATCGATCAGCTTGCGCGGGGTTGAGGTGTTGGCGCGTAGCGCCATCTCCGGCGCATTCAGATCCGGCCGTTCCGGCGGAGCGCGCCACACAACAACAAGCGTCTTTGCAGCCTCCATGGCGATTTCTTCGCGCGTTGCGACGACGCCGACGAAATCACCGATGGCCACGACGCCGACGACTCCGTCGATGTGGGCGATCGAGCCTTCATCTATGGAGATCAGACTGTTGCCGACGTGCTCGCCGTGATCGAAACCGGCATAGAGCGGCCGGATGACGCGGCCATGCAGCATGCCGGGCACGCGCACGTCGTGCACGTAGGTCCACTCACCGGTTGCTTTTGCCGGTATGTCCACCCGTGGCAGCGAGACGCCGACGATCCGGTAGGTCGATGCAAGCTTCAGCGCCGCTGTCGCATCGATCGACAGTCGCACATGCTCGCCGGCCACGAGCTCTGCAAAGGTGAGGCTCCAGTTCTCTCCGCCGTCGGCGCGTATGATGCCGTCATGCAGGATGAGATGTTCGACCGCCGTGTCCTTCAGGGCCGAAGCCTTCGCCATCAGATGGTGTCGCGCGGTCGCGGCGGCCTGCCTCAGGGGCACCGCCGTGATCTGGATCGTCTCGCTCGCAATCGTGGCACCTTGGTTAGGCGCCGCAGAAGTCGCTCCCAGCACCATATCCACATGCTCGAAGGGTACGTCTAGTTCCTCCGCGACGATCTGCGCCAGCGATGTGCGGATACCCGTTCCGAGATCGACATGGCCGTTGAAAGCTTTGACGCGACCGTCCCGGTCGATGGCGATGTAGAGCTCGGCCTCGTCGCCCTGGAGTTTGTCCGAAACGACAAGAAGAATGTCGGAGTTCAAGAAATAGGAGGATTTCGGCGCTTCGCGTTGGGTGTTCATGGCGAAACCTCGTTTCGTGCCTCTGCCGATGCGCCGACTGCGCGATCAGCTTTGGCGTAGGCGACGGCGCGGCGTGCCGCAGCGAGTATTTCCATATGGGTGCCACAGCGGCAGAGATGATGCCGAAGAGCTTCACGAATATCGGTTTCGTCAGGCTCGGGGTTGGCTTCCAGCAGCCCGACGATGGCAATGATCATGCCGTTCAGGCAGTATCCGCACTGTGCGGCGGCCTCCTCGATGAAGGCGCGCTGTACGACATGCAGACAGCCAGACTTTGCCAGGCCCTCCAGCGTCGTCACCTGCCTGTTGCCCAACGCCTTCAGCGGCACGGTGCATGAGCGAACGGGCCTGCCATCCACCAGCACCGCGCAGGCGCCGCACTCACCGAGCCCGCAACCATATTTGGGGCCGTTGAGGCAGAGATCGTTTCGGAGAATATAGAGAAGTGGCGTTGCGCCACCCGCTTCGACGGCGATGACGGCGCCGTTGACGTTCAGGCTGAATGAGCCGACCTCCTTCAAGAGCCGGACTCCAAAGCACGGGCGCAGGCCGAAAACGGTCCGCCGGCACTCATGCACACCATTATGCTGCAGACCTCGCATCGAGGTCCGCAAAACATAATGACGTGATCGAAAATCACGTCACGCATTTGCTGTTCCTTGCTCATTTATAAAGCGTATGCACTTTATATGACCGTTTCTCCGTGCGTATGCACGTGCCGGCAAGCATGACGATAGCCATATTTTTGGGAAAAGCTAGCCGGATTTTTTGCAAAATGCAAAAGCCAGACTTGCTATTTATAGCGTATGCGCTAAAAATTTCGTCACGTCTCGAATTGCAAGATTATGCGTCAACATGACAGCTAGAAGGGTCGGCCATGTCCAACGGTAAGGAAAAGATCGCGATTATCGGGGCCGGTCTCGGCGGCGCCGTGGCAGGAGCGTTGCTCCAGCAGGCGGGCTTCGACGTTAATGTCTACGAGCAGGCCCCAAGCTTCTCGCGCCTCGGCGCCGGCATCCACATGGGGCCGAATGTCATCAAGATTTTCGAACGCCTCGGCGTTGCGGAAAAGGTCGTCAGTATCAGCAGCACGCCCAGCCACTGGTTCAGCCGCAACGGCATCAGCGGCGATTATCGCTCCCGCATTCCGCTTGAGGGATATGGCGCGACCTATTGCACCGTCCACCGCGGCGATCTCCAGGCAATCCAGTGCGATGTGCTGCGACCGGGAACCCTGCATTTCGGCAAGAAGCTGACACACATCGACGACAACGGCACGGACGTCCTGATCGAGTTCGAAGACGGCACATCGGTCAGGGCCGACATCGTCATCGGCGCTGACGGCATCAACTCTCGTGTTCGTGAAACGCTGCTGGGCGCGGAGAAGCCGAACTACAGCGGCTGGGTCGGGCACCGCGCGCTGATTTCTTCCGACAAGCTCAAGAAATACGACCTCACCTTCGAAGACTGCGTCAAGTGGTGGGGACCAGATCGCCACATGATGGTCTATTACACGACGGCCCGGCGCGATGAATATTACTATGTCACCGGTGTGCCGCATGCCGCCTGGGAATTCGAATCCGCATTCGTACCAAGCAGCCGCGAGGAGATGTTCTCCGAGTTCGAGGGTTACCACCCGATCATCCAGGCGCTGATCGAAAGCACGGATGAGGTGACTAAGTGGCCGCTCTTCAACCGCAATCCGCTGCCGTTGTGGAGCACCGGCCGCCTGGTGCTTCTTGGCGATGCCTGCCATCCGATGAAGCCGCACATGGCCCAGGGCGCGGCAATGGCGATCGAGGATGCCGCCATGCTAACGCGCTGTCTGCTGGAGACCGGCATCAACAACTTCGGCACCGCCTTCGCGCTCTACGAAGCCAACCGCCGCGACCGCGCGACGCGCGTGCAGACCGTGTCCAATGCCAATACTTTCCTGCTCAACCAGGAAGATCCGTCATGGGTTTACGGCTATGATCTTTACGCAGAACCGTTGAAAAGCGAGAAAGCAGCATGAGCAACGGCCCCCTCTACGGCGCGAACGTCTATGCCAACGGCATCCGCCAGCATTATCTCCGCTACGGCGGCAAGGGCCCCGTCGTCATCCTGATCCCGGGCATCACTAGCCCGGCCATCACCTGGGGTTTCGTCGCCGAGCGCCTCGCCGAAACGAACGATGTCTATGTCATCGACGTTCGCGGCCGCGGCCTCTCCTCCACCGGCCCGGACCTGGAATACGGCCTGGACGCGATGGCTGAGGACGTCGTCGGGCTTTCGCAAGCCCTCGGCCTCGATAGGCCGTCGGTTGTCGGCCACTCCATGGGCGCCCGTATCGCCATGCGCGCCGCCGCGTCGGTGCCGGGGGCCTTCTCCCGCCTGGTGCTTGTCGATCCCCCGGTTTCCGGTCCCGGCCGCCGGCCCTATCCGAGCAAGCTTGCCTGGTATGTCGATTCCATCACGCTTGCCGAAAAGGGCATCGATGCAGAGGGCATGAAGGCATTCTGCCCAACATGGACGCTCGAGCAGCGGCAGCTGCGCGCCGAATGGCTGCACACTTGCTATCTGCCTGCCATCGTCACCGCATTCGAAGACTTCCACAAGGACGAGATATTCGGCGACTTCGGCAAGCTCAAGCAGCACACCATGCTGATGGTGGCGGGACGCGGCGGCGTGATCGAAACCGTGGACGAGCAGGAGATATCCGGCCTGAACGGCGCCATCGAGATCACCCGGGTGCCTGATGCAGGTCACATGATCCCGTGGGATGATTTCGACGGCTTCTTCGTCGCCCTCGGCGACTTTCTCTCCCGTTAAATGCGATGGTGGAGCCACCAGCTTCACCACTTGTCCGTCTTTCGCCTTCCATGCCGCAGAGGACTTCATCCGTGCAGAAATATTACCGTATCGGCCAGATCGTACCGAGTTCCAATACCACGATGGAAACAGAAATTCCGGCCATGCTGACCGCGCGCCAATCGATCCGGCCCGAGCGGTTCACATTCCACTCCAGCCGCATGCGGATGAAGAAAGTCGTCAAGGAAGAACTGGCGGCCATGGATGCGGAATCCGATCGCTGCGCCGTCGAACTATCGGATGCTCGCGTCGATGTGCTCGGCTATGCCTGCCTCGTTGCCATCATGGCGATGGGCCTCGGCTATCACCGCCAGTCGGAAAGGCGCCTGACCGGCCGCACGCAGGAGAACGGCACCGACATTCCCGTCGTTACTAGTGCCGGCGCCCTGATCGAGGGCCTGAAGGTGATGAAGGCGAAAAAGATCGCCGTCGTCGCGCCCTACATGAAGCCGCTCACCGAGCTCGTGGTGGACTACATCCGGGAAGAAGGCTTCGAAGTCATGGACTGGCGTGCGCTGGAGATCCCCGACAATCTCGATGTCGCGCGTCACGACCCGGAAAATCTTCCAGCCATCGTCCAGACGCTCGATCTCACGGATGTCGACGTCATCGTTCTGTCCGCCTGCGTCCAGATGCCATCGCTGCCCGTGATTGCCAAAGTGGAAGCCATGACCGGCAAGCCGGTGCTGACAGCCGCCGTTTCCACGACCTATTGCATGCTGAAATCACTGGGTCTGGAAGCTGTCGTGCCGGGTGGCGGCGCGCTACTGTCCGGCGCCTACTAGGAGGACGACGATGGAAACTGCCGAAGCCAACTATCAGGGTGTCTGGGGTAACCGCATCGGCTTCGGCCAGCGACCGGCGCTCCTCGTCATCGATTTCCTGAAGGCCTACACGATCGAAGGAGCGCCGCTCTATGCGCCCGGCGTGGTCGATGCCGTGGCGCAGACGCCCGAGCTCATCGCCTCTGCCCGCGCCGCCGGCATTCCCGTCATCCACACGCGCATCCTCTACCTTGCCGAAAATTGTGCCGATGGCGGCATGTGGGTCAAGAAGTCGCCGGTCATGAAGGCAATGGTCGAAGGCAATGTGCTTGCCGAATTCTGCGAGGGCGTCGAGCCGGCAGCGGGTGAGCTCGTTATCGTCAAGCAATATGCCAGCGCCTTCTTCGGCACCAGCCTTGCCTCCCACCTGCACGCCCAGGGCATCGATACCGTCATCATGGCCGGCTGCTCGACGAGCGGATGCATCCGCGCGAGCGCCGTAGATGCGGTGCAACACGGGTTCCGGGCCATTGTCGTGCGCAATTGCGTCGGCGACCGCCACCAGGATCCGCACAATGCCAACCTCTTCGACATCGACAACAAATATGGCGACGTCGTTTCGAGGGAGGAGGCGATAGCGGAAATCGCCAAGGTCAAACCCGGCTGTTCTTAACCGTCCGCATAACCTGAGCCTTCAACCAACAAGGGGAACGAGCATGGATCAATTCAGCTTCACGGAAATCTGCCTGCATCAGTTAAAGATGTCAGGTGTCAAGGAGGGCGAAAAACTCATCGTCCTGACACAGGGCAACGAACGCCTCGATTATGCCGATGCCTTCATGGGCGCTGGCATGCGCCTCGGCGCCAAGATGTATCACATGCGCTTGCCGCCGGTGCCACCAGCGGGTGCATGGGCAGTCGGCCAGACAGGTCTTGCCTCGATGCCGGACGCAGTGGAGGCGCTCAAGGCTGCCGACATGCTAATCGACTGCATCTTCCTGCTCTTCAGTCCCGAGCAGATGGCAATTCAGGCGGCCGGAACCCGCATCCTCACGGCGGTGGAGCCGCCCGAGGTTCTGGCCCGCATGCTGCCGACAAAGGAGTTGCGCGAGCGCGTCGAATTTGCGGGCGAGCTGCTTTCCAAGGCGAAGGTCATGCGCATTACCTCGCCGCACGGCACCGATGTCACTTACAAGCTCAACACCTATCCCGCCATCACCGAATATGCATGCACCGACGAGCCCGGCCGCTGGGACCACTGGCCGTCCGGGTTCGTCTTCACCGGTGGCGACGATGACGGCGTCGACGGCACCATCGTCGTCGCTCCGGGCGACATCCTGCTGCCGCAGAACATTTACGTGCGCGACCCCATCACCTATACGATCGAGAACGGCTGGATTACCGATATCAGGGGCGGCCTCGATGCCGATCTGGTCAAGTCCTACATGCAAGGCTTCGACGATCCGCGTGGGATGGGCATGAGCCACGTCGGCTGGGGCCTCAACCAGAACGCCAAGTGGCATCGCATGGTGCCTGGGGAATTCCCAGGTGGCATGGGCATGGAAGCCCGTTCGTTCTACGGCAACGTCATGTTCTCCACAGGCCCCAATAACGAGCTCGGCGGTCCAAACGACACAGCCTGCCATCTGGATATCCCGATGCGCGGTTGCTCGCTGTTTCTCGACGACGAGCCTATGGTTCTCAATGGCGATATCGCCGTGAGGGAAATGCAGTATATCCGCAAATAGTATAACAATGGCCCGCTCTGTCGTGTGAAGGGCGGGCCAAGCCGGCCGTATGGTGAATCGGCCCGGCTCGGGGATGTTCGGTTCGGGGCGGATCGTGTAAACCTGCCGCCAAACAGAGGCCTGGCGGTAAAATGAGAAAGAAAAGCAACGATCAATTGAAAGATGCCACGCCATCGCGCGCCGACTATAAAGTGACAGAGCAGGTCGGGCATCTCTTGCGAAAGGCATACCAACGGCACCTTTCGATCTTCCAGGAAGGTGCGATTGATCCTGACCTCACGTCGGTGCAATTCGTCACCCTGTGCGCACTGCACGATCTGGGACCACGTTCGCAGGTTGAGCTTGTGAAGGCCACCTCCGTTGACCAAGCGACAATCCGCGGCATCGTAGACCGACTGAAGGCGAGGGGGCTGATCGAACTTTCAAGGGATGAGGCAGATGGCCGCAAAGTTATCATCGGCATCCTGCCCAAGGGCGAGGCGCTCCTGCAGACCATGTATCCACAGGCGAGCCTGATCAGCGAGAAGACGATGGCGCGCCTCAATCCGGCCGAACGGGTGGCATTGCTGTTCCTGCTGCGCAAGATCGCGGAAGACGAACCGTCTGAAGAACAGTCGAAACCTCTTGAGAATCGCCCAAGCTGACCTGCCCATTCTCGCGAGAAATGGTTGCTCTCATGCGGCGTAGAACACCGCATTCATCCCGGAGCGCTGGGATAGCACTTGTTACAAGTGGCTATTGGATGTTCGCGTTCCAGGAGGCTCTGGTAAATTGGCTTGTCGGAGGTTATGTCGTCCCGACCAGTTTATCGGCAGTGTCTCACCTTGCCAATCGCCGCGGTGCTTGGCTACATGCAGAAGCAGCGTGAGCCCATGAGTGGCGGGCGGTAAATTTTCGGGGCACGTCCGGAAAGCTCAACACCGTCAGCGAGACGCTGACACTTGGCATTAGCAGCAAATCCATCGTCATCAACTGGGCTAGACCATTGGTTCGCGTGACAAACCATCTGGATTATTTCGGATCGCTTCAGGCTTTCACACCAGCGATGATCGGAGATGATATGGTCGGCAATAAGCCGTAACATTGCGGTGACGATGATTTCGTGGGGATGCTGTCAACCGGCATGTTGCTGAAGGAAATCCGGTGCGTCCAGGGTGCCATAAGTAGCCTGCCCGTAGGAACAGGTCTGTTTGACGAGACGCGTTGCCAGAATATCCCAAAGGTTATGCGTTCGGTGCTGTAGTAACCCCTTGATGGCGCCGGGGCCGGTATAGGGATTGTTAAATTCCATAACGTTGGATCATTGTTCCCAAGACCTTCCTAAAATTCCATTGAGTGGCAAGTCGCATTTTTACCGTTGTTACAAAGACGTACCAGGCGTCTTACCGAAACTTGCAATCGAGCACGTGAGGCTATCCACAACCAGCCGATCGCGACCGAAAACAACGGTTATGACGATCGCAACGCCCGTCTGACCGCGCTCGCTTGGATCCGAGACGGCCGCGCCTCGTTTTCCAAGGCCTCTTCCAAGGAAAACCTGTTCGACAAAGTCGCCAGAAACCATCCCCAAGCCACTGAATATCCTGATAGAAATGCCGATGTTCAATTAAGTCAACTGACGAGATTTGGTGCTCTCATGTAATCATTCGGTGACTGGATGAAGGGACTTAATATTCCACGGCTAGCAGGGGTGACTAAGCCCGCCAACTCCGATTCACTGTTTGTACCGTTGCCATGTCTCGAAATTTGGTGCGGCCGATAGAAGAGATGAGTATAATCGTGCTGCGGGTTGCCGAAGATTGAGAACAGGATCCAATCGCACCCATCGACCTTACGTTCATGACAGCAAGTCGTTGGCTGAACCGCTCGACCACCGCCATATCGCGCGAAATGAAAAGGTAGTAAAACCCGAGTTCGTCCTACAACTCGATCCTCGGATTGACGACCTGTGCTTGGAATGACACATCCAGCGCCGATGCGGCTCTATCGCCGATTATCCGCCATGGCGACACTTCCTGGGCCTGGGCAACAAAAAAGCGCTGCCGCTGACCGCCGGAGAATTCGTGCGAATAGCGATCGAGATGATCTTCGGTCAGGCCGACGCGCTGGTAAGGCCCGATGCCCCTGTCTCGAAGCGCCGCTTATTGACCTCGGATCAATACCACCGCTAGTGCTGGTTGGATGTTTCGCAGCTTGCGTTTCAGCCGGTTTTCAGGGGCGCGCACCGGAAGACAGGCAGTGCACCAGGACTTGGAAGACGATCTGCATATCCAACCGTGGCACTTGCAGCTGTCGTGCGCCAAGGGAACGGATACGCCTGGTCGGCAAATTCGACGGTGCCCAATCTAAGCTCTATCAGACGAACGATGAAGAGGCCGACCGTCAATTTGCGCAACCGGACCTGCAACCAGGCAGTCTTCGTTTCCCTCTGTCTATTCAGGATACTTTCGTTACGCATGGCGAGACGTTATATGGCTGCACTGACTAAAGAAATATGCCCAATATTTTCCTCGTCAGCGGCACGGATCAAAGCTGCGCGAACAAGCGCTGGCGGCGTCGCTTTGTAAAGCGCGTCATGGCAAGTCATGATCGCCTCAAAGTAACAGTCGCCGTCGTCAGTTGGCCATTCTCCCAACAACATTTCGGCTGCCTCATGCACCGTTCTGATGCTTTTGTATTTTTTATGACCCTTCAGGACGAGCCTGACGGTTGGAAACTGATTTGATGTGTGTCGCAGCATGCCAGATACGAGCTCCGCCATTAAGACAGCGATAAACAAGCAAGTCGCATGCCGAGACAGGTCCGGCGGCGATTATTTCGATGCGGCCACCTGTGGAAATTTACGGTTGGTTAACCAGCGCCAGACAAAACAGCTGAGTGCCGGTGACGTAACTGCCAAAACCTTTTTGTCAAAAGCGCCATCGGCGATTCGATCTTGGTCCCGGAAAACGGCTGCTCCAGGGCTACTCAATGTCACCCGCGGCACTTCGAATAGATCATGAGAAAGCCCGGTTTCAGCGGACGCCGTCCCCGATAGTGAACGCTCCCTTAAGTGCACGGAGATTGAATGAGCAACGAAAATCGTATTGAAGACGCCGATAAGTTGGTTCAGTTAGCGGCGGCGATTACGGCAGCCTATCTGAGCAACCATGTCGTCCCCGTCAACGATATCGCCAATCTGATCATCTCGATCAAATCTGCACTTAAAACAAAGTCTGGAAGCGCCGTTCTTCCCGTCGCCGAAAAGCGAAAGCCCGCAATCTCCGTGAGGAAGTCGTTGCAAGATGACCGGATTACGTGCCTGGAATGTGGTGAAGCTTTCAAGTCTCTCAAACGACACATCATTACGAACCACGCACTTTCTCCAGAAGCATATCGTGTAAAATGGGCGTTGCCTGCCGACTACCCCATGGTCGCTCCGGCATACTCCCGGGCCCGCTCGCAACTAGCAACGGAAATGGGCCTGGGTCAGCGAAGGAAGAAGCGTTTAGTCTGAGCTCGTTGTTCGATTTTGCAAACGTTTCCTAGCTTAGCTTAGGGCTGCAAAGCTTTGTATCGCTAGCGAGCCTCCAGTGCGTAGCACCGGTGGGTGGTGAGGCCATAACTATCAGTCACCGAAAATTACCTCGAAGCAAAGCACGGCAAAAAATTTACTTTTGCGTCGCCCCAATTGTTGAGCCACCCGCTTGTGGGGCTATCAACGGCCCGTCCTTTTGAAAGACGTGATCCATCCACCACGTGAGCATGCTCCGCAAGTCCCGGCTTCCTTTTCAAATTTAACCAGACTAATCACTACAACCAAAAGTCCAAAGCTACGCAGCAATCCGAAAAATATCTTTTTAGAAATCGTTGCACATCTTACTTCAGTCGCGCGAGCTGTCGGTTATCATGGCCCTGTGATACGCCAACGTCCAGAGATACGCCGGGTTGCCCGTTTCAGCCCTGCCATCATGCCGTGATTCCGACATCGGTTCGGTGAGTGACAATTCGGGAAATCACTTCATCGAACGCGTTAAGCGATCCTTCTGGCCCAGACCTGTATCTTTCGCCAGCTGCGAGCGAGTCTCTGCGTAACTTGCCTCCACCATAAACAGCGGGCATCCCATTTTCTCGATAGTCGTCCCGTGATTTGTGAATAGGCATGGAGCGCCCCGCGAGCCCAGTTTCGGCGTTCCGATCTGATCGTCGGGCGCGCTGCGCTCCTTTTGCGCGAGCTTAGCGGGCTTGTCATTCTACTCTTCAGGGGTCTCGCCCGCTTTGATGAGTTCTTTCCCCGCCTGACCGTATGTTGGCTTGGAGCATGAATGATCGTGGCACCGACGATGCGTCCCGCCCTTGGCCAAGTCGCCAGATCGCCGGAGATGTTTGTTGAACTGCCTGCGAGCGGGCCACCCATAGCGTGAGGTGCTTCGCCTCTCCGCTCGACGCTCGCTTTAAGCCCCAGTGAGTCGAAAGTTCCCCCGGCACTTTGCCAATCGTGGGGTCGCAGCTACGCGCCATGCTCGCGGGCACCACCAGTGGACGTCGATCTCGCCGCCATATTCAAGATGTCGCTGGCGAGTGCTTCGTACGGGAATCTGCGGCCTATAACTCCAATTGGGAAGTCGGACTGTATGCAAAAGTTGCGCGTCAACCGATGATTTAGTTCGGTTCTGTTGACATCCGCTGTCTAGCAGTCGAAAAGAATCCATACCGTCATGGAGAGAGCAATGGCAGACGAAAGCGAAACAGGCATCCCAAGTGAAGTTGCAGAATTGGAGGCGCCGCAAGAGGCGGCTGTGACCAAAAAGCAGCGTGCTCCACGACGGTCCAAGGCCGAAATCGAGGCTGCTGCTGCAAGCTCACCGAAGGTTCGTCAAAAGCGCACCCCGCGTGCTGAACCCGTTCCAGCGGATGGCGAAAAGCCTGCCCTTGGCACCGCGAGGAAGACGGCCGGCAAAGCGGCCGCAAAAGCTAAGCCTATCACTCTGCCAACGCCACACGCCGCCGCCACTACGAGCGACGAGATGGTTGATCTCATTCAGCTTGAGGAAGAAAACAAGCGGCTTCGCCAGACCCTGGCCGAAAAGCTGCGTGCGGAAAATGCTGATTTACGCAAACGCCTCGGCGTCTGATCTGGGCAGATACCTGCCGGCGGTGCGCAATCGACCAACGCCACCATTTTCGAAGCTCGTGTTAAAGATGTTCCGGCTCGCCCTGCGAGCCGGATTGGGGCTGTCAGAACCACCGCGTTGTCTGCCGCCCGGAAAGACTTACAATGAAAGCACCTTGGCAATACCTCGCGCGATTGATGTCCCGGCAAAAGACGTCTGATACGAAAGATGGCGGACGTGCCGGCAATGTCGAGGTAGAACTACAGCCCGCTCAGACTATTCTCCTCTCTTCTCCGGAAGGCGCCGCCGGGCCTGGGGATATGGATTCACCTGTCGCCGACGTTCAAGTGCCAACGGCGGCTGCGACCGACGGTAAAACCGATCCAGCAGCACCCGCCTTGCCATTGGACGAGATACATGCAGCGACGGCCAAGGCGACTGGGGATCAAGGGCAGTCCATCTCCGATCCGCGAGACCCGTTACCTGCAGGTGAGGTAGATGTTCAGTCGCTCAAGGCACCCAAGACGAGGGGCAAGGGGTTAAGGCAAGTCCGCGGCGATCTAACACCTGAGACCGCCGTTGGCGCCGCGGAGACGCCCGTTGCAGGCCTATCGTCGCCAACGAACGTCCTTTCCAACGACGTCATAGATCTCGACAGGGACATCAAGCATTTGAGAGACCAGCTTGCACAAAAGCTCCGGGTGCAGAATGCCCAGCTGAGAGCAATGCTCGTGCGCTTCGACCGCTCCTGAGCCTGCAAGACGATCACCAGAGAATTCAGCAATGAAACCACAGCAACGCAGTTTCGTCGTCGAAATCAAATCGGCGCGCCGGCGGTTGAAGACTCGGCCGAAATCCATCTGGGGCGAGACCGATTTTGGAGCACTTGTGCGGGAAGCGGAAGCAAAGCTCCCGTTCATGCAGAACGCCGTTTCGCAGGCGCCCATCTCCCGTGTTGATCAACCATTCGAACCGGAGGATGCTACCGATATCCATGAGGCCGGTGAAAACCAACTCAGTCTGCTGCCGTCGACCGGGCCCGACGATATCCGACGGCATCAGCAAGAACAGGCTTGCCTGGAAAACACCGCGTTCCATCCGGCAGAAGACAAGTTCAAACCGAAAATGGCAGGGACACTGAAGCATGGTCGGAGAAGTCAGTTGGAGAACGCCCGGGGTCGCAACTCAGCGCCTGCCGCTACGGTGAAGGCTGCGAGTGTGGACACCCACATTGACGAGTTGCCGTTGCTCGATGCCGAAAACCGACGCCTGAAGCAGTTGCTGGCGGAACACCTGAAACAGCAAAACGCGCAGCTGAGGGCGATGCTAAAGCGATTTGAAGGCCGCTGACGGTCCACCTCTTTCAGCCGCCCTGGGTTTGCCGGAGGCCCCAACTCGCGGGACGTGGGGTCTATGACAAGCATGACGACGAAATTCTTTCCTGAAGTGGTGCGGTGCCGTACAAATAGTGACGAAGCGGGTCACATGAAGCGCAGCATCCCTCGCGCTGGGCAACTGCCTTTGATCGAAGCGAGGATAGGCTGCTCGGCACATACGCATTATCAGTTGACGACGAGGTCCGAGGTCGACAGCGGGAGGAGGGCAGGCCTATCAAGCGACGTTGTCTAAAAGATGGAGGCTCTGGACCGGGAGCACCTTCGTCAGCGTCGGTCACTCAACCGGAATTGTGCAGCGGAAACGAGTGATCGCCGGCAAAGTAGGGAAGGCGGACCCAACGCCAGCTTGGTGCTGTCGGCGATCATTGAGACATGCGCGCCGCGTTCACTATCTTTGAGCCTCCCCGACATCCACTGAGATCTTCACAGTAAATCTAGCTGGACTTTGTGCCCTTTCTGCAACATCACTTGCCGAAGGACTTCCTAAATCAGCTTTGGCGAAAGAAGTCGTTTGCGGTCGAGCGATTACAAAGCCATGCTTACTAATGAAGGCGCAAGTGTGTTTGTTCGACTTCGCGAACATGGGGAGCGAGCCCCAATGCAGGCTGTGCCGGATCTATTCGCAACATTGAACTGGAGGTCAATCATGAATATCAAGAGCCTACTTCTCGGCTCCGCTGCTGCCCTGGCAGCAGTATCCGGTGCTCACGCTGCAGACGCTATCGTCGCTGCTGAGCCTGAGCCGCTTGAATATGTCCGCATCTGCGACGCCTACGGCGCTGGCTACTTCTACATCCCAGGCACGGAAACCTGCCTCAAGGTCGGTGGCATGGTTCGTACCGAAGCGCTGTGGCACGATCCCTACGCCTTTGGCGTTCGCCAGAAGACCGGAACCGAGTGGCATACCCGCGCTGAACTCAACGTCGACACAGCAACGGACACCGAATACGGTCCGCTGAAGACCAACATGATCTACCGCTTCGACTCGACGGAAGGTAACAACGACTCGAAGGTTTTGTTCGCAAGCATTAGCCTTGGTGGTTTCATTGTTGGTAAAACCGACTCGCAATACATGCAGTGGATCGGTTACGCCGGAAACGTTATCAACGACGACGTGATCGGCGACGGACCTTACGAGCTCAACCAGCTCTCCTACGTTTACGACGGCGGTAATGGATTGACGGGCGTTCTATCGGTAGAGGACAGCCAGTCTGGCGCTGGTGCAACCGACCCGAACACGGGCCGTGATGAGTCAGACCATTACACTCCTGACTTCGTTGCTGGCCTCGGCTACAAGACCGGGATGGTCGGCCTGAAGGTCGTCGGCGGCTACGACTCCGTTGTCGAAGAAGGCGCCATCAAGGCTCGCCTCGATCTCGATTTTGGGACGTTCTCGGCATTCCTTATGGGCGCCTGGAACACGGATGGCGACAAGATCAACCGTTACGCCAACGGCGACGCCAGCGGCGCAAGCACGGGCGACTGGACTGTCTGGGGCGGCACGACTGTCAAGTTCAACGACAAGCTCGACTGGAATACCCAGCTTGCCTATTCCGACAGTAAGACCTTCGAAGCAACCACCAACGTAAACTACTTTATCGCCAAGGGCTTTAAGGTTCAGCCTGAACTGACGTACATTAAATACGACAACGCAGTTCGCGACGCCGACACGTTCGGTGGCGTTCTGCGCTTCCAGCGCACATTCTGATCTGATTTATCTGACATTAAAAGCCCGGCCTCTGAGCCGGGCTTTTTTGACAGACGGATATTGGCGATCGGCGTTGCGATCTTCAAATTGTGCCTGTGGCAGTCGCCCGTCCAACGCGTTTTTCCCACCCGTCCGGTAGGAGCCCGAGCCTCACTATAGCCACCCGTTCCTTAGTCTAAGCTCATCTTCTCTGCCGTCGCCCGCCCTAACAGAGAGTGCTGGCTTCCAGACGAAGTGCTGTTCCGCTTGTCTTCATAAGTACACCGTTTCGCGGCTAAAGCGAAATTAGAAGGCCATCCGACCATGGCGAATTTTACTGGCTGAAAAGACGTAAAATGTCTTCCCGTCCATCACCGAGACGAATCTGTCAGCTTAGAAAATGTGAACAGGCCGTGCATTGATCGCGCACCACCATAACACCCGGTCGGGTCTAATGTGGCGACGCGATTGCGGCACCGTCGTCGCCAGACTTAATCATATGGGCCGGAACCGGACGACCGACGTGATAGCCTTGAACTTGATCAATCCAGAGCTCGCGCATTAGCGTCATATGCTCCTCGGTCTCGACACCCTCGACAAGAACGTCGTCCACGTGGTTGCGCAGAAGGCTTACCATGTCGCGCAACATGGCCTTACCCCTTGGCGACGTCGCGTCGTTCAAGAAGGATTTATCGATCTTCACCGTGTCGAAATCAATCACGCGAAGCCAGGACAACCCAGCAAAGCCGGTACCAAAGTCGTCGAGCCAGATTGAAATACCCAGCCCGCGCAACTCTTCGACACACATCAACACCTGTGCATCGACGTCAATGTCCAACCCTTCCGTGATTTCGAACGCCAACCTGCTGCCTTGAACCCCAGTTTCCAAAAGAATGGCCGCGACAGACGCAGCAAAGCCTTCCGACTTCAGCTGGACCGGGGAGATGTTGACTGAAACGGTCTGAATTCGATTGTTTGCTAGCAGCTCGATGCAAACGGTGCGAACGAGCCAGCGCCCTAGTTCGTGGATGAAACCCGTATGCTCAGCGACAGGGATGAATGCGATGGGAGGGATAGAAACGCCATCAGCCGTCTTCAAGCGCATCAGGGCTTCCACAGTGTTCGTTGAGCCAGAGGCGACATCGTGGATCGGTTGATATACGAGCGATACCAACTCCTGCCGAAGAGCCACTCTCAGCAGTGCGACGAGGTCCTCCTCGTCATCGCGGCATGCGGGATCCAATGCATCATATAGCCTTGTGCAATTGCGTCCGCCAGCCTTGGCCGCATAAAGGGCTCGGTCTGCTTCATGAATGAGCTTTTCGACCTTTGTTGCGGAGTGCGGACCGGTCAGTGCAGCGCCCACGCTCACGGTAACAACCGGTGCCCCCTGCGGACGCATTTGGGGTGAAGGCGTCATCTCCTCTACGGCTTTGCGAATGTTTTCTGCAAAAGCAAAGCACTCTTCGGCAGATGTTGTATGCGTCAGCACTATGAATTCCTCGCCCCCGTAGCGACCCAATGAGCCGCCGAACTTTTCAACGGTTGCCCGGAGCACTTCTGCAACGCGAACAAGACAGTCATCGCCATCCTGGTGGCCATACAAATCGTTGAATCTTTTGAAATGATCGACGTCGATCAGGATTGCGGTGAAGCTTTGTTGGCTGGATCGCCACTTCTCCCAGAACTCGCGAAGCGTGCGATCAATGGCGCGCCGGTTGGATAGACCTGTCAGGGGATCGGTAATCGATAGCCTGAGCAAAGCTTTGCCGCGCTCGCTCGCCTCGTGATGCTGGGCGGCCGCCTCGAGTGAGTTCAGGAAAACCTGATAGCGTTCGGCATTCAGCTTCCAGTTCACATAAGAGGTAAATATGAAGCAGCAAACATAAAATATGACGAACGAAAGCGTATGATAGATGTCGCTCGGAAAGAAACAAAGGGAAACTAAAAAAGAACCCAAAACGGCAGCTGAAGCACTTAGTGCGAGGGAAACTCTGAAGTCAAAGAAAAGATTAATGCCCATCATGAATATTGCGCCGAAGACCATGTAATAGGAGAGATTTGATATCTCTCCGGATGCCATCGCCGGCAACAGCCAGCCCACATATCCTAACACCAGGGCGGCGGCGCACGTTATATCGAGACTGTCAGCCTTTTGGCCGAAGCGGTACTGAAGTTCGATCACGGCTAACGCGGAAGCCCCAACCACAAATCTTGCTATGATCGTATAAGGCGCAACGTCTGCGATCAAAAGCAGGTCTGTCAGTGAAAACAGGAGGTAGACGAGAACGGCCAGCCACAGCCCTTTCCTCGATACGGCACGGCGGGCTTCTGCCTGCTTTTGGCGATAGAGGGCCTTCAATTCTTGGGTCGCCGGTTTTGGCTTTTCCACGACAAAATCAGCGTCGGAGATTGGCGCCGAAGTTTCGTTTGCCCCGAAATGAACCGCCACGTCAAGACCTGCGTGCCCGGATTTAAGCTGCGTCACATTCCCTAAATATCCGGATTTATTCTGATAAATCATGAAGATACCACGGTTATTGATTTGAGGGTATGACGTCGTCCCCATCGATATGGGCGACCCGTCTTTCAATTCTCGGTATATGAGCAGTTTTTCCACTCGCAAGTTGCCCTACCTCCCATTAGAGTTACGACTCTGTTAACGGGAGTCCCGCTTTGAACCGCACCTCCACGCAACTTGATGGACAAAGTCTTATCACCCCCGAACTGATCGCTCGCGAGTTTGAGCATCAGCATCAACCGCTTCACCAAAAGATAGCCGTTGGAAAAGCCGAGCTGGCCCTGGCATTGGAGATTGCGCGGCAACAGTTTGAGAGCGGCGTTGAGCCGTCTCTCGTCATCGAGCGGCTCAGCAAACAGCTTCACCTCACGCGCAGAAAGTTTTTCCCCGGCGCTTGGCCTGAACTCGTTGATGTTGCACGAAGCCATCCTGTCGCTGCGGTCTTCCTGGAAGACCCCTTCACGCGCTGGTCATTCGACAAGCCTAGAGGATATTCAGGCGACGCACACCTTCTAGACTTCATCTACCGCCACCCGAGCGTAAGTGGATCGCTAGAGCAAGCATCGGCAAGGGGACGGTCTCTCTACGAATTCACGAGCAATGCATCCTCATCAGTCGCGGTTCGTGAGCGTCGCGACATCCTGACCCGTCAGGTGGATGAGATCACCGCAAGTCGTGGATCCGATGCCGAAGTCCTTACCATCGCCGCTGGTCATTTGCGGGAAGCAGAAAAATCGAACGCGCTAAATGGTGGAACGATCAAGCGATGGGTCGCTCTGGACCAGGATCCGCTGAGTGTTGCTTCCATGCACGCGGAGTATGGGGGAAGCTGCGTCCAGGCCATGGGTGGGTCGGTACTTGAAATTCTCACCGGACGAAAGAAACTCGGTCCGTTCGACCTGATCTATGCCGCAGGTCTCTACGATTATCTATCCTTCAGTGTAGCCGTTAAGCTGACCCGCCATTGCTTAGGGATGTTGAAGCCGGGTGGGGTTTTCTTGTTTGCTAATTTCTCCGACGAAGTCGGCGTGGATGGGTACATGGAGACCTTTATGAATTGGTCGCTCCTATTAAGGCCGGAGTCGGAGATGTGGAAAATATCGAACGCGGCGAACGATATGAGCAAATTCGACGGGGCGGTCTGGTCAGGGGCCAATCGCAACGTCGCCTATGCGTCGTTGAGACGGCTGTAGACTTCTGTCTGCGCGCTTTCGGACTTTTTCGCGATAGTGTTGAGATTGACCGGGCAGGGGCGGGCGAGCCAGTCATTCACGCGGCTCTTTTACATACTGGTTGCGTGGTTGCCCCTCGATGTACCAGGAAGGCTGAGGCCGGTGCCAGGAAGGATTGGGTCCGTCCCGGGCTCGACAGGCCGCAGCCGCAGCAGGCTATTCCGTAAGTCGACCTATCTGCTTTATCGTGTCCGCACTCTGGGTGTGCCGGCCCTGGGCCACGTCACTACAGGAAGGCGAGTTGTCGTTGGTCGAATTACGACCTAACCAAATCAAAGTTCGGCCAATCTTGGAAAAGTAAAAGTTACAGTCGTCTGATTTCGTGCGTCATTCAGAACTAAATGATGCGTAGTCTGACAAAACCTCTAAGGGATGAACGGCAACTACATGACAGGTCGCTTCCAGACACCTCCCCGGCGCAACGCTATCCCTTGAAAGCAGATGTAGAATGTTCCTCATATTTTACCAACTGGTTGCGTCAGTATTCCTACCATCGAATTTGATAGCTTTACTCGGGCTTTTAGGGATCGCAGCGTTACTCCTACGATGGAAATGCACCGCCTTTTGGTTGCTCGGCACGTCATCCGTACTGCTTTGCATAGCGGGCTGGTCTCCGGTCGGCCCCGCTGTCCTCACAACGCTGGAGGACCGGTTCACCGCCCCCGACCTTCCCGATTACGTGACAGGTATCGTGATGCTCGGTGGGGCTGAAGAAGCCCATATTACAGCGAGTAGAAACAGCCTTACACTCAACAACAATGCCGAGCGGATCTTTCAGACTGCCGCGCTTGCACGCCGCTATCCCCAGGCTCGCATTATCCTGTCTGGTGGCGGTGGCCACCTCGTGCTCGGAGAAATTCAAACCGAGGCGGAGATTGCCCAGCGCGTGCTTGTGGACCTTGGGATAGCCTCAGAGCGCATTGAAACTGAGCGCCGTTCCCAGACAACTTATGAAAATGCCGTTCAAAGCATGGCGGTGGCCAAACCACAGCCGTCCGACAATTGGCTGCTCGTCACCTCAGCCTATAATATGCCGCGTGCGGTGGCGTCCTTCAGAGCGGTTGGATTCACCACCGTTCCCTATCCCGTTGATTACCGCACACGAACTGCAGAGTTCAAACTGCCGTTTAGTACTATCGCCGAAGGACTGGATGTTAGCGACACCGCCGCTCACGAATGGTTGGGTCTGGCCGCCTATCGCCTGACCGGCAAGACGCAGACGTTCTTGCCGGCTGCGAATTGATGCAAGCACCAGCAGGCGGGATACCGGAAGGGAAACCGACGGCGAAGGGCGAGCAGTCGGCGCACCCAGGGAGCCAGTCCGGCGGCTTCCCGGGTGTGCGGGGCCAGCAAGACGGCGCGGCCCCCGCGCCGATCGGCGAGATCCGGCCTCGCCAGATTTGTCGTCCATATCATAAACTTGCCGCATCGCCGGGATACGCGAAGGCCGTGTCAATGGCGCCACCTGTATAGATCCATTCGCGCGCAGGGACGGGCGACAAGGTGTCGTTTCAGAAGCGGACGCTCACGAGGCCGAAGGGTTTCAGAGTGGATGGCATATCCTCAAGTTCGGCTTCCAATGCGTTTGTAGCCCTGCATGTGCGGCCATCCGGCACGCAGATCGCATAGGAACCGCGCCTGCCAACCGCCTCGGAAAAACGCAGCACATAGCCATCACCGTCCTCGGCGGGCTTCAGCGCGTGGATGCGCACGTCTTGGTCAGAGATGGTCACAGGCGACAGATCATAATCGGCATCTGCGGTTGCCACGGTGAAGCGCAACGGATCGCAGACGAGATCAGCCTCCGCCTGCACATCGGCGCTCCACCAGCGTCCGTCATGTGGCAGCAGCGCATAGGTGAAGCGCTGGTGCCCCTCATCGGCGAGCATGTCCGGGAACATCGGCCCGCGCACGAGGCTGATCGTCAGGACGTTGCCCTTGGCTGAAAAGCCGTATTTGTCGGCCGACAAGAGGGCCGCGCCCCAGTCCGTTTCCGACAGCGAGACGAAGCGATGGCCGCAGGCTTCGAACTGTGCCTTCTGCCAGGTGGTATTATCGTGGGTCGACCGACGCGTCACGCCGATCGCCTGGTCGAACACCGCCTCTTCGGCGAGCACGTTCAGGGGAAAGGCCGCCCGCAGATAGGTGCGTCGGTCGTGCCAGTCGAGATCGGTGACGATCTCCAGACGCGGACTGTTGGCCCACAGCCGCAGGCGTTGGGTGATCGTGCTGGCGCTGAAGCGCCGGACCAACGTGATCTCTGCACGGTGCGGGCCGGATTCCGTCACTTCACGGCTTTCCAGAGACAACAGCTCTTCCTCGCCGAGCTCGAAGCCGGGTTCGATATCCCAGGCGTCGAAATTGCGGGGAAGGTCGTTGCGATAGAGCATCAGCCGGTTCGCGGCGCCATCGATCAGTTGCCGGCCGCAGCGCTTGTCAAGGAGGCTCGAAATCCGACCCTGCGCGTCGAGGATGACGCGAACGAAGGCATTCTCCATCCGACTGTCGTCAACGACGAGGCTGCTGATCGGTCCCGTCGCCGACACGAAGCCGAGGGAAAGCGCCTGGAGCGGTCGGTCGAACGTTACAACGTAGCCGGCTTGACTGTGCTGCGGCGCCAGTCCGGCGGGGAGGGGCGCGCTGCTTTCGAGCTGCCACTGCCGTTTGGCCGAACCGGAGAGATTGGCAACAAGCAGCCCGCGCCGCGCGCCGCGCCTGCGCGATGCTAGTGCTTCCAGGCGTTGTCGCCACAGACGGTCGGCACGGGCGACGACCCCTTCTAGCTCCGGTTCCGTCTGCTCGTAGACCTCGCGGATGGAGGAGCCGGGCAGGATATCATGAAACTGGTTGCGCAGCATGAGCGTCCAATCGAGCGCAAGGTCCGGCATGGCGGTGACGCCGCCGTCGAGGGCATCGATGACGGCCATGGCCTCGGCGGCAACCAGCGCATGCTCGGCCCGGCGGTTGAGCTGCTTGGTGCGACCCTGGGTGGTCAGGGTCGCGCGGTGATATTCGAGGTACAGCTCGCCGGCCCAGACCGGCAGGGCTGCATCCGATAGCGCCACACGTATCTCGTCCAGATGCGGCTGGATGCGTCCTTGGCGCACATGCGGGATTGCCGGCATGGCGTTCAGCAGTGGCATGATCTCGATTTGGTCCGGGTCGGGGCCGCCACCACCATCACCCCAGCCGTAGCTGGCAATGACGGTTCCGACGAGATCCTTGGCCCCATGCTTCTTCCACACCTCGCACAGCGCCATCGGCGTCATCAGCATGTTGTAACCGTCATTGTCATAGGCGTCGAACGTATGGACAAGCACCCGCGAGCCGTCGTTACCCTGCCACTGGAACAGGTTCTCCGGCAGACGGTTCGTCTCGTTCCAGCTGACCTTGATGGTGACCAACGTATCGATGCCGGCATGGCGCATGATCTGCGGCATGGCGGCCGTGAACCCAAAAGTGTCCGGCAGCCAGGCCGTCGAGCAGGTGATGCCGAACTTGGCCTGGAAATAGCGCTGGCCCAGAAGAAACTGGCGCGTGAAGGCTTCTGCCGAGGGCATGTTGGTGTCGCATTCCACCAGCATCCCGCCGATGATCTCCCAGCGGCCTTCCGTCACGCGCTTGCGGATGTCTGCAAACAGCGCTGGATCTTCATCCTCGACATGGCTGTAATAGAGCGAAGACGATTGCAGAAAGTGAAAGTCCGGATGGCGCTGCAGCAGTGAGTTGACGCTGTTGAACGTCCGCACGATCTTGCGCACGGTCTCCGGCTGCGGCCAGAGCCAGGCGTAGTCGATGTGGGCGTGCCCGGTGACCAGCACGTCGCCCTGCTTGGGATAGGCCTTGCGCAGATCATCGAGCATCCCATCCAGAAGTTCGCAGGCACGACAAACGGACGCCAAGGCCTCCTTGCCGAGTGCTTCGGGCCGGTCCGACGGCTCGAAGCTGCGCTCCCAGATATCGCGTGCCCAGGGGCGGCCGGCGACGCGCGGCGCAACGGCGGTCGTGGCCGTGGGAAGCCGCAGGCCGCTGATGGCAATCTCGCCAGCTTCGAACAGGGAGCGCGAGAGTTCGACATCATCCACGCTGTTGGCGGTGTCGCGCAGTACCATCAGGCGGCGACGCAAGGCGCGGATTTCGGGATGAAACAGAACAATCTCGGCCATTGCAAAACGCGGCTCGCGGTTTGGGACGCCGAACAGGCTGCGCGCGGCCACCTCGGCCACAATGCGCAGCGACGTCTCCTGCGGCACCTGGAAGCGACGGTGGCAAGGATTGGCGGCAAAGCTCTCCAAGACCTGCCCATCGTCGCCATGCAGACGCACCAGGGCCTCGCCGCCGAAATCCAGCCGCAGCTCGACGCCGTCGCCGGGGGGAACGGAAATGCTTCCGGTCATTTCGAAGCGGTGGATGCCGAACCGGTCGTCCCAGGCGCCTCCGGTCGCTATCGGCCGTTGCTGGCCCTGCGGGTTTGTCGACTGCCAGCCGGTAAGGGCAAGGCGCTGGCGCATCTCGAAGGCTTGCAGTTCCTCTACCCAGACTTCCATGTGGCGCGACAGCTGTTCAAGGCTACGTTGGCGATCGCGATAAGCCCGCATCTGGAACTCCCCCAATATTTAATCATCAATAAAGATATAAGATATTTTCATTTTTGGCCACACAACTTGGTCCTCGCTTGATAGAAAAACTTCTCCATGGAAATTCTGCTCACACTCTCCCTTGACATCGCCGATAAAATTCATGGTAAGTATTTAATTAGAGCAGGCGGAGATCTGCAGCCACCGGGAACGACCAGGGCAACATATCGGCATGCAAGTCATTTCACAGCCCGAAAAATGGAGGATAGCATGAACATTGGAAGACGTGAGTTTCTGACAGCAACGACAGCTTTCGGTGTCGGAATCATGGCCGGCGGCATCCGCATCGCCTCGGCCGCCCCGGGCGTTCTGGATATCTTTTTCAACAGCGACACCAACGTCATCGATTTTTGGACCCAGGTCGTCAAGCCAGGCTTCGAGGCGGCCAATTCGGGTGTGACGCTCAATCTTGTCGCCGGCGGTGGCGGCTCGGCCATGAACACCTTGGCCGACCGTGCAATGGCGGCCTTCCAGGCCAAGAAGGACCCACAGGTCGATATGCTGGAGGCGGTGACGCCCTTCTATCCGACCGATTCCATCAAGGCCGGTCTCTGGGTCGATTTCAGCAAGGCCAATCTTCGAAATTACGCCAAGGTCGACCCCGTCGTCCTTCAGGATGCGACGCTTCTGCCCTATCGCGGCTCGCAGGTCGTGTTGATGTATAATGGCGACAAGGTTGCCAAGGCACCACAAACCTTTCCGGAACTGGTGGCCTGGATCAAGGCCAATCCGGGTCAGTTCGCCTATGCCCGTCCCGACCTCGGCGATTCCGGCGCCTGCTTCATCGAGCGCGCGCTGCAGGAAGTCACCGGCAAGAAGCCGGAGCTTTTCCAGCCGGAAAACTACTCCGCTGATACAGCGACGCCGATTTTCGAGAAGGTGTGGCCACTCCTCAAGGATATTGCACCCTCGCTCTACAATGGCGGCGAATACACGTCCGGCAATACAGCGTCGATTCAGCTCCTGGCGAGCAGCGCCGTCACGATGACGGTCGCCTGGTCCGACATGGCGCTGCAGGCGATGAGCCAGGGCGTGGTGCCGCCGACGACCGCGATTGCCCAACTCCAGGATTTGGCCTTCACCGGTGGCTTCTCGGGGATCGTGGTGCCAAGCGTCGCTGCCAACAAGGGCGCGGCGCTCAAGCTTGCGGACTATCTGATTTCCCCGGAGGTGCAGAACCAAGTCGTCACGGCGCTCGGTGGCTTTCCCGGAATAAAATGGGAGTTCATGGCCGCCGAACTTCAGGCGAAATTCGCCAAGGTCGCGCCGAGATCCATTCCGGTCTTCCCGGCCACCTGGGAGCCGGCGCTGTTCGAAGCCTGGTATCGCAACGTCGCCTCGACCATCCAGCGCTGAGGCCCAGCCGATGGATGCCGCCGCCCGGACAATGACGGCAAAGCTTAAGGGCTTGCTCCTGATCGCCTTGCCCGTCCTGCTGATCGCCGTTTTTCTCTTCTATCCTGCCGTGCTGACGATACTCAGCACGGTGCTCAGGAAGTCGCCGGACGGTGGCACCAGGCTGACATTTTCCAGCTACGTCTTCTTTTTTTCCGACCCCTACAGTCTTGCCAACTTGATGCGGACGTTCTGGACCACCTTCGTGAGCCTAGCGCTCCTGATCGCGATCACCCTGCCAATCGCGCTCTACATGCGGTTTTCGCGCGGCTGGCTGGCGTCTCTCATCCAGGGGCTGGCGTTGTTTCCGATGTTCGTGCCGGGCATCATCGTCTGTTATGCGCTGATCCGCTACATGGGCCCGAATGGCTGGCTTCAGAGTCTTCTCACCAAGGTCGGGATCCCGGGCTACCACTCGCCCTACCTGACGCCCTGGGGCCCGGTGATCGGGCTGATCTGGGACGGCATGCCGCTTGCGCTGCTGATCCTCGTCTCCGGCCTGTCCAATATCTCCGACACGTCCATCGAGGCTGCAAGGGATATCGGCGCGCGCAAGCTGCGCATCCTGCGGAGCATCATCCTGCCGCAGATGAAGCACTCGCTGCTGATCGTCGCAGCGCTCAATTTCCTGGGCTTTTTCGGACAGGCGCTGATGCCGTTCATGCTGGGTCCGACCGCTCCGGAGATGATGGGCCCCTTTATGCTGCGTACCTTTGCCAGCGTCCGCGACCCCGTCCAGGCCGCCACGCAGGCGACAATCACCTTCATGATCTGCTCGATCGCCGGCCTTGCCTATGTGCGCTCGGTCTCGACCCGCCGCGCGGAGGACATCCGATGACCTTCAACCGCCGCGTCGACGTCTTCGGCTGGATCATCCTCGCCTTCCTCGTCCTGTTCGTCGCCCTGCCGATCCTCACGGTCTTCCTCTGGGCCTTTGCCGAGCAGTGGTTCTACCCGGCCATTTTGCCGACCAAATGGGGCCTGAAATACTGGTACGCCGTCCTGGGCCGACCGGAAGTCTGGGCCGCCTTCGTGACGTCGCTGCAGCTCTCGACGATCGTGACGGCCTTGTCGGCGTTGATCTGCCTGCCGGCGGCCTATGCCTTCGCGCGCATGAACTTTCCCGGAAAGGCCGGTTTCATGATGTCCTTCCTGATGGCCAATGCCTTTCCCCGCTTTGCCCTGATCATATCAATCGCGGTTCTGTTCCTCTCGATGAACCTGGTCGGGACCTATAGCGGGGTGGTCATCATCCAACTCCTCAACACGCTGCTGCTGATGATCTGGCTTCCGACGGCCGCCTTTAGGGCCGTCAGCCGTGAGATGGAGGAGGCGGCGCGCGACGTCGGCGCCGGGCCGTTCCGGGTCTTCTGGTCGATCACCCTGCCGCAGGCGCTTCCCACCATCGCCGCCGCCCTGCTGATGACGTTCGTGTGGACCTTCTATGAAACGGAAGGTGCCTGGCTCGTCGGGGCACCCCGTATCCGCACCATGCCGCTGCTGATGATGTCGATGATCAACAACCAGCTGGTCGTGCAGTATGGGGCGGTCCTGTCGGTCATGCTCTGGGTGCCGTCGCTGGCGGCAATCCTGCTTGCGCGCCGGGTCATCGGCGGCGACGCCTTTGCCAAGGGCCTCGGCGGCTGACGCGCAATCCAAGAGAAAGAAAATACGCATGGCAACGCTCCGCCTCGACAATATCTCCAAGATGTATGGCCCCATCAACGCCATCGAGCCGCTGTCCCTGGATTTTCCCGATGGCGAACTGGTGTGCCTGCTCGGGCCGTCCGGATCCGGCAAGTCCACGCTGTTGCGCATCATTGGCGGCTTCGAGAGCCCCTCGGGCGGCAGGGTGCTGATCGACAATTCAGACGTCGTGTCGACCCCGCCGGAACATAGGCCGACGGCCATGGTCTTCCAAAGCCACGCTCTGTGGAGCCACATGACGGTGTTCGAGAATGTCGCCTTCGGCCTGAAGCTGCGTAAGATGAGCAAGCCGGTCATTGCCGCGAAGGTCAAGGAAGCGCTTGATCTGGTGGGTCTCCAGAACCATGCCGACCGGATGCCGCGCCAGCTTTCCGGTGGCCAGCAGCAGCGCGTGGCGATTGCGCGCTGCCTGGTTCTCGAGCCGAAGATCCTGTTGATGGACGAACCCTTTGCCAGCCTTGACCAGCATCTGCGCGACCGCCTGCGCGAAGAGGTCAGGCAGATCCAGCGTAAGCTCAAGATCACAACGGTGTTCGTGACGCACGGCCAGGATGAGGCGCTATCCATCGCTGACCGCATCGTGGTGATGAGCACGGGGCGTATCGAGCAGGTCGGCAGCCCAAGCGAGATCTACGAAACACCGCAGACCGCCTTCGTGGCAAGCTTCATCGGCGACATGAACATGTTCGATTGCGCGGTCGATGCGGGGCGCATCCGGATCGCGGGGCTTGAGATCCCGACATCGGTCACAGCGGGCGCCGCAACCCTTGCGGTTCGTCCCGAAGACATCGTCGTCGAGGGTCAGACCGGCGACGGCGGCGTGCTCGTCACCCGGACCGTCAATCTCGGATCCTTCATCAAGGTGGAGAGCCAGGCGGACGACGGCACGATGGTGCGGATCCAGGTGCCGAAAAGTGCGGACATAGCCGAGGGACAGACACTGTCTATCCGCGTCTCGCGCTTTGCGCTGTTTCGCGAAGGCAAGGTCATCTTAACCGTCCCGTCCTGACGGCTGCGGGTGCAAGGCGCTCCCGCAATTGAGACGCGGCAGGGCTTTCAGACCGGCGACGCCCCGTCGAATGGACGTTCGTCGCCCAGCACCTGGCGGAAGTAGAGGTGACGGAAATTATGGCTGGTGTTGACGAAGATCGGCAGCATGGCCGCACCGGTGACGGCCGCATCATAGATCAGGATCGCCGGCATCAGGCGCGGAAACGCGCGGTCGCGCCGGGCTGCCGGCGTCGGCCGGAGCGGGTAGGCGCGATCGACCAGCATCTCGACGATCGCGCGCGGCAGCGCCCCGCCCACCGCGATGAAGCCCGGGTCGAACATGACCTCGATGATCGCTGTCGCATCGCGCACCACGGCAGCCGCACTGGCCAGCCAGTTCATCAAGCGATGATCCCTGAGGGCACACAGGCGGTTGAGCTCATCGTTGTCGACAGTCTCCTCCGTCATGCCGCAGGCATGGGCAAGACCCGTCAGCGACAGGATATCCTTGGCGCCGGTCTCAGGCCAGACGGGCGATCCATCAAGACCGGCGATCGGCAGCAGCCCAAGCTCGCCGGCATTGCCACCGACGCCCTTGAACGGATAGCCGTCGATGATGAGGCCGGCACCTGTCCCGTGGCCGATGTAGAAATAGACGAAAGTGGCATCCTGTGCGCCTGACCGGTGGATGCGCTCGCCGATCGCTGCCGCGGTCGCATCGTTTTCCACCAGCACCTGCAAGCCGCAGAGGCTCTGCAGGTTCTCGACGAAGGGCACGTCGCGCCAGGCTTCCCAATGCTGCATGGAGAAATCAAAGTCGTAGACATCGGAGCCGAATGTCGGCAGCACGAGGCCGATGCCCCAGACCTTGCCGCGCGGAATAGCGTTGTCGTCCAGCGCCTGCGCGATGCCCTCGGCCATGCGGGCAACCGTTTCTTCCGGATCGCGGGTGTTGCACGAGATTTCCAGGCGCGCGCGCGCTCTGCGTTTCAAGTCGCAGATCATCAGCTGGCAATGGTTGCGGTCGATGTGGATGCCGACGGAAAAGCCAGCGTCGGCATGGGGTTCGAGGTAGATCTGCGGCTGGCCGCGAAGGCCGGACGAGCGCCCGGCTTCCGAAATAAGCCCCTGTTCCAGGAGTTCGCGGGTGATTGATGAAATCGTCTGCGGTTTCAGCCCGACAATGCCGGCAATCTCGACACGGCTGATTGGAGCGCGCTGGAAGATCGTCTCGAACACGAGGCGCCGATTGAAAATCCGCGCATCCTCGATGCGGCTGCCCGCGATCCGGACATCCTCATCCTTGATCGGCCTGTTGTCTTCCTGCTCCAAATCGCTTCCGCCTGCTGCCCGTTTTCCTGCCGCGCGATCGCCATGCGATACCGCTTCAGAGCCCGAGGCTTTTGAGCACCTTACGGTTATGAAGCGCAATCGGAAAAGGCTTTTCGGGCGGACACGGATACATATCCTGCTCGTAGACGACATAGCCGTCGAAATTCCGAGCCGCAAGGAAATCCCGCACCTCGCGAAAATCCACGATGCCCTTGTCGAGTTCGCACATCACGCCGGATTGGAAGCCCTTGATAAAATCGATATTCTCGTCGCGGATCTTGTTGAGTAGCGCAGGATCGACATTCTTGAAGTGATAGTAGGGGATCCGCTCGGCATAGCGCTTCATGAAGGCGAAGGCATCGGCGCCGGTATAGGCGTGATGGCCGAAATCGAAGCAAAGGCCGACAAGTTCGGCCGGCGTTTCCTCGACCAGGCGGATGACCTCTTCTTCCGTCTCGACGCCGGAGCCGACATGCGGGTGAAACAGGAGATGCAGGCCGTGTTCCTCGGCCACGTAGCGAGCGGCTTCCCTGACAGTCGTCACCATTCCCTTCCAGGCATCCGCCGAAAGCGCGCGCTGCCCGCCCGCCGGAGGAAGGTCCGAATCGTCCATCAGCACGACCCACTCCGACCCCATCGCCTTGAGCAGGCCGCAAGTTTGCTCAAGGCGCGGTCGCAAAGTGTCCATCGCATCCCTTGGCGCAAGAAGATGCACCAGAGCCGACCCGCATACGGAAAGTCCTCTGGCAGCCAGTTCGTCGGTGAGACGCGCGGGATCGGTCGGCAGGTAGCCCCAGGGCCCGGTTTCCGTCCAGGTGAAGCCGGAATCGCGCACCTCGTCAAGGTAACGCGTCCACGGCGTCTGTTTCGGGTCATCCGCATACCATACGCCCCAAGCGTCCGGAGCCGTCGCAACCTTCATCGTTTCCATCTCCATCGAGAATTAAATCCTCGACACATCTTCTATTCCAGAACAGCAAGTTGGGAAAGGGAGTCCATGCTTTTTCTTTAACTTTAGGACTTTTATAGGATAACGGGAGCATTCCCCAGCCGCGATCCCCTTAAATTGTCCAGAATTCAGGATTTTTCGGATTGATAAAATCCTCAATGCATATTTATTATGTAACAGGCTCGCCGCAGTACGGGCCCCGCATCACTACGGTGCGAGTCTAAGGTCTGCGCCGATGCGGCGCCCCGAGTGAAAAGGTAAAAAAACGTGCTCAGACTTGGTTTGATCGGCCTTGGGGAAGTGGCTCAACTCATCCACCTGCCGATTTTGCAGCGACTGGGAGACCAGTTCGCTCTGGCTGGCGCCTATGACCCGTCCCCGTCTGTCGCCGAAGCGATTGGCGCGCGCTGGAACATCGCCCGGCTATTTTCCACGCCCGGCGCGTTGATCGCCTCAGGCGATATCGACGCCGTGCTGGTGATGAGCCCCGACCAGTATCACGGCCGCCATGCCCGCGCGGCCTTGGAAGCAGGCAAGCATGTCCTGGTCGAAAAGCCGTGTTGCCTGACGCAGAGCGACCTCGACGAGCTCGATGCCACGGCACGGGCCTCCGGCCGTGTGGCGATGGTCGGCTACATGCGGCGATACGCCCCTGCCTTCCTTGAGGCAAAAGCACGCCTACCGAAGCTCGACGACATCACCTATGTGCGCGTGCGCGACGTCATCTGCGAGGGGCCGTGGTTCTTTCGGCAGACCGACCGGGTCATCACGCCGCAGAACGACATCGCCGCGGCTCTTGTCGCGGAAAGCCGTGCGCTGCGCCAGGCGATGGTTGCCGATGTCTGCGGCGCCGATGCGCCGTCCGATCATGTCACTGCCTATTCCGTGCTGACGGGCCTGTCATCCCATTCCCTGTCGGCCATGCGTGACCTTCTCGGCGTGCCCCAACGGGTTATCGCGACAGAGATCAAGCAGGGCGGCACACAGATCACCGCGTTGTTTGACTACGGTCACTTTACCGCGCTCTACGAATGCATGATTGGCGATGTCGTGCGTTTCGAGGCGGGCTTCGAAATCAACACGCGAACCGGACGTCTCGCATTCGAATATCCGACCCCCTATATCCGCAATCTGCCGATGACGCTTGATATCCAGGCGTCCACGGAGAAGGGCAACGTCCTCACGAGACTCGGTCCCTTCTACCAGGATCCGTTCGACGCCGAGCTGCGCGCCTTCCATGCGGCGGCAACGCAAGGTGGAGAGAACCGGACGCCGCCCGCAGAATCCAAATTTGACCTGGCCCTGTTTGAAGCCATGATAAAAGCGGCGGCGCGATGAATATCGGGACCCCTCTGGCCGTCATCGGCAATGTGAATGTCGATCTGATACTGGGGCCCGCAAGCCCCTGGCCCCGTCCCGGCACGGAGGTCATCGTCGATCATGACGAGCTGCGGGTCGGAGGTTCGGCTGGCAATACAGCGCTCGCCTGGATGGGTATGGGGGTGGACTTTGCGATTGCCTCCAGCACGGGTGAGGACATGTTCGGGGAATGGCTGCGAAGCGCGTTCGGTTCCTACGCGGAGACATGGGTGCGGGCGCCCGACAGGACGGCGATCACAGTCGGTGTGACGCATCCAGATGGCGAGCGGACCTTTTTCAGCACGCGCGGCCATCTTGGCCGGTTCTGTATCGACGATGCATTGGTGGCGCTCGATGCACGACGGCTGAAGGGAGGACATCTGCTGCTGTCCGCAGCTTTCCAGACCGAGACCCTGGCCCGCGACTACGACCGACTGTTCGATTGGGCAGACCTACACGGTATCACGACATCGATTGATCCCGGTTGGCCTGACGGGGGCTGGACCGCGGCGAACAGGGCACGAACGATGGCCTGGCTGGCCCGGGCTGGCTGCGCCCTGTTCAACGAGGCTGAGGCACTGGGTCTATCAGGTCTTGAGAGCGTTGAAGGCGCTGCCGCCCAGTTGAAGACGCATATGCCCGCCGGTTCGCTTCTTGTCGTGAAATGCGGGCCGTCGGGGGCGATTGGCGTCGATGCGCGGGGAGCCCTTCACCGCACTGCGGCGCCGCATGTCGATGCGGTGGATACGGTCGGCGCAGGCGATATTTTCAATGCCGCCTTCCTGGCTGCCCTGAGCGCCCAAAACGCTTTTCCCAATTGCTTAGAGAGGGGCGCTGCCGTGGCTTCCCGAGCCATCTCGACGTCACCGCGCCAATATGATGTCGGCCTGCCTCACGGCAGCGGCCCCAAGGTACTGCGCCCGGCCTAGTCTGGGACGGTTTCAAGCCGCGCTGCCGCGTGGCCCATTGCGGCTCCAGTCGCCGAGGCTGATCACGGCTCGTCAATCGAACGGGCCAACCCGTCGTCGTGTTACGGCCAATGGCGTGACGTTGCGGCGGAGGCGTCGAGATGGGTCAGGAGGGAGTCGACCGCGTCCCTTTTCGCTCGGCGCAAGGGCGATTGGCCATCCCCGCTGCAGGGCGATTTGCTCCAGCCGATACCCGAGGGAGACGAGCACTCGCCAGAAGGCAGGCTGCCCGGCCCAGAGAAGACAGGATTTTCAACTTGCCGCATAGGCCAAAACCAGAGCCTCTCTAGCCTAGAATTGAAAGGGGAAATGACGGTCCGAAAACGGGGCTCAAAATCCTAACCTTTGAGTTAGGTTTCATATGCCACGCCACATTCAGACGGGAGAAGGCGGCGAATTTCCCAAGTCACAGGGTGTGAAAACTTTCACCGCCCCCACATTGCAAGGACGGTGAGGGAAGCGCTCCGTGATCGACGCTTTCCGGTATCCGTCCTTCGACCGGGACAAAAAATGCTGGGCTCCACTTCATCAAGACGTCCTGCAATCCCGCTATCCCACCAGACAATAGGCTCGCAGTCCGTCCATTGCTCATGGCGAACGCGGTCGCGTCGGGTCATGACCCGGCATAAACGGAGGGTATCAAATGTTGGAATCCACCCACTCTACGCGTCGCCAGGCCCTGAAATTCCTCGCTAGCGTCCCCATGCTGCCACTCGGCGCTTCGGCCGCCAGCTCGCTTCTCGCTCTCGGCGCGGCGCGTGATGCCGCCGCCGCGCCGTCAAACTTTGTCTCGGCAACGTTCAGCTCGATGGCCGCGCCCTCTTTGGCGGATCCGGCGGCCATGGCGACCACGACCGTTGCTTCGCAGCTGACGGTGACGCTCGAAGACGGAAATACGCAGGCGTTCAAGCTGTCCTATCAGCCCTTCTTCATGACGGGTGACATGGTGCCGGACGGCAAGGGCGGGGAAATCCTGGCCGGCGGCTACTACGATATCCACAACAAGCCGATCATCGACACTTCGGTACCGGGCAGGGAGCGCCAGTTTTTCTCCGACTGTCCAGACGGGACTTCGCTGCTGGCACCGATCGCCGGCGCGAAGGTCGATGGCGTCAAGGGCAATACTGTATTCGCCGTCGTCCAGTTCGAGTACATGTCGCGCGACCAGAAAGGCGACGACACCTATGGCCGCATGCCCTCGCCAATCGCCGTCCTGACACTCGATCAGGATCCGGGCACCGGCAAGCTCGGCCTGGTCAAGTACCACAACGTCGACACCGCTCAGGCGCATGGTCTTTGGATCACCTGCGGCGCCAGCCTCTCGCCTTGGAACACCCATCTGTCGAGCGAGGAATACGAGCCCGACGCCTTCGCGGCCTCATCGAACAAGCAGCTCCTGGCCTATAGCAAAAATCTGTTTGGAGACGAGAAGGCTGCAAATCCCTATCATTACGGTCACCTGCCTGAAGTCAGGGTCAATGCCGACGGAAGCGGCACGCTGACCAAGCACTACTGCATTGGTCGCATCTCGCACGAACTGGTGCAGGTGATGCCTGACCGTCGCACGCTGTTGATGGGCGACGATGCGACCAATGGCGGCCTGTTCATGTTCGTCGCCGACAGGGAAGCGGACCTTTCCGGCGGGACGCTCTACGTTGCCAAGCTCGGCGGCACCCTGTCCACCGACACAGCAGCACCGGCCGACACGATCACCTGGATTAAGCTCGGCCATGCCACCAGCGCGGAGATCGAGAAACTCGCCGACACGGTGAAGCCTGAGGCCATCATGGAGATCGCCAAGGAGGATCCCAAAGATTTGCGCTACGCGCGCATCGCCATGAGTGGATCCTTCCATTGGGTGAAGCTCGCGCCAGGCATGGAAAAGGCCGCGGCCTTCCTGGAAACACACCGCTATGCAGCGCTTATGGGCGGCAGCATGGCCTTTACAAAAATGGAAGGCACCACCGTCAACGCGAAGGACAAGTTTGCCTACTCGGCGATTTCCTACATCAAGGACTCGATGGTCAAGGGCGGCAAGGGGTGGTACCAAACGTCAGGCATCGGTTTCGACAAGCCTCTCGAGGCAGGCGGTATTCTCGCGCACTCCATGGGTGGTGCCCAGAAGGACAGCGGCGGAGAGGCGATCGCCAGCGAATGGGTGCCGTTTGAGACCCGATTTGTCCTGACGGGCGAGGATATCGCTACCGACGAACTTGGCAACACTGCCAATCCCGACAAGATCGGCAATCCGGATAACATCAAGTTCTCCGAGCGCCTGCGCACCCTGTTCGTCGGCGAGGACAGCGGCATGCATGTCAACAACTTCCTGTGGGCCTACAATGTCGACAACAGGCAGCTGTCGCGCATCATGTCGATGCCGGCCGGCGCGGAATCGACGGGCCTCCACGCGGTCGACGAACTCAATGGCTGGACCTATGTGATGAGCAACTTTCAGCACCCGGGCGACTGGGAGAAGCTCCACGCCAAAGTGAAGGATAGCCTCGATCCGCTGGTTCGCGCCAACTACAAGGACCGCTTCGGCGCGGCCGTCGGCTATCTTACGGCGGATGCGACCGGCATCAAGCTCGGGAAAGCCTGATGCGGCCAGCGGGCGCTGGACATTTTTGGGCGGGCGGCGCTGTGACGGCGCAGCCGATCGTCGGCAAAACCGAGCGGCCTTGAATGCCTGAGCAATCACGGGCTTTCGGCGGTTCAGCCCAATATTTGGGCCTGGGGCAAGACCGGCGGTGGTGGTCATCGATTGCGCCTCTTGCAGAGACCGCACACCCTTGCCGTTTTTCTCAAGACAACCTGTGGACGGGAAGGAGCCCTTCTGGCGCCTCTCTCGTTGCTTCTCAACTTGGCACGGGACGTCCTTTCCTAAGAGAGACAACCGACAGGCCGACCTTGGTCCCCATCCGCTCGCAGATCGCCTTCCGTTTGCCGGGCTGATTTCCCGACGAGACCTCGCTGGCTGAGACAGGGATTAAGTCCGATTTTAGAGAGCCAGGCCAATCACAATTCAAGGGAATTCTATGACGCCGGGTTCGCAGAAAGCGTTATCCGCTTGGCGGCCATTGCGCGAGGAATTTTGGCGCTCGGATTCGATTCTGTTCCCGTGGATGTTCTTCGGAGATGACTATCCCCTCCTGTCGCATTACATGGCCTCGGTCCTTGGTGCGCCTGTCCTGACCGACGGGATCATTGGAGGTGAAGCTCCTCGCAAACTCGTAGATTGCTGGAAAAATGCTGAATATTGCCGCCTATGCGGGCCTGTTCTCAACGGCATTCATTGCTGCCACCATCTTCCCATTGCAGTCTGAAGCTGTTCTGGTCGGCATGCTCCTTTCGACAAAATTTTCGGTCGTGGGCGTGGTTATCGTTGCATCTGTTGGCAACACTCTCGGAGCCATGGCGAACTGGTTTCTTGGGCGGTGGATAGAGCGCTTTAGAGAGTATCGCTGGTTCCCGTTGAGCGACAAGGGATTGGAACGCTCGATAAAATGGTATCGGCGATACGGCAAATGGTCGCTTTTACTGTCATGGATGCCAATCGTCGGCGATGGCCTCACCGTTATCGCTGGTGTTCTTCGGGAGCCACTTCTTACATTCACAATCCTTGTTGCCATCGCGAAAACCGGGCGTTACGTCGTGCTTGCGCTCGCTATCCTTCACCTGATTGGTTGAAGGATGTTTTGAAGCGAGAAGAGATATCACCGACATGCTGTCTTTCGACGTCACCCAATCGAACACGGCTGATCAAAAAGCGACCGCAGCAGGCACCCAACGGAACTTCACGCGCCTGTCGCTCAACTCTTGCAAGACAGCGCTTAGCCAAGCAGACCGTCCGCTTAGAGTAAGATGAGGGCATCGCAACGCCTTCGCCTCGACCATGCGTAGCTTTCGCTCTGCGATAGCCCCGGACAGAGACAGTCAATATTACCCGATGAACGCATACACGCGATTTCAGTCAGTTTCCGGCTGACCCAACAATACGCGCCCAAAATTCTCGGCAGAGATCCTGCGGGCGCAATCCGATTGCCTCCATGACAGGCATTGTTGAAAATTGTGGCTGGCGGGCGCGACCCCGGAATTGAAGTTCGCAGAAAGGTGAATATAAGAAGAGAGCGGCTCTTCCCTGGACGATGCGCGCCACCGATTTCCAATTTGCGCCAAGCATTGCAGCGGAAGACGAACATGCCCAAACAGAAAAAGCCTACTTTTGTCAGTACGGGAATTACCGGGCTCGATGAGATTTTGCGCGGCGGCCTGCCAGCGTCGAACCTTTATATGCTGCAGGGAGCGCCGGGATCGGGTAAAACGACAGCCGCTCTGCAATTTTTGCGTGCAGGTGTCGAGGCCGGCGAAAGCTGCATATACGTCACGCTCTCGCAGACGGCCGCAGAGCTTGAAGCTATCGCCATTTCGCACGGGTGGACGCTCGATGGGATCCGGGTCGAGGAACTGTCGACATCCGGTACCGTCAACGAAGCGGACGATCAGAGCATCTTCCTGACGGCCGATCTTCGTCTGGACGAAACGAGAAAAGCTATCGAAGCGGCGATCGAGGAACACAAGCCGCGCCGTCTCGTCTACGACTCCCTTCTCGAAATCAGGCTCATCACCGGCGATAGCCCCCGTTTTCGCCGCGAGTTGATTGGCTTTAAGTCATTCCTTGCCAAACAGAACGTCGTGGCCTTGCTGCTCGATACCCAGACCGCTGGCCCCGACCGCAGTGGCGAGGAGGTCGAGGGGCTTGCTCATGGTGTGATCCGGTTTGACAAGTCGCTCGAGGAATATGGCGGTGTGCGCCGCCGCATCGAGGTCTCCAAGATGCGCGGCGTACCGATTGCCGACGGATATCACGACATGGCTATCCGCGAAGGGGAGGGCGTCCTCGTGTTCCCTCGAATTATGTCCAGCAAGGCGTCGGAAAATCCGAAGCCGCAACTGATCAAATCCGGTGTCGCAGAGCTCGACGAAATGTTTGGGGGAGGCCAGGAGGCCGGGACCACGACACTCGTCATCGGGCAGTCGGGCACCGGCAAGTCGACGATGTCATCCCTCTACGCCACAGCAGCGCTCGAGCGCGGTGAAAGTGTGGCGCTGTTCCTGTTCGAGGAGCGGCTGGAAACCTTCTTCCGCCGTTCCGAGGGCCTGGGTATGGAACTGAGGCAGTTCCATAAAGACGGCAAACTCATCTTGCGAGATTTCAATCCCAATGAAATCTCGCCGGGAGAGTTCGGCCAGATCGTCCAGGATGCGGTCACACAGAACAAGTCGAAGGTGGTGGTGATCGACAGCCTGACGGGATACCTAAATTCTCTGCCGCACCGCGAGAAAGCGGTGCGCGATATCCAGTCCCTCTTGAAGTATTTGGCCCGCTCCGGTGTCCTGACCATGTTGATTGTCGCTCAACACGGCTTGATAGGCCAGAATGTTGGCATAGATGTCGATGTCAGCTTTCTTGGCGATACCGTCCTGCTGTTGCGGATCATGGAGCATGAGGGGCGACTGCGCCGGAATATAACCGTGGTCAAGAAGCGCCACGGCCCGCATGATCTCAATGTACGTGAACTGCTGATCGAAAGCGGTAGCGTCAGCGTGGTTGCCTATAATCCGCTTCCAGATCCAAAATGAATGATGTTCCAACCGACAGCGAGCTGGACTGGGTGCTCGTCCTGGCTCCCTTTCGCAAGGATGCCGATTACATTGCAGCATTTCTTCGGGAACAGATGATCGAGGTCATGCCCGCAAAGGCCGGCGACGAGCTGGGTGAGCACCTAGCCCGTTCGCCCGGCATCATTGTCATTACCCATGAGGCGCTCAATCCAGAGGCAGTTGCGCGCATTGCGGAGCATCTTGCAGAGCAGCCCGACTGGTCGGAAGTACCCATCATCGTCCTCCTGGAACGTAGCGCGCCGATTGCACGAATCCGTGTCCAATTGCAGAATTCCTGGCCCGGAGCACGTCTCCTGTTTCACACGCGCCCAATAGCCCCGCTGGAACTTGTGAACGGGATCCAGTCAAACCTCCTGGTACGACTGCGCCAACGTCAGGTCCGAGATTCCATCGAGCGCGAAAGAGAGCTTCGTCTGGAGCTCAATCACAGGGTAAAAAACATCCTGGCAAGCGTTGGCTCGATCTTTCAGATGACTCGACGCGGAGCCACAACCGTCGAGGACCTCGCCAGCAATTATACCGGTCGCCTTCAAGCGCTTTCCGACGTGCATACGGCCGTTTTCGAAGCCGGTGGCGAGGAGGTCGCGCTTTCCGCAGTGGTTGACCTGACTGTCTCTCCTTACAACAAGGATGGCGTGAGCCGCATAAAAGTCAGTGGGCCGGGCATCGTCGTCAGTCGCAACGCTGGAACGACGATAGCGCTGTGCCTGCATGAGCTCATCACCAACGCCATCAAATACGGTGCGCTCTCCCGACCTGAGGGGCATGTAGAGATCGTCTGGACATTCGCAAAAGACGACAGTTCCGATTTCTCCGTGAACTGGACCGAAGTGGGCGGGCCCATGGTTCGCGAGCCGACGCGGCAGGGATACGGCACGCGATATGTGAGGTCTGCGTTGGGATCGCTGTTCGGAACGGCTCCCGAAATCGTTTTTGCTCCAGGTGGCTTCCGATGCAGCGTAAGCGGTCCGGTGAAAAGGATTTCGAGCGGCACCACCGGTTCATGACCATTTCCGCAAGCGGCGCGTGATCGAGATTTCTCGTAATACTTTTGCAGATAGTTGTTGGCCAAGGATCGATTTAGCCGCCTGCGCGTTCCTTTCTCTCGCGTCAAAAGGACACCGTTAAGTGGCCCTATTTTCTTTTTAGTTCCATAACCTACCTTACGCAGCTTTGACATGACATGACATGTAGCTATTTAGTAATGCGACAGTTGGGCCAGTTAGACATGCGAGAGTCTCGCCTTTCGATGCACTGGTCAACATCAATGTTGGGAGCAAGGATGACGACGTCCAGCCTGGTGGAGACCAGGAGCGAACGGAGTCGTCATGTCCTGTTTGATCACCATGTCGCAGAAAGAATTGCATCGCCTCGAAGTCATCCAGAAGATCCGGGATCATCGCTTGAATGTAGTTCAGGCGGCCGAACTGCTTGCTCTCTGTCGCAGCCAGGTCCACAGGCTGCTACAGGCTTATGACAGTGCCGGTTCGGCCGGCCTCTTGTCGAAGAAGCGATCACGATGTCCGCATACCTGAAATGAGGCCGTCGCCGTCCTCCTCTCCATTGCTCTTGGCGGCGAAATGATCGTTGACCATGACGGAGACGTGCATCATCGCCAACACGGGATGGCGTCTGGCATTGCCCTCGGCGATGGGGGTGACGTACTTGGCCGCGATGTCGAACAGGACTGTTGCCATTGTCCGCATCGATCACGGCGTCCAGGAAGCCGTCTACATCGATGGCGCGCGTCTGAATGTTGCACAGGGGCCGCCAGGAGGGTCTTGGACGCTATTTGCAGTCAGTTCCTTCGCGCCGCTGCCGATTTCAAAATAATCAAAAAATCGCAGATCATGTTATTAATAATCAAATTTCCACACTAATAATCGATTTTCCACTTTTCTGTGTTTATAGCCATAATCAATTCTCCACAAAAACCGCACAAAATAACCAAAAATAAATGAAAGTAATCCACTCTCCGCATTGACACGTGATAGTAATCGTATTTCCATATCTTTAATTGATTTCCCACACGGAGCCAATCATGACGTTCAGACCATTCCCCCGCATATTTCAGGAACGTTTGGTGCCGGCACGCGCCACCCTTGTCGGCTGGAGCGCTCTGATAACCGAATTTTCGGTAAAGGCTCCCTTGAAAACACCAACAGCCATTTCAGACGTCACCCTCAGGGATACCAAACGAGAGATGGACGGCTGGAAAATCTACGATGCACGCTATGCGCCCGCCAATACCCTCGCTGGTCACCTGACGTTCGCCCTACGTTACGAAGGCGTCGACTTGCTGATTCTCAAGCGTCTCCTTACCGCGGCACCAAAACGTGAAATCGAGGAATTGGTGCTCAGCGAACCGACGGGGGCGATGGCCCGCCGCGTCTGGTTTTTCTATGAATGGCTGACAGATGAAAAACTAAATGTTCCAGATGCCGGTCGCGGCAACTACGTCGATGCCATCGATCCGGCCGCGTATTTTACATCTCTGCCGGCCAATTCGACCCGCCACCGCGTGAGGAACAACTTGTTAGGCAACCGCGAGTTCTGCCCGATGGTAAGAAGGACGCCTACACTTGACAATGCTGTCGGCAGCCATTGGGACGTGCAGACAAAAGACCGGATCGGCGGAGTCAGCACAGGCGTTATCGCGCGCGCGGCCAGCTTCATGTTACTTGCTGACACACAGGCCTCCTATCAAATCGAAGGTGAACGCCCGCCCCGAAATCGGCTTGAACGATGGATGAGAGCCGTTTCCCAAGCTGGCAAATACCCACTTTCCGTAGATGAACTTGAGCGCCTGCAAACCATCGTTATCGAAGAAGACCGCTTTATAAAACAAGGCCTGCGTGACGAAGATGGATTTATTGGTGGACGAGACCGAGAAAACAATCCACTGCCAGAATTCGTGCCAGCCCGACATGAAGACGTTAAAGCTCTTATTGAAGGCATAATCGATGCTGGGCAGAGAATGGCGGAAAGCGGAGTAGACGCCGTTGTGCAAGCGACTATTGTGGCGTTCGGCTTCATCGCAGTGCATCCGTTCGTTGATGGGAACGGACGACTACACCGCTATCTGATACACCATGTACTTGCCGAACGCGGCTTCACGCCCGCAGGATTGATATTCCCAGTCTCAACTGTTCTGCTCGATCGCGAAGCCGACTACGCAGCGCACCTCCGCAACTTCACCGGACCCCTTCTACCGTATATCGAGTGGGTGCCGACTGCGCAGCAGAACGTTTCCGTCCTGAACGACACCGCCGATCTTTATCGCTACGGCGATTATACATCCCTGTCGGAATTCTTATACGCGTGCATCATCAGGACAGTCGAAGAAGACCTTCCCAAAGAAATTGCATATTTGGCTTCCTACGACGAGGCGAAACAAAGAATACAGGACCTGCTGGAAATGCCAGATTCGATGATTGGCTCGCTTATTACGTTCGTTAGCCAGAACAACGGTCAACTCTCCAAAAAGCGAAGAAATAGGGAATTCGTGAAGCTGACGGACAAAGAAGTGGCCAACATCGAGCAGATCATTGCCGATGCGTTCGAGCCGGAAGATCACGAGAGCACACAAAATCACTGAGAACCCGCTTGCCGGTGATCGTACTCAGGACTCGTACACCACACCGCCGTCCAACATGTTCACGGGTAGAGTCGAAGGAAATTCGCAAATATAGTCGGCGCGCCAGAGGCCTCTCGGAAAACCTCCCTGATATCAGCCTCTGCCCTCCTTCTCGGCAGAACCCCTCGTCTTCGCCATACACCCGCAAAGAAAGATTCCTGCGCATAGCTCGGCCCGCTGCCGTACCTCTTCTAACGAGGGAGGCTTTTTCTGATTGAGCATCACACCGCGTTGAGGCTCGAACACCATCATTCCACGGAGCATGCCGCCCGCCAGGGAGATGTCGGCGATAGCGATTTCTCCCGTCCGGCAGCGAGATTGCAGCCACCCCTCGACGACCTTGGAAGTACCCAGAATCGCCCGTTTGTAGAAAGCGTCTGCGACCTCCGGAAAGCGGTCGGCCTCCGTAACAACGAGCTTGTAAATGGCGATCGTATCGAGATCGAGAGTTAGCCGGCCCAGTACCTCCAGCAAGTGGACGAGGCTCGTATGAATGTCAGCAGACGGTTGCTGGCCTGTACTGGCTTCCAAGGTGAAGCGCTCTATGCGACCCGCGCAAACGCTCTCGAATAGGTCCGATTTGGCGGGGAAAAGCCTATACAGTGTCTTCGTAGAGACCCCCGCTCCTTGAGCGATATCGGCCACGCACGTCGCGGCGTAGCCCAAGTCGTTGAACATGCGACTGGCTGCTTCCGTAACCACCGACCGGGTCTCATCATCCGAGCGAACCCGCGGCCTTCCGCGCGACCTCTTTTGCTCAATAATTTCTACCATGACAGTTTTCCAAATTCCGATTGACTTCTGCAACATGCCTTCTATTTTGGAAAACAGCAAGTTTCTAATAACGTAGTTGGCCGCAGCCTCTCCATGACGGCGACCTCACTGAGGAAAGCACAGATGGATAAGACGCTGTACCTGGTCCACAAAGGTGGCCCCGCCTCGCTTGAAACGGTCAATGAGGTAAAGACCAACGATCCCTCCCCCAAAGAGACTGCGCCCCCAACCCCGACCGACGTTGCCGTATCGACACCTGCGAGCCGCAAGGGCGGCGGTCGCCTCGTCCTGTTTGCTGGGGGCAGCGTCGTTCTGCTGGCTGCGGCGGCATACTTCGGCGACAACTACTGGCGGATCGGACGCTTTCAGATCGAGACTGACGACGCCTACGTACAGGCCGACAACAGCGCGATCGCACCGAAGGTATCCGGTTATCTTTCACAGGTACTGGTCGGTGACAACGAGCGGGTGAAGGCGGGGCAGGCGCTAGCCAAGATCGATGACCGCGACTTTGCGGCGGCTTTGGATCAGGCGACCGCTGACGTCACCGCGGCGCAGGCCTCGGTAGAGGCGGCCCGTGCTTCCCTGGACATACAGCAGTCGAACATCGCCGCGGCGAAAGCGACGGTGCAGGTCGATAACGCGAACGTCACGTTCGCCGAGCAGAACAACAAGCGCTACGAAAGCCTCGCCACGAACGGCTATGCCGCGGTTCAGACTGCCCAGCAGGCCGCCGCACAAATCTCGGTAACGCAGGCGACGGTCATTCGCGACACTGCCATGCTCGAGCAGGCAACGAAGCAGATCGCCCTCCTCAACGCTCAGGTCGCCCAGGCAGCTGCTTCATTGAAGCATGACCTCGCAGTCAAGCATCAGGCCGAGTTGAACGTCTCGTACGCCACCGTGGTCGCTCCCGTTGACGGTATTGTCGGCAATCGCACGCTACGAGTAGGCCAATACGTGCAGGCTGGCACGCAGTTGATGTCGGTCGTCCCGGCAACCGCGGCCTATGTCATTGCCAACTACAAGGAAACTCAACTCACGCACGTCCGCCCAGGGCAGGCGGTCGAAATCGAAGTCGATATGTTCCCCGGCCGAACCTACCATGGTCATGTCGATAGCCTAGCCCCCGCCAGCGGGCAGGAATTCGCTCTGTTACCGCCAGATAACGCCACAGGAAATTTTACCAAGGTCGTCCAACGCATCCCGGTTAAGATCACGCTCGATCCGGAGAGTAAACAGACGGGCGATCTGCGGCCCGGCATGTCAGTCGGACCGAGCATCGACACCAAGGCACAATCCCAGAGTAACGATTGACCACCGGAGGACATCACATGTCCGTTGACAGCATAGCTGGATCGGTTCCGATCCCGGCCACGAACGATCGCGCCAGCACGCGAGAGTGGGTTGCCGTTCTCGCCGCGATGATAGGGGCGTTTCTGGCCATCCTGAACATCCAGATCACAAACGCTTCGCTGCTCGATATCGAGGGAGGGATTGGAACAGGCGTCGACAATGGAGCGTGGATTTCGACGTCCTACTTGATTGGCGAGATCGTGGTGATCCCACTCACGGCGTTCTTTAGCAACGTCTTCTCCTTCCGTCGCTATATCCTCGTTAATTCGATCCTCTTCCCTTTATTCTCGCTGAGCTGCGCCTTTGCGCACGACCTCGGCACCATGATCGTGCTCCGCGGCCTACAGGGGTTTGCCGGGGGTGTACTAATCCCCATGGCATTCACCATGGTTCTGACGAAGCTGCCGAAACCGCAGCAACCGCTTGGCCTTGCCATTTTCGCGCTGTCGGTGACATTCGCCCCGTCAATTGGCCCCACAATCGGCGGATACCTGACGGAGAACTACGGCTGGCAGACCATTTTCTACATCAACATAGTCCCCAGCCTCATCATGGCGGCAGCCTTGGCTCTCTCCCTAGACAAGCAGCCCATGCGGCTCGGCCTCCTCAGGGAGGGTGACTGGTTTGGCATCGTTACCATGGCCATCGGGCTGTCTGCATTTCAGACCGTTCTCGAGGAAGGCAATAAGGAAGACTGGTTTTCCTCGCCTTTCATCGTCAAGTTGAGCATCGTAGCCGTGGTATTCCTGACAGTGTTCGTCGCCATCGAACTGTCTGTCGAGAAGCCTCTGGTTAAGCTGCGTTTGCTGAAACAGCGAAATTTCGGGCTTGGGGTTCTGGCAAATATCCTCGTCGGCGTGGCACTGTTCGGGACGGTGTACATCCTGCCGCAGTATCTCGGACAGGTTCAGCACTACAATTCAGAGCAAATCGGCAATGTCCTGGCCTGGACCGGGCTTCCGCAGCTGCTTCTGATCCCGTTGGTCCCATCATTGATGAAGCGCGTTGATGTTCGGCTACTGGCATTTATTGGGATCGCCGTATTCGCGATCAGCTGCTTCATGAACATGGCGCTCTCGGCGGACACCGCTGGAGATCAGTTTTTCATTCCGAATATCGTTCGGGCGATCGGCCAGTCCCTGGTCATCACTCCTGTCACTGCGATCACCACCGCGCTGATTGCTCCAGCCGATGCCGCGGCGGCCTCAGGGCTTACGAACATGCTTCGCAACCTTGGCGGCGCTGTCGGAACGGCGTCGTTGGGAACTATCCTGACGAAACGGGAGCAGTTCCACAGCAACATCATAGGGCAGTCCGTAAACCTCGGCCGCGAGGAAGTCCGACAGCGAATTGACCAGATGACAGGATTCTTCATGTCCCACGGCGTTTCTGACAGGGCGTTGGCGCAGCGCGACGCTGTTCTATCGCTTGGGCAGACGGTCAAAAAGCAAGCGCTGATCATGGGGTTCGGTGACACGTTCGCTATCATCGGCGTTGTCTTGTCAATCGCTGCTGTGACGGTGCTATTTACCAAGAAAGCCGCCCGCGGCGGTGGCGCTGGAGCGCATTAGGGCCAGCCTTTGCCTATCATCGCAGTCACGGTACGGGCTGAAACTGCAGGATTGAAGCCATGACACAACTGAATAGCTTTGGCCTCGGACTGTTTGCCACTTTGGCTCTCTTGAGACCGATCGACGCCGCTCCGCAGTCGGAAGGCTCCTCGGGCGGCGGCGCGCAGAGCGTTACGGACGAACCCTCGAGTGGACTCATGACCACAAGCACGGTGCGCAATGTGCAGTCCATCGAAACCGAGTGCTTAGACCGAGCGCCAGTGTACCGGATCACTGCCTTCGGCAGGGATTGGAGCTTGTTTGGAGGAGGTTGCCGTACCACGGCGACTACGGTCTCATGCGGACAGCAATCCAGAAATCCACCGCAGACATAGCGGCTGTCGTGGACTTCAATGCTGATCGGGAAGCGCCTCGGCTGGACAGTGGTCTTTCGTCTACCCCCCCCGCTTTCAGGCGCGGCGGCACTATACGGCCATTCTTTCAAGCAAACTGGACGCAGCTGATTCGGCCGCGAGCCAAACACTCAGCCAGCTCGGCGATACCCTCGATCATTTCGATGTAGGTTCCGGCGCCTGAGCGCAAGTTACGCGGCAGTCGCGAAAGCATTCAGACAAGCCGCCATGCGTTTTGACACAGGAGAAAGTCTATGACTTCCCCAGCGGTAGACGGGCAAAGGATCAAGCCATGAGAATACTCGTCGTAGGAGCAGGCAGCATAGGCGGTTATTTTGGCGGCCGTCTGCTCGAAGCAGGCAGGGACGTCACCTTCCTTGTCCGCCAGCATCGCGCTGAGAAACTTGCCACGCAAGGACTGGTTGTCAAGAGTTCGGTTGGCGACCTGAGCGTCTCTAACCCGGCGACCGTTATCGCAGGAAATTTGAAGCAGCACTACGATCTCGTATTGCTGAGCTGCAAAGCCTACGATCTCGAGCAGGCAATCACAGACTTCTCACCAGCCGTCGGCCCGTCTACGCGAATTCTCCCCCTTCTGAACGGCATGCGGCACATGGAGATGCTCGATAACCGATTTGGCTCCGGGCGCGTCCTTGGTGGCCTTTGCATGATTGCGACGTCTTTGAATTCGGACGGCGAGATAGTTCACACGGGGCGACTGCAAAGCTTGACGCTGGGCGCTCGTGACCCTCAGAACGAAGGCTTCGCAGGAGAGGTCGAGAAGACCTTCAGTGGAGCGGACTTCGAAGTCATCCGTAGCAATCTCATTGTCCAAGAGATGTGGGAGAAATGGGTATTTATCGCAACCAACGCCGGGCTGACCACTTTGATGAGAGCGCCTATCGGCGACATCGTGGAGGCAGGTGGGAACGATGTGGCGGAAGCGCTGCTCGATGAATGCAACGCAATTTCGAACGCATGCGGCTACCCGGTACGGCCTGAGGTCCTCAAGCGATTTAGAAAGATGTTCACTGCGGCAGGATCGCCGATGACGGCGTCGCTTTTCCGCGATCTCGAGGGCGGCGGCAAGATCGAGGCCGATCACATAATCGGGGATATGTTGGGCAGAGCGTCCGACGTGGCATCGGCGTCGGTTTTACGGATCGCGTTTTTGCATATGAGGGCCTACGAAGCGCGCAGACGGCGGTTGGCCGAAAGTGACGGGCGTTAATGCGCCGCTGCAGAGCCAGCGAATAAATTGATGGAGCCGTGGCCCTAGCAAGCGCGCCTCAATCGCGGCGAGCGACGAGTGAGGCCGGCCAAGCGAGGGCGAAATACAGGCTCGCGCTCAGCGCGAACACGTGAAGCGGCGGGAAGCTTTACGACATGAGTTCATTCCAAGGGTTTGATTTCTGCGTTCGCAATTGCCGCATTGAGTTGCGCGTTTTAAATGTGTGAGTGGAATATCTTTTAACATCTCGACATGCCAACTGCTCGATCACGAACACCCAAACGCGAGTCTTCGAGAATTTCCACCCACTTTTGCAACCTGGCCATTGCACGTTTTGCGTGCAATGGCCAATTAGACTTCACGCCAATCGCGTAGAGCGGGGCGTGATCAAACCGAATTAGGTAGGAGGAATTCAGGTGGCAGTTGTTTACGTGGAGGCGCGGCCCAAAGGCAAGGCGGAAGGAAGCCCTATAACTGACTTTGTCGTTGAGGACCATGCTGACAGGGTTATGCATACTTCGGACACGGAGAAAGAATCTATCGATTGGTCCAAAAAAACGGGCATAGCCCGCACGTCGCGCGGGTCCGTGATCTAAACGACAAGAAGAAGCCGGACCACTGGCGGGCGGTATAAACAAGAGACCTGTAGCACGATCGCCGTTATCAAACCCGGCAGTTGTGAGGTCAGCTAACAGCGTCGCTCTTTGGATCGATCCGCGGGTGAGGTTATTTCCATCAGCCAGCGGGTTGCAAGTCGCCAGTCAGCGTCGCGAGGGCGTGCCGCAGTCCTCGGGTGTTGCATGAAGGTAGCGAGTGAGTGGCGATCGGCCGGGCAGATAGGCGGCAATTTTCGCCACTAATGACGCCATCTCCTCAGCCTGATGCAAGCACCTCGCATACACCCACGGTAATGGATGCAGTCGCACGGAGGGTGCGAAATCTGTAAGCGGTGTTCTCCCCACACATTGCTCGCTGACACCTGATCTGTGATCGACATTCCATTCACGAGCGACAAGGGTACGCATCCGAGCTGAACCGGATTGCGGATTTGAGTGATCGTGTGGATGCTCTGTCTATATAGACGGCAATATAGACGGTGCTTTCATGGACATCACAAGCGATCACTCGGGGCGTTTCAGCCGGATGGAGATTGTCGATAGCGGGCGTCGGCGGCGTTTCACGGATGAAGCGAAGCTGGCGATCGTGGCTGAGAGTTATGCTGGCCCGCGGCAGGTAACAGTCACGGCGCAGCGTCACGGGATCACGCGTTGGCAGTTGAATGCCTGGCGCAGGGCCGTGCGGGAAGGACGCCTTGTCCACCGCTCGACGAACGAGTTTGTTCCGGCGATTGTCGTTGCTGCCGAGCCTGTTTTTGCGAGCACGCCTCCTGCGGAAACTGTCGCGGTGCCGTCTCCCATCACCGACCGGGGTCGCATAGAGGTGGTGAGTGCGAACGGCCGGCGTGTGATCATGGGCCAGGATATCGATGTGGACGTTTTGCTACGGATCATGCGTGGTTTGGAGACATTGCGATGAATCCGTTTCCGATGGGGGCGGAGATCAAGGTGTGGCTGTCGACCGGACATACCGACATGCGGTGTGGCTTTCCATCCTTGGCCCTTCGGGTGCAGGAAGTTTTAAAGCATGATCCGCTGGGCGGTCATTTGTTCTGCTTCAGGGGCCGCCGCGGTGACCTGATAAAGTTGATCTGGCATGATGGCCAGGGCGCATGCCTGTTCACGAAAAAATTAGAACGCGGCCGGTTTATCTGGCCGAATGTGCAGGGTGGCGCGGTGGCGATCACACCGGCGCAGCTTTCCTATTTGCTCTCTGGAATTGACTGGCGAGCTCCTCAGGAAACTTGGCGTCCAACACGCGTTTGAGTTTCTTCATCATTGAATTTGTTGAAGAAATATGCTCTTATTCTGGCATGTCGTTACCACCGCTTTCCTTTCCTGACGATCTTGCCAGCGCCCACGCCGCGCTGCTGATAGAACGCGAGGCACGGTTGCGGGCCGAGGCGGAAGCCACCAGCGCCAAGGCAAAACTTTCCAGCATCGAGGCGCTCAACGCCCATCTGCAATTGCTGATCGCCAAGCTGGAACGCGACAAACACGGTCCAAGCCGGGAGCGCACCCAGCGGCTGATCGACCAGATGGAATTGCAACTCGAGGAGCTGGTTGCCGATGCCACCGAGGACGAGCTCGCTTCACAAGTGTCTGCCGCCAAAACCCAAGTCGTGCGTGCCTTCACCCGCAAGCGGCCAGTGCGCAAGCCTTGGCCAGAGACTATCGAGCGCGAGCGCGTCGTCATCGACGCGCCCAGTGCCTGCGATCACTGCGGCAGCGAACGCCTGTCGAAGCTCGGTGAGGACACCACCGAGACGCTGGAGGAGATCCCGCGCCGCTTCAAGGTCGTCGAGACCGTGCGGGAGAAGTTCACGTGCCGGGACTGCGGCTGCATCAGCCAATCGCCCGCACCCTTCCATGCAACGCCACGTGGCTTTCTCGGCCCCAAGCTACTCGCCACCATCGTCTTCGACAAATTCTCTGAGCATCAGCCGCTCAACCGCCAGAGCCGTCGCTTTCGCAGTGAAGGGATCGATCTGTCCACCCAGACGCTTGCCGACCAGGTTGGCTACGTCAGCGCCGCCGTCACACCGCTGTTCGATCTCATTGAGACCCATGTGTTTGCGGCCGAGCGGTTGCACGGCGACGACACCACCATCCCGATCCTCGCCAAGGGCCAATGCACGACGGGGCGCATATGGACCTACGTTTGCGACGACAGGCCGTTTGGTGGGCTATCACCGCCGGCGGCCGTCTTCTACGCCTCCAGTGATAGGCGGGGTGAGCATCCGCAACGACACCTGGCCGAGTTCACCGGTATCCTGCAGGCTGATTGCTACAATGGCTTCAATCCGCTCTTCGATCGGACCAAGAAACAGATCCCGGTGACGCCGGCCTTCTGTTTTGCCCACGCGCGCCGAAAGTTCTTCGAGTTGGCAGATGTCTCGCGAAGTGCCCGGCGGGGCAAAGGGGCAAAGCCTGTCTCTGCGACGGCGTTGGAGGCGGTCAAGCGTATCGATGCGCTGTTTGACATCGAGCGCGACATTAACGGCCAGAGCGCCGGTGAGCGACTTGCCGTGCGCCAGGAAATGAGCAAACCGCTGCTCGAAGAGCTGGAGACCTGGTTGCGGCAGGAGCGCGAAGGTTTGTCGCGATCCTCACCGGTGCTTGAGCCGATCAACTACATGCTGTCGCGCTGGCAGGACTTTGCCAGATACGCCGATGACGGCAGGATCTGCATGACGAACAACGCGGCGGAAAGAGCTCTGCGCGGCGTGGCTTGCGGAAGGAAAAACTGGAACTTCGCCGGGTCCGATCGCGGCGCAGACCGGGCTGCCATCATGCTGACCCTTATCACCACGGCCCGTCTCAACGATATCGATCCGAAGGCCTGGCTGGCGGACGTGCTGGCTCGCATCGCCGATCTGCCCGTCTCCCGCCTGCACGAATTGTTGCCATGGGAATGGAAGAGGATCAAGGCGGCGGAGATTGCGGTTGCTGCGTAAATAACTGCCGGAAAAGCTCTTCCGATCGGCGTAGACCCTCATCCGTCAGCACCAGCGACTTCGACTTGTTCACCGGATCGCCAATCAAGCCTTTCTGATGCAACCGATCCGTCGTAGCCCAGTCAAAACCCTTCCAGGCGCAACGCTCGTTGTGAAGCGTCAGCCATAGCAGCGCCAGCACAGCATCGTCGATTTTGCCTTCGTCGATCTCCATCCCGCCAATTTACCACGCGCAAAAGCAAAAATCCTGCGGTTCACCTCGGATGGATACCGACAAGGAGTTTCTCCATGGAGAGTAGGTTGGAGGTTCTCACGACACGGCGACGCCGACGTGAGGCGAATCGCTACTGGACTGACGAGGTTAAGGCGCGGATCGTGTGAGAGAGTTTGCGTCCGGGCGTGACGGTGAACGAAGTGGCGGACCGCTACGGGATGAAGGCCAACCATCTGTCGTCCTGGCGAACGCTGGCCCGACAGGGCAAGCTACTTTTGCCGCAGCCGGAAGATGAAGTCGAATTCGCGGCCATGATTGTCGAGTCGCCCGCGCCGATTGACACGCCGGAACCGCCGATGGCTAAGGCCGTCTCCCGTGCCGAGATCGTGGTGGGTCCGGTCACGATCCGTCTTGAGGAAGGGGCATCGGCAGCCCGGATCGCTGCCATCGCGCGTGCCTTGGCGGCCACGCCATGATCTTTCCGTCGAACCGCGTGCGGATCATGGTGGCGATCAAGCCCGTGGACTTCCGGAAAGGTCATAACGGATTGGCGGCGCTGGTAAAGAACGAGCTGCACAAAGACCCGTTCATTGGAACGGTCTTCGTGTTCCGGTCCCGTAAGGCAGATCGGCGGAAGCTGATCTACTGGGATGGCTCAGGTATCGTCCTGGCTTACAACGATCGGCGTTCATACTACACCTCTTTCCTCTCCAGTTGATGTTCTTGGCTCTGTTTGCGTTTGTTGATACGCAGCAGCGCGATCTTCGAGTGGATTCCATCGGCTGCATTGCTTTTGCGGCAGGTCTCCATCGGCGATTTCGTACAGGCTATAGTGCCCGTTATAGGCATGTCTGGTGATGAGGCCAAATTTGGCCCATCTGGCGACTGTTTGCTCGCTGATATTGAGATGCGCTGCCGCTTCCTGCCTTGTCAGCATTCCCCGCTGTCGCAGTCGATCATATCGTGATCGCAGCTTATATTCGTGGATGAGATAGGCGACTTTGAGGGGTGTAAAGCGGGCGTCCTGGCAGCCGCGACGTGCGGTTCCACCTGGGCGATGTCCCTGCTCGTTTAGAATCTCGGCGATCTCGGGATAAATGTAATCGTCGAGAAGCCTATCGACCAGCTCAATGATACTGAGCTTTGTCTTGATCTGCTGAGGAGAGGATTTTGGGTTCATGGTGGTAAGCGTCTGGATTTTGCCGCCCTTGAAGCCAACGTGAAGCTTGGTGGTTCCTTCCGCTGGCAACTTTAGGAGAGTAACATCCTCAATGATGTGGGCCAGCAATCGCTTGCGTTCGCGGCATGGGGTATCCGGATCCTTCCAGAGCTGGTTGAAGTCGGCCGTCATCGCGACTAACCGTTCGTGGACAGCTTTATCAAGGATGAATTGATCGTGCTCTCGACCACGTTCGCGTTCTTCGCGGGCACTGGCCAGCGTGCGAAGCTTCTCGTTCCATTCACCTTCGAGCGTGTCGGCGACGAGGCGGTTACTAGGATCGACAAGCATGAAGCGGCGCTGAGCGAGCTCGGCTTCCGTTTGGGCGCGTTCGATGGCGCGACAGCGCAGCCGGTCTGCTTCTTCATGGCGGGCTTGGATCTCCTTGCGGACTTCGAGAGCGAGCTCGACGGCCGCCGGCGTCATCTGCTCGGCAATCAGCATACCGATGGCTTCATCGACGGGAGGCCCGGCGATCGACTGACACATAGGCTCCCCACGATAAATACGGGCACGATTGCAAATGTACCAGGCTTCCTGCCGGCCACGCCGCGCCGCATAGCGAACCCTAAGATGGCTGCCGCACTGCCCACACACGGCTCGGCCTTGCAGCAGTGCCGGTCCCTCCCTTGGGATTGAAGCTCGTGCCGCTTCAAATCCACAGCCATTCGCCTTGAGGATCTTCAGATTCTCCTGATGTCGCTCCCAGCTGATATAGCCGGGATGAGCATCGGGAATGCAGGCCGGCCAGTCATCAATGTCGCGCGCACGCAGAGTCTTTTTGCCGTCGATGGTGCGTCGAAACTGTCGTCGGCCATAGGTATAGGCGCCAGCGTAGCGCGGATTGTTCAGGACACGCATCGCCGTCGATGCGGTCAGCGGCCGAAACAGCGTGCCGCCGTTGTGTAGGCGCGATGGAAACAATAGTCCCTCATTGCGAAAGACCTTGACGGTCTGGGAGGCGGACCCGAGGCGAGAGAACATCTCAAAGAAATGAATGATCGTTTCTCTGACTTGCGTGTCTGGATCAAGAGTCACATTGCCGAAATGGTCATAGACCAGCCCGGTCGGCAGGAGGCAACGAAACTCGCCGCGCCGCACCTTATTGAGAATGCCGCCGCGTAGCCGGGCTTTGATCACATGCAGCTCGGCCTCACTCATTGTTCCCTTCAGGCCGAGCAGGAGCCGGTCGTTGAAACTTGCCGGATCATAGACGCCGTCCTCGTCGAGGATCAGGGTGTCGGCAAGGGCGCAGATCTCCAACAGACGTTGCCAGTAGGCATTGTTGCGCGCCAGACGGGAGACTTCCAGGCCCATGACGATCCCGGCATGCCCCATGCCGACATCGCTGACCAGCCGCTGAAACCCTTCGCGCCACGCCGCCGATGCACCGGACTCTCCTTGATCGTTGTCGATGACGATAACCTGCTCGTCGCGCCAGCCGAGGGCGACAGCGCGTCCCCGAAGCGCATATTGCCGCCTGGCGCTCTCGACGTTCTCAACGACTTGCCGCATTGAAGACTGGCGGATGTACAGGTAGGCGCCGCGTTCGAGGTGATGAGGCTGGACTTTGAGGTGTACATTCATGGTGATCTCCGATCGTTGATGCTCATTGCGATTGTCGCAAGGACGTGAACAACGGCGCTGTGCCCGCCGTGCAGCGGCCAAGCAATTGACGATGGGTAAAGCTGCTCTCGCGGGGTGCTTGCTGTTGCTGTCAGCGCCTGAGCCCATCCCCACATGCCCCGACGCAGAAAGAGCATCAGACCGCTACGGGCCATAAGCGGCAGCGCTGCGCCGAAAGCAGCCTGGCGCAATACCTCGTACTGGGACGCGATGGTCGACGGTTGGATCAGGCATGCCACCGCCGCGGCAGTGTTTACCTGCTGCTTTTTTTTAGAACCCGCTCGATCGATCTGGGATGAAGCTCGATATCGAGATCCTGGCGGAGCAGCTTGGCCAGTTCCCGGGCGCGAACGGGTTCTCCTGGGCCAAGCTGCGCCTGCAGAAATGCCAGGACTTTGTCGTCGATCTTGTGGGGACGGCGGGGGCCCGGCTTTGTCGGCACCAATCCCGCAATCCCGGCCATGTCGAAGTTCACCTTGGCCTGGTAGTAGGTTGGCCTGGAAACACCGTACTCGTCGGAGGCCTCCGT